>CAVSII010000001.1:0-808677 GCA_963727955.1 uncultured Acidimicrobiaceae bacterium
CCTGGTGTTCAGACGATCGGCTCGCCCTGATTCGGGGACCCATTGGTTCATTGGGCGATCACAGGCGTGGGGTCACCAGGCTGTCCCTGTCACCAGCTCGGAGTCTTTTCGCCTGACCCCGACCGGCAAGATCGAGTCAGTCCGGCAGTTTGGCCAGGGCGGGCTTCACGAATGGAACCAACCAGTGGAGGCTACCGGTGTACATGTGGTGGGAGTTTCGACGCAGGCCGCGTGAACCTTGACGACGCCGGGCCTGAGCGCCCTAAATCGTGCGGTAACCGTGCCCGCGGTTACTGTCGTCGAGGGAGCTCCGCCCGAAGATCCAGAGGATGACGCGAATGAGGTGCCCGGGGTTGCCCCGGACGAAGTGCCGCCTCCGGTAGAACCGGAATCTGATCCGCCGAAGGTCATGTTGTCGCTGATCTCCACATCAGTCGAGTTGCTGACAATCAGGTGTAGCACCTCTTCGTTGGACACTGTCGGTGGACCAGCCAAGAGCCGCTGAAATCGCCACCACCTTTCTTCATGTCAAGGAGTCCGCCAACCTGGACGCATACCGTGGCAGGTTTTGTCCCGACAACCACAGAGACCGTGTCTGATCCGCAGTTGACTGATGCCGCACCGGATGAAGATCCGCATGCGGCAAGGATCGCCCCAAGCAGCGCCAGCACAACCCACAGCCGAATACCCCTCATGTCTGAAGTATGACATGGGGCCTGTCTCATAAGGCCGGGATGAAGGCAGCCCGCGGGAAGCACGTCGCAGGATCACTATCACGGAACACCGCCGACGTACCCACGATCGCCGGGCATCGGTTGTACTTTGACTCCGGCGGCGGTCAGGAACTGGCGGATCTGGGAAGCGTGTTCAAGGATGTGCAGAGGCATGCGGCCGACAATCACTCCGTACAGCATGCCGTGGTAACGATGGGCGGCAGGGAGTGGCCGAGCAGCCGCGTCCTCGGTAAGCGCGTCAAGCGTTCGGCGAACCCTCACGCGGCAGTAGTCGATGTAACCGAGCAGTTCGATCTTGGTGAACATACGGTTGGGAAAGCCGTAGGCGTTCTCGTCAAAGGGTTGTGGCGGTTCCCATGGCTCGAACTCGCGCTGAGGTCGTAGTCGAGGGTCGACAGCGTGTGGTATCCCAGGAACCACGGGGCTGAGCCGTGCAATCCTCCGTGCGGCGCCGGACTCGTGGGGGCCTCGTCCGGCCACAGGTCCGTCTCCCACAGATCGCCGGGACAATCCGTAAGCGCCGCCTCCATCAGTCGCAGCGCTTCCTCGAAGTTGCTGGTCATGCTCTGCACAAACGGGTTCGGCACGCCTTACGTACTAGCGCATATCGCTTAATACACGTATGATCCATTTGGTATCTCAGTGCTTTCTGTCCAGCGCTGGGAACATGCCCGGATGAGCTCATTCCCCGTCCTGGTCCGCACATCCTCACCTGCTGGAGAGACCCGATTCAGTCTGGGTGATCCGCTGGTCGACTCCTATCTCGAGTTCGTGGCCGGGCGGACCAGACCGAACACACTGCGGGCGGTGACCCACGACCTGAAGGCGTTCTTCACCGTCGTCGACAAGGCACCGGTCGCCGTGGTTCCTGTCGATGTCTTCGAGTTCCTGGCCGACCAGCGAGGTGATCGCTCCGTAGTGCGGATGTCCGACGGCGAGTCGGGTCTGTCGGCCCGCACCATCGCCCGTCGGCTGTCCTCGGTGTCAGGCTTCTATGCCTACCTGGTGGCCAGAGGCGACACGCCGGTCGAGACGAACCCGGTGCCGAAAGGACTCTCCACCCGCCGACGCGGTGGTCGGGTCCGGACGGTGCCACTGGTGCGAGTGCCTCGCACGCTTCCCAAGGTCCTGTCGCCCGGAGATGTCGACGCACTGGTCGGTGCGCTGCGCACTCACCGGGACCGGGCCATGGTCTTTGCCATGGTGCTGGGTGACCTGCGCCGCTGCGAGGTGCTCGGGCTGCGCTTGTCCGACATCCAGGTCGGTGAGCGATCGTTGTTCATCGTCGAGGGCAAGGGCGGCCACCAGCGAGTGGTGCCCATCTCGAACGCCTTCTTCGCCGAGGTCGGTGAGTATCTGGTTCACGAACGGCCGAAGGACGTGTCGACCGACGCAGTGTTCTTGACCCTGAAGGGTCCGAGCCGGGGGAAGGTAATGACGGCGGACGGCGTCGACATGATGCTGCGCAACGCCCGCCAGCGGGCCGGGCTCGAGCGGGTCACCTGCCACCAGTTCCGCCACACCTGTCTCACCCGGCTGCGGGAGGCGGGCATGGCACTCGAAGCCGTCCAGGCCCAGGCCGGGCACATCTCCATCGAATCGACCCGGATCTACCTACACCTGACCAACGACTGGCTGGCCGACGAGTACCACCAGGCCATCGGAGCCGTCGACACTCATGCCGCAGAGCTTCTCGCCATGGTGGAGGTGGCTCAGTGAGTATCGCCGAGGTCGTGCCCGAGCCCTGGATCCCGAAGAACGAGTCCCACCGGGAGTGGGCCCTGCTCTCCACCCAGGCGCCCCAGCTGGCCGCCACCATGCGCCGCTACCTGGTCCAGCTCACCACGTTTCTCGCTCCCCGCAGTGTGGACGTGGCGGACTCAACACTGCGCCAGCTGGCCCGGTGGTTGGTGGCTGAGACCGACGTGGTCACGGTTGCCGGCATCACCAGGCGCCATATCGAGGACTACAAGGTCTGGCTGGCCTCCCAACCTGGATGCAAGGGTCCGACCCTGGCCAAGAACACCCAACGTCAGCGTCTGAAGATGATCCGGATCTTCCTCGAGCGACTCATCGAGTGGGACTGGCCCGAGGCCCACCATCGCAACCCGATCCTGCATGGGGACATCCCGCCCCGGCCAGAGCCGCTGCCTAAGTTCCTCTCCGACGAGGACTCGGCCAAACTCCTGGCTGCAGCCAAGGCCCATCGCCTGCCCCGCTATCGCCTGGTGGTCGAGATGCTTTCCCGCACCGGCATGCGGGCGACCGAACTATGCGAGCTGGCGGCCGACGCCGTCTCGGTGCGCGACGGGTCCCACTGGTTGCGCATCCCCGTCGGCAAGCTGCGCAACGACCGGATGATCCCGCTCCACGCCGAACTCGTCCCGCTGCTCAACGAGTGGACAACACGCAACCGAGTCCACATCCGAGCCCAACAGCGGCTCATGGCAGACGAGCACAGGCCGCTCGATCGACGGACCGTCCACCGCATCGTGGCCACCACGGCGCGGAAGGCCGGCATCGAGCATGCCTATCCCCACCAGCTGCGCCACACGCTGGCCACCCAGGCCATCAACCGGGGCATGCGCTTGGAGACCATTGCCGAGATGCTCGGCCACCGGTCGATGGACATGACCCTCGTCTATGCCCGCATCGCCAACCGGGTAGTGGCTGCCGAGTACGCCTCGGTCATGGAGCAGATCGATGCGCTCTACAACACGGCGGGAACTTCGACGAAAGCCCCCTCCACCGGCGAGACCCCGGCGATGACCCGGCTCCGAACCGAGTACGCCCGTATGCTCGGCAATGGCATGTGCACCCGACCGGCCGACCTCGACTGCCGCATCGAGTCAGCCTGCGAACGGTGCGCCTACTTCCAGACCGGACCCGAGAACGTGCCGGTACTGATCCGCCAGCGGAACCATGCTCAAGAGCACGGACAGACCGACCGGGAGATGCTCTTCGAGAGCCTGGTCAACCGAGCGACCGAGGAGTCGGCTTGACACGGATCCTACGTATAACGATGGATCTGGGGAGCGGCAGACTGTGCCGACTCGCTCGTCAGTCCTGATTCCAACCGCCGCGGTCACGACCAATAGATTCGAGCAGATGGAGGTCGCTGTCTATTGGGGGCGCCTCCGCTAGGCGGCGACCTCGGCGAGCAGGGCGTCGATCTGGGACATGCACTCCTTCATGCCTTCGGCCACGCCCATGGCGATCGCTTGCTCCATCCCTTCGAGCGAGTCGAAATGCGTGGTCAGAATCATGCGCGTCGTCTCGCCCACCGCTTCGATGTCGATCTCCATGCGAGTCATGGAGTTGCCGTCGCTGGGCGTTCCGTCATCTTCGAGGATGGCGTCTTCGACCACCAGCCTGGTCGGTGGGTCGGCCTCGATCACGTTCCAGGTGCCGTCGAAACTCTCGCCAAGGTCGGGGTCGGACGTGGAGTAGGTGATCGTGCCTCCCGGCGTGAGGTCGTGATGTTCGAAGGTGGCCGGAAATCCCGGCGGACCCCACCACCGCTCGAGTAGGCGCGGGTCGGCCCACAGCTGCCACACGTTGACAATGGACGTCTTGAACTCCACAGTGATGACCATTGTCTTGGCCTCTGCGTTCTTGTCGACATTGCAAACGGTCATTCGCTTTCCTTCCCAGTGGTTTCGTCGAGGACGTCGTCGAAGCGTTCGAGGCGGGCCCGCCACACCGTTTCGAGTTCATTGAGGAGTTCATGGGCTCGGCGAAGTAGGGCGACCTCGCCGCGCACGAGTTGTTCCCGTCCGCTCCGGTGCTTTGAGACCAGACCGGCGTCGACCAGCACCTCGACGTGCTTCTGCACTGCGGTGAGGCTGATCGGATACAGCCGGCCCAGCTCGCTGACGGAGCGCTCACGGTCGAGAGTCCGCGTGACGATGTCGCGCCGAGTTGCATCGCTGAGCGCGAAAAACAACCGGTCGGTCTGTTTCTGGGGCTCGAGGGGTGTTACAACCATTTAGTTGTAGATTACACCTCCAGCGACCGATGTCAATCGGGCCGGCGTTACCGGTGTTCGCCAGAGGTTGTTCCCCGAGGTGTGGCGAAGGGGTGGGTGAGCGATGCCACGCACAACCACCCTCAGTATCGGCGGTCCGGGACAGTCCGGCTGGCCTCCTCCTCGTATCGGTAGTCGGATCCCTCTATGGGCGGCGTCGCCGAGCTCGGTGGCCGTCGGACATTGGGCAGAAGGATCGGAACCGGCGGGATTGCACCACAGCCGGACGAATGGCTGAGACGCTAGGAAGCTTGGGCCGGCGAAGCCGGCACACTTGAGTCAAGTTTCATGCGGCCAGACCGAGATCTGCGACCAGATCGGTGATCGTGTGCTCCAGGCGGTCGAATTGTCGGCGTAGTGGGGTCTCGATCGGCAGTGGATCACAGATCTCCGACAGCCCGGTGCGCAACAGGCGGTTGTGGGTGCGTGTGAAGAAGATGGCCGTCTTCAAACCGAACGGAGTGATCTGGTAGCGATTGGTGTGGGGGACGCGCTCGATGATCCCGTGGAGGCGGAGTCGTCTGAGGTCGTAGGTCATCCTGCCCGCAGTCATGGCGCTGGGATCGATGCCCAGCAGTGGCGCGAGGTGTGATCGCAAGTCTCGGTTGGAGAATCCACGTGGCAGAAGACGGAAGACGACCAGAGCGCTGAGCAGGGCCTGGACTCGGGGATCGCCGAAGCGAAGGGCTGGGCCACGCTGACCGTCGACGATCACCGGTGCACACACCCGGGCAAACGCTGCTTCTCCGATGTGGCAGTCCGAGCTCGTTCGTTGGACGTCGAGGAGACGTCGGTTGGCGGTGAAGCCGATCTCCCGGAGTGCGGGAAGATTGTGGAGCCGTCTGCCGATCTTGAAGTCACGGGTGTCGTTGACGGTGGTCTCGGTCCGGAGGGCCTGCCCCTCCTTGTGATACTGCTTGATCCTGGTGTGCTTGTAGTCGACGTAGAGGGAGGGGGTGACCCCCTCGGTGATGACCCGGGTGCGGAATCTCCCCGGCGTGCGCCGGTTGACCCGCTTCTCGAAGATCAAGGAGATCTGATCGGGGCGGCCGATGTCGAGATTGTCACGGATTACCTCCTCGAAGAACACCCGTCCGGTGAGTGGGCGGTCGAGCACCTGGGTGAGAGAGAACTCGGCCTGGAGAATGGAGATGTCGTAGCGGTAGCCGGCCCGGCGGTCCTGTGGTGTGAAGGGGTGGGGCAGACGAGCGAACCACTTGCGGGCCAGAGCGTCGATCTTCTTGGCGCTGAGCCGGTCGCAGATCCGCTGGAGACGGGCTGGGTCCGAACAGGAGGCGAACCCGTTGTCGAGGGGCTCGAAGCCGATGCCGGACCGCGCTGCCTGGCACTTGGCCCATTCGTTCCCGTTGATGCAGAGCTTGCCGTTGTAGGGGAAGTACGAGCCGAACTTGATGAAGAACGGGCCGAAGTCGGCATCGACGCAGTAGAAGTAGTACTGGTTCACCATGGCCGTGGCACGCACGATCCACGGGTAGGTCCGACCGGTCGCCGGGTTCGTGCGCTTCTCGGTTCGGAAGGTGGAGGTCTTTTCCTGGGCCTTGCCCACGAAGAGCACGCCCTCGGTCCCCTCGAAGTTCTCCAGGTACTCGTGGGCGACGTCGTCCTTGCGCTGGCCCTTCTCGAAGGTGACCAGGTCGACGCCCTCACGCTTCACGAACCGGTGGATGTCGGCCACGAGGTCCTTGCTGATCGGGTCCATGAGGGCCGACGAAGCGAAGGTCGCACCCCGGTGGCCCCGGAAGAATCCCACCACTCCCCCCTCGTACTGGAGTTTTGGCACATAGAGGTTGAGATACATCCGGTCGATGGACTCGACCTCCAAGGTGACATGGTCGCTGAGCACCTCGGTCACACTGCGAGCTAGCGTCATATCGGGCTCCGGTCGTCGTCGCCCTCAACGGGCACCTAACCGCTTCGAGCGGTCCATGGGCGAGGCTAGACACCCCGCCAGCAGTTGCGCTCGGCCGGAGTCCGCGCCCGAAGACGTGCCAGGTGAGTGCCAGGTGACGTGCGGCAGTTACAGCTCGTCGGGCTGGGGTGAAACCCCGTTAGGCATCACCAAACCTTCTATCGTCGGAACCGTGACCGAACACTTTGGCTACGCCATCGACAAGCGCTACCTGCCGTTGTTGTTGCCATTTCTCCTGCGGCCCGGCACGGACGGCGTCACACTTACCGATGGGAGTGGATTAGTGGCGACGTTTGGCGTTTTCAAGATCGCCACGCCTCTTGCCAACGTCACGGGTGCCCACATCACCCGGAACTACCGCTGGTGGACGGCGTTTGGGGTCCGCATGTCGCGGGCCGACGACGGGCTGACCTTTGGAACGAATCACGACGGTGGCGTATGCATCCATTTCGCAGAGAAAGTGCCCTCACTACTGCGAAGAGGCGGCCATTCAGCGCTCACTGTGACCGTCGCCGATCTGGAGACGCTGACAACGGCGTTGGGCGGGGAGGAGAGATAGCCACTTGCACCTCCTGCCCGATAACGTGATGTTAGCGTCGGCGTATCCCGGCCTGTCGGGTGGGTAACCTCAGGTAATGGTTGCCCAATGGCGAAAGAATCGTTAGTGATGCCGACCGTGGGACTTCGACCAGTCGAGAATTCAGATCTCGATACCATCTTCGAGCAGATGTGCGATCCGGCGTCGGTCCAGATGGCGGCGTTCACCACCGAAGATCCGAACGATCGGGCCGCTTTCGACGCCCACATGGCCAGGGTGATGGGTTCACCCGACACCACGAACAGGGCGATCACCTATGACGACAGGTTGGTTGGTACCATCGCTGACTTCGTATTCGAGGGAGCGACGGAAGTGACCTACTGGATAGACCGGTCGTACTGGGGGCAGGGGATCGCCACCCGCGCCCTCGCTCTGCTACTCGAGGAGGTGTCCGTGCGGCCCATACGCGCTCGTGTCGCCAGCGACAACATTGGATCGTTGCGGATCTTACAAAAGACCGGGTTCAGGAGCGTTGGCACCGAGACGTCATACGCTCGCGCAAGGGGTGCAGAGATCGAAGAGACGCTCCTGGAGCTCGCCTAATTACTTTCCGGAGCTGTCCCGCAACAATGATCTTCGCCTTGGAACTCGGTGCGGGCTGCGTCGGCCACGCAATCTGTGCCAGTTGCGGGGTCGAGCGGGCATTTACATGGATACGCCGAGTTGCCCGAGGAGTCCGGCAAGGTCCCAGTAGTCCCGCTGGGAGACGACGAGCCCAGCTTCAGAGACCTCTCCAATGGATACACCTCGGAATGTGAAGCTATTTCCCGTGCCCGGAAGCGGTCCGATTGCGCCCGTGTTGGTGCCACGGCAGATTGCTTCAAACGCATAGGAATTGTTGCCCTCCACGCCCTGTACGACCTCAAAGGACATATTGGCTGACATCTCCAAAGCGCCGGCACCCATTTGCCTGATGCCATCGTGGCCGACAAAGACGGCTCCCGTCGGAACGTCCTCATAGCGAACCTCGTCGCTCATGAAGGTCAGGAGCGTGGCCATCGCTTCTTCGCCCCCTTCGCCACTAGCTTGAGGGTGATGGCACCACACATCGATATATCGGTCCAACCACGATTGGCTCATAGTCGCTCCCGTAGCCAGTGTCGGCGACATCTTCCCATAGTCGGACCGGCGTTGATCTGTTCACGGACTCGGACGTTACGGTGTGTTCAGCTAGAGACGCACTCGAAGGCCAGGGCGGCGTGATCACCCCTTCAAAAGTGAGGATCGCCCGGTGATCCTGTGGCTCAACGGAGCATTCGGCGTAGGCAAGACCACGACTGCCCGGGAGATCAGAGAGCGCGCACCGACATGGCGGTCGTTTGATCCAGAGCAGGTCGGGATGCTGCTCGGAGTTATAACCAGAAGTTGTGGATGCACGATCTGACGATGGACGCGACGTACCCTCCAAGTTGACCAAACAACGAGTCCGCCGGGTGAGACCAGCGGGGAGGGATACGCCAATGTTGAAGTTAGTCCAAGACGCGACCGCTGACGCGGTTGATGACCCCGAGGCGATGACCATCGACCTCGATGAGATGTGCCGGGTAGCTGCCCAAGAGATGCTGGCCGTGGCACTGGCCGCCGAGCGCCGGGCCTACCTCGAGGCCCATGCTGAGCTGCTCGACGCCGCCGGTCACCGCCTGGTGGTGGGCAACGGCTCGGCCCGGGCCCGCGAGGTCACGACCGGGGCCGGGGTAGTCGAGGTCAGGGCTCCGCGGGTAGACGACCGCCGCGAGGGCGAACGGTTCTCCTCGGCCATCCTGCCGGCCTACATGCGCAAGTCGCCCAAGGTGACCGAGGTGCTGCCCATCTTGTACCTGCGCGGGCTCTCGACCGGCGACTTCGCACCCGCCCTCGGTGAGTTCTTCGGCTCTGACGCCGGGCTCTCCGCGTCCACGGTCAACCGCCTGACCGAAGCCTGGCAGGCCGAGCACGCCGACTGGAACGAGCGGGACCTCTCGGGCCTCGACTTCGTCTACTTCTGGGCCGACGGGGTGCATTTCAACATCCGGCTGGAAGAGGACCGACTGTGCTGCCTGGTGATCGTCGGTGTACGCCCCGACGGCACCAAGGAGCTGGTGGCGCTGGCTGATGGCTACCGCGAGTCCACCGACAGCTGGGCCGAGGTCCTGCGCAGCCTGCGTGACCGGGGCCTCGAGGCCCCGGTGCTCGCCGTCGGCGACGGAGCGCTCGGATTCTGGGGAGCACTGCGTGAGGTGTTCCCCCAGACCCGTGAGCAGCGTTGCTGGGTGCATCGCACAGCCAACGTGCTCGACGCCCTGCCCAAACGGCTCCACGCCGAGGCCAAGGACGCCGTGCGCAACATCTACGGGGCGCCGTCGCGCACCGAGGCACTCGACGCGGTGAAGGTCTTCACCGAGACCTACGCCGACTTCAAGAAGGCCACCGACAAGATCACCGGTGAGCTCGACACGCTGCTCGCCTTCTTCGACTTCCCCGTCGAGCACTGGGTCCACCTGCGCACCACCAACCCGATCGAGTCCACCTTCTCGACGGTGAGACTCCGTACCAAGGTCACCCGGGGCGCCGGATCCCGCCAGGCCGGCCTGGCCATGGCCTACAAGCTGCTCGACTCCGCCCAGGACCGCTGGCGACGGATCGGCGGCGCAGAGCTCGTCCCGCTGGTCCGGGCGCGAGCAACCTTCATTGACGGCCAGCTACAAGAGAGGAGCGACAACAAGGCCGAATCGGCCACAGATACCGACACCAAGAAGGGGTCCGTCGCCGCCTGAGTGAGATTTCTCATCCACAACTCTTGACAATGACTCTGCTGCTCGCAGCCAACCTTGCTGGGGTCGAGTTCAACGACTTCCAAGACCTGCCACCTTGGCGCTCATTGGTTCCGGCGGTGGCGTCCGAGGTTTCGGAGTTCACAGGCCATGATCTGGTCGTTGTCCAGACGGTCCTGGTCCAGGAGTATTGGGATGAGATGCAGACGAGGTTTGGAGAACGCCAACAAAGGGTTTTCCACGTTCTTCTCGACGCCCCTGCAAAGGTGCTGGAGGAGAGAATCAGGAAGGATTCGATGGAACGAAGTGCTGAGGAGTGGCGGCTCGACCATGTCGAGTCATATGAACTGGCCAGGAGCTGGCTGCTGCCTAGCCTCGAAAATTCGTCCCGCCCCTGATCTGACGGTATCCGCGTCCGCGTAAAAGCCCTCCTGCCCTGGGAGAATGTGAGTCTTCACACAACACATCTCGCAGAACAAGGAGGGCTCCTTGAAGGTGCACGATAGTCGCGCCACCCAGTCGATGAGGGTGACCACCGACGGGAAGAATCTGGTGTCCCATGCCGGCACCGCGTTGTTGTCCGAACTGGCCGACCGCAGCGGCCTGACCGAAGCGATGTCTGCTGCCATGGCGGGCTGTGGGATCAACTGGCACACCCACGATCCCGGTGTCGTCCTCACCCACCTGGCCGTGGCCATCGCCGATGGGGCCGACTGTCTGGCCGACATGGCGTCCCTCCGTGAGCAGTCCGAGCTGTTCGGTCCGGTGGCCTCCATCGCCACGGCCTGGCGGGCCGTCGAGGCCACGACGGCCTTCGAACTGCGGGCCATCCCCGAGGCCATCGCCGCCGCCCGGGCCACGGTGTGGGCGGCAGCTCCTCCGGGGGACTCGTTGGTGTTGGACTTCGACGCCACCCTGGTCAACTCCTACTCGGAGAAGCAGGACGCCACCCCCACCTACAAGAAGGGCTTCGGGTTCTTCCCGTTGGGAGTGTGTTGCGACACGACGGGCGAACCACTGGCCGCCATGCTGCGTGCGGGGAACACAGGGGCCAATGACGCCGACGACCACATCTGGTTGCTCCACCAGTCACTCTCCTCTCTGCCCGAGGAGTACCAGGCCGGTCATTTCGCAGGTGACCACCCGACCCTCGTCATCCACCCCATCCTGGTGCGAGCCGACTCGGCCGGAGCCACCCACGGGTTCGTGGACGCCATCGTTGAGGCCAACTGCGACTTCTCCATCGGATTCGCCATCGACCAGGGAGTACGCGACGCCCTGGTCCTCGTCCAGGAAGAGGACTGGATCCAGGCCAAAGAGACCGATGGCTCTGCCCGTGATGGTGCCTGGGTCGTTGAACTCACCGACCTCATTCCGCTGTCCGCCTGGCCGGAGGACACCCGGTTGCTCATGCGACGGGAGCGTCCCCATCCCGGGGCCCAGCTCACCTTGTTCGACACGGCAGAGGGCTTCCGCCACACCTGCTTCATCACCAACTCAGAAGGCACCGACATCGCCGCATTGGAGCTCCGTCACCGGGGACACGCCCGGGTGGAGGACCGGATCAGGAACTGGAAGGACTGCGGCCTAACCAATCTGCCTTTCGACTCTTTTGTCCGCAACGAGGCCTGGGTGGCCACCAGCCTGATCGCCGGAGCACTCCTGGCCTGGAGCCAGATGGTCTGTTTCGAGGGGGCACTGGCCAAGGCCGAACCGAAGACCATGCGCTACCGGGTCCTCCACGTTGCCGCCCTGCTCGTCCACAAGTCCAGGGGACTCATCCTCCGCTTGGACGAGACCTGGCCCCGGGTGGACGATCTCGCCAACGCCTTCGTCAAACTCCGGGCGGCCATCCCCTGATGAGCCGGGTCACTACGCCCGACCCGAAAGCAAATCTGCAGGGCGTGACATCCGAAACCGAAGGACAACACCGCGGCTCTTCACGCCCACGATGAGGTCCGGCCGCCGAGATCGATCACGACGCCCAACTCGCCGGCGCCTTTGCCGTCACCAGGGGTAGGACGAATGATCGAGGCTAGTGCGGACCTGGTCGTGGATACCGGGGCTTTGAGTGTTTCAGAATCCGTCTCCTGCATCCTTGATTCTGTGAAGTAACAGCACCGCTCTAACCGTGGTGCCACTCTTCAGGCGTCAGGTGGCACGGGGTGGCTTCCATTTATCGGTCCTTTGAGCGACAATCAGCTTGAAGGCGATTTCATTATTCGAGGTGGTGCAGTTGGCTCGGCTCACACGGATCCGATGGTCGGAGCCCATGTTCTGGTTTCGATTCTTCGGGGTGCTCTCCGTTGCTTCGCTTGCCCTCACCGCATGCGGCTCCAGCTCCACTACGGCGAAGCCGCCGGCCAGCACCCCGCCACCAAGCACCAGATCGCCTGCGGCGCGAACCCGGGAAGTCACTTATCAGCCCTTTTCGGCACAGGGAATGATCGACCCGAACCTTCGAGTCTCCAAGACGGTGAGCGGGACATGCCAAGCGGCCGGAGTGGCGGGCAACTCCTCGTATCGCTGCTTTGTTCGGATTTCGGGCAACAACATCTACGACCCCTGTTTTGCGCCCCCGAGAGGCCCGAGTGGTCCGCTCCTCTGTCCCTCGGCCAATCCCGCCGATCCGAACGTCGTTCGGTTCGACGTGGGCTCCCTGCCCCCAGCCCTCCAAGGCGCACCTGAGGACCGGCCTTGGGCCGTGCGGCTCTCGAACGGTCAGGTGTGCGTGCTCGTCAATGCCGCCTGGGGTGGGCTGGGTCCATTCAGCTGTCAGCCGGTAGCACCGGGTTCACTGGCCGACTGCCATGTGCCGGTGCAGGCTGCACCGTGGTGGACTATCCCTTGTCAAAGTCAGGAGAGCGCTTCGAGCCCGTTCACCGACTACCACGTCGACATTGTGTGGTCGTAAGCGCTGATCAACCTGGATCGGTGCCGCCGGTCCGGCGGTGCACCCCATCCGCCACGTCGAGCCATCCGGCCGCGGTCCGCTCCCATGTGAATCCTTCGGCCCGCCGGCGGGCAGCACGGCCCAGCGAGGCTGCCGATTCGGGAGCGTCGATGATCGCCCGCAGTGCCCCGGCCACTGCTGACGCAGTCGGTGAGACGACCACGCCCGCGGCGCCAACGACCTCTGGCAGCGACCCGCGGTCGGACACCACGACCGGGATCCCCGTGGCCATGGCCTCGAGCACGGTAAGTCCGAAGCCCTCATGCCGGCTCGGGGCGCATAGTGCGGTGGCGCCGGCCATCACCGAGGCCAGCTGGTCGTCGGACAGATCCACCAGCCGGACCACAGGGTCCTCGGTTCCACCCAGAGGGGCGAACGCTCGTCGCTCGGCGTCGGGATCGTGTGCCTGTAGATGTGCAGGCATCCCGGCCACCAGGACCAGCGCATGGGGGTAGCCGTCGGCCGCCAGCATTCCGACGGCGTCGCGTACGATGCCGACGTTTTTACGGGGAGCGAGCGAGTTGATGAAGAGAACATATGGACGGCCCGCAGGCAGCCCAGGGGTCGGGACCGTGCCCCGACGCACCTTCCACGACGGCTCGAACCGGTCGGGGTCGACCCCGAAGGGGACGACGTGGATGCGGTCGGCCGGGTATCCATAGGCCTGCGCCACTTCGTTCTTTGCCGAGGTGGACCCGGTGATCACGGCATCGGCACGCTGGACACCGGCGGCGGTGGCCCGGTCGATGCTGCCGATGAATTCCGCCGGGTAGCCGTCAGACGCCCCGGGCACGGACCAGCTGACCTCATAGACGATGGCGACCGCCCGGCCCTCGACGCCCGGGTCGCCGCCGTGGCCGCAGTAGAGCCAGACGTCCGGACGCCCCCCAGTGGTCAACGCGCCGCACGCCTCGAGCTGCCGGGTGACCTCCTGCCACACGCGATGATGGCCATCCTGGACCGGCGGGGTCGACACTGTTCCTGGAGCGATCCCCACTTGCAGCGATCCGGCTGCTCGTACGGGCATCACGGCAGAACATAGTGCCGGGTACGGAGGACGAGGTCGGCCCCACCACACCCGTTCGCGGCGCCGGAGCCCGACCCGGTACCGGACGAGCGGCGCCGCCTCACGCCGCCACGGCGTCGGGTACCCGTCGCCAAACGGTGCGGGTGTCTACCTGCCACTGCCACTTCTGCCATGAGCGAACCGGAAGCGTCTTTGAGCTCGGCGCGTATTTGCGACCGGCAGCCGCCTCCAGCTCGACTCGAATCCCTCGGCCAGCGTCGGTCCCGCCAATCGCTCCCGGAACTCCTTGTCTGGCATCGCTTCTGGCGATCCGGCGAGCAACCACCACGTCTGGCGCGGGTGAAACCACGGCAGGATGCAACCGATCAAATTGGCATCTCGGACCAGTGACTCGACGGCCTCGATCCGGTAGCTGAAACAACCCGGGTACAGCCATTCCGGCCAGTGGGTGTCGTCCGGCTCGGCGTGGGCGACGTTGGCCTCCTCCGGATCGGCATGGATGAAGGTCACGGCGGCGAGGCCGGTGGGAACGAGCACCGATCGGATGGAGGTGAGCATTGTGGCCACCAGGCTCGGCCCTGCGTGCGAAGCGATGGACTGGGCGACAACGAAGTCGAACATCCCGAGATCCGAAAAGTCGAACCCGTCGTTGTTCGAGAACACTGGCTCCTTGATGTCGACGAGTGACTGCCCGGTCTGATGGGCAATGGCGTCATCGACAAGCCAGGTGTTCGGCTCCACCCCGGAGTAGTTGCCGGGGTCGAGGTAGGTGATGAAGAGCCGCCCAGCGCGCAGGGAGCCGCAGCCAACGTCAAGTAGCCGGTGGTGCTGGCGGATGCCGAGCGAGTACAGCAGACTGAATTGGGTCGCGCCCATAACGTCATACTGCTCGAAGGGACCGACGAAGGCCCGGTACTCTGGGTCTCCGGGTTCATAACCAGTCATCGTGCTCAGTTTAGGTCGCCGTCGAATGTGGCTGGGTTCTAGACGGAGGCCCGGAGCGCTGTGACGACTACCGAGGTGTAACCCATTGTGAAGCGCCCCCCGACCGCGTCGATCGTCGCCCCCAGGGTTTCGAGCAACTCGTCGAGCTGGGTCGGAGGCAGCAGATTGTGACCTCCCGTTGTTGGAACCACATCCAACCACTCATCCCGGGTGTAGGACCGCTCCCAGTCGAAGAGCCACCGGTCCTCGTCGCCGAAGGCGCCCGTCTCCCGCATCCCATCGGCTGCCTTGGAGAAGACCGTTGCGTACGCCTCCATGAGAGGTCGCGCCCAGGGGTTGAAGAGCGCGTCGGGAAAGGCCTGACGGTAGACATCGACAAATTCCTCCGTCAGGTCGGATGGAGGTCGGAACACATTCCAGAACAGGGACAACCGGCCACCGGCGTGCAGAGCCTGGGCCGCCTTGGTGGCCCCCGTTGTGGGGTCGATCCAGTGCCACGCCTGTCCGCAGACGACGGCATCGAAGGTCCGACCGGCCGGATCCCAGGCTTCGAAGGCTGCGACTTCGACGTCGATCCCGCGCCGGCGAGCAAGTTCGGCCATCCGCCGGTCGACGTCAACGCCGACCAATTCACATCCCTTTTCCTGGAACTGCCGGGCAGCAATGCCCGTGCCGGTGCCGACGTCGAGAAACGTGGGGCCCGGGCTGGCTGCGACGATCCGGTTCACCATTGCTTCGGGGTAGTCGGGGCGAGCCCGGTCATACCGTTCGGCGTTCGAGCCGAAGGATTCGGCAATCTGTCGGGCTTGATGGGGCTCGGTTGCTCCGGAATCTGTACTCGTCACCGTCCCAATTTTACTGGCCCCGGGACGAACGAGGATCAGCTCAACCAGATCTGGGTGGGCCAGATGGCCCCGGTTATCATCCCGAAAGCCGGCTTACCCGCCGGTGTGGTCGGATCGTTCCAGTTCTGCACCTTGGGTTGGGCGCCGATCGACCACACTGCCCGAGCGGTCCAGATGTAGGGGAGGTCCGAGCCCATCAGCTTGCCGACCTCCTGGTACGCAGCATCACTGTCGGCCGCGGTGGGGGATTGACGTCCCTTCAGCAGGGTCGCCTCCATCCTGGGGTCGGTGTTGCGGGCCATGTTGGCGGATATGCCTGTTTTGGATGCATTGGCCGGACTCCAGAAGATGAAGTTGAGGTCGGGGTGCACCGCCCCGAACTGTCTCCACAAAAGGGCTTCGAAGCTGCCGAGCACGGCGGTACTGATGAGCTCCGCCTGTTGGATGGTGCTGAGCGTGACCTGCATCCCCGCTGCCTGCAGTTGCGCTTGGAAGTACTCGGCATCCCTGGTGGCACTGGGATCAGGGGTGTGGATCAAGGTGATCGACACGGGCTGGCCGGTCTCGTGCTGCACCTCGGTGATCAATTGCTTGGCTTTGGCCCGATCGGGCGCCGGGTAGCCGGTCGGAGCGAAGTAGGGGGATCCTTCCGCAAACGGCCCGCTGGAGGGGGGACAGATACCGTTCTCGATCACCTGCGAGTACTCAGCCGAGCTGATGGCCATGGCTGACGCCTGCCGCACCTTGAGGTTGTCGAAGGGTGACGTGGACAGGTTTAGGAGGAGGCAGAGCATGTCCGGCTCCCCGGCCACGTGGACGGAATCGTCGGTGTAGCCGAGCGAGCTGTTGGACCGGAGGCTTGCGGTTACCTCCGAGAAGGAGGTGTGGATGACGTCCACTCCGCCCGACTCGAGAGTGGCCAGCAGTTGTTGGCTGTCCGGGATGGGCCTGTAGGTGATGCTGTCGAGATACGGGAAGTTGGGTCTCCAGTAGTGAGGGTTCTTGGTAGCGGTGAAGTGGTCGTTCGGATTCCACGCCTGGAAGACGAACGGCCCTGTGCCTATGGGGTCGGTCTGGCTCCCGGACTTCAGCCAGTTGGGCTCGGCAATGAAGGCGATCTGGCCGCCGATGCCCCCGGCCAGGTAATAGTCGAACGGGACCCACGGCGATTTCATGATGACGGTGACCACCAGCGGACTGGGCACCGATACCGTGGCGATGGTGGTGAAGGCCGGACCGGTCAGTCCTGAAGCCTGCTGGAGGGCGAAGTTCTCTGCCACTGCGGCACCGTCGCACGGGGCGCCGTTGTGGAAGAACAGATGGGGCCGCATGGTGATGGTCCACACCGTGTAATCGGGGTTGGCGGTGATCGACTGAGCCAGGTAGGGCTGGACGTTGCCGCTGGCGTCGATGATGGCGAGCGGGTCGAAGACGGTACGGGCGTAAAGGATGCCGGTGGTGTCGAAGGTTCCCTGCGTGGTGCTGAACCCCTTTTCCTCCGCCTCGGTGCCGAAGATGAGCTGGC
Organism: uncultured Acidimicrobiaceae bacterium; assembly: GCA_963727955.1. Classification (GTDB taxonomy): domain Bacteria; phylum Actinomycetota; class Acidimicrobiia; order Acidimicrobiales; family RAAP-2; genus Bog-756. The sequence continues at coordinate 17,335 of CAVSII010000001.1, forward strand.
CGCCCTTTTTGGGGGGGGCGGTGCTGATGCCGTCCGGGTGTGCGTTGGTGCCAGCCGTCCCCGAGCTCGAACCGGAGCCCGAACTGCACGCCTCCAGGATGCCGCCGGAGGTGCCGATGGCGGCAATGCCGACCCCGGCGACGGCCCCCCGGGCCAAAAACGAGCGGCGGTCGATTCGATCGGACATGTCCCACTATTGTGGTCCGGACACCCCATCCAGTCGGGGACCCGGCCGATCGGACCCAGAGCTCACGGACAGGACGCCCACGGGCACATGGGTGTTGCACCTCGGGTGAAGAGCGCCCTGTCACTGGACGGGTGATACTGGAGCGTGCTTCTCGTCGATGCGGCAAACGTGGTCGGATCTCGCCCGGACGGCTGGTGGCGGGATCGGCCAGGGGCAGCCCGCACCTTCGTCGGGCGAGTTCGCGCTGCGACGGCAGCGGGCCGGCTGGCCGAGCCCGTTGTCGTTGTCCTCGAAGGCCGTGCACGCAGCGGCGTAGAGGCGGGAGCGGCCGGCGGGGTCACCGTTGTTCATGCGTCCGGCAGCGGGGACGACACCCTCATTGCCGCCACGGCCGATGCTGTCGGCACCGACCGCGGCATCACCCAGGTGACACTGGTGTCGGCGGACCGTGCGCTGCGCCGGCGCGCTCAGAACCTGGGAGCGGAAGTGGCCGGACCCGGATGGCTCATCGATCTTCTTGACGAATGACCCTCGATGATGGGCGCTCCGTCGTGACCTGCCGGTCGGCCCGAGAGAAGCGCTCTGATCAATCTCCACCGCTGCTCTCGCCGAAGGTATCCCAGGCAGCCCTGGCCTCGTCGTCGGGATCGAATGACGTGGTGTCGGCCTGGTCGGCCCGCATCAAGTCTTCGGCATTCTCGCGGTCAGTCTCCGCCAACTCCTCGAGCTGGCCGACATAGGGCATGTGCGGTGGCGGATCCTGCGTCTCGACATCGCCGTCCCGTACCAGGGCAGTCGGAGTCCCCGCGGAGATCCAGCGGGCTTGGTGGATTCCGTACGGATCGACATACCAGCCTTCTTCTTCCATTTCATCTCCTTTGCAGAGTGGAGGTGCCAGAACAACTGACCACTGCGCTGGAGGAACGGCGAAAATTCTTGATGCCAGGCCGGTGGAAGAGGCCTGACTCCGTCTCTCAGTTATCTGCGAGAGCGACCCGGGCAAGTGCCTCGACGGGGGGAAGGGCACCGGATGCCTGGGCCGCCACCAGAGTCCGGCTCCCGTTCGAGTAGGCATTGACAATGGAGCGACCCCCGGTGGTCATCCCGTAGGCGCCGTCACCGACGCCCGAGATGCTCGGCATGGCAGGAGCCCCCGGGGCATGGGCGACTTGCCCGGCAAAGACGGTTGGTGATTGGTGCGCAAATATGGTGACGCCCGCATTTCCTGTGCTGCTCGTGTACTCGCAGACGATCCCGCCACCCGCCGTGTGCGTCGTGATCGGCCCACTGTAGGTACCTCCGAGCGCGGTGTTGGCTTGAGCCAGAGTCGGGCAGGTTGAAACGCCGGTCGTGGCGGCGGTGCTCGGGACACTCGCGGTGGTTGGCACAGCCGCAGTGGTCGGGACAGCCGCCGTGGTCGAGCTTCCTGGTGGTGCGGTTGTCTTCGAGGAGGAGTCCGTCGTGCTGGTAGCAGGAGTGCTGCTTCCCGAACTGCAACCCGCCAGAGCCACTCCGACTGCTAGGACACCGCCAACCCACCAGGCACTTTTCACATCGAGACCTTACGACCAAGTCCCACCGCACACAAGTGGGCGCCGCCGCCACACGTGGTACGCCCGAGGACCATGCCAGGGTACCCACGTGGCCGTAGCCTCGGGCCGGGCCCCGGTGTCGGATCATGGCCGAATAGGGGCCGGTACACCTTGTAGATATTCTGCGTCGTAGATATTCTGCCTCAGCGTAGATACTGTGCGTCAGCACAACCTGTGCACAGCCACCGAGCTGAACACCAGAAAGGTCATGGCTGGCCGACGACCCGATTGCGTTCACCGTTGAGCAGGCCATGTCTGCCTCACCGGGTGCCATTTTTCGAGCGTGGACCGAACAATTCGATACGTGGTTCGCGGCACCGGGAGCGATTCGAATGGATCCCGTCGTGGGCGAGCCATACTGGTTCGAGACCGTCCATGCAGGGGAACGACACCCACACTATGGACGCTTCCTCGTGGTGGAGCCGGACCTGCTCGTCGAGCAGACCTGGGTGACGGGCAGAAATGGGACCGAGGGTGCGGAGACAGTGGTGAGGATCGAGCTCCTGGCGCACGAATCAGGGACCCGTCTTCGCCTCACGCACAGTGGATTCGCCGATGAGGAGTCGGCGAAGAACCACCGTGACTCGTGGCCACGTATCTTGAGCCACCTCGACGAGACGCTCACCGGGTCCCGCTGACGCTTCGTACCGCACCGTCAGTCGATGACGGGGTGGTCCTGTCACTCCCCGACGGAACCGCCCGAGAGCTCGCTGACGATGTCGAGGTGACCGAGGTGGCGGGCGTACTCCTGGATGAGGTGAAGGAGTACGCGCTCGAGGGTTGGCGGCTCGGCGCCATCCCAGCGCGGACCGGGTCTGCCGACCTGGTCGAGCGGCGCATTGTCGACGATGTCCCGCGATCGCTCTCCCTGTCGGCGGAGTCCCTCGACCAGCTCTGCGCGTGATTCCGACTCTGGGACGAACCATCGACCGTCTCGGGTGTCAGCCCACGGGTTCTCCACCGAGCGCCCTTCGAAGCCCCATTCCAGCCATCGCATCTCGACGAAGGTCAAATGTTTCGCCAGTCCGAGGGGCGTCCATCCGGACGGCAGCCGGCTCCGGCGGAGCTCGGGTTCGGGGAGTTGCTCGATCCGCTCGATGACCCGTGACCGGAAGTAGTCGAGATACCGGACAAGGACCTCAGCCCGCGAATCGGCGGAGAGGGTGGGCTCGGGGAAGGGTTGGGTCATGACTCAAGAATGCCTCACCCCACCCCGGCCGCCTCGGCGGCGATGCGGCGGACAATGGCATGGGCGGGCTCACTGGTCACGTGAGCCCATCCGGTGCCGGCCCACAGGTTGGGCACGCTGGCGTCACCCATCAGGGTGGCGGCCGCACGGATGGGGCGGGTGAGATGATGAACCTCGGGGTAGGCACGGGGGGCCTGTTCGTGGTGGGCGATGGCGAACTCGTTGGCCAACCCACGTCCGAATCGTCCGCTGTAAGCACGGGTCACGATGGTGTCGGGGTAGCGCCGGTCCAGAAGGGTCTGGCGATGGGTGGCCGACGTTCCCGCTTCCGTACTGCACAGGAAGGCCGTTCCCAGCTGGACGGCCAGTGCCCCGGCGTCGAGCACGGCCGCCGCCTCCTGCCCGGTCATGATGCCACCGCCCCCGATCAGCGGTAGGTCGGTGGATTCTCTTATCTCCGCCAGCAGGGACAGAAGGGGAACGGTGGTTGGCCTCCTGATCTGTGAACCCACCCTGGTGGCCACCGGCCTCGGTTCCCTGCACGGCAAGAGCATCTGCTCCGGCCCCCGCCGCCTGGTGGGTGTCGGCCACGGTGGTAACCGTCACCGCCACCTGGCAACCGGCCCGATGCATGCGGTCGACCACCGAGGGGGTGGGGCAGCCGAAGGTGAAGCTGACCATGGCCACACCGGCTGACTCGACGACATCCAACTTGGCATCGAAGTCATCGTCGTCCCAGCGAGGATCGCCGAGCGCCACACCCAGGCGGTCCGCCTCCGGTTGCAGTGTCGACCCATAGCGGGCCACCCGTCCCGCATCGCCAGGCGCCGAGGGCACGAAAAGGTTGATGCCGAACGGCCCATCGGTCAGCGACCGGGTGGTTGCCGTCATCTGGCGGAGTTGGTCGACAGTCAGGTACCCGGCGGCAATGAAGCCGAAGCCCCCCGCCTTGACCACACCGGCCGTCAACGCCGGAGTCGACGGCCCCCCCGCCATGGGAGCCTGGATGATGGGTATCTCACCGAGCTGAAGCATGTCCTCTGTTCATGGCCGCCGAACTCGCTTCCCGAACATTGTCGGCGACATCCTCCCATCGGACCGGGTGCCGATCCATTGGCGGGTCGCGGACACCGTCGATCCGGGCGTTCGGGACAGTGGGAGAGGCCTGATCTGGCAGACTTTCCCGGTGATCTTCAGGCTGGCCCACCCGGCGGAAGCACCGTTGTTGAGCGAGCTCGCACTGCGCTCCAAGAGACATTGGGGATACGACGACGACTTCATGAACCGTTGCCGCCCACAGCTCATGGTGGACCCGGACCAGATCACCCGCGATCGGGTCACGCTGGTCGAAGGCGGGGCGGAGGGCGCCATCATGGGCTTCTATGCCCTGGCCGGGTCGAGCGATGATGACGGAGAGATCTCGATGCTCTTCGTCGATCCCCCCTGGATTGGCACAGGTCTCGGGGCCCACCTCCTCGAGCATGCCTCCCTGACGGCCCGTCATCTGGGTTGGTCGGCCGTACGGATCGAAGCGGATCCGTTCGCAGCCCCCTTCTACGAGCACATGGGAGCGGTACGGATCGGCGACGTGCGGTCAGAGTTGATTGCCGGGCGGACGCTGCCCTTGCTTCGCATGCCGCTCGGCTCAGGATGACATCTCTGGTCCGCGGTTCTCCTCGTTGTCGAGCCAGTTGCCCACGACTAGTGACATGAAGGCAGGCTGAGCTCGGAATCCGAGCCCCGTGTAGAAGGAGTGGGCATCGTCGGTCTGCAGCCCGATGTGCTGACCGGGAACCAGCGCGGCGAGGAACAGCACCATCTGGGTGGCGATACCCTGTCGGCGATAGGCCGACGCCGTCCAGACGTCGAGGAGGTAGGCGTTGCAGACGCCGTCGGACAGCAGCCTGGCCATGCCCACCACGCGATCGCCGTCCCGGGCGAACACGACATGTTGGGACCGCTGGAAGGATCGACGCAGGGCGGCAGGCGAGCGCCCGTTGTCGAAGTCGTCGGCGGCCAGGTCAGACTTTGCTCTGTCCCAGTCGATGTCCTCCAACGAGCTGTCAATCGAAATCGCCATGGCACAAGGATGCCCTATCCGTCCGCCGAGCACGACCGGCACCAGGGAACAACGGGAGCCGATTGTCTGGTCGTGGTGAACCGGAACAGAGGCTCGGACGACAACCGATCATGGGTATTTCGAACCCGGCTGCGATACTGCATCGGTGAATCGAGTGACGATCCGGCCCGCCGAGCCCTCGGATGTGCCGAGGATGGTCGAGCTACTCCATCATGGTGCGTTACGCCAAGGGAAGGAGGACCTTTCCGATAGCGGCCCCTATCTGGCGGCACTGGCCGAAATCCAAGAGGCGTCGGGGAATCATCTGGTGGTGGCCGAGGTGGACGATGAGGTCGTGGGTATGTGCCAAGTGGTCATCTTCCGTCACTTTCAGCGTGGCGGGGGCCTGTGCGCCGAGCTCGAGTCCATGCATGTACATCCCCACTTTCGTTCCAACGGAATAGGCGAGCGCTTGGCTGCCTTCGCCGTCGACATGGCGCGAAGTGCGGGTTGCTACCGGATCCAGTTGACGTCCGATCTCCGGCGGTCCGAGGCCCACCGGTTCTACCAGCGTCTCGACTTCGAGCCCAGTCACGTCGGCTTCAAGCGGACGTTGAAGGCGGGTGACTGAGCTACGGGCACCGGTGAGCGCCGCCAGAGCTCTGTGTGATCCTCTCCCTGAACGAATCGTTGGCCGCCCCCTCGGGGAGGTCAGCGGTCGGCGCTGGGGAGATCCTGGGCGAACTCGATGAACGGTGCCGGCGGCAGGTACTCCGGAGGGATGTCCTCCGGTCGCTGGTAGAAGTCGACATCGAAGACGTTGGAGACGCCCGGTTCCTCGACCGTGCCGCTCAACCCTGCCTCGCTGCTGTCGAGGAAGGCCTGCTTCCCGCTGATGGCACCGGAGGCCAAGGACTGGTAGGTCTCCTTGGTGACCCGGGCGGTCAAGCTGTAGACGCACCCGTCCCTCGTCTGACCGACCCGGTGACCGATCATGCAGTGCCTCTTGCCGTCATCGATGGCGTAAACAGCATCATCACCGGTTCCGACCCGGCTCCGGATGCGGTCCGGGTGCCCGAACAGGTGTGTCCATTGTTCGTGGCGCCGGTCCTTCATGGCCCAGAGGGGGCTCGGCGGAATTGTGCCCTCCGGCTCGTCCTCCTCGAGCGGCGTGGCGTCGACCGGAGCTGTCACCGGAAATGTCGATGCCGCACTCTCCGGAGTGAAATGGAGTTGTCCGTCATCCCGCGACTGGATCTGGCCGGTATCTTGCGAGTCTTCACCATCAGCCACTGCTGGCTCTCCTCTCGTCAGGAGGGCGCATGTCGGCGCCACCTGGTCGGTGGTCCCATGGTGCCACGCTTTTGGCCACTGCGGCTCCCGGTCTCCCACTTCCCGCCTGGCCGCCATCGGCATCGAATCGCTCGAGCTCGTGCCTCCGGCCACCTGGGTCCGACGACCTAGACCTTCTCTGTCCAGTCGGGGTCAAGCTCGAAGAATTGGGTGACCAGACCCTCGAAGCCGATGGCGAACAACGTCCACTCCTGAAGTTCACCGTGCTGGCCGGAGGGGAGGAGGATCCCGTCCATATGGGCGTTATCGAAACGGTCCCTGAGTCCGCAGCCTTGGCCCAACGAGTCGGCGGCGATGGTGAATTGACGGAGGGTGAGCGGCTCACGCAGTCGGAAGCCGAGGTAGCTGGTCATGGTCCGGTAGACCTCCTCGATCCGTTCGTTGAAGGAGTCGTACCCGGCCACCACTGCTCGCTCGATCCTCTCCCGATAGGCCCGAGGCTCGCTGGAAGAGGCCACCAGTCCCCATGCGCCGATCCACACCGGCCAATTGGTCGCTTCGCGCATGACCTGCAGATTGGCGGCACCACCGAGCCGACACAGCTCGCGCATGGTGCTCTGTCGGGCCTCCGGCGATGACAGGTCCATCTCTTCCAGGACCCCGCCCACTGCCCGCACTGTGCGATCGACCTCGTTGTCGTTCTCCTTCTGAGCCACGGCCACCAGGACATCCGCTCGAAAGTCGGCCTGGTCCTTCCACACCCTCCCGATGACCGAGCCGTTGGTGAGTCGGACGCCGCGACTCTCGTTCAGGCGTTCGAATACCGTCTTGAAGGTCAGTGCGGCCAACCCCTCTTCCTGGAGGACCGAGCAGCCCACTTCGAGAAGCATGTCTCTCAGCTCGACGCGGCTCCGCCGCGACTGCTTGGGTATCACGATTCCCCCCCCGGTGGGACTTTCGTCGACAATGGCCTCCGCATCTTCGGCGACGTCGGATGTCGACTTCAACTCCGGCGGCCCGTCCTGGGCGAAAGGGAGCTGCGCCTCTACTCTAGGGCGATGGCCGGAATGAGTCTCGAGGAACGGGTGCGCCGGGTCTGTTTGGCCCTACCCGAGGCGACCGAAAGAGTCAGTCACGGAGCCCCGGCCTTCTATGTCGGCAAGCAATTCGTCATGCTGTGGCCGGACGGACACCACGACCGCCTTGTTCCTCACCTGTGGTGCGCCGCGGTGCCCGGTGTCCAACAGGAGTTCGTGGCCCGTGACGCGGAGCGTTTCTTTCGGCCACCCTACGTGGGCGGGCGGGGGTGGCTGGGGATGCGCCTCGACGGCCGAGTGGTGTGGGACGAGGTGGAGATGCTGTGCGAAGAGGCCTACCGGGTGGTCGCCCCCCGGCGGTTGCTGACCGTGCTCGACGACCACCGCCGGTGACGGGTCCTGATTATCTAGTTGTCCTATCTGAATAATAGGCTTATGATGTCCCCATCGGACCTGTTGAGTGGTCGACCGCCATCCCCCTCCGGGTCTGATGCCGTGTGCCGGTCCCTGGAGGACCGGCGCGCCCGGCGTTCCGGGCGTGAGGTTCGCCCTCAGACGTCGGCGTCGGCCGCTTCGGCCACTTCGGCTGTCCGTGAGCTGGGGTGCATGGCCCGGAATTGTTGGACGGAGCACCCGGTGAGGGCAGTGGGGGACAGGGCCCGTACCGAGGCGCTCCGGGGCATGTTGAGCATGGGCCCGAGCTCACCGAAGTAACTGCCGGGGGTGATGACGGTGAGTCGCTCCTCGCTGCCGTCGTCCCGTTCCCGATAGACCTCGACCTCACCGGACTGCACGATGTAGACCACGTCGCTGGGATCGCCCTGCCGGAACAGGATCTGACCGGCTTCGAGGGTGACGTCGTGGGGCTCCCGCTGCTCGTCGGTCAGGTGGGGTTGCAGCTCGATCACCTTGTCGGCCAACTGCGTGATCCGCTCGTCGTGGGTGGCAACCACCACCAGACGCCCCGGCGCGGCCAGTTCGCGGAGCAGGCGCAGGATTCCTTCCACCTGGATGTAGTCGAGATGGGCCGTCGGCTCGTCGGCCAACACCAGAGGGGGATCCTGGACAAGGGCGCGGGCGATGGCCACCCGCTGCTGCTGTCCTCCTGACATCTGGTCGGGACGGTGGTGGGCTCGCTCGTCGAGGCCGACAAGATCGAGGAGCTTGGAGGCCCGTTCGCGGGCTTCGGACCGTCCCACCCGGGCCAAGCTCAGGGGAACCATGACGTTGCTTCGGGCGCTGAGGCTGGGGATCAGATTGAAGGCCTGGAAGACCACACCGACGGTGTGTCGGCGGTACAAGGAGAGGGCAGGGCCCCGCAGGTCGTTGATCTTTTCGTCGCGGAAGGTGATCGACCCGGATGTGGGCCGGAGGAGGCCGGCCAGGCACGAAAGGAGGGTCGTCTTGCCGCAGCCTGATGGGCCGAGCAGGACCACCAGCTCACCATCCTCGCTACCGAAGGTGAGACCGTCCAGAGGACGGATGTTGTAGCCGCCCGATGCGAACTCGACGGTGAGGTCGTTGACCTGAAGGATGCTCATCGACGTCAGCCGAACGCGCTGGCCGGGTCGGCCCCTGTCGCCCGTCGGAGAGCCACCAGGCTGGAGAGGAGGCCCACGATGATGGCTACCGCCGGCAGAGTGGCGTAGGCACTGCTGGGGACGGCCACCGGTTGGGCGAAAATGCCGTGCATGAAGTTCGATATGAGGATGGCGAAGATGGCCGCCACCAGGGTGATCACCACCGCCTGGGTGGCCAGGCTGCCGAACAGGGCGAGGGATGAGGAGCCCAGCGCCTTGAGGACGGCGAAGTCTCGTACCCGCTGCAGTGCCGACACGTAGAGGAGGGCGGCGATGATGATGGCCGCCACCGCGTACATGAGGTACTTCGTGTTGTTGATGGACGAGATGGCCGCAGACAAAGCCGACAGCGTGTTGGTCTCGACCTGTTGGTTGGTGTAGAGGCTGAGTCCCTGGGGCAGGGTCTGGGGAACACCTCGGGTGACAACGGCCGTCACCAGGGGTCGACCGCCCAAGGCCAGCGCCTGGGCATCGGGCAGAGTGATGTAGAGGATGGCCCCCCCGCCCAGCATGGTCCTGTCTTCGATGTTTCCGACCACGATGAATCGCTTGGCCCCGATGGTGATGGTCGATCCGACGGACGCCCCGACCTTGCTGTCGGTGACCACCTGACCGGATCCGGTCAGCCCCCTGCCGGTGGTGGCCTCCGGATCACCGAGGCCACCGGGCTGGACGCCGAAGATGTTGACGGTGACGCTTTTGCCGTTGACCTCGCTCACCTGCTGGGGAATGACGGCCAACGGGCTGGCTTCGGTCACCCCGGGGGTGTGGGCGATGAGGGCCGTTGCTCCCTGCGAGAAGACGCCGAGCGAGGCCATGCGACCATGGGCGCTGTCGGCCAGAACCCAACGTTGGGCTCCCACCCCTCCCACCGTCGCCTGTATCTCGGCGCTGAACCCGTTGGCCAGACCAGCCAGCAGGATGGCCATAGCCAAGACCACGCCCGCGCCCAGCACCGCGATGAGAAACTGGCGATAGCGATAGACCAAATCGGCAAAAGTGACCCGCCACACGCCGTCAGTATGTCACGAAGCGGAGGAGCGGGTTCGGTTCAGTCGATCTTGCCGATCTCGCGCAGCCAGTCGATGGTGCGCCGGAACCCGTCCTCGAGGCTGATCGGCTGATATCCGAGCCTCTTGTACGTCTTCGATTCGGTGTGGGGGATCCTTACCGGCCGCTCGCCGGCACTCTTGGAGGCGATGGCCACCAGCGTGGGACCGAACACCCGAACCAGCTCGGGATCGTCTGACGGCTCGACGTCCTCCACCCGCTGCTCGAGTCCGGCCAAAGCGCAGGCCAGGCTGCCCGCTTCGGCCACGCTCATCACGTCCTCCGGCCGGCCGTCGAGCATGTAGCGCTCGCCGGCCACGCCGCGGTCCAGGGCCAGCAGGCAACCCCGGGCGACATCGTCGGCGAACACCCAGCTGACCGGGAACCGCAGGTAACGGGTGAGCCTGCCGCGCAGCGCCGAAATCAACACACGGTTGAAGCTGGTGATGCCGACCGCGTTGCTCACCACCGGCGAGGGGCCGAAGATGGCGCCGGGATGTGTGGTGACCACGTCCTGGCCGGCAGCCGCCCGGGCCGAGGCGTCTTCGAAAGCGGCCATTTTGGTCAGTGTGTAGGGATCGGAGCTCGGACTTTTCGACACCGGCGCATCCTCCCGCTCCAGTCCACCGGTCGTATCGAAGAACGTTCCCGTACTGACGGCCACCACCCGGCGCATCCCCAAGGCGTGGGCGGCATCCAGCACGTGCCGGGTGCCGTCGACGTTCACCGCTTGGAAATCGGCGAGGTTCTGGCTCGCACCCCCCAGCAGCGCGGCGCAGTGCACGGCGGCGTCCGCTCCGGTTGCCGCTCGCAGCACAGCGTCGCTGCCGGTGACGTCGCCCTCTCTGACATCGACGCCCAGGCCGACCAGAGGACCGGTGTCGGCTCCCGCCCGAGCCAGAGCCTGCACCCGGTCGCCGCGTTCGAGGAGAAGCCTGCAGACGTTGGCGCCGGCCAGCCCGGTGGCACCGGTCACCAGTACGGTCTGGCTCATGCCGGCGCCTGGTCGGCTATTTCGGTGAGAGCGGTGTCGACCTGTGCCGGGTCGAAGGCAATCACCGGCGGGCTGTCCCCGAAGACGTCGAGGGTGTGAATGAAGCGGTGGAGGCCCATGGAGTTGGCGCAGGTGAAGCCGAGCTCGATGATCTGGGCGGCGGTGAACACCTTGGCCAGCTCACGGTAGAAGTCGTCGTCGATGGCGTCGTGGTCGGCCGACAGGAGGTCGAGGAACTCCACGGCCATCCGCTCTTGATGTGTGAGCGAGCCGCCCGGCGTCACCAGGCAGGCCACGTCTTCATCGGTGATCGAGTCGTGTTTGCGCGACCGCATGCAGGGTTGGCACTCGCCGAGCTGCGCGCTCCGGATCCTGATCAGTTCCAGGATCCGGCCACCCAGGAGGCTCTGCTGGCCCCAGGCGCCCCTCGCCGCGTTGGTCATCAGGATCTGCTGGGTGCGGTAGGCAAAGATCTGCAGGGGCACCGGGGTGGCGTAGGTGCCGTTTGCCACCCCTTCCTCGATGATCCGTCGCGGCTCGTCGGCCAGGGCCTCGAGGGGGATCGGCTCTATTCTCGGCATCTGCACTCGCTTTCGTACCGGCGTTTTCGCACCGGCACTTTGTACTGGCGCCGGACAACGGTCCTCTCCATCGACTCTACCCGGACGGATACTGCGCCCATCTGCCGGTCCCCTCGTACTTCCGTCCCGGGGCCTCTGCCGTGGCGGGCATTATGGGGTCATGACGCCGCATCCACCGGGGGACCCGTTCGACCCGCGCCTGGTGGGCGCCGCCTATGACGTCGCCGCCGACGATTACGTGGCTGCCTTCGGGGGCGACCTTGATGCACTTCCCCTCGACCGCTCCATCCTGGATCGGGCCGTGAGCGGCATCGGCGGGAATGGTCGTGTCCTCGACCTCGGCTGCGGGCCGGGCCAGGTGGCCGAGTACCTGTCAGGGCGCGGCGTCGATGTGATCGGTGTCGATGTCTCCTTGGGCATGCTCCGACTGGCTGCTCGATCGAGCACCGTGACCGGATGGGTGGCGGGGGACATGCGACGCCTTCCCTTCGCTCCAGCCACCTGCTCGGCCGTGGTGAGCTTCTACTCCATCCACCACATTCCGCGATCGGCACTGGGCCCTACGCTGGGTGAGCTCCGGCGGATCCTGGTGCCTGATGGAATGCTGGTGATCGCCGCCCATCTGGGCCAGGGGGAGATCGTCATGGATGAGTTCCTCGGACATCAGGTCCAACCCCTGGGCGGCACGTTTTACGGTGACGACGAGTTGCAGGAGGGGTTGGCCGCCCAGCACTTCCGGATCGAGGAGCGGCGAGGGCGGGAGGCTCTGGCCCACGAGTACCCGTCGTCGAGGACCTACCTGCTGGCCCGTCGAGACGGCTGAGTCGACCGGGCCGGTCAGACCTGGTTGGGAACCGGTGCCGTCGGGGACGCCGCCGGGTGGCAGGCCCGCGGGTCCCATGGCTCGAGTTTTGATGTGGTGGGTGACGGTGCTTCGATGTCCGCTGCCGTCGGCGAGGTGGTCGACGTGCTCGACGTGTCGGACGTGCTCGGGGTGGTGGTGGCCGGCGCCGTGGTAGCTGTCGTGGCCGGAGCGGCCGCCCCGGTGCTGGAAGACGTGGACGGCGTCGGCGGAGGGTTGACGGCGAACTGGGTGCCGGTCACCACGGTGACCTGGGCACCGTCGTCCACCATGCTCGGGTCGTAGGCCATGACCACCGCGCCGCTCAACGACCGGGTGACCGCCTCAGCCGCGGCCTCGTCGGCCGCTGTCGTGGACCGGTAGTAGACGACGGTCTCGGAGACATCACCCACCGGCTGGCTGTCTCCCACGCCGACCGTGTGGAATCCCAGGGCGGCCAGGGCCGAGGCAGTGTCGGTGGCCTGGTTGTAAGCGCCCGAGCCGTTCGTCACCGAGACAGTGACCGAGGATGGCGCCGGTAAGGGTTTTCCGGTCATCGAGTCCGTTTTGATGTCGATGCCCAGCAGCTGATCGATGGCGCTCTGGTCTTGGCTCTCCGACGGAAATTCGGCATCTCCGTAGGCGGCCCCCTGGTACATGAGGCTCCCGCCCTGGCCGTCGGGATCGGTGACCACCGAAACCGGCAGTGTCAGTTGGGGCACGGCGTTGACGCTGACCGAGTGGAAGTCGAGGACCAGGTCGGCCATATCCCCGACCGACCAGGACTGGTCGAAGCTGAGGTCTGCCTTCACCGAGTTGACCAAGTTGATGTCGGTGATCGGATTTCCCAGTCCCTGCTTGGCCACCGCCGCCCCCAGCACCCGCAGGAATTTCATGGTCTCGGCGGATGCGGGCCAGGTCACTCAGTGTCTCTTGCGGCCAGTAGTCGGCGTAGGGGGTCGTCGTCCCCGCCGACTGGTACTGAAGGTGACGGGCGCGTACCACTTCGAGTGCTTGGGTTCCGTTGAGATGGACGCATGCAGCCGCCTGGACGTTGAGACCGGACTCGGCGTCGAACACAGACATCGGAAAGGACATGTCGATTCCACCGAGCGCATTGACCACGTTGGCGAATTGATCGAAGTTGAGAGAGACGGTGTGCTGGATCGGTATGCCGAAATCCTCTTGAACGGTGGCTACCACTTGGCTGATGCCTTGGTAGAGGCCGGCATCGATCTTGTTCGGCCCGTCACTGCGGGCATTGGGCACGAACAGGTCCCGGGGGAGGGAGAGAATGGCCAACCGATGGCGGGCCGGGTCGACGTGCAGGATCATGATCACATCGCTGTTGACACCGTTGACCCCCTCTGAGCACAACCCGTAGGCGGGGTTCTGGACCTTGAGGGCACAGCGCGAGGTCGATCCGACCATCAGGATGTTCTCGGTCCCGGCCTCCTTGCCGGAGTTGAGTGCCTGGTTGAGCCCTTTCACGTCGATCCGGTTCAGCCCGTGGGACAGGTAGTAGGCGTAACCGGCACCACCTAAGACGACGACCAACAGGACGACCAGACCGATGACGGCAACGCGCCAGACCCTTCGCCGGCCCTTCCCTTTACGAGCCGAGTGCCGGGCGGGACGAGCCTCGGCCTTGCGCATCGACTCGGCCAAGGCCGAAAGCCCGTCGTGGTTGGCGACTCGATCGGTATCCTCCGCATCCCGCCCATCGGCCGTGGTCTCCTCCGCCGGGGCGGTACCGGGGGACCGTTTCTGGTCCTGGCTCATCAGGTCGCCCAGCGCCCGTAGACCCTGTTCATTGGGAATGGGTCGGCCCTTGTCGCCGCCGGAGGAATCCGGAGCGCGCTCCACCTGACCGCGGTCCGTCATGGGCTAGGAGCGTAGCAATCCCGTCTCCCCAGGTGGCAGCAAGCAGCCCTCGACGGGGCGTGCCTCCCGTGGATCCACCCCTTCTCGACGATGCCGCGCGTTCAATTGACCGGCCGATTTCACTACTATTCACAACCCGCCCGCCACGTTCCGTGGTTCGGTGGTGCATCACCCACGACAATGCGACCGACAGCCGAAGCGCCCGGTCACACCGGATCATGAAGGAACCGTCTGCGTGAAGAACTCGAAGCGTGCCTCGAGCGCGCCCCCTACCGGGCGACGGCGTGCCCGACGTCGGGGTCGTCTGGTGGTGGTGCTCGTGGTTTTGGTGGTGGCCGGATGGGTTGCCGTCTTCCGCACGGGGGCCCTGGCCGCTGTGCACCTGGGTGGTACGGCCGGGGGGCAGTCGCTCGACCCGACCTTCTTCGCCACCGGATCCTGCGTGGCCTACCCACCCACCCAGGGCGACCGTGGGAAAACGGTCTTCCTGGACGCCGGTCACGGAGGACTCGACCCGGGGGGAGTGGGGACCACCCGTTCGGGGACGACCATCTACGAAGCGGATGAGACACTGCCGGTCGAGCTGGATGTGATGGGCCTTCTTCGTGCCGACGGTTACCGGGTGGTCGTCTCCCGCACGGGCCCGTCGACTGTCCTGCGGCTCGGACCGGCCGACGTGTCCGACGGTGTCCTGTCGCTGCAGGGGGCCCACGACGACGTCGCCGCCCGCGCCGACTGTGCCGATCAAGCCCATGCGCAGGTATTGGTGGGCGTCTACTACAACGCCGGCGGCTCCCCTCAGGATGCCGGGAGCGTCACCGTCTACGACGACGACCGTTCCTTCGCCACTGACAATGTCCGGCTGGCCAATCTCGTACAGGACGACGTGTTGTCCGGCCTCAACGCCCAGGGTTGGGGCATTCCCAACGACGGGGTCCAGTCCGATGCCGGATTCGGCTCGGTGGACGGAGACGCCGCCTCGGGAGGGCTGGCCGCCGAAGCGGCCGACTACAACCATCTCATGCTCATCGGACCGGCCATGCCCGGTTACTTCACCACCCCCAGCCAGATGCCGGGCGTGGTCATCGAACCGCTCTACATCACCGACCCCTTCGAGGGAACCATCGCCGCCGGCAGCAGCGGCCAGTCGGTCATCGCCCGGGGCATCGCCTCCGCCGTCGAGCACTACCTGACCCCGCCTTCCGCGGTCAACGCCTCGTCCACGGGCTGAGCCAGCCCGGGGTCAGCGGCCGGCGGTCCCCCCTTCGGGGCTGCGGGGATCGGCTGCCCCGACGTAGTGGTGGGCGGCGGTCGCCGTGGCCGGACTCACCGCGATTATCTGCGCACAACCGACAGCCACCGGGTCGAAGGCGCCGATCATCCGCACGGTGTGGCCCCGGGCGGCCAGCCCTCCCCTCCAGGCCGATGGTGCGTGGGACTCGACGTTGACGGTGAGGTCGTTACCCCACCACAGGCGGAAGGGTCCCGCAGAGGGTGCATCCAGAGCCAACCGCGCCGCGGCCACCGCGGTGGCGGGATCCTGTCCGCACCGCAGCATGCGGGCCAGCAGTTGCAGGAGGATCTGCGGTTGTGCATCCCCGCCCATGGCTCCGACCAGGTGGGAGAGTGAACCGTCCGGCGCGGTGGCCGCCAACGGGGACAATGTGTGCGGCGGGCGCCGGCCCGGGGCGAGCTCGGCGGGATGCCCTTCGATCAGGGAGAAGCCCACCCCGCGGTTGTGAAGGAAGATTCCGGTTGATCCGGCCACCAGGTGGGAGCCGAAGTCGAGCGCGTTCGACTGGGTCAGCGAGATACCGAGCCCGCCGGCGTCGATGGCGCACAGATGGGTGGTGTCGCCGTCGCCCAACCGGGGAACCGCGGCGGCGGCGGGTCCACCGTCCCCGTGGCCGGGCGCGGTCCAGAGGGGGCCGTTGCCGTCCGCCGCCCGGCGAAGCCGTTGGCCGGAGAGGAGGTCGGGGCCGTCGGCACCCTCGTGGAGAAGGGCCGGCCGGTCGTGGCCGGCGAGACGAGACGCCTCGACCACCAGATGGGCCCATTGTGGATCGGAGGGGTCGGACCCGAGCCCTGTCTGCTCGGCGATCCACGAGCTGAGAAGGGTGAGGTATCCCTGCGAGGGGGGAGGGACTGTCCACAAGTCGTGATCCCAGGCCCTGAGCGAGAGGGGCTCGCACCACTCGGCGGCGTCGCTGACGAGGTCGGCGGCCACGATGACCCCTTGGCTCGACTCGATCAGTGCCTTGCCGAACGCACCGCCGTAGTGGCCCTCCCGACCGTCGCGTCCTACCGCTCGCAAAGCCCGGGCCACGCCGGGCAGCCGGACACGGGCCCCCGGTTGTAGTGGGCCGTCGGGGCAGAGCTGCTCGGCGCCGGGCACGTCATGGACCAGGTGGCTGGACAGAGCCAGAAGAAGCGAGGCGACAAAGCCCTCTTCGGCCAGTTGGGCGGCCGGCGCCAGTACCCGCTCGAGGGGAAGTCGCCCGAAGCGGCCGTGGAGGGCGAGCCAGCCGTCGACGGCGCCGGGCACGGTCACGCTGCGCACGTCGCCGCGCAGGGGCATGACGACATGGCCTTCGGCCCGCATGGTGGCCGGGTCGACCCCAGAGCCCGCCCGTCCGACCCCCAGCAACGCCACCGGCGGGAGCCCGGGTTGGCTGACCATGGCCAGGACGTCACCACCCATTCCGCACAGGTGTGGACTGGTGACGGCCATTACGGCGGCAGCGCCGACGGCGGCGTCGGCCGCCGTGCCGCCCTCGTCCAGCAGTGATATGCCTGCGATGGACGCCAACTGATCGGCTGCGTTGACCATCCCCCTCGACCCGGTGCGGGGCGGGAAAGGAGCGGTGGGGAAGCTCACCCCGTCCATCCCGGTGGGCGCGGGGTCATCGCAGGGCGGCCAGTGTGGTGGCGGCGGCCTTGCGCGCCGCCATCGAAGCGTCGCGGCCCAGCTGCATGAAACCGGGGATGCGGCTGGGCTTGACGGCCATCACCCGCAAGGCGGCGAGCACGTCCACCGAACCATCCGGCCGGAGTGCTGCCATCACCGCGTCGTCGGTCAGCCCGTCATTGGGCCGGTCACTGATGACCCGGACCACGCTCCAGGGAACTCCCCGGGCATCGCACACCTCGCCGACGCCGCTCGACTCCATCTCCAGGGCGACCACCCCGTCGTCGACCAGTCCGGCCAACCGAACCGGGTCGTTGATGAGCTCGTCGACGGTTCCCACCGTGCCCGACTGTGGGAGGGTGCCCAGTGGGGACGTCTGATATTTCCGGCCACTGGACACGTCCACCACCGTGTCGGGGACGACCACGCCGCCGATGACCGAGTCCGGATCGATTCCCCCGGCGATCCCGCTCACCACCACGTGGTCGACCTGGAGGCCATCCAACAGCCGCTCGGTGGCGGTCCGGGCGGCCGAGGGGCCGACGCCGATCCGGGAGACGACGACTTCGATCTCACCGTGGCGAGCGGTAAAGACGGTTGTGCCTTCTACTTTGGAGGATCGGGCACCCAGGCGTTTGACCAACGGTCGCAGTTCGAGGGTCATGGGGGCGAGAACCAGGGCTCGTTGAATGCTCACCCACACAGCGTGCCCGATCGGCACCGGCGGCGCACGAGCGGCGCACGGGCGGCGAAGACGCGGCGCGGATGCGGGGCAGATCGGGGGCGATCGAGCTGAGCAGAGAGCTCAGCGCAGATCGGCGGTGGAGCGGTCGATCGAGCAGCTGCCGGAGGACTGGGTGAGCAAGGCTTCGATGGCCGCCGGTTCGACTGGCTTCGAGAAGATGAACCCCTGTCCGCTGTCGCACTGCTCATTGCGGAGAATCTCGAGCTGACTGGTTTCTTCGATCCCTTCGGCCAGCGTGACCAGGCCGAGGGTCCGACCGAGCTCCACCAGGGTGTGGATGAGGGCGCTGGAGTCGGACGACCCGTCCATCTCGGCCACAAAGGAACGATCGATCTTGAGGACGTCCACCGGAAACTGGCGGAGGTAGGCCAACGAGGAATAGCCGGTCCCGAAGTCGTCGATGGCGATCATCACGCCGATGTCCTTGAGTTGTCGGAGACGTGAGACTGTGGCGGTGGCATCCCGCATGAGAGTGGACTCGGTGACTTCGACGGTCAAGAACCCCGGCTCGAGCCCGCTCTCGTCCAGGGCCAGAGTGACATGGTCGACCAGGACGTCGGTCTCCAGCTGGCGCATCGAAACGTTGACCGACATGGTGGTGCGGTATCCGAGGCGATGCCACTCGGCGGCTTGGGCACAGGCCTGGCGGAGTACCCACCGTCCGACTTCGACGATCATCCCGTTGTCCTCGAGGACGGGGATGAAATTGTCCGGCGGGATGACGCCACGGGTGGGGTGCCGCCAGCGTATGAGCGCCTCGACGCCCCTGATCTTGACACTGTCGAGATCGAAAATGGGCTGGTACAGGAGAAAGAACTGGTCGGTGGCCAGCGCCGAGTCGAGATCGGACTTGAGCTCGAGGCGGTCCAGAGCGTCCGTTTGCATAGCTGCTTCGAAGACGGCGTAACAGTCCCTGCCCTTGGCCTTGGCCCGGTACAGGGCAATATCGGCGTCGCGGAGCAGCTCCTGGGCCGACGGACGGTCACCGGTGGCGATCCCGATGCTGGCGGTGACGGTGATGGTCAGACCCTCGTACCCGTCGACCTGAAAGGGCTTCCGCAGTACTTCGCGGATACGTTCAGCCACCATCGACGGTCCGGCGGCCAATGAGGCACCCTCGGTCAGGACGACGAACTCGTCACCGCCCAGGCGGCCGATGGTGTCGCTGGCCCGCAGCATCGCCGAAAACCGGTGGGCCACCGCCTGCAGGAGACGGTCACCGGCCTCGTGCCCCAGCGAGTCGTTAGCGTCCTTGAAGTTGTCCAGGTCGATGAAGAGCACGGCTACCGGGTCGCACGAACGTCGAGCTCGAACCAGCATTTGCTCGGCGCGGTCCAAGATGAGCTGCCGATTGGCCAGTCCGGTGAGGGGGTCGTGCAGAGCGCGGTGAGCCAGCAGCGCCTCGAACTCCTTGCGTTCGGTGATGTCCCGCACGTTGGCCACGTACCCGGCCACCGCCGGTCGGTCTCTCTGGTCGGTGACCACTGCTTCAACGTCGCGCCACCCGCCGTCCTTGCGGACCATACGGAACTGGACGAGAACGGTGTCCGGCGACTTCTCGAATTGCGCTCCGAGCCGAGCGGCCAGACGGTCCCGGTCGTCGGGATGAACGAAGTCGGTGGCCGTCCGCCCCATCATCTCGTTGGGCTCCCACCCCGACAGCTCGGTGATGGCCGGGCTGACGAACAGGCACAGACCGCCGTCACCCACCACGATGGTGGCATCGGTCGAGTTGTGGATGAGGGAGCGGAACCGGTCCTCGCTCAAACTCATCGAAGACTCCGCTTCTTCCTTCTGCTCCATGGTCGCCCCGGCCATCCGGATGATGAAGAAGAGGACGAAAGACCCCATGATGGCCATGGCGTTGGCTTCGTGGACGGAGATCCGTGACGGCACCCAGCCCTGCCAGATGGCCACCTGTCCGGCCACGATCCCGACCAGGCTCCAAAAGGCGGTGATGCGCCACACCCGCGACCCGCCGTAGGCCACATTCTCGAGAGCCAGGAGGGCGAAGGCCTCGAGGAGTACCGGGCCCCAACCGGTGAGGTAGATGACTGCGGTCACGCCGGCGGCGGCGACAGCCACTCGCACCTGGAGCATGGCCGCCGACGGGTAGGCGGTCGAGAGGTTGTCGACCAACCGGGCCGATCCCAGGACGGCGGCGAAGACCAGCACCCATGCCCACACCGGTTCTCTGGCCACGACGTCCTGCCGCATGAGCAGGAGAATGGTGAGCAGGGCCAGTGGAGCCATGACGTAGGCCAGAACGGTCGGACTCAGTACCGGATTGGACGACCGGACTCGATCGTCGGCCATTGAACCATCGACCGACCAGGGCGTGACCGAGCCGTCGTTGGTGGCTGTGGTGATCTCTGTGGTCGCCATTCCCTCGGTCCTGGCCCTCGTGATACGCCTGCTCTTCCTTCGACACATTGGGTTGGCACCTTGAACGCCGGACCGGCCACGCTGGCTTGGTCGGTCGGTTTCGAGCCGTACCGTCCGTGGTTGCTGTCGGCACAGGTGACAATCGGGGCGATTACGATCGGAGCCACGGCATTGAACACACAGCAGGGACACACAGCAGGAACACACAGCAGGAACGAACGGCACACAGAGGCCGGCCCCGGGGAAAACAAGTTGACGGAACCAACGTTGACGGAAGTTGTTGTTGACGGAACCAATGAAGGGAAGCTGGGAGGACGATGCGTCGAAGGATGCTGAACGGGAAGATCCATCGGGCCCGGGTGACCGACGCCGATCTCAACTACATCGGGTCCGTCTCCATCGACCCGATCCTGATGAAAGCGGCCGACATCGTTTCCGATGAGCAGGTCTCGGTGTACAACCTGATGAACGGCGAACGCTTCGAGACCTATGCCATCGAGGGCGGCGAGGGACAGATATGTCTGAACGGGGCGGCGGCCCGCCTGGCCCAGGTGGGTGACCGTGTGATCATCGTGACCTACGTGGATGTCGAGGAGACCGAGGTCCCCTCCCACACCCCGACGGTGGTGGTGGTCGACGAGGACAACCGGGTGGTGGACCCCGCCTGAGTTGCCGATGACGCGGACGGTGGTCGTGCCGTCCCTCATTCGGGCGGTCTGACGCCTGACGTCGCCCTCGCGACAGGTAGTTGGGCCATGCCCACGGCTATACTTCTCGTGCCGGGCGTGATTGGGTCCGTGCCACCAGGAGGGGAATGTTGTTGTTCACCACCGGAGCGGCCGGGTTCGGTTCATCGGACCAAATTGTCGGATGCCGATGCCGCCGCAAAGGGGCAGTTCGATGAAGAGCTGGGCGCAAGCGCTCAAACAATGGTTGTTGTGGCTCGTGGGCGAGGCCCCCGTGCCCGGCAAGCGGGCGCGGGTGGTGGCGGCCGGCACCGTCGGCGTTGTGGCCGTCCTCGTCGTGGGCATCGTTGTCGTCGCCGGCGCCTCCGGATCGAGCGGTCACAAGGCGGCCCCGGCCGTAAACCAGGGGTTCTCCAACCCCAACACAGTGATCAACCACGGATCGGCCGCCAGCTCGGACGGGAGCTCGGGGTCCGGGTCCGGCAACTCGGGGGCCGGTAGCTCGGGGTCCGGGTCCGGCAAACAGACCCGCGTCGAGAGGGCGGCCACCAGGGCGTCCAACCAGGCGGCGGCGGCCAAGGCCAAGGAAGCCGCCAAGGCGGCTAAGGCAGCTAAGGCGGCTAAGGCCAAAGCGCACGCCATCACCGCACATCACACCGCCAAGAAAACTCCCACCACGACCACCACGACCACAAAACCGGCGTCCAAGTCGAAGGCGGTGACCGACCCCGGCAGCGCCTCGGCCGCTTCCGATCCCAGCCCGATCACGACCGTCGATCCTTTATTGCTCACCCCCGGAGCCATTTCGGACTCGACCTCGGGCACCGCACCGTTGACCGTGGCCGCGCCCGGTGCGCCGGTGGCCATCGGTGCCACATCGGCAGACATGGCGGCGCGGGTCACCTGGTTGTCACCGACCGACGACGGTACGTCGGCGGTTACCGGGTACAACGTGTACGCCGGCTCCACGAGCGGAGGCCAGTACGCCCTGCCCGTCAACGGCTCGTCGCCGGTGGCCGGCACCTCGTATCTGGTCACCGGCCTCACGCCGGGCGCCACCTACTACTTCACCGTCGAGGCCATCAACGCGGTCGGGTCGTCGCCGGCCTCCAACCAAGTGTCGGCTGCCGCAGGGCCCAGAATCCAGGGCGTGGGTGCCCTGGCTGCTCCGGTTGTGAGCATCGCTCCCACCCCCAAAGGATCCGGTTACTGGCTGGCTGACGCCGACGGCGCCGTCGCCACCCACGGCAGGGCGGGCAACTACGGCTCGGCTGTCGACCTCGGCCTCCATGCACCGGTCGAGCAGATCGTGTCGACGCCGGACGGTAGGGGCTACTGGCTGGTGTCATCCGACGGTGGCGTGTTCGCATTCGGCGACGCCCGGTTCTTCGGGTCGATGGGCGGTGTGCGGCTCAACGCCCCCGTGGTCGGACTGGCTTCGTCTCCCGACGGCGGCGGCTACTGGCTGGTCGCCTCCGACGGCGGGGTGTTCGCATTCGGCGACGCCCGGTTCTACGGGTCGATGGGCGGTGCCACCCTCGACCAGCCGATGGTAGGCATTGCCGCCGACCCGGTCACCGGGGGCTATTGGGAGGTGGCCAAGGACGGAGGGATCTTCGCTTTCGGCGCTCCCTTCGAGGGTTCGGTGGCCGACCTCGATCTGGTCGCCCCGGTTGTCGGCATCGCCGCCGCCACCGTCGGCCAGGGTTACTGGGAGGTGGCCGGTGACGGCGGAGTCTTCTCGTTCGGCTCGGCCGGCTTCCACGGCTCGCCGGCGGGAACGACCCTCAACGCACCGGTAGGGGGTATGGCCCCCGACCCGGCTACGGGCGGGTACTGGCTGTTCTCTCTGGACGGAGGGATCTTCGCCCAGGGCGCCCCCTTCCGCGGCGCCGGCTGAGGCGGAGGGCTCAGGAGAGAGTCTCAGCCGCCGAGGACGCGGCCGAGGGCGCGGGCGTACCAGGTGGGCCGCCCGGACCTCAGCTCGGAGGCGTCGGCTCGCTGGGCCAGATGGAGCCCGGTGTTGATCCCGATATAACGCAAGGGCTCCGGTTCCCACCGGCGCCACCGGTGGCCCACCCAGGCCAATCCGGTCAGTTCGCTCGGGCGGGAGAGAATGAGATCGCGGAGGGTGCGGCCGGCCAGGTTGGTAGTCGACACCCCGTCACCCACGTAACCCCCCGCCCAACCCAGGCCGCCGGTGGTGTCGAAGCCGACCGCCGGCATCCAGTCGCGGGGAACCCCGAGGGGGCCTCCCCACCGGTGGGTGATGGCCGCACCGGCCAGAGCCGGAAACAATTCGACCAGCGTCCGCCGGAGGGCTTCGTGCACCCCGGCGTCGCGGTCGAAGGCGGGACGGATGGCCGACCCGAAGTGGTACGGCGCCCCCCGCCCACCGAAGGCCATCCGTCCGTCGGCTGTCCGCTGTCCGTAGATGATCAGATGACGGTAGTCAGCGAAGGTGGCCCGTCCGTGCAGGCCAGCTGAGGCCCAGAAGTTGTCGCCGAGAGGCTCGGTGGCGATCATCAACGAGTAAACCGGCGCCAACGACCGCACCTCCCCCCGCAGTGTGCGCGTGTACCCCTCGGTGGCCCGCACCACGGCGGAGGCCCGGACTGCACCGTGGTCGGTGGTGACCATTCCCGGACGGACCGCCGTGGCCGTCGTCCCCTCGTAGATGCGCACCCCCCGTCTTTCGACAGCCTGGGCCAGGCCGCGCACCAACCGGGCCGGGTCGAGGGCGGCGCAGTGGGGGGTGTAGGTGCCGCCGCGGACATCGGTGGCCCCGACCATGGCCGACGCCTCGGCGGCCGAGAGCAGCCGCAGGTCCTCCTGGCCGACACCCCGCTGGCGGGCGGTGGCCACCTCCTGGCGGGCCCGCTGCAGCTGCACGTCGGTCCGAGCCAGCACCACGGTTCCACCCCGGTCGAAGTCACACTCGATGTGCTCGGCCCCGATCACCCTCTCCACCTCGCCCACGGTGGCCTGCATGGCCTGTCGCATGGCTGCTCCGGCCCCGGCGCCGCCCAGCTGGTCGAGGCGAGCTTCCGAACCGGCGAAGAGGGCGGAGCACCAGCCCCCGTTGCGTCCGGAGGCACCGAAGCCGACGACGTCCCGCTCGATGACGCCGATGCGCAGGGCGGGGTCGGCCTCGGCCAGGTAGAAGGCGGTCCACAGACCGGTCAGGCCACCACCCACGACGGCCACATCGAGGGCGGTGTCACCGCCGAGGGCCGGACGCCGTTCTATCGGGCCGGGGAGCCTGTCCCACCACAGCGAGAGTCGTCGCAAGCGCTCATCCGATGAACGCTCACCCGATGAAGTGGTCAGATCTGCTTCCAGGCCTCGATGAGGACGGAGCGCAGGACCGAGGTCATCAGCTCGAACTCCTCTTCGCCGCAGATGAGTGGCGGAGCCAACTGGATCACCGGGTCGCCCCGGTCGTCGGCCCGGCAGATGAGGCCCGACTCGTAGAGGGCACCGGACAGGAATCCCCGTAGGAGCCGCTCCGACTCGTCCTCGTTGAAGGTCTGGCGGGTGTCCTTGTCCTTGACCAGCTCGATCCCGTAGAAGTAGCCGGCCCCACGCACGTCTCCCACGATGGGCAGGTCGCGCAGTGAGTCGAGCGACGACTTGAAGGCACCCTCGTTGGCCCGCACATGCTCGAGGATCCCTTCCTTCTCGAACACGTCCAGGTTGGCCAGGGCCACCGCCGCGCTCACCGGGTGGCCACCGAAGGTGACGCCGTGTAGGAACGTCTCGCCCTGCAGGAAGGGCTCCACCAGCCGGTCGCTCACCGCCATGGCCCCCAGGGGGGAGTAGCCGCTGGTCAACCCCTTGGCCATGGTCACGATGTCGGGCTGGTAGTCGTAGCGTTCGGCGCCGAACCAGTGGCCCAGCCGCCCGAAGGCGCAGATGACCTCATCGGAGACCAGCAGCACCCCGTGGCGGTCGCAGATCTGGCGGACCCGCTGGAAGTAACCGGGCGGGGGAGGGAAGCACCCACCGGCGTTCTGCACCGGCTCGAGGAACACCGCGGCCACCGTCTCGGGTCCCTCGAAGAGAATGGCCTCCTCGATGGCGTCGGCCGCCCACAGGCCGAAAGCGTCGAGATCGTCGGCGAAATAGGGGGCCCGGTAGAAGTTGGCGTTGGGGACCTTGACCGCACCGGGGACCAGTGGCTCGAAGGGGGCCCGGAAGTCGGCCACCCCGGTGATGGACAAGGCACCCATGGTGGCGCCGTGGTAGGCGATGTTGCGGCTGATGACCTTCTTGCGCAGGGGTTGGCCGGTGACAGCGAAGTACTGACGGATGAGCTTCCAGGCCGACTCGACGGCCTCGGAGCCACCGGTGGTGAAGAAGATGCGGTTGCAGTCACCCGGCGTCAGGTCGGCCAGGCGGTCGGCCAGCTCGATGGCGGTGGGGTGGGCGTAGCTCCATATGGGAAAGTAGGCCAGGGTGCCGGCCTGCCGGGCGGCCGCTTCGGCCAGCTCCGTCCGACCGTGGCCCACCTGGCTGGTGAACAGTCCGGACAGACCGTCGAGGTACCGCTTGCCGTGTGAGTCCCACACCCACACACCCTCGCCCCGCACGATCACCGGGACCGGTTGGCTCGGGGACATCCGGGTGAAATGCATCCACAGGTTGCGGTGGGCACTCTCTTGCAGTGCTTCGTCGGAACGATCGGTCATCGCGTCCCCCAGGTGTAGGTCTGCTTGGTCAGCTTCAGGTACATGAATGTCTCGGTCTCACGGACGCCGGGTATGCGCCGGACGGTGCCGTTGAGCAGATCGAGCAGTGCATCTTCGTCCTCGCACACCAGCTCGACCAGGATGTCGAACGATCCGGTGCACATGACCACGTAGTCGATGGCGGACACCTCGGCCAACCTGTCCGCTACTAGGCGGGCGTCGCCGTCGGCCCGGATGCCCACCATGGCCTGGCTGCGGAAGCCGACCTGTAACGGATCGGTCACCGCCACGATCTGCATGATCCCGGCCTCGCGCAGCTTCTGCACCCGTTGACGGACGGCAGCTTCCGACAGACCGACCGCCTCGGCGATCGAACCGTAGGTGCGTCGGCCGTCCTTTTGCAGCTCCTCGACGATGGCCTTGTTGGCCGGGTCGAGGAGGCCGTTGGCCGAGGGCGCAGGCACCGCCGAAGGCATGGTTAGGCGCCCGTACCGATGGTCGGGCAGTCGTCACACGGGCCGGAACAGGGGGCTACGAGAGTCACCATGGCAGTCCCGTTATAGCAGTTCGAGCAGAATCCAGGGACAATTTCAAACGAATTTCGTATCTGCAGGGAAAAAGATGTTAAAAAAAGCTTGTCTTGGGGCCGGTTGTCGGCCACTATGACCTTGCACAGCGTCGGGGAGGCGTCCCAGAGTGCGTCGGCGCCCCTCGTGACCAGCGGCGACGCATTCGGGGGAGGACGAGTGACCAACCAGAATCCGGTGTCGGGTACCACCGCAGGACGGCTGTCGAACTTCGTCGGCGGTGAGTACATCCCGACCAAGGACGGGGCCACCACCGTGCTGGTCGACCCGAGCACCGGGCAGGAGTACCTCGAGGCCCCGCTGTCCGGGCCGGCCGACGTGGACGCCGCCATGCAGGCCGCGGCCGAGGCCTTTCCGCAATGGCGGGATGCCACGCCGTCCGAGCGCAGTCTGGCCCTTTTCCGCATCGCCGACGCCATCGAGGCCCGGGCCGACGACCTGGTCCGGGTGGAGACGCAGAACACCGGGAAGCCGGTGGCGGTCACCCTGGCCGAAGAGATCCCCCCGATGGTCGACCAGATCCGCTTCTTTGCCGGGGCCGCCCGCCACCTGCAGGGCAACGCCACCGCCGAGTACCTGAAGGACCACACCTCTTCCATTCGGCGCGAGCCCATCGGGGTCTGTGCCGCGGTCACCCCCTGGAACTACCCGCTGATGATGGCCGTGTGGAAGTGGGCCCCCGCCCTGGCCGCCGGCAACAGCATGGTGCTCAAGCCGTCCGACACCACCCCGGCCTCGTCGGTGCTGATGGCCGAGATCATGTCCGAGCACCTGCCCGACGGGGTGTTCAACGTGGTCTGTGGCGATCGGGACACCGGCCGGCTGCTGGTCGAGCACCCCACGCCGGCCATGGTGTCGGTGACCGGCAGCGTGCGAGCCGGCATGGAGGTGGCCAGTGCCGCCTCGGCCGGCGTCAAGCGGGTCCACCTGGAGCTCGGTGGCAAGGCTCCGGTGGTGGTGTTCGACGATGCCGACGTGGCCGCCGCCGCCGAGGGGATCGCCGTGGGCGGTTACTTCAACGCCGGCCAGGATTGCACGGCGGCCACCCGGGTGCTGGCCGGACCCCGCGTCCACGACGAGTTCGTGGCCGCCCTGGTCGAGCAGGCCGAGGCCCAGACGGTCGGTGGCCTCGATGTCGAGGACGCCGACTTCGGACCGCTCAACAATGCCAACCAGCTGTCCCGGCTCTCGGGTTTCTTCGAGCGGCTCCCCGGCCACGCCGAGGTGGTCACCGGCGGCCGGCCGGCGGGCGAGCGCGGCTTCTGCTTCGCCCCCACGGTCATCACAGGTCTCGAGCAGGATGACGAGATGATCCAGGAGGAGATGTTCGGGCCGGCCATCACCGTGCAGCAGTTCTCCGACGAGGAGCAAGCCATCGCCTGGGCCAACGGCGTGCGCTACGGGCTGGCCTCGAGTGTGTGGACCCAGAACCACGGACGGGCCATGCGCATGGCCAAAGCACTCGACTACGGCTGCGTGTGGATCAACACCCACATCGTCATCGTGGCCGAGATGCCCCACGGCGGCTTCAAGCAGTCGGGCTACGGCAAGGACCTCTCTTCTTACGGCTTCGAGGACTACACCCGCATCAAGCACGTGATGAGCTACATCGGCAGCTGAGCCGAACGTCGAGAAGGCGATCCCGCTCGACGTTCCCGTTTGACGCTCTTGTTTGACTCTCGTGCCTGGCGTTCCAGCTTCCTTTCGACGTCATCCACGCCCCGATGATTGAATGAGCCGCTCGACGGACCATTCGTCATCCCCATGAACCGAAGACGACCAGCTGTAGACGGAACCCATCGCCCGACGGACGCGCCGACAGGGGGCAGTGGCAGCTCCACAGGTCACGAGCTCGAGCCCGACGCCGTCACTCTTTCCGAGAGCGTGGTCATCGGCGTCGCCACCGCTGCGCCCGGACAGGCAACTGCGGTAGCACTCGCCGGCATGGTGGTTGTGGCTGCCTACGCCACTGCCCCGGCCATCATCATCAGCATGCTTCCCATGTTGGCCATTGCCGTGTGTTATCAGCGGCTCAACCTGTGGGATCAGAACTGTGGGGGTCCCTATGTCTGGGTGGCCCGCTCCATCAGCCCCTACGTGGGCTACCTGGTCGGCTGGTCCATGTTGGTCGGTTTTGTTCTGGGTTCGGTCAGCAACATCCTGCCGCTCGGCCCGGCGCTGCTGTCGTTCACCGGATTGGATGCCTCGGGAACGGTGGGAAATGTAATCACGGCCACTGTCTTTGGCCTGGCCCTGACCATCATCGCCGCCGTCGGGATCAAGGCGACGGCGCGCTTCCAACTGGCTATCGCTTCGATCGAGTACCTGGTGCTCCTGGTGTTCAGCGTCCTGGGCTTCTGGGCCGTCTTCGTGGAGCACAAGGCGGGCACAGTTCATCCCAGCATGAGCTGGCTGCATCTCAGCGGGATCGGGGGCCACGGGAGCCTGGCCGGTGCCATGCTCATCGCCATCTTCTTGTTCACCGGTTGGGACGCCACCATCTACATCAACGAGGAGACCACCAAACCTCGTACCAATCCGGGAAGAGCGGCCATCATCGCCGTGCTCATCCTCGGTCCTGCGTTCGCCTGGCTATTCATCAGCCTGCAGGGGGTGGTCCCCGCCAAACAGCTCCAGGCCCACGCCACCGACGCCCTTCCTTACATCGCCCAGTCGCTGGTGGGGAACGGCTGGGCCAAGTTCATGGTTTTGGCGGTTGTCCTGTCCGTGTTGGGAACGACCTTGGCCACCATCGTCTCGATCAGCCGGGTGACCTACTCGATGGGCACCGACCGCTTGCTCCCTCGAGCGTTCTCACGTGTTCATCCTCGGTTCCGGACGCCGTTTTTCGCCACGGTGTTCTGGGGGCTGATGACCGTCGTCGTTGCCGATTTCTACGTGATGTCGTCATCGCTGGCCAACGCCTTCGACACGGTGGTGAACGCCGAGTCCATCGCCTTTGTCCTCTTCTATATCGGCACGGCGTTGGCCACCGTCTGGTACTACCGCGCCCTTCTGCGGAAGAGCGTCGTCGACCTGTTTCTGGTGGGGCTCTTTCCGCTGTTCGGGGCGGGCGTCCTGGTCTGGGTTCTGGTCAAGTCGATACCACCGCTCGGGCCGACGGCGAAATGGACCATCGCCGGGGTCGGCGTGCTGGGTGTCGTCCTCATGGGCGTGAGCGCCTGGATCCTCCGCTCGCCCTTCTTCGCCATCCGTCCCTCCGCTTACGAAGTTGATGCGGAGTAAGCGAAGCTCAGCTGGGCGTCTTTGTCTCGAACGGATCGATACCGAACAGACCGACTTCGGTCCCGATGTCCTCGGGAACGAGGGTCGGCGTGTCTCGATTCAGAACTTCGCCCCTGAAGTACGCCGGCCGCACCGAGGCGTAGGCCACCATCAGTACGACGCCGACTATGAGGGTGATGACGTCGATGACGAACACACCGCCGATGTCCCAGTGGGGCCAGAACTGGAGGTGCCAGCTCGTATAGCTGTTCCCCGGGCCCCAGTAGTAGTAGAGGTTGTAGCCGAGGGCGCCGAAGAGCATGAGCCCTCCCAGGACGGGGAGGATTCCCCGTAGCCACAGGTTTCGGGCGCTCTCGGTCAGCGTGGCTCGGTAGTACCAGGCACAGGAGAATCCGGTGAGCCCGTAATAGAAGGCGATCATCACCCCGAGGGCGGAGACCGCATCGGCGATGACCGAACCCGCCGAGATGTAGTTCAGGCCCACGTAGAGGAGGATCGAGACCACACCCATGGTCACGGTGGAGACCGTCGGCGTGAGGAACCGCTTGTGGATCCTGGTGAAAGCCGACGGAATGGCCTTGTACACGCCCATGGCCAGGGTGGTGCGGGCCGTGGGGAGGATGGTCGTCTGGGTGGAGGCAGCGGCCGAGCTGAGCACCATGAGCAGGAGAAGATGGGACAGGACGTTCCCGAATCCGGACGCCCCGAACACCGAGTGTCCCAGTACGGACAGCACGTCGCCCTGATTGTTGGGGTTGCCGAGGCCGATCCCCGTGGTCCCGACCCCGGCGTAGCTCTGGGCGGCCAGGATGACCAACACATAGGTGACCAGGAGAACGACGGTGGAGAGAACGGCGGCCTGACCCGGAACCGTCGCCGGGTCCGCCGTCTCCTCGTTCACGGATACCGTCGTGTCCCAGCCCCAGTAGATGAACAACATCAACAGGATGCCGTTGATGAACGACGAGGCCGAGGGCACCTTGAATGGATCGAACCAGCTCCACTGGGGCGCCAGGTGTCCGACGGGGGCGCTCCCGTTGCCCACTTTGATGAGCGCCACCACCGACAGTACCACCAGCATGGTGAGCTCGACCCCGAGGAGCGCTTTCTGGAAGTTGGCCGATACCTCGATACCCACGTAGCAGATCCAGGTCATGACTACGATCCACAAGATGCCGACCAGCAGAACCCATCCACTGCTCGGATCGGTTCCGATCCCGTTGGCGTTGAACAGAAGGAAGACATACTGGCCGGCGATCTGGGCCAGGCTGGCCATCACGAGTATGTCGGCAGCGACGATGCCCCATCCGCCCGCCCAACCGGTCTTGGGCCCGAAGGCCCGTGCTGCCCAGGTGAAGGTGGTCCCACAATCCGGGTCGGCGTTGTTCATCTCCTTGTACCCGTAGGCGATGCACAGCATGGGGATGAAGGCGAGGAGCGTGATGATCGGCGACTGGAGACCGATGGCCGCCACCACGAATCCGAGGGTTGCGGCCAAGCTGTAGGCAGGAGCAGTGGAGGCGACCCCGATCACTGTGCTCGAGATGAGGCCGAGGGCACCGGACTTGAGGCCTTTGTCGGGTCGACTGGTAGCGGGCGGACCCGCCGTTTCTATGGCCACGATCGACTCCTCGCTTAATGTCGGCAATGCCAACTGCGTGCACTGACGAGCGCCGACATCATTGGTGATCGCCGGACACCCGGCTCAATCATGCTGATGTGTCGAGTGCGCGTCAATAGTTATCAGTGGTTAGTGCATCGACGTAGCCATTTGGCTGATGAACGTGGAGGACCGGTGGAAACCCATCCCTCGATGGGTGCGGTCCGGCGCTCGGTGCGAGACGGGGATAGGATGAGTGCGGAGATGGACGTGGACTCTGTCAACGGCTACAACTTCAACGAGTGGCAAAAAGAGCACGCCCCCAACTCGACCCTATGCCCATGCAGGGCGCATCCCGCTTTTCGATGTAGTGACGGGACGATCCGCATCCACGGAGTGGACGCCCTCTCCATTCCGGATCGACAGTCCACCCGCCTCATGATTGTCGGTGTCCCCAAGGAGGTGAAGGAGGACGAGTACCGGGTGGCCATCACGCCAGCCGGGGTCCGCGAGTTCACCTCGGCCGGGCACAGGGTCTACGTCGAGCGAGGCGCAGGCGTGGGTTCGTCGATTCCCGACGCCGACTTCATCGCAACGGGCGGGAAAATCATTGACGGCCCCGACGACATCTGGGCCGAGTCCGACCTGATTCTGGGTGTGAAGGAGCCGGTCCCCGAGGAATACTCTCGCCTCGGTTTGCGCCAGGGGCAGGTCCTGTTCACCTACCTCCATCTGGCCGCCTCTGGGGACTGCACCGATGCACTGGTAGCAGCGGGCAACACGGCCATTGCCTATGAGACCGTCCGTCTGTCCGATGGTTCACTGCCTCTGTTGACACCTATGAGCGAGGTGGCGGGGCGCATGGCCCCGCTTATGGGAGCCCATCATCTGATGAGCCCCGGGGGCGGTCGTGGGGTGCTGGTGTGCGGGGTGCCCGGCGTGCGTTCCGCCAGGATCGTCATCCTGGGCGCGGGAGTAGCCGGCATGGCCGCCGCCACTTTGGCCGTAGGCATGCACGCCGATGTCTACATCCTCGACCGCAACCTCGAGCGTCTTCGCCGGGTCGATCATCACTTCCGGGGGGCGCTGGAGACGGTGGCTTCGAGTACCCATGCCATCGAGGAGACCTGTGTCGACGCCGATATCGTGATCGGCGCCGTGCTGGTGGTCGGGGCCAAGGCGCCCAAGCTGGTCAGCGACGATCTGGTGGCTGACATGCGGGACGGTTCGGTGCTGGTCGACATCTCGGTCGACCAGGGCGGATGTTTCGAATCCACCCACCCGACGACCCACTCCGACCCGACTTTCGAGGTGAACGGCTCGATCTTCTACTGCGTAGCCAACATGCCCGGCGCCGTGCCCCACTCGTCGACCCACGCGCTGGTGAACGCCACCCTCCCTTACGCCCTTGAGATCGCCAGCCGCGGCTGGCGTGAGGCAGTCGTCGATGACACCGCCCTGGCGGAGGGGGTCAACGTGGCCGAGGGATCATTGGTCTACGAGCCGGTGGCTGCCGCCCACGGGATGTCAGCTGTACCCCTGGCCGACGTGCTCTATTGATGGCGGATTGACGGCGGACTGATGGCGGACTGATGGCGGCCGAGCCGAGGTACTGATGGGCGCCGAGCTTCCGGGTCTTCAGTGCCCGCCGATTTTCCGCCAGGGCACCGAGCCCGGGGCCAGGGCTCCCGTCGACAGATGAGGAGGCAGGGGGATCCCGTCGGGCAGGGCCGGGTCGGGCACCGGGTCGAGCCGGACGGTGCACAGGGGGATCTCGCCGGCCCACACCCCCAAGCTGGCGTCCGGCCCCTCGCCGTCGTCGGGAGGGCCCCGGCGGATCTTGACCGAGCACTCGTCGAGCGCCATCCGCAGAACGGTGGTGGAGGCCAGCTCCTTGGCCGAGGGCGACCGCACGTATCCCCATTGACCGGGGGCCACCCTGTCCGACATGGCCTGCAGACCGGCCAACTTCTCGTCGGGGTCCGATACGGGTTCGAGCTGGCCGTAGATGATGGCGCAGCGGTAGTTGACGGCGTGCTCGAACACCGAGCGGGCCAGCACCAGTCCGTCCACATGGGTGACGGTCACACAGGCCGGCACCGGTTGGGCAGCAGCCCGGAGGCTCCGGCTGGCCACCGAGCCGTGGAG
Source organism: uncultured Acidimicrobiaceae bacterium (assembly GCA_963727955.1). Classification (GTDB taxonomy): domain Bacteria; phylum Actinomycetota; class Acidimicrobiia; order Acidimicrobiales; family RAAP-2; genus Bog-756. The sequence goes on from CAVSII010000001.1 coordinate 50,618, forward strand.
AACCACAGAATCACCGACCCGGGCGTAAGTGGTCGGCACCACCATCGGCCAGCCGTCCACCGCCAGACCCAGGTGGCAGATGAAGCCGGCGTCGAGGACGGCATCGATGTCGGCTCGGTCGTAGGACCCCTGCTCGGGGATCCGGCGGAGACGGGTCCGTTCGGTCATCATGACCCGATCGGGCGATCCCGCCGTGGGTTCGGACATGTGACGATTCTCCCATGCGCCTTCCATGCGTCTTGGCTGGGCCTTCGCTGGGCTACCGCCCGGCCTCCCACATTCCACGACCGGGTTGGCGGTGCCGGGGTGACCAGCGCACCCAATTGCACCGGGTGCTACCCCCGAACGATGCCAGGATGGTCCAATGACAAGGACGGCGCCGTGAACAGGATCGGGTCTTCGATCGAGGGAGCCGACGCCCGGACGGCCCCTGTGTTCGATCCGGCGTCGGGGGAGCAGACAGCGGAGGTGGTCCTGGCCTCGGCGGAGGACGTGGACATGGCTGTCGCCGCCGCCGCCATCGCCTGGAGGGAGTGGCGGGACACGTCACTGACCGCCCGGGCCCGCATCCTGTTCGCCTTCCGCGAGCTGGTCGACCGTCACCGTGAGGACCTGGCTCAGCTCGTCACGGCCGAGCACGGCAAGGTGACCGAGGATGCCCGCGGGGAGGTGGCCCGCGGCCTCGAGGTGGTCGAGTTCGCCTGTGGGATCCCCCACCTCTTGAAAGGGGAGTTCTCGGAGGACGTGTCCAATGGGATCGACGCCCTCTCCGTTCGCCAACCGCTCGGGGTGGTGGCCGGGATCACCCCCTTCAACTTCCCGGTCATGGTGCCCATGTGGATGTACCCGGTGTCGATCGCCTGTGGGAACGCCTTCGTCCTCAAACCATCCGAGCGCGACCCGTCCCCCTCCGTTCTCATCGCCGACCTGTGGGGGAAGGCCGGGCTACCCGAGGGCGTCTTCACCGTGGTGAACGGCGACGCCGTGGCGGTGGACGCCCTCATCGACCACCCCGACGTGGCCGGTGTCTCCTTCGTCGGGTCGACGCCGGTGGCCCGCCACGTCTTCGAGAGGGCCACAGCCGCCGGGGCCCGGGCCCAGGCGCTGGGTGGCGCCAAAAACCACGCCGTGGTGCTGCCCGACGCTGACCTCGATACCGCGGCCGACGCCCTCATCGCCGCCGGCTACGGATCAGCGGGCGAACGCTGCATGGCTGTCTCCGCCGTGGTGGTCGTGGGTGACGGCGACCCCTTGGTCGACGCCCTCCGTAGGCGGGCCGAGGCCCTCGTCACCGGCCCCGGCTCCGATCCGGCATCAGACATGGGACCACTCATCACCCGGGCCCACCGCGACCGGGTGGCCGGCTACCTCGAGGCGGCTGAGGCCGAAGGGGCCGAGGTGGTCCTGGACGGCCGTGGGATCACCGTTCCCGGCTGCGACGACGGCTTCTTCCTCGGGCCTAGCCTGGTCGACCGGGTCACCGCCGACATGCGGGTGTACCGGGACGAGATCTTCGGACCGGTCCTGTCGGTGCTGCGAGTGGGAGACCTGGAGGAGGCCATAAAGGTGGTTAACGCAAATCCCTACGGCAACGGGACAGCCATATTCACCGGTGACGGTCATGCCGCCCGCCGATTCCGCCGCGACGTCCAGGTGGGCATGGTCGGCATCAACGTGGCCATACCGGTACCCATGGCCTACTACTCCTTCGGCGGCTGGAAGCAGTCCCTGTTCGGCGACGCCCACGTGCACGGTATGGAGGGAGTGCGCTTCAACACCCGGCTCAAGTCGGTGACCACCCGGTGGCCCGACGCCTCGGGGCCGATGGTCGGGGGAGCGGGGCTGCACTTCCCATCGGGTGACAACCGGTGACCACGCCTTGATACCGCCGCTGGCCGCCGGCACCGGGTCCCGGATGGTTGACGTGGACGGACCGACCCACTATCTCGACTTCGGCGGTCCCCGGGAAGGACCGCTGGTGGTGTGCGTCCACGGCCTGGGTGGATCCCACCTCAATTGGCTGGCGGTGGGCCCTTCGCTGAGCTTGGGGGCACGGGTGATGGCCCTCGATCTGGTAGGCCATGGACGGACCACGGCGGCGGGACGAACGGCGACTATCGAGGGTCACCGGGCGCTCCTCGGTGGCTTCCTAGAGGTGGTGGGGAACGGTTCGCCGGCCATCGTGATGGGCCACTCGATGGGCGGCCTGGTGGCCGCCCTCCAGGCGGCCGTCGAGCCCGAGTCGGTGGCCGGCCTCGTCCTCATCGATCCGGCCCTGCCCACCGCCAGGCCCGGACTGATCCACCCCCGGGTAGTGGTCAACTTCGTGCTGTGTGCCCTTCCGGGGCTCGGCGAGGGATATCTGGCCGAGCGCCGGCGTCGCGCTTCGGTCGAGCAGACCGTCCGCCGGGTGCTCGGCGTGTGTTGTGTCGACAGCGCCCGCGTCGACCCTGCTGTGGTGAAGGCCCACGTGCAGCTGGGGGCCTGCCTCAACCGGGCCGCTGCCGACCGGGCCTACCTCTCCTCGATGCGCTCGCTGTCCATGATGATGGCCCGCTCCGGACCCATCACCGACCAGCTGGGCCGCCTGCAACAGCCGGCGTTGCTGATGCAGGGCGAACGAGACCGGCTGGTGCCGCTGGGGGCCGCCCGCCGGATGGCGGCAACCCATCCGCGCTGGCGCTTCGAGATCGCCCCCGACATCGGACACGTTCCCATGCTGGAGGCACCGGTCTGGACGACGTCAGTCATAGACGACTGGATGACCAACGAAGGGGCGGCCGCCGTCGCTAGCGCCAGCCTCAGCGGCACCGCCAGCGACGGCTGAGCCAGCCGCTCGGCCAGACGCCATCTCGATTCATGACTCTTTGCCTGTGGGTCTCCCGCCTTTCTCTCGAGCGATGGCATTCTCTGGTGCTGTAACCGCACCCCTGTCTGTCTAGCCATCGCCCCGTCTCGCCACCCGTCCCCGCTGTGCGACCTGGTCGTCGAAGTCGGGGGTCACTAATGTGCCATCCCATGGTCGCCCCCCGCGTTGCTGTCGGTCCTTTCCCCTCGCCCTTCGCCACCGATGCGGTGGTGGCCGCCGGGGGCACCCTGGTCGACATCGGTGAGTCTCCCGACGCCCTGGTCTGGCTCGATCCCGCTGACGTCAAGGGCCTGTCCGACCAGCTGGCCGTGGCCCCCGACGTGCGGTGGGTGCAGCTGCCCTTCGCCGGAGTCGAGCGGGTGGCCGAGTTCGGCCTGCTCGACCACGATCGGATCTGGACCTGCGCCAAGGGCTCCTACGCCGAGCCGGTGGCCGAACACGCCCTCCTCTTGACCCTGGCCGGCTTGCGGCACCTGCCCGCCCGGGTGGTGGCCCGGTCGTGGGGCACACCGGCCGGTACCAGTATCTACGACCAGAACGTGACCATCCTCGGCGGGGGAGGCATCACCACCGTGCTGCTCGAGCAGCTTGCTCCCTTCCGGGTGGCCACCACCGTCGTCCGGCGGCGTCCCGACCCTGTGCCCGGCGCCACCCGCACGGTGTCGGTGACCTCTCTCCACGAGGTGCTGCCGGGATCGTTGGTTGTCATTCTGGCTCTGGCCCTCACCCCTGCCACCGAGCGCATTATCGGTGCTCCCGAGCTCGGGCTCATGGACGAGAACGCCTGGCTGATCAATGTGGCCCGGGGACGCCATGTCGATACCGATGCGCTGGTCACCGCTCTCGGAGACAAGTCCATTGCCGGTGCCGCCCTGGATGTGACCGATCCGGAACCACTACCCGACGGCCATCCTCTGTGGGATCTGGACAACTGCCTGATCACGCCGCACACAGCCGACACCATCGAGATGGTGATGCCACTGCTGGCCGAGCGCATCCGTACCAACGTGGCCCGTTTCGCCGCCGGCCAGGAGCTGGTGGGCTTGGTCGACACCGACGCCGGTTACTGATCCTCGGCTGAGATTCCGAGCCAGGAGGGCGCAGTTCCGGGACACGGCGCAGGCGCAGCGCGTACCGCCTCTCTCCTGCATCCAGCCCTCGCGCCCGTCGGCCATGACGGGCGCGGATGGAATTCAGACCTGTGACGTACTTCGTCGCGAGGCAGCTGCCGGAATGCTCCCGTCCGACACCGACACCGACACTGGGCTGCTGGCGATGGTGCCGTTCACCGACGCGCCCACCACAGCGGTGCCGGCTTCGGGCGGGGCGACCTCGATGTTTCCCGTTGAGGGGGGCACGGGAAAGATCACTCGTTGGTAGATGACGAACTTTGCCACCCAGAAGACGACGCTCACCAACAAGAAGCCGACGCCCACGATGGCGAGGTGAAAGCGGTGCCCCGGTGGAGCGAGGTTGGCGATGGCCCCTGTGGCCAGGCTGCTACCGGCGATGCACGCGAACGAGGTGGCCCAGTACATGACCACCTGGCGTCCGACACGGGTGCGCGGTGCCTCCTTCCAGATCCAGTAGCGGCTCATCAGATAGGAAGGGAGCGTGCCCACCAGGTTGGCTACGAGCGCCGCTGCCGTGGCGCCCAGCACTCCGGTGCCGTACAAGAGGAGAAGGACCCCCTCGCTCACGCCGAAGGCGACGATGGAGGAGGCGCTGTAGCGAGCGAGGCGGACGATCTGGACCCGGCGCTTCGACCAGTCGATGGGCAGTTCGATCACGCTCAACGGGCCGCTCACCCACCGAAACTGACGCTTGGGGCTTGGCTGCAGCTGTGAGCGAACGTAGGAAAGGCGTAAAAGATGAACCGCCGAGCGCGATCGACCGACCCGCGTTTTTCGAATCGTCCCATCGGCGTCACCACATTAGTCGCGGAAGGGCGGCCAACTCGAAACCCACACAGATGTGCCCGAGGTTGGCCGATGGCGTCAGTGCCGGGGCACTGTCACACCCTCCGTCCAAGCTGTCCCCGACATGGAAACCACTGCCCGATGGCCGACATCAGGAGACTGCCACATGCGTACCGACGCGCCACCCCAGACCCACCTCCTCCCCTCCGGGGAACCTGTGCCGACGGCTGTGCCGGTCGCTCTCTCGACCAAGCCTGTGCCCGATCAGAAGGCTGCATCCGCCGCCTTCACCATCGATTGCGACGACTGCGAGCACCGTCGGACGGCGGTATGCGACGACTGCGTGGTCTCCTTCATCGTTGACCGCCGCCCGGGGGACGCCGTGGTGGTCGACGCGGCCGAAGCACGGGCGGTGCGCCTGCTCGAACGGGCCGGATTGGTTCCGGGCGTCCGTCACTCCGTCAAGGTGGGTTGAAGGCAGACCGCACGACTCGGGTCCGGGCGGGGATCCGAGTGGGCTGCCCCGGCCCGGCCTGTCCGGCCGTCGTCGGCCTCCGTGTCACCATGGAGTGTGCAGCCATCTGCCATCCGAGGCGGCCACCCAGCAGAGGAGTACGACGCCGACCGGGCACGGGACGCGTTGATCGCCATCGGAAGAAACGCCGGTCTCGCCGCCGTGGGGGTCACCCACGCCGGAGTCTTCGAGGACACCCGTGGTCACCTTGTCGAGCGACGGCGAGCCGGGCTGAGCGCCGATATGCAGTTCACCTATCGCAATCCCGAGCGCTCGACCGACCCGGGGCGCATCCTCCCCGGGGCCCGGTCACTGGTCGTGGGTGCGTGGAGCTACCGCCGTCACGAACCGGACGAATCGGATAGTGGGGACGAGACGGACGAGGATGGGGACGAGGATGGGAAGGACGAGACCGACGAGAACCGGTCCCGGCCGCGCCCGGTCGGCTCGGTGGCTCGCTACGCCCGCCGGGACCATTACGCCTCTCTCCGTCACGGTCTCGATGCCATGGCCGGCCACCTCGGGTCGATGGGCTGGCGGGCGGTGGTGGTGTGCGACGACAACGCCCTCACCGACCGGGCCGCCGCCCATCGGGCAGGCATCGGCTGGTTCGGCAAGAACTCGCTGATCCTGGTGCCCGGATCGGGTTCGTGGGTGGTGCTGGGCGCCGTCGTGACCGACGCCCCTCTGGCGCCGAGCGCACCCGAGGGGCCGCCGGGCCACGCCACGGGGTGCGGGAGTTGTTCCCGCTGCCTCACCGCCTGCCCCACCGGCGCCTTGGTGGCTCCCGGCGTGCTCGACGCCCGGCGGTGCCTGGCCTGGTTGGTGCAGGCCACCGGATCGTTCCCCGAGCAGTACCGTCGGGCCCTCGGCGGCCGCATCTACGGATGCGACGAGTGTCAGCAGGTCTGCCCCATAAACCAGGTGGCGGAGCGCAGGAGCCCGTCGCCCGCTCCCGAGGCCGACACCGAGCCCGAGGTGGACCTGGTTGCCCTCCTCAGCGCCACCGACGCCGAGCTGATGGCGGCCTACGGACGCTGGTACATCCCTGATCGCGATCCGCGCTACCTGCGGAGGAATGCGCTGGTCGCTCTGGGCAACGTGGGTGATGGCGGCGACCCTGCCACCGTCGAGGTCGTGCGCCGGTGGCTAGGGGCGGACGATCCCCTGTTGGCCGAGCACGCCCGATGGGCAGCCCGGGAGCTCGGCCGTTCCGACCTGGTGGACGGTCGGGGATGAGGCACCTGTTGGTCACCAACGACTTCCCTCCCAAGGTCGGGGGCATTCAGGCCTACCTCTGGGAGCTGTGGCGCCGGCTGGATCCCGAGTCCTTCGTGGTGCTGACGTCCACGTCCCACCCGGAAGCCGCCGCCTTCGACCGTCTCCAGGAGACGCTCGGATTTCACATCGAGCGCCTACCCAATCGGGTGCTCCTGCCCACCCCGGCGACCATCCGGCACATTGGCCACACGGCCCGCCGGGTGGGCGCCGAACTGGTCGTTCTCGACCCGGTCCTCCCCCTCGGACTGGTCGGCCCGCGCCTCGGCCTTCCCTACGCCGTCGTGATCCACGGCGCCGAAGTGGCCGTTCCCGCCCTTCTGCCCGGGGGCCGCCGCCTGGTCGATCATGTCCTCCGTCATAGCGCTCTGGTGGTGTCGGCCGGAAGTTACCCAGCCGCCGTCGCCCGTCGGGCCATGCGCCGCGGGGGGATGCCACCGGTTGTGGAGGTGCCACCGGGGGTCGACCTCGACCGCTTCCGGCCCTTGTCGGAATCGGAGAGGGCGGCCGCCCGGATCGAGTTCGGACTGCCCCCCGAGGGGCCGTTGGTGGTCAGCGTGAGCCGTCTGGTTCCCCGCAAGGGCATGGACGTTCTCATCGACGCTTCGGCCCGCCTCGCTCCCCGCATGCCCGGGCTGACGGTGGCCATCGGGGGTCGGGGCCGGGACGCCGAACGGCTGGCCGGCCGGATCAAGGAGCAGGGTGCGCCGGTGCGCCTGTTGGGTGGCCTGAGCGACGAGAGCCTTCCCGCACTGGTGGGAGCGGCCGATGTCTTCGCCATGGTCTGCCGCAACCGCTGGTTCGGCTTGGAGCAGGAGGGGTTCGGCATCGTGTTCCTCGAGGCGGCGGCGGCGGGGGTGCCCCAGGTGGCCGGCGCCTCTGGCGGGTCCAGCGATGCGGTGGTGGATGACGAGACCGGCCTGATGGTCGACCGGCCGACCGACGTGGGTGCGGTGGCTTCCGCCTTGGGCCGGCTGATCGACGATGACCGGCTGCGCGCCCGGATGTCCAGGGACGGCCGGGCCCGGGCCGAGGCATCCTTCGACTATGACAAACTCGCCCCTAGGCTGGCTGCGTCGTTGGCCGACGTGCAAGGCTGAGGCAAACGGCTGAGGTGAACGGCCACATCAACCGAATCGACGAGGAGGGCCGATCGTGGCGGAACAAGCCACCGAGCGCATGGTCGTAGCGGCCACGCCGGAGCGCTGTTTCGAGGTGAGCGCCGATATCGGTGCTTACCCCCAGTGGGCCGCGGACATCAAGGAAGTCAACATCGACGAGCAGGATGAGCAGGGTCGGCCCCGCCTGGTGACGTTCCGGGCTGCCGCTTTTGGCCGGAGTACCAGCTACACGCTGGCCTATGACTTCGACGAGGCACCCAAGGTCCTGTCCTGGGTCCAGACCCGGGGGGACATCACCTCCAAGCTCGACGGCCGCTATGTCTTCGCCCCCAGCGGTGACGGCGGCACCGAGGTCACCTACCACCTCGAGGTGGAGATGAAGGTGCCGCTCCCCGGCTTCATCAAGATGCGGGCGCAGAGCCGGATCATGGCCATTGCTCTCCACGAACTGAAGGCCCGGGCCGAGTCGGAGGCGTGACGGCACCGGCCGATGCCCGACGGCGGCCGTGAAGATCGGCGTCACGCTTCCCAGCTTCGAGGACACCGCCGACCACGCCCTGCAGGAAGCCCACCGGGCCGAGGAGTTCGGTATCCACGGTGTCTTCTGCTTCGATCACCTGTGGCCCATGGGTCAGCCGGGGCGTCCGGCTATCTCGTTCGGCCCCCTGCTGGGTGCGGTGGCCGCCGCTACCCGCAGCATCGCCATCGGGACCCTGGTGGCCCGGGTGGGACTGGTCCCCGACGACGCGCTGGTGGCGGTCATGTCCACCCTCGACGCCATCAGCGGCGGCCGGCTCATCGCCGGTCTCGGCACCGGTGACCATCTGAGCCGGGCCGAAAACGAAGCCTACGGGATCCCCTACGAGGCAGCCGACGAGCGCCGTGCCCGGCTGGTCGCCGTGGCCGCCGCCGTCGGCAGCGTGGGGATCCCGGTCTGGGTGGGCGGTGGCCTGCCCCGGACCGTGGCCCTGGCCCGGCCTCTCGGCGCAGCCGTAAACCTGTGGGCCGGTGATCCGGTAACAGTGGCCGAGTTGACGGCGGCGGGGACCGAGGTGACCTGGGCGGGCCCTGTCGGGGAATCAGTGGCCGAGGCCACCGAGCAACTCGGCCAAATAGCTGCGGCCGGAGCCACATGGGCGGTCTGTGCCTGGCCGGCCTCGCTGGAGGTGGTGGCCGAAGCGGCCTTCGCCACCCGGTGAACCCGGAAGCAGTGGCCGCCGCCGGCAGGAGGTGGCGGTAACCTCGCGTGATGGAGTTCCGCCGGATCAACAGTCTCCCGCCCTATGTGTTCGCCACCATCAACGAGCTGCGGGACATCGGTCGCCGGCAGGGTCGGGACGTCGTCGACCTCGGTTTCGGCAATCCCGACCTTCCCTCACCCGACGTCGCCGTCGAGAAGTTGGCTGAGGCGGCCCGCAACCCCCGTAACCACCGGTACTCGGCCAGCCGGGGCATACCCAAGATCCGGCAGGCCATCACCCATCTCTATCTGCGCAAGTTCGGTGTCGATCTCGACCCCGACACCGAAGTGGTCACCACCATCGGCGCCAAGGAGGGCCTCTCCCACCTCATGTGGGTTCTGGTCGGACCGGGGGACACTGCCCTCGTACCGTCCCCCTCCTATCCGATCCACATCTACGCCCCTCTGTTCGCCGGGGCCGATGTGCGCCACGTGCGTCTCGACGCCATCGGTGGAGCCACCGGGGACAGCCCGGGCGAGGCGTTCTTCGTCAATCTGATGGAGGCATGGGAGTCGGCCTGGCCCAAGCCGCGGGTGATCGTGCTCTCCTTCCCCCACAACCCGACCACCGAGTGCGTCGACCTGGCCTTCATGACCCGCCTGGTGGAGTTCGCCCGCGAGCACGAGATCGTGCTCGTCCACGACTTCGCTTACGCCGACATCGCCTTCGACGGCTACACCCCGCCGTCCATCCTGCAGGTGCCGGGGGCCAAGGACGTGGCCGTCGAGTTGTACACCATGACCAAGTCGTTCTCGATGGCCGGGTGGCGGGTCGGGTTCCTGGTGGGCAACGCCGCCATCGTGCAGGCGCTGACCAAGCTCAAGAGCTACCTCGACTACGGGACGTTCCAGCCCATCCAGATCGCCGCCATCGTGGCCATGAACGAGGTTCCCGACTACCCCAAGCTGATCAACGAGACCTACCAGGCCCGGCGGGATGCCCTGTGTGACGGATTGAATCGGATCGGTTGGGAGATCACCCCGCCACGGGGCACGATGTTCGTATGGGCCCCGATCCCCGAGCCCTACCGCGAGATGGGTTCGCTCGAGTTCTCCGAAATTCCTGGTCAAGGAGGCCGACGTGGCCACGTCGCCGGGGGTCGGGTTCGGACCGGGTGGTGACGGCCACGTACGGTTCGCCCTCATCGAGAACGAGCAGCGCATCGGGCAGGGCGTTCGCAGCCTGCGCCGTGCGCTGACCCGCCTGCGTTGACCCGCCTGCGTTGACCGGCCTGCGTTGACCGGCCTGCGTTGACCGGCCTGCGTTGACCGGCCTGCGTTGACCGGTTCAGGTCTGCTCAGGGCAGGCCGGCTCCGCTTCCGTCCACCCGTGCCTGCTCGATGCCGCGCGTCCCGCTCCACGCTGACCACAGACTCGGTGCTGGTCGGTGCGGTCATGACGAAGAGCGTCCGCCCGTCGACGCCGCCGAGCATGCAGGCGAAGCTGTTCTGGGAGGTCTGCACCCGGTCAACGATGGCGCCCCCCTCGGAAACCAGGATGCATTCGGAAGTGAGGGCGTTGGCCACCCACACCCGCCCATCGACGTCGAGGCATATGCCGTCTGGGGCGCACCAGGAAAGAGAGGCCCATAGGCGGCGCCCGCTCAGCTCACCGTCGGCGCCGATGTCGAAGGCGGTGAGCTGGCCGGCCAGTGTCTCCGCCACGATCATGGTCTTCCCGTCCGGCGTGATGACCGTTCCATTGGGAAAGTTGAGGTCGTCAGCCACCCGATGGGCCGAACCGTCCGGGTCGATGCGCACCAACGAGGTGGTGGGAGGACCGGGGTCCTCCACCAGAGCCGCCGCCCCCCGCTCCTCGATGAACAGGTCGAGATCGAATCCGAAATTGCCGACGTAGGCGCGCCCCTCGGCGTCCACCACCATGTCGTTCCCGTAGAAGGTGGCGGTCGGTTTGAGGTCTCCGTGTTCGACGAGCTCGCCATCTGCTTCGAGACGCAGCACGGTACGCGCCTTGCGGGACACCACCAGAAGGCGTCCGTCAGGCATCCAGCCGATCCCCGCCGGCTCACCGGGGACCTCGAGCTCGACCCGGACCGCCCCTGTCTCGTCGGACGACTGCACGGTGCCGTCGTAGAAGTCGACGAACCACAGCCGACCGTGGTGCCAGCGTGGGCACTCGCCGAAGTGGAGGCCGTCTATGAACGGCTCGGCCATCCTGGCCGGGGGGTCGTAGACGGGGGGCTCGATCATGCAATCCTCCGGGTGATGGCTGGGTTCTCGGTGGCCAGGTAGCCCTGGCGGCAAAAGGCGATGACCGCCTCGGCCACTCGATCGGGGTCTTCCCCTTTGTCGAGGACCAGAACGCGGGCCAGGTGGGCCGTCACCCCGAGGATGGCCGAGGTGAGGACGACCGGATCCTCGCCCCGGAGCAGGCCGGCGGTGATCCCGGCGCTCACGTGGGGCAGCGCGTCGGCCACGATGCGGGCGTCCCCTTGTCGCACGAGTGTCGCCCAGCGCTCCTCGGTGCGGGCGAACTCCATGAGCACGAACAGGTGACGGTGCTCGGCCAGCAAGTGCAGGGAGGAGCGGATGCCCTCCTCGATGCGTCGGGCCGGGTCCGGCTCCCCGGCAATGGCCTCACGCTGGGCCTGTCGGATGGCGCTCAGTGCATCGGTGAGGATCTCGGTAAGCAGCTCGTCTTTGGAGGCGAAGTACCAGTAGAAGACCCCTTTTCCAACGCCGATGCCCTCGACGATGCTGGTCACCGAGGTGGTGTGGTAACCGTCGGCGGCGAAGCGTCGAGCGGCGTAGTCCATAAGGTGGCGACGACGCTGGATGCCCTTGGGGGTGAGTCGGCGTACCACAGTGCCTAGAAGCTACGGGGCGACAACCTCCAGGTCAACGCATACCGCCACCGCCCTGAGCCTTGAGGCGGGCAGCCTTCAGGCGGGCAGCGCTCGGGCCGGGCGGTTCGGGTGGGGTGGTTCAGGCCGGCGTCGGCTCGACCACCTCGGCGCCGTCGAAGGAGGCCCGCATGACTGCCGCCGATGACGACAACAGAGCGCGCTTGGGCAAGCCGAGCGATCGCAGCTCGTCGGCCATGGGATGGTCGCCCAGGACGAGGAAGGCACCGCCCACCCGACCTGTGGCGCCCTCGGCTGAGGTCGTCCACGTGGTCCGGCGGAGCACCCCGTTGGCGAACGAATAGCTGGGGGGCGCCTGCGAGGGCAGCACGATGCGACCGCCGGCGGCAACCGTCAGAGACAGCACGTGTACCCCGCCGTCTACCAGCCTGATGGTGGTGCCGGCGCCAGCCCGCCTGGTGGGAAGGTGAGCTTCGTCGATGTCGATGGTGGTCACCCACTTGGGGAAGCCCCAGATGTCGCGTCCCGCCGCACAGGAGAACTCCTGGTCGACAGGCAGGCGGTGAATGTAGACGCCCACTTCTCCGGCGGCGAAGTCGCGGCTGCGCTGCAGGGGCGAGGGGTTCCGGGGGGCGTCGTGGGGCCGGACCACGAAACTGACCGCCACCTCGTGGTAGGGGTCGAGGTCGGTGTCGTCGTAGCGGCAGGCGGCCAGGGCCACCAGCGCCTTGCCGGGCAGAGGCCCGGTGACCTCCAGCCCGGTCGGCGCCACCAGCCGCTGGGCCGAGCCGGCGGGAACCAGGTACTGGACGCTCCACTGGCCGGCCCGGCGGACTTCGATGGGAAGGGACAGCGTGCGCCCCATTACCGTCCACGGGGCGGGGGACGACGGTGGTGGGGTGGCGGCGATGTCGGTCGTCACCGGTGCAGTACACCACAAGCGGCGGTACCGTTGCCCGTGGCCTATTGGATACTGAAGGTGCTGCTGACCCCGGTGTTCACCCTGCTCTGGCGGGTCAAGGTCGAAGGTCGTGAGAACGTCCCCCCTCATGGCCCGGCCGTTCTGGCCGCCAATCACCAGTCCTTTTGTGACTCCTTCTTCCTTCCCCTCGTCCTTCGCCGCCGGGTGACCTACGTGGCCAAAGCCGAGTACTTCGACAGCTGGCGTACGTCCTGGTTCTTCCGGGCCGCCGGCCAGATCCCCATGCGTCGCGAGGGTGGCACTGCCTCCCAGCGGGCCCTCGAGACCGCCACCGAGGTTCTCCGGACCGGCCGCCTGCTCGGCATCTATCCGGAGGGGACCCGGGCTCCCGACGCCCGGCTGCACAGGGGCCACACCGGTGCCGCCCGGCTGGCCCAGAGGTGTCGGGTTCCCCTCATACCGGTGGGAATCGCTGGCACGCGGGCCGTACAACCTCCGGGACGGCGGCTCATGCGTCCCTTCAAGTCGGTGACGATCCGGTTCGGCCCCCCTGTATCTCCTGCGCTACCCGGATCTGCCGAGCTACCCGGATCTGCCGAGCTACCCGGATCTACCGAGTTGCCGGTGCCTGCTGAGTTGCCGGTGGCTACGGAGTCGCCGGTGGCTACGGAGTCGAAGGCCATGTCTGCGACCGCCCGGGGGTCCGCCCAGCCGGTGGGGTTGGGGACCGATCGAACTTCTGAACAGGGCGAGGACCAGATCCAGCTCCGGGCTCTCACCGATGCGCTGATGACGTCGATCGCCCAACTGTCGGGCCAGCAGTACGTAGATGAGTACGCCAGGCGGGGGGGGTGATCCGGTGGGGATCAGCCCGAGGGATGACAGCGATCAGCTCACCCGATGTTGTAATCAGTCGGAAACAGTGTGTACACAGTGATTGCGTAGCCTGACCCAGTGTTCAACTACCTGATCAGGCTCCATCTCGCCGACCGACCCGGGGCGCTCGGGGCCGTGGCCAGTCGCATCGGCTCGGTGGGCGGGGACGTGGTCTCCATCGACATCCTGCAGCGGGACAACGGCATCGCCGTCGACGAGCTGGGCGTGGGCCTGCCGGCCGACAATCTCATCGGGTTGCTCAGTGATGAGATCCTCGAGGTCGACGGCGTCTCCATCGAATCGGTCCGAGCCGTCGAGGGCCCGATACCCGACCGACATTCCGAGCTCCTCGACGTGGCCACCGCTCTGTTCGAGCAGACCTCAGCCACCGCTCTGCTCTCCCTTCTGGCCCTCCGGGTCCGGCTCAGCCTGGTAGCCACATTCGCCTCGGTCATCGAGGCCGTCTCGTCGGCGGTGCTGGCCACCGACGGGCAGGCTCCCCAGGGGATCGTCCTCGACGCCGGAGCCGCCGAAGGGCCCGGGCTGGCCGTGGCTCGTATGGACCACGCGGGGCTCGTCCTGCTGGTGGGACGGGCCGATCCGGTTCTGCGCCAACGCGAGCGCCGCTGGGTCTCGACCATGGCCCAGTTGGCCGACCGGAGCCTTCAACAGCTGACCTGACGGCCTAGTCGTCCTCGGCGCTGCTGTCGGCGGTGCTGTCGGCGGTGCTCCCGGCGGTGCTCCCGGCGGTGCTCCCGGCACCCGGTCCGGACCAGTGCCGCGACCGGTCGACGGCTCGGAGCCACGCCCGATGGGCCGCCTCAGTCACCGTCGTCTCCTCCAGCGGGGCGAAGGCGGCCTCCTCGGTCCACAGTCCGGCCAGTTCGTCGAGCGAACCCCACACCCCTTCGGCCAGGCCGGCCAAGGTGGCCGCGCCGATGGCCGTCGTCTCGACCGATGAGGGCCGGATCACGTCGAGCCGGGTCTGGTCGGCCACCAACTGGAGGAGAAGGTCCATGCCCGCTGCCCCGCCGTCGAAGCGGAGCACGGTCGGCACCGTGGCAGTTGCCGCCATGGCGTCGACCACGTCACGCACCTGGTAGCTCATGGCCTCGACCATGGCCCGCGCCAGGTGGGCGCGGCCCGTCCCCCGACTGACCCCGGTGATGGTGCCGCGGGCTTCCGGATCCCAGAAGGGGCTGCCGAGACCGGTGAAGGCCGGGACCACCACCACCCCGTCGCTCGTCTCCACGGTTCGAGCCAGCGGTTCGAGGGCGGCGGCGCTGTCGATCAGCTCCAGTCCGTCTCGCAGCCACTGCACGCCGGCGCCAGATACGAACACCGATCCTTCCTGGGCGTAAGCGACGGGTGGTCGACCATCGATGTCGACGGCAGAACCCAGGTCCCAGGCCAAGGTGGTCACCAGCCCGTCGACCGGGTCGGGTGCTGTTGGCCCGGCGTTCATGAGGACGAAGGTTCCCGTGCCCACGGTGGCCTTGGTCATTCCCGGGTCGAAGCAGCACTGCCCGAACAGAGCGGCGTGTTGGTCGCCGGCCATGCCACTGATCGGCACCCCGGACAAGGGGGAGTCGGCTCCGAGGATGGCAGGGGAGAGGACGCCGAACCGTCCACAGCACGGACGTACCTCGGCCAGGGCCGACAGCGGGACACCGAACAGCGCCCCGAGCTCCTCCGACCACCGCCTGTCCACGATGTCGAACAGCAGGGTGCGGGCGGCGTTGCTGGTGTCGGTGGCGAACAGGCCACCATCGACCCCACCGGTCAGGTTCCACAACACCCACGAATCGACGGTGCCCAGGGCCAGGTCGGCTCCGGAGGGACCGCCCGTCGAGAGGCCCCCGGGGCCGAGCAGCCACCGCATCTTGGTGGCGGAGAAGTAGGGGTCGAGGACGAGGCCGGTCCGCTCCCGGACCCGTGGGAGGTGGCCGTCGACCGTCAGCTGGGCACAGGTTTCTGCGGTCCGACGATCCTGCCAGACGATGGCGCGGTGGGATGGCTGCCCGGTCCGGCGGTCCCAGGCGACGACGGTTTCGCGCTGATTGGTGATGCCGATGGTCCGGACCACCCGGTCGTGGTGGTTGAGTCTCCCTCCCACCTCGTCGAGGGTGGCACGGACCTTGAGCCAGATCTCGCCCGGATCCTGTTCGACCCACCCGGGCCGGGGGTAATAGGTGGCCAGCTCGGCATAGGCCTGGTCGACGACCCGGGCCGCCTGGTCGACGACGAGCGCACGCACGCCGGTGGTCCCGGCGTCCACGGCGACAGTCACCAACGACGGGGAGGCCACGTCAGGACTGTAGCCAGGCGGCGACACGTCCCCGGCCTTGCCCTGCTCGCGTACAGCAATCATTTGCAAACCTTCGCGAACGGGCTTCTACCTGGTAGTTCCTGCTCCTCGACGGTGCTGAAATTCCAACCAATTGGTTGACAGGGGTGTAACTACGCTGCTGTAATAGACCCACTATCTCGTACCTCGGGGGAGGAGAACCACTACATATTGTGTCTGGCGGGGTATAATAAGGGCTGCAGGCGAGTTCGCACAGGGCCGAACCCGGCACCATTCGGGCGGGGGGATGTCTGAGGCCCCGAGGATGGTGGCGGACCGGCTGAGGACGGGCCGATCTCGCCAGAAGCGACCTACGCCGCTACCTTCACAACGACATCGAGCACGGACCGTCCGACGGGGGCAGACGCACCACCTGGTAACCGCACCGCCATTTTGTTCACCACCACGTTGTTACTGCCAACACTGATACTGAGAACCCAGCACTCACTGAGAACACAGCACTTACAACAGCACGTCGACTTATCACTCACCACACCGCCAGTAGGAATCGAATCCAGGAGGACCTACGCATGGCCATAGCCCCACAGCGTGTCGGCATCGGCATCCGCCGCCACTTCACCACCGCCGGTATCCATCCCTACGACGAGGTCGTCTGGGAACGGCGCGATGCCCGGATCACCAACTACCGGGACGGGGCGGTCGCCTTCGAACAGCTAGACGTCGAGGTACCCGAGTCGTGGAGCCTCAACGCCACCAACATCCTGGCTCAGAAGTACTTCCGGGGAACCCCGAACACAGACGAGCGGGAGTGGTCGCTGCGGCAGGTGGCCGACCGGGTGGTCGACACCATCACTCTGTGGGGCATCAAAGATGGTTACTTCGTCGACGATGAGGAAGCGGAGACCTTCCGCGCCGAGCTCAAGCACCTCGTCATCCATCAGATGGCCGCCTTCAACTCGCCGGTGTGGTTCAACATCGGTGTGGCCGGCGTACCCCAGCAGGGCTCGGCCTGCTTCATCCTCTCCGTCGAGGACACCATGGACTCCATCCTCAACTGGTACACGGAGGAGGGGATCATCTTCAAAGGCGGTTCGGGTGCGGGCGTCAATCTTTCCCGTATTCGGTCCTCGCAAGAGTTTCTGAAGGGCGGCGGGACGGCCTCGGGTCCGGTCAGCTTCATGCGGGGAGCCGACTCGTCGGCCGGCACCATCAAGTCCGGAGGCAAGACGAGGCGAGCAGCCAAGATGGTCATCCTCGACGCCGACCACCCCGACATCGAAGACTTCATCTGGTGCAAGGCCATCGAGGAGCGCAAGGCGCGGGTCCTCCGCGATGCCGGCTTCGACATGGACCTCGACGGCAAGGACGCAATCAGCCTGCAGTATCAGAACGCCAACAACTCGGTGCGGGTCAGCGACGAGTTCATGGATGCGGTGATTGCCGGCGGGGACTGGCCCCTCACGCCCCGAGGTGGCGGCGAGCCGCTCCGCTGGGTTCCTGCTCGCCAGTTGTTCCGCCAGGTGGCCCAGGCAGCGTGGGAGTGCGCCGACCCGGGGATGCAGTTCGACACGACCATCAACCGGTGGCACACCGCGGCCAACACCGGTCGGATCAACGGCTCCAACCCCTGTTCGGAGTACATGCACATCGACAACTCGGCGTGCAATCTGGCCAGTTTCAACCTGATGAAGTTCCTCGACGACGACTCCGTTTTCGACGTGGAGGGGTTTCGCAGCGCAGTGGAGGTCGTCTTCACCGCCCAGGAGATCATCGTGGGCAACGCCGACTATCCGACCGAGAAGATCGCCGAGAACTCTCGGCGCTTCCGTCAGTTGGGCATCGGGTATGCCAACCTCGGCGCCCTGCTCATGGCCCAGGGGCTCCCCTACGACTCCGATCAGGGACGGGCCTGGGCCGGAGCCATCACCGCCCTCATGACCGGCCACGCCTATGCCACTTCCGCCCGCACCGCGGCCCGCATGGGGCCCTTCGCCGGCTATCACGAGAACGTCGAGCCCATGCTGGGCGTCCTCCGCATGCATCGAGATGCGGTGGCCGGTATCGACGAGGAAGCTGTGCCCACCGAGCTGCTGTGCGCCGCCCAAGAGGCATGGGACCTCGCCGTCGAGCTTGGCGAAAGCTGCGGGGTGCGGAACTCGCAGGCCAGCGTGCTCGCCCCCACCGGCACCATCGGTCTGTTGATGGACTGCGATACCACCGGGGTCGAGCCCGACTTGGGCCTTGTCAAGACCAAGAAACTGGTCGGCGGGGGCACCATGTCGATCGTCAACCAGACCGTTCCCCGAGCTCTTGCCCAGCTCGGGTACTCGCTCGATCAGATCGACGAGATCATCGCCTACATCGACGTGCACAAGTCAATCGTCGGTGCGCCTTACCTCTCGGCTGATCACATGTCGGTGTTCGCCTGTTCGATGGGCGACAACACGATCCACTACCTGGGTCACGTGCGCATGATGGGTGCTGTTCAACCCTTCATCTCGGGTGCCATCTCCAAGACGGTCAACCTTCCCGAGGATGTGACCGTCGAGGACGTCGAGCAGCTGCACATCGACGCCTGGCGGATGGGCATCAAGGCTGTTGCCATCTACCGCGACAATTGCAAGGTGGCCCAGCCTCTGTCGACCACCAAGATGGCAAATGCCACCGACGGGTCCGACGACGTCCCAGCCGGATCGGAAGCCGAGGCCCACGCCCGCGAGCTCAACCAAAAGATCGCCGGTCTGGAGGCTGCGCTGGCCCACGAGCAGACCCGGGTGGCCGAGACAGTTGTAGTCGGCGCCGTGCGCGAACGCCTGCCCCGCCGGCGCAAGTCATCCACGTTTGCCTTCCGGGTCGCCGATTGCGAGGGATACGTCACCGTCGGCGAGTACGAGGACGGACGCCCGGGTGAGGTGTTCATGAAGGTGTCGAAGCAGGGCTCGACCCTGGCCGGCATCATGGATGCCTTCTCCATATCGGTGAGTCTCGGACTCCAGCACGGTGTCCCTCTGTCGACCTATGTGCGCAAGTACTCCAACATGCGCTTCGAGCCGGCCGGCATCACCGACGACCCCGATCTGCGGATCGCCACCAGTCTCGTCGACTACATCTTTCGCCGCCTGGCGGTCGACTACCTGCCGGTCGAGGAGCGGGCTGAGCTCGGGGTGCTCTCCACCTCCGAGCGTATGCAGCCCACCCTTCCCGGTGTCGAGGAGACGGCCACGCCGTCAGCAGGGGTGGTGGAGGCCATCGATCCGGTGGTTGCCACCGTCATCGACGCCAGTGCTGTCGATGTGCCGGAGAGCTCGTCTGCGGTGCCGGCCGCCGTACCGGACCAGGTCGATCGCCATTCCACCGACCAACTGCTGGCCCGGGCCGAACCCCGCGACGCTCCCTACTGCTACCAGTGCGGGAACGCCATGCAGCGAGCCGGCTCCTGCTACGTCTGCGCCAGTTGCGGCACCACCAGCGGCTGCTCATAGCGCTGCCGCTTCGCCGGGTCACTCTGCGTCCGGGGTGATTCTCCGTCTTCCGCAGCCAATGTCCTGCGTGGTTGCAGCCGGTGACACGGCTGATTACATCGAGTGAGATAACTGATCAAAAGCGGGTGGCGCCGAGAGTCTGGAAGAACTTTCCGCCCATCTTTCGGTCGGCCTGGGCACAATGGACCGGATGCTGGACGCGCTGGTCGGTGCCACGGCCTGAATCTGTACCGAGTTCAGGTCGTCCGGTAGATCAACGGCTTGGTCAGACGGTGCCGTTCCGACCGGCACTCGACGCCCGACTCGCCTCCAGGATCCGGGCCAGGGTCTCGAGTTCGGGTCCTGACAGTCCCGCCAGGGCGGCCGGGGGTCGGTCCAGGATCTTGTTGGCCCGGCGAGCGGCTGCCGCTCCCTGGGTCGTGCAGGTCACCAACTTGACTCGTCGGTCGGTCGGGTGGAGGCGTCTCTCCACCAGTCCATCGCCCTCCAGCTCGTCGACGACCAGCGTGGCGTAGGGGGCGTCGATACCGAGCTCGGCGGCCAACTCTCCCATGGTCATGGGCGCCCGGGCGATGCGTCGCAGCGCCTTGATCCGACCGAAGCTGTGGCCCAGTGCTTCGCTCACCTCGCGGCGGCGTTCGTTGTCGAGGACAAGGTCGCACATGACGGACCATGCCCTACGGGCGGCGTCAGTCCCTTTGGTGGACGACGCTTCACTGCGTCCAGTCGCGTTGCGCGGGTTCGCCGTCACCGGGCCTGCCTTTCGAGCGTTCGGTCCTGCCCTTCGAGGAACTCGGGGTTCAGCTCCCGGGCGGTGTTGTCGGCTGTCTGGCGGGCCCAGGCGGTGGTCACGACCAAACCGAGCAGGAGGACGACGACGCCGCAGCCGGCGAGAACCCACCAGCCGGCATGGGTGGCGGAAGCTGTGTCGACCACGTGGGATACGCCGAGTGAAGAGGCGATCAGCGCGCCGACCACGGCCACGCCGAGGGTCGACCCGATCTGACGCGAGGTGGAGGCGATGGCGGCGGCTACTCCCGCCTGGGCTCGGGGCATGCCCGACACGGCAGCGTTGGTGATCGGTGCGTTGACGAACCCGAAGCCGATGCCGAACACCACGTAGGAGCCGAACAACCAGGTCAGAGAGGTGCTGGTCCCGATGTGACTGAGCATTACGCAGCTGATGGTCAGCGCCGCTCCGGCGACCATCAATGGAATTCGGGCACCGTGTGTGCCGACTATCCGGCCCGAGATTGGCGGGATCACCATGGTCATGACCGCCATGGGCACGGTACAAAGCCCGGCTTTCAGCGGGGAGAACCCCCGTACTTCCTGCAGGTAGAGCGTGTTGAGGAACAGGAAGCCCCCCAGCGTGGCGAAGGCCGCCACCGCAATGATGGCCGCACCGGAGAAGGGCACCGACCGGAAGAAACGAAGGTTGATGAGAGGCTCGTCCCGGCGGCGTTCCCAACCGATCAGTCCGAACAAGGCCGCCGCGGCCAGAGTGAAAGCGCCGATGATGACCGTCGAACCCCATCCGCGCTCCGGCGCTTCGATGATCCCGTAGGTCAGCGAAGCCAGGAGGACGATCACCAGCAGCTGACCGATCCCGTCGACCCGCCGCGGCTTTGGTGCTCGGGACTCGGGGATGAAGCGAAGGGTGAGTATGACTGCCACCACTCCGACCGGGATGTTGATCCAGAAGATCGACCGCCAGCCCACCGTGCCGACCAGAAGTCCGCCGATCACCGGACCCAGGGCAATGCTGATACCGACTACCGCGGCCCACACTCCGACCGCCTGCGCCCTTTCCTTGGCGTCGGTGAAGGTGTTGGTGATGATGGACATGGCCACCGGGTTGAGCATCGATCCGCCGACCGCTTGAACCATTCGAAATATGACGAGAGCGGTCAGGTTCGGGGCCAGGCTGCAGAGGAGGGAACCGGCAGAGAAGGTGATCAAACCTGCGACGAACGTCCGTTTTCGTCCGAGGCGGTCGGCCATTGAACCGGAGAGCATCAGAAGGCTGGCCAGCACCAATGTGTAGGCGTCTACCGTCCACTGAAGGCCCGACACCGAAGCACCGAAGTCGCGCCCGATGGAGGGTAGGGCAACGTTGACGATGGTCACGTCGAGTCCGACGATGAGCAGGCTCATCGAGCAGATCAGCAACACCCCGACCCGTCGACGTCGGCTCAGCTCGGTCGGCGGCGGAGCCGTCCCTTCACTTTGTTGTAGAACCACAATAGTTAATATATTACAACAATTCGGGAATCCGTCCATCCCCGGCGCCGGCACTCTCTCCGCCTTCGCCGGCCCACCGTCTGCCCCCTCTGTGTCCACTGTCACACCCGGGTGATGGACTTCGGACATGGATCTTTGTGTCCTGAGCGAAGCCATCGATGATCTGGTGGGCTCCGATCCGGCCACCGTGGCCGACGGCCCCTCGATCAAGGAACTGCACCGCTGCCTGGCCCGGCTGGAGTCCTTCACCACGGCGGCCACCGCCTCCTTCGAGGCCTCGGGGGACTGGACAGACGACGGGGCGCTGACCGGGCAGTCCTGGCTGGCGGCCGAGTGCCGTCTTCCCCGGGCCCAGGCCCGCAAGGTGGTGCGCCGGGGCCGGGGTCTTTGTGGCCTCCCCCTGTTCGCTGCGGCCTGGAATAGAGGGGAGATCACCGCCCACCACCTGGACGCCGTCCTCTCGGTGCGCTCGCCGGCCACCGAGGAGGCCCTCTGTCGAGACGAGGCCCTCCTCTGCGACCAGGCCCGCACCCTGCGCTTCGAGCCCTTCACCCGGTCCCTGGCCTACTGGGAGCAGCTGGCCGACCCCGACGGCACCGAGGCCTCAGCAGAGGAGTGCCGGAACCGCAGAGACGTCTACCTGGCCGAGAGCTTCCGGGGGACGTTTCTGGGCAAGATGACCCTCGACCCCATATCGGGGGCCATCGTGGCCGACGAGCTCACCCGCATCACTCAGGGCCTGTTCGAGGCCGACTGGGCCGAGGCCAAAGAGGCCCTCGGACGGGAGCCCACCCCGCTCGACCTCCCCCGCACCCCCCGACAGCGCCGGGCTGACGCCCTGGTGGAGATGGCCACCCGGTCGAAGACGGCCCCGGCCGGGGGACGCCGCCCGCTTCCCCTGTTCACCGTGCTGGTCGACTACGAGACACTGGCCGGCCGGGTCTGCGAGTTGTCCCGCTCCCAGGTGGTCACCCCGGGCTCCCTCATCCGCTGGCTGGACGAGGCCGTCGTCGAACGGGCCGTCTTCACTCCGCCGGGCCGGGTGGAGGTGGGGACGAGGTCCCGCCTCTTCATGGGGGCTACGAGACGGGCCATCGAGATAAGGGACAGGGACTGCACCCACCCCTACTGCGACGGGTCCCGCTCCGACCTCCAGGTCGACCACATCGTGCCCTTTGCCCAAGGTGGCCTCACCACCCAGGAGAACGGCCGGATCCTCTGCGGCCCGCACAACCGCCAGCGCAACCAGCGGCCGCCGCCCCCATCCAGCGCCGCTTGACCCGCCGCCCATCAGGACGGCACCGCCCCACGCAGAAAACGACCGATCTGCCCGCGTTCTCGCAGGTCTGGCGAGAATTCGTCGCCTTGCATCGGAATCCCCCGTCTATCTTTCTGGCATGTCTGCGTCGACCGATCCGGGCCGGGTCGTCCTTTCAATCGTTCCCGGTCGGACCAGCAGCCGCGCCGCTCATGGCTGACTCGGACACGCCGGACACGCCGGACACGCCGGACACGCCGGACACGCCGGACACGCCGGACACGCCGGACACGCCGGACACGCCGGACACGCCCCGGACAGCAGAACACCCCTCTGTTGACGAGTCCAAGGCCGAACCGCGTCTCAACTGGTCCGTCCACTGGTTGGCCGACTATGTGTACGGGACGATCTCGACTCTGGTGGCCCTGGCCGGGCTCACTTTCGAGACCAACCCCGGTGCTCTCACAACTGCCGGGGTGGTGGTGGTGGGAGCAGTGGCCATCTGGCTGGCCCACGCGCTGTCTCGACTGATCGCCACCAGGTCGTGGCACAACATGACGCTGAAGCGGTCAGACATACGCGAAGAGCTCCTGGGTTCGTGGTCGATCCTGGCAGCTGCCATTCCGGCCACCATCGTTTTCACGCTGTCGGGGCTTCACGTTTGGGAGGTTTGGACGGCCTTCGTCATCGCCGATGTGATCGGGGTCCTCGCCCTGGCTGTGGTTGGCATCGGCACCGCGGGGGGAGGGGAGCGACCGCTCGGCCGCCGGATCCTCTATGTGGCTGCTTTGGTATCCGTGGGAGTAGCCATCGTTGGGCTCGAATCGGTGGTCCATCTGCTGTAGTCGGCCCGCCCACATCCCGACGACATCGGTCTGTTCGCGAACAGATGCCGCTTCAGCCGAATCCGCTTCAGTCGGCTTGAGCAGTAGTGTGGGCGGGCCGGGTCGGTTGGCCGGGTAGAGGAGGTCGCTCTGTGGACAACGCGATCGAGCAGACGGTGTGGAACGAGCATTTCGGATGGGAAGGCGACGCCATCGGCTTTACCGACGCCGAACTCACCGAGCTGGCCCTGGCCGCCGACCCGAACGCTCCCCTCGATGTCGATGCTGTTCCACTGGGCGAGTATCTCGACGAGACGCCCGGACTCCTGCCTTCCTGGTACATGCCCGCCCCCATGGCTCGCCGCAGTCCGAGTTGGCGCCTGCCGGTTGTCTTGGTGATCGTCGCTGCCTTCTTGATCATCGAAGCTTTTGGTCTCTGCAGCACGTTCGGCCAACTGGTGCCCGCCTGAGGGAATTGAGGCAGATCACGCTCAGTGGTAATGGGCTTGCTGAGCGTGGTCGTTTATTGCGAATGGCACTTCTACCCGGCATTATGGGTTGAGGCAGCTGGGAGCCCGCACAAGCGAGTTCGAGGCTGGAAGGGGTACGCGGGTGCATCCCGCGAGGAAGAGGCGATCATGATGTGGGTAAGGCGATTGGTGGTCGGTACAGGATTCGCAGTGGCCGGGCTGGCCATGGCGTCGGGTGCCGCGGGTGCGGCTACCTGCGTGCAGACCCAGACAATGAACGAGCCTGCCGGCTGCGTGACGCCCCCGTCCGTTTCGGGGAATTCGACGAAGCCGTCGACGGCTGTTCTTCCCTTTACGTCTGCAGCATCGACATCGACCGCAGGGACGTCCTCGAGTTCGCCGGGCACCGTGGCTGGTTCAAGCAGCCTGCCCTTCACCGGAGCGGATGTCGAAGAGTTGGCCGTGGTCGGGGTTGGTGCCGTGTTAGTCGGTGGCCTCCTGATTCGCCGCCGCCGTCACACCGCCTGAAGCCGTAGCCGGTAGGACCACTGATTTCTGCCAGGTAGTGCTGCGCGCATGCTTTTGCTGTCGGCCCTGGACGCCAAACGTCCCAGCCTTCACCAGCGGTAGCTCAATTCGGGCCAATTGACGGATCGGTAGCTGGCCTTGACGGCAGCTGGTAACGGATCAGTAGCTGGCCGGCAGTAGAGGAGCCACCGCCTGGAAAAAGAAGAACACCACCACCAACCACGCCACGAGGCCGAAACCGAGGACCAGAGCCCTGCGTCCTCGCCGCACTCGTCGGGCTCGTCGGGCTCCGGCCCACACCGCCGTAATGAGAATGGCTACGGCCAGGCCCCAAAGGATGGCGGCCCACCAGTTGTCGCCGGACGTGTTGGCGTTGGCGTTGGGAGTCTTCGGAGTAACGGTTGCCGGCGCCACTTTGGCGTGGGAGAGGATGCTGGCCACCAGCGAAGCATGTACCACCAGACGCTGGGTGGCGCTGAAGCGCGGGTTGCAGGTGGTCAACGTCAAGGTCGGCGTCGTGGTGGCAGCGATCACCGACACGTCGTTAGGGGCCACGATCAAGCTCGCCGTCACGTGGTAGAGAAAGATCCCCTGGACTGTCTCGATGGTGATCGAATCACCGGCGACCAGATCGTTCAGGTTGTAGAAGGGGTGCAGGTAGGTGGTCCGATGTCCGGCGATGGCCGAGTTGCCTGCCTCGCCAGGAAGTGGCGTTCCCGGATAGTGGCCCGGCCCGGACCGGAGTTGGTCGTCGCCCGTTCCCTCCACGACCACCATCGACAGATCGATGGCAGGGATGGTGATTACGCCTAACGCTGTGCCGAGGGCGGGGTCGGATATGGGCGCGGCTACCTTGAGCTGGGAAATCGGGTCTCCCTTCTTCGGGACGACCGGATGACCGGCGATGCTGACGCCGGCCCGTCGTTGTGCGTTGGCGAACTCGGTGCGTAACTGAGCCTGACTTCGGGCGGTCTGGAGCCCCGTTCCCCACAGCAGATAAGGGATGAACAACAGGACGAGGACGCCACTGACGAGAACCACCCGCCCCACTGCCATTCGGATGGTGGTGAATGACACGCAGGAATGCTAACGGCACACCAGGCTGACACTCGGCCACCGCACCGGGGAGACGAGGATTCGAGTGGCGCGTCCGGTACCATCGGTGCCCTTGTCCGCTGTGCTGAGGGGGCCGCCCACCCGGGGCCCATATGCCGGTACCTGGGGTGGTGAGTAGGCGCAGTGAGTGGTAACCGGATCCGACGGCGACGCAGATGGCTGATCGTGGCCGGTGTGGCGGTGCTCGTGGTGGCATGGGCTCTCCTTCTTGCCGCTCGAACCATGTCGGCCTACCACCACGACAAGGAGGGTCTTGCCTCGCTCGAACAGGTCAAGGCCAATTTGGCTCCCGGTACCGTCACCTCACAGGCATCGGTGACCCTGCTGGACGAGGCGCACGCCCAGTTCAGTCAGGCTCAGTCCGACCTCTCGTCGCCGATCTTCGCTCCGATCACTATCGTGCCGGTTCTCGGTCGCCAGTTCAGAGAGGTCAAGGCGTTGAGCACGGCCGCCGGAACCGTCTCCCGGGTGGGATCCACCTTCCTCTCCCAGGTCCATGGCCTTCTCGATGCCCCCCACGGCGCCGGCCCCCAGCGAGTGGCTTCCATGCGGCAGCTGGGTGTCTTTTCGTTCGCCGCCGAGCGGCAGTTGGCCACCATCAACACCGGACCGTCTGAGGCGCTGGTGCGTCCGTTAGCAAGCAAGCGGGCCGAGTTCCTGACCCAGTTGGACGACGCCCGCGACAAGCTGACCAAGGCTGCCGGGGTGTCTGCAGCGGTGGCAACCATCCTGTCGGGTCCTCAGAGCTACCTGCTGCTGGCGGCCAACAACGCTGAGATGAGGGCCGGTTCGGGAACCTTCCTCGAGGTTGGTGAGGCGACAACCGCCGACGGCTCGGTCCATCTCGGCAACCTGGATCCCTCCGGCGCTCACGCCCTTCCCCCAGGAGAGGTGAATGTCACCGGGGATCTCCAGAGCAACTGGGGTTGGCTCCATCCGAGTGTCGACATGCGAAATCTGGGTCTGACGCCGCAGTTCGACGTGACAGCCCCTCTGGCCGCCCGCATGTGGCAAGCCTCGACCGGCCAGGCGGTGAACGGCGTCATGGCCATCGATGTGGTGGGTGTTCAGCAACTACTCCAGGCCACCGGTCCCGTCGTGGCCGACGGTCGGACGGTAACTGCCGACAACGTGGAGCAGTTTCTCCTCCACGACCAGTACGCGGGATTGAACAGTGAGTCCAGCGATTCGGGCCAACGCCAGGATGCACTGGGGGTGTTGGCCAAAGCCGTCGTTACTCAGCTCCAAGGGCAGGCCACCGACCTCAGATCACTGGCCTCGGCCGTGGCCGGCGCCGTGGCCGGGCGACATCTGATGGTCTGGTCGAAGAACCCCGTGGACGAGGCCGCATGGGTGACGAGCGGAGTGAGCGGAACCCTCACCCAGAATTCGGTGGACCTGTCGCTGATCAATGTGAGTGGCAACAAACTGGATCAGTACATCTCCATAAAGGTGACGGCCAGCACCGCATTCGAGGGATCGGGGACGGAGGTCACCTTGACGACGCATCTGACAAACGCCACGCCCCCGGGCCAGTCCCAATACATCGCCGGACCGTTTCCCGGGGTCCCCGTCGGCTATGGCGGCTACTACGGGGTGGTGGCGGCCAACCTCCCCGCCGCCGCCAGCCGGATCTCCATGACCGGTGCCGGCCCGTTGGCGGTAAAGGGAGGCGAGGGACCCACCTGGGTGGTGGGGGCACCCCTGACCCTCACCCAGGGGGAGACGGCCACGGTGGTGGTTCGCTTCCGGATGCCCGGGCAACACGGTTCCATGACGGTGGTGCCGTCGGCCCGCGTGCCTGCCGAGCAATGGACAGCCAACGGGCAGACGTTCCCTGACACCGCTCCCACCGTCATCTCGTGGTGAGCGTCGTGGTGAGGCGCCCGTCCAACTGGCCGTGATCCGCTGACGGCGCCACCGGCGCCTCCGGCGCCACCGGCGGTGAACGGCGGTGCCTACGGCAAGGCGTGGCGGACCGCGTCCAGCAGCCCGAGCAGGATCAGAAGGCGGAAGGCCCACTGCAGCGCCGTACCCCATCGGGCTGGCGAACGGTGCTGCCACCAGACCAGAGCGCACGTGGCGGCAGCGATGGCAGCCCCGTAGTCGACCAGGAGAAAGCGGGTCCGCACGATCAGCAGGCCGGCGATCAGATAGGAGACCAGGACGGGCACGGCGATCCTTCCGAACTCCCGGCGGTCGTCCGTATCCATGCGCACCGCGGTGATCACCATGACGGGGATGAATAGTAGGAGCACCAGTCCGCTCCGCCCGCCGTAGGGTTGGCGTTGGCCGATGACACCGGTGGCCATGGGCAGGAAGGGAATGGCCACGGCCTGAACGAGGGTAGGGATCCTGATGGTGGCCAGTCCGTTGGTGGGGTCGTGGCCGAACCGGGCCACCACCAGTCCGGTGCTCTGGAACCACTTGCCGGTGATCGCCTTCGAGTAGGCGAACCAACCCACCGAGGCGACGGCGCTCGGTATGGCCAGGGGGGCGAGAACGCCCACCTGTGCAGGTATCGACCAGCGACCGGACCGTCGGCGCTCGGCGTTCATGGCCAGGAACACCGGCAGGGGCACCAGCAGCAACATGATCGGCTTGACCGATATGGCCCCGCCGATCAGGATGCCGGCGGTCCAGTAGGACCTGGTGTTGGGCCGCTGCCCGGTGGACGGAGCGGTGACGGCGACGCAGGCGGCCATCACCAGCGAGGCGGCGAACACGTCGTCGTAGGCCAACCAGCTCTCGTCGGCCGCGGCGGGAATGGCGATCACCCCGGCGAAGGTCAACGTGGCCAGACCACCGAACCGCCGGGCCAGGGCGGCGGCCCCCAGTGCGAGGAGCAGGAAGGTGCCACCGTCCGTCCAGTGGGCGGCGGTCGAGGAGCGGAACACGGCCGCCGGCGTGTAGAGGATTTCGGCGAGGTCGAAGCTGTTGGTGAATCGGAAGGGGCTCACGATCCAGTGCCCGACGCTGGCCCACAGCACCGGAGCCGGCCAGTGGTAGGCGAGCTCGTCGGATGCCGCCGGGGGACGAAAGCCGGCCAGGAAGGCCACGACCAACAAGAGGAGCACCGGTACGACGACGATCCACTCCCGTCGCAACGCCACGGCGACACCCTCCAAGAGCCCCCGGGCCGTCTCCAGCGCGTCACGGCCTATCCACAGGAAAAGGAAGGCAGCGGCCACGGTCACAACGACTAGAGGACCGGTGCGAAGGAGCGGAACTGATCCGATGAGCAGCACCAGAGCGCCGTAGCCGGTGATCCCGAGGCCGATGGCCACGGTGCCGTCAGCCAGCGGCTCGGAGAGCTCGGTACCCAGGAGCAGGCGCCGCAAGGCGAAGCCGATGGCCACGATGGCCACCCCGATGACGATGATGGCGGCCACGTCGCGGCCGAGGCCGCTGAGGGTGAGGTGGGCCAGGGCGGCCCGGGTGCTCCCGTTGGGGGCGGCGGTCAGAGCGACCGCGGCGCCGCTTGCCGGAGACACCTCAGCTCCAGGCCCGGGGAGCCGCCTCGGCCCTGTGGTGCCTGGCCGACAGGTCGGCCCTGTGGCGCCTGGCCGACAGGTCGGCCCTGTGGTGTCCGGCCGACAGTTCCGGTATCACCGGCCCGCCGGTCGAGCCAGCACCGGAGCGTCCCGACCGGTACCTCCGGTCCGGTGGTCGGAGCTCTGCCCGGCCCGCTCCTCGTGGTACTCCTCTTCGACATTGACCGCCCAGATGTCGTGTTGGGCGCCGTGGATGTTTTCCACGGTCAGCATGGCCGTGAACATGGAGTGGTCCTGGTTGTTGTACTTGTGCATGCCGTTACGTCCGACCAGGTGGAGGTTGGGCGCTTGTTCGGCCAGGTAGTCGGCCACCACGCCCACGTTGGCCTGGTAGGCGGTGTCGTAGTACGGGTACGCCTTGGGCACCCGGACGACGTAGCCGGCCTCGACCACCTGCGGATCGACCAGACCCAGCTGCTGGAGCTCCCGCTTGCCTCGCTCGATCAGCGCCTCGTCGGAACTCTCCCACAGCTCGTCCCCTTCGAAGACGAAGTACTCGAGGCCCAAGCAGGTCCGCCCGTCCTTGACCATGAAGGGGGACCACGAGCCGAAGTTCTGGATCCGGCCGACCTTCACCTCGCTCGAATGGATGTAGATCCAGTTGTCCGGGAACTCGCTGGCGCGGGGCACGACCAAGGCCACAGTGAGGAAGTCCCGGTAGAGGAGGCTCCGACCCGCCTGCAGCACGGCATCGGGTGGTGGGGGATCGATGGTGCCGACCAGGCCGTTCATCGGCATGGACGAGATGACGTGCGAGGCGGTCAGGGTCCGGAGCTCCCCGTCGGGGTTACGAACGGTGACGCCGGTGGCGCGACCCCCTTTGACGCTGACAGAGACGGCTTCGGTCCCCATCAGCACCGTGCCACCTCTCCCTTCGACAAGGTCCCGGCATCGTTCCCACATCATCCCCGGCCCGAATTTAGGGTACTGGAACTCCTCGATGAGACTGGTGATCTGTTGCTGGTTGCGCTTGGGAGTGAGGGCGTTGAGTACCGCCTTGCCGAGGTCGAGATTCTTGATCCGCTGGGCGGCCCAGTCTGAGGGCATCTCGTTGACCGGTACACCCCAGACCTTCTCGGTGTAGGTCTTGAAGAAGGTCCGGTAGAGGCGCCATCCGAACCGGGCCACCAGCCATCCCTCGTAGTTCGACTGGTCGCGGGGCGGTCTCACCCGCGACCGCAGATACGACATTCCACAGAGAAACGACTCCCACAGGCCCAGGTTCTTCAGGGCATTGCCGGCTCGCAGGGGGTAGTCGTAGTACTTGCCCTCGTAGAAGATCCTGCTCATCCGCGGGCGCACCAGGAAGTCCTCCGGGGGCAGGATCTCGTGCCACAGGTCCTCGACCGGCTTTACCTTGGTGAAAAAGCGGTGGCCCCCGATGTCGAATCGCCACCCATCGCGCTCGACGGTGCGGCTGATGCCCCCGACCACGTCGTCGGCCTCGACCACCACCACCGGGTCGCCCCGCTGGACCAGCTGGTAGGCCGCGGTGAGCCCGGCAGGACCGGCTCCGATGACAACGACGGGATCGGCCAGGAAGGCGCCGCCCGGGTGGGGGGCGCCTGTCCCGTTGGGGGCAACGTGTCCGGGGCGCGATCCTTCCGCCTCTGGATGGGTCGATTCCACCATGGTGGGACCATCGGCACTTCGGATGGGGAGCCTTAGCGCTCGGCGCCTACCGCCGGTTCTCCAGGCTACGGCCCCCGGGGCGGCGTGGGCTACGAGGCCGGCCGGCGTCGGGCCCCTGTGGCCTCCACGAGGTCGTCGTAGAGATCCTCGAGCCGATCGACGTGGGTCGACAGCGAGTACATCTCCCGCTGTCGACGTCGGAGGTCCTGGCCCATCCGCAGACGCATGGGCCGGCTCGCCCCGAGCTCGGCCAGGGCCTCTCCCGCCCCCTTCGGGTCGTCCGATGTGAACAAGACGCCACTGTCGGCCACCGTTTCGAGGTGTCCGCCGCCCCGGGCCGCCACCACCGGGATCCCGTGGGCCATGGCCTCGACCACCGACAGCCCGAAGGGCTCCTCCGGCGCAGGGGCCAGGAGGATCGATGCCCGGGCCAGCAGGTCGTCGGTGGCGGTCACCTGGCCCAGGAAGTCGACACTGTCGCCGGAGCCGAGGTCGCGGGCCAACTGGGCCAGCGACCCTCGGAGGCCGCCGGTGCCGGCTACCAGCAGTCGCCACCCGTGGTGGTCGAGTCCGCTGGCCGACCAGGCACGGATGCCCACCTCGGGGGCCTTCTCGCTGTCGAGGCGCTGGAGCATGAGAACGGCCGGCGATTCCAGCGGGGCCTGGGGACGGTCGGGAACACCGTTGGGGATGAGGACAGACGGCGTGCCGATGGAGTCGGCGACGAATCGGCTGATGGCGATGTCTCGAGCGATACCTCGGCTGGTGATGCGGCTCAGGGCCCGATTGAGGGCACTCGAGCCGCGATCCCGAGCGAAGTGGCGGGTGGCGACCCGAGGCGCCCGGTGCCAGGGACGGGCCAGCCAGGCCGCCCCTTCGGCCGAGGTCATGTGCACATGGACGATGTCCGGTCGGCCCGAGCGGGTCAGGGCAGCGGCGGCGGCGAGAAGGGAGTCGGCGGAGCGGCCGGGAACGTCATCGTGGAGCTCGGTGCGCATGCGGACCGAGTCCCCCCCGATGGCCGTCACCCGATGGCCGCGGGCGGCCAGCTCGTTGACCACCTGGCACACGTAACGCTCGACGCCGGCAAAGGCGTCGGTGACCACCACATGGACGACGGTGAGCGGTTGGCGCCCCGCCGACTTCATGTGCGCGACTCGACCAGGCACGGACCCTGACGATAGAGATGGAACCGGAGGGCCGCCTCCCGACCTCGTTGCCCCGGTAGGACGACGGCCCGGATGAAAGCCCCTGCCATCGTCCCCGTGCGGTAGACCTCCCAACCCAAGCGTCCATGGTGTTTGCGGATGTAGCGCTCCTGAGAGGCGTGGAAGTGGACGCGGCGCCGATCCGCGCTCCCGCCGGTTCCGGCGCCGATGTGGGTAGCCGTCACCTCGTGGCAACAGGCCATCCGCCAGCCGCCCTCGAAGGCCCGGCGTTGCCAGTCCGTCTCCTCGGCATAGAGGAAGAATTCCTCGTCGAAACCGCCCACCTGGGCCAATGCCGATGCTCGAACGAGCAGGACCGAACCGATCATGAAGTCCTCCCTGCGGCGAAGACCGCTGAGCCCGACGGCGTCCACCCAGGCTCCGACCGGGGTGGGGAAGGGCCAGCCCACACGCGAGGGCGCGGCGCTGATCGGCTCGATCTGCCTGGGGGCCACGCAGGCCAGGTCACTCCTCCCGTGGAGGCAGCGGTGGAGCAAACGCACTCCCTCCGGCGAGATGATGGCATCCGGATTGAGCAGGAGAACGTCGGCGGCGGCACGTCGGCGGTGGGCCAGTCCCCGGTTGACTCCTGCGGCGAAACCGAGGTTGATCCCCGGATCGACGTAGTTGGCCCCGCGGCCCTCGGTGATGGCTCGAACCTCGGCATCCGAGGCGTTGTCCACGACGACCACCGGGAATTGGCCGGCCAGAGCATTCAGGCATGTTTCGAGCAGCTCCGGTGCTCCGAAGGCCACCACGATGACCTCGACGCCTGAGTCGTCGTCGGGGACCGGACCGTTCGAGTCCTCACCGCCGGAGCGCGTTGGGTCAGAGGGCAGCACGGGCCGACCGGTCAACGTGTGGTGGCGTCGAAACCGGGCCGTTCCGCCTCGGCTTCCGCGGCGAAGGGACCGGTGGGGGAGAAAGCCGTAGCTGAAAGGCGGGTGATTGAGTCACCGCCCGGAGGAAAAAGCGTCACTGCTTGTAGTGATAGGCGCGGTAGGAGTCGACCGACGTGCGCTTGACCCGGTTGATGGCGATCCCCAGCACGTGGCAGTGGGTCGTCTCCAGACGGCGAACGGTCCGCTCCAGGTCGCCCCGATCGGTCTTGTTTTCGGAGGCCACCACCACGGCGTTGCGGGCCATGCTCCCGATGATGGCGGTGTCGGGAGCGGAAAGGATGGGCGGCGTGTCGAGCAGGATGATGTCAGCCAGCAGCGGGAGCTGGTCGAGGACCGGCTGCATCCCGGGGCTTCCGAACAGTTCGCTCGGATTGTCGAGCTTGGTGCCGGCGGGAAGGATCTGCAGTCCCCAGATCCCCGTCTCGACCAGCAGCGAGCTGGCCGATGGTTGATCGGGCACCGGTCCCATGTCCCGTCGGCCACGGTTCGGCATCCGCTGGCTGCCACGGCCACTGCGGTCGTCGTTCTTGTCGGAATGCTCACGGTCGTCGTGCCCGAGGAAGCGATCGTCGCCCTCGGGTTTCTTCCAGTTGGCCCGGATGAGGTCGGCCAGTCCGGCCCGGCCATCGACCTCGAGCCCGAAGATCTCCTCCAGCCTGGGCCGGCGGAAGTCGGCGGAGACGACGATGACCTTGCTGCCGCTCATCGCCCAGGCCGCTGCCAGATTGGCCGTCACGAACGTCTTGCCGTCCCCCGGTTCGGGACTGGTGACCACGATGAGGGGACACGGCGTCTCGTCGAGGAGAACCCGCAAGCTGGTCCTCAGCTCCCGCACCGACTCGGCCATCGGGGATTGGGGTGCCTGGACCATGGCGATGGACACCGAGCCGTTCCGCACCTCGTTGTCCTCCGGGAGCTCGGCCAGGATGGGCGATTCGGTCACCGATTCGATGTCCGGCTTGGTGCGGAGGCGGGTGTCGAACTGTTCGCGAGTGAGAGCCAGCCCGCAGCCGACCAGGAGACCGGCCACCAGGCCGATCAGCCCCAACTTGCTCTTGCTCAATCCCGCCGGTGCTCCGGGCAGGGAGGCGGCCACCTGGATGGTGGCGTAGGGCTGACCGAGGGAGATCGTGTCCTTTTCGGCCTGGAGCGAGCCGTAAGTCGTGGTGAGGGCGGCAATCTGGGCGGTGGTCAGAGCCGTCGGGGGCTGCTGAGCCTGCAGAGTCTGGATCTGGCTCTCCACACCGGCCGACAGCGTGTTGATCTTGTTGATCTGGATCTGGATGAGATCCTGGGTCTGATCCACGTAGGCCTGCGAATAGGCCTCGGCTACCGCCTTGGCCTCTTCCGGAGTGGAGCCTGTGGCGGTGATGGTCAGAGCGCCGGTGGTCGGGTCGACCGTCCCGGTGACGGAGTCGGTGACCGCCGTGACGTCTGGATTCTTGAGCAATTTGGCCGCCTCGATCTGGACGGCGGTGCTGCTCAGGAACTGTGCCGGGTCAGGAAGTGTCACCGCCGTGGCCGACTGACTGGTCGAACTAGGCGCATTGATCTGGACCAGGGCTGACGACTGATAGCTCGGGGTGCGGACCTTGGTGTAGCCGATGGCGGCGACCACGGCCACGACGGCGCAGATGGCGATAGTGAGGCGCCGGCGCCACAGGGTCGCCACGAAGTCAGCGAAGGTCACCAGACTGCCCCTCGTCGAGCCGTATCCATGTGGTGAGGATAGGGCCTACTGTGACCGGTGGGTGGCGGAATGTGGACGCCGAGCGTCCGGCGCCCGTGCTGGTTGCAACCGTCGGTCGCCACCCGGGGAGACCGGGGTGGGCAGAGGTGGCGCTCATGGTGTTGTCACCCGGGCTCTGTGGTGCCATTCCGTCCCTCGTCGATCCTCCGATCCCGCGGCCCGAGCGCAGGCGGTCCGGCGTGCCTGGGATCATGTGTAGCGTCGACACCGCGCCCTCAGTTCTTGAGAGACAATTGCCGAAGACAGGAGAGTGCACCGACGGGCCACTATCCTTTGGAGCCTGCCATCACAGGAGGCCGAGGTCAGATGACCGAAGGCAAGGCCCCACCATGACCCGGTTTGCCCGATCCCGACCGGGCCGGTCGGATCCCGGCGGTGAGGACACCGAGAGCACCGAAGACGTCGAACTGTACGACGTCAGGCTGACGCGCAGGGTCAAAAAACGACGCAGCGTCAGGCGGTGGAGCGGCGTCGGGCACTGGCGCAGGGCGGTGACAAGCGGGGTCTTCTGGGTGGCCACGGTGGGATTGGCGGGCGTCGTCGGGATGGCCGTGGCCGGGCAGCGCCGCATCGGACTGGCGCTGGCGGCCGTGGTGCTGGTGGTGGGGATCTTCGCCAGCGACCCCATCCTGCTGGTGGTCATCGCCCTGCCCGGTTCGATCCTCATCGAGCGCCTGGGGGGAAGCACCAACTTCAGCGCCGGCGATCTGATCGTCTTCGTTGGCGGCGCGGTGAGCCTCTTCCATGTCCGGTGGAAGGAGGCCACCTATCTCCGCCAGTTCCTGCAGGGTGTGATCTGGTACGAGGCCGTGCTCATCATCATCGTGATCGCCAATCCGAACCGCTACGACGTCGTCGAGTGGTTCCACCGCTTCTCGTATCTGGGGGCGACGGTCTTGTGTGGGTGGGTCATCGCCAGCTCGGACCGCGTCCGGCAGGCATTCCGGCTCTTCCTGCTCGTCGCCTCGATTCTGGCCGTCATGGCCATCGAGCACTCCGTGACCGGCCATTTCCATCCGGCTCAATGGGGGGGATACCAGAAGAACACCATCGGAGCGGTGATGTGGGTGGCCGTCGTCGTCGCCCAGGTCAATCCCTCGTGGACAGGCGTCAGTCGGATGGAAGCGCGGGTGAGCAAGTACCTGTGCCTCCTCGGCCTCCTGTCATGCCAGTCACGTCAAGCCGGCATTGTCATGGTTTTGGCCCTGGTGATCGCCTTCTTGCGCAACCCCCATCTCCGTGCCCGGTCGAAGCTCATCGTCGTGGGCTGCATCCCCGTGGTCTATTTGGTGTACAACAGCTTCGCCACAGCGGCCAGAAACGACCCGAGGTTCAACTCGGTGGCCATCCGGGAGAATCAGTACACCCTGGCCATCCATGTCTGGCACCTGGCCCCGATCCTGGGTGAGGGGATGCGCTTCTACAACCTTCCCCAGTGGCTGTACGTCACCGATCCGCCCAACGTGCTGTACGACAATCTGGCTTCGACCGGCATCATCGGATCCTTGGCTTTCTTCTACCTGGTCTGGATCACGGTCAGGACGATGCTCCGACTCCCGTACGCCATCGGCACGCTGGGGCTGGCTGTCCTGGTCAGCCATTACGTCGACGGATTGTTCGACATCTTCTGGATCGGAGCCATGTACGGGACCCCCTACATCATCTGCGGCGTCTGTCTGGGTCTGGCTGACCGCGAACTGCACGAGCGAAGACCGGAGGACCTACGGGTGGACGAGGGCACCGGCAGGCGCGGGGTCGGGCTTTCGACCCCGAGGCGATCAGCGGGTCTGCCCGGAAGTTCGCTCCGCCAGACGACATCGCGCCTGGCCCAGGCCGCCTCCCGGCTCCTTCCCGCTTACTGAGCCGACCCACCCCACCCCGACTTCAACCCCGACCCACCCCGACTCGGACCGACTTCCACCCCGAGCACCGACCTACGGGAGGCGATCGCACCGGGTCCATAACCTCCCCCCGGCCGCCGTTCTGCCACCGACCGACTGGCCGGGGAGCGCGTGAGGTAGCGGGCGAGTGCTTCAGATTGGCCGTACCGATGCCGAAAAGAGAGCGTGGCGTCGGAACAGAGGGATGCGCTCCATCCGCTGGCTCCAAGGCGCGCCCGCCGGCCGGCCTCTGCCTGCGCACTACTGACACCGGGGTCTGAGGCCCCGCCGCCGCCATGGCCCGAATTGACCGGTTCATTGCCAGACACACCCCGGTCGAGGCCCCACCGCCGGCCCATCGTTGTTCCCGCCGCCCTCCTAGCCGATCTCCATGACCCCCGACTGATCCTCTCCGACCACTACATCGGCCGTGACCGGCGAGGTGTCGGCCCCGTCGACAACCTCATCGATGACAGCACAATCCGGACAGCGCCGGGGGTCGTCGCCCCGGCCCGGGCCCGCCGGGAGGTTCCGAGCCCGTCCACTTGCGCAGAGCCCCTGTCACTGGGTACGGCGGAGCTGCCTCAGCCATGGCCAGCCGCCCCGGTGGGCCGCACGGCATCCCGTCGGTCAGCCTCCCGGCGGATGTTGGACATTCTGGCCATCCTCGCCATCGTGGTGGCCACAGTGGTCCCGCTCGCTCTGATCGGCTCCCATGCCGCTGGTCAGACAGTGCCGGCCGGCAATGGTCACAGAAAGGCGGCCAGCGCCCTCGGCGCTCCTGTCCGTCCCGGTGGCGGTGGAAGAGTGGCCCGCCAGCGTCGGCTCCGCTCGACCCCGGCCCGCTCGACCCCGGCCCGCTCGACAGGGCGCGGCAAAACTCACATCCCCGGCTCCACTGGCACGGCTGTCGAACTGTCGGCGGGTCCGTGTGCACGGGGCCAGGCTCTCGCCTCCGGTGCCGGGTGCGCCTCCATCCACAGTGCCGCCCTCCGCAGCCAGACCGCCGTCCAGACGCAGGGCGCCCGCCGGGGCCAGGCTGCCATCCGGAGCCAGAAGGCGGCAGCCCGAAGCCAGGCGCGAAAGGCCCGACGGGCGGCGCGGGCCGTGCTGAGGACGGAGCGCCGGGCCACCCGCACCGGTCAGCCCGGGTCCCACAGGACCCCGAGGACCCTGACCGGGGACTCCGACCTTTCCGGGCCGCCGGCCCGCTACACGGGGGTGTGGGACCTGACGGCCTCGGCCCCTTCAGGTTGAGCTCGAACCTGCCGATCTAGCGCTATGGAGTCAGCGCAGAGCGATGACGCGACGCCGGATTGGCGGCCCGGCGCTGTCAGCGTGCTTCCCCAGCGCACTCCGCTCGGACCGCCCCCGAGCCGGGGTGATCCCGCCGTCGAACAGGGTGATCCCGCCGTTGAAGAGGAACTCGAGGCCGCCTTCCGTACCGAGCTCGATGATCCCGAGCTGGTTGTTTCCCCCGGCTACATCGGTCATGAGCGACGGGCGCCAGGCTGGCGGGCACGTCTGGCCCGGGCCACCTTCCACCAGCGCCGTTCGCTGCTCACCCTCGAGTTCGCGGTGGCGGCCATCGTCCTCCTCTTGATCGTGGTCACCGTGCTCCAGGTTGGGATCCGGTCTCGTCCCACCCCCGCTGCCACCGCCTCCGCCGCCGTCACCCGGGCCCCGGCCCGGGCCAGCGTTCGCCGAGCCACGGCGCCGGCCCGCGCCAGCGTTCGCCGGGCGACGGCACCGGCCGCCGCCACCACGACTCCGACCCCCGCCACCACGGCGCCGGCTCCCACCACGACCGTGCCGGCCCCCACCACCACGGCGGCACCGCCGCCGCCGGCCGCTCCAGCCGCCGTCGCCGCACCGCCACCGGCCGCTGTGGCCCCCACCCCGGCGGCCACCACGCCCGATCAACTCGGTCAGCAGGCTCTGGCTCTGGTCCGCTACCCATGGCAGAACATCCCCGGGTACAGCATTCAGTTCCTGCCCATCGCCGACGCACCGTCACC
This sequence comes from uncultured Acidimicrobiaceae bacterium, assembly GCA_963727955.1. Taxonomy (GTDB): domain Bacteria; phylum Actinomycetota; class Acidimicrobiia; order Acidimicrobiales; family RAAP-2; genus Bog-756. The sequence goes on from CAVSII010000001.1 coordinate 89,356, forward strand.
CGGCTTCTACGGCAATACCACCTTCACCTGGGGCCGACCTGGCGGCACTTCGGTCCTCTATGTCTATGCCGGGGAGGCGGTGGACACCTTGGCCGGCATCATCGGCTTCGAGATCGGCCATGAGGTCGACGCCGCCGCCGTGGAGCCCCAAGGGGGAGAGGCCCAGATCGAGAACATCCTGGGCATCCACCCGGCCAGCTGGGCTCCCGACTGCGACTGCGCAGAGCAGGGCTTCCTTTCGGGGTGGTACGCAGCCGCCTTCTCCAACTACTGGTCACCGGGCGTGGGCGACTGGAGCACGATCGCCCCCGAACCGAGTGGCGGGGTCCTGGCCGCCATTGAGACCTGGCTCAACCCGACCATCTCCTGAACCGAAACACTGTGCGCCGTGTCCACACGCTCCGCCCTGTTACCGTCGGCAGTCTCATCGGTAACTCGGTATGCCGGCAGCCCTGACGTTGCCCGACGATCACCATGCGCATAGCCCTCCTTCCCAGCTCGTATCTCCCTGCACTCGGCGGAGTGGAGGAGTTGACCCGGCACCTCGCCCTCTCCCTGCGCCTTGGGGGCGACAACGTGGAGGTTTGGACTCTCCTCCCCGACGATTCTCAACCGGAGACCGTCGAGATCCTCGACGATCTGGTGGTTCGACGGCTGCCCATGCCCCTACCCGCCACCAACTGGCCCGCCATCCGTCGGTCGACCACGACCGGTCCACGGACCCTGGCGTCCCTGCGGAGCGCAGTGGCCGCCTTCCGCCCCGACGTCCTCCACGTGCAGTGCTTCGGACCCAACGGCACCTATGCCACTGCGCTCTCCCGCGTCACCGGGATCCCACTGGTGGTGACCCTGCAGGGGGAGACGGTGATGGACGATGCCGACATCTTCGAGGAGTCGCGATCGTTGCGGACCTCACTGCGGCTGGCCCTGCGGCGGGCCGCCGCTGTCACCGCCTGCTCGGCCTTCACCCTGGCCGACGCCGAACACCGGTTCGGGCTGGAGGAGGGCCGGGGCCAGGTCATCTTCAACGGGGTATCCGTGGAGGGCGGTCGTCCTTCGGGGGAGGAGGGAGAGGCCGAGGCCGTCCCGGGGATCGGTGAGCGGCTGACCGGCGTGGCCGGGCGTCCCTACATCTTCGCCCTCGGTCGTATCGTCGAGAAGAAGGGCTTCGATCTCCTTCTCGAGGCCTACGCCGGGCTGGATCCCGAGAGGCATGAGGTCGAATTGGTCGTCGCCGGCACCGGCGGCGCCGTCGATGGGCTCAGGCAGCAGGCCGTAGGGCTCGGCGTGGAGGACCGGGTACATCTGGTGGGCCGTCTGGATCGACAGGCCGTAGCCGAAGCCATGGCCGCCGCCACCCTCTTCGTGATGCCCAGCCGGGTCGAGCCGTTCGGGATCGTGATCCTCGAGGCATGGCGCGCCGGCGTGGCCGTGGTGGCCAGCAATCGGGGTGGCGCATCCGAGTTCGTGCGTGACGGGCAGGACGGAGTTCTGGTGGACCCCTTCGACACGCCGGCCCTCACCGCCACCCTTGACCGCCTCCTGGGCGATCCGGTGGAGCGCAACCGGATCGCCGCCACCGGCCCGACCCGGGTCGACGACTTCTCGTGGCCGCGGGTCGCCGCCGCCTACGGCTCCGTCTATCGCTCGGTGGTCGGTGCTCCGGCCGATCAAAATCGGGCCCCGTCGGGAACAGCTGCCGCCAGTGGGGGTGTCCGATGAGCGGGCTGACGACCGACATGGCCCGGGACGTGCAGGACTGGATCGCCGATGTGGTGCCCCATCCGGCGGTCCCCGATGGTGGCGGGGGCCGGCCCATGGTGCGGGTGGGCATCGATCTGACCTCGGTGGATGAGGTGGCCGCATCGATCGCCCGGTTCGGGGATCGCTACGTGGCGCGGATGTTCACACCCCACGAGCAGGCGTTCTGTCGCATCGGGGACGGACCGGAGGCGAACCGCCCCTACCGCGTCGAATCGCTGGCCGCCCGGTTCGCGGCCAAGGAGGCGGTGCTCAAGGTTCTGCGCCCCACCGGCCCGCGGCCCCCGTGGCGCGACATCGAGGTGTACCGGACCGACGGTGGATGGTGCGAGTTGCGCCTGTCGGGGTCGGCGGCGGGTCTGGCCGCACGGGCCGGCATCGACCGGTGGTCGGTGAGCCTCACCCATCACGAGGCCTTGGCCGCCGCCGTGGTGGTCGGGATGTGTTCTGCGGAGGCACCGGACTCAGGGACCACTGCCGGTGCGGAGGTCGGGGCAGAGAGTGGCCGGATCACGAGCGGGGAGCACGACCAGTGAGGCTGACCCCGTCTCCGGCCGATCACTGGTCCGATGTTCACTGGCCCGACGAATGGAGAGACCATGGATGAGACCATTCGGGTGGTTCTGGCCGAGCACGGCCGCCTCGGGGTCGACCCGGCCTCGATCGACGACAACGCCGACCTCTTCGAGGCGGGGATGACCTCCCACGCCAGCGTCAACGTCATGTTGGCCCTCGAGGACGCCTTCGACATCGAGTTTCCCGAGGAAATGCTTAAGAAATCGACCTTCGAGTCGATCGCCGCCATCCGGGCCGGACTCCTCGAGGTGACCGGGAGCTAGGCCGTCGGCCGGCCCCGAGAAGGGGGACTCTCTGGGGCCCTCGGGTCCGGTCTCACCGACCCTCCAGCCCCAAACGTCCGACCGGTCCAGTCTGATCCGTGCGGACCGGTTCAGCCCGGGCTCGTACCTGTCGATAATCGGGCATGGACTCTGCCCCAATTCGCGATTGTGCCAATGGTTGCTGTGCGTTTAGCATGGAATTCTCTGGCGGACACAGTTCTGGCGGACGTGGTTCTGGTGGACGTGGTTCTGGTGGTTGATCTTCCGGGCAGAACGGGAGAAGGCCAGCGGGTGACCGGTGCAGGAAAGGGCAGGCCGGCTGGGATGGCGATACTTGATACGGAGAGTGGCCGAGCCGACACGCTCATCGGTAGTAGGGCGCCAGGCGTCATCCGGGCACCAGGCGTCATCAAGAGGCGCGTCGAGGAGATCGTCGCTGCCGACGCCGGAGTCGGTGACCATGCCGGGGCCGTGGCCCGGGTCCGGCGCCACGTTCTCCGCCGCCTCCTCATCGCCGACGTCATCGGTCTGGCCGCCGCCGCCTTCGTCGGGCCGTTGCTGGTGTCGCTCATATCCTCCAACCCCGACAGCGCGGCCGACCACAGTCGGAACATCTATCTGATCAATCTGGCCGTCATCCCCCTGTTCATCGGCGCTTTCGCCGTCTACGGCTTGTACCGGGGGGTGACCAGGCGCATCACCTACAGCGTGTTCTCCGACCTGCGGAACATCCTTCACGCTCTCATGATCAGCGGCTTCCTGTACGCCATCGTGGCTTACATCACCCGGAAGAACTCCCATCTGGAGTCGCTGACCGTGGGCAAGGTGGCCGCCATGTGCCTGGTGGCCATGATCGCGGTGCCCGTGGCTCGCGTGGTGACCTTCGGCCTGGCCGGGCGGGCCTCGGTCGGTTCGGTGCCCATCATCGTGGTCGGCACCGGAAAGCTGGCTCAGACCGTGGCCAGCCACCTGCGTGCCCATTCGAGTGTCAACTTCGTCGGGTACGTGGACGACAACCCGTTGGGGGGTAGCGACGTCCTCGGCGAGCTCGAGGATCTCCCCGCCCTGTGCCGGCAGTACGGCGTGGCCCGGGTGGTGGTGTGTTTCTCCCGCACCCATCCGGAGCGCACCACGGAAATGCTGAAGGGCCTGGCTGGCCAAGTGGCGGTATCCATCGTCCCCCGGTACTACGAGCTGGTGACCAGTCGCTCCCATGTCGAGGATCTTTCCGGGCTCACCATGCTGGATATCGCTCCGGCTTCGATGACGGCCGGATCGCGTTTCTTGAAGCGCTCATTCGACATCGTGGCCTCGTCACTGATCCTGTTGGTCGCCTCACCCTTTTTCATCGTGGCCGCGGTTGTGATCAAGGCCACCAGTCCGGGGCCCGTGTTCTTCCGCCAGGTCCGCACCGGACGCGGGGAGCATCCCTTCTCCATGTTGAAGTTCCGCACCATGTACAACGACGCCGAGGAGCGTCGACAGGAGATCGATCACCTGAACGAGGTCGACGGGCCCCTGTTCAAGGTGCAGAACGACCCCCGGGTGACCCGGATCGGTCGCTTTCTGCGCCGTACCAGCCTCGACGAGTTCCCCCAGCTCCTCAACGTATGGGTGGGGGATATGTCCCTGGTCGGCCCTCGGCCCTTCGTCGTCTCCGAGGCCATGAAGATCGAAGGCTGGGCCCGCAAGCGGTTCGAGGCCCGGCCGGGCATGACCGGACTGTGGCAGGTCTCGGGGCGCAACGAGCTCTCCCATCTCGAGCTGTGCCGCCTCGATTACCTCTACGTGGCCTCGTGGTCGTTCTGGTGGGACGTGCAGATCCTCTGGCAGACACCCACTACCATCTTCCGGGGCCGGGGCGCCTCCTGATCACGGGACCCGCTCCCGCCACCCACGCCGGACCGGTGGCACCCGCCCGCCCTGCCGGTACACCCGACCGTCAACTTGCGGACCGCTCTTCGCCCACCACCGCCCGCATGCGCTCGACGAACCGCTCCGGTGCGTAGCCCCGGGCGTGAGCCATGAGGGTGTCGGGTTGCCAGCGGCCAGCCCTGAGCTTTTCGACCGCCTCGGCGATGAGGGCCGGTTCGGGTTGCTCGAAGAACACCCCGGTCTCCCCTTCGACCGTCGTGTCCAGGAATCCACCCCAGCGGAGGGCGGCGGTGGGCTTTCCGAAGGCAGCCGCCTCCACCGGGGTGAGCCCGAAGTCCTCGTAGGAGGCAGCCACCAGGCCGGCCGACGACCCGTAGAGCCAGCGGAGGCTGGCATCGTCGACCCGCCCGAGAGCGGTCACGTTGGGTGGGGCGGCGGCACTGATCTGTTCAGCCAGCGGCCCGGATCCCACGATGACCAGACGGACGTCGGGGAGCCGGCGGAAGGCCTCGGCGACGTACTCGACGTTCTTGTAGGGGAGCAGACGGGAGACGCACAGGAGGAAGCCGGGCTCGATCCCCGGAACAGCCTGCCGGTCAGCGGCAGGGTCCACGTCGATCGGCGGGGGGAGCACCTCCGCCTCGATGCCGTAGAGCTCGGCCACCCGCCGGCGGACGGCGTTGGAGTTCACCAGGTAACGATGGGCCGACGCCGCCGCTCGGCGGTCCCACCGCCGTAAGGGCGGCGTCACCAGGGACAACAGTGTCCCCGCGGCCGCCGGGCTGCCGGCCAGGTAGCGCTCGGGCTGGTAGAGCCAGCGGGCCGGCGTATGGCAGTAGACGATCTTGCGGCCGCTGGCCCGGGCGCCGTGGGCCCACCCGCTCGACGAACAGATGGTCACCTCGGCCTCGACATGCAGTCCTGAGAAGGCCGGGGCCAGAAGGGGCAGGGCCAGGCGGTGGTGCGCCCGCAGGGGGGGCACCCTGTCGAGCCCCAGGGTGCGGATGTCGAGTTCGTCGAACTCGGGGAAGGTGCCGGCCGGGTCGTAGAGGGAGGTGGCCAGGGGCGCGGTCGGAAAGGCTGCGGCCAGGGCCAGGACCACTCGCTCCGCCCCCCCTCGTTGGGTGAGGTAGTCGTGGACCAGGGCGACGCCCCCCGCCTCGAGTCGCACGGAAACCTCCTCTTTCTCGCTCTTGTCCCAGGTGTGGGATCGGGTGGGCCTCGGGCGGAACCCGCTTCCCTTGTCGGACCCGAGCGTATGCGCCGGAGTGAATGGGGTTGGAATGTGGGCGACGATGGGTGACCCGATCCCGGACGGTACAATCCGGTCGTCAAGGTCCTCTTCGTCTGCACCGCCAATCTCTGCCGGTCCCCGATGGCCGCCGCCCTCTTCACCGAGCAGATCACCAACCTGGCCGAGCCGGTCGAGGTCTCCTCGGCAGGCCTGCATGCCGGCGAGATCGCCGGAACGGGAGAAGTCCCGCCGGAGGTGGTCGAGGTCATGACCCCCTACGGCATCGACATGACCGGCCACCGTTCCAGAGAGCTGACCAGGCCGCTCGTGGCCGACGCCGACCTGATCATCGGCATGAGCCGTCGCCACGTCCAAGAGATCGTCCTGCTCGACCCGCCGAGCTGGCCCAAGGCCTTCATGCTGAAGGAACTGGTCCGTCGGGGGGATCTCACCGGCCCCCGTCGCCCCGACCAGGGCATCCGGTCGTGGATCGATGTGGCCCACGGGGACCGGACCCGGACCTCGCTGGCCCATCGGTCAGCTGCTGACGAGGTGCCCGATCCCTACGGGCAGAGCCTCGACAGATACCGTGGAACTGCGGCCGAGCTGGCTCGGCTGACCGCCCATCTCACCGGACTACTGTGGCCCGAGGCGGTCGTCATCCCCTCGGTTTGATCGGGGGTACCGTCCCAACTCGGCCGGCGGAGACCGATGGTCGGACTGTGGAGGGGATGTGCAGGGGTCAGGGCAAGATGCGATCATGGACCGGTGATCGACGGTTGTGAGATTCGGGAGATGCCCGATGGCGGCAGGGAGTTCGTGCTCGAAGAGCCATCCCTCTCCTTTATCCGCATCGACGACCAGTCCCATCTTCAATTCGGGCAAACCGAAGTGGTGATAGGGAGCCCCTTTGAGGTGGAGATCGGGGGCCTCGCCTATCGCCTCGACCCCCGCAACACAAGCCACCTCGGACCGTTCGTGTCGCTCTTCCCTGGCTCGGTGCGCTGGTTGTGGACGTCGGCCGGGGGGCGGCTGACGGCCGTTTTTCGCAGCGGGGCCCGGCTGATCGTGACCCCTGATGCCTTGATCAAGGCATGGTCGGTGGGGAGCGTCTACTGCATGCCCAGCGCCCGAAGCTGAGCGGGGCCGTCAGTTCTCGAGCAGCTCGGGATGGCGGGCGGCCACCATCCGTCGCATCCCGTCCTGCCAGTCCACCGAGGTCGTCCCCACCAGATCGTGCATGCGGGTCAGGTCGATCTGGACGCTGTCGATGGTGTCCCGGGTGGGGGCGAAGCGGGCCGGGGTGCCGGTGAGTTCGCCCAGGTAGCTGCACCATTCCTCGATGCTGACCGCCTGGTCGCCTCCCCAGTTGACGGTGACGGCGGGCACGCTGGCCACTGCCAGCAGTCGGGGAACCATGGCGATGATGTCATCCTCGTGCAGCGGGTGATAGACGCTGGGCGCGTCGACATGGACGGGGATCTCGTTGCCGTTCAGCATCATCTCGAGGTGGATGGCCGGCCAACCACCTCTGTCCCCGTAGGGCACGGACAGCCGGGCGATGGTGGTGGGAAGGTGGAAGCGGGCCGCGGCCCAGCGGGCGGTGGCCTCGGCGGCGATCTTGCTGATGCTGTAGGTCCGGAGGAAGGGCCAGACACCGTGGTTGTCGCCGAGCTCGTCCTCTTCGGCGAAGACGTGGTGACCCATCGGTTTGTACACCCCGGTGGTCGAGCAGTGCAGAAAGGCGGCGGCGTCCCGGTGGTGCTCCATAAGGAGGGCGAGCCCACCGCTATTGGCGCCGAGGTCGCGCTCCCAGTCATTCGACTTGGACACGGCGAAGTGAATGACGTAGTCGGCGTCGGCAGGAAGGGCGTCCACGTCCCCCGCCGTCAGATCGATGGGTACACAGCGCACCCCGGCCGTCTCCAGGCGCTGCCGGGCCTCATGGTCCTTGAAGCGGGCCGCCCCCACAACCTGGTTGCCGAAGGACAGGGCTACGGCCACCGGGCCCGCCACTTGGCCGGTCACCCCGGTCACCACGATGGTCTTGCCGGATAGGGGTCCGGTCAACGGCTCGGTTGACGGGGCCTCAGCAGACGGCTCAGGCTCATGAGACGGCTCAGGCTCAGCAGACATGGTGTCGGGCTCCTTGTGGCTGGCGTTCCGAGCGGCGCCGGAAAGAGGGCGGACGGAAGAGAGGGCGGACAGACAGAGGGCGGATAGAGGCCAGGAGTGCGGGATGGGCGGTCGCCGATCCTACCGGTTGACCCGATCATGGACGCCTGGGGTGCCTTGAGCCCACCGGCCCACCGGCCGACCGGCCTGCCGGCCCAGGCCCAGACGCCGGTAGGCGGTCATCCGGGGCCACCAGGTGAATCAGCAGGTCCCGACGGTGAATAAGCCGGACTGGGGAGGTCGATGTGGACACCGCCACCCTGTCTGCGTCATACTGTCTGTTCCGCCAGTTTTCGTCGGTGAGCGGTGTTTTCCCTGGTCACCACGTAATAGCCCGAGCGGACGACCAGTGATCCAACAGTAAGTAGGAAGTGACCCTCCCATGAGTGCCACCTGGCGCAAGCATGCTGCCTGCCGGGGAATCGACCCGGACGTGTTCTATCCGATCTCCGACGAGGAGGCCGGTGAAGCCAAGGCCGTCTGCGATCAGTGCCCGGTCAGGGAAGCCTGCCTCGAGCATGCACTGGCCCATCGGGAGCGAGAGGGCATCTGGGGAGGGACCACCGAACGGGAGAGGCGGCGGATCCACCGCCAGCGTCGCAAGTCGGCCTGAGCCGGCACCACCCGGACGGTCCCCCCATCGGATCGACCTTTGCTCGTGCCCTGAACAGCCACCCGGTCTTGCCAGCCGCCCGGTGGCGGTGAACGTGCCCGACCGAGTGGATCGCCTTCGCACCGCACTCGGGCACCACCCGCCGGCCGACGATCGCGAGCGGCTGTCCATGGCCATCATGGACGTCGAACTCGGGCGGCTGCCCGCTCCTTTCGACGAGCAGGCGGACCTCACGCACGTGACCGCCTCCGCCATCGTGGTCGGCAACCGGGGGATCGTCCTCCATCGCCATCGTCGGCTCCACCGGTGGCTGCAACCGGGGGGCCATATCGAGGCGGGGGAGTCGCCTGAGGAGGCGGCCCTGCGTGAGTCGGTCGAGGAGACGGGGCTGGCTGTGGCCCACTTCGGGGGTCGACCGGTCCTCGTTCATGTTGACGTCCACCCCGCGGCCCGGAATCATGTCCACCTGGACCTTCGCTATCTGATGGTGGCACCGGACGACGATCCGGCACCCCCGCCGGGGGAGAGCCAGGAGGTGGCCTGGTTCACCTGGACGGAGGCGGAGCGCTTGGCGGATGATGCCCTGGTCGGTGCCCTCCGTACGGCCCGTAGGCTGACCCGGGCCTCGTCGGCTCGGGGTGGTGATCAACAGGAGGAGTGGTGATGGCCGAACCGTTCGACACCCTCATAAGGGTCCAGGAGCACGACACCACCCTCGATCAGCTTCGTCACCGGATGGAGGCGCTGCCCGAACGGGCCCTCCTCCGTGACCTGCAGAAGCGGCAGGCCGTCCTCGAGGCCGAGCTGTCCGAAGTGCAGGCGGGCGTGGACGATCTCGCTGGCCGACAGCGACAGCTGGAGGAGAGGATCGCGGCCGCGGCCGGCCGTCGCCATCAGATCGAGCAGAGGATGCTGACCGGTGAGGTCACGGCGTCCCGCGATCTGCAGGCCATGGACACCGAAGTCCACCAGCTGAGCTCCCGCCAGGAGCATTTCGAGGAAGAGGAGCTGGCCCTTCTCGAGGAGGAGGAGCCGCTCGACGTCCTGCTGGCCGAGCGGAGGAGCTCCTACGAGGAAATGGCGGCAGAGGCTGCCCGACTCACGGCGGCAGTGGCCGACGCCGAGGCCGACATCAAGGCGACCATCATCACCGAGCAGGAACTGCGAGACGGATGCGCATCGGCCCTCCCGCCGGATCTGGCCGAGCGCTACGAGACCCTGCGGGCCCGGATGGGCGGGGTCGGGGCGGCCAGGCTGGTGGGCGACCGGTGCGACGGCTGTCATCTGACCCTTCCGGCCGTCGAGGTCGAGCGCATACGCGGCCTGCCGCCGGGCGAGTTCGCCACCTGCGATCAGTGCGACCGCATCCTGGTCCATTGATCGATGACCTGACCGGAACCGATGGTGACCGGTCCCTTCGCCCTCCATGCTGATCCTGGTGCGTCACGGGGAGTCGACCGGCAACGCCGACGGTCTCCTGCTCGGCCGGATGGACGCTCCCCTGACCGAGCGCGGACTGGCCCAGGCGGGAACGCTCGGACCGGCGGTGACCGGCTGCGGCCGGCTGATCTCCAGTCCCCTGACCCGGGCGCGCCGCACCGCCGAAGCGATGGGCACCGGGCTCGACATCGAGATCGACGACCGGTGGATCGAAGTCGACTACGGCCAATTCGACGGCCAGCCCCTCGGATCAGTTCCGTCGGAGGTGTGGAAACTGTGGCGATCGGACCCCGATTACCGCCCGCCCGGAGGTGAAACGCTTACCGAAACGGGCCACCGGGTTCGGGAGGCCTGCGAGGAACTGTTCGCCAGCGACGGGACAGGCGCCCGTGGCCCGGCGCCGGTGGTGGTGGTGAGTCACGTGTCGCCCATCAAAGCGGCGGCCTGCTGGGCGCTCGGGTTGGGTGTCGAGGGAGCCTGGCGTCTCTACCTGGCCACCGCCTCGGTGACCTGCATCGCCTGGGGGGTCGACGGGCCGGTCCTGCATCGGTTCAACGAGACCCGCTGGTCGGCGCCGAGCTGACCGCTGGCCCCGACCTCGGTCGGGTCGATCAGCTGAGCAGCCGGGTCATGGTGGCGGCCAGATGGCGCTGGGCGGCGGGGGCGCTCAAGTCGCGCCCGAAGCGCAGGGTGATCCATGACTCCCACCCGGTGGGTACGTCGAGGACGTCGGCCAGGTTGGACCCGTTGGATCGGCGGGAGATCTCACGGGCGAAGGTGCGTGTGATCTGGTCGGAAAGGAGAGTGGCCAGCTCGTCAAGGACGTGATCGAGGAGGGGAGTGGCCGCCGGCCGCGACGGAACGGCATGGAGAACGGTGGCGATCTGCTCGTAGAGATGGCGTCGCTGTCGGCAGGTGGCGTCGATGCGTACGGACAGCGGTCCGACCGGCGGAACCGGGGCGATCGACGCTCGGGCGCGGAGGACCAGGGTGGCAGCGGCCACGCCGTACAGTCCCTCGATCCGGTAGTGGTTGAACAAGGTGCGCCAGGACACCTCGGCCCGTTCGGCCACCTGGCCGGTAGTGGGGTGAGGGTTGCCCGCTTGGATCAGATCGATGGTGGCATCGGCCAGGTCGACCTTGGTGAAGTAGCCGCGAGCGGCCCGCCGGTCGCCGGGGACGGGACCGAAGATGCCGGATAGATCGATCCCAGACGCGCCCCGCCCACCCGACACTCGCCCCCGCCTCCCCCCACACAAGGTCCAGGCTAGGGGAGCATCGCCCGTTATGGACAGGAAAAGAAGCCCCACCGAGTCGTTTTATCCCGGAGGGTGGCGCCACCGCGGCGGACGGTGTCGACGGGGGATGTCACGGGAAACGGCGGTCAGGATCCCGACCGGTCAGGAGCGGTCCGTATGAGGCGGCCCGTCAGGGACGAGAGGGCCGCCGGTACGTCATCCGGCTGGTCCGTGGCCGAGCAGGTCTTTGACCCAGCGCCCGCCCTTGAGGATGCCGTGGAGGTTGGCCCGGTCGGCCAAGACGGAGATGTTCTCCAGCGGGTCGCCGTCGACGATGACCAGATCGGCCAGCTTCCCGTCCTCCACCGTTCCCAGCTCGTGGTCGCGCCCCGTGAGCTGGGCACCGTGTTTCGTCGCCCACCGGATCACGTCGAGATTGGGTATGCCGATCTCCCGCACGTAGTAGTCGAGCTCGTCGGCGTAGGCGCCATGAGGGAGGAAGATGGCCCCGTAGTCATCGCCCAGTACCAGGCGTACGCCGGCGGCATTGGCCCGGGGGAGGATGTCGGCCATGGCCTCGATGTCCTCTTTCATCGAGTCGGTGAACCCGAGGCCCGTTCCCCCCATCGACCCGAGGAACCGCGAGGGGAAGAGCATCGAGGGGACCACCGGCGTCCCCGTCGCCACCAGTCGTTCAATGCACTCGTCGTCCATGCCGTCGCCGTGGTCGATGACGTCGATGCCCAGATCGAGGCCCATGAGTATGGCCTCACGGTTGGCGATGTGGCCACGGACCTTCACGCCCCGCAGATGGGCGGCCTCGATGCCGGCGCCCATCTCGTCGCGGGTCATCTCGATCATCTCCTTGGGCCCGATGGTCCCGTGCCCGCCGGTCACGAACATCTTGATGATCTCGGCGCCCTCTTTGATCTCGGCCCGCACCGACTTCCGGAACTCGGCGGGGCCGTCGCTCGGTCGGATGGCGCCCAGGGCGCCTACTTCCCAGTGGGGAGGGAAGCTCCGGTCCCCGGCGTGTCCGGTGGTGCTGACGTCACGGCTGCAGGGGACCAAGCGGGGTCCGGGGATGAGCCCGCGGTCTATGGCCACCTTCATCGATGCGTCGATGGCGAACGGGGCACCGGCGGAGACGGCGCTGGTGAAGCCGGACTCGAGCAGCAGGCCGAGGCTGTTGACGGCCCGGACGGCCTGGAGGGCCATCGGCTCTTCGAGGCCGAAGGGGGCCGGTGCCGAACCGAGGTTGTGGTAGGTGGCGTGGAAGTGGCAGTTGACCATGCCGGGCATGATGGTGCGACCGTTCAGGTCGATGACCCGGTCATCGGGGTTGACCGCCGGTGTCGGGCCGGTGCCCACCGACACGATCCGATCCCCGTCCACCACGACGTGGGCATCGGCCACCGCCGGTCGCTCGCCGTCGACCAGGCAGGCTCGGATGAAGAACAGACGGCTCACCGGCCCCGCCCACCGATCGTCCTTACCGACCCGGTCATGGGTGGAGCACCACCTTGATGGCCCCGGTGCTCCTGTCCGTGGCCACCCGGAAGGCTTCGGGGCCGTCGTCCAGTGGGAAATGGTGGCTGATGAGGACCTCGGGCAGCTCGGGGAGGTCGACCAGCAGCCGGGCGGCCTGGTCGAACTCATCGGCGCTGTGATGGTGGCCGTACATGAACGACGGCACCAGCGCGACCTCCTTGATCTGGAAGCCCATCCCCAGCGCCACCGTGTCCCAGAAGGTGGAAAGGACGCCGACCGTGCCCCCCGGCCGCACCCGCTCGATGGCTTCGTCGACCGAGCTCTGGGTGCCGGCGGCGTCGAGGACGGTTTCGTAGTCCTGCCCGATCGACGTCCCCGCTCCGAGCCGCTCGCCGGCGTGTGCGCGGGACGGGTGACGGGCCAGGATGTCCACCTCGGCTCCGACGGCACGGGCGGCGGCCACCGTACACAGCCCGACCGGCCCTCCCCCGATGACCAGGACCGGGGTGCCGGATCGCACCCCAGCCCGGTGCACGCCGTGCACGGCCACGGCCAGGGGCTCGACCAGGCAGCCGCTCTCCAGCGGGAGATCCGGCGGCAGTTCGTGGGCACAACTCGGGTCCACCCACGCCTCGTCGGCCATCCCCCCGTCCGCGCTGATCCCGTAGGCGGTGGCCAGCGCCCTCGGACACTGCTGCTCGTTTCCGGTCTGGCAGGGAACACAGGTGCCGCACGACAGGCGGGGCAGCACGGCCACCGGTGTCCCGTCGTCGAGCCGCCCACTGAACTCGTGTCCGAGGGTGACCGGCAAGGGCCCGAACGAAACCAGGTGGAGGTCGGAACCGCAGATGCCCGAGCTGACCACCGAGACCCGCACCCCGGCCGAAGGATCGGGGTCGACCTCTACCACCTCGATGCCGGCCCCGGTGCTCCTCACGGCGCGCACCGGACTATCCCCCGGTGACCGAGCTGCGGTCGTTCACGGTCATCACGTTGGCGTCCGCCCCCACCACACGTGAGACGTGGTCGGTCATGAAGGCGTGCTCGTAGGGTTGTGCCTGGTGGTGGTCGAAGGCCTCCTGTGACTCCCAGCACTCGAAGAAGCGGAACCGGCACGCCCGGTCGAGATCCTCAGCCCACCAGTAATCGACGCAACCGGGGTCTCGCCGGCTCTGCTCGGACACCGCCCGGATGGCCGCCACCGTCGTCTCACGGTCCTCGGGTCGAAAATCCAGGTAACCGGTCAGGGCGTGCATGTGTTCCCCTGTCGCTCCGTGGTGGGCGGCAACCGAACCGGCAGGTGACCGGGTTCGGCAGCGGTGGCTCTTGGCGCGGCAATCTAACACCCGCCAGGTCTGTGGAGCTCGGCAACCGGGGCGGAACAGAGAGGGTACGGCGAGTGGGGGAACAACGGGGCGCTGCCCGTCGTTTGCCTCTACGGCGCTAGGGAGCCGGCGTCGTGCGACGTCGGGGATTCTCAGGATAGGAGTGAACCATGGTCACAGCACTGGTGAAGCCTCTGTACACGGCCGAGGCCACCGCTGTCGGTGGTCGTGAGGGCCACGTACACAGCAGCGACGGCCAGCTCGACATCGACCTCCGGCCCCCCGTCGAGATGGGCGGTCCGGGAGGGGCGAGCAATCCCGAAGAGCTCTTCGCCGCCGGATACGCCGCCTGCTTCCAGAGCGCTCTCGCTGTGGTGGCCCGGCGGAGCAAGGTCAGCGTCGACGGTTCCACGGTGACCGCCAAAGTGACCATCGGCACCATCGGAGGGGGCGGCTTCGGATTGGCTGTGGCCCTCGAGGTGCACATCCCCGGAGTGGCCGAGGATGTCGTCCAGACCCTCATGGACGGGGCCCACGCCGTCTGTCCCTATAGCAACGCCACCCGCGGCAACATCGAGGTGGTACTGGCTGCCAGGTGACCTCGGCCGGGCTTCCCGGTGCTCAACGTCGTCGCCTCCCCATCAAGCCGAAGGACCGGAGGAGCTGGTTGGTCATGCTGTTGGTCGTGCGGTACACCTTTCGGCGTACGACCCGCTGGGCGTAGGACCCGGGGCCGCGGCTGACTGCCTGAACGGTGCCCAGGTCACGGGCGGCCCGGTACAGCTGGGATCGGATCGAGCTCCCGCCGGCCACCGAGCGATTGTCGCGCATTACGGTGAGCGCCATGGATGAGTCGGCATGACCCGCTTCGGCATTCAGCTGCCCAACTTCTCGGGCCACAGCTCGGCTGAGCTGTTCGAGCACCTGGCCCATCTGGCCGCCACCATCGAGGAGACCGGGTTCGACTCGCTGTGGGTCATGGACCACTACCTCCAGTTGCCGCCGCTCGGCGGACCCGATCAACCCATGCTGGAGGCCTACGCCCTCCTCGGCGCGCTGGCTGCCCGTACCCGGCGGGTGCAACTGGGCACGCTGGTGACCGGGGTGACCTACCGCAATCCGGGGCTCCTGGCCAAGATCGTGACCACCCTGGACGTGATCTCGGGAGGGCGGGCCATTCTCGGGATCGGGGGCGCCTGGTACGACGTCGAGCACGAGGCCTTCGGCGTTGACTACCCCGCTGACCGGGTCCGGCTGGACATGCTCGAGGAGGCCGTCCAGATCTGCCGGGCCCTGTTTACCGGTGACGACGTCGATTTCGAAGGTACTTATTTTCGCCTGTCGCACGCCCGGAACCTGCCCCGTCCGGTCCAGCAGGGGGGTCCGCGGATCATGATCGGAGGCGGGGGCGAGAAGCGGACCCTGCGCTTGGTGGCCTTGTACGCCGATCAGTGCAACGTGACCGGGGACGTCGCCACGCTCAGCCGCAAGATCGAGGTGCTCCGCGGCCACTGCGCCGAGGTGGGCCGCGACCCGGAAGAGATCGCCGTCACCTGGATGACGGTGGCCGTCCTGACCACCTCGGAGGAGAACACCCGAGACGTCCGGGCCATGTTGGCGGCCGGTGGTTCCCCCGAGGAGACGGCCGGCTACACGGTGGGACAGCCCGAAGAGATTCCCGATCTGGTGGCCGGCCACGTCGCCGCCGGCGTCGACGAGGTCATCTTCAGTCTTCCTTTTGCCGACGCCCAAGGCATTGCCGCCCTGGGTCGGGCCCTGGCGCTGCCCGTTTCCTGAGCGACCGGCTCAGGCCCAGCCCAGCTCGGCCAACCGGCGGTCGTCGATGCCGAAGTGGTGACCCACCTCGTGGATGACCGTCTTTCTGACCAGGGCCACCACCTCGTCCCTGGTCCAGCAGGCGTTGCAGATGGTGGCCATGAAGATGGTGATGCGATCGGGGGCCGATGCGGAGTAGTGGTTTCCCCGTTGGGTGAGAGGAACACCCTGGTAGAGGCCGAAGAGCCCCCCGGGGGGACTGCGGTCATCCACGGTGACGGCCACGTTCTCCATGCTGGCGCCCAGCTCATCAGGTATGCCGTCGAGGGCGGCGCCCACCAGCTCCTCGAAGTCCTCGACCGATACCGTGATCATCCGGAACTGATGCTAGGGGGAGCCGCACCGGGGCGGCCCATGGCCGCCCGCTGGCCGCCCGCTGGCTACCCGAGGACCGCCCGATGGCGTCACGGGCGTCAATCGCGCGAGAGTAGACACACGAACGTTTGGGAATGTGACCCTGTCGGGGCAAGAAGAAGGGATCAAAAGGAGGAGCGATGCCGGCATTGACATGGGCCACACATCATCGGTTCTGGGTGCTGGGCATGGGTTTCGCCGTGATTCTGGTGGCGGTAGCCGCCGGCGTCTGGTTCTTCCTGCTCCGGAGCCCCGGTACCCAACTCGATCTGCGTCAGGCCCTTCGGCTCTACAAGGATCAGCAGCCGAAGTCGGGTGGGGCCAACGCTCAACTCCCCCCGCCCGGCGTCTACCGTTACCGGACCTCGGGCGGTGAGACATTGAGCATCGGAGGCATCAGCCGCTCCTTCCCACCGGCGACCGAAATGATCGTTACCGACAGCAGCTGCGCCACCATGAAGTGGGAGCCTCTCGAGCAGCACATCGAAGGTCTGGTTACCTGCCCGGCGGCCAATCGAGCCTTGAGTATTGCCTCGGCCCCGTCGTACGAAGAGATTGCCGGCATAAAGACCACGACCGACATCCGCTGTCCGAGTGGCACCTACCTGGTGCCCCCCCATCCGACGGTGGGTGAGCGATGGAAGACGACCTGTCACTCGCCGGGCCAGAACGTCGTTTTCGCCGGAAGCGTCGTGGGCTTCCAATCGGTCAAGGTCGGCGGCCAGAACGTCCGTGCCCTGCACACCCGGCTGACCCTCTCGTTCTCGGGTTCGCAGTCGGGCACCAATCCCAACGACTACTGGGTGTCGCTGCAGGACGGGATCATCCTCCGTCAGCGCGAGACCGTCGCTGTTTCGCAGGCTGCCGGGCCACTGGGCTCGGTGCACTACGGCGAACAGATGGCCATCGCCCTTACTTCTCTGACACCGCTCCGCTGACCGGGGTCTCCGGTGCCCTTGGTCGAGAACCACCGGCTTCCGGTGAACGTATCTGTTGAGCAGAGGACTGGAAATATTTGGCGGCCACTGCTCTTCGGACAGTCGACGTATGGCGTGATACCCGGGGCGAGGCATACCGCGAGGCGCAGTTCTCAAGTGGGCCGGCCCGACGCACGCAAACTGGTGGGCCGACAACCCCGCCCCCCTCCCCCGCCCCCCCCCCCCCACCCCCCGCCCCCCCCTGAGTGCTCCCCCGCCGCCCCCCCCCCCCCCCCCCCTCCCCCCCCCCCCCCGCCCCCCCACCCCCCCCCCCCCCTCCCCCCCCCCCCCCCCCCCCCTCCCCCCCTCCTCTCCCCCCCCCCCCCCTCTCCTAAAAAACCCCCCCACCCTCTCGTCGCCCTCAAGCCAGCCATTCACGGGGCCGATGACTATGAGGTGAGTGGATCTCAGACAGACCACAGCGTCCTCCCGCCCCGGGCACGGCCGGTCGGGCCCCACTCCCGCAGTTGGACCTTCCTGTTCGCCCGCTGTGGCAACTGCGGGACCGAGGTTCACCGTACCCATGGGCGGAACAAGCCGTGGTTGCACGCCGACCTGTCACCCTTGTGCCCTCAGCCCTCCGATCAGTGACGGCGGCGGCCAGGTCGGGACCGTGCCCGTCGGGGTCGGCGGCAGACAAGCCGAATTCCTGGTTGAGTCGGCATCCGGTGGGCGGCGGGTATAGACCGTTTCGGTGAAGCTCAAGCTCGATCTGCACGACATCTACAACCGGGGTGACGACATCGATGGCGCACTTCGAGCAGTCATCGACGAGGCCATCGACAAGAAGATCCGCTTGGTCGAGATCATTCCCGGCAAGGGGAGTGGACAACTCAAGAAACGGGTTTTGCGCTTTCTCGACCAGAAGGAGATCAAAGTTCTCTATGACCGGGTGGAGAAGGACTCACACAACTTCGGCCGGGTGTTCGTCCACTTCAAGTACAAATGACGGCCCGAGACGATGAGGAGATTCACTGGGGCGCGGTAGCCGGCTTAGGGCCGTCGTTGATGACGATCGAGTCGGCCACCTTGTCGTGTAGGCACTGACGTCGGTCGTCCCACAGGCACCAGAGCGGATCGAGCAACCCGATCCAGCCCAAACATCCTGCCAGCCAGAAGATGGCCGCCCTTCCGAAGGACCGTCCCCATCCCAGTGTCCCTCCGAAGACCCGTATCGGTCGGATGTGCAGCCACGCCATGCCCAGAGTCCTGCCGAAATGGGCCACGGCCACCGTCTCGTAAGTGAGCATCACCAGCCCGGTCGCCACGGCACAGGCAAACACGGTCAGCTCGAGCCAGAAGAAGCCGGGTAGGTGCACTGTGGTGTCGGGCTGGCTGGTGACCGCCGGAAAGAAAGGCCCGAAGTGGGGGGCGGCGATGGAAAGCGTGACGACCAGAATGATCACGAAGACCGGCAACAGGACCAGGAGGTCGAGCATCCGGGCACCGAGGCGACGACCCGGATCGGCCAGGGCACCGGGTCCAAACGCCGGTCGCCCCAGTTGGGCACCCTTCCAGGGGGGCGGTCCCCACATTCCCCACGTCGGAACGGTCGGACCCGGCGGGTACGGCGGAGGAGCCCGATGCGTCGTCCAGGTTGCACCATCCCAATAGCGCACACCACCGCTGCCGTCGGGGTCGGGATACCAGTTGGCCGGGGGGCTCACGCTGGTCAACGATCCGCCCGCCCCCTTCCTCTCTTGAAACCCGTGCTCATCTGTGAAAGAGAACGGACACGCTCTCCCGGTTGGCGATCCGGCGGATGGCCTCACCCAACAGGCCGGCAACCGACACGACTTCTACTTTCGGCGAAAGGGCTATCGGTTGAGTCTCGACACTGTCGGTCATGAAAAGCGTCTTGATCGGGCTCTGGTCGATGCGATCCATGGCGGCCCCCGCCAGCAGACCATGGCTCACTGCGGCATAGACCGAGCTGGCCCCACGCTCGACCAGCACTCGTGCCGCATCGGCCAGCGTCCCGCCCGAAATAGTGAAGTCGTCGACGATCAAGGCGGTGCATCCCTCGACCGAGCCGATCAGCTCCACGACTTCGGCGGTCTCTGAATGATCCACTCGGCGCTTGTCGGCAATGGCCAACGGCGCAGCCAATCGTTCCGACCACTGCCTGGCTTTTTTGGCGAATCCGGCGTCGGGGGCGACAACCACCAGATCAGGAAGAGCTTTGGAAGCAATGACGTCGCACAGAACGGGCATGGCGTAGAGGTCATCGACAGGCACTTTGAAGAACCCCTGAACCTGGGGTGCGTGCAGATCGAGGGTGACGACTCGATCCACACCGGCCGCCTCGATGGCATCGGCGCAGACCCGGGCTCTGATGGAGACCCGGGGTTCGTCCTTCTTGTCACCCTTGGCATAGCTGAAGTACGGAATGACGGCGGTGACCGACGCCGCGCTGGCCCGCTTCAGGGCGTCGATCCAGAAGAGAAGCTCCATGAAGTTGTCGTTGGCCGGAAAGGCAGTGCCTTGTACGAGGAACACGTCCCCGACCGCGCACGTTGTCGAGCACTCTGACAAACAGGTTGCCCTCGGAAAATCTGAGTGTCTCGCTCGCCCCCAGAGGACGATCGAGATAGTCGGCGATCGCTCGGCCCAGCTTGCGGCTGGCCGAGCCGGCAAAGAGGAGGAAATCGTCCGTCACCTCCCCCAATCTACCTCTGGTCAAAATGCCATCAGAACCGGGGCCAGGACCATCGGTAGGCTGCCGTGGTGGCGCGCGTCGACTACGACCGTGAAGCGGGGCGTTACCACGCCGGCCGCGACGTGCCCCTCGACCATCTTGTCCCTTGGCGCCGCGTCCTCGAGCCATACGTCGAGTACCTCGGAGGACCGGTACTGGACATCGGTGCCGGCACCGGTATCTGGATGCGGGCCTTCGCCATCTGGCTCTCCCTGCCGGTCATCGGCGTCGAGCCCTCCGTGGGCATGAGGACGACGGCACGGGAGATCGGGCTACCGGCCGGCACCTCGATGACCGGCGGTCGGGCTGAGGCGATTCCTCTTGGCAGCGGCTCGGTGACGACGGCGTGGATGTCCACCGTCGTCCACCACATCGCCGACCTGGATGCCGCCAGTGCCGAGTTGGCCCGGGTCATACGTCCGGGTGGAGCTTTCCTGATTCGCAACTCATTTCCCGGTCGTCACGATGAGGTCATGCTCTTCTCCTACTTCCCCGCGGCCAAGCAGGTGGCTGACACCTTTCCGACGGTCGAGCACCTGACTGCCGTGTTTTCGGCCAATGGGTTCAGGCGGCATGACCTGGTCCGGGTCGGTGAACCGGCCCCCGACAGTCTCATCGCTTTTCGCCAGTGGGCGGAGTCCATGCGCCGAAGCGACTCCGCTCTGTCGCCTCTGACCGCCGAACAGTTCGCAGCGGGGATGAAGGCCGTCGACGCAGACATCGCCCGCGGGGAGCCGGCCAAGCCATTGGGACTGGATCTACTGGCTTTCGTCAGGCCCTGAGGGGGGAGACGGGGTGAGGCACTCCGATGGCGAACCAACGGGGGAGCCGAACGGGAGGCGGATGGAGCTACGTTCGGGCCGTGGACAATCGGGAGGCGTGGGAGGCCGAAGCCGAAAACTGGGTCCGGTGGGCCCGTACCCCCGGCCATGACGCCTACTGGTACTACGCCGACGCATTCTTCGACGGCATTGTGCCGCCTCCGGGCCACCTCACCGTGGAGGTCGGCTCGGGCGAAGGCCGGGTGACCCGCGACCTGCTGGCTCGCGGCCACAAGGTGGTGGCCGTCGACGGGTCCGAGACGCTGCTGCGATACGCGGCGGAGGCCGAACCCGATTCCGCCCACCGCTACGTGCTGGCCGATGCATCGTGCCTTCCCATCGACAGTGGCAGTGTCGACGTGGCTGTGGCCTACAACTCACTGATGGATTTCGACGACATGCCCACTGCCATCGCCGAAGTGGCCCGGGTCCTCGCCGACCACGGGGCCTTCTGCATCTGTCTCACCCATCCCATCCTCAACGGTGGAGGATTCGACGGTGACGCTGAGGACGCGCCCTACCTGCTCCGGGAGAGTTACTTCGGTGCTCGACGGTTCGACGCCACCTTCAGCCGGGGCGACCTGAGTGTTCGGTTTCGGGGATGGAGCCGCCCTGTTCAGGAGTACCTTTCTGCCCTTTTCGCGGGCGGCTTCGTCATCGACGCCCTGGCCGAGCCGGTGCCCCGGGCGATTTCGAGCAGTCCGCCCGCTGGCACCGATTCCCGATGTTCCTACACGTGAGGGCCATCAAACGGGGGCCGTCGAGGTGCGGGCCAGAAAAGCGAGCGACGGGGGTTCCTGGGACAGGAAGAAGGAATCCGTATCCGACCTCGGGTGAACTCGACCACGGATCCAGGGGGCAGGGCTTTTTCCAGCGACTCGACCCCGGGGTGGAACGGGTCCTGATCGCCGGAGGCCACTCTGACTGGCTTACCGGTCAGCTGGGCGGCGTGAGTCACGGCGTCGTTGTCGGCAAAGGCCACGGCCGAGTCAAAGGCGCCCGCATTGGCGGCGCGGGCTTGGGGATAGCTCGTCCAGATGGCCCGGCTGATGGCAGCCACAGCGGCAATGAGATCCGGATATTTCTCGGCCATGAGTAGGGCGCCGTAGCCACCCATGGAGATCCCCATCGTGCGGATCCTGTGGGGGTCGTCCGAGCCCACGCCGCTGGCACATCGGATCAATTCGTCGACCACCATGGCCATCGGGTCGTCGCCGGGGTGCGGGTTCCAATAGCCGTTGCCACCGTCGACGGTGACCATGGCCATCGGGGCGGAGGATGCCCATCGACCCGGAGAGCGACAGCCTGGGCTGGCGTCATCCCGCTCAGGGCGTGTGTGTGGTTCTCCCCGAAGCCGTGCAGCATCACGACCAGAGGTAGAAGAGACCCGGGGCCATGACCGGGCGGGTAGGCCATCGTGTACCCAACTGTCGTATTCCGGGCGTGCGAATAAAAAGTGCCGGTATGGGACGGCCCGGCGGGCGAGAAGGCAAGTGCGGCAGTGGCCACGTCGCAGGCGCCGTCCAGCTGATCGAGGGTCTGCTGTCCGGGAAGCACCCCATGGGATACCAGCTCGAATCCGGCGGCACCGGCCCCTACGACCAGGGCCGTGTGCCGCCCAACCCCAACAGGAGAAACCTCCGTCGGTTCAACCCGGTCCGGGGCGCTACTTCGATTTTGACGCCAGTCGAGTCGAGACGACGGCGGCGAACTCCGGGGTCACTCAACGCCTTGACAAACGCCGTCATCTCCTCGGCCATCCGACCCTCGACGGTTCGATCGCTGGAGCGGAGGAGCGCTTTCGATGCCCGGATGGCATCAGGGCGGTTGGCCGGCCAGCCGGGTGGCGGCCTCGATCGCCGCAGCGAGGGCCGGGCTGGCTGTCTCGTTGGCCAATCCCCAAACCGCCGCTTCTGAGCCGCTGATCCGCCGACCGGCCAGAATGAGCTCTGAGGCAGCCGCCCCCCGACCACCGGGGGAGCAGCAGACTGGAAGCTGCCTCAGGCACCAACCCAAGTTCGACAACGGGACCGAGAGCTCCGCGGTGGGTTCGACATACACCAGATCGCAATGGAGGAGCATGGTGAGCCCCACGCCGACGGCGAATCCGTTGACGGCTGCCACCAGAGGAACCCGAACGGACGAGAGTGCGCCCAAGAACCGGACGACCTGGTCGAGGTCGGCACCCGAAGCGAAGTCGGACAGGTCATTGCCGGCGGTGAAACGTCGCCTACGCCGGTGATAAGGACGGCGCCGATAGCGGGGTCCGAGTCTGCTTCGAGGAGAGCGTCGGCCATCCTCTCGTACATGGCTTGGGTGAGCGCGTTCCGCTTGGCGGGCCGATTGATGGTCACCCGGACGGCACGCGCCCGCTGACCTGGACCTTCACATCGCCGCTGTCGAACTTCACCACCGGACCGTCCCGAACCTCACTCATCATCCCTCGCAGTCTCTTCCATTTGTCGTCGAACGGTAGCCCATGGCTGTTGCCGCCCCCGTGCTTCCTTCTTGTGCAGCAACCAGCGGCCATCGGCTGCAGATCGACGCCCGATCAGCAATCGATTCAGGACGGCGACGACGCTCAGCCCGACAGGTTGCCGCATATATCGGCCAGATCAGCGGCAAACCGACGGCTCGAGAAATGCGCCCGTACGTGGGCCGCCGCCGCAGGGACCGAGGGCCGGGCTCCTCGGCCAGGGCTGAACGCATGGCCTCCACGTCGCCGGGCAGCCGGTCGGGCCGCTTGGCGTCACGTAATCGCGGACCATCCCGACATCGGACACGATCACCGGTCGGCCCATCGACAGATTCTCCAACAGCACGGTCTGCCCCGAGGAGTAGGGCACCGATCGCAGGGGATGACGTGCCTACGTGCCGCGGCGTAGTGGTCACTGCAGCTGAAAGATGGGCACGTCGTGATCGAGGGTGACGTCGGCCTGGCTCGGGGTCGACCGGACCTGGGCGGCGTTCGGCCCGTCGGTCACGATCAGACAGTGCCAATCGTCGGGGAGGGCTCGCATCGAGGTGGGGTAGCTTGCCGTCGTTGGTCCCCACCGACACCACATCCCACTGCGGGGTCCGCTCGCGGGCTGGAAGAAGTCCGTATCGACACCGAAAGGCAAGAAGCGGGTCTGCTGTGCCGACAGACCGATGTACCGCTCGAGTAGGGGGACCTGTTCAACTGGCGTACGCCGTCACGATGTCCGCCCCACCGCGGCGGGTAACACCTCGCCCGCGCCCACGATGCCGGAGCGATAGTGGTCAGCCAGCACGGCCACCGACAGGACCACAACCGGACGGCGTATCAAAATTGAGCCGTCGCAGGAGCAGCACGGGCAGAGCGGATGCCTCGGTGGTGCCGACAATGCACGAGAGTTTTCTCTGTCCGACAAGCACCCAACCGGTCTGCCACAGCTTCCAAACCTGTAGTCGCCTCAGTTGACGAGGTACGAGAATCGCCAGCGGCAGAAGGTGATGTCCACACCGAACTCCGGCAACTCTGCGCCACCGAAAAGCCGGTGGGCCGGGACCTGGCCCGCTCGGTAATCGCTGAACTCCTTGGAGGGATCCCAGGTGTACAGCATGGCCACCAGCATGGGGGGAGGCTACCGGACGCCTCCTGCCCCAACCGGGCCAAGCGGTCCTCACCGCAGGCACGTGACATCAGGGGAGAGCGTCAGACTCTCTCCGGGCGATCAGATTTTCTCAGAGGTCGGTGATTCCTCCGAGGGAGATGATGCAGAGGGAGATGTTCCCCTCCAAAGTCCTCCCACGGTGGCACCGGGCGGTACGTCTGCCAGTACCACGGCATTGGCACCGATCCATGCCTGGTCGCCGATGGTCACCGGTCCGAGCACTTTGGCTCCTGCTCCGATCCGAACGTTGTTGCCCACCCAGGGCTGACCCGGACGACCCCGTCCGTTGTCACCCAGTGTCACCCCCTGGTAGAGCACGAGATTCTCGCCGGCCACCCACGCGTGTCCCACCACGATCCCGGTGGGTGTGGATGATGGCGAACCCGCTCCCGAGGACCGCCGCCGGGTGAATGTCCGGATCCACCCGGGCGGATACTGGGGGACTGCAACCACAGCGCCAGTGGCCGCAGCCGGTGGTGCCAGCACCACGCCGACGCACGGAAGAAGATGACGACACGGAGCCACGGGGTACAAGGGCAGTCGGATGGCCGAGCGGAAAAGTACTTGGGAGGGGCTCATGTCCCAGGACGCGGTCATGTGCCGCAGATCGCCGATCAGCTCATCCATTATCCACCGGTTCCGGCACGGCGCGGACAAAGTTCACCGCCGCCCATCTGGCTGTGCCCCATTTGCATCGTGCGCGCTCCCGACAACCCTGGTACCAAGGACCAGGACGCCACGAACAGTGCGGGATCGCAACGCATGACGTGGACTGATCACCGACTCGTGGGCGGGGTTGCGCCGCGACTCGGTTGAGGACGGTTGCATTTGGGGGCACGACGCAGGCGCGGTTTTTGATCAAAAGAAGGGACCCCCACTCTTTAAGGGCATTGCCCACCTGGGTGGCCGACTCCAACCCTCTTTTCCGCGTCGGCGCTTGGGTCGGACATGTCCTGAGCCTGCAATTCGAAACTACGCGGGGGTCGACGGTTTTCAATAGTCGGCCGTCAAAAAGCCGGCTAGGTGATGGTGATCGACCCCTCACTGACCATGGTCTCGTTGGGCCAGGCAATGCTGACCGCCCCGGTGGCTGCCCCGTTGGGCACCTCGACGGCGATGCTGGTGGCTGTGGCCTTGGTCACCGGTCCGGCGATGGTGGAGCCACCGAGGGAGGTGAAGGCCACCTCGGGCCTGCTCTGGCTGGTGACGCCCAAAAGGTCGGTCCCCTTGATGGTGATGGTCTTGCCGATAACCCCCTTGGCGCCTATGGCAGTCGGGTTCTCGGTGATGGTCTGGACCCCGTCGATGCGGAACCGGGGATCGCCCCCGGGCACCATGATGGTTGCTTCCACCCCCCCCCGGTCACCTTGGCCAGGGTGGCGCAGGGGGCCGGATTGTGGGCGGAGCACTACTTCAGGTACTTGGGGGGGCGGGGTGGCCCCCTCGAAACAGATCTTGATCCCCCTGGTGGAGCTAGATCCGGCGATGAAGTCGCTGACATCCGGCGAGAAGCTCGAATCGGCTGAGTTCGCTCGCCGGGAGTGGCTCCCCTTCATCCGCCAGTTGCTCGAGGAGTCGCGTGGCTCTGTCGTCGCCGCGGAGGTGGTCGACGGCGACGGTCCGGGCTGAGCTCCAGAATCGTCGATCTATTGCGAGCTGAAGATTCTGGCCCAGGGCCGCCGCTCACTTGTGACGTGGCGGCCAGAACATCGATCGCAGAGATCGCAATCGACCACTGAGGGTTCACGACGGCGGACGGCTCGATCGGGCACGTGGGTGAGCTTCCTTCGTTATTTGCTCGATTTCCTGTTCGATCCTGACGAGACTCTGGCAGACGGCAGGTGAACTAGCGGGCGCGTGGTCAGCTCATCCAAGTGTCTCCTGTGCCGATCACGCTGGGCGATGAGTTGTTGATCAGAAAACGCCGAGTAGTCGCTGTCACCGTCCGGGTTCGCGTCAAGAGGGCCGTTCGATTGGTTCGAATCCGGGTCTTCAGGATGGGGACTCATTGGGTCCCATAGGACCGACCTGCCCAAGTCTTGAGAGGCCCCGGCAGGCACTGCCCTTCAATGGTCAGGGATCAGGTAGGGTCCCATTTCCAGTATCGAGATGAGTCACTCAGGGTTCAGCTTCTTCGTTCAGCGACGCCCCGCTGGCCTCTAGCTCCATCTCTCGGAACTCACTGGCAGTGAATCTGCAAGGTATGAAGCAACTCTTGTGGCACATCCCGCAGCGATACCTGGCGCGAAGCGACACTGCTCTCGCCGATTCCTTCCAACTTTGCTCTGGGGACATAGGGAAGGCATCGGCTAGTTGGGGTTTCTCCTTGACCGAACCGGAGGTACGGGCGCTGCGTTCAGGATGGAGCGAGACGCTTCTGCGGTGACCTTTGACCCTTCGAAATACCTCGACTCATGGCGGGCCTGCCTCCAACGCTCGCCGAAGCCCGGCCTCAAGCATCGGGCGTATTTAGCCACCAAGCGGCATCAAGAGGCGCGACTACCCTGGTCCAAGTGGCAGTTCAGCAGAGGCATGACTGGGTAGCGGCTATAAGGCGTTGACCCGAAGAGGGCGATGGAAGGGGACCTCTACGTCTGTGGATTTGGTCTCATTGTGACAGTGACCGGTGGCCTGGTTTCGGTCGCCGGTTATCACCCAGCGTGGCAGTCAATACACGACAACACTCCGGCCCCGACCTTTGGGACCATTCTCGCCATTGCCGGATTATTCCTTGTGGCCATCGGGATCATTCTCATGGTGGTGAACATCATCGTGTGGCTGGGCGGCCGACACAAAGGCGACGTGAGCGAATCTGCACCTGAAGCGTCAGAGGAGCGTTCGTGACTTGTATGCGTGGCCACTCCCAGGCCACCAGCGGGCCGACGATTTCGGAGGCCAACAATCGCAAGATGGAGTGCGCTGAATGCGGCCGCGATACGTCGCTGCAACAGGGAGCCGCCTCTGGTGGATTGATGTGCGTGGCCAGCGGAGGCCTCGCTGGCATCGCCTGGTGGCTGGGCGGTGATGTCGCCCTCGTTGTTGGGGGACTCGCCCTTTTGGTGTTTCTTGTGGGCCTGTGGACCGTGACCCTAGCCGGTGGATTTCTGTTTTTGAGTTGGCTGTCGGACCGTGGTACTCGTAGACGCAATGCGTATCGCTCCCGTCGTAGGGGCCAAACGGGGCGGCATACCGCCATTTGAGATGAAAAGCACCTGACAAGTGGCCCCATCATCCCTGGGCGAGCGGCACGACTGCAGCCGACACCCTGGCCGCCGTGCTCGCACCCCATCTGACCGCCTCCGCACAAGAAGGGTCCTATCGCTAGCTGAATGCTCTCGGCGATTGCCTACGGCCTCGGCTCTCCCTACCCCGGTCATCCGTGGCCAAACGGCCCTGTCAGGCCATAGGAACCCGCCCCCTCGGGAGCGCCGTCATCAGCCGGGGGAGGCTGGGGCAGGTGGCACTCGAACCGAGGGCGGCGGGTCTTCCCCCAACTGTCCAACGAGTCGCTGCCAGGAATCGTTACCATGACCACTGTTACGAACGGGGCCGATGACGCTGGCAGGGGCCTTCTTCGCATGGGAGGGCCTCCACTCAGCGGCGAGGTGGCCCGCTAGGCGAGAGGAGACTCATGAAGGTTCCGAGGATGTTCTTGATGTTGGCGTGCGCCTCGATTCTGGGGGCCACCATCGCCACGGGAATCACGATGGCGGTCAGTGCTGGAGCGAGCGGGACGAACACGACCTATTACGGATGCGTCTCGGCAAAGGGTGCTGCGTCAAGGTCGGGGACACGCCCCGACGTGCCCCGGCAGGTCGACCCAGATTTCGTGGAACCAGGTGGGTCCTCCGGGGCCGACCGGTCCACAGGGGCCAGCTGGTAGCCCTGGGCTCCTGGCGTGGGCCTATGTGAACGCGGACGGCACCATTGCCAATAGCAGCGGCAATATCACCGTCGCCAACCCTGCCGCAGGGTCATACTGCATCGGCGTTACCGGCGGAACGGCACATGTGGCCGTTGCCAGTCTCGACGCCTTGGAGAACACGGGTGGCACCGTGCAGGCGGGGGTTTACGATGCCAGTGGCTGCCCGACAGACGCATCCAACGTCTATGTCATCACCCGTCCGCAGTCGCAGGATGGCGGTCTGCCTGGCGTCAACCACGCCTTCTACATCATCATCAGCTAGACCAGCTGGCCGAGCACGGCCGAGAAACCTCATGGTCAACGGTTTCCGAGCTTGGGTGAATGACCAAAGGCTCTGATGGTCCTGTGGCGGTCTCCGTGGGAAACTCGAATCCGGCCCGCACCGGACGGTGTACCTGAGGCCGTGTTGGGATTTGTCGGAAGACCAGGGCGGCTCGCAGACGACGGTCCGCACGGCCCAGATCGATGAAGGCGTTGGCCTCCTTTTGAGCGCCGTGTGTACCGACTGGACTGATCGGGTCCACTTTCAGCCAGAGCTTGGGCAGCAAGGACAGCACGCGCAGCGGCAGTGCTGTCAGCTGTCGCCAAGCGAGCGACCGATACAGGGCAGAAGGAGTCTCCGCACGCCTGGCAGCCTGCCATGGCCATCGGCTGGGCGCTCAGGACGGGGGTTGCGGAACCGGCGGGTAGCCGAGGTTTGAGCACGTCACGCCAATGGCGTTCAACTCGTTGGCAAGCTTGTCTCCGTTGCTCTCTGCAGCAGCCTTGACCAGTGCGACCGCGTTTGCTCGGAGTGTGCCGCTCGTAGCCAGCGGTCCATCCCGCTTCAGCCCCGTCACCAAGGCTTCCGTTTCGAGAATGTTTTGAGCCGGCGCGTTGGGGTTGCCCGACTGGCTGGACGCTTCGAAGGTCTTCACGACCAAGCAGGCGGGCTTGTTCGAGGCAGGTATTGAACGAGTCGTGTCTGGCCCAGTCTCATCACATGAGGCGAGCAACAACAGCGGCACCAGTAGTACCGCCAGTTGCCTTCTCACCGGAACATCCTTCCATGGAGGTCACGTCGAAGCCGTTATTCGCATTTCCTGGTGTTCGCCCGATTGACCCGATTCGTTCTCATGGTCAAGATGGTCCCGATTGCCGCCACGGCAGCAAACGCCGCTCCTATCAGAGCCACCCAATCCGCCCATGTCACGGCAGGGTCATGCGTTTCGTCCTTCTTCAGCTGAGCTTCGTCTGCAAGGTAACTGTTCGAGTCGATGGTGAGCCGCTGCAAGTCACGGATGACGAGATGGGCCTGACCAGCAATCACGTTCGCAGCAGCAGGTTTGCTCACGTTGCAGTAAAACAACACTCCCCCTGTGACTGCGGCGTCCGCTTTGGTCCCACAGGACTTCATTCCGCCCAAATCTGCCTGATATTGCGCTCTGGCGCTGCGCAGGGACTCCTGGTCGGCATTGACCCTGACTCCCACCCGGTTTGCCTCCGTCCGGATTTGGGCGATGTTCGGCCCGCTGCAGGCTGTACCAAAAACTGCCACCGTGAAGATGGTGATGACCAACAATCGCTTCATGCCCCTTCTCCTTGGCCAGGATGATGGAGCGAACAGTAGACGGATGCCACCGGGCCCCGCCCTGGCCATCGGGCACACCTTCGTCTTTGAGCCATCGGGCACACTTTCGTCATTGAGCTAGCGGGCTATGGCGCCGAATGAGTGACCGGCTGCACGCTGCTTCCGTATCCGGGTCCTCACCTTCGGGTCGAGGACGGAGTCGTGCCCACAGTGAACGCCCTGGGCACGCTTGCTGCGAGGGCATGGGCATGAGTCGGCCACCGAGACCCTGGACACCTATCGGCACCTCTGGCCGCATTCTGAGGAGCACACCCGGAACGCCGTCCAGAGTGAGTTGGCCCCGAAGGGCTCTCAGAAAAGTGCGGACTTCTTGCGGACAACACCTGCGCAGTAGGGGCAAAAGCCCTAGTCAAGGGCTTAGCGACGGTGAGCCGGCCTGTAGGCGGGATTCTGTCCATCCTCGCAATGAGGATGGGGTGGCCATCCATCTGAGCGGTCCACCTGGGGGTGGCATCCCGTAGGGATGCCGGACGGGCCATCCGTCCCCCGTTTCGACCTTGCTCCGGGTGGGGTTTACCGAGCCGACCGGGTCACCCCGGTCGCTGGTGCGCTCTTACCGCACCGTTTCACCCTTACCTGTGCGACGCCCGGAGGTGTCGCCATCGGCGGTCTGTTCTCTGTGGCACTTTCCTTCGAGTCACCCCGACTGGCCGTTAGCCAGCACCCTGCCCTGTGGAGTCCCGACCTTCCTCGACCGGACGACGGGAGGTTGGCCCTCCTGTCGGCACCGGCCGCGGCCACCCGGCCGGCTCACCGTCCCCACCATGGTCCCACACGCAGGCCGAACGGCACACCTTTCGCTGAAGGGCCCTGCCCCGACAGGCCTGCCGGTGCCACCCGGCTTGGTCGCGTGGGTGTGACGGCCTCGCCCGGCCGGCTGGGATCCTCGTTCCGGGTCCCGACCAGGAAATCACCGCCTCCGATCCGTATTGGCGGGCGGGATAGGGACCATCCCGTCACAGGAGCCCTCTAATCTGGCGCCGTGGCCCTCGGATCACCCGCTTCCCGCCTCGGCTCGGATAGATGGTGACGCGACGCCCTCTCCATCACCGACCTCTACGGTCGGATCGACCGGGCGCTGCGTGGGGCGTTCCCCGGCAGCTCTGGGTCACGGGGGAGGTGCGGTCGTTCAAGGTGCTGCTCACGGGCCATTGCTACATCGAGCTGGTGGACCCGGCCGACGATCGGCGCCGCCCCCGTGCTCGGGGTGGTGTGCTGGTCGACCGTTGGCGGAGGTGTGCGCCACTCCTCGATGAGCTCGGCATCATCCTCGACGCCGGCATGGTCGTCCGGGTCCGGGGCAGGTCCAGTTCTACAAGGCCCGCGGCGACGTCGGCTTCGTTCTCTCCGAGCTGGATACGGACGCCCTCCTGGGCAAGGTGGCGGCCGAACGGGTCCGGCTCATCAAGGCACTGGTCGACGAGGATCTGTACGACCGCCAGCGCCGTCTGCCCTTTCCGACCCGGCCCTCCGCGTGGGCCTGGTGGCCAGTCCCGGATACCGAGGGGTTCCGAGACTTCATGGGCGCTGCACAAGTCGGGCATGGCCTTCGAGGTCCGGTCGGCGCCCACCCACGTGCAAGGCCGAAGGGTGGCACCCAGTCGGGTGGCGGCCGCCATCGCCGAGGCTCAGCGGCGAGGCGTTGGACATCATCGTGGTGGTGCGTGGGGGAGGATCAAAGGCCGATCTGGCCACATTCGATGCCGAGTCGGTGGCCCGGGCTGTCGCCGACTGCCGCTGTTCCGGTGTGGACCGGCATCGGACACACGGGCGACCTGGCCGTGGCCGACGAGGTGGCCAACCGGTCCTTCATCACCCCGACCGAATGCGGTCAGGAGCTGGCCCGATCAGTGAGGGACTTTCTGGCGGTCGCGTCTCGATGCCGGTCTCGTTGTGGGACGGTTGGCCCGCCAACGGATGGCGACCGCCGAGCGGACTGCTCGACCGGCATCGCCACACTACGATCACTTGTGCCCGGTCCCAGCTCGACCGGCACGGCGAGCGGCTCGTCCACCGCAGCTACACACTGCGGGCGGCGGCGCAGGGGCCATCTCGACGCCCACGATCGCCAGGACGCCAGCGGCAAATCGAAGATCTGGTCAAGTCGTCGCGCCGATCGGTAGCGGGCGGACAGGAGAGGATGGCCGACCGCACCCGGCGGCTGGTCTATGCTGTCCGGGCGTCGGCTGGAGGTCGAGGATGTGCGCTCGGCCAGTGGCGTCGCCTGCTCGGGGCCTACGACTACCGTCGGCAGCTCGAGCGCGGCTACTCGGTTACCCGTGATGCAGGGGGCACGGTCGTCCGCTCCACCCACGATGTCGAGCCGGGCGCGGTCCTGTTCACCCACGTTGTCGACGGCGAGGTGGTGTCGACGGTGGCCGATCCGGTCGCACCCGATGCCCCGCTGCCGGCAGCGAGGAGGGAGCCACCCGTCCGACGTGGCCGTATGGCGATGAAGACGAAGGGAACACATGATGGCGACGACGTCAGGAAGCGACGGGAAGAAGGCGGAGACCGGCCCCGAGGAGGGAGCGAAGTGGCCGAGCTGAGCTATGCCAGCGCGGGGCAGGAGCTCGACACCATCATCGAGGAATTCGAGACCGGGAGTGGTCGACGTCGACCGGCTGGTGGACCAGTTGGAGCGGGCCACCCTGATCGTGGACGAGCTGGACCGGCGACTCCGGCGTACCCGGATGCGCGTGGAGGAACTGGTCCCGCGGCTCGAAGCCGTTGGTCGGGGCGAGCCGTCCGAGGACGAGTGCTGGACGACGCGGTTGACGACGAATCGACGCCGTCACCGCGGCGACGACGACGGCGCCGGCTGTTCTGACCGGGGTCTGTTCCGACCGGCCCTCTGTTGCGGACCGGCAGCTGGGATTGCCGGTCGACCGATATGGGCGCGCCAAGGCCGGGTCGCCAAGGCACTAATGGATGCTGCGGCCGCCCTCGGGCCAGTAGGGCCGTCGAAGCTCGCGTTTGAGGACCTTGCCTGAGGGATTGCGGGGAAGGACGTCGGTAAAATCTACGGATGTAGGGCACTTGTAGTGGGCCAGGCGACTCCGGGTGGCAGCGATGATGTCCATGGCCAGGTCCTCGTCGTCGGCCGAGGCGCCGGGGGCGCGCACCACGACGGCTTTCACCGTCTCCCCCCATTTGCTGTCGGGAACACCGAAGACGGCGGCATCGGCCACAGCCGGGTGGGCCAGAAGGGCGTTCTCGACCTCGGCCGGATAGACGTTCTCACCGCCGGTCACGATCATGTCCTTGATCCGGTCGTGCAGGAAGAGAAAGCCTTCCTCGTCCACCCAGCCGGCGTCGCCGGTGCGGAACCATCCGTCGTTGTCCAGGACTGCAGCCGTCTCCTCCGGCTTGTTCCAGTAACCGAGCATGTTCTGGTCCGAACGGGTCCATACCTCACCGACCTCACCTGCCGGAAGAGCCTCGCCTGACTCGGTGTCGACGATCCGGAGCTCGATGTGGTCGAAGGGTCGGCCGGCTGAGCGGAGCAGCCCGGCACGGGGTCCGGCGGGGTCATGGTCGGCCGGCATGAGTGAGGTGATGGCTCCGGTCGTCTCAGTGAGGCCGTAGACCTGGGCGAAGTCACAGCCGAGGGCGGCCATCGACCGGACCAGCACGTCCTCGCTGATGGGGGATGCGCCGTAAAAGACGGTGCGCAGCGAGCCGAGATCGGCGGTGGCCAGGTCCGGTGCAGCCAGCAGGAACATGAGCACGGCGGGCACCACGAAGGTTTCGGTGATCCCGTGCTCTTCGACGACCCGCAATGCCTCCGCCGGATCGAAGTCGCGGATGATGACCGAGTGACCACCGCGCGACATGCCGCACAGGGCCCATCCCGTTCCTCCGATGTGGAACAAGGGCATGGCCACCAGTGACACGGTGTCCGCTCCGATGTGGAAGACCTGGTCCGCTTCCCGCAGGACGCAGGCGACGTTGCCACCCGAAATCATCACCCCCTTGGGAAGGCCGGTGGTCCCCGAGGTATAGAGCTGGGTCACGACGTCGTCCGGCCCGGCGTCGAAGCCGGGATCGGCAGGCACTGCGCCGACGCCATCACCCCCGCCGCCGTCACGCCACTCGGCCAACCGGTCGAGCGCTACCCACTGGGTGACGCAGGTGACCTGGCCCATCATCTCCTTGGTGGCCGCCGCATAGTCGGGCCCGAAGAAGAGAACCCCGGCGTCGGCGTCGGCCACGATGGCCGCCATTTCGGCCGGCGCCAGCCGCCAGTTGACGGCCACGCTGACCGCACCGAGCAGGGCACAGCCGAAGAACACTTCGAAATAGGCGATCCCGTTGCGGTCGAGGAAGGCCACCCGGTCGCCCGCTGTCACACCGCCTGCGGCCAGGGCGTGGCTGACCCGTCGGGCCCGTTGGTACACCTCGTCCCAGGTCAGGGTGGTCGAACCCTCGGTGAGCATGGGGGCGTCCGGTGTCCGATCGGCCCACGTGCGCAGAATGCCGGCCGCTGTGCGGACCTCGGTGGAGCGGTCCGACTCCCTGTCCTCCGTCTGGTTCATCTGATCACCCTTTTGCCTGCCCGTCGCGCCCTGGGGACGACGGACCCAGTGTTGAGTCTGGCCACCGGAAGACGGCATGGTGCGGCGGTGAACCGTGCCCTCAGGCCATAGCTTCACGGTGGGTGGATGGTACCCGCACGCCGATGCCCCTGCCTCGGGCCCGCCTCCCTCTTCGAACCACCGGCCGGCGCCCGTAAGGTGTGTCGGTGACCGATACCACCTCATCGACTGCACCGGGCCCATCGACTGCACCGGGCCCATCGACGGCACCGGGCCCGGCCGAAGACCAGCTCTACTTCCGACAGCTGCTGGCCGGCCGCGACTTCGCCATCGACGACCAGATTGCCCGCCAGATGGTCAACTTCGTCTACCTGGTCGGTGATCGCAAGAGCGGTGAAGCCGTCATCGTCGACCCCGCCTACGGCGTGGACGACCTGCTCGGCATCCTCCGGGCCGACGGGATGGAGTGCGTGGGAGCGCTGGCCACCCACTTCCATCCCGACCACGTCGGCGGCGACATGATGGGGTGGGGCATCGAGGGGATCGCCCGCCTGCTGGAGGCATCGCCGGTGCCGGTGCACGTGCAGGTGGAGGAGGCCACCTGGGTCACCCGGGTGACGGGTGTGGGCTCCGGTGACCTGGTGACCCACCGAGGCGGGGACGTGGTCACCGTCGGGTCGGTGCCCATCACCCTGGTGCACACCCCCGGTCACACCCCGGGCAGCCAGTGCTTCCTGGTCGACGGCCGGCTAGTGGCGGGCGACACCCTTTTTCTCGATGGCTGCGGCCGCACCGACCTTCCCGGGGGCGATCCCGCCGCTCTCTACGAGTCGTTGACCACCCGACTGGCCCGGGTTCCCGACGACACCGTTCTCTACCCCGGGCATATGTATTCGACCGAGCCCTCGGCCACCATGGGGCATACCCGGGCCCACAACTACGTGTTCCGCCTCCAGACCCCCGAACAGTGGATGACCATGTTCGGGCAGTGACGGACGCCGGACGGTCCGACCGGGCAACCTACGATGTCGCCCGATGAGCGAACCCCTGTCCTCTGATTCCACCATCGTCATCGTGGGTGCCTCGCTGGCCGGGATGCGGGCCGCCGAAGAGATCCGCCACCTCGGCCACACCGGCAGGGTGGTCATCGTGGGTGACGAATTGCATCCCCCCTACGACAGGCCGCCGTTGTCCAAGCAGTTCCTGGCCGGTACCTGGGATGAGGCGCGCATCCACCACCACACGCCGGACAAGCTCGACGGGTTCGGTCTCGAGTTCCGGCTCGGACAGTGGGCTGCGTCACTCGACACCGAGGCGCGCACACTGGCCTGCGACGGTCAGCAGCTCCACTACGACGGCCTGATCATCGCCACCGGTGCCCGGGCCCGCCCCTGGCCCGACACGGAGGACATGGAACACGTCCATGTCCTCCGGGCGCTGGAGGACGCTCAGTCGATCCGTTCCGATCTGCTGGCCGCCGGCGAGGGAGCCCGGGTGGTGGTCATCGGGGCCGGATTCATCGGATCCGAGGTGGCAGCCACCTGCCGTGGACTGGGGGCCACCGTGACCGTGGTGGAAGCGCTGCCCACCCCCCTCGGCCGGGTACTGGGCGACCAGATGGGTGACGCCGTCGCCCATCTGCACAGGAATCGGGGGGTGACCCTGCGTACCGGGATCGGAGTCGATCACGTGGCCGAAGGCTCGGGCGATGGACCGGCGGCGATCGTCCACCTGGCCGACGGGTCCCGCCTGGACGCCGACCTGGTAGTGGTGGGGATCGGGGTTGTCCCGGCCACCGCCTGGCTCGAAGGCTCGGGGCTGACCATCGACAATGGCGTGGTGTGCACCGACACGCTGTTTGCCGCCGACCGGGTGACGGCCGCCGGGGACGTGGCTCGGTGGACGCCGCCCGCCCTGGGCGAGCCGGTCAGGGTGGAGCATTGGACCAACGCCGCCGAAGGGGGCGCGGTAGCCGCCCGCAATTTGTTGGCCGGTTCGTCCGCCGCCGTTCCCTACGATCCCCTCTTCTTCTTCTGGTCCGATCAGTACGAGACCAAGATCCAGGTCATCGGCCTTCCCGGTCCCGACGACGAGGTGGTGGTGGTGGACGGGTCGGTGGAGGACGGCAAGCTGGTGGCCCTCTACCGGCGGGGCGACCGACTCCGGGCCGCCCTGGCCTTCAGCCGGGCCCGGCAGCTCATGGCCTACCGGCCGCTGCTGGCCGCCGGTGCATCGTTCGACGAGGCGTTGGCCGTCACTGGTTCCTGAGACGGGGGCGGGGACGAACGCTCTGCCGGACGGGAGACGGGTGATGGGGGAGAGCTCCCTGCTCTCGGACGACGGCGCCGACCCGACCGGAAGCCCCGGGCCCAGTGCAGGGCGTGGCCGATCTCGTCGGCCGAGGGTTCGACGCCGGCGTAGGAGTAGCGCTCCACCAGTCCGGTGACGGCCAGAAGGGTCGGCCCCTCGGCCACTCCACCGTCGTCCAGGCGCTGGCCGTAGGCCGACAGCGTCTCGTCCCTCCGCCGCACGATCCCCCGGCGCCCCCCGCCGTGCTCGAGGTCGGCGGCCACCCGATGGGCCCAGGTGGGCGGACGGCGCAGGCGCCGCCACCGGACCAGGACGAACACCGTCACCGCACCGAGGACCAGGCCGATGGGAAGCCAGGGCAGATGGCGCAGAGCGGTCGACGCCTGGTGGGCCAGTACCGAGCCCGGCGTCGGGTTGGCCAGAGGAACGACAGCGGTGGGGTCGAAGTCCTGCCATCCGTATCCGGGGAACCACACCTGCACCCAGGCGTGGGCGTCGTTGGCGTGCACTTCGTAGAGGTCGGTGATGGGGTCGTAGGAGCCGGGCACGTAGCCCACCGCCTCCCGGGCCGGAATGCCGAGCGACCGGAGCATGACCACGGTGGCGGTGGAGATCTGCTCGCAGTAGCCCTGGCGGGTTCCGAACAGGAAGCTGGTCACGCTGTCGGCCCCCGGAGCCAGGGGCGGGATGTCGGTGGTGTAGTGGACGTGACTGGACATCCACTGCTCGATGGCCTCGACCTTGTCGAAGGTGTCGACGCTGGCCGGTGTGTCGGTGATCCGCCGGGTGAGGGTGGCCACCCGCGGATAGGGGTGCGGGAGCTGGGTGTAGCGCATCTGCTGGGTCGGGCTGAGCGGCATGTTGGCCGGACGGCCCGCCGGCGTGGCGGCGGTGGACGCCCGCAGCTGTGCTGCGGTGGGGGTGGTGGTGTCGGACACCACCGTGTAGATGGTGCCGGCTCCCATCGAGGCCGAGCTGAGGATGGCGCCGTCCGAGGTCAGGTACAGGCCCCGGGACTGGATGTACACCCGCTCGGCCTGATCGGCGTGGAAGACCAGGTTCGGCCCCGACTGGGCCAGGTAGAAGGTCTGGATGTCGGTGGTCCCGGTCGGGGCCAGCTGCTGGCCCTCCTCGGGGAGGATGTCAAACGGCGAGCCCGTCTCCAGTTTGAGGATGCCCTTGCCGGAGGTCGGGGCCGACTCGCTCCAGCTCTGCCCGTTCCAGGTGTCGTAGGTCTGGCCGATCCAGAAGCTCGGGTGGGTGGCCCGCACCCGCATGACCACCTCGTTGCCCAGGGAGGCACGGACACCGGTATCCAGTGATTTGGCGAACCCCAGAAATCCGCCCACGCCGATGCGGCCGGTGGGGTTGGCGGCGTGGGCCGGGAGGGAAGGCGACCCGTCGGTCAGGTTGCTCGGCGAGTCGACCGGCGACGAGTCGCCCGAGGCCGAGGGGAAGATGAGCGAGGTCGACACCCTCGGCGCCGGCAACACCACAACCACCAGTACGGCCACCACCAGCACGGCCGTCCCGGCCACCCCGAGGGTCGCCCAGGGGATGCCGCCGGCTCCGGACATCGACTGCCACATGGCCACCAGCCCGAAGACGCCGAAGGCGGCCCAGGCCACCACGTAGACGCCGAGCGAGAGGTCGACCGACTGGGCCGCGGCCACCGCCATCAGGGCGGCCGAGCCGGCCAGGCTGTAGGCCACGTCGCGTCGGGCCGGCACGTCGAAGGCGTGCGTGCACAGCACCCAGGCGAACAGGACGGCCAAGGGTGACTCCACGGTGGAGATGTCGCCGGGGGTGGCGGTGTGGCTCACGGTGGCGATGAACCAGACGAAACCGCCGATGGCGCAGACGGCCAGCACCGGCTTGACCAGGGGCCAGGGCCGCGCCCGCCGCCACCACGACAGGAGGTTGCCGACCACGGTGGCCACCACGGCGAACAGGGTGACCGGCAGGCTGAGCTCCCCCTGGCTCCAGCAGGCCCCTGCTGCCACGATCACCGTGGCCGCCGACGCCACCCGGAAGGGGACCGAGTCCTCCGGGGGCCCGGGCTTGTTGGCCTGCACCACCCGTTGCCAGAGGGTCACCCGTCTCGCCCCTGCTGGTCACGGATCGCCGTTGCCGGTGTGGGGGGAGGCACGGCCCGGGCCAGTCGCCGCCCGAGGTCGATCCGGTCCCGTACGAACCGGGTCACCGTCCCTTCTCTCTCCTGGGTCTGGAGGGTGACCGGTTGACCCCGCACGAGGGCGACGGTGATCGACGCCCTCGTGACCTCGGTCTCGACTTCGGCCGCCCGGGGGTCGGCAGGCAGGACCAGTTCGACCAGCACCGGATCGTCGGTCTGGCGTTCCCTTTCGCGGACCATCACGCTGCCCACGTGGGAGGTGGCCGGCCAGTGGACCGACCGCCGGGTGTCGCCGGCCTGATAGGGGCGGATGCCCCGCGGCTCGCCGGTGTCGGCGGCCATCCGTCGCCAGGCGTCACCGGGCGGGTCCTGGGCGGCCACGGCCAGCGGTCGGGGTTGGCCCAACCGTGGGGCCACGTGCAGCGGGCGGGGGAGTTCCACCATCGTCTGCCGGGCCCACCACACCAGTCCGAACGGGGCCGAGGAACCCACCTCCATCCTGACGGCGGTGAGCACACCTCTCCGTTGCGGGTTGACGGTGACCGATACCTGCCGGGACCCGCGGATGGGCCCGGTGGCGCGCGCCTCGGCGCCGGTCGGGTCGAGAGGACGGATGCGGACCGGCCCGCTGGCCACCAGGGTGATCTCCACCGATCCGCCGGCCTCGGCGTCGGAGGGGCAGTTGGTGCACATGACGGTGGCCCGGCGGGCCGGGATGACGGGGGCGACCAGGCCGGTCAACAGCACGCCGGCCAAAAGGGCCCCCACCGCCTGGACCCAGCCTGATCCGCTCGAGTGGGCCACCCCGGCGAAGGCCACCAGGGCCAGGCCGCTGCCGGCCATCGGGGCGATCCAGCCCACAGGGTGGACCCGTCGTCGCAGCCGACGTTCACCCGGGAGGCGGGACCGGTTCCGCCGCCGACGCCCGGACGGGAGTGCCCGCCACGACACCAGTGCAGCCACGATCATGGCCAGCAGGCCCACCGACGCCCCGGCCAGTACCACCCCCGGTCCGAAAACGGCTCGGATCACCACCACCCCGCACACCCCGGCCACCAGACCGGTGATGGCGGCGTTGACGGCCCGCATGCCGCGCCATCGGCGACCGTCGTCGGACGGGACCGGGTGGCGCCTGGTCACGTGGGAGGAACGGGGGTGTCGGCGATGACCCGGGCCACCAGAGCGGGACCCTCGCCACTGCCACCCTCGGCCACCAGCCGATGGGCCAGGCAGGCCACGGCCACCGCCTGCACGTCCTGGGGTGTGGCATAACCCCGCCCGTTGAGAACGGCGTAGGCCTGGGCGCTGCGGATGAGGGAGATGGCGGCACGGGGGCTGGCCCCGAGGCGGACGGTGCCGGTGGACCGGGTCGATCGGACCAGGCTCACCGCATACTCGGCCACCGTGTTGACCACCTGCACGGCGGCCGTGGCCCCGATGGCCCGGTGCCAACGGGCGGTGTCGGCCACCGGGACCAGTGTGTCGAGGGCGTAGTGACCCCCACTGTGGAGGACCAGACGGGTCTCGACCTCGGCGTCGGGATAACCGATCGAGGTCGAGATCCCGAACCGGTCGAGCTGGCTCTCGACCAGCGGGTAGGTCCCCAGCTGGCCCACCGGGTTCTGGGTACCGATGACCAGGTAGGGGCGGGGGAGCGGCCACGACTCGCCGTCCACCGACACCTGCTGCTCCTCCATGGCTTCGAGTAGGGCCGACTGGGTACGGGGAGGGGTGCGGTTGAGCTCGTCGAGCAGGACCACGTGCCCGAACACCGGTCCCGGGCGGAAGTCCCAGGTGCCGGTGTCGGGGGAGAAAACGGTGACCCCGGTGATGTCCGAGGGGAGCAGGTCGGGGTGGCCCTGGATGCGGGACAGCGGGACCCCGAGGGCGGCGGCCAGGGCCCGGGCCAGCACCGTCTTGCCCACCCCGGGTACGTCCTCGATGAGCAGGTGGTTGCCCGACAGGGCGGCCACCACGGCCAGGGTCACCGCCCGGGGGGACCCGAGCAGCACCTCCGACAGGGCGACGTGCAGGTTCTGTCCGAGGGCCACCGCCTCCTCGAGAGGGGGCGTGGGCGCTTCGGCCGGGGCCGGGACCGCCACCGCGCCGAGGTCAGTGCCCGTGCCGATGCCCGTGCTCATACGCCTGACCT
This sequence comes from uncultured Acidimicrobiaceae bacterium, assembly GCA_963727955.1. GTDB lineage: Bacteria > Actinomycetota > Acidimicrobiia > Acidimicrobiales > RAAP-2 > Bog-756. Next base: position 130,357 of record CAVSII010000001.1, read on the forward strand.
GCCTCCCCTGCGTTGGCCCGTCGTCGACCCGGTCGCCGAGCGTGACAGTGCCCCCACATTAGGCGTTAGTCGGTGACCCGATCAACGCGTGAGGACCGATTTTCCCTGGTGACGGGTGATCAGGCCCAGCTCAGACGTCGAGCGGTCACACGTCGACCGTCAGAAGTCGAGCACCGACAGTTCGGGGATGGTGCCCTCGGCCCGGTGCCGGGCCTCCAACCACCGCTGGCGGCGGGTGGCCCGCTGGTCCTCGGCGGTGCGGGGCTCGACCACCTCACGGGGTACCCAGGCGGCGGCCACGTCCTCCTCGTCCGACCAGGTGCCGACGGCCATCCCGGCCAGGTAGGCCGCCCCCAGGGTGGTGGCCTCGACCACCGGAGCGATCTCGATGGTGCGGCCGCAGGCGTCGGCCAGGGCCTGGGTGAACACCGGGTTGGCCGACATCCCCCCGTCGATCCGCAGCGAGCCGGCGGGCAGCCCCGAATCGGCCTCGGCCGCCTCCAGCAGGTCGGCCCCTCGGTGGGCGATGCCTTCGAGGACCGCCCGCACCAGCTCGGGGCGACCGCTTCCCCGGGTCAGGCCGAGCACGGTTCCCCGGGCCCCGAAGTCCCACACAGGGGTGCCCAGTCCGAGCAGAGCCGGCACGAACCAGACGTCGCCGGTGTCCTGGCAGGCCGCCGCCACCTCGGCCGAGTGGGCCGCACTGTCGATGACGGCCAGGTCGTCGCGCAGCCATTCGATACAGGTGCCGGCCGACAGCATGATGGCCTCGAGACCCCAGTGGTCGCGACCCGTTTGCCTGCGGGTGATGATGGGGATGGTTCCCGCCGGACCCCGCCCGTTCCCCTCCGGGGATCGGTCGCCCGTGCACTGGTCGAGCATGCCCCCGGTGCCGAAGGTGGCCTTGGCCTGTCCGGGCCGGATGCATCCCTGACCGATGAGGGAGGCCTGCTGGTCACCGGCCATGCCGGCGATGAGCGGGCTGCCGTCGAGGATGCTGGCCGCACCGGCCGGCCCCGACGAGTCCACGATGGCCGGCATCATGGCGACCGGAATGGCCAGCGCCGCCATCACCTCGGTGCTCCACCCCGTCCCGTCGCTGCGCAGGAGCCCGGTGACCCCGGCGTTGGTGGCATCGGTGACGTGGAGGGCGCCCCCCGACAGCGTCCACGCCACCCAGGTGTCGACCGTGCCGAACAGGAGCTCCCCCCGCTCCGCCCGGGCCCGGTCGGGGTCGGCGCCGTCGAGCAGCGCCGCTACTTTGGTGGCCGAGGCGTTGGGAGGGATGCGGATCCCCTGACCCTGGAGCTCGAGGCATTTACCGACGGTCCGGAGGTCCTGCCAGCCCAGACCCGGACCGACGGGCACCCCGGAGGCCCGGTCCCACACGATGGTCGACGCCCGCTGGTTGGCGATGCCCACCGCCTCCACCGGCCCCCCGGCGGCCAGACTCTGCGTGGCGGTGGCCACCACGGCATCGGCCATCGCCACGGCATCGAACTCCACCAGTCCCGGAAAGGGGGTGTCGGGGAGGACGGCCACCTGGTGGATGTGGGTGACGGTGCCGTCGGGCCGCACCACGGCGCTGCGCACGCCGGAGGTGCCGACGTCGATGACCAGGATGCTCACGGCCAGGGCGCTTCGCCGAACGGGCTGGATAGACCCAGCTTTCCCGGGTTGAGGATGGACCGCGGGTCGAGCGCCTTCTTGACGTCGGCCAGGACGGCGAAGCCGCCCCCGAGGGCGTCGGGCAGGAACCGCGAGCGGTTGAGGCCGATGCCGTGGTGGTGGCTGATGGCCGCCCCGGCGGCCATGGTGGCTTCGGTGACCTCGTCCCACGCCCGTCGGTAGTACGACTCGACCCACGTCCGGGTGGCCGCCCGACCGGCCTGGTCATCGCCCTGTTCGCCACCGCGACCTGCTGGTCACCGTCCTGGTCGGGTGGCCGCCCGGCGAAGGTGAAGTAGAGGCAGGCCCCGTCGGGGTAGGCGTGTGACTGGTGGCACGAGGCCACCAGGGTGCCCTCGAGCGAACCCAGGGCGTCGAGCACGGCCCGGGTGAGGACGGGCAGGGTCGCCCATCGGGCTGCCACTTCGACGGTGTCGACCACGATGCCGCCGCGCCACAGCGGGGCGAGAGCGGACACGTCGTTGCGGTGGTCCAGCCACCGGTCGACCAGGGAGTCGGCCAACCGCTCGGCCCCGTTGCACTCGCTGTCCACCACGGCCAGGGTGGCATCGACCAGCGCCGGGTCCGCCTCGTCCAGCACGATGAGCACGTTGGTGTCGGCCAGTTCGAACGACCGGGCCGACTCGGTGGGATCGTAGAGGCGGAGGACGGCGGGGGCCGCACCCCGGCGCAGTATGCGGCGGCAGGCGTCCAGTCCCTCGTCGAAGGTGGCGAAGCCGAAGGCCCGCCTCCCTTCGCCCTCGGGGACCGGGTGGACCCGGAAGCGTCCTTCGGTGATGACCCCGAGTGTGCCCTCGCTGCCCACGAACAGCTGGGTCAGGTCGGGTCCGGTGGCGGCTCGGGGGGCGTGCCCGCCGGTCCGGATCACCCGTCCGTCGGCCAGCACCACCTCGAGGCCGATGACCATGTCCTCGATCTTGCCGTAGCGGTTCGAATACTGACCGGCACCGCGACAGGCCAGCCACCCGCCCACGGTGGACAGGTCCATCGACTGGGGCCAGTGGCCGAGGGTCAGGCCGTATCCCCGGCGGAGGCCGGACTCGACATCGGGGCCGAAGGTACCGGCCCGGAGGTCGGCAACCAGCGAGGTGGCATCGACCTCGCCGATACCGGCCAGGCCACACAGGTCGAGGGCCACCCCGCCGAAGACGGGGATCGAGGCACCGCACACGCCGCTACGGCCGCCGGCCGGCGTGACCGGTACCGACGCCTGGTGGCAGAGGGCCAGCACGGCCGACACCTGGGCGGTGTCGGTGGGCCGCGCCACCACCGCGGGACGGGCGGGGACCTGACCGGTGGGGGCCCACCCGATGGCCAGGGGCCACCAGTCCCGTCCTGCCTCAGCCCGCTGGCCGTCGTCGTCGGTGACCTCGGCGCACACCTCGTCGAGGCGGCGCCGCAGGACGGCGTCCACCGCCACCCGGGTTCCCCCGAGGCGATCGGTGATGCCGTCCGGTCCGACGTCCACCGGCGTGACCGGGGTGGGCCGGGTCACACCGACTCCGCTGTGTAGCCACCGCCGGCTGCGGCCCGCGCACCACCCGGGGCGGAGGGGTCGAGTCCGGCCCGGGTCAGCTCGACGTCGATGCTGTCGGCGTAGGCCACGGCCTCCCTCCGACAGCGCTGCTCGTCCCAGCCCAGCTCGGGCCCGATGAGAGCAGCCACCTCGGCGGCGGCCGCCGCCGCCCCGCGGGCGTCCCGCAGCGAGGCGCGGGTCCGCCGGTCGAGGACATCGGCCACCGAGCGGGCCATCTCGGCCCGAGCGGCGTAGACGGCCTCGGCCTTGAGGTAACGCAGACCGGGTACCAGGGGGTCGAGCAGCTCCGGACGCCCGTCGGCCACCGACAGGACGGCCGGCGTCTCTGATCCGTAGCGGCCGGCCAGGTGGGTGGCGACGGCGGCCGCACCGGTGGTCCGGTCCTTCTGGCCCTCGGGGACAGGACGGGGGGCGCCCGCTCTCGTCCCCCGCAGCCGGAGGTCCTTGGTCACGCAGGGGAGCCGGCGCCGGCCCAGCGACCTGACCACCACGTCCACCGTGTCCTGGGCCATCTTGCGGTAGGTGGTGAGCTTGCCGCCGGTCACCGTCACCATCCCGGCGGGGGATGTTCGCACCGTGTGGCGCCGGGAGAGATCGGCCGTGCGCTCACGGCGGGCCCGGCGGCCGGCGGCCGGCGCCAGTAACGGGCGCAGCCCGGCCCACACACCCAGGATGTCGCTCCGGCCAATGGGCGATGTGGTGATGGCGTTGGCCGCGTCCAGGATGTAGTCGACGTCCTCGGGGAGGCAGCTCGGATCGTCGAGGGGACCTTGCCAGTCGGTGTCGGTGGTCCCCAGGTAGACCTGGTCCCCCCACGACACCACGAAGATCGACCGGTGGTCCTCCCGGACGGGGATGACGGCGGCGATGTCGCAGGGGAAGGCCGCCTCGGGCACGGTGATGTGGATGCCCTTGGCCGGCCTGATCGAGTGGGGGTCGGCCCCTTCGTCGAGGGCCCGCACCTGGTCGGACCACACGCCGGCCGCGTTGACCACCACCGAGGCCCGTATGTCGAAGGGCGGGGCGTCGGACGGCTCCACGTGGGCCCCGTTGACCTGGCCACCGGGGCCGGTGGTGAGGGCGGTGACCGGTGCGTGGTTGACGGCCACCGCGCCGTGGTCGAGCACCGCCGTGCGCAGAACGGTCAGCGTGAGTCGGGCGTCGTCGGTGCGTGCGTCCCAGTACAGGAATCCGGCCACCAGCCGGTCGGCCCGCAGGGTGGGCATGTGTTGGAGGGCCTGGGCCTGGGTCACCTTCTCGTGGCGGTGCCCGATGCGTACACCCCCGGTGAGGTCGTAGAGCCACAAGGCGACGCGGTAGACGCGGGCCACGCTGGCATTGACCACCCCCTCCTTGCCGAACAGGGGGATGAGAAAGGGCAGCGGTGAGACCAGGTACGGCGCATTGTCCAAGAGACGTTGTCGTTCGGCCAGGTTCTCGTAGACCAGCCGGTACTCGTGCTGTTGGAGGTAGCGCAGCCCCCCGTGGACCAGCTTCGACGACTTGGAGGAGGTTCCCGAGGCGAAGTCGTCCTTCTCGACCAGTGCGGTGCGGAGGCCCCGGCTGGCGGCGTCGAGGGCCACCCCGGCACCGGTGATGCCCCCGCCGATGACCAGCACGTCGAAGTCCTGGTCGACCAAGCGGGCCAGGGACGATGCCCGATCGAATCCACCCCGCGGCCGGTCGGAGGTGACGCGGTTGTGCATAAGAAGAGCCTGCCACACGACGGACATCCGACTGCCCGCCGTGCGCACCGGAACTCGACGTTCGCCCGGTTTTTCAACAATCATTGTTGATAAACAACTGTTGGTGATAAGGTGCCGGCTGTGAAGACGCCGGAGGAACTGACCGAGCTCTTCCGCTCCACTGGCCGGAAGGTGACGGCTCAGCGCCAGTGCATCTTCCGGGTCCTGCAGGGGGACGAGACCCACCCGTCGGCCGAAGCGGTGCATGCCACCGTCTGTCGCCAGATGGAGACCATCTCCTTGAAGACGGTGTACCAGACACTCCATGATCTGGCCGACCTGGGGGAGATCGCCTCGCTCGACGTCGGGACAGGAATGACCCGGTTCGATCCCAACGTGGACCATCCCCACCACCACCTGGTGTGCCGGCAATGCGGACGGGTGCGCGACCTGGTCGCCACCTTTCCCGACGTGGCCGTGCCTGACGGTGCCGACCTCGGTTTCGAAGTGGGGTCAGCGGAGATCGTCTTCCGTGGGCTGTGCCCCGACTGCCGGGCGCCGACCCGGAGGCGCACCCCGTCGACCCGTGCGACGGTCTAGCCCCCACGCCACCGTTGCCTGCCGCCGACCGCCTTTGACATAACAGCAACCACCTTTGACATAACAGCAACCACCTTTGACATAACAACAGTCGTGGAATCGACCACGACCGATCAGCAATGAAAGGAACACCGTGCCATCACTGAAAGACAGCAAGACCGAGGCCAACCTCAAGGAGGCCTTCGCCGGCGAGAGCCAAGCCAACCGCCGCTATCTCTATTTCGCCCAAAAGGCCGATGTCGAGGGCTACCCCGACGTCGCTGCCCTCTTCCGTTCGGTTGCCGAGGGCGAGACCGGTCACGCTTTCGGCCACTTCGACTTCCTGCGTGAGGTCGGAGACCCGGTCACCGGTGTGCCGGTCGGCCCGACCGAGGACAACCTCAAGTCGGCCATCGAAGGCGAGACCTACGAGTACTCCGAGATGTACCCGGGCTTCGCCAAGACGGCCCGCGAAGAGGGATTCGACGAGATCGCCGAGTGGCTCGAGACTCTGGCCCGCGCCGAAAAGAGCCACGCCGGCCGGTTCACCGAGGGACTCGCCTCGGTCTCCTGAGAACGGGGAACTCCTGGGAAGGGGGAAACAGCATCCGTCCTTTTCCGATTCCGCTCGGGTGGCGATGCCCGGTCCCGGCCTGCCGGGACTGGGCTCTCCCCTCGGCGACGGAGCCCTGCGCGCCGCTCTCGTGGCCGTCTCCCACCTGTGAGGTTCACGCCATGACCGCCCAACCATGAGCATCCCACCATGACCGCTCCACTCTGCAGACCGCACCGGTCGGGCCCGGATGGTCGATGGAGGTCGGCACGGTGAGCGGAGCGGTGCCGCTCACGCTCGACGACATCGCCGATCACCGGGCCTATGAGCGGGAGCGCGACGAGTTCCGGGCACGGGTCATCACCACCAAGAAGCTTCGCCGGATCAGCGTCGGCCCGGTCATCACGCTCACCTTCGAGTGCCGCTTGACCATGCGGTTCCAGGTGCAGGAGATGGCCCGCGCCGAAAAGATGGTCAGCGATGAGCAGATCCAGCACGAGCTCGACGTCTACAACCGCCTCCTTCCCGCCCCCGGGGAGCTGTCCGCCACACTGTTTCTGGAGCTCACTTCGGAAGAAGAGCTCCGGACCTGGCTGCCCCGCTTGGTGGGGGTGGAAGAGTCCTGCCAGTTCCGCATGGGCGAGGGCGGGCCGGGCCGGGTGGTGGGTTCGATCCCCGAAGCCGAGCATCAGGCCAATCTGACCCGCCCGGAGACCACCTCTGCCGTCCATTACGTCCGGTTCGCATTCACCCCGGAACAGATCGAGGCCTTTGCCGCCGAGCCGGTGGCTCTGGCCGTCGACCACCCGGCCTATCCCGACGGCCTCCCCGGGACGGTGCTGTCCGACGCCACCAAGGCCGAGCTGCTCACCGACCTGGGCGGCGACTGAAGGTGCCCTACCCGTAGGCCAGATGGACAGCCGCGTCTGCGGTGTTGATGCGGAAGGTCAGGCTCTCCTCGACGTAGAGAGTGACCGAGGTGGCGTCCTCCGACAGGTAGCCAACCGAGAAGTCCTCACCCACGGTCAGTTCGAAGTCCCCGCCCCGCTGGCTGAGCACCACAGCACCGTCCACCGCCGGGGCCCACACCACCGGGCCCTCGAGGATCTGGCGGAGGTGCTCGAACACCGGGTATCCGCCGTGCTCGGTGGTCTCGGTCACCCCGGTGAAGCAACGGGCGCCGAGGGCGATGGCGTAGGGGCCGGCCACATCGGCTCCGCGCAGGGTGGCCACCGCCGCGGCCACGTGCTCCGGGTAGCGGCCGTAGTCATTGCTGATCTGCACCGCCTGGTGGGGTGTGGCCGAGACGATGCCGGCCACCGACCCCTCCGCATAGCCGTGGAAGACCAGGTGATCCTCGGCCAGGGCGGCGGCTTTGCCGGCGGCGATCACCGAGTCGAGATCGAGATCGGTAGCTCCCCGATCGGCTGCCGCCAGCTCCGACTTGGACAACACGAAGGGGACCCGCACTTCGATCAGGGGCATGACCTTGCGCCCTGCCACCTCCACTGCACCCAGGCCACCGGCATCGAGCGGCTCGACCCGCCCGCTGTCCACGGCCGAGAACTCCCATCCCATGGGCCCGGTGAAATCCACCAGGCGGCGCGCCGCCAGGTAGTGCTTGAGCGAACGGCTCGCCTCCTGGTCGATCTGGCTCCAGGCGTCGTCGGTGACCGGGGCCAGCTCCCGCATGAGGTGGTTCATGAGAACATCCTGCTTTCGTGTCGTAGATTGCCGATGCCGAGAGATCCGACCGCGGCAGAAGCCTGGGCCAGTGGATTGAGTGTGGGCGGTGCCACCCGGGTGAGGGTGTTGCGATCGATATGGGAGAAGGGTTGGTCGCGTCCGGGGATCTTAAGTACCCCCTCTTCCTCGTAGGACCACCTGCCGTCGGGATGCACGCTCACCGACATGCGGTAGCTGAGTGTCCGGAAGGCCTGGTCGAGAAAGGGGTTGGACAGGATGCCATAGATTTCGGAGCCGACCTCGGCCCGTACCTCGAACTCGGTGGCATCGGGCTCGACGTCGCCTCCGGCCAACAGCACCTGGCCCCGGGGGATGCCGAGGGTCAGCATGACCCGGTTGGCCGCCGGCTCCCATAGCCAGAAACCCACTTGGTCGTGGAAGGTCTCGACTTCTCCCGGTTTGACGATGTGGGTGTGGTAGCGCAGCCCGTAGAAGAGCTGGGGCCCGTTGGTCTGGCGGTCGATGGGCTGGAGCTCGTAGTGCTCGACGAACTCGTTCCTCTCGGTGCCGGTGTCCACCGGGTGGGCATCGGAGCCACGTATGCCGTCCCAGATCCCCGCCATCGGTCCGAGGGGTCCGAGGTTGGCCAGCGTGTCGGGATCCCCGTCGGGCTCGGTGTAGATGTCGTCCCCGTACAGTTCGGTTTCGGACCTGCTCACGGTGGACCAATCCTCCACGTTGATCGTCCCTGGTCGGCTACCTCCTCGCCGGTGCCTGCCCCGGACTACACCCGGAGCGAGGCGACGGGATCGCCCTTTCTGTTTCCTGGCCGACAGTGTAGGTCGGCTCCTTCGGCCTGGTGGGCGGTGGCCGCCACCGCCAAAGCAAGGTCGGCCGCCAGCTTTCGGGGGCGGGCCCGGGCAAGGTCGGTGTCCCACCATGGCCGGTCGTAGACCAACGTCGCACTTCGGTGCACAGAGATGCCGCACTCCGGTGCTGCAGAAAAGGAGAAGGACATGCCCATTGCATCGGCCACCACCGTCGTCGGGAATCTCACCCGCGATCCAGAAATCCGTTACACCCGTGATGGACAGGCCACCACCACGCTCGGCGTCGCCGTCAATCGGCGTTGGCAGAACCGCGAGACCCAGGAGTGGGAGGAGGCCACGTCCTTCTTCGACGTCGTGACGTGGCGCGACCTGGCCGAAAACGTGGCGTTGAGCCTGACCAAGGGGATGCGGGTCGTGATCACCGGCCGGCTCGAGCAGCGGAGCTGGGAGACCGAGGACGGGGACCGGCGGTTCAAAGTGGAGATCGTGGCGGACGAGGTCGGCGCCAGCCTGCGATTCGCCACGGTGGACGTGCACCGAATCGAGCGGGTCACCGGTATCGACGAGGCTGAGCGGGAATCGTCCGACCAGGCCTCCGAAGACGAGTCCATCGGCGCCGGGGCCTGAGGGCCGGCACCGTTCGGCGACTGACACCGTCCGGTGGGAACGCCGATCCTGTGGGTGATCTGGGCCGTGGGCCTGGTCCCCCACGGTGCCGCCGACTCGATGGTACGAATCGGCGCCCGTCTGTTGGCCTGGGGGCACGATCCCGCCGGCCTGGTCCCTGGCGGCGGTGCCATGGGGGCCTCGGTGGGCCTGGGATCGGCGTCACTCCTGGCCCTCGTGGCCTGGTTGGTGGGCCTGCGCGTGGAGAGGCGCCGCCGTGCGGCCCGGCGCCGGCCGGCCTCCCCGGGCCGAAGTCAGCGACACAGGGAGAGTGGTGACTGACCCGATGGGCGCGAACCGTTGGGCGGGCGGTCCGGACTGTCCGGAAAGCCTCCGCCGCGTCCGCTTCGCCCCGGTGGTCCGCCTGAGCAAAGAGGAGGTGTTTGCCGCCTGTCAGGCCCTGGCCGATGCCGATCGCTGCCTGTTACGAGCCGGACACCACCGTGAGGCCCAGGCCCTCGGTGATCTGTTCGAACGGTTCGAATCTGAGCTGACCGGCGCCGACGCCTACGCCTACGCGGTGGCCGATGCCTACTCAGTGGCCGTGTCTGACTCGGTGGCCGTGTCGGACCGGGAACCTCGTCCGGGCTGGTACTCCAGCGAGAGCGAATTGACGCAGTAGCGCTGTCCGGTCGGGGCCGGCCCGTCCGGAAAGACATGCCCCAAGTGGCCACCACAGCGGGCGCAGGTGATCTCGGTTCGCCTCATGCCGAAGCTCTTGTCCACGTGCTCGTTGATGACGCCGTCATCGAGGGCCTTGTAGAAGCTCGGCCATCCCGAGCCCGAGTCGAACTTGGTGTCGCTGGGGAAGAGGGCCGCGCCACAGCCGGCACAGGTGAACATCCCGCTTCCCTCCACATGGAGCAGATCACCCGACCAGGCCGGTTCGGTTCCCTTCTTCCGCAGGACGGCGTAGCGCTCGGGAGAGAGCCGCGCCTTCCACTCGTCCTCGCTCAACTCGACGGTTTCCGCCGCGTTGGTTGCCGTGTTGTCAGTCATGCCATCTCCTTGGGTCCGACGTCCGGGCCATCTGGCCCAGCTCCTTCGAATGCACCTCATGGTGCCCCGCCGCCTCCGCCACTAATAAGAACAGCGGCCGACTCCCCAGTGTTCCCGTCGGCGACGGGTCTCACCAGGAGAAGCGAAATGATTTTGCTAGCGTCGGGTGGCCCGAGGGGCTGGACAGTCGACGGCCGTCAAGGGGATCGCCGCCGAGCCTCCACTGCCATTTCCCAATTACTCCGCTTCCTCATCGCAGAGGACCCGCCGTCATGGACCTTCGAGACCGACCCGAGGACGAAGCCTTCCGCAAGGAGGTCCGTGCCTGGTTGGACGCCCACGTGGTGGGGGACTTCGCCGCCCTGGGCGGGCGTGGGGGTTCGGGCGACGAGACCTACGGATTCGAGACCCGCCGACGGTGGGAGCGCCTGCTGGCCGAAGGGGGCTGGACCTGTATCGGCTGGCCGATCGAGCACGGGGGCCGTGGTGCGTCCATCGCCCACCAGGTCATCTTCAACGAGGAGTACGTGCGGGCCCGGGCTCCCGGCCGGGTCAGCATCATGGGCGAAGGGCTGATAGGGCCTACCCTCATCCAGTACGGGACCGCCGCACAGAAGGATCGTTTCCTGCCTCCCATCGTCGCCGGCGAGGAGCTGTGGTGCCAGGGCTACTCCGAGCCCGATGCCGGCAGCGATCTGGCCAACGTCAAGACACGGGCCGAGCGGGACGGAGACCAGTGGGTGGTGACCGGCCAGAAGGTGTGGACCTCCCTGGCTCATCAATCCGACTGGTGTTTCGTGGTCTGTCGCACCGAACCCGGGTCGCTGCGCCACCGGGGGTTGTCCTATCTGCTGGTGCCCATGGACCAACCCGGCGTGGAGGTTCGTCCCATCACCCAGATCACCAGGACGTCGGAGTTCAACGAGGTTTTCTTCGACGGCGCCCGCACAGCGGCCGACAACGTCGTCGGCGAGGTGGGGGACGGTTGGCGGGTGGCGCTGGCCACTCTGGCCTTCGAGCGTGGGGTGGGCCTCCTCGGACATCAACTGTCCTTCCGACGCGAGCTGGACCATCTGATCGAGGTGGCCCGGTCCAAAGGAGCCACCCTCGACCCCGTCCTCCGGCAACGTCTGGCCCGCTCCTACGCAGAGCTCGAGATCCTGCGCTACAACACCCTGCGGAGCCTTTCAGGCATCGACGGTCCGGTGGCGCCTCCCGAGGCATCGATCAGCAAGCTCTACTGGGCCAGTTGGCACCAGCGCTTCGGTGAGCTGACCACGGACGTGCGGGGCCTTCCCGGGCTGGTGGCCGAGGAACCCCCCTACGAGCTCGACGAGTTCCAGCGCACGTTCCTGTTCAGTCGTTCGGAGACCATCTACGGCGGTTCCAACGAGATCCAGAAGAACATCATCGGCGAGCGGGTCCTCGGCCTGCCGCCGGAACCGAAAGGGACCGACCGTTGACCGACGCTTCCGCCCATGACGGGCCCGCCTGGCCACTCCCACCCCCGACGCTTCCCGGCGGACACGATCTGCTGGGCGGCAAGGTGGTGGTCATCACGGCAGCGGCCGGCACCGGTATCGGCTTCGCCACGGCCAAACGGTGCGTGGAGGAAGGTGCGGTGGTGGTCATCTCCGACGCCCACGAGCGAAGGTTGGGCGAGGCTGCCGACGCCCTGGCCGCCCTACCCGGGCTTTCCGGTGACAGGCCGCTGGCCGTGCCCTGCGACGTGACCGATGAGTCGCAGGTCCAGCGCCTCTACGACGCCGCTGTCGACCGGCACGGACACTTCGACGTGGCCGTCAACAACGCCGGCCTGGGCGGGAAGGTCGACGTGGTGGACATGACCGACGATCAGTGGTCGTTGGTCCTCGACGTGACCCTCACCGGCACCTTCCGGTGCATCCGCGGCGCCCTCCGCCACTTCTACGCCCGGGGTCAGGGAGGGGTCATCGTCAACAACGCCTCGGTGCTCGGCTGGCGGGCCCAGGCCGGCCAGTCCCACTACGCGGCGGCCAAGGCCGGCGTGATGGCCCTCACCCGGTGCAGCGCGGTGGAGGCGGCCTCTCGCAACGTGCGCATCAACGCCGTTTCACCCAGCCTGGCCGTCCATCCCTTTCTCAATCGGGTCATGCCCGACGAGGAGCTGGCCGAGCTCAGTCGACGCGAAGTGTTCGGTCGGGGGGCCGAGGTGGGGGAGGTGGCCAATGTGATCGCCTTTCTGGCCAGTGACTACGCCACCTACATGACGGGCGAGGTGGTATCGGTGAGCAGCCAGCACCCCTAGAGTTCCGGCCAGGAGCGCGGTGCACACAACCCGCTGCGTCATAATCGAGGAATGGCCAGACCGTGGAGCCCGACCGCCAACTACCGCCGGGGGTGGACCGGACGTGACTACCACGTGTCGGGCGGCCACGAGGCCGAAGCCAAGGCGGCCGAGGAAGCCAAGAAGCCGAGTCGCATCGGCCTGTGGGTGGTGCGGAAGCTGGGCTACAGAGGGCCGGACCCGACGTCACCGCACCAGGCTCCCCACCACGGCGCCCCCTCCCACCCGAAGTCTCACCCCGCGCCGTAGGGCTCTCCGTCTCCGCAGGGCTCTGCTGTTCCGTAAGGCTCTGCGGCGCGCCGTCCTTTTTGCCCAGGTCATCGCCGTTTGGGCAGCCCGGCCCTGGCGGCACAGCCGGGACGATGCACTACCCTGACGGTGTGTCAGACATCAGCGATCCCCGTGGGGATCTGCAGTGGGGAACCATCCCCGGCCTGGTGGAGGACGCGGCCGCCCGCTTTGGTGAAGCCGAGGCCATCGTCGATGTCCACGGCCCCGGTGGGACGACCGTAAGGCTCACCTTCGACCGGCTGGCCGACGAAGTGGCCTCGGCCAGTCGGGCCATCGTGGCCAACGGGATCGACCGTGGCGACAGGGTGGCCATCTGGGCCCCCAATTGCGCCGAGTGGGTGATCGCCGCTCTGGGCGCTCTGGGCGCCGGTGCCTTACTGGTCCCCCTCAACACCCGGTTCAAGGGGGCCGAAGCCGCCTACATCCTCCGCCAGTCCGGGGCCCGCCTCCTCCTCACCGTCGAGGGATTCCTGGGCAACGACTATCCGGCCATGCTGGACGAAGCGGTGTCGGCCGGCGCCAGGGTCCCCGATCTCGAGCGGGTGGTGATCCTCCGTACCGGCGACGACAGCCAGCGCCGGCCCACAGCCAAAGGCGACCCGGTGGTGACCTGGGATGTCTTCCTCCAGGAGGGCGGTGTGTGCTCCGCCGACGTGGCCGCCGGACGCACGGCGTCCATCACGCCGGGCGACCTTTCCGATCTGGTGTTCACCTCGGGCACCACCGGACGGCCCAAGGGGGCCATGACCACCCACGGTCAGACACTGCGCACCTTCGCCACCTGGTCCGAGGTGGTGGGGTTGCGACAGGGCGACCGCTATCTCATCGTCAATCCCTTCTTCCACACCTTCGGCTACAAGGCCGGCATCCTGGCCTGCCTGATGACGGGGGCCACCATGGTGCCCGAGCCCGTCTTCGATGTGGACCGGGTCCTGCGGCAGATCGAGGCCGAGCGCATTTCGGTATTGCCCGGGCCACCCACCATCTTCCAGTCGATGCTCGACCACCCCGAACGCAAGAGTTTCGATCTGTCCACGTTGCGACTGGTGGTGACCGGGGCGGCGGCCGTGCCCGTCGAGATGGTGCGGGCATTGTGGTCGGACATGGACATCGAGACAGTGCTGACGGCCTACGGGCTGACCGAAGCCACCGGGACGGTGACCATGTGCCGCCGGGGCGACTCGGCCGAGGTGATCGCCGGCACGTCGGGGCGGGCCATCCCCGATGTCGAGGTGAGGATCGTCGACGGGGAGGGCGTCCACGTGCCGGTCGGTTCGGCGGGCGAGATCATCGTGCGTGGTTACAACGTCATGCAGGGCTACTTCAACGATCCCGAGGCCACTGACGAAGCCATCGACATCGACGGCTGGCTGCACACCGGTGACGTGGGGATCATGGACGGCGATGGCAACGTGACCATCACCGATCGTTTGAAGGACATGTACGTGACCGGCGGCTTCAACGTGTACCCCGCCGAGGCCGAGGCCGTGCTCAGGCTCCATCCAGCCGTGTCCCAGGTGGCCGTCATCGGTGTCCCCGATACCCGGTTGGGGGAGGTGGGTCTGGCCCTGGTGGTTCCGACGGCCGCCGGCCAGACCGGAGGGGTGGAGGACGAACTGGTCGACTGGGCTCGGAAGCGGCTGGCCAACTACAAAGTGCCGCGACGGGTAGTCACCGTCGACGAGCTCCCGGTCAATGCCAGTGGGAAAGTACTCAAGCGGGAGCTACGCCAGCAGTACGCAGCCACAGCCTGATCGGCAACACAGCAACACAGCAACACAGCAACACAGCAACACAGCAACCAAAGTCAACCAAGAGCAGAGCTGTCACAGAGCGAAACACGAGAGGAAGGGTGCCATGCGAGGCATCGTCTACACCGGTGACGACGTGGAGGTCACCGATCAGCTGACCGTGGGCGACCCGGGCCCGACCGAGGTCCGGGTGGCCATCGGCGCCGCAGGGGTGTGCCATAGCGACCTCTCCGTCATCAACGGCACCATCCCCTGGAAGGCCCCCTCGGTACTGGGCCACGAGGGTGCCGGCGTGATCGAGGCCGTGGGCTCCGAGGTCACCACGGTCAAGGTGGGGGACCACGTGGTCATCGCCACCCTCCAGAGCTGCGGCAAGTGCCGGGCCTGCAGCACCGGTCACCCCACGTGGTGCGTGAAGACGTTGGGTAACGTGTCCCAGCCCTTCACCTTCAAGGGCGAGCCGGCCTCCAACTTCGCAGGCACCTCGGTGTTCGCTGAGTCGACCATCGTCAAGGAGGTCCAGGCGGTCAAGATCTCCAAGGATGTCCCCATGACGTCGGCCTGCCTCATCGGTTGTGGTGTGCTGACCGGGGTGGGGGCCGTGTTCAACCGGGCCAAGGTCCGAAGCGGTGAGACCTCGGCCGTCTTCGGGGTGGGGGGCGTCGGTCTCAACGTCATCCAAGGCCTGCGCCTGGCCGGGGCCAGTCGCATTATCGCCGTCGACACCATGGCCTCCAAGGAGGGACTGGCCCGTCAGTTCGGCGCCACCCATTTTGTCGACGCTTCGACCACCGATGCGGTGGCCGCCATACGGGAGATCGTCCCGCCCGGGCCGGCCCGGGTGACAGGGGCCCTCGGATGGACCGGCGGGGTCAACTGGGCCTTCGACTGTGTCGGCCATCCGGCTGTCCTGCGCAACGCCCTCGACGTGCTCGACTGGGGCGGTAACGCCATCGCCCTCGGCATCCCACCCCAGGGGACCGAAGTGTCGGTCGACGTGAACGCCCTGGCCTATGTCGACCGCGGCCTCCTCGGCTGTCGCTACGGCTCCTCGCGTCCCCATCACGACATTCCCCTCATGGTCGAGCTCTACCTTTCAGGGAAGCTCATGCTCGACGAACTGGTCACCGAGCAACGCCCCCTGGACGGGTTCCGCGAGATCGTGGAGGACATGGAGGCCGGCGCATTGGCCCGCGGGGTCCTCACCTTCTGATCCGGCGCCGATCGGGGGACGGCTCTCCACTGCGGCCAGCCTCGCCGGCCGGGCGTCCTGTTACAGTCGAGGCCCGATATGACGGTGCGTCAGATCCAGGGTCGGTTCGAGACGGTGGTCGACGTTCTCCGCACCGCAGCCACCACCAACGCTGACGGCGAGGCCTATGTCGAGCCGGCCACGGCCACCGGCCCGCGCCGTTCGGTGACCTTCGCCCAGTGGGACCAGGCGGCCGACGGCGTGGCCGGCATGCTGGACCGGGCCGGTGTGACCCACGGGTCGGTGGTGTGCCTCATGCTGCCGAGCTCGATCGACTACATGGTGGCCTACGCCGCCGTCACCCGGCTGGGAGCCATCACCTCGGGGATCAACCTCCGGCTGGGTTCGGCCGAGGCCGCCTCGATCCTCGACCGCACGCGGCCGGCAGTGACCATCATCGAAGGCGGCGTCTCAGTCCCTCCCGGGCCCACCGGGGAGATCGTCGAGCGGTCCCGACTGGCCGAGGCGGCTGACGGATCCCCCCGCGGCGACGGCCGCAACTGGCGCCAACCGATCCCGTAGCGGTGGTGTGGACGAGCGGGACCACCGGTCTCCCCAAGGGGGCTGTCTTCGACCACGCCTGTCTGGCCGCGGTGGCCGCCGGAACCGACGTGCTCTCTCTCCCGGGCGACCGCCGGCTCTCGCCCCTTCCCTTCGCCCACGTCGGATCCATGACCCGGACCTGGGACGAGATCGCCAACGGCATAACCACAGTGATCACGCCGACACCGTGGCGGGCGGCCGACACCGTCCGGATCATCGCCGACGAGCGCATCACCGTGGCCCAGGGAGTCCCCACCCAGTGGGCGCTGGTGCTCGACCACCCCGACTTTCCCGCCACCGACGTCTCGTCGTTGAGGATCGTGGGGACGGGCGCGTCGCGGGTGCCACCCGAACTGGTGGCGAGCCTGCGACAGCGGCTGGGCGCTCCGGTGGTGGTCCGCTACACCTCGACCGAGGCGTCCCTGGGCACCGGAACCGTCCCCGGAGACAGCGACCAACAGGTGGCCACGACCGTGGGTCGGCCGGTACCCGGGGTGGCGCTGGCCATCGCCGGTGACGACCAGCGTCCGGTCCCGACCGGCGAGGTGGGGCGGGTGCGCCTGCGGTCGGCGGCGGTCATGCGCGGGTACTGGGGTGGGCCTCCGGTCGGTCCCGGTGCTCCGGGGGTCGTCTACGACCAGACCGCCACCCGGTCGGTGCTCGGCCACGACGGCTGGCTCACCACCGGGGACTTCGGGTTCCTCGACGATGCTGGCTGCCTGCACCTGGTGGGCCGGGCCAACGAGCTCTACATCCGGGGCGGTTACAACGTCTATCCAGCTGAGGTGGAGGGCGTCCTCGGCGGGCATCCGGCTGTCGCCCAGGTGGCCATTGTCGGCGCCCCCGACCCGGTCCTCGGGGAGATCGGTGTGGCTTTCGTGGTGCTCGAGCCCGATGCTGCTCCCGACGAGCAGCGGCTCCTGGCCGAGCTGCGTGCGGCCACCGGTGCGGTTCTGGCCGACTACAAGGCTCCCGACCGGCTGGTGGTGGTGGACAATCTCCCCATGACCTCGATGATGAAGGTCGACAAGAGGGCACTGGCTGATCGTGTCGGGGCCTCGGTCGAACCGTCACCCGCTCAATGACCCCTGCCACACCACACCGGGCCCGGGTCCACCATGGAAGGTCCCCCCAGCACTGCCACCCGACATACTCCATCAACACGACCGACCGAGCGGCGAGCAGAACCAACCGAGTACCAGCAGCATGAACACCAGCAGCATGAACACCAGCAGCATGAACGGAGCACGAGCATGACAGGCAGAAGAACCACCACAGGAGGAGCACGATGACCGGAAAATCGACGCCGGCCTCCGGCGGCGTGACCGACGATCCCATCCGGATCGGTACTTTGCTCTACACCTTGGTCGAACCGCACAGAGGTCACGAGGTGGCTTACAACCGCTGGTACGAGCGGGACCATTTCTACGCGGGGTGCCAGATCGGCGCCTACAACTTCGCCGGGGCCCGCTTCGTATCCACCGCTCCCTTGAAGGCCCTCCGTTTTCCCACGGGAGCGGACGCCCTGGTGGCCGAGCCCGAGGTCGGGAGCTACCTCGGGCTCTACTACGTGCTCGACGGCCATCATCAGGAATGGAACCGGTGGGCGGTCGACCAGGTCAACACCCTGCACGGCGCCGGGCGGATGTTCACCGACCGCGACCACATCCACACCGGGCTCTACCGCTTCGAGTGGGAGGAACGGCGGGACGACGACGGGGTGCCGGCCGAGCTCACCCTCGACCACCGGTTCCCGGGCATGGTGTCGGTGTTCGTGGAGGCCGGCGAGGGGGTGTCCCCGGCCCAGGTGGGCGCCTGGTACCGCGACCAGTTCCTGCCCTCGGCCCTGCCCGGCAGCGACGTGGCCTCGGTGCTGGCCTTCAGCCCGCTACCGCTGCTGGCCGACGCCCCCGGCGACGTCCCCCGCGATGCCGCCGCCGAGCAGCGCCTGCTGCTGCTGTTCTTCCTCGACCACGAACCCTCGGCGTCCTGGGAGGAGATGTTCGCCGCTCAGGGCCGGGCCCTCAGCCAGTCCGGCCTCGGCCGGGTGGCGTGGGCTTCACCTTTCATCGGCACCATCCCCGGTACCGACACCTACACCGACCAGCTGTGGTCGACTCCGGCCCCATGACCGACTTCATCGACGATCTGCGGCAGAGGACGGCGGCCCGGGGCTGGGTGGGGGAGCCCACTTTGTGGGGGCTCATCGATGGGCGGGCCGAGGCCACCCCCGACGCCGTGCTGGCCCACGAGGACACCGGTAACGAGCTCACCTTTGCCGGCTACCGTGACGCCTGTCTGGTGGCGGCGGCCGGGTTGCACACCCACCACGGTGTCGGACGGCAAACCGGTGTGAGCTGGGAGCTCCCCACCTGGAACGAATCGCTGGTGTTGGTGGGCGCCCTGGCCCGCCTGGGGGCCTGCCAGAACCCCCTCATCCCCATCTACCGCGGCCGGGAGGTGGGTTTCATCACCGCCCAGAGCCAGGCCGCCCTTCTGGTGGTGCCCACCGTCTACCGGGACTTCGACTTCGAGGCCATGGCCCGCCAGATCGCCGCCGACCGGTCGGGACTCGACGTCCTGGTGGTGGATAGGGCCCTCCCAGCCGGCGACCCGGCCGACCTGCCCGCCCCCGAGGCCCCATCGGCCACCGCAGCCGAAGCTCCGGTGCGCTGGCTGTTCTACACCTCGGGGACCACCGCCGACCCCAAGGGTGCCCCCCACACCGACCTGGAGGTGATGGCTTCGGCCCTGGCCATGGCCGAGTGCCTGGACATCCGGAGTGACGACGTGTCGGCCCTCATCTTCCCCTTCACCCACATCGGGGGCATCGGCTGGCTCATCGCCGCCCTGTTCACCGGATGCCGGTTGTTGATCACCGAGGCCTTCAACCCCCAGACCACCCCCGGCTTCCTGGCCGACAACCAGGTCACCCTGGCCGGCTCGGGAACCCCCTTCCACATGGCCTACCTGGCCGCCCAGCGATCCGCCGGCCCGGACACCATCTTCCCCCACGTCCGTTCCTATCCCGGTGGTGGAGCGCCCAAGCCGCCGCAACTCCACCACGATCTCAAACGGGAGATCGGTGGCATCGGCATCGTCTCGGGCTACGGGCTCACCGAAGCCCCCATCGTGGTCATGGCCCGCACCACCGACCCCGACGAAAAGCTGGCCACCACCGAGGGCCGGCCGACGCCCGGGGTCGACCTCATCGTGGTCGGGCTGGACGGGAAGCGGGCCGGCCCCGGGGTCGAAGGGGAGATCCGGTTGAAGGGTCCGCAGGTCATCGGCGGTTACCTCGATCCCACCCTCGACGCCGACGCTTTCGACCAGGACGGCTACTTCCGCAGCGGGGACTTAGGGGTGGTGGACGCCGAGGGGTACGTGACCATCACCGGCCGTCTCAAGGACGTCATCATCCGCCACGGCGAGAACATCTCGGCCAAGGAGGTCGAGGATCTCCTCTACACCCACCCCGCCGTGGCCGACGTGGCCGTCATCGGACTGCCCGATCCCACCACCGGCGAGCGGGCCTGCGCGGTGGTGGCCGTCAAAGAGGGCCAGAGCCTCGCCTTCGACGACATGGTGACCTTTTTGAGAGACAACCAGCTCCGTACCCAGGCCATCCCCGAGCAGCTCGAGGTGGTGGCCGTGGTGCCCCGCAACCCGGCGGGCAAGATCCTCAAGCACACCTTGCGCGAGCAGTATGCGGGCGCACCGAAAGCAGGGAGCGACAGATGAGCCCCATCCAGGGCGTGACCATGGGGCGGGGCGGGGCCGAGCACGAGGCGGCCGACGCCGCCATCCAGTCCACGGTGGGCCGCCGGTTCGACGGGCGGGTGGCCGTTGTCACCGGCGCCGCCTCCGGTGTGGGACGGGGCGTGGCCGAGCGGCTGGCCCGCGAGGGGGCCGCGGTGGCCGCTCTCGACGTGGCCGAGGAGCCCCTGGCCGCCACCATCGAGGCCATCACCGCCAAAGGCGGGACGGCCGCCGCCTACCGGTGCGACGTGACCTCCGAAGCGTCGGTGTCGGCGGCGGTGGAGGCACTCACTGCCGGGCTCGGTGATCCCACGGTTGTCTGCAACGTGGCCGGCATCGGTGGCTTCTTCAATACGGCGGAGATGCCGCTCGAGCGGTGGGAGAAGATCCTGGCCGTCAACCTGACCGGTCCCTTCCTGATCTGCCGGGCCACGCTGCCCTCGCTCCTGGCCCACGGGGGCTCGATCGTCAACGTGGCTTCCAACACGGCGCTCATGGGACAGTCCTACTCGGCCGCCTACTGCGCCTCCAAGGCCGGCCTGCTCATGTTCTCCAAGGCCCTGGCGGCTGAGTACCTGAACCGCGGGGTGCGGGTCAACGTGATCGCCCCCGGCGGCGTGGACACGCCGCTCCTCGGTGCCTTCGTCCTGCCCGACGGGGCCGACCCCAAGGAGCTGAACAAGATGATGACACCGATGGGCTTCTCCACCCCCGCCGAAATCGCCGCTTCGGTGGCCTTCCTGGCCTCGGAGGAGTCCTCGTACACCACCGGTGCGGTCCTGTCCGTCGACGGTGGACTCACCATCTGATCACCGCCCGACCCGGCCCTGATGCCGGTCCGCTCCGCTCCGCCCTGAACGGGGCCGGCCCGCCCGATCCCGTCGCCACCGGCCGTGACAAGATGGGAGCGGCCT
This sequence comes from uncultured Acidimicrobiaceae bacterium, assembly GCA_963727955.1. Taxonomy (GTDB): domain Bacteria; phylum Actinomycetota; class Acidimicrobiia; order Acidimicrobiales; family RAAP-2; genus Bog-756. The sequence goes on from CAVSII010000001.1 coordinate 151,417, forward strand.
CCCCGACAGCGCCTCGTGCCGGGGAGCATCATCACCGAGTGTCCAGGAGCACCATGACCGACTTGCAGGCGGTGAGCCGCTGGGACATCGACTTCGACGTCCTCAGTCCCGACTATGTGGCCGACCCCTACCCGGTGTGGGACGAGCTCCGGCGCACCTGTCCCATCGCCCATACCGACCGCCGGGGGAGCACCTGGTTGCCCACCCGGTACCAGGACGTGGTCGATCTGGCCCACGACGTCGAGCACTTCAGCTCCACGGAGATCCTGGTCATCCCCTTCGACGGCGACCGACCGGACGACCCCGTCCTCAAGTATGGGGTGCCTCCCATCTCGGCCGACCCGCCCCTGCACACCTGGACCCGTCGCCTGCTTCTGCCCTGGTTCTCACACCGGCGGGTGGAGAGTTACGAGCCGATGACCCGCATCCTGTGCGCCGAGCTGGCCGCCGAGGCGGCCGATCGGTTGGCGGCCGGCGAGGTGGCCGACGCCGCCCGCCATTACGCCCAGCAGATTCCGGTGCGGGTGATCGCCTCCATCCTCGGTGTGCCCAAGTCGTTGTCGGAGACCTTCACCGAGTGGGTGCGTGACGCCCTCGAGTTCGCCGACGATCACGCCCGCCGACGACGGGGCATGGAGGGGCTGATCGGCTTCTTCATCGAGGAGGTGGCCCGACGCAAGTCGGAGCCCGGCGACGATCTGCTCAGCGAGCTGCTCCACTCCGAGTTCGACGGAGCGCCGGTGGAGGAGAGCGTGGTGTTGGGCGTGGCCGCCCTGGTGCTGATCGCCGGGGTCGACACTACCTGGAGCGCCATCGGTTCGTCGCTGTGGCACCTGGCCACCCACCCTGAGGACAGAGGACGACTGGTCGATGATCCCGCCTCCTTGCCGGTGGCCATCGAAGAGCTCCTGCGGGCCTACTCACCGGTGACCATGGCCCGGGTGGTGACCGAGGACGTCGAGTTCGCCGGGTGCCCGATGGCGGCCGGCGACAAAGTGCTGATGAACTTTCCCGCCGCCAACCGCGACCCGGCCGTGTTCGTCGACGCTGACACGGTGGTGCTCGATCGACAGTTCAATCGCCACGTGGCCTTCGGGGCCGGCATCCACCGGTGCGCCGGATCCAATCTGGCCCGTATGGAACTGCGGGTGGCATTGGAGGAGTGGCTGGCCCGCAATCCCCAATTCGTCCTGGCCCCCGGCGACACCGTCACCTGGGCCGGAGGCCAGGTGCGTGGTCCGCGCCACCTGCCGGTGGTGTCGGCATGAAGATCCGGGTCGACCCGGACCGCTGCCAGGGCCACGGCCGCTGCTATGCCCTGGCCCCCGAGCTGTTCGACGTGGACGACTACGGACTGTCCAGCGTGATCGGGGACGGGACGGTGCCCGCCGGCCTGGAGGAGAAGGCCCACCTGGCCGTGGGCAACTGTCCCGAGTACGCCATCGAGGTGGTCGAGGAGTAGGGGCGGGGTCAGCCCCGACAGCTGCCCGTCCTCGACCGGGAGCCGGGCGAGTGCCGGACTAGGACAGGCGTTCCACGATCATGGCCATGCCCTGGCCGCCGCCCACGCACATCGACTCCAGCCCGATGGTCTTGCCCGTGTCCTCCAGGGCGTTGAGCAGGGTGGTCATGATGCGGGCCCCGGTCTGGCCGAAGGGATGGCCGAGGGCGATGGCCCCGCCCCGGACGTTGAGCTTGTCGTAGCTGATGCCCAGCTCCTTGGCCGAGGGGACCACCTGGGCGGCAAAGGCCTCGTTGATCTCCACCAGGTCGATGTCGTCGATGGTCATGTCCGCCCGCTTCAGGGTCTGGCGGATGGCTTCGACCGGCCCGAGGCCCATGATCTCCGGATTGAGCCCGGTGACCCCGCTGGCCACGATGCGGGCCAGGGGAGTGATCCCCAGTTGGCGGGCCTTGGTATCGCTCATCACGATGACGGCGGCCGCCCCGTCGTTGAGCGGGCAGGCGTTGCCGGCGGTGACCGTGCCGCCCTCCCGGAACACCGGCTTGAGGGAGGCCAGCCCCTCGAGGGTGGTGCCCGGGCGCGGTCCGTCGTCCTTGGTGATCACATCACCTTTGGGGGTGGTGACCGGGATGATCTCGCGGTCAAAGAAGCCGGACTCCTGGGCCGCCACCGCCCGGGTCTGGGACTGGAGGGCGAACTCGTCCTGCTCCTCGCGGCTCACCTTCTTGTACTCGGCCACGTTCTCGGCCGTCTGGCCCATGGCGATGTAGACGTCGGGGAGACCGGTGGTGGCGGCCCATGGCTCGCCCGCCGCCGGGGTGCGGGCCACGGTGCGGGCCTCGGCTTCGGCGAACAGCTCGTTGTGCGGTCCGGTGTCGGCGGCGCCGTACATGTAGCGGCTGACCGTCTCCACCCCGGCGGCCACGAAGACGTCGCCCTCGCCGGCCCGGATGGCGTGGGCGGCCATGCGGATGGTCTGGAGGGAGGAGGAGCAGTAGCGGTTGACCGTCACCCCGGGCACGTCGGGCAACCCGGCCAGGAGCGCCGCCACCCGGGCCACGTTGTAGCCGGCCTCACCACCCGGCTGGCCCGAGCCCATGAGGACGTCCTCCACCGACTGGGGGTCGAGGGCGGGCACCTTGGCCAGCACCTCGGTGATGACCAGGGCGGCCAAATCGTCAGGCCGGCAGTCGATGAGCGACCCCTTGTTGGCCCGGCCGATGGGGGTGCGACCGGTGGCGACGATGACGGCTTCAGGCATGAGGTGCTCCTCGGGAGTGGCGGCGGGACGGCCGCGCATGGAAGTCCGGCTGGGCCGGTCGAACGGACAACGAGAACTTACCGGATGGGTCCCCGCCCCCCGGCCGGTCGGACCAGGTGGCGTCTCCGGGAAGGGGAATGTAACGTGTTCTAGTGGCCTGTAGGGCCGGCTGTGGGCTGGCCGCGGGACCTGCGGCTTCGTGCCCGAGTGGGGGCCAGCCACCCGGGCAACGCGCAGCGCTGCCCGGCATGCACAATCGGGAGGGACCCATGGAGATCGGCTACACCGAGGAACACGAGGCCCTCCGGGACTCCCTTCGCCAGTACTACGCCGATCTGCTGACCCCCGAGGTCGAGGAGCAGTTGGCTTCGAGCCACGGCATCGGTCCCGACATGCGCCGAGTGGTGGCCAAGATGGCCGAGGACGGGTGGCTGGGAATCGGATGGCCCACCGAGTACGGCGGGCAGGGTCGTTCGGCCATCGAGCAGTACATCTTCTTCGATGAGTCGATGCGGGCCGGCGCCCCGGTGCCCATGCTCACCATCAACACCGTCGGTCCGACCATCATGCAGTTCGGAACCCAGGAGCAGAAGGACTTCTTCCTGCCCAAGATCCTGGCCGGCCAGATCCACTTCTGCATCGGCTACACCGAGCCGGAGTCGGGCACCGACCTGGCCTCGCTCCAGACCCGGGCCGTGCGCGACGGCGACGAGTACGTCATCAACGGGCAGAAGATCTACACATCGCTGGCCGGGGGAGCCGACTACATCTGGTTGGCCACCCGCACCGACCCCGAGGTGGCCAAGCACAAGGGCATCTCCATCTTCATCGTCCCCATGGACACCCCCGGCATCAAGGTGGTGCCCATGCACCTGCTCGGCGACCACAACATCAACTACACCTTCTACGAGGACGTGCGGGTGCCGGCGGGCAATCTGGTGGGGGGCGAGAACAACGGGTGGTCGCTCATCACCAACCAGCTCAACCACGAGCGGGTGACCCTGTGCTCGGCCGGCATCATCGAGAGGGCCCTCACCGACGTACGGGCCTGGGCCCAGGAGACCAAGCTCAACGACGGCAGTCGGGTCATCGACCAGGAGTGGGTACAGGTCCACCTGGCCCGCATCTACGCCCGGCTCGAGTTCCTCAAGCTCATCAACTGGAAAGTGGCGTGGACCGCCACCCAGGGCCATCTCGACGTGGCCGACGCATCCACCACCAAGGTGTTCGGCACCGAGTTCTACATGGAGGCCTTCCGTCTGATGATGGAAGTGGTGGGGCAGGTCGGCTACCTGATCCGGGGCACACCCGAGGCGGTGCTGGCCGGCCGCCTCGAGATGTACGCACGCAGCCTGGTCATCCTGACCTTCGGCGGCGGCACCAACGAGATCCAACGTGACCTGATCGCCATCTTCGGCCTCGGTCTTCCCCGGTCACTTCGGTAGACCCGGTCGCGTCGAGCGCAGGGCGAGAGAAGAGGAACATCATGGACTTCTCCTTCAGTGAGGAGCAGGAAGCCGTACGCCAGCTGGCCGGTCGGATCGTCACCGATCTGGCCACCCACGAGCGGCTGCGCGAGATCGAATCCGATCCGGACGGCGAGTGGTTCGACCGCAAGCTGTGGGCCGAGTTGGCCGCCGCCGGTCTGCTCGGGATCGGACTTCCCGAGGACGTCGGTGGTGCCGGCCTCGGGTTCGTGGAGACAGGGCTGGTGGTCGAAGCAGTGGGCCACGGCGCTGCCTACATCCCGGCCATCGAGACGGTGGCGGTGGCCGCCCCGGCCATTGCCCGCTTCGGATCGGAGGGGCAACGTCAAAGGTGGCTGCCCGGCGTGGTATCCGGCGACACGGTGGTCACCACCGGGTTGGTCGAGCTCGGAGGTAGCCCCCTTTCGCCCTCGCTGACCGCCGAAGCCGACGGCGACAGCTGGGTCCTGACCGGGACCAGGTCCTGTGTTCCCTCCGGCCTGATCGCCGACGCCGTCCTGTGCCCGGCCCAGGTCGGCCCCGATGCGGTGGCCGTGTTCATCGTGGACACCATGGCTGACGGGGTGAGTCGCCAGCGCCAGGTGACCAACACCGGTCAGCCCGAAGCGGTGGTCACCCTGGACGGCGTGCGGGTCGGTCCCGACGCCCTGCTCGGGTCGGTGGACGACGGTCCGGCCATCGTCGAGTGGCTGGTGCAGCGGACCACCGCCTCGCTGGCCCTGGCCCAGGCCGGTGCCGCCTCCTCCGCCCTGGCCCTGGTGGCCGAGTACACCAAGACCCGGGAGCAGTTCGGTAAGCCCATCGCCACCTTCCAGGCCGTCGGCCAACGAGCGGCCGACGCCTACGTGGACACCGAGGCCATCCGGTTGACCGCCTGGCAGGCGGCGTGGCGGATCGGTGAAGGACTGCCGGCCGACAAAGAGGTGGCCATTGCCAAATTCTGGGCGGCCGACGGCGGCCAACGGGTGGTCCATGCCGCCGTCCACCTCCACGGTGGGGTCGGCGTCGACCGCGACTACCCCCTCCACCGTTACTTCCTCATGACCAAGCACCTCGAGCTGACACTGGGCGGCGCCACAGAGCAGCTGCTCCAACTCGGGGCCATGTTGGCTGCCGAACCGGTCTGACGGCACCCCCATGTGCCTGCTCCGACCCGACCGGAGGAGGCGCACGATGGTGCAAGCGGTGCGATGATTGTGCATGGCCACCGAGCCCATACACCACCGTCACGGTGGGATGAAGGCAGGGTGAACCACCGTTGGTGATGGGCCGCCGCCCCGGCGTTGCCCACTCGTCGTGGCCCATCGCCACCACTGACCTGGTGGGTCTGGCCGGACAGATGGCCACCGCCTTGGCCCGCGTCCCGTTCCGCCGCCCGTGGTCGGGCGGGGGCAACCTGGCCCACAACATGGCCGTCTCGCTGACCCGCGAGACCATCCGGTCGTTCATGGGCTATTCGTCGTCTCTCCCCATTGACGAGTTCAGATCGGTGGAGATGTTTTTGGACGACCTGTGCGGGGTCGTTCTCCCGCCCCTGGTCCGCTCTCTCGACGTCGTCCTCGAAGTGTCGAGTGTGGCGGGCGTGCCCGGCATCTGGTACCGGCCGAAGAAGGGGGAGGTCCGGGGTACCATCCTCTATCTCCACGGTGGTGGGTACGTGGGGACCTCACCCCGGATGTACGCGCTGTTTACGGCGTGGTTGTGCCGAGAAACCTGCTGTGAGGTGTTCGTGGCCGACCTGCGCCTGGCTCCCGAGTTCCCGTTTCCGGCTGATCTGGAAGACGCCGTCCTCGTACTCGAGGCGCTGATCACCGGAGGCATCGATCCGCGCTGTCTGTTCGTCAGTGGGGACTCGAGTGGCGGGGGACTGGCAACGTCGCTGGTCTATTCCATGATCCGGGTCAGGCACCGGCCGATCGCCGGTGTCATCCTCTTCTCGCCCGAGATCGATCTGCTCCTCGACGAGCCCTCGGTGGCCAGTAACGCCACCCGCGACATCCTGCCCTGGAACATCCCGACCTCTTCCTACCTGCACGGGCGCAGCGCCGGCGACGGGTCGGTGTCCGCCATCGACCAGGACGTGTCCGGGTGGCCGCCGACCTTTGTCTCCTTCGGCAGTGACGAGATGTTCCGCGACGCCATCCGGGTGTTCGTCGCCCATCTCGAGTCTTCCGGCGTGGACACCGCCGCTCTCGAAGAGCCGGGCATGTTCCACGTGTTCCCCATTCTCATGCCGTGGGCTGACGCCAGCCGGCGGACCTATCGGGCCGTCGGTCAATTCGTGGCCGCCCATCTTCCCGATGCCGGTGCCGGAGCCGATGCCGGTGCCGGTGCCGGTGCTGAGGACGACGATGGCGATGGCGCCCCGGCCACTCCCATCCGGCCGCCCTCTGCTGCGGTGGCTCGCCCGTCCGGAGAAGAAGAGTCATGACCCTGTCCATCTCCCATTTCGGAATCTGCGTGGCCGACCTCGAGCGCTCGCAGCGTTTCTACTGCGAGGGGCTCGGCTTCGAGTTGGTGGCCTCCCACCACGTCGGTGAAGAGTTCGGGCGCCTCATGGAGGTGGACCAGGCGGGGGTCGAGTCACGGATGGTCCGCCGCGACGGCGTCACCATCGAGCTCCTCCACTTCGTCTCGCCCGGGGTCACCGGCGACGGGCAGCGCCGCCCCATGAACCAGCGGGGCCTCACCCATCTCTCGCTCCGGGTCGATGATGTGGAGCAGGTGGCCACGGCCATCGCCGGTTGCGGGGGCGCTGTTGTGGCCGGCACACGGACCACACTCGACCTCCCCGGGGCCCGGCTCGACTTCCTCTACTGCACCGATCCCGACGGTGTCCGCATCGAGTTGATGGATCTGCCCCGCTGACCGGTCGGGGACCAACCTCCGCTACCGTGATGCGGTGGCTCCCGACCCGACGCCGGTAGAAGAGATCGACCCCGAGACGGCCCAGCGGCTGACCGACACAGGGGCGTTCGTCCTCGATGTGCGGGAGGACGACGAGTGGGCCGCCGGCCATTCCCCCGATGCCCGCCACCTGGCCATGGGCCTGGTGGCCGACCGCATCGACGAGATCCCCACCGACCGCACGGTGGTGTGCGTGTGCCGGGTGGGTGGTCGCTCGGGTGCGGTGGCCGGAGCATTGGCCGAAGCCGGTTACGACGTGCGCAACCTGCAGGGTGGGATGATGGCCTGGGAAGCGGCCGGGTTTCCGGTGGTGACCGACGGCGGTACCGTCGGTCGCATCATCTGAGTCCCGACGCCGCGGGCCGATGACCGTCTATCTGGACGACTGGCGGCAGCCGGCCCGCCTCGGGCCGGTGGATGACCGGTGGTCCCACCTCCTGGCCGACACCGACGAGGAGCTGCACGACTTCGCCGCCCGCATGGGCATGAAGAGGGAGTGGTTCCAGCATCGGACCCACCGACCCCACCAGGCCCACTACGACATCCCGGAGAGGTCCCGGGGCCGCGCCCTGGCTCTCGGAGCCGTCCCGGTGTCGTGGCGACAGGTCGGGCGCATGATGCGACAGCGCCGACAGGGAGTGGACCGCCCCGGTCCGGCGGGGGCTCATCCCGCTGTGGGTGAGACGAAGGTGGGCGAACGGTGAGTGGGGGCAACGCCGGCCTCGCCGACCCGCGCACCCCGGTACTGGTGGGGGTGGGCATCTCCTCCGACGACGCCCCGGCCGCCGAGCTGATGGTCCGGGCCGTGGAGGCAGCCGCCCGGGATGCCGGCGCCCCCGCCCTACTCGGGGCCATCGACCGCATCGCCGTCGCCCAGGGGAGCTGGGCTTACGCCGACCCGGCCCGCATGGTGGCCGGGCGCATCGGGGCGCCCGGGGCCCGCACCCACCTGGTGGAGCTCGGTATCCCCCAGCAGACGGTGATCAATATGGCCCTCGAAGCCCTGTCGGGCGGCCTGTCGGATGTGGCCGTGGTGGTGGGGGGCGAGGCTCGCCGGTGGGAGCGGGACCAGGGCGGCGGCCGGACCGGGGTGGGGCTTCCGGAGACGACGGGGGCCCCGGCGGACGTCGTCCACCGGCGTCCCGGTCCCCTCCTCGAGCCCATCGAGGTGGCCCACCGCCTGTGGGAGCCGGTCGAGCAATACGCCATGATCGACAACGCCCTGCGGGCCGATCTGCACCAGACAGTGGAGGAGCAGCGCTTCGATGTCTCCTCCTTGTGGGAGGGCTTCAACCGGGTGGCAAGGGACAACCCGGCCGCTGCATTTCCCGCCCCCATGGACGCTGGGCAGATTGCCACGCCCGCGGCCGGCAACCGGCCCTTGGCCTTTCCCTACAACAAGTGGCACGCCAGCCAGTGGACGGTCAACCAGGCCGCCGCTCTACTACTGTGCACGGCCGAGACGGCCGAACTCTTCGCTGTTCCCCGCGACCGCTGGGTCTTCCCGCTGGTGGGCCTGGTGTCCAGCCACTCCGTCTCCCTCCTCCGCCGACGGCAGCCGTCGGCCTGGCCGGCCATGGGCATTCTGGGTCAGGCAGCCACGGCGCGGGCCGGCCGGTCGGTAGCCGAGGCCGACGTGGTCGAGGTCTACAGCTGCTTTCCGGCCGCCGTCCGGGTCCAACAGCGGGAGCTCGGACTGGATCCGGCCGTTCCCCCTACGGTGACCGGGGGCATGGCTTTCGCCGGCGGGCCGTTCAACAACTTCGTCTATCAGGCCATGGCCCCGGTTGTGGCTGCCCTCCGGTCAGCTCCAGGAACGGTGGGCGCGGTCACCACGGTGAGCGGGCTCCTGACCAAGCCCGGGCTCGGGATGTGGACGACACGACCCGACCGGGTGCCCCCACTGGTTGGTGACCTGGCCGCCGGAGCCCAGTCAGCGACCGATGTGGTCGATGTGGTCGAAGAGCTCGACGGTTACCGGGGCGTTGCCTCGGTGGCCACCTACACCGTCACCTATGAAGACCTCGATCCGATCCGCACCATCGTGGTGGGCGACACCGACGACGGGCGGCGCTGCGTTTCCATCAGCGACGACGTGGCGCTGGCCCGCTATGCCGTCGACAACGAGGTGATCGGATCCCCCATACGGATCAGCCAGGGCTCGTTCGAGCTCACTTAAATTTCAGGCGACGCCATCCGACGGTGGCGGAGGGGAAGGAGGTGGAGGAGAGGCCCCACCTGTGTCCGGTGGTGCCAGACCGGTGCGCTCGCTCATCACCTTTTCGAACCCGTCGGGATCGTCGGGGGTGAGGAAGGGAACCACTAGGCCGCCGACGTCGACGAAGAAGCCGACCGACTTGTTGGGTCGCTGGGGATCGAAGTTGGCCCAGTGGTGCAGATCGCCCGAACCCCAGATGCGACCCTTGCCGCGGAGGGCGCTCATGGTGAAGCGGTCCCAGGAGCGGATCGATGCGTAGGGGATGGTCTTTGTCCCCCAGGGAAAGTAATACCCCCGGACCCGGACGCCGACATCGGTGCATTCGATGAAGCGGTCGTGGTAGGTGGTGGCCATCAGCAGCTCGTCACTCCGGCGTCATTCGGCCGGTAAGGGTTGGGTGAGGCCGGCTGAGCCGAGCTGTCGGACCACGTCCCCCAGGTGGTGATGGACCTCATGGGCGGTGTGGGCGGCTACCCAGCGCAGCGATCGCTCCTGGCGCTCCGGGTAGTTGTAGACGACCCTGCGCTCCCAGTCCGGCGGACCGAGGCGGGCCAGGACGTTGGCCAGTAGCCCGGCCGCGTCGTCCAGTTGCCGGGCGACGTGGTCACCCCGCTGTCCGGCATAGCCGTCGTGGGCCACTCTCTCGTCACGGCCCATAGGGTCGAACGAGGGACAATCCGTGCGGCGGGCGGCCAGCACCCGTTCCCGCTGGACCAGCAGGACGTCACGGACATGGCAGCCGTACTCGAGGGGCGACCAGACGGAAGGTTCCAATCGGTGGGCCAGGGCCGGCGACTCCCGGCTCTGCATGATGCCGGCCAGCTCGTGGGCACCGGCCACGATCAAGGATGCGGCCTCCTCGGCCCCGCCGAGGTCGAAAGTGAATCCACAGGAGCGGCACCGGTAGGACGCCGTGTCCGGGTCACTCATAGGCCGGCGACTTCCAGGCCGGGTCCCGTCCGAGGAAGGAGACCAACAGGGTGGTGGGATCAGCGTCATCGGCCACCGCCACCGCCGGCCGGAACATGCCCGATGTCCGGAGCCGGTGGTCGTTCGATAAGACCGCCTGGTAGACGATCCGGCAGAGCTCCGGATCGAGTTGTGGTTGGACGCCCACGGCGCGGGCCAGGTCCCAGGAGTGGACCAGGACATCGAGGGTGAGCATGGGTAGGAGCCGTTCGAGGTCGGGAGGGGCGGCGGTGGTCGTCGGCCGCGGCGGTAAGGGTTGGTCGAGGGTGGCCAGGATGGCCGGGACGGTGACCGCCCACCGTGCTTTCGGGTCATGACGCGGGCGTGACGGCTTGGTGCCCATCGGGCGCAGCAGGAGCACGTCGTGAAAGCCGATGACGTGCTCGACCACCCCCCGCGCGTCCCATTCGGTGCATGGGGAGGGATTGTCCCAGCCACCCTCTGCCTGGTCCACCACGTCCGAAAACCCTTGGCAGGCCCGACGGTGACGGGCGGCCGACTCATCCATGGCCCCAGATTACGAGCACCGCCAGCGGTGGGTCCCGGTACCCTGGGCCCATGGCCCTCTCTCTGGACGATGCCTTTGCTTTCGTGAGTCAGCACGACCGGGGTGTCCTGGTCACCCGCCGGGCCGACGGGCGGCCACAACTGTCCAACATCCTGTACGTTCCCGGGCCTGACCATGCCGTTCGCATTTCCATCACCGACACCCGGGCCAAGACCCGCAACCTGCGACGTGACCCGCAGGCCGCCCTCCACGTCACCCGTGACGACTTCTACGCCTACCTGGTGATCGACGGACGCGTCGCCCTGTCGGCCGTGGCCCGGGACGCCCACGACGCGGTGGTCGACGAACTGGTCGAGATGTACAGGCAGGCGCAGGGCGAGCACCCCGACTGGGAGGAGTTCCGCCAGGCCATGGTCGATCAGGCCAGAGTGGTGGCGACCCTCACGGCCGACAGCGCCTACGGCATGCTCGGGGGCTGAGCAGCCGGTTCAGACCGGGCAGCCGGTTCAGACCGGGCAGCCGGTTCAGACCGGGCAGGAACCGTCGGCGCAGGCCGCTTGGTCATCTGAGCCGCCAGCAATCACCATCACGGGGTGGGACTCGGCCCATGCCCGCTCCATGGCCTGGAGGAGGACGTCGGCGCCCTGAGCGCCGGACACCCCGTAGGTACCGTCGATGACGAAGAAGGGGACGCCGCTGGCCCCCAACGCCGAAGCCATGGCTTCGTCGTCACGCACGTCGGCGGCGTACCTGTCGCTGTGAAGGGTGGCCGCCACCTCGCCGGCGTCCAATCCCACCTCGGCCGCCAGTTGGGCCAATGTGTCGATATCGCCGACCGGTCGGCCCTCGGTGAAGTAGGCGGCCAACAGCCTCTCCTTCATGGCGTCGCCGCCACCGTGCTCTGCGGCCAGATGGATGATCCGATGGGCGTCGAAGGTGTTCCCGCGCTGCACCCTGTCCAGGTGGTACTCGAGCCCCAGACCTGCGGCCAGATCGGTCATCCGCCGATTGGCCTGATCGGCCTGCTCCTCGGTCATCCCGTATTTGCGCTGCAGGACCTGTTTCATGGGAACATCGTCCACACGGGGCGCGTTGGGATCGAGCTCGAAGCTGCGCCATTCCACCGACACCTGGTCGGCGTGATCGAACTTGGTCAGCGCTGCCTCAAACTGACGCTTCCCTACGTAGCACCACGGGCACACCACATCGGACCAGATCTCAACCTTCACCACTCGCTCCTTCGTTACTCAAAAACCAATGGGTCAAACCAACTAGAGCGGTGTGATATTCCTGCCACCTGGTGGTCTGGTGGTCTGGTGGTGTCAGCTGGCAGAGTCAGCTGGCGTCGGCCAGGTCGGCGGCCGCGGCCAGATGGGCGCTGAGCTCGCCCACCGGGATGCGGGCGTTGAGGCCGCTGGTCGAGGGCATGACGTAGGTCGGTCGTCCCCCGATCAACCGGGACTGCGGTCCGGCCGCCGCGTGACGGTCCACCACCGCCCGCCACCCCGACAAGCCGTTGAAACACACCGCTCCGGGGGACAGCCAGGCGGCCAAGCGCTCGATCCGGGCCAGTCCCTGCCGGTACTCGTCCGTGGTGACCTCGGCCGCCGTCCGGGTGGCCCGCTTCACGAAGTCGGTCATGCCCACCCCGTGACCGAGGAGGGCGTCGATAGGGTCACGGTCCTTGGCCACGATGCCGGCTTCCAATGCCGCCGGCCAGAACCGATTGCCCGGTCGCGCGTAACCGATGCCGGCGTCGGCCGAATACAGCGAGGCGTTGATGCCGCACACCAACAGGCGCATCCCCGCGCCGACCGTGTCGGCCAGCGTGCGACCACGGACGGCGGTGAGTCGCATTTCGTCCCCACTGACTTCGAGCGATCCCTCGTCGACGGCGAGACCGGCCCCGACCACCCGGTCGACAAATCGCTCCGGCGTCCACCCGGCGAAGTAACGGCCGGCGAGGGCGTCGTCGGGTAGTTGGTCGCCTTCGTAGTCACCTTCCAACATCTGCAGGGCGACGGGGGATCCGACCCGCAGGATGCGATGGAGATCCCAGAGGGCCAACGGCAAGCGCGTTCGGGGGACATGGAGATGGGTCATCCACGACCAGGCGCCGTCGATCGACTGCCGGGCGAAGGGCAGGTGCTCGACGTCCCCTCGCACGTAGAAGGCGCCCGGTACCTGGCTGCGGCAGGCGTCGAGCATCACGGTGGAGGCATCGAAGGCGATGGTCGGGGTCCCGAGGTGGGGCAGATAACGGCCGGCGCCGCATCCCATGTCGATCCGCACCTTGGTCGCCCCTACCCGACCGGCGAACTGTTCGGCCAGACGGCGTTGTCCGGGGTTACTGTGTCCGGCCGCCCACTCCAGGCCGCGTTGATCGTAGAGCTCCACCGTGGCCCGTTCCATGCCGGACGATCCTACGGGGGAACGGTCAAGGCTCGAAGCGGTAGCCCATGCCCGTCTCGGTCCGGAAATGATGGGGGTGTGACGGATCGACCTCGAGCTTGCGTCGGAGCCGAGCCACCAGAACCCGGAGGTACTCGGTCTCCGTCTGATAGGCCGGACCCCAGATGTCGTGCAGCAACTGGCGCTGGGACACCAGCCGCCCAGGATGACGGACCAGCACTTCGACCAGACCCCATTCCTTCGGGGTGAGGTGCACGTCGGTCCCATCGCGGGTCACCCGTTTTGCCACCAGATCGATGGTGAAGGCCTCGGTCTCGATCGGGGCCGTCTCCCCGTCGTTGCCCTGTCGGCGCAGGCTGGCCCGTAGCCGGGCCAGCAGCTCGTCCATGCCGAACGGCTTGGTCACGTAGTCGTCGGCTCCGGCGTCGAGCGCCTCCACTTTGCTCACGCTCTGGTGGCGCGCCGACACCACGATGACGGGGACCGAGCTCCGGGTGCGGAGGGAGCGGATGACTTCCACTCCGTCGATGCCGGGTAAGCCGAGGTCGAGGAGGACCAGATCGGGGTGGTGCTGCGCGGCCTGGTCGAGACCCTCTTCACCGCTGCGGGCCACCACCACCCGGTAACCCCGGGCGGTCAGGCTGATGGACAGGGCCCGCAGCATGGAGGCGTCGTCGTCGCACACCAGGATGGTGGTACCGGACTCGCCCGGGCCCGCTCTGTCGGCCGGGCCCGGCGCCGAAGTGGGGGCTGCTGAGGTCATCCGGCCGCTCCCCCCGGCGGAGCCGACCCGGCCGTTTCGGGCTGGGTAGCCGTGGTCGGTACCGGAGCGACCTGTCCGGTCGATTCGGTCTGAGGCAATCTGATGACCATGGTCAGGCCACCACCGGGTGTGTCCTCGACATCCAGATCGCCACCGACCGCCTCGACGAATCCCCGCGCCACGGCCAGGCCCAGCCCGACGCCCCCTCGGCTGGCCGAGTCACCCAGGCGTTGGAAGGGCTGGAAGATCCGATCACGGTCCTCGGGAGCGATGCCCGGGCCCCGGTCGATGATCCGGATGTCGACTCGGCCGGCCACCACCCCCGCTTCGATGCGCAGACCCGTGCCGCCGGCGTGGATGAGGGCGTTGTCCACCAAATTGGCCACCGCCCGCTCGAGCAGGACCGGGTCGGTGCGGACGTGGGGGAGCGGGCCGGGGACGGCCACCACCACCTCCTCGGCCCTCGGGCCCAGGCTGTGCACAGCGGACTCGATCAGTTCGCCGATGTCGACGCTCTGGTGGAGCACGTCCATCGACCCGGTCTGGATCCGGCTCATGTCCAGCAGATTCTCGACCAGGCTGTTGAGCCGGTCGGCCTCGTCGTCGACCGTGGTGAGGAGGGCCCTGGTCTCCTCGGGGCCGAAGGTGAGCTGATCCGACAGCAGGCTGGAGGAGGCCGCCTTGATCGATGCCAGCGGGGTCCGCAGGTCGTGGCTCACCGCCGCCAACAGGGCCGAGCGCAGCTGATTGGCTTTGGCCAACGCCTCGGCCTCCGCCGCCTCGGAGTGGAGACGATCGCTGGCCAGGGCGGCGGCCAGCTGGGCGGCGAAGGCCGACAGGATCTCCTGGTCCTCGGCGGCCAGGCCCGGACCCCGTAGGGCCAGCAACTCCCGATCGGTGAGGGGGAGCACCATCGAGGCCTGGCCTGGGTCGAGCGGTGGGGTCTCGCCGGCGGCGGCTACCGGGGACCACGATCCGGGGGACGACTCGGCTGTCCCCGAGACGGCGCCGCTCGGCATCTTTTCGGTGGCCGAACGGAGCACGGCAGCGCCGTCGAGCCGAAAGGCCAGCACCAGCTCCTGGAGGAGAGCGGGCAGCGGGTTGCCCTCCGGTGCCACCATGCGCCCGGCGATGCGGGCCAGCGTGTGGGCGTCGGTCCGGGCCTCTATGGCTGCGGCGGTGCGTCGGGCCGACAGGTCCACCAGCAGGCTGACCACGCCCGCGGTGACCAGGAACATCACCAGGGCCAGGATGTCCCGGGCGTCGGCGATGGTGAAGGTGTGGATCGGAGGGGCGAAGTAGTAATTGGAAAGGAGGAACCCGGCGATGACCGCCAACCCGGCCGGCCATACTCCGCCCACGGCGGCCACGGCCACCACCAACACCAGGTAGGTGCTGAGGGCGGTGGCCAGGCTGTCGACGCTCCGGTCGGCCGTAAGTATCAGAGTGAGCAGCGGAAAACCGATGACGCCGATGGCCAGGGCCGCCACCCGCCGCCGGCGCGACAACGGCGAGAACAGGCCGCGGTGGTAGCGGCCGGCCTGCTCTCCCAGTTGGGGAGCTTTTTCGGACCCGGTGTCGTCGTCCGGTTGATCGGCAGCTTCGGCCTCGGCTTCCCGTTGCGTCCCGGTGGCGATGACATGCACGTCGAGAGATCCGCCGGCCGCCCGGATGACGGCATTGATGACCGAGCCGCGCACGAACTCGTTGAGCCGGCTCCGGTGGGTGGCCCCCATGACCAGCTGGGTGGCGTTTTCGGCCCGGGCCACCTGGACCAGTGCCGGCGCCACCTCGGACCCGACCACCTCGATGAAGCGCCCGCCCAGGTCGTCGAGGAGTGCCCGGTTCTCGACCAGTCCCTGGCTACCGGCTCCGGTCAGGTTGTCATCGGTACGCACGTGCACACCGACCAGCTCGGCCTTGGTCCGCATGGCCATGCGGG
This sequence comes from uncultured Acidimicrobiaceae bacterium, assembly GCA_963727955.1. Lineage (GTDB taxonomy): Bacteria > Actinomycetota > Acidimicrobiia > Acidimicrobiales > RAAP-2 > Bog-756. The sequence continues at coordinate 167,349 of CAVSII010000001.1, forward strand.
CGGCGCGACGGATGAGGACGGCACTGCCGCGGGAGCCGGTCAAGGAGACCACCACCCGCTCCTTGGTCTGCCACGGCCCGGCGATGCTGTGTCGCTCGCGGTAGTCGTTGAGCTCCTCGTCCACCCGGTCGGCTACCCACAGCAGGGCGAGCTCTCGCAGGGCGGTGAGATTGCCGGTGCGGAAGTAGTTGCCGAGGGCGGGATCGATGCGCTCGGGGGGATAGATGTTGCCGTGGGCCAAACGCCTGCGCAGCGCCTCGGGGGCCATGTCGACCAGCTCCACCTGGTCGGCCGCCCGCACGAAGGGATCGGGCACGGTTTCGTGCTGGGTGACGCCGGTGATCTGCTCGACCACGTCGTTGAGCGACTCCAGATGTTGCAGGTTGATGGTCGAGATGACGTTGATGCCGGCATCGAGCAGTTCCTCGACGTCCTGCCAGCGCTTGGCGTTGCGCCATCCGGGGGCATTGGTGTGGGCCAGCTCGTCCACCAGAACCAGCTCCGGCTTACGGGCCAGGAGCCCGTCGATGTCCATCTCTTCGAGGGTCTGGCCCCGGTACTCGACGGTACGACGGGGGAAGACGGCCAGGTCGCGGATCTGGGCATCGGTCTGGGGCCGACCGTGTTCCTGGACCCAACCGACGATCACGTCGGTGCCGCGCTCTTTTCCTCCGCCATCCCTCGTTGAGCATGGCGTAGGTCTTGCCCACGCCCGGTGCAGCGCCCAGGTAGAGCCGAAGCTTGCCCCGTGCCATTAGACCACCACCGGGTCCGGACAGAGGCTGTAGCCGACGCCCGGCATGGTGCGGATGAGGGTGCCCGAGCGGTCGTCGAGCTTCTGACGCAAGCGGTGTACGTAGGCGTGGAGGTAGCGCGCCTCGCGGCCGTAACCGGTGCCCCATACCGCGGCCAGGATCATCTGGTGGGTGCAGGTCCGTCCGGCATGGCGGGCCAGGAAGGCGAGGACGTCGAACTCCTTGGAGGTGAGGTCGACAGGGGATCCGTCGAGGCGTGCCTCGTGGTGGACCAGATCGAGGTGGAGCGGCCCGGAGGCGATCGTCTCGCTGCCGACCTCGGTGGCCTCGGGGCCGCGGTGACGGATGGCTGTACGGATGCGGGCTTCGAGCTCGGCCATGCCGAAGGGCTTGGTCACGTAGTCGTCCGCCCCCTCGTCGAGAGCGGCAACCTTGCGGTCCTCGGTGCCGCTGGCTGACAGGATGATGATGGGAACCTCACTCCACTGACGGATCCGACGACACACGGCCTGACCGTCGATGTCGGGGAGGCCGAGATCGAGGACGACCACGTCGGGCAGAGCCACTGCGGTCTGGGAGATGCCCTGTTCCCCGTTGATCGCGGTGACCACCTCGTACCCTCCGGCCTGCAGTCCGAGCCGCAGGGCACGGAGCAGCGACGGATCGTCGTCGATCACCAGGACCTTGGCCATCGTTACCCTCGCCCGTTTCCGTTGCTGGACGCCCGGGCCAGCGAGAAGACGAAACGGGCTCCGCCCTCGGGGACGTCCTCCACCCAGATCCGTCCCCCGTGGGCCTCGACGAACGTCTTGGCGATGGCCAGTCCGAGCCCCGCCCGACCTCCGGTGTCGAAGCGTACGTAGCGGTCGAACACCGCTTCACGTTCGGACGGGGGTACGCCCGGTCCCCGGTCGGCCACCGACAGTGCGACTTGGTCGCCGTGGGCCTCGCCAGCCACCGTGATCAGGCTGTCCGGTGGCGAATAACGGTCGGCATTGTCCAAGAGGTTAGCGAGCACCTGTCCGATGAGAAGCTGGTCGGCGTCGACGTCCGGCACAGTGTCCGGTATGGCCACATCGACCGGACGGTCGCCCAGTGTCGATCCGAGGTTGGCTACGGCGTCCCGCACCAGGATGCGAAGAGACATCGGGCGCCTCCGGACTTCGAGAACGCCGGCGTCGATGCGGGTCATGTCGAGAAGGCTGGTGACCAGTCGTGTCAGCCGGTCGGTCTCGATGTCGATCAGGTGGTAGAGCTCGCGGGTGTCGGCGTCGGTGAGGGGTGCGGCTGGCCGCAGGAGGGTGGAGGAGGCCACCTTCATGGTGGCCAGTGGGGTCCGGAGATCGTGGGACACGGCGCCCACCAGGGCGTGGCGCAGGCGGTCCACTTCCTCGAGGAGCTCCGAACGCAGGGCCTGGTCGCGTAGCTGCACCCGCTCCAGAGCCAGGGCGGCATGGTTGGCGAAGGTGAGGAGGAGCGACCTGTCGGCTTCGGAGGCGGGCATCCCCCGAGTGGCCAGCACGCCGATGGGACGCCCGGATGCGGTCAGGGCCACCGTGCCCATCCGCTCCACCTGCTCCGGTCCGGCCGGTCCGGTGCCGAGGCTGACGGGAAGTCCGGACAGTGGCTCGAGCCCGTGCAGCTCCTGGCGGGTGAGGGGTTCGCCGGCAGAGGCGGCGATGTCCAGTCGCCCGTCCCGCGGCACCAGCAGTGCCACCCCGGACACCCCGAACACACTGCGGACGGCACCGACGATCGTCTTCAACAGATCCTCCACCGACCGGTCCTCCACCAACAGCTGCGAGAGATCGAACAGACGCTGGGCGTCGGCCGTCCGGCGCTGGGCCTCCGACCGTGCCCTGTCCATCTCGGCCACCACTTTGGAGACCAGCAGCATGACCACGGTGTACACGGCCAGAGCCACCCAGTCCTGGGCATGGCCGACCTTGAGGCCGTTGTAGGGAGGGATGAAGCCGTAGTCGTAGACGAGGAACCCGGCCACCACGCTGGCCACACCGGCGGCGAACCCCCCGATGGCCACGCCGACCACCACCGGAACGACCAAGGCCAGGGCGGCGGTGGCGATGCTCAGGTGGTCGCGGAAGGGGACCAGGGCGGCACCGAGCCCGACCGATAGAACGATCCCCACCGCTGAACCGACCAGAGACCTGCGCACCTGACCATTGTCGTACCAACGGGGTGCTCCACGCCGGGGAGCGAGCCCTGTTGAGAATTTATGAAGAGGTTCCCGTCCTTTTTAAGAGCCTGTTAAGACGGGTCGGCAGATACTCGCTCCATGGCAGATTTCCTCGCAGTGCTCGGGATCATCGGCTTCGTGGTGGTCATGCTCGGTCTGATCTGGGCTCTGGACCGGGTATGACCTGGACCCAGGGCGTCCTCCTCGGCATAGCCGTGCTCATGTTCTTCTACCTCGGCTACGCCATGTTCAAGCCGGAGAAGTTCTAGATGGGCTTCACCTGGACCATCATCACCCTGGTCATCGCCCTGGCCATCACCTGGCGTTACCTCGGCTCCTACATGGCCGCCGTCTTCGACGGCCGGGTGCACTTCCTGGGTTGGGCCGAGCGTCCGGTCTACCGGGCCCTGGGGACCGGCCCCGACCAGGAGCAGAACTGGAAGCGCTACGCCGCCTCGATGGTCATCTTCTCCGCTGTGGCCATGGGCGTCACCTACCTGCTTATCCGCATCCAGGGCTCGCTGCCGCTCAACCCCCAACATTTTGGTGCCGTCGGCCAGGCACTCAGCTTCAATACCGCCGCCTCGTTCATGACCAACACCAACTGGCAGAACTACGGCGGCGAGACGACCATGTCCTACTTCAGCCAGATCGGCGCGCTCACGCTCGAGCAGATGCTGAGCCCGGTCATCGGTATCGCCGTGGCTATCGCCATGGTCCGAGGCTTCTCCCGGCGAAACTCCCCGACCATCGGGAACTTCTGGGTCGACATGACCCGCGGACTGCTCTACATCGTGATCCCCATCGCCTTCGTCGCAGGGATCATCTTTGTCGGCCAGGGTGCGGTGCAGACTCTGGCCGGTACGGTCAGCGTCCACGACGTGCTGAACGGGGTCACCCAGACCATCCCCCGGGGACCGATCGGATTCATGGAGGCGATCAAGCAGCTCGGGAACAACGGGGGTGGCTTCCTCAATACCAACTCGGCGACGACGTTCGAGAACCCGACCGGCCTGACCAACTGGCTCTCCATCTACCTGTTGTTGGCCATCCCCTTTTCCCTCACCTACACCTTCGGGAAGATGGTGGGGAGCATCCGCCACGGCGCTGCCCTCCTCGGGGCCATGGTGATCATCTTCGCAGTGTGGGTCGGCTACACCAGCTACGCCGAGCACCAGCCGAATCCGGCTATTGCCGCGGTCGGGGTGCACTCGACGGTCGGTAACACCGAGGGCAAGGAGGTCCGCTTCGGCGACACCACCACCGCCCTGTTCGGGGTGTCCTCGACCAGCACCTCGACCGGCTCGGCCGACGCCTCCTACGACTCGTTTACCCCCATCGGCGGCCTGGGTCTGATGAGCGGGATGATGCTGGGCGAGGTAACCCCGGGAGGGGCGGGGAGCGGTCTCTACACCATCCTCATCTACGCCATCATCGCCGTGTTCATCGGTGGGCTGATGATCGGGCGAACGCCGGAGTATCTGGGTAAGAAGATCCAAGCCAAGGAGGTGAAATTGGCCGGCCTCGGCGCTTTGGTCATGCCCATCATCGTGCTCGTCCTCACCGCTATCGCCGTATCCATCCACGCCGGACGAGCCGGTCCTCTGAACGCCGGCCCCCACGGGTTCTCGGAGATCCTCTACGGGCTCACATCGCAGGGGAACAACAACGGCTCGGCCTTCGGGGGCCTGACCGGCAACACCACTTTCTACAACGTCATCGGAGCGATCGACATGCTCATAGGCAGGGTTGGCATCATGATCCCGGCCCTGGCCCTCGGGGGTTCGCTTGCCGCCAAAAACGTGGTTCCCGAGTCGCTCGGTACCTTCCGCACCGACAACGGCATGTTCGTCGGCCTCACCATCGGGGTCATCGTGATCATCGGCGGCCTCACCTTCTTCCCTGCCCTCGCCCTCGGCCCCATCGTCGAGCAGTTCAGCCACGGAATCTTCTTCTGATGACCATCACGACCACCCAACCCGATCCGGCGACGCCGGGGCCACAGGCGCATGGAGTGGCGGAGGCCCGCGGTCTCTTTGACGGACCGATCCTGCGCCAAGCATTGGTCGACTCGTTCAAGAAGCTGAACCCGGCCCAGCAGATCCGCAATCCGGTCATGTTCGTGGTGCTGGTGGGCACAGTCATCACCTTCATCGAGGCCATCGCCCACCCCAGTACCTTCACCTGGTCCATCACCATCTGGCTGTTCCTCACCGTCATCTTCGCCAACTTCGCCGAAGGCATGGCCGAGGGACGGGGCAAGGCCCAGGCCGACACCCTCCGCCGGATGCGGTCCGAGACCGAGGCCCGGCGTTTGAACCCTGATGGCACCGAGGAGCTGGTGCCGGCGGCCTCGCTGGGCAAAGGCGACATGGTGGTCTGTGAAGCGGGTGACCTCATCCCCTCCGACGGCGAGATCACCGAGGGCATCGCCTCAGTCGACGAGTCGGCCATAACCGGTGAGTCGGCACCGGTCATCCGCGAGTCGGGGGAGACCGCTCGGCGGTTACCGGCGGGACCAAGGTGCTGTCTGACCGCATCGTGATCCGGATCACCGCCGAGCGGGGCCAGACATTCCTCGACCGGATGATCACCCTGGTGGAAGGGGCCAACCGGCAGAAGACCCCCAACGAGATCGCCCTCACCATCCTTCTGGCCGTGCTCACCATCGTCTTCCTCCCGGTGGTGGTATCACTGCAGGCTTTCGGCCACTACTCGGGTGCGGCGGTGTCAGTGGTCGTCCTCATCGCCCTGCTGGTCTGCCTCATCCCCACCACCATCGGAGCGTTGCTGTCGGCCATCGGCATCGCCGGCATGGACCGCCTGGTGCAGCGGAACGTTCTGGCCATGAGTGGCCGGGCGGTGGAGGCCGCGGGCGACGTGCAGACGTTGCTGCTGGACAAGACCGGCACCATCACCTTGGGCAATCGAATGGCCTCCGATTTCTATCCGGTGACCGGACACGGCGAGCGTGACGTGGCCGACGTCGCCCAGCTTGCCTCACTGGCCGACGAGACCCCCGAGGGCCGCTCCATCGTGGTGCTGGCCAAGGAGCGCTTCGACATCCGGGAGCGCGAGCTCGAGGGCGAACACACCTTCGTGCCCTTCACCGCCCAGACCCGCATGTCCGGACTCGACATCGGTCCCCGCCAGATCCGCAAGGGGGCGGCCGAGTCGGTCAAACAGTGGGCCGTACAGCAGGGGGGGACCGTCCCCGCCGACCTCGACGCCATGGTCGAGCGGGTGTCGCGGGCGGGGTCGACCCCGTTGGTGGTGGCCGACGGCGGCGACATCATCGGTGTCATCGAGCTCAAGGACGTGGTCAAGCAAGGGATCCGCGAGAAGTTCGACGAGATGCGTCAGATGGGCATCCGCACGGTGATGATCACGGGTGACAATCCCCTCACCGCCGCAGCCATCGCCCAGGAGGCGGGCGTCGACGACTTCCTGGCCGAGGCCACCCCCGAGGCCAAGATGGCCCTGATCAAGTCGGAGCAGGAGGGCGGGAAGCTGATCGCCATGACCGGCGACGGGACCAACGACGCCCCCGCCCTGGCTCAGGCCGACGTGGGGGTGGCTATGAACACCGGTACCACGGCGGCCAAGGAGGCCGGCAACATGGTCGACCTCGATTCCAATCCGACCAAGCTCATCGACGTGGTGGAGATCGGCAAGCAGCTCCTCATCACCCGGGGGTCACTCACCACCTTCTCCATCGCCAACGACGTGGCCAAGTACTTCGCCATCATTCCGGCGCTGTTCATCGCCACCTATCCGCAGCTCGAGCCACTCAACATCATGAAATTGCACAGCCCACAGAGTGCGGTGCTTTCTGCCGTCATTTTCAATGCGCTGGTGATCGTGGCCCTCATCCCGTTGGCCCTGCGCGGCGTCAAGTTCCGTGCCGCTGGCTCCGCGGCCATCCTGCGGCGCAACGTATGGATCTACGGCGTGGGCGGACTCATCACCCCTTTCATCTTCATCAAGCTCATCGATCTCATCCTCGTCGCGCTGCACGCCTACTGATGCTGCACGCCTACTGATGGAGTCCCCCTGATGCTCGTCCACATCCGCCGTTCGCTGATTCTCGCAGTCATCGCCCTGATCCTGACCTTCGCCTACGCATTCATCGGAACCGGGGTCTCCCAGGTTCTGTTCAAGCACCAGGCCAATGGGTCGATAACCCGCAACGGCTCCACTCTCATCGGCCAGAACTGGTCACAGACCAAATGTCCGGGCCACCCGCTCGGCAGCTGCGTGTTCCAGGGCCGTCCCGATGCGCTCGGACCCTACGCCGGCTCGCTGAACCCGGTCGCCGCCGGGGGCGACAACCCGCTCGAAGCCAACAACATCCCCGGTAAGCCCCGCGTTTTGAACCCCGGTGAGTCAGGAGCCACCAGCCTGGGGCCGCGGTCAAAGGTCCTGTTGGCCAACACCCGGACGCTCGTTGCCTACTGGCACGCCCGTGGCGTGAACCCCACGCCGGATCTGGTCACCACCTCGGGCAGTGGCTACGACCCTGACATTTCGGCGCAGGACGCTCTGGTCCAGATTCCGATGGTTTCCGGCGCCACCGGCATCGCTCCGGCCACCCTTCGGGCCCTCATCGCCCGTGAGACCGGTGGGGCCGAGCTTGGTTTCCTCGGAACCAGCTATATCGATGTGCTCCAGCTGAACGAGGCCCTCGTCAAACTGCGATGAATGCGGGAGCTCCGAGGTCGGACACGGCGAGCCGGTGAGGCCTCCAGGGAGCGGGTTCTCCTTCCGTTTGGTCTCCCTCGCAGTGATCGAGAGGGTTCGGGTCGCCATGCCCGCCTGTGCGCTGAGTGAGCCCGGACGCCAAGCGCCGGAACCAGGTCAAAGTGGCCCGATGGTGCGGCCCAGGGCATCCGGGTGAGCTCACCGGCGGAAGGGAGCGATCCGCCGCCCGACCATCACACAGAAGCGACCCCGGTGCAGGCCGCCGGGCGCTTCCGGGTCTACCTGGGCGCCGCACCGGGGGTGGGCAAGACCTACGCCATGCTCAACGAGGGACGCCGTCGCCGCCAGCGGGGTGCCGACGTGGCCATCGGGTTCGTCGAGTGTCACGGCCGGGAGCGCACCCGCGAGCTCATCGACGACCTCCAGACCATCCCGCCCCGGTCCATCGCCTACCGGGGGTCCCACTTCACCGAAATGGACCTGGATGCCGCCCTCCGTCGTCGCCCCCAGGTCATCCTGGTGGACGAGCTGGCCCACACCAACGTGCCCGGTTCCGGCCGCCACGACAAGCGCTGGCAGGACGTCATGGAACTGCTCGATGCCGGCGTGAACGTGATCACCACGGTCAACATCCAGCATCTGGAGAGCATCGCCGACGCCGTCCAGCGCATTATCGAGATGCCGGTCCGCGAGCGGGTTCCCGATTGGGTGCTGCGCAAGGCCAATCAGGTCGAGCTGGTGGACTCCTCCCCCGAACAGCTCCGTCGTCGGATGATCCACGGCAACATCTACCCTCCCGAGCAGGTCGACCAGGCGCTGTCCGGTTACTTCCGGACCGACAACCTCACCGCCCTGCGCGAGCTGGCCCTGCGCTTCCTGGCCGACGAGACCGAGGAGCAGCTCCTCGACTACCTGCGGCGCCAACGGAAGGATGCCGTGTGGGAGACCCACGAGAGGATCCTGGTGGCTGTCACCACCGCACCCGGGACCGATGTCATCGTGCGCCGGGCGGCGCGGATGGCCGGCCGGATCAAGGCCGATCTCCAAGTGCTGCACGTGATGACCGGTCACCAGTCCGGTGGGCGCCCGAGTGACGAGCTGGTGGCTCTGCGCCAACTGGCCGGCGACGTGGGGGCCTCGTGGAACGAGATCCGGGGGGACGACCCCGCGCAGGTCCTGATCGATTTCGCCCGACGCGAGCACATCACCCAGATCGTGGTCGGCTCGAGCGGGCGCAGCCGATGGCAGGAGCTCCGTGGCGGCGGATCCATCGTCCGCAAGATCACCCGACTGGCCGCGCCTGCCGGCATCGACGTCCACGTGATCGCCCGGCGGCACGAGATCCTGTCCGATCAGTCGATTCCCTCCGTCGACGAGTCCTGAGGGCGGCGCCCGACACGGTCGGATGCCCCGTTGGCTACCGACCGGTCAGCAGGAGCCGACCGACCCCACCGCCAACTCGGTCACCTTCCAGGTACCTCTCGACATGATCAGATCGGCGGTGGTGGCCCGCCGACCGCCCGGGGTGTTTTTGGCCCGCGCCCCCGAGGTCGTGTACTCCAACCAGTGGGCGTCGTCGAAGCAGTCGGTCACCGTGGCCCGGGTCGGATGGCCGGCCGGGGTCAGCGAGCTGATGCGGGGATCGATGACCGGTTCCCCGCGGGTGACGATGCCGTGCAATTGGTCGTGGGCCAGGCCCTGGACGAACAGGGTGTGGGCGTCGCCGGTGGTGTAGTGGGAGAGAAGCGGCGACTGGAAGTCGGAGGTGCGGGCGGCGGCGACCAGGTCGGCCCACATCTCCCGGTAGGCGGCCAGCACCTCCGTGCTCGGATCGCCTCCCCCCGGGCTGGTGGAGGTCGGACCGGAGGGGCGAGTGGTCGGTGAGGCGGCCGGCGGCGTGCTCGAGTCGCAGGAGGCCAGGCCGGCACCCAGTGCGCAGGCCACGAGGCACACCCACAGCACCCGCGCCGGGCGCCGGGGCGTGGCCGGCGAGGCACGCCGCCCCAGGTAGTGGTCGGTCACGCCCGTTCAGAAGGTGGCGTCGTGGCCGGTCTCCACCGACGACGCACTGTCTGTCCCCACCGGATCTGATCCCTGTGGCGGCGTGTGCTCGGTGGCCAGAGCGGCCCCGACCTGATCGGCCACGGCCACGGCCACCAGGAGACGGTCGTGAGGGATGGGACGACCCGGGGTGGGGGTGAGGAGGAAGTGGCCCAGCAGCCACCCGCCGCTGCGGACGGGCAGATCGACGTTGTGCGTGGGGAGGCCGAGTTCGTCGGTCGGCCAGATCTCGTTGCCAATCCGGACGTCGCCGGTGGGCACCAGGCGGGCCGTGGTCCCGCCCGGGTTGTGGGTGGTGAAACGGACCTCCTTGAGGGCCAGCAGATCCTGGAGCTCGGCGGAGGCCGCCGCCACCACCACCTGTGGGTCCTGACCGCTGGCCGCCAGCTCGGTCACACTGTGCAGCAGGGCCACTTGGTGTTGTCCCTGCCAGGCCGCATCACGGTGGCGCCGGCCCCGGGCCGCCAGTTCGCCCACGGCCAGACCGACCACCAGGAGGAGGATCTCGGTTATGAGGTCCTGATGATGGGTGATCCGGAACGAATAGAAGGGCCGGGTCAGGAAGAAATCGAAGGACAGAGCGGAGACCAGGGCGGCCAGCACAGCTGCCAGTCGTCGCCCCGTGCTGGCCACGGCCACGATGACCACGACCAGAAAAAGGGCATTGTCGGCCGCGTTGAGCCGGCCCCGCCAGGGGATCAAGACCGCGGCGGTGGCGATGGGGGCGAGTACGGCGGCCACCAAAATCCACCTGTCCCTCCACCTGCCCACACCCGTGTCGGCCGGGTACGACCCGCCGGCCGGTAGGGCCGAGTCCTGCCGATCGTTCCACGTCTCGGGTCTGGTCACCGTGCCCATATACCCACTGTCACACGCCCCGGGGGCCACGGAAAGTAGTTGGCGCTGGCGTGAGCGTCTACCGGCCCAATTTTTGCGGATCTTTTACGAATGATTCCATTCGGTGCTACGAAGTTCGCATGGAGGGGACCGACCGACCATCCGTGGCCGCCAGGGTGGTGCGATGACGACACCCGCAGGCCACCCGGCCCCACCGGAGCAGCCCATCGCCATGGCCACACTGACCAGCCCGGCCGGATTGAGGGGCGAGGTCCGTACCGGACGCCACCACTTCGTGGTCGACGAAGGCCCTTCCGTGGGCGGCCAGGACGAAGGCCCCAACCCATTTCAGTTGATACTGGCGGGACTGGCCCAGTGCACGGCGGCCACCTTGCGTCTGTACGGCGATCGCAAGGGGTGGGAGCTGGGTGAGATCGGGGTTCGGGCTCGCCTCCTGCGGGCCGACGACGGAGTCACCAAGGTCGAACGGATCGAGCGGACGGTGACGGTGACCGCCGATCTGACCGCCGCCCAAACGGAACGTCTGGCCGAAATCGCCGATCGGACACCGGTAACCCGCACCCTCATGAAGGGTCTGACCATCGACACCACCGTGACCCGCCACCGCTGAACCGGGCCGGGTGTGATCGACGTCGTGGCCGGGCGTGATCTCCCCCGGGGTTAGCGGAGGTGGAGACCGCCGTCGACCATGACCACCTCGCCGGTCACGTAGGTGGACCGGGCCAGCCCCATCACCACGGTGGCCACGTCCTCGGGACTGGCTGAGCGCTGCAACGGCGCTTGGGCCTTCACGTAGTCGCGGACGAAATCCCAGTCAGCCGTCCAGGGGGTGTCGACCAGGCCTGGCGCCACCGCGTTGACCCGCACCGCCGGGCCGAGGACGTTGGCCAGCAACCGGGTCATGTGGCTGACCGCCGCCTTGGAACAGGCATAGGGAATCGAGCTGCCGGTGGGCCGCTCGCCGGCGATGGACGAGATGTTGATGACCTGTCCCTCCCCCGAGGCCCGGAGGTGGGGGACGGCGGCCACGGTGACCTGCCAGGTGCCGAACACGTTGACCTCGAAGATGCGTCGCCACACCTCCGTGGTGGCCGCTTCGAGATCGCCGTGGGGGATGACCTGGGTGGTGCCGGCATTGTTGACCAGGACATCGAGGCGGCCGTGTCGGTCGATCACCTGGTCGATCAGGTGGCGGGCCTGCTCCTCGTCGGCGATGTCGGCCTGGGTGTAGCTGGCCGCCGGTAGTGCGGCGGCCAGCGCTCGACCGGCCTCGACAGAGCTGGCCGAGTTGACGGCGACGGTGGCCCCGGCGGCGGCGAACAGATGGGCCGTGGCCGCTCCGATGCCGGACGACGAGCCGGTGATGAGGACGGTGCGACCCCGGAAGGAGTCGTGGCGGGACGGAGCCGGGTGGCCCTCGGAGGTGGACATGGGGGGAGTGTAGGACCACCGTGCCGTAGATTTTCCGGCGTGAAACTGGTGAGCCTGGTCGACGACGGCGTCCCCCGTACCGGGGTGGTCGCCGGCGAGGAGGTGGTCGACCTCACCGATCCCGTCGTCGGGCTGCCCGGTGACATGGTGGCCCTGTTGACCCTGGGGCCCGATGCCGACGCCGCCCTGCGACGGGCCCCGACCACCGGTGCCCGCCGCCAACCTCTGTCCACCGCCCCCCTCACCGCGCCGGTGGCCCGCCCCCCGTCGTTTCTGGCCATCGCCCGCAACTACGACGCCCACATCGCCGAGCTCGGCCACCCGCGTCCCGAGTTCCAGACCTGGTTCTCCAAGCAGCCCACCTGTGTGATCGGACCGGGGCAGTCCATCGAGGTGCCGCGGGTGTCCTCCTCGGTCGACTACGAAGGCGAACTGGGCCTGGTCATAGGCCGCCGGTGCCGGCATGTTCCCGCCGCCCGGGCCCTCGACGTGGTGGCCGGCTTCACCGTGGTCAACGACGTGAGCGTGCGGGACTGGCAGTGGCGGACCCCGACCATGATGATGGGCAAGGGCTTCGACACCCACGGCCCCACCGGTCCCTGGATCGTCACCGGTGAGGAGATCGAGGATCCCCAGGACCTGGCCGTCCGCACCGTGGTCAACGGTGAGCTCCGCCAGGACGGGCGCACGTCCGACATGATCTTCACCTGCGCCGACATGATCGAGCACCTGTCGGCCGCCTTCACCCTCGAGGTGGGGATGCTCATCACCACCGGCACGCCGGCCGGCGTGGCCGCCGGAGAGGATCCACCCCGGTGGTTGAAGGCGGGGGACACGGTGACGGTTTCGGTGGAGTGTGTCGGTGAGCTCACCAACCCTGTGATCGACGAGGCCGGACCTCGCCCTGTGATCGACGAGGCCGGACCTCGGCCTGTGATCGACGAGGCCGGACCTCGGTGAGTGCGGCCGAACCCGGTCCCGCCTCGGTCAGGATCACCCCGTCGCTCAGCATCCCCCTGGCCGAACTGCACCTCCGGTTCAGTCCCACCGGGGGACCCGGCGGTCAGAACGCCAACAAGGTCAATACCCGGGTCGAGCTGCGCTTCGACGTGGCCACCTCACCGAGCCTGGGCCCCCGGCAACGTCTCCGCCTGCTCGATCGCCTCGGGCCGGAGATCCGGGTGGTGGCCGACGACGAACGGTCCCAGGCCCGCAACCGGTCCCTGGCCGTCGACCGCTTTCGGGCCCGAGTGGCCGACGCCCTCCGGGTGGAGACCCCCCGGCGGGCTACCCGGCCCAGCCGGGCGGCCAAAGAGCGGCGGCTGGCGGCGAAGCGACGGAACGCCGAACGGAAACGCAACCGGCGACGGGACGCTGAAGACTGAGCGCGGTCCCGTCGGTGCCGTCAGCCCACTTTGCGGCTGGCTGTGGCCGGCGGTTGCCAGACGTCGTCCAGGAAGCTGGCGATCTCGCCGGTCAGCCTCTCGGGGTGCATGCGCAGTTCGAGGATGGACGAGGCTTGCACCAGGCGCCCGTTGGGCAGCCGCCGGGCCAGCTGCTCGGCGTCGTGGAACGGGTGGACCCTGTCGATCCGATGGCCGATGACCAGGGTGGGAACCTCCATTGCGGCGCGCTGATCGACGGTGGGGGCGATCGGACCGGCCAGAATGCCGTGGAGAACGGCGGCCGTCTCCGTCGGATGGTTGGACAGGGTGTTCATGGTGCTGTCGACCGGACCGATGCCGGTGCGGGGAAGGCGTCGGAAGATCCACGCCGTTCGGTTCACCAGCGGACGGGCGAAGTGCACGGCCAGCAGCATGGGTACGAAGGTGATGGCAGCGGCCGGCAAGGCCCATTCCAGGACCGGCATCTCGATGACGAGGCCCTTGACCCGCTCGGGGGCCTGGGCCGCCACCAGCAGGCTGACGTTGGCCCCCAACGACACCCCGCCGATGACAGCCTTGTCGATACCCAGGTGATCGAGCAGGCGCACCACGTGTTGGGCATAGGTGTCCATGCGGTGGAAAGACGCCCGCTTGGGTTTGGCCGACAGCCCGTGCCCGGGCAGGTCGAGCAGGATGACCCGGTGCCCGGTGCTGGCCAGATCGGCGGCCAGGCGGTGGTTCATGTTGGAGTCCATGAGGATCCCGTGCATGAACACCAACACCCGGGGTCCGTGGCCGTGGCTCTCGTAGTACAGCTGCATGCCGTCCGAGTCGAAAAAGCCCACTTCGAACGGTGCCGAACCCCCCGCGCCCTTATCCAACTGGTTGATCGCCCCTTTGCTCATCCGCCCAACGGTACGCCGCCGGACGCCGATTAGCCAGAACCGGCAGCTCAGAGCGGATTCTCTGCTGGAAGTCGGTGTCCATGTCGGCCACCACCACTCCCGGACCGGCCTCGGTCCGTTCGGCCACGACCGTGCCCCAGGGGTCCACGATCATGGAATGGCCATGGCAGGCCGGCATGCCCGGTGGCAGGACGCCGTCCTGGCCGGCGCCGATGACGTAGACCTGGTTTTCGGCGGCCCGGGCCCGGAGCAGGAGCCGCCAGTGGGCCGGTCCGGTGGCCGCGGTGAATGCCGCCGGCACGGTGATCACGGTGGCTCCCAGCAGGGTCATGATGCGGTAGATCTCCGGGAAGCGCAGGTCGTAACAGAGGGAGAGCCCAACGCTCTCGGTGCCGTCGGCCCTCATCGAGGTGACGGACACCTCGTGGCCCGGGGCAAAGGTGGCCGACTCGTGGAATCGGGTGCCAGGCAGGTTCACGTCGAAGAGATGGATCTTGCGGTAGACCGCCTCCACCGAGCCGCTCGGACCGATCAGGCAACTGGTGTTGAAAAGGCGCTGGTCAGCGACCTCGGGTGGCCGGCTCCCGGGGTCTTCGGGAAACGAGCCGGCCACCAGACGGATGCCCAGACGTGCCGCCAGGGCGCAGGCCCAGGACACCGTGGGGCCGTCGAGTGGCTCGGCGTGGGTGCGGAGGAAGGCCGGATCACCGGCAACCGAGAAGTACTCAGGTAAGACCACCAGCGCCGCGCCGGCGTGAGCCGCCTCCTCGACCAGGGGAGTGGCTTGGTCGAGGTTGCGGTCCCGATGGGGCCCCGCCGTGGTCTGGACTGCTGCCACGCGCATGGCACAGGGTAGGCCCGTCTTCGGCCAGAATGACCGAAGGCCGGCCACCTGTGGCCCACCGGTCCGCACTGGCCCGCACAGACCGGCTGAAGAGCCCGCACAGACCGGGGCCTGCACAGAGCCCCAACAGAATCGAGTGGTGTGTCCTTCGAAGACTCCGACATCGTCCGCAGTGCCATTCGGGTCGAGGGCTTCCGGGACGACGAATTCAATTACCAGCTCATCCGAGCACTCGGGGTGGCCGACTACGGCGGATCGACGGTGGGGGAGTGCCTGGCCGTGGCCTCCGAGATCAGCGACGGGAGCCCCCACAGCTGGGCGTCGGCCTTCGACCAGATGGCCCAGCGGGTCGAGGCCAAAGGAAGGGCGTGCCTGGCCACGGGACATCGGGTCAGCGGACGTGACCACCTGTTGCGGGCGTCGACGTACTACCGGACGGCCGAGTATTACGCCGACGGGGTCAGTGAAGATTCGCTGCGCATGGGGGCACGGAGCCAGGCCTGTTTCGCCCTGGGTGCGTCGCTGTTCGAGCCGCCGGTCGAGCTCATCGAAGTCCCCTTCGAGCAGGGGAACCTCCCCGGCTATTTCGTGTCTCCTCCCGGCTCGGCGGCCGACAACGGCAGAGAGGGTCGTCCCACTCTGATCGGGGTGGGCGGATTCGACTCCAGCGCGGAAGAGCTTTACTTCCACCTCGGTGCGCCGGGGGCAGAACGGGGCTGGAACGTCTTTGTCTTCGACGGCCCCGGTCAGCCCGGATGCATGCGCTCCCATCCGACGATGACCTTCCGTCCTGACTACGAGGCGCCCCTGGGGGCGGTCATCGACCACGTGAGCGCACGGCCCGACGTGGACCCCGGGCGGGTGGCCCTGGCCGGCCAGAGTTTCGGTTCCTACTTCGCCGCCCGCAGTGCCGCCGCCGACCACCGGGTGCGGGCCCTGGTGGTCAATCCCCCCATCGTCGACATGAGCAGCTACATGGAGGCGTGGGTCGGGACCGAGGTGTTCCGGATGGTGCGCGACGTCCGTCCCGAAGACGTCATCGGCGTTCCCGAGGACCTCATGCCCCGTCAGATGCAGTGGGGCATCGCCGCCATCTGCCACCGGTTCGGCGTGTCCTCGTTCCACGCCTGGCGGGATGCCATCGCCGGCTACCGGCTGGAGGGTTTGACCTCGTCGATCGACTGCCCGACGCTGGCCCTGTGCGGTGACCGCGAAGGGGCGGAGCCCCGGGCCCAGTTCGACACCTTCGTAGCCGGAGTGGCCGGCCCGGTGACCTCGGTGCTGTTCACCCCCGAGGACGGAGCCTCGACCCACTGCCAGGCCGACAACATCCGGTTGTCGGCCCAGGTGACCTTCGACTGGCTCGGCGACCAGATGGCCGACCGGTAATTGTGGGATGACCGCCGGTCGGCCATCTTCCGCTCAGAGACGGGCGGATCCGCCCTCGACCCGTTCGCCGTAGGTGGCCAGCGCGGTGTCCAGTGCCTGCCGGCCCGCATCGGAGGTGTCCTCGCGTACGCCCCACAGGGGGGTGAGGGTGGCCCACCCGTCGGCCAGGAGGGCGGCGTCGGAGTCGGGCTCCAGTTCGGCTCGTTCGGTGGCCTGGTCGCTGTCGGATCCCTTGCCCCGCAGGGTCAGGGTGATAGCCCGCGCCGTCTTGTCGATCGGCATGCCGGCCACCGGTTCAGGCGTGTGCTCGGGTCGTACCGAACGGATCAGTCCCATGGTGCCCAGAGCACCGTGGCGCAGCCCGGCCAGCCTGTCGAGCGGCACAGCGGGCACGTTGAGGTTCAACACGGTGGCGGGCGGCAGGTCGGGCATGACGGGCACGATGCCGGCGGCCAGGGAGACGGGGGTCTCCCACGGGATGGGTTCCTCGCCCCAGGCGATGCTGACCGCCAACCCCCGCACGCCGAATTGGGCGGAGGTCAGTGTGGCCCCCACCGTGCCGGAATGGAGCGCTGACCGGCCGGCGTTGATCCCGTGGTTGATGCCGGAGACCACCAGGTCGGGTCGGGGGCCGAACCCCTCGATGCAGGCCAGGATGACGGCCAGGGCCGGGGGCCCCTCGATCCCGAACACGGGGACGTCGGCCAGGCCGGGGATGTCCACCTTTTCGTAGGGGATCGACTCCCTGTCGTAGACGGCACCCACGGCCGCACCGGCACCGCTGTGGTCAACCAGGGGCGCCACCACCACCACCTCGTGATCACTACCGAGCGAGGCGACCAGGCCGCGGGCCAGGGCGGCAATACCCGGCGCGAAAACGCCGTCGTCGTTGGTCACCAGGATGCGCATGCAAGGCTTTCCCCTCGTTCCGTCGGGTCCATGCAGCCCGATCGCCTACCATACCGGGCGCAGTCGGCAGCTCTGTGGCGTGCTGACCAGTGGGACAGGAAACGACCGATGACCACCCGATCACGCCCCGAAGACCAGCGGCCGGCCGAAACCACAGTCGCCACCGGCGACCAGTGGGTGATCGGCCACGGCCATCAGCGGGCTGTCGTCACCGAGGTGGGCGCCACCCTTCGGTCCTTCACCGTCGAGGACCGGGCGGTGATCGACGGGTTCGGATCCGAGGAGTGGAGCCAGGGGGGCCGCGGCCAGGTACTGGCCCCCTGGCCCAACCGGTTGGGGGACGGCCGTTACTCCTTCGAGGGCATCGAGGCCCAGGCCTCGCTCAACGAGCTTCCCGCCAACAACGCCATCCACGGTCTGGTTCGGTGGTTGCCCTGGCGGATGGCGGGTCGGGCCCAGAACCAGGTGACCATGGCCGTCGAGCTCCGCCCCTCGCCGGCCTATCCCTTCGCCCTCCGGCTCAGCGTCGAGTACCGGTTGGGCCGGGACGGGCTGACCGTGGTGGCTGACGCCGACAATTTCGGGACCACCGATCTTCCTTTCGGTCTCGGCTTCCATCCCTATCTCACCGTCGGTACCACCACCGTCGATCAGATCCGACTGGGCGTGCCCGCCGAGCAGAGGCTGGTGACCGACGACCGAGGGCTGCCGGTGGGACGGGTCCCGGTGGCCGGTACCGAGTTCGACTTCAACCAGAGCCGGCCTCTGGGAGTGACCAGGCTGGACACCGCCTACACCGGACTGCGGAGGGGGACCGACGGCCGGGCCCGGGTCGAGCTCGACCACCCCGACGGCCTGGCCGGGGTCAGCCTGTGGTGTGACGAGCGTTTCGGCTATCTGATGGTCTTCTCCGGCGACACCCTCGAACCGGCCCAACGCCGTACGGCGCTGGCCGTCGAGCCGATGAGCTGTCCCCCCGACGCCTTCCGGTCGGGCACCGACCTGGTCACCCTGCACCCGGGGGCTCGGTGGACCGGCTCATGGGGGATCACCCCCCGTTAGGACGGCTCGTTGCTCCCGGGGATCGACCGGCCGTTCGCCATTACGTCTGATGCGACCCACCCGGGCCGATCAGGGCCTCACTCGTAGGTGAAGTGGCTGGCGGTGGTGACCGCGCTGTTGCCGTCGGGGGTGTCCACGACCACCGGGACCTGGCCCGGGTCGCCCGCCGGGTCCACCATAGTTACCGAGGTGCCCGCCTTGTTGGCCTTCACCTTGGTGGCCGGCGTCGAGCCGAAGTACACCGCCGTGGCCCCTTCGAGATTGGTACCGGTCACCGTGACCTTGGTCCCACCACCGACCGGGCCGTCAGAAGGTTTGACGGCGGTGACCGTGGGGGTGGGGCCGGACACCGTGAGGGTCAGTGCCTGGGTGGCCGACGTGGCCGGCAACGAGGCCGACTTGGCGTCCTTGACCTGGACGGTGAAGGACGATGTCCCGATCGCCTTGGGAGTGCCGGAGATGACCCCGGACTTGGCGTTCAGCTTGAGACCGGACGGTAGCTTGCCGGTGGACACAGACCACTTGTACGGAGTGGTCCCGCCCGCCGCGGTCAGCGTCGTCGAGTAGGCCACCCCGGTTTCACCGTCCGGAAGTGAGGTGGTCACCACCCGGAGAGTGGTATCGGGAATGGTCACCGTGCTCGAGTTGGAGGTGACCGAGCCACCGGCCGGGTCGCCGCCGGTGGCGGTGGCCGTGTTGGTCACCGAGCCGGCGGCGACGTCCCCGGCGGTGGTGGTGTAGCTAGCCGTGCATGTGGCCGAAGCGTCGGGGGCCAAGGTGCTCACCTGGTCGGTTCCGTCGCCACAACTGATGGGCGAGAGGCCGGCCATCGGATCGGTGACCGACAGATCGGTGAGGGTGACATTGCCGGAGTTGGTGACCTGGTAGGTGTAGTCGATGGGTTGGCCGGCGGCGCTGAAGCCGGCGACATCGGCCGCCTTGACCAGCGTGACGGCCGGCGACTGATCGGCCGGAATGGTCACCGTCGACGTCGACGAGACGGCCGGACCGGATTCGGGGGTCCCGGTCGCCGTCCCGATGTTGGTGATGGAACCGGCGTCGAGGTCCAACTGGGTGGTCACGTAGTTGGCCACGCAGCCCTGGGAGCCCCCGGACGGGAGAACCGAGATCACGTTGGTGCCGTCGCCGCAGTTGATAGCGGACAGACCTTTCATCGGGTCGGTCACCGTCACGTTGGTCAGCGGCTGACCGTCCGTGGTGTTGGTCACCTCGTACAGGTAGGTGATCAGCGTGCCCACCGTCGAGTAGCTGGAGACAGTGGCGGTCTTGACTACCACCACCGACGCGGCGGTGCAGGTTTGGACGGTCGAGGTGTTGTTGTTGGGATTGAGGTCGGCCTCGTTGGCCGTGACCGTGGCCGTGTTGTCCACACAGGTCCCGTTGGTGGTGGGGGCCGTCCCGGTGAGGGTGATGGTGAAGGTTCCTCCCACGGCCAGGGTCCCTTCGGCGCAGACCAGGTTGTTGCCGGTCACCGTGCACCCGGGCGTGGTGGTGGCCACATTGGTGACGCCGGCCGGTACGTTGTCGTCGACGGCGAAGCCGGAGCTGATTCCGGGCCCGTAGTTGGTGACGGTGAGCTGCCAGGTGATGGGGGCCCCCGGTTCCACGGTGGCCGGACCGGTCTTGACGATGCCCAGGTCGGTGTCGAGGCCCACGCACGACGTCCCGTCGTTGTTCTGTCCGGCCACAGGACCTTGGTACTGGGATACCTCGGAGAAGGTGGGCAAGGCCGACGAGGGGTTGGTCACCGAGATCTGGTAGATCTCTCCGTTCTGGTTGTTGGAGAACCCGAGGTTGCCGTTGCCGAAGGTCCAGGCTGCACCGTAGGTTCCGGTGGACAGGAAACTGGGTGCGGCGAAGGTGTCGACCGTGCCGGTGGACAGATCCACCCTGTAGAGGGTGGTTCCGTTGTCCAGCCCCCACATGTAGCCGCCGTCCAACGACCAGTCGTCAGCGCCGAAGGCCTGGCTCAGGGTCACCGTGTTGATCACCGACGGAGGACTGGAGGTCACGTCGATCTCGTAGGCCGTCGTGTCCCCCGTATGGGTGACCCAGTAGTTCCCGTTGTTGTCGAAGGCGCCCACGTTGGGTCCGCTGGTCGCCGTCCAGCCGCTGACCGCCTGGGACGTGAGGACATTGCCCCCACCGTCGATCTGGAGTAGATCGCCGGCTCCGGTCATGGCGTAGAGGTAGTCGTTCTGCGTATCGAAGCCGAGGGCGTTGTAGGTCTGGCTGTAGGTCGGGCCGTCCTGGGTGTAGGTGACGGTGGCGTTGCCCTCTGTCCCCGAGAACAGTGCGGTCGGTATCCCCTGGGACAGGTAGTCGACCGGCGGGTCACAGAGCACCGGGGTGCCCTCTTGAGGGATGGACAACTCCGACTTGGAGCCGACCGTCGAGCCGTCGGGGGCGGTCCCGGTCACCGTGCCCTCGTTGTTGACGGAGCCGGCTGTCACGTCGGCCTGGGTGGTGACGTAGGTGGCCGTGCAGGTCACCGACGCCCCCGGGGCCAGGGTGGGGATCACGTTGGAGTTCCCGCCGCAGTCGATGGGGGAGAGGCCGGCCATGGGATCGGTCACCGTCACGTTGGTCAGCGCCACGTTGCCGGTGTTGGTGACCACGTAGCTGTAGGTGATCACCGTCCCCGGGGTGGAATAGCTGGCCACGTTGGCCGACTTGACCAGGCTGACGGCCGGGGCCGCTTCGCCGGGGATGGTCAGCGAGGAAGATGAGGTGACGTTGGGCCCGTAGGGCGGTGTGCCGACCACCGTTCCGGTGTTGGAGAGCGATCCGGCATTCACGTCGGCCTGGGTGGTGGTGTAGGTGGCCGTGCAGGACTGGAATGCGCCGGCATTGAGGACCGGTATGATGTCGGAATTGCCGCCGCAGTCGATGGGGGACAGACCGGCCATCGGATCGGTCACCGTCACGTTGGTCAGCGCCTCGCTGACGTTGGGGTTGGTGACCAGGTAGTTGTAGGTAATGGAGGTACCAGCGGACGAGTAGTTGGTGAGGCTGGCCGTCTTGGTCAGGATGATGTCCGGGGTGGTGCAGGTCTGGGTGCCCGATGTGTTGTTCTCCTGGTTGGGATCGGCCTCGTTGGCCGTGACGGTGGCCGTGTTGACCACGCAGCTGCCGGGGGTGCTCGGCGCGGTGCCGGTCAGGAGAATTGTGAAGGTGTTCCCCACCCCGAGGGCGCCTTCCGAACAGAGGACGTTGTTGCCGGTCACCGTGCACCCAGGTGTGGAGGTGGCGACATTGGTGATGCCGGCCGGTACATTGTCGGCCACCGCGAAGCCGGACGACGCCCCGGGGCCGTAGTTGGTCACCGTCAGCTGCCAGGTGATGGTTCCGCCGGCCGGGACGGTGGTCGGTCCGGTCTTGACGATGCCCAAGTCAGTGGGCAGGGCGGCGCCGCAGGAGGTGGCGTCGTTGTTGTCACCGGCCACCGGTCCCGAGTAGCTCGACACCAGGCTGAAGCCGGGGTTGGCGGCCGACGGGTTGGACACGGCCACCTGGAAGATGGTTCCCAGGTAGTTGTTGGAGAATCCGAGGTTGCCGTTCCCGTAGGTCCAGGCCGCTCCGTAGGTCCCCGGGTTGGGACCGCCCACCGCCGGGAAGATGCCGGGCTCGTTCCAGCTGGAGACGGCTCCGTTGGACAGGTCGACCCGGTAGATGGCCTGGTCCTCCGTACCCCACATATAGCCGTTGTCCAGCGCCCAGTCAGCCGGTGCGAAGGCAGGGCTGAGGGTCTTGGTGCCGATGACTGAAGGTGTCGGTGAGCCGGCGTCGATCTCGTAGGCCGTGGTGGTGCCGCTGGTCGTGATCCAGTAGTTGTTGCCGGCGTCGAAAGCGCCGACGTTGTACGACCTCCCCTTGCCCGGGGCGGGCAGTCCGCTCACCGCATGGCTGAAGATGACGTGGCCGGTGGCATCGATCTGGATCATGGTGTTGGTCCCGACATCCATGCCGTAGATGTAGTCGTTGGTGAGGTCGAAGCCGATGGCGTTGTAGGTCTTGGAGTAGGCGGGACCGAGAGCGCTGTACGTGGTTACGTTGGCCACGGTGGTCGAGTTGAACAGCTGGGTATTCGGCGATCCCTGGGACAGGAAGTCGGTGGGCGGAATGCAGGTGAAGGGCTTTCCCCCTTCCGGAATGGTCAGGTTGGAGTCCGAGCTCACCGTGGTCTGCTCCGGAGTAGTACCGGTGGCCGTCCCGGTATTGGTGATGGAACCCGCCTTCACGTCCGCGCTGGTGGTGGTGTAGGTGGCCGTACAGGTGACCGAGGCGCCCGGCGCCAATGACGGGATGATGTTGGAATTGCCGCCGCAATTGATGGCCGACAGGCCGGGCATGGGATCGGTGACCACCACGTTGCTCAAGGTCACGTTTCCGGTGTTGGTCACCAGGTAGCTGTAGGTGATCAGGGTGCCCGCGGCCGTATACCCGGTGGTGTTGGACGACTTGGCCACGGTGATGGCCGGCGACTGGGTAGCGGGGATGGTGACCGAGGACTGGGCCGAGAAGTTGCCGATGGGACCGTCGCTGTCGGCCGTCCCTGTGTTGGACAGGGAGCCGGCGTCCACGTCGGCCTGGGTCGTCGTATAGGTGGCCGTGCAGGTCACCGAGGTGCTCGGGGCCAGCGAGGGTATGACGTTGGAGTTGCCGCCGCAGTTGATGGCCGACAGCCCGGGCATGGGGTCGGTGACGGTCACGTTGGGCAGGGTGGAGCTCCCCGTGTTGAGGACCACATAGGTGTAGGTGATGACGGTGCCGGCGGCGGAGTAACTGGAGACGCTGGCCGACTTGGCAATGGCCAGGCCCGGCGGTGACGCCGCCCGGGCCGGGGCACCGGTGATACCGACGACAGCGCCCACGGTCGAGCCGATGATGACGAGGGCGAGGATCAGACGTCCGGAGACCGACAGACGTCGCTGTGGGCCGTCGGCGGGCTTTGACGCTCCACCCGGTTCTCCTCCCGACCTGCCCGCCGTCTGCACAGAGTGATGCCGCCGATTCCGCCGTGACAATGACATTGGCTTCCCCCAACTGGTCAGTGTGGTGCGAAAACTAACGCATCGACCGTCGACGTGCTCGGGGGACCTGACAGGGCTGGCGCGGCGTTCGGTCCGACCTGCGTGCCGCTTCCCGATCGTGCGGGCGATCGCAATGTCTTACCGACCGGTAACCGATATGTTCCGCTTTTATCCGCCTTCATGGCTGCCGTGGATGCCGTGGGCGCCGTGGCCTGGCAGGAGGAGCACAGGTGCGGCTGGATCTCGACGGCCCCCGACTTTCTAACCCGGACCGTCCCCGATCGACCGTCTCGGAGACCGTCACAGACCCTCGCTACCGGGTCAGTGGGATGCGGGCCTCAGTGGTCGTGGACCCCTTCGTGGCCGCTTCGTGCCGGGCTCGGCCCTTGGCGGAGGTCGGTTTACCTGGCCTCTGATTTCCTGGTCATCTTGATGGCGACCTCGAGAGCGGCAAGTCGTCGGTAGATATTGTTGATCAACTCGGCAAGCTCGGTGGGGTCTTCTACTTGCTTGCGGTCCACTTCGGGTAGTGCTGCCATTGCTGACCCCCTTCGATCACTTTCATCTTCCTGTATGCCTAGGCCGACGAAGGCTCGTAATCGCGCTCCAGCACACCGATTGTCCATGACCGCAACTCGCCAACCTGCGGGTTGTCATGGCCCACAATCAATTGCAGGATGACTCCTTGCGGGTCGACTCCCGTTCCCTGAGCCCTCGCTACGACTTCGACGAAATTCTCACCGGCTCGCATCACATCCTCTGCTGCACGTGCCAAATCGGATTCGATGCTCACGTTCTGCCCCCTTGTTTCGCATCGACCAATCCATCCCGACGGTCCAAAGAACCATCTGTTTTCGACGCTATCCGAATGAATCCCGTCAGGAACCGCAGCAAACGTTCGTTGGCCTGTATGCACACCACAGGCAAATGGCCCGCGGCGGTGAAGCGGGTGCAGTGGGCGACCACCCAACGGGCTTGCCGCTTCCAGATCGTGCCGACGATCGCAATGTCTTGACAACCGGCAACCCATCGGTGCGCTTTCACCCGCCTTCATCGGTGCCGTGGTTGCCGTTGGCCTGGTAGGAGGAGCACAGGTACAGCCCGAACCGCGTGCCCAGGCTCACATACGTCGAACCGCCGCCGGTGAAGCGGGTGCAGTGGGCGACCACCCAACGCATGTCGGGATTGTCGGTCAACGGCGCCACCGCCACAGTGACCTGGCCGACCCGCCCCTCCCGGACGTAATGGATGAACTGGGCCAGGGAGGGAACCGGCACTCGACCACTGAACCCACCCACCGGGAGGTATTCCCGACCGGTGGCCATGATCAGGTAACCGGCAAGGGCAGAGCCTTCGATGGCATCGGCGCTGACGTTGACAGGGAGGTTGGCGATCCGGCTGTTGAGGATGGGCCAGGTCTGCCGCTGGAGCGCAGGGCGGATCTGGCTCTGGTAGACGACCGAGGATGGCTCGTAGGGCGAGTCGAATGGCCCCAATCCCGTGGCCACGGCCGTCCCGCTGGCCCAGCCAGAGCCAACCAGAAGCGCGGCGCTCCCCACGATGATGACGGCAGGGACGCCCCATGACGATGGTGGGCCGAAGCACGACCACGCCACCACCACGATGGTCACGACGGCGGCCACCAGCACCGACACGAGAACCGCGGTGCGGACCCCGAACGAGGAAGGAAGGAGCCACAGCGAGTAGGCGACGCTGGCCGCCACGACCACTCCCATCACCACACGGGTGACGGAGCGGTGGCGCATGCGCCAGGCCAGCGAGAAGCCCATGCCGCACAGCGCGGCCATCGGTGGAGCGAGGGCAGCAACGTAGTAGGGCAGGAGGTAGTGACCGACGCTGAAGAACACGCCGGTGACCAGCAACCAGGTCGTCCACATGAGTGCCGAGGCACGCACGGGGTCGGTACGCGGGACTGGCTCCCCGTCCCTGCGGCGGCGCCTGAGGAGCAGGGCACCGGCAGCCACCACCGATGGCACGACGACCCACCCGTCATTGCGCCCGAACACGCCGACGAGGAGACGATTCCATCCGGGCGGGACCGTCACCGCGTTGAGCCCCGGTGCCAGTGCCCCTTCGAAGGCGGCGGCCTGGTACGACCATGGTTTCGAGCACCCCGCCTGCGACAGCTCGGTTCCGGAGAACCGGTTGAGCCCGTTGTAGAGGAAGACCTGGCTGAAGATCGAGTTGTCGCAGCTGCCGTCCACGTACGGTCTGTCCTGCGCCGGTGCGGCGGTGACCGCGGTCATGTAGCTGAGCGACACCACAATGACAACCAGGCTCGACAGGGCGACATGCCCGAACCTGCGCAGGAACGGGGCAGCCGGCGCGGCGACCAGATAGGCCAGGTACAGCGCCGGCAACACAAGCCAGGCCTGCAGCATTTTGGTTTGAAAGGCCAATCCGACCCATACACCGGCCATCATCAGAGATTGAACCCGGCCGCTGATCAGCGCCCGGGAGGTGGCGTCGGCCGCCAGCACCAGCAGGAGGATCAGCAACGAGTCCGAGATGTTTGCCCGGTTGAGCAGGACGGTGACCGGGCTGACGGCCAGGACGGCTGCGGCGACCAGGCCGGCGCCGGGTCCGGCCATTCGGCGCACAGCGCGATAGAGCACGAGGACGGTCAAGGTTCCCTCGATCACCTGGGGCAGAACGATCGCCCACAGGTGGAAACCGAAGAGCCGCAGCGACAGGGCCTGCACCCAGATGGCACCGGGCAACTTGTCCAGGGACACGGTGCCCCACGGGTCGGCCGCCCCGAAGAACCAATTCGACCAGCTCTCCGACATGCTCCTGGCCGCCGAACCGTACAACGGCTCCAGATTGACGTTGCCGATGCCCCAGGCGTAGCTCAGGGCGGCTACCGCGGCGATGGCCAGCAATGTCGGGCGGGCCCAGGAGGGCTGGTCGGGCGGTGAGCGCCAGAACCTGGCACGCCGGATGAGGGCTGCCCGCTGGCCGAACCCGGTCCGGGACGGCACCTCCTCGGATTGCCGTTTCAATCGTTCGGGAAGATGGTCCGTGGTGTCCGCCACCGTCTTTCTTTAGTCGAACTGCGGCAGCACGGTGATGGATGCTGTTCCGGCGTACCCCTATCGGTCTGCGAGGGTGCCAACCGGTAGAGACACGATCGGGCCGATGCCACCGCTCGGAGAACCGACCCTCCTCGCCCGTAGAGGCGTCCACCGGCAGGCATCCATAGGTGGATAATTCCGGGACACGTCTACCAACAAGCCATTGGACACGCCTCTCTTACGAAGCCTGCATCTGTCTCTGAATGTCGGATTCGTGATCCGTACTCGACCGGAGCCCCCACCGCACTGACCTCTGATCACCTTCCGTGGGAACGCACCTCGTCCATCAATCCTTGTGGATCCATCGACAAGGTCCCGACAGAAGCAGGTTGGCCATTGGATCATGGTGATTACAACGAATGGTTTGGCGCAGCGCTATCCTTTACTTACGCGGACGAGGGGGCAAGCGGTAATGGTGGATGACCGGTCGTTGTTGATCAGTGAAAACGCGCACACTTGACCACCATCGAATCATTTGCGAATCGGTGGCACAGGTGGTTTCTTGCTGCCCTCGTTCTACTGGGAGCTGCGCTTAGGATCCGACTTCGCTATCACGGAGCGCTCTTCCGGGACGATGCCTGGGTGGCTCTGACGGCGCGTGAGCCGTTTGGAACGGCACTCAAGATGCTCGTGACGACGCCCGGATTCACTTTATTTGAGCGATGGTGGATCGGACTCGAAGGATCGTCGCTCCTTTGGGCCCAACTCCCATCAATGGTGGCTTCACTAGCCGGCATTGTGGCTATCTACGCTGTGTGCCGAGTCCACAGGTTCGCCGTCTGGATTTCGCTGTTCGGCGCGTTCATCGTTACCCTGTCGGCATCAACCTCGGTCTATGCGAGCCACGTCAAGCCATACGACTTCGACTTTCTTTTCACGTGCCTGATTCTGATCCTTGTTCATCGAGCGCTTCAGAATCTCGGGAGCCGTACTGTCGTTCTGACGGCAGCTGCCACAATTCTTGGAACGTGGTGGTCGCTCTCCCTCGCTCCCGTTCTCGTCGCTACATGGGTTGTGCTCGGTGTGGCTGCGTATCGTCGGCGGTGCGCCGTGGCCTTGGTGGCCGTCGCCGGCATTATCAGCGGGACATCCCTTCTGGCTGAACGATTTGTACTCCGGAGCCAGATTACGCCGGCCCTCACTTCTTACTGGAATGGGTACTTCATCCGCACTTCAAGCCCCGGGCAATTCATCGAGGACCTGGCACGCACGAGTGGCCGGCTGGTCTCGTCGTTGACGATTGCCCGAGGGTTCCCAGGATCCTTCGCATTGGGGCTTCCGGTCCTCGTCTTCTGGGTGGTCCTCGTGGTGATCGGGGTCCGGCGTACTCCCATGGCCGTCATGACCTTCGGGGTTGCCGTGCTGGCCGAGATCGCCCAGCTGGCCCCTCTCGGGACGCAGAGGACGGACATCTATCTGATCCCATGTTTGGTTCTTCTTATCGCCGGCGGCGTCGAGCGAGCAGCAGGTGCTATAGAACGCTCCCTCGGGGACCAGCGGGCACGGCGTATTCTGCTGGCCGGCATCGGGGGAGTAGGCATCGTCTTCATCGTTGCGATCTCAGCGATCAAACCAGCTAACGATTCCGTGTTCTCTGACAACGGTGGCCTCGTTGCGGCGCACAACGCAGTGGAGGCGAGTTTCAAGTCCCCGGGCACTCTGGCAGTCCTGCTACCCAATGTCGAATTTCAATGGGCGTACTACTTCGATCCCAGCCCAGTGAAGATCGAGTCCAGCGACGAAAGTTCTACTGGCTTCCAAATCGCACGACTGAAGGGCACGGCCGTCGCAATCGGAACGACGGATCAAGATCTGAATCGGGCAGCTGGGTCCAAAACCCACGAAATTGTGGTTGTAAACACGGTTCTTGACGCAGGGGCGAACGTAGGGGGGAATCGGTGCTGGCGAGCGACTTGGCAACGATCGTTTCAGTCGTACTACGTCGTCACGAGCTACCTCAGAACTGACTCCAGCTGTTCGGGTTGATCCGGCTCGTCTGGCCGGCCATCGGCTATTTGGGCTGGGAGATGTTCACCAACGTCCCACCAGGCCACACAGTGCGCCCCCTGGGATTCGAACCCAGAACCTGCGGATTAAGAGTCCGTTGCTCTGCCGTTGAGCTAGAGGCGCAAGGGCACCAAACTAGTCGGGCCCACAGTCGTTGCGGGCTTCCGTGTTCGGAGCGGTGGAGGGTGACCGACGGGGCTCGAACCCGCGACCTCCGGGGCCACATCCCGGCGCTCTGCCAACTGAGCTACGGCCACCAAGGAGCCTCTAGTGTGGCACATACCGGTGGAGGCCCGGGCCGCCGCCCCGACCTCTCCGGGGTGGCCCCTGTAGCTCAATTGGATAGAGCAGGTGGTTTCTACCCATCAGGTTGCGCGTTCGAGTCGTGCCGGGGGCGCCACTGCCGGGGTGCCGTGCCCGGGCCCCACCCCAGCGGGGACGCAATGCGACCCGAGGCGGGGCCGCCCATGACATAACTGCGGCGACTGGCTGGCCAGACCGTCACCGTTCGATGGCAGTCACCGTCACCGTGGCCGGGCTACGACGGGGTGCCACGAGCCCGCGTAGACTCCCCCTGTGACAGAGGTGCTGGCGGTGGCCAATCAGAAGGGCGGCGTGGCCAAGACGACGACTGTCCACTCGCTGGGGGTGGCCTCGGCCGAGTACGGCCGTCGCACGCTGGTGGTGGATCTCGACCCCCAGGCCTGCCTGACCTACTCCTGCGGGTTCGACCCTGACGCTCTCCACCGGTCTCTCCATGACGTGTTCCTCCGTCGTGAGACCGTCGACACGGTGGCCGTTCCGGTGCCCGGGGTGCCGTGCCTCGATCTCCTGCCCGCCTCCATCGACCTGGCCGGCTCCGAAGTGCACCTGCTCACCCGCACCGGTCGCGAGCACGTCCTCCAACGGGCCCTGCAGGGCGTCCTCGACCGGTACGACCTCATTCTCATCGACTGCCCGCCGTCGTTGGGCGTTCTCACCATCAATGGGCTCACCGCCGCCGATGCGGTACTGATACCCCTGCAGTGCGAAGCCCTGTCCCACCGGGGGGTCGGTCAGCTGCTCGAGACCATCGAGGACGTCCGCACCTTCGCCAACGGCGATCTGACCGTGCGGGGCATCGTGGCCACCATGTACGACGATCGCACCAAGCACTCGCGGCACATCATCGAGGAGGTCGAGAGTCGCTACGGCATCCCTGTTCTCCAGCCGCCGGTGCGCAAGTCCATCCGCTTCGCCGAGGCGCCGGCCCGGGGCAAGTCGATCCTCCAGCACGCGCCGAGCTCGCCCGGCGCCCTCGCCTATCGTCAGCTGGCTCGCACGCTCCTCGACATGAGCGTCGTCGCCGGCACCGTTGGCTAGTGGACCGCCGTCGGTGAACGGGCGCTCTGATCCCCTGGGCAAGCGGGCCCTGTACTGGATGCCGGTCGACCAGGTCGAAGCAGCCGAGACGGCCGGCGATGCCGGGGCCGAGGAACCCCTCCGAGGTCGTGCCCGACCGTCGTCCTCGTCGGTACCCCACGCTCGGCCGAGTGGTAAGCACGCCCTCTACTCGCGGGCTACGCCGGCTGGCGAGCACGAGAAGGAGACGTCGTTAGACACCGACACCGACCCCGTGCCCCAACGGGGCCTTTTGTCAGTGGCCTGTTCGTCGTGCGGTTCGGTGACCCGGGTCGGTGTGGTTCATTTCCTGGTTTTGCAGTTCCCGTTCGGCGCCTGGCTGCCGCGGCCCCGCTATGACCGGTGGATGACCTGTCCTGCCTGTCGCCGCCGAACCTGGACCAGCGTGACCCTGGCCCGGTGATCCTGGATCTGCCTGGTGGGACGGCGAGAGCAACCGCCAGCGCTGACCACAGGTGTCCGATCCACGTATGTCGCACCTAGCCACCGGGGTCGCCCTCGTCCACCAGGCCTTCCTGACGGACGCGGCCGATGAGGGCGGTGTGTCGGGCTGGCTGCTGCATTTCCGGGGGGTAACCGCCTGCGTGGTGATCGGGCTCGTGGTCTTTGCCGAGGCCGGCGCCCTGGTGGGCTTCTTCATTCCCGGGGAGACGGCCGCGGTCATCGGTGGCGTGCTCGCCGGTTTGGGCCGGATCAACCTCGAGGTGATCATGGCCGTGGTGGTGGTGTGCGCCATCGCCGGCGACTCGGTGGGCTTCGAGCTCGGCAAACGCTTCGGTCCGTGGCTTCTCGAGAGGCCTCCTCTGGCTGGACGCACCGGGGTCCGACAAGCCATGGGCCTGCTCGAGCGCTACGGCGGGCCGGCTGTGTTCATGGGCCGGTTCCTGGCCTTCGCCCGGGCATTCATCCCTGGGCTGGCCGGCATGAGCGGCATGCGCTACCGGGTGTTCCTCTTGTTCAACGCCCTGGGCGGCATCGTGTGGGGCGTCGGCTACACCCTGCTCGGGTTCATCGTCGGCCTCTCGTTCCAGCACGTTCTCTCTACGGTGGGTCTCTGGTCGCTGGTGGTGGTGGGCGCCGTTGTGGTCGTCCTGGTCGTAGTCCACCTCACCCGCCGACGACGAGTGCGTTCCCGCTCGGGGGGAGCGGCCGACGACGAGCCGGCCCCGCCCGACCTCTGAGCCCTATCCCGCATGATCCGCCGGGTAGTAACGGATGGGCTCGGCCCCAACGCCCCGGATGCGATCCTGCAGCTCGAGCAGGATGCAGTGGGCCACCGTTTCCCCATTGGCCTGGCGCTGCATGAAGGACTGGATCTGATCCCACGGTCGGGACCACCGCAGGCCCACGGTGATCTCCCAGGCGGTCGACCCCGGCCTTTCGCTGATGGCCAGGGCGATCTCGTCGAGGCGATCGGCGTGGTGGACGATGATCTCCTCCAGGCGGCCGTGAAGATCGGAGAAACGGTATTCGTGGGCGGGGAGGACTTCTTCGGTTCCCAGGTTGTCCACCTTGAGCAGCGAATCGAGGTAGTCACCCAAGGGGTTGGCCGGCTGCTGGGCGTGCACCGAGATGTTGGGGGTGATCCGTGGCAGAACGTGATCGCCGGATATCAGCAGTCGGTGTTGCTCACTGAAGAAGCACACATGGCCGGGGGAGTGACCCGGGGTCCAGATGGTGCGCAGCGACCATCCGGGAAGGTCGATGGTCTTTCCGTCCTCGAAGAGGACATCGGGCGCGGCCATGGTCACCATCGACTTGAGAGCCATGGAAGCAAAGGCCAGGTCGGGGAGTCTGTCTTCGGGCACGCCGGAATCGGTGAGGAAGCGGAACATGGTGGCCAGGAGCTCGTCGGTGTCGCCGTAGCGCGATTCGAGCATGACGGCGTCGGCCGGGTGCAATCCGATCCAGGCGCCCGAGGCCTCTCGCACGCGACCGGCCAGGCCGTAATGATCGGGATGGATGTGGGTGACCATGACGGCTCGGACGTCGGCGATCGACCCACCCGCCTGGACCAGGCCGGCGTTGAGGGCGTCCCAGGCCTCGTCGGTGTTCCACCCGGCGTCGACGATGGCCACGCCGCCGCCCCCAAGCTCGAAGGCATAGACCAGGACGTAACGAAGGGGATTGTTGGGAATGGGAACGGGAATGGACCACAGGCCCGGTCGTACCTGTTCGACAGGGGGCAGGACGTCCAGATCCCAGGCCTCCTTCTGTGCCTTTCCGGTGATCACGACCATGAGGGGGCACGGTACACGGCCAGGGATCCTTGAACTACGTAGGGCTGGTGCCTACCATGGCAGCAGTCGCACGGCCCCTGCCCACAGGTCGTGTGCCACCTCTGCCGGTGGACGGGGAGTCATGCTCGATCTGTTCTGGTTGTTCCGCGCACAGAGACGCCACCCCTCCGGGTGAGCGTCGTCGGACGGCCCCGGCTCAGCCCCGGGGACAGCGCGGGTGGAACGACGGGGTTCCCCGCAGTGGTGCCGACCGACGTCGGCTTGTCGGACGGCCCCCCGTGGTCAGAGCTGGTGGCATCGTGTCCCAGCGGGTTCCTCGAGGTCGACCGGCGGGGCGTGGTCATCGAGTGGAATCCGCGGGCCGAAGACCTGTTCGGTTGGCGGCGAGACCAGGTGGTGGGTCGTTCCATCGCCGAAACGCTCCTACCGCCCGATCTCGTCCTGTCGCCGGCCAACAGGGGACTGGTGGAGACCCTGGGCCGCGCCGACCATCCAGAAGGTGGCGGCACTCGCCGTGGTGCTGCTACTGCGGTGGGGGAGCAACCCGGCGAGAGACGGCAGCTGGTGCTGGCCCACAGCACCGGTCGCAGGGTCGCCGTCGAAGGCATTCTGGTCACCGTGGGCCAGGGGCACAATCGTTCGGTGGCCGGGTTCATCGACCCCGATCCGTTCCCATCCCGCGGGCCCAGCCGCCCCGCCGTCGTCGGTGGCGACCCCCTGACCGGCCTGCCCGACCGGGATCAATTCGCCCTCCGCCTCACCGAGGCGGCCACCCGGGCGGGTGGCGTTGCCGGAACGGTGGCCGTCGTCCTCTGCGATCTCGACCGCTTCAAGGACGTCAACAACGGCTTGGGCTACGAAGCGGGGGATGGCGTCCTGTGCGCCGTGGCCCAAAGGTTGAGTGACGTGGCCGGTGACGAACTGGTGGCCCGGTTGGGCGGGGACGAGTTCCTCATCCTGGTCGAGAACCCCTGCGGCCAGGTCCAAAAAGATGCGTTCGCCTTCATTGAGAGAGCCAAAGAGGCGCTGGCCCGGCCGTTCACCATCCATGGTTCGGAGCTCTTTCTGGATGCATCGGTGGGCGTCGCCCTCAACACCTTCGGGGTCGACGACGGCGGCACCCTCCTGGCCAATGCCGAAGCAGCCATGTACCGGGCCAAGCGGCGGAGAGGTCCGCGGATCGAGGTGTTCGGTGAGTCCCTGCGGATCGAGACGCTCGACCGCATGACGACCGAGCACGCCCTCCATCGGGCCCTCGAGCGCCACGAGCTCATGCTCCACTATCAGCCGGTGGTCGAGATCAGCGGGGCGACCACCGTGGTGGGGGTCGAGGCCCTGATCCGCTGGCAGCACCCCGATCAGGGGTTGGTGGCCCCGACACGGTTCGTGCCGGTGGCCGAGGAGAGCGGTCTCATCATCCCCATCGGGGCGTGGGTCCTCGAGCAGGCCTGCAGCCAGCTGCGGGCCTGGAACCACCACGTGGGGAACGGCCCGCAGGGGTCGGTGGAGGTCAACCTGTCGGCCCGACAGATCGACGACCCCCGCATCGTGACCACGGTGGAGCGGATTCTGGCCCGTACCGGTCTTCCTCCCGAGCACCTGACCCTCGAGATCACTGAGAGCGCATTGATGGAAGATGCCGCCGCCGCTCTCGACGTTTTGCGCGCCCTCAAGACCATCGGTGTTTCGTTGGCCATCGACGACTTCGGAACGGGGTACTCATCCCTGAGCTACCTCCAGCGCTTCCCCCTCGACTTCCTCAAGGTCGATCGATCCTTCGTGGAGACCCTGGGGGTGGACGCCGGCGGTGAGGAGATCGTCTCGGCCGTCATCAATCTGGCCCACGCCCTGAGCCTGAAGGTGGTGGCCGAGGGCGTCGAGACAGCCGAGCAGCTGGAGATCCTGCGTTCCCTCCGCTGCGATTTCGCCCAGGGGTTCCTCTTCGCCCGGCCGCTGCCGGCCGCCGACATCGTGGCCTCCTTCGGGCTGCCCCAGACTGCTTGAGCAGACGACTGTCTTCTTGAGCGAGCTCTATCCGCCTCGGACCGCAGCCTCGGCGAGCGGGCCGTCAACTGGCGTCGTCAGGAGCCCGTCAGCCGCTGAGCTCAGGAGCCACCCGTCACCATGTTGGTGATCTGGGCCATGTCGAAGTAGTCGCGCCAGGCACAGATCTTGCCGTCTCGGATCTCGAACGTTCCCATGACGGGGAGGGGGGCGACGGTACCGCCAATGGTGAACGTGTCGACCCGTTCGGTGAGGACCACGTTGTCCCGGACGGCGAGATGGGTCGTCTCGATGGTCATGCTCTCGGCCATGCCGAAAAACATCTCGACGAAGGCGATGGCGGCATCGATGCCCACAGCCGGCTCGAGGGGAATGTTGTGGTACACGACATCGTCGGTGAAGAAGGGGCGCAGCGCCTCGGCGTCGTGCTTCTCGAAGGTGGCGCACATCTCACGCACGATCCGCTCGGCATCATCTGGGGATCCCATGGCACTCTCCTCGGTGGTGGTCTGACGTTGTTCACGTTACTGCGCGCGGGCGGGTCGGCCCGGCTCGGGCCCCAGCCGGTGGCGTCCACCGATCGGTGGCAGAATGCCGGTCATGAGCACCGATCGGATTGAGGTCGAACGGACCATCGCCGCCGAGCCGTCCGCCATATTCCGGGTCTTGAGCGATCCGCACGGACATGTGGCCATCGACAGCTCGGGAATGCTGATGGACGCCAGCGGGCCATCGGTGACCGCGGTGGGGGACACCTTCGTCGTGCACATGGATCGTGAGGCACTCAACGACTTCCCGATGGGTCTCTACGACGTGACCGTGAAGATCACCACCTTCGACCGGGACAGGGAGATCGCCTGGACGGTGGATGGCCAGATCCAACCACCGCTCGGCCACATCTACGGCTACACACTTTCACCCACCGACGGAGGGACCCTGGTGACCTCCTATTACGACTGGTCGGACATCGATCCGACCTGGCGTGAGGCCGGCATCTTCCCCATTTTGTCCGAGGGCGCCCTCCGGGCCACGCTCGGCATTCTGGACCGCACGGTGGTCGGCGGCCTTCCCCCGGCCACTTGACGGATTCCCCCGGTCGCATTCTGGCCACTTCGGGCGGGTTCCTCCCCGGTCCGGTCCAACAGTCGGTGCGGGTAGGTCCGATGCTTCTCGAGGCTCTGGCCCTCACCGGGTCCAGCCGGCCGCGGGTGTGCCTGGTGCTGACGGCCGGCGGCGACGACATCCGGTACTACGCCCTCCTCTACGAGGCCTTCAACGCCGCCGGTTGCGACGTCACCGAGCTCAAGCTGTTCCCCCAACCCTCAGCCGACCCGGTCGAGCGGCTGGGCGGCAGTGACCTGGTATGGGTGGGCGGAGGCTCCGTGGCCAACCTGTTGGTTCTGTGGGACCTCCACGGGGTGAGCCCGGCCATGCGGGCGGCGTGGGAATCGGGGGTGATCCTGGGTGGTGTCTCCGCCGGCAGCATCTGCTGGCACGTGGGTGGAACCACCGACAGCTTCGGGCCCGTCCTCCGCCCGGTGACCAACGGCCTCGGCATCGTTCCTTACGGAAACGGCGTGCACTACGACAGCGAGACCCAGCGGCGCCCTCTCCTCCACCAGTTGGTGGCCGACGGCACCATGCCTCCGCTCTGCTACGCCACCGACGACGGCGTCGGGATCTGGTACGAGGGGACGGCCCCCGCCCGAGTGGTGAGCGACAGAGATGCGGACCCGCGGGAGGGTCCGGCCGCCTACTGCGTGCAGAGGGTCGGCGGCGCAGCCGTCGAGACCCGGCTCCCTGTCGGCACCCGCATCGAGCCGCCGAGCTGAGCATCGGTAGAATCCGACGATGGAGCCCCTGGCCATCCACCATGTCGCCATCAACGTGGCTGACGTCGACGAGGGCATTGCCTTCTACACCGAGGTGCTGGGGGGCAGGCTTCGTGACGACCGGCCCGACCTGGGGATCGCCGGCGCCTGGATCGATATGGGCGGGCAACAGGTCCACCTGGTCGAGGCGCCGGTGCCCCGCAACCTCGGTCAGCACTTCGCTGTGCGGGTCGGCGATCTCCGCGCCGCGGTGGACGAGCTGCGGGCCCGGGGGATCGAGGTGGCCGATCCGGTCGGGGTGGGTTCCAATCTCCAGACCTTCATCAACGATCCCGCCGGCAACCCGGTGGAACTGCACCAGGTGGGCGCACCGGTCGGCCAGAGCTAACCGTTCCGGGTCAACCCAATTTTCGTCGGGAAGGCGGGATTTGAACCCGCGACCTCCTGCTCCCAAAGCAGGCGCGCTAACCAAGCTGCGCTACTTCCCGGCGAATCTCCTCCTTGAACTGGATCTTTCCCGGCCATCGGCATTGTGAGGTCGACGACCCAACGCTCCCGGCGCGGACAATCTGAGTTGTGAGGATACTTCGCCGACACCGCAACAGGCTCCTGAGCCCGGAAAGGTCACCTCCTGTGGACGCAGTCGCCGTTGAAGGCGCCACCGGCCGGCTGAGGTGTGCCTCTCGGTGGTCGCTGCATCGAGTCGAGAGCGTTGGCTGCGTGCAGGTCCATTCCCGACATGTGAAAATCACCCGTCGGACGATCGAGGATCGGCGGATGGCATACCACGGCTTCATTTCCTACAGCCACGCAGCGGACGGGCGGCTGGCACCTGCGCTGCAGCGGAGCTTGCAGCTTCTGGCCAAGCCGCGGACCAGGATGGAGGGCGTCTCGTGGTCGCATACCCGACAGCGGTGCGCGTGTTCGATGCCGGCACCCTCAAGCCTCTGACCCAAACGATTGGGTTGACCGGCACGACACTCATCTTCGGTGTCCGCAGCGCACCAAATGGCAGCGAGGCGGCGGTCAACAGCCTGCAAGGTTGGCGGCTGATCGACCTGGATGCTCAGCAGGCCATTGGGCCATGGATCCCCAGCCCGCCCATCTCGGCCGTTCTGTTCGGGCCCGACGACACCACTGTCTATGCCGAGGCCCCCACCGGGGGCTGTGAGATATGGAACTTCGCTCCGTCAAACCTGCGGATGGCTGCGTGTGGCCTCGCCAGTCGTAACCTCACCGAACAGGAGTGGCAGAAATACCTCGCCTGGGCCGGTCCCCGCCACCCCACGTGCCCGCAGTACCCACTGTCCTGAACGGCGGGGTACCGCTGACAAGGTCGAGGCTGCTGGCCGAACACTACGACGCGCGGCGTGGCTTCGTTGGACGACGATCTCACCAGCGACACGGAAGTTCCGACCGCATCCCGCTGGCTGGGGATGGTACGGCGGGAAGAGAAACGCGGCGAACTGCTAGTGTCGCGAGTTGTTGATTCATAAGAAATATTTTGGAACCCAGGAATCTCCGCTCAGACAGCGTGTTACCCATCGTTATCAGCAACGATGGGAGACGACGATGCCACCAAGGGGACGACCGAAAACAGAGCTGGTGCTGAGCGACGAGGAGCGCCAGGTCCTCGAACGCCTGACCAGGCGACGCAAGAGCGCTCAGGCGCTGGCTCTGCGGGCACGGATCGTCCTGGCCATGTGCCACCGGTGCCACCAACCAGACGGTGGCGGCCGACCTGCGGATGAACCAGGCCACGGTCGGCAAGTGGCGTCGGCGGTTCGTGGAGAAGCGCCTCGAGGGGTTGTTCGATGAGCCTCGGCCGGGGGCGGCGCGCACTGTCACCGACGACAAGGTCGAGGCCGTGATCGTGAAGACCCTGGAAGAGAAGCCCGCTGACGCCACTCGACTGGTCGACCCGGTCCATGGCCGAGGCCATGGGCATGAGTCAGACGTCGAACAGCTTGATCTGGCGGGCCTTCGGACTGGCAGCCCCATCTGGGCCGAGACGGCTTCAAGCTGTCCAGCCGGACCTGGGACTGTTCGTCCACGGACAAGGTAAAAGACGTTCGTGGGGCTCTATCTCGAGCCCCCCGAACGGGCCGTGGTGTTGTACGTGGACGAGAAGTCCCAGATCCAGGCGCTGGCCCGCTTCCAGCCGATCCTGCCCATGATGCCGGGCACTCCCGAGCGACGGAGCCACGACTACGTTCGCCACGGCACCACATCGCTGTTCGTGGCGCTCGACATGGCGACGGGTCAAGGTCATCGGCTCGCTGCACCGGCGCCACCGGGCCGCGGAGTTCAAGAACGTTCCTCGGTGCGGATCGACGAGGAGGTTCCCGAGCACCTGGCCGAGCACCTCATCCTCGACAACAACGCCACCCACAAGACCCCCGACATCCAACCGCTGACGCTGTTGCGCCATCGCCTGGTTCCATCTCCACGTCACGCCGACTGTCGGGATCGTGGTTGAACATGGTGGAGCGTTGGTTCGGTGAACTGACCGACCAAGAAGAGCAAGCGCCTGAGCGCTCACATGCCTGGTCAACGTCCAGAACCTCGAGCGCTGATCATCGCTCAGCACCAGCTCTGTTTTCGGTCGTCCTCTTGGTGGCAACGTCAACCCCACGTTGCCGCTAACGTATGGGTCAAAACTGCCGATCGAGATCCTGGCCTCACTCGCACGATATTGCGAGCGAATCAACAACTCGGGACACTAGCGGCCTATGACATAGCGGCGCGAGGACTTGAAGAGCACCCCGGGGACGTCGAGCTTGCCTATCGAGCGGTGCTCGCATTGGCTCGTGCCGGCGCCACCTACGAAGCCGAGCGACGGTTCAGCGAACTGGGTTTGTCGGCGCTCGAGGTCGACGCCGAAGACGTGTCCGCCCTCGGCGCTCGTATCCAGAAGGATCGTGCCCTGGCCGCAGTGGGTGGTGAACGACTGAAACTGGCCGCCTCGGCGGCTTCGATGTACAAGCGGATCTGGGAGCGCACTGGGAGCCACTTTCCCGCCATCAACGCTGCCACGTTGAGCCTGGTCGCCGGTGACGCCGCCGCCGCACGTGCACTTGCAACCGAGGCCCTGGCATCGGTTGAAAGGTCCGGAGACAGCTCCTACTACGCCGTAGCCACCAGAGCGGAGGCTCGGCTGCTCCTCGGTGATCGGATAGCAGCTCGCTCCGAGTTGGCGCGTGCGGCGCAGATTCACGAGGACGACTTTGGCGCCCTGTCGACAACGCGCCGTCAGCTCCGCATGATCTGCACGATGACCGGCACCGATTCCGCACTGCTGTCCGTTCTGGCCGGACCTGCGGTGGCCCACTTCTGCGGCCACATGATCTCCGCCGATGACGGGACGGGGCCTCGACGACATTTCGACGAGGCCCGTGCTTCTGGCCAGATTGCGCACGTGCTCGAGCGCCACCCGGTCGGGTTCGCTTCTCCGCCCGCTGGCCAGTGGCGCCGACATCCTGTGGGCCGAACCACTGCTCAGGGCGGGGGCAGAGCTGCACGTGGTGTTGCCCTGTGCGATCGAGGACTTCCTCCGGGTTTCGGTGGTGCCCTCAGGGGCGGAATGGGTGCGCCGATTCCACCGGTGTCTGGCGGCCGCCCAGTCGGTGACCTATGCCACAGAAGGTCGCTTTCTCGGAGACGACGCCCTTTTCGGCTACTGCGCCGAGGTGGCCATGGGGCTGGCCCTGCTGCGGGCCCGGTTTCTCGATGCCGACTCCTTTCAACTGGCTCTGTGGGACGGTGCCCCCGCCACCGGGGGTGTCGGCACGGCCGTCGACGTGGCCACATGGCGCCACACCGGGCACGACGTGTTCACCGTGGCGCCGGTCGAGCTCGATGACCGAGGCGGCGGCGGGCGAGAAACGGAGCCGACCGTGCGCAAGGGGACCCGCGTGGTCCGGGCACTGATGATCGGCGACATGTACGGCTTTTCCAAGCTGCCGGATGAGCAGCTCCTGGCGTTCTCGGATGCGGTCATGGGCTCCCTCGCTCATGTCCTGGATAGCCATGGGCCTGTGGTGGAGTACCGCAACACCTGGGGTGACGCCCTGATCGCGGTGCTGGCCAATCCGCTGGCCGCGGCTCGCTGCGCCCTCGATCTACAAGACGCCATGAACGACATCCGCCTCGAGGATGTCGGATTGCCCACCCACCTGGCCCTTCGGCTCTCCGGACACGTCGGGCCGGTGTTCCCTATCGTCGATCCCGTTCTGGAGAGACCCTCGTTTCTGGGCTCCCATATCAACCGCACGGCCCGGATCGAACCAGTGACTCCTCCCGGCGAGGTCTATGTAACGGAGGCCTTCGCAGCTTCGCTCGAGCTTGCTGGATGCAGCGACCTCTCCTGTAATTACGTAGGCCACATGCCCGCAGCTAAGGACTACGGCCGCCTGCGTATGTACCACCTGTTGCGGGGGAGGTCAGCCGATGACGGCACCGAGCAGGGTCCGGCGTAGGTGGTGGACTGCTGGACGGTTGTCTGCGCTCTCTTCTACCCAATGGCTGAGGTTTGCGGGAGGGCTCGGTCCAAGCTCTCGGACGGGCGCAGATCGCAGCGTATGACTCGACGACCGGCGGCCGGAGCAGTCATCGGGTCTCGTTGGAGGGTCGGGACGGTCGCCCAGCGCCCGTCGTTCCGTCACCCCCGCTGACAGGGGATAGCGTCACGCCGATGCCGACCGTCCGCGTCGCCGTGTTCGACCTGGGAAGCAGCTCTTTCCACCTGATGGTCGTGGACGCCTCCCGTGAGGGCG
Organism: uncultured Acidimicrobiaceae bacterium; assembly: GCA_963727955.1. Classification (GTDB taxonomy): domain Bacteria; phylum Actinomycetota; class Acidimicrobiia; order Acidimicrobiales; family RAAP-2; genus Bog-756. The sequence goes on from CAVSII010000001.1 coordinate 208,254, forward strand.
TGCTGATCCCCGTTTTGCGGCGCCGGTCATTTCTCCATCTGGGGACCGAGGTGGCCCGGACCGGGGGAGTCCCGGTCGACCGGGCAGCCTCGGCTGTGCGCACGGTGCGGAGGCTGACGGCCGCCTGCGAGGAAGCCGGCGTCGACGTGGTGGTGGCCCTGGCCACCGCCGCGCTCCGCGACGCCGACAACGGATCCCGGTTGATCAGCCGGTTGGAGAGCGTCCTCGGCTCGCCCATCAAACAGTTGACGGGGGAGGAGGAGGCCCGTCTGTGTTTCCTCGGTCAACGAGCCGGCGTCTGGGTCGGCCACGACCCCGTCCTGGGCCTTGACCTCGGGGGCGGGAGCCTCGAGGCCGGCATCGGCACCATCGACGAGGTCAGCTCGGTGACCAGCGTGGCCCTCGGGACGGCCCGGCTCCGGGGCGAGCTGTTCACCGGTGAGTTGCTCACCCCCACCGACCGGACCACCATCGCCAGCCTGACCCGCTCCCGGGCCGAGCCCATCCGCCACATGCTGGAGGCGACGCCCAAGGCAGGGGCCCGGGTCATCGCCAGCGGAGGGACGGTTCGGGCGCTGGCCCGCCTGGCCATGGGCCTGCACCGGCCACTCAGCCTGTCGGGCTCGGTTTCCTCGCTCCAGGTCAATCAAGTCGAGCTGCCCGCCGGTCAGTTGGCTGAACTGGCCGATCGACTGGCCACCCTCGATCTCGACGCCCGTCTGGCCCTCCCCGGAATTCAGGCTCGGCGGGCACCCCTCCTCCCGGTGGGGGCGGTGGTCCTCTCGACACTGGTCGAGAGCCTGGGACTGCAGCGCCTGGTGGTCAGCGAGTGGGGACTCAGGGAGGGTGCCGTCATCGACGCCCTCTCGCTTCCGGGCATCCGGTCGTCGAGGACCGTCGCCCCACCGGTCGTCGCCCTCGGCGATGCCAGTCCCGTCGGCTGAGGGTCAAGCCGGGTCGTCCCGCCCCCTGGCGGCACCGCTGTCGCCCCCACTCCCGGTGTGCCCGCCCCCCACCGCTCTGTCACATCTGTTGCTGTGTCAGGCCTTTTTGCCCAGGATGCGGTTCATGCCGGTTCCGCACACGGGGCACTTGCCCTTGGCCGACCGCCGGCCATTGGCCATCTCGACCTCTTCGCCGTCGAACTGTCTCTTCTCCCGACACTTCACGCAATATCCCTCATACGACGCCATGTCTCCTCCTCGGGTTCGGATGGGGTGACCGCCCGGTGCTCCAAAATGCCCGGTGCTCGGACCAACCGAACGTACCGGTCCGGCCCGATCGAAGGGGGGATGGCGCCTCTGTGTGCTTGCAAAAGTTAGCGCGACCAGAGGGTTCTCAGTCCCAATCGTCGTCGGCACCGAGCTCCCCGACCACGTCGAGCTGACCGTCGACGACCTGGAACCGGCCATCGGCCGAGGCCACGGCCGTCATCATCGTCTCGACGTCGTCGGGAAGGAGTGGCGGGCTGAAGAAATAGCCCTGGGCCGTCGTACAGCCCCGCTGGAGCAGCACCCGGCTCTGCAGCGAGGTCTCGACGCCCTCGGCCACGCAGGCCAGGCCCAGCCGGTCGGCCATGGACACGATGGCTGAAACCAGCGAGTTCTTCTCGGTGTCCGGACCGAGCACCTGGATGAAGGACTGGTCGATCTTGATGGTACTGACCGGAAAGGAGCCGATGCGGCTCAGGGAGGACCGGCCTGTCCCGAAGTCATCGATGCTGAAGCGCACACCGAGGCGGCGCAGCCGTTCGATGTTCTGGCGGGCCGGCCCCGTCTTGTCCAGGACCACTCTCTCGGTGATCTCGAGCTCCAAGCAGGAGGGATCGAGACCGGTCTCGGCCAGCGCCCCCTCCACGTTGTCGAACAACACCGGATCGGACAGGTCCCGCGAGGCCAGGTTGACCGACAGGCGCAAGGGGGGAAGGCCGCGGTCGAGCCACAGGCGGGCCTGGCGGCAGGTCTCCCCGATGACCCAGGCGTCGATGGAGACGATCACGTCACTCCTCTCGGCCACGGCGATGAATGCCGAGGGCTCGAGCGTCCCCAGACGAGGATGCGACCAGCGCACCAGTGCCTCCACTCCCACCACCCGGTCGGTGTGGAGGTCGATGTAGGGCTGGTAGACCACGAAGAATTCGTGGCGGGCCAGAGCGTTGACCAGGTCGGCGTGCAGCGTCCGGTCGTCCACCGCCAAGTCTCCGTCTTCCCCGTTCACCACCAGGCGGGAGTACATCTGGAAGGCGTTGCGCCCCAAGCTTTTGGCTCGGTACATGGCCTCATCGGCGTGACTGAGCAATTCGTCGTAGGAGTCACCGTGCTCGGGTGCCATGGCGATGCCGATCGAAGCCGAGCTCGGGACCTCCTGGTCGAATACCAGATAGGGCGTGTTCAGCGCCTCGAGCGACCGCTCGGCCAGCTGGTCGATGGAGCCCTGGTCGGAGAGCCCGGGCAGGAGAATGGCGAATTCGTCGCCCCCGACCCGCGCCACCGTGTCCTGCCGGCGCACGGTGTCGACCAGACGCTGACCGACCTGTCGGATGAGATCGTCCCCGGCGGCGTGTCCGAACGTGTCGTTGACGGTCTTGAAGTGGTCGATGTCGACGAAGAACATGCAGACGGGTTCGCCCACCCGGCGGGAACGGACCAGCTCCTGCTGGACGCGGTCCTCGAAGAGACGACGATTGGGCAACTCGGTGAGGACGTCGTGCCAGGCCATGTGAGACACCTGCTCGAGCAGCTCCCGGTTCTGCAATGCGGTGGCTGCCTGATCGGCCAGGCCGGCCAGTCGCACGTGGAGATCAGGGTCGTCGGTGGGGACGGCGGGTGAAACCGTCTCGAAGACGGCGGCGACCACACCGAGGAAGTCACGGTTGGCGAAGAGCGGAGCCACCACCGACGCGGCCACATCGGATTCGGCCAGGAGCCTGTGCAACTCCGGATCATCGGTGGCCTGGTCGATGACGACGACCTCCCCCTGGCGGACCAGGGAGTCGAACAGGGGGGAGTCGGTCCGCACAGTGGCCACGTCCGACCTGTCCAGGGAGATGGCGCTGCCGTCGGCGGTGGGCTCCGCTCCCGGTGACCCAGGCGTTACCGGTCCGGTCGCATCCTCGATTCGTCGCACCCCGGCGGCCCACGGGGTCGAGCCACTCCGACCGGAGGGGCGCAGGGGCACGATGGCCGGGCCAATGGCTCCGGTCCGACTCCCGCCGGCGGTACCCGCCCTCGGCACCAACCGACCCGTCCCGCCGTTCCACAGGTACACGGCGGCCCGGTCACAACCGGTCACGGTGGGCACGGTGTCGGCCAGCAGCTGTACCACTTCCTCCGTGCTCGATGCTCCGGACAGGGCTTCCGAAAAGGAGAGGAGGGCCTGTCCCGTTGCGTCGCTCCGTCGGGCGTCGGTGAGCACCCCGAAGATGTCCAGTGCGGCGGCCGCGTAGCCGGCATAGAGCTCGAGGGCGCGGGCCGCTGCTGGTCTGTCGTCGGGGGAGGTGAGCTCGACCAGTCGGCCGTAGAGGCGTTGGTGCGAGGCGATGTCGACGATGATCCGTGTCCCGTCGGCGTCGTCGGGGTCATCCCGCCACAGCTCGGCCGCCAGGATCTGCGCCTCGTCGGAGAGAAGACCGCGGTGATGGATCTGGAGGGGAGCTCCGGGTCGGACCCGCACCATCAGCAGGTACTGGTGGGACCCGACCACATCGTCGGCCCCCCGTGCGATCCTGCCCAGGAGGGCATCGACATCGTCGTTGAGCAGTTCGGCAGCGGTCCCGAGGGCACCGTCGAGAAGTACGCCCATGCTGTCGAGCTCCGCCACCACCCGGTCGAGCTGCGCCACCATCCGGTCGAGCTCCTCTTCCAGGTCGCGCACCCGTCGGTGTGTCGGAGTGGCTCTTTCGGTGTGAGTGGCTCTGTCTGTGTGAGTGGCTTTGTCTGTCGGAGTGGCCCGGCCAGCGATGATCTCCGAACGGGCCACAGCCAAGGGTGCCTGTTCCTCCGGTCGGTGGCCGCCCAAAGCTGGGGGTGGCTCGTCGACCACGACGGCCGGCCAGTCCTGAAGGAAGGATGTCGTGCCGCCATCGGGCTCCGCCCCGGTGTCCGGGTCGTCCCAACTCAGGGCGTAGAGGCAGAACCGACCGCCCCGTGCACTGCACTCGGTCTCACTGACCAGAGCCGGGGCCAGACCGAAGAGGGCGGGAACCTGGGCCAACAGACCGCGGGTCATCTCGCACAGGTGGGCATGGCGGCTGGCCGCCCTGCGTGGGCTCACCCGGATCAGAGCGTGATCCGGAGCCAGCTCGACCGTCGAGGCCTGCGACTCCGTCTCGAAATGTTCGGCCAGCGCAGCCACCCGGGTGAGGGCCGCCTCGGGGGAGCCGAGGGCGACCAGCTGCCTCACGAAATGGCCCTCCTCGGGCCAGGTGAGGAGGCGCTCGCCGACATGGAGTCCGACGGCTCCGTCCCCTGTGACCAAGGCGGCCGCATTGAACAGAGCCACCGCTTCACCCAGCGAGCTCCAGGCGCCGGCGTCACGCAGGGTCGAGAACGAGCGGTGCTCGCCGGCCAGGGCCAATGCCTGGGCCGTGCCGACATCGCCGTTCTGGCCGTGCACCATGGCCAACAGCACGGTGATGACCGATCCCGAAACGTCACGGCGCCCGGCGTCACCGGTCGTCTGGTCAGCCTCGACGGTCATCGCTCGTCATTCAATCCCTCGGCGTCGTGAGGCGCGCCTCTCTCAGAAGTTCACCCTCCCCCTATCTGTCGACCTTCTGCCCGCATTCCTTTACCGAAGAGGCCCGGCAGGGCCGGACCCCCTGTGGCCGGGACCCTCGGTGACCTGGCCCTCTACAATGGGGAAATGTCCATTTACGAACCCCCTGTCCACTCCCTCGACGGCCAGCCGGCATCCCTTGGCGACTATCGGGGCAAGGAGCTTTTGGTGGTCAACGTGGCCTCCAAATGTGGTCTCACCCCGCAGTACGAAGGACTCGAACGTCTCCAGAAGACCTACGCCCACCGAGGGTTCACCGTCCTCGGCTTCCCCTGCAATCAGTTCGGTGAGCAGGAGCCGGGGTCATCCGAGGAGATCGCCACCTTCTGCTCGGCCACCTACGGGGTCACCTTCCCCATGTTCGAGAAGGTCGAGGTCAACGGGGCCGGCCGTCATCCCGTCTACCAGGAGCTGGTCGAGGTGCTCGACACCGACGGCGAGGCCGGCGACATCCAGTGGAACTTCGAGAAGTTCCTCATCTCGCCCGACGGGGAGATCGTCAAGCGCTTCCGGCCGATGGTGGACCCCGAAGCGCCGGAAGTCATCGACGCCATCGAGGCCAATCTGCCGGGCTGAGAACGGAACCGGCCAACAGAACCGGGTAACGGCACCGGCGGGACCGCCGGCGACCGTTCCCGCCGAACAAGGGGAAACCGATGCCCATCCCATCGACCAACAATGAACCGGTCGTGGGGGCCATGACCCAGGTGTGGGCGTCTCTCCTTGACGTCTGCCAGCAGATCAAGGCCACCCAGTGGGAATTGAGCACCGACTGTCCGGGATGGACGGTCAAAGACCAACTGTCCCACCTGATCGGGGTCGAGAGCCTGCTGCTGGGCGATACGCCCCCACCTCCGCTGACCGAGGTCCCCGCCTACGTGCACAATGCCTTCGGGGAGATGAACGAGGCGTGGGTGGAGGCGCGTCGTGAGACGCCCGGCTCCACCGTGCTGGCCGAGCTGGTCGAGGTCACCAACCGGCGCATCGAGGAGCTGCGGTCCATGCCCACCTCCCGCTTCGAGGAGATCGGTTGGAGCCCGGTGGGAGAGGTCCCCTACCGCGACTTCATGGAGACCAGGATCCTCGACAGCTGGGCTCACGAACAGGACATACGTCGGGCGCTGGGTCGCCCCGGCGGTCGCAACGGCATCGGCGAGGCCACTGCTCTCGACCGGTGCCAGCGGACCATGCCCTATGTGGTGGGCAAGCAGGTGGCACCGGGGGAGGGGACATCGGTGCTGTTCGCCGTGGTGGGCGTCATGGGACGCCAGATCCTGGTCCGTATGGTCGACGGTCGGGCCGAGGCGGTGGCCGCGTCGCCCGATGCCCGGCCCACGGTGACACTGAGCATGGACCAAGAGGCATTCTGGCGGCTGGGGTTCGGCCGGGTCGAGCCCGAGCGCCTTTTGGCCACAGGAGAGGTTCAGGTCGATGGTGAAGTGGCACTCGGTTACAAGGTGCTCGACGCCATGGACTTCATGATCTGACCGGCCCCACCGGGCGAAGCGGGAGTGGGGTACCGCGGCCGGTACACTGACCTACTCGTATGCGAGCCACAGTGGCGCCCGAAGAGGGCAACAAGGTCCGTCTCTCTGTTGAGATCGACGAATCAGAGATCGACAAGGCCCTTGATCAGGTCATGCGCAGACTCTCACGTGAGGTCAAGGTGCCTGGCTTCCGCCCCGGCAAAGTCCCACGGCGGGTCATCGAGGCCCGCATGGGTGGCGCCACCGCTCTGCGGGGCGAAGCCATCCGGGAGGCACTTCCCGACTTCTACGCCCAGGCGGTCACCGACACCGAAGTCGACCCTATCGATCGGCCGGAGATCGACATCACCTCGGGTGACGAGGCCGGGGCCGTTTCCTTCGACGCAGTGGTCATGGTCCGTCCCGTGGTGGCCATCCCCGGTTACCAGGGGTTGGTGGTCACCCTCCCCGACATCGACGTCAAGGACGAGGAGATCGACTCCCAGATCGACCGGCTGCGTGCCACCTCGGGCGAACTGGTGGAAGTGTCCCGACCGGCCCGCGACGGTGACCAGGTCACCATCGACATTCATGGGACCCGGGCCATGTCCGGTGACGACAGCGACCTCGACGCCGAGGACTATCTCTACGAGGTAGGGAGCGGGCGGGTGGTCCCCGAGCTCGACGACCAGCTGCGCGGGGGCAAGACCGGTGACATCTTCAGCTTCACCGCCACGCTGCCCGACACCGACCAGACCGTCTCCTTCAAGGTATTGGTCAAAGACGTGAAGGAACTGGTGCTTCCGGAGGTCACCGACCAGTGGGCTGCGGAATCGTCCGAGTTCGAAACAGCGGAAGCCCTGCGGGCCGACATCGCCCAGCGCCTGCGTGAGCGGCACGTAGGGCAGGCTCAGCTGGCCCTTCAGCAGCAGACGGCGGAGGCACTGGCCGATCTTGTGCAGGAGGAGATCCCCGAGCCGCTGGTGTTGGAAGAGCAAGGCGAGCGGATCCACGATCTCAACCATCGTCTCGAGGCCCAGAACATCTCGCTCGAGCAGTTCCTCGGGGTCACCGGTCGCCAACCGGCCGAGTTCCTGGACGAGCTGCGGGCCGGCGCCGTCCAGAGCGTCAAGGTGGATCTGGCCCTGCGGACGCTGGCCGACGAGGAGGGGATCGAGGTCAGCGACGAGGAGCTCGACGAGGAGCTGGCCACCATGGCCACACGGCTCGAAATGGACGTTGACGAGGTACGCGAGCAGTTGGATCGGGGCGGGCGCCTTGCGGCGGTACGCTCGGACAGGCGCAAGGCCAAGGCCATGCAGTGGTTGGTCGACACGGTTGATCTGGTCGACGAGGAGGGAAGGCCCGTCTCCCGAGACGAGCTCACGATGAACCAGGGCGAGGAGGACTCGGAATGAAACTGAGCATGGACGGCACCAAGGGGACGAGAGACATGGACGTGCAGGCCTACAGCGTGCCGTGGGTAGTGGAGTCGACCAGTAGGGGGGAGCGGAACTACGACCTCTACTCCCGTCTGTTGCGGGAACGCATCATCTTCCTCGGTACACCGATCAATGACACGGTGGCCAACCTGGTCTGCGCCCAGCTCCTTTTCCTCGAGTCGGAAGAGGCCGACAAGGACATCCATCTGTACATCAACTCGCCCGGTGGCGACATCACCGCTCTGTTCGCCATCTACGACACGATGAAGTACATCAAGCCGGACATGTCCACCTTCTGCTTCGGCCAGGCGGCCTCGGCCGCCGCCGTACTGCTCGGTGCGGGGACCAAGAACAAGCGCTTCGCCCTCCCGCACGCCCGCATCCTTTTGCATCAGCCCTTCGGCGGTGTCGAGGGCCAGGCCAGCGACATCGAGCTGCAGGCCAAGGAGATCTTGCGGATGCGTGACCTGCTCAACGGGATGTTGGCCAACGACACCGGCCAGACGGTCGAGCGGGTGTCCAAGGACACCGACCGCGACTTCATCATGACGGCCGATGAGGCCGTCACCTACGGGTTGATCGATGAGGTCATAACGGCCAGGGACGCGCTGTCCATCGAGGCGGTCGGGGCGGCGTAGTCCTTTCACCGACCGATGGAACCTGTGCACTCCGATCCAGCCGCTAGGGTTGAGTTCTCGATTCGGTCACAGTGGAAGTGGCAACGACGAGAAGTTGCAACCATAAGAAGTTGCAACGAGAACAAGTGGCAGTGAGAAGAGATTGCAGGGATGGGTAGGGGATGGGCAGTGAAGTGGGTGCAGGCTCCGATGGGCATCAGTACCGCGACTGAATTGGGACCGCGACTAACTAAAGGACACGAGGAACCGACGTGGCGAAGTTCGGAGACGGTGGCGATCTGGTGAAGTGCAGCTTCTGCGGGAAGTCGCAGAAGCAGGTCAAGAAATTGATCGCCGGGCCCGGTGTGTACATCTGCGACGAATGCATCGAGCTGTGCAACGACATCATTGCCGAGGAGCTGGCCGACACCACCGAGCTCTCCTTTGAGGAGCTGCCCAAGCCGCGGGAGATCTACGAATTCCTGAACGATTACGTGATCGGTCAGGAGTACGCCAAAAAGATTCTGTCGGTTGCCGTGTACAACCACTACAAGCGGGTGCAGGCCGGCAGTAACGGTACCCACGACAACGATGTCGAGCTGGCCAAGTCCAACATCCTGCTGCTGGGGCCCACGGGGTGCGGCAAGACCTTGCTGGCCCAAACCCTGGCCCGCATGCTGAACGTCCCGTTTGCCATTGCCGATGCCACCGCTCTGACCGAAGCCGGCTATGTGGGCGAGGACGTCGAGAACATCCTCCTCAAGCTCATCCAGGCCGCCGACTACGACGTGAAACGGGCGGAGACCGGCATCATCTACATCGACGAGATCGACAAGATCGCCCGCAAGTCGGAGAACCCGTCGATCACCCGAGATGTTTCCGGCGAAGGGGTGCAGCAGGCACTGCTCAAGATCCTGGAGGGGACCACGGCGTCGGTACCGCCGCAGGGAGGGCGTAAGCACCCCCATCAGGAATTCATCCAGATCGACACCACCAACATCCTCTTTGTCTGCGGCGGTGCCTTTGCCGGTGTGGACTCCATCATCGAGAACCGCATCGGCCGCAAGGGCATGGGCTTCCGGGCCGAGGTGCGCAAAGCCTCAGAACGGGACGACTCCGAGCTCCTCCGTCATGTCCTGCCCGAGGACCTGATGAAGTTCGGGCTCATCCCCGAGTTCATCGGTCGCCTGCCGGTGGTGGGAGCGGTGTCCCATCTCTACAAAGAGGCACTCATCCGCATTCTGGTCGAACCCAAGAACGCCCTGACCCGTCAGTACCAGCGCCAGTTCGAGCTCGACCACATCGAGCTCGAACTCACAGAGGACGCTCTCGAGGCGGTGGCCGAGCAGGCTCTCCTGCGGGGGACAGGTGCCCGCGGTCTGCGTGCCATCCTCGAGGAGGTGCTGCTCGAGGTCATGTACGACCTACCCAGCCGGACCGACATCTCCAAGTGCGTGGTGGACCGGGCGGTCGTGCTCGACAAGGTCCATCCCACCCTGGTCCCGCTGAACCCGCCGGCCAAATCGACCCGGAGCCGCAGAGCTGCGTCCTAGGGCACGGTCCGCCGCCTCTTCACCGTGGTACCCCCGGCGTCCGGCCGCGTCCCGTCTCCGACGGTCCCGTCCGTCATCGATGTGAACTTCAGCGATCTCAGCGAGGCCCTGGCGTGGCTCGACTCGCACATCGACTTCGAGGCGCACATGCCCACCAGGCGGTCGGTGCCCACCCTGGACCGGATGCGGGCCCTCACCCGGTTGCTGGGGGACCCGGAGACCGCCTATCCGGCCGTGCACATCACCGGCACCAACGGCAAGGGCTCGACGGCGGCCATGGCCACCGCCCTGCTGGCCGCCCAGGGGCTGACCGTGGGCACCTATACCAGCCCCAATCTGAGTCGGGTCAACGAGCGCATCGCCCGTAACGGCGAGTCCATCGACGACGGTGCCTTCGTCGATGTTCTCGAATCGCTGGCCCGCCTGGAGCCTTTGATGGAGGAACGGCCCACCCGATTCGAGCTGCTGACCGCCGCCGCCCTGGCCTGGTTCGCCGACGAAGCGGTTGACGTGGCTGTGATCGAGGTGGGCCTCGGTGGCCGGTGGGACTGCACCAACGTGGTCGACGGGGACGTCGCCGTACTCACCAACATCAGTTTCGACCACACCGAGGTGCTGGGACCGACCCTGGAGGACATCGGCCGCGACAAGTCGGGCATCTTCAAGGCGGACAGTCGGGTGGTCATCGGTGAATCGGACCCCACTCTGGTGGACCTCCTTCGCCGTGCCGCGCTGTCGGCCGGGGCCGCAGAGGTGTGGGTCCGGGGCCAGGACTTCGCCTGCACAGCCAACCGGATGGCCGTCGGCGGGCGACTGATCGACATACGCACCCCCGGCGGGGCCTACGGCGAGGTTCTGGTCCCGCTCCACGGAGCTCATCAGGGTGACAACGCCTCCTGCGCCTTGGCTGCGGTGGAGGCGTTCTTCGGAGCCCCTCTCGACCCGGCCGTGGTCGACGCCGCCCTTGCCGGGGTGCGGGTGGCGGGGCGGATGGAGGTGATGGGTCGCCATCCCCTGGTGGTGGTGGACGGGGCCCACAACGTGGCCGGCATGCTCAACCTGGCCCGGGCCCTCACCGAGGAGTTCACCGTGGAGGGCGCATCACAGGCGGTGGTGGGGATGCTCTCGGGCCGTGACCCGAACTCCATGCTCGAGGCCCTGGCCACCGCCGGCATCGACGCGGTGGTGGCCTGCGCACCCGTTTCGCCCCGGGCGCTCCCCGCCGAAGAGGTGGCTGACGCCGCCGCCAGGTTGGGGCTCGAGGCCACCGTGGTGCCCCGGCCCACCGAGGCGGTGGCCCTGGCCCTCGGGCGGGCCCAGGCCGACGATCTGGTGGTGGTATGCGGCTCCCTCTACGTGGTGGCCGACGCCCGGGCCATGCTGGTCCCCGACCGTCTCTGAGCCTTCGGTGCGGGACCCGTCTGTCTGACATGGTCGGTGAGGTCGACTAGCCTGCAGCGCTCGTGGGACGAACCTTGGTCATTTGCAAGCCTGATGCGGTCGAGCGCCGATTGGTGGGCGAGATCGTCGGCAGGATCGAACGCAAGGGCCTGCGCCTGATCGCCGCCGAAATGCGCACCATCGAGGTCGACGTGGCCCATGAGCACTATGCCGAGCACCGGGGCGAGGCCTTCTACGACACCCTGGTCACCTTCATCACCCGGTCCCCCGCCCTGCTCATGGTGGTCGAGGGCCCCGACGACACCTATCAGGTGGTGCGGAACATGATGGGGGCCACCAATCCCCTGCAGGCAGCACCGGGAACCATCCGGGGCGACCTGGCCCTGGTTATGGCCGAAAACCTCATCCACGGCTCGGACTCGGCCGAATCGGCAGCCCGCGAGATCAAGATCTTCTTTCCCGAGCTGGCCTGACCGGGTCAGGTGAGCCGTCGGCGTCGTTTGCCCTGAACGGTGGGTGCCCTTGTGCCCACCTCCCAATTCCCCTAGCCTTGGCGGCCAGTGCTGCTGGTGATTAGGCCTGCTCGCAGCCATGCCCAGGTGTGGTCTCCGCACTCACGAAGTCCCGACGATTACTGACGGAGGAGTGCATCGCTGATGCGCGACAACAGTTTCTCGCTTCTTGGCCGCGACATGGCCGTCGACCTCGGAACCGCCAACACTCTGGTGTACGTGCGCGGCCGCGGCATCGTCCTCAACGAGCCGTCGGTGGTGGCCGTCAATGTGAAGGACGGCCGCCCCTTGGCCGTCGGTGCCGAGGCCAAGAGGATGATCGGCCGCACACCGAGCCACATCCAGGCCATCCGTCCACTGAAGGACGGGGTCATCGCCGACTTCGAGATCTGCGAGAAGATGCTCCGCTACTTCATCCACCGCGTCCATCAGCGGCGGTTCGCCAAGCCCCGGATGGTCATCTGCGTGCCCTCGGGAATCACCGGCGTCGAGCAGCGGGCCGTCATGGAGGCGGCCGAGTACGCCGGCGCCCGCAAGGCCTACATCATTGAAGAACCGATGGCCGCGGCCATCGGCGCCGGACTGCCCGTCCACGAGCCGACCGGCAACATGGTCGTCGACATCGGCGGTGGCACAACCGAAGTGGCGGTCATCTCGCTGGGCGGGATCGTCACCAGTCAGTCGATCCGTATCGGCGGTGACGAACTGGACGAGGCCATCGTGTCCTTCGTGAAGAAGGAGTACAGCCTGGCCCTGGGCGAACGTACGGCAGAGGAGATCAAGATCGCCCTCGGATCGGCCTACGAGCTCGAAGAGGAGCTCCATGCCGAAATACGCGGTCGCGATCTGGTGACAGGGCTCCCGAAGACAGTGGTCATCTCGACCCAGGAGATCCGCAAGGCCATCGACGAGCCGGTATCGGCCATCGTCGACGCGGTGAAGGTGACCCTCGATCGGACCCCGCCCGAACTGGCCGCCGACATCATGGAGCAGGGCATCGTCCTGACCGGCGGCGGCGCCCTTCTGCACGGACTGGACAGCCGTCTGACCCAGGAGACGGGCATGCCCATCGTGGTAGCCCGGGATCCCCTGAACTGCGTGGCCATCGGCAGTGGGCAGTGCCTCGAGGAGTTCGAGGCCCTCAAGCAGGTCCTCATCACCTCGTCGGCGCGCTGAGCGAACGATGCCGCGGCGGTCGCGCCGCCCCCGCACCACGTTGCTCCTGCTGGTGTTGGCTTCGGTGATCATCATCACGCTGGACGCCCGTGGAGGCTTCCATCGCATCACCTCGGGAATGCGGTCCGCCGCTTCCGACGCCTTCGCCCCGGTGCGTTCGAGCGTCGAGGACATCATCGAACCGATCGGAAGCTTTCTGGCCGGGTCGGTGCACTATGGAGCCGTTCGACAGCAGAACCAGAAGCTCCAGAGCGAGATCGGCCAGCTCCGTCAAAAGCAGTTGTCCGACCAGGACGACGTGCAGGCCCTGCAGCAGTTGAGTGCTCTGCTCAACCTCCCCTTCGTGGGGAACTTGCAGACGGTTCCCGCCGAGGTCACCGATTACGGGACCAGTGATTTCGCCGCCACCATCGACATCAGCGTGGGACGAGACCAGGGGGTGCAGTTGAACATGCCGGTGGTGGCCTCCGGCGGTCTGGTGGGCCAGGTGGTGCAGGCCAATCATTCGACGTCCACCGTTCGCCTGATCACCGACGGTCAGTCCGCTGTCGGGGTCCGTTACGGGCAGCCGCCGGGATCGCTGGCCGTGCTGCAGGGGCAGGGCGCCGGCAAACCATTGACGGCTTCGCTGGTGCCGGCCAACACCCACCTGGCCAGCGCTGACGTGTTCTTCACCAGTGGTCTGCAGGGTGCCGTCTATCCCTCGGGAATCCCGGTGGCCCAGGTGGTGGCGGCCCACAACGGGCTGACCACCTCACAAGAGACGGTGAACCTGCAGCCGGTGGCCGACCTGGCTCATCTGCGCTACGTGGCCGTTCTGCTGTGGGTCTCTTCGTGAGTGGTGGTGGCGGGGTGTGGTCATGACGGCGCGGGACGCCACCCGGATCGTGCTGGTGGTGATCGGCTTCGTCCTCGTCCAGGAGATCCTGGTGGTCGACGCCCGTGTCGGGTCGGTGCACCCGGACATCATGATCCTGCTCCCCATCGTGGCCGGCATCGTGGGGGGACCGTCCCGGGGTGCCTCCATGGGCTTCGGCTCCGGCCTGGTGGCCGACCTGTTCCTGCCCACTCCCTTCGGCCTCTCCGCTCTGGTGGGAACGGTGGTCGGCTTCGCTGTCGGCGTGGTGACCGTTGCCCTCGATCGAAGCGCCCTGTGGCTCCCGCCCCTGGCCGCTCTGGCCGGCAGCGCCCTCTACGAGATCACCTACGCCGTCCTGGGGTCGGTCCTGGGCCAGCCCCAGATGCTCCACGTGGACCTGTTGCGCGTCGTGATCATGGTTTCGGTGGTCAATGCCGTGCTGGCCCTCCCCGCCCTCCGACTGGTGACGTGGGCCCTCCCCGCCGCCTCGGTGGAGGGCGTTCCCACCTCGACCCTCTCCTCGGGGGCGCGTCGGTGACCCGTTCCCAGCGGGGGCGCGTACCCAGCGCGGGCCGTCGGCGGGATACTGGAGCGTCGTGAGCCGATCCCTGCGCCACCCCTTCCGGGGAACTCACCACTACCTGCGTGCTCCCAAGGAGCGGGCCCCCCGCCAGAAGAAGGCGCGGCAGCCCCGCATGCGTCAGAGCCGGTTCTCGGTGGAAGGGATGATGGACGCGCCCGACACCACCGACGCCCGGCCGGGGCTCCGCCTGCGCATCACCGGGCTGGTGGTCATCGTCCTCTTCGCCGTCCTCGGGCTCCGCCTCTGGGCGCTCGAAGTCCTGCAGGCACCGGCGGCGGCCCAGGCGGTGGCCACCAACCAGATCCGGGTGGTGGCCGTGGACCCCACCCGCGGGGAGATACTCGACCGCTACGACAACCCTCTCGTCACCAATCAGGTGGTCGAGCAGGTCACCCTTTCCAGAGTGGCCGCCGTCGAGCATCCCGAGGTCATCGGGCGGCTGGCCGCTCTCTTCGGCCAGACCGTCCCGCAGGTGAAGGCCGTCATCAACAATCCCCAATTCAGCCTGTACAAGCCGGTCCCCATCATGAACGATGCCCCGCTGACCGACATCCTCTACATCAGGGAGCACCAGAGCGAGTTTCCCGGTGTGTCGTCGGTGGCCACCACCCAGCGCGACTATCCCCAATCCGAGATACCGGGGCCGGCCCAGACCGGGTATCCGGCCGAGCAGGCGCTCGGTTACGTCGGCACCATCAACAGCACGGAGCTGGCCTCGCCCACGTCCCAGGGCTACCAAGCCGGCGACCCGTTCGGTCAGGCCGGGCTCGAGTACCAATACGAGTCCGAGCTCCGGGGCACGCCCGGTCAGCAACAACTTGAGGTGAACCCGGTGGGACAGGTGGTGGGCACGATCAAGACCACACCGGCGGTGGCCGGCGACAACCTGGTCACCAACATCGACACCAATCTCCAGCAGGTGGCGGACAACGCTCTGGCGTCCCAGATCCTCTACGTGAGGAGGACCCCCGACCCGGTGGGGGGCAAGCCACGGCCCGCCCCCAACGGGGCGGTGGTGGTTCTCGACCCGCAAAACGGCGCCGTGCTGGCCCTGTCGTCTTATCCGAACTACAACCCCAGCATCTGGACCAACGGAATCTCCACCGCCAACTACCAGGCGCTCCAGGCCAGCGGGGCCCAGAACGACTATGCCCTCGACGGCCTTTACGCCCCGGGGTCCACCTTCAAGCTCGTCACTGCCACATCCGCCCTCCAGTCCGGGTTGATCTCGCCCACCACCGATTTCGACGACACCGGCAGTTACACCGCCCCCGACTGCACCGGGCCGGATTGCACCCTCAAGGACGACATCGGCGACAAGCCGTTCGGCGACATCAACGTGACCACCGCTCTGACTGTCTCCAGCGACGCCTTCTTCTACGCCATCGGCGCCGAGTACTGGGACGCCCGCTCCCAGTACGGGGACACGCCTATTCAGAACCAAGCGGCCGAGTACGGCTACGGGATGCAGTCCGGCATCGACCTGCCCAACGAGGATTCTGGACTGGTCGACTCACTGGCGGTGCGCACCAAGCTCCACGCCCAGTACCCCAACGGGTACCCGAACGCGCCGACCTGGTACACGGGCGACAACATGGAGCTGGCCTTCGGCCAGGGCAGCACCGTGGTGACGCCTCTGCAGCAGGCGGTGGCTTACTCCACCTTCGCCAATGGTGGCACTCGCTACGCACCTGAGGTGGTGGCGGCCGTGGTGTCACCCGAAGGCAAAGTGATAAAGCGGATGGCCCCCAAGGTCACCGGCAAGGTGACCTACGCACCCCAGAACTACGCGGCCATGCTCCAAGGCTTCGAGGGCGTGGTCAACAGTGCGAGCGGGACCGCCTATACGGCGTTCCAGGGCTTGAACTTCCCCGGGGGCCTGGCCGGCAAGACGGGGACGGCCAGTGTGAACGGCGAGGAACCCACTTCGTGGTTCGTGGGATTCGGCCCTATCGCCGATCCCCAGTACGTCGTGGTGTCAGTGATCAACCAGGGCGGGTATGGAGCCGACGCCTCGGCGCCTGTGGTCCGGCAGATCTTCGCCTATCTGGCCAGCCATCCGGTCACCGCCCCGGGTATCCCCACCACGCCGGCGCTGGTCCAGCAGACCAAGCCGATCGCCCTGCCTGTCACGGCGACCACCTCCACCGGGCCCGGCACCACACCACCACGACCACCAACCCGGCTACCGGCTGATCCGGTGCCGGAGGCGGGGACCTCCGGCCCTCGAGCTGCCCTGGCCTAGGATGGGGGGGACATGCAGTCCCTCTGGCCCCAGGTGGAGCCCCTGTTGTCCCAGGTCACGAAGCCGGCCCGCTACATCGGTGGAGAACTGGGGGCGCAGGTCACCCTCCACGACGACAGCGCCGTATCGTGGCTGCTCGTCTATCCCGACACCTACGAGATCGGCTTACCCAACCAGGGCTTGCAGATCCTCTACGAGATCCTCAACGAGCGGGACGACGCCGTGGCCGAACGGGCCTACGCCCCCTGGGTCGACATGGAGGCGGCCATGCGAGCGGCCGGCGTTCCTCTCTTCTCGCTGGAGAACACCCTGGCCGGAGGGTCGTTCGACGTGCTGGCCTTCAACCTGTCGGCCGAGCTGGTCTACACCAACGTCCTCAACATGATCGATCTGGCCGGCGTGCCGGTCCACGGTGCCGACCGCTCGGCCGACGACCCGATCGTGGTGGCCGGCGGGCACTGCGCCTTCAACCCCGAGCCCTTGGCCGACTTCGTCGACGCCTTCGTGCTGGGCGACGGGGAGGAGGTGGTCGGTGAGATCAACGAGGTCATGGCTGCGGCCAAGGGGTCGGCCACCGCCGATCGGGAGGCCGTTCTCCGCTCTCTGTCCCGTGTTCCGGGTGTCTATGTCCCGTCCTGTTTCGAGGCCCACTACCAGCCGGTGTCCGACCATCCGTCTTCCGCCCAGGGCAGGGACCCGAGCGGGGCCGGAAGCGAGGAGGCGAGCGGGGTCGTGAGCGGGGACGGGGAGGTCTGGGACAAGGACGGCAGGGTCTACGCCGCGCTGCCCCGACTGGCCACCACCGCCCCCCGCCACCCGGACACCCCGGAGCGGGTCGAGAAGCGGACCATCGCCGACCTCGGCCAGTGGCCGTACCCCAAACAGCAACTGGTCCCGCTCATCGAAGTGGTGCACGACCGTCTCAACGTGGAGCTGTTCCGGGGTTGTACCCGGGGCTGCCGGTTCTGCCAGGCCGGCATGATCACCCGCCCGGTGCGGGAGCGGCCCGGCGACCAGGTCCGCACCATGGTCAGCGACGGCCTGGCCCGCACTGGTTACGACGAGGTGGCCCTGACCTCGCTGTCCAGCGCCGACTACTCGGGCATCGAGCAGACCGTCACCGCCATCATCGACGATCCCTCCTGCTCCGGCCAGGTGTCGGTGAGCCTGCCCAGCCTCCGGGTCGACGCTTTCACCGTGGGCACCGCCGCCCAGATCCAGAGGGTGCGGCGGACCGGCCTCACCTTCGCTCCCGAAGGAGGGACCTG
Organism: uncultured Acidimicrobiaceae bacterium; assembly: GCA_963727955.1. Taxonomy (GTDB): domain Bacteria; phylum Actinomycetota; class Acidimicrobiia; order Acidimicrobiales; family RAAP-2; genus Bog-756. The sequence continues at coordinate 226,152 of CAVSII010000001.1, forward strand.
GCGCATGCGCCAGGTCATCAACAAGCTCATTCGTGAAGAGGATCTCTACGCCGCGGTGGACGCCGCCTTCAGCCAGGGGTGGCGGCGGGTCAAGCTCTACTTCCTCATCGGCCTGCCCACCGAAACCGACGAGGACACCCTGGGCATTGTCGAGCTGGCCTCGCAGTGCGTGGCCGTCGGCCGCCGCTACCACAAGGGCGTCACCGTGACCGCCTCGGTGGGGGGCTTCGTGCCCAAGGTGCAGACGCCGTTCCAGTGGTTCGGCCAGAACACCATCGAGGAGCTGACCCGCAAGGTCCATATTCTGAAGGACGCAGCCCGCGGGGTGCGGGGGCTGACCATCCGCTGGCACGATCCGAAGGCCACCGCGGTGGAGGGGCTGATGAGCAGGGGCGATCGCCGGATGGGAGCGGTCATCGAGCAGGTGTGGCGCAAAGGAGGCACCTTCCAGGAGTGGTCCGAGTACTTCGACCTCGACCTGTGGACCGACGCCCTGGCGGCCAACAGCATGTCCCTGGAGGACATCGTCTACCGCCACCGGACCGAGGACGAGGTCCTGCCCTGGGACCATCTCTCCGCCGGTCTGCACCGCGACTTCCTCTGGCAGGACTGGCTGGACGCCTTGGCCAACCACGGGCTTCCCGACTGCCGGTGGACCCCCTGCTACGACTGTGGGGCCTGCACCGGTTTCGGGATCGAGCACGTGGTGGCTTCGGCCGTTGCCCCGGCCGGCGGGAGCCAAGGCACCGGGCAGGATCTCTCAACTGGCGGGCAAGTGCCGGTACGATTCCTGGCCACGGCGCCGTCCGGCGCCGGCTCGGCCCCCCGGCCGAGGCAGAGCACCGCTGTTGGGGTCGGAGAGGGGAGAGGCTGAGGTGCGGGTCCGCATTCGCTTCGCCAAGCTCGGCAAGATCCGTTTCACCAGCCAGCGGGATGTGGCCCGTCTGTGGGAGAGGGCGCTCCGGCGGGCCCGGCTTCCTCTGGCCTATACCGAGGGGTTCTCGCCTCGGCCCCAGCTCAGTTTCGGGCTGGCCCTACCCACGGGATGCGAGTCGCAGGCCGAGTACCTCGATGTGGCCCTCGATGGACCACGGGCCGAGGTCGAGGGGATCGACGCCGCTGCCTTTCCGGAGCGTCTGGCCACCGCTCTCCCGCCCGGTATCGACATCATGGCGGTGGCTCCCGTCGAGCGGAGCTCGGGCTCCCTCCAGCAGGTGGTCACCTCCTGCCAGTGGGCGATGAGCTTCAGCGGCGTGTCGGAGGAGGGACTCGAAGCCCAGGTGGCCGCCCTGCTGGCGTCGCCTTCGGTCCTCATCACCAGAGAGCGAAAAGGCCGACAGGTTCAGGACGACCTGCGGCCCTCGGTGCTCGCCCTCCGGGTGACCGGCACCGATCGCACGACGGCAACCGGCGATGCGGCCGTCGAAGTGGTGGCCGAGTTGGCCACCCAGCCCCGGGGCGTGCGTCCGATCGAGTTGGTAAGGGGCCTGGCGGCGGTGACGGCGGCCACCGAGGTGGCGACCTCTGGCCCACCGGTGCTGGCCCGGGCCTGCAGAACGCAACAGTGGATTGAGCGCGATGGCATCCGTGAGGAGCCCCTCGCCACCGGTGGACTGCCCGCCGGTGGCGCACGCGCCACGCACGCCTTGGAGCGTGCCTCATGAGAAGTCTTGAAAGGGAAATCGATGTCAGATGCAACAACGGATCGGCCGGCCAATGGCCCGGCCACTCCCACCAAAGTCCCCTCACCTCCGTCCGACGACGGCGGGTCGGCACCACCCAGCAACGGCACGGGTGAGCTGAACCGGGAGGAAACCACGGCGGGCCGGCTCCCACCGGACCAGTCCGGCCCGTCCCAGCCCGGCCCCGGCGGCCAGGCCCGGCGGCGACGCGGATCCCGGGGTGGCCGCGGCCGCAGCCGAGGGGGATCAGCCGGCGCCTCCGGGGCATCAGGAGCACCCGGATCGGGCTCGCCCTCCATTGATCTCGACGGTGCCCTCCCCACTTCCGACGAGGCCGGATCGGGACGCTCCGACCGGTCGGAGACCTCCGCCCTGAGCGGTCCGCAGGACGACGCCACCGGCGTCCCGCCGGCCGCTGTGGCCACCACCCTCTCGCCCCGACCGGTCCCCGAGCGTCCGAAGATCGGCGACAGTCGGCCTGCCCCTCCGCCACCGCCGGGCTCCACTCCGGCCACCGACGGGGGAGGCGCCCCGGCCGGAGGGCGGACCAACTCCTCCCGGGGTGAGGGCCGCTCCGGTGGTTCGGGATCCACCCGATCGCGGGGGCGGGCAGCATCGGCCGGGGCCACCGCCGAAGCCACCGCCCGCCCGCCTAGCGGTCCCAAGCCGGCCTCGGGGTCGGCGCCGCGTGGTGAGGGTCGTCGGGGCGGCCGCGAGCGTCGCGGCAAGGCGGTCGGTCGGTACATGATCTGCGTGCACGTGCGTCCGGAGACCACCCAGATCGCACTGCTCGAAGGACGGACCCTGGTCGAGCACTACATCTCGCGGGCCTCGGATGACGCCACCCAGATCGACGGCAACATCTACCGGGGTCGTGTCCAGAACGTGCTGCCCGGCATGGAAGCCGCTTTCATCGACATCGGCACCCCGAAGAACGCCGTCCTCTACCACGGCGACGTGCGCTACGACACCGATGACGTGGAGTCCGGTGGCTCGGCCGGCCAGCCCCGCATCGAACAGCTCCTGCGGCCGGGCCAGACCATCCTCTGCCAGGTGACCAAGAACCCCATTGGCGCCAAAGGGGCCCGTCTCACCCAGGAGGTCTCCCTGCCCGGCCGGTTCGTGGTGCTCGTCCCCAACAGCACGGCCTACGGCATCTCCAAGCGGCTCGACGACGCCGAGCGCAAGAGGCTGCGCCGGATCGTCGATGCCATCCGGCCCGAGGGTCACGGGCTCATCGTGCGGACGGCCGCCGCCGGGGCCAGCGCCGAAGAGCTGGGCAACGATGTCGACCGTCTGATCGAACAGTGGTCGGTCATCGCCGCCGCGGCCAGCAAGGGACAGGGACCGGCCCTGCTCTACCGCGAGCCGGCCATCGCCGTGCGGGTCATCCGCGAGGAGCTCAACCGGGAGTACCGCGCCGTGGTCATCGACGACCTGGCCCTCTACGAACAGGTCCGTGACTACGTGGGTGCCGTCAATCCCGAGTTGGCCGACCGGGTCGAGTTCTTCGATCCCGAGGTCGAGCCGCTCCCCGTTTTCGAGAGGTACCACGTCCACGAGCAGCTCCACAAAGCTCTCGATCGCAAGGTCTTCCTCCCGTCCGGGGGATCGCTGGTCATCGACCGCACCGAGGCCCTCACCGTCATCGACGTCAACACCGGCAAGAACGTGGGGACCACCAATCTCGAGGAGACGGTCTACCGGAACAACCTGGAGGCGGCCGAAGAGGTGGCCCGCCAGCTCAGGTTGAGGGACATCGGTGGGATCATCGTCATCGACTTCATCGACATGGAGATCCGGGAGAACCGCGACAAGGTGGGCAGTGCCCTGCGTGCGGCCCTGGCCAGAGACAAGACCCGCACCCAGGTCTTCGACATCTCGGAGCTGGGTCTGGTGGAGATGACCCGCAAGCGGGTCTCCGAGGGCCTCATCGAGTCGATGTCGACCACCTGTGAGGTGTGCGAGGGTCGTGGCATCATCCTCGACGACCCGGAGCTCTAGATCCTCTGGTGTAGGATCTTCTCCTTATGTACGCCGTCATCAGAACCGGAGGCAAGCAGGAGCGTGTGGCCGAGGGCCAGACGCTGCGGGTCGAGTTGCTCGGGGAAGCCCCCGGGGCGGAGGTCTCCTTCACCCCGGTGCTGGTGGTGGACGGCGAGAACGTGCTGGCCACCCCCTCGCAACTGGCCGGTTCGTCGGTCACCGCCACCGTGGTGGGCGAGGAGCTGGGACCCAAGGTGCGGGGCTTCACCTACAAGAGCAAGTCCAACCAGAGCACCCGCTGGGGTCATCGCCAGCGCTACTCGACCATCGCCATCACCTCGATCAGCGCCGCCGGCTAACCAGCCCGCAGCGGAACCGGATCCGGCCGTCGGCCGGAGGGAACACAGGAGTCATCACCATGTCCAAGACCAAAGGCGGCGGGTCCACCCGCAACGGGCGGGATTCCAACGCACAGCGGCTGGGGGTCAAGGCCTTCGGAGGGACGACCGTGCGGGCCGGGGCCATCCTGGTTCGTCAACGGGGGACCAAGTTCCACCCGGGTGACAACGTGGGCCTGGGTGGCGACGACACCCTGTTCGCCCTGACCGACGGCACCGTCCGGTTCGCCAGCCGGAAGGGGCGCAAACTGGTCGACGTGGTCAGCGGCGAGTAGCCGTCCGAGCTGGCACCGGCGTCCTGTCGGTACCTGCCGGCTCTTGTCGGTCCCTCAGGCGGTACGCTCCCAGCCCATGTCCGCATCCGGCAGCGTGTCCCGGCGCGTCGAGAGCGACGATCCCGTCCGCATCCTGTCCTTCGACGGGTGTGTCAACTTCCGTGACCTGGGCGGGTACCGGACCGGCGATGGCCACCGCATGGTGTGGCGGCGCCTGTTCCGGGCCGACGGTCTGCACCGCATGACCGTCCACGATGACGCCCGTCTGCTCCAGCTGGGTCTGGCCACCGCGGTCGACCTACGAACGGTTGACGAGGCCGAGCATCGCGGTCGGTTTCCGGCCGATCGGGTCCCGGTGGACTACGTGCACCTCCCCCTCATGGACATCCTCCCAGCTACCGAGGAGCTGCCGTCGTGGCGGGAGGCGTCCTATGTGGCCGGCCGCTACAGCTACATGGTGTCGGAAGCGGCGCCCGCCCTGACCCGGGCCATCGAGGTACTGGCCGCCCCCGATGCCCTCCCTGCCGTTTTCCACTGCAGCGCCGGCAAGGACCGGACGGGGGTGTTGTCGGCGCTGATCCTGGGCTTCCTCGGGGTGCCTGATGAGACCATCGTCGAGGACTATGCCCTGAGCGGCCCGGCCATGGTCGACCTGTTGGAGCATCTCAAGGCTGAGTACCCCGATGCCGCCGAAGCCGTGCAGGAGCACGCACCGGCCATCCTGCGGGTCATGCCGGAATCGATGGAGGAGTTCCTCGCCCAGATGCGAGGGACCTACGGGACATTCGACGCACTGGCCGAGCGGCTCGGGGTGGTCGACGCCGTCGATCGGCTGCGTGGGACGTTGCTCATCCCCGGTTGAGCCGGCGGCTCCCGGGGCCGCTGACGCTGCATCGGTAGGATCGATCACATGGCCGGGTTCGTCGACGAGGCACAGCTCCATGTGAAGGCCGGCGACGGAGGGGCAGGGGCGGTGGCCTTCCGGCGGGAGGCGCACGTGGACCGGGGGGGACCCGACGGGGGTGACGGTGGCCATGGCGGCAGTGTGTGGTTGGTGGCCACCACCAACCAGTCCTCGCTGCTGGCCTTTCGTGACCATCCCCATCGACGCGGGGGTGACGGTGGCCACGGCGGGGGCAAGAAGAAACACGGCGCCCGTGGCGCCGACCTCGAGGTGCCGGTCCCGGTCGGCACCCGGGCCCGGGCCGCTGACGGGTCGCTGCTGGTCGATCTGGTTCACGCCGGCGACAAGTGGTTGGCCGGCGAGGGCGGGCGAGGGGGGAGGGGGAACGCCAGTTTCCTCTCCAACCGCCGGCGGGCCCCCTCCTTCGCCGAGCAGGGGGAGAAGGGTCACGAGCAGTGGTACGACCTCGAGCTGGCCCTGGTGGCCGACGTGGCCCTGGTGGGCTTCCCCAACGTCGGCAAGTCCACCCTGATCTCGCGGATTTCGGCGGCCACCCCCAAGATCGCCGACTATCCCTTCACCACCCTCGAGCCCCACCTCGGCGTGGTGCGGGGCGACCACGGCGCCGATTTCACGGTGGCCGACATTCCCGGTCTGGTGGAGGGGGCGGCCGAGGGCAAAGGGCTCGGCCACCAGTTCCTCCGGCACATCACCCGGGCCCGGGTGCTGGTCATCATGGTGGAACTCGACCCGGTGACCGGCATCGATCCCGCCCGCCAGCAACGTGTCCTCCTCGACGAGCTGCGGCGGTACCAGCCGGGCCTCATCGAACGGCCCCGCCTGGTGGTCGGCACCAAGGTCGATGTCCTGGCCGGCGGGACCGACGGGGCGGAAACTGAAATGAACATCTCGGCCGTGACCGGCCAGGGGATCGGTCAGCTGGTGGGGAAGCTCGCCGTCCTGGTGGCGGAGGCCCGGGCGGCCGAGCCGGTCGACGAGGGCACGGTGGTCATCCACCGCCCGGCGCCCGAGGGGTTCACCGTCGTGCGCATCGGTGAAGGAGCGTTCCGGGTGGAGGGTCGGGTGGCAGAGCGGGCCGTGGCTCTCAATGACGTGACCTCCGACGAGGCCGCCGATTACGTACAGGGGAGACTGCGGCGCATCGGCGTCGACCGCGCCCTGGCCCGAGCCGGTGCCCGCGACGGCGACGTCGTCCACATCGGCGAGCTGGCCTTCGTCTGGACCCGCGACCAACCGGAGTTCACCGGCAACGCCGGCGCCCGGCGCCGCCGATCGTGACCACGGGAGGGTCTCGCTCCGACCCTGTCACGCGGACAGTGGTGGTCAAGATCGGGTCCTCCTCGGTCACCACCGGCTCGGGGCGGGTGGACACGGCAGCCATCGACAAGCTGGCCGGCGAGGTGGGTGAGGCCCGGGCCGGCGGCGCCCGGCTGGTGGTGGTCACCTCGGGGGCGATCGCCGCCGGATGGACCTCGCTGGCTCCCGACCAGCCGCGCCCCGGCGACCTGGCCACTCTGCAGGCAGTGGCCGCGGTGGGGCAGCACCGGTTGATGCAGGTGTGGTCGGACGCACTGGAGGAGCGCGGCCTCCTGGCCGGCCAGGTGCTGATGGCCCCGCTCGACTTCGTCCATCGCAGCCAGTACCTCCACGCCCGTCAGACCCTCGGGCGACTGCTCGCCCTCGGCGTGGTCCCCGTGGTCAACGAGAACGATGCCGTGGCCGACGAGGAGATCCGGTTCGGGGACAACGATCGACTGGCCGCTCTGGTGGCCCATCTGGTCCGGGCCGATCTCCTGGTGCTGTTGACCGACACCGCCGGGCTGCTGACCGAGGACCCGCGCCGAACCCGGGGCGGGTCGCTCATCGAGGAGGTGGTCGAGATCGACAAGGAGCTCGAGCGCATCGCCGGCGGCCCCGGTAGCCAGGTGGGGAGCGGCGGCATGGGCTCGAAACTGGCCGCGGCCAAGATCGCCGTGTGGTCGGGGGTGGAGGCCGTCATCGCCGACGCCGCCCGCCCGGGTGTCCTGGCCGAGGTCATCGGGTCTGCCCCCGGGGTGGGGACACGGTTTCGTCCGCACGAGCGCCGATTACCGGCGCGCAAACTGTGGATCGCCTTCGCCATCGGATCGTCGGGGACGGTGGTGGTCGATGCCGGCGCCCGCCAGGCCCTGGTCGACCGCGGTCGATCCCTTCTCATCGCCGGCGTGATCTCCGCTCGGGGCCGGTTCACGGCGGAGGACGCGGTGGAGATCGCCGGCCCGGACGGCACTGTCTTCGCCAAGGGCCTGGTCCAGCTCGACGCCTCCCAGGTCAACAGCTGGGCCGGCCGCCGATCCGACGTGCTGCCCGAGGACGTGCCCCCCGAGGTGGTTCACCGCGACGATCTGGTGGTGCTCGACTGAAGGCGGCTACCCGAGTGCGGACGGCCCTCTACCTCCGGGGGAGGAAGGGCCTTCAAATCCGGAGCTGGGCGGCGGATCCCGACTCAACAGATTCGAACGCAGGGGATCATGTCCGCCTACCCGTTCCGGTAAACCCTTTTTTTCAATATTTTTCGTAATTACCGGGTGTGGACGATAATTCTGGCCAATTTCCCGGGAGAATTACCCACGCCCCCCTGCACTGCCCCCCAGCCCCTCTCGGATTCCCCTCTGCACGGGGGTCGGACCCCCCTCTGCACGGGTTTGTCGGAGCCGGCCCTCCACACATGGTGGCCCCGGCCGGGCGCCATCCGATCCCCGTCTACGGCCCAACCGACCCGGTCCGGCCGGCCACCGGCCCCGGAGCGCCGGGGAGGCGGGAGCCGCAAAGTACGCTGACACGGTGGAATCCGCATCCGTCCCCTCGATGGTCGAGCTCGGCCAACGTTCACGCAAGGCCAGTCGGGTACTGGCCCGGACCTCCTCGGCGGTCCGCAACGAGGCTCTCCTGTTCGCCGCTGAGCTGCTGGAACAGCGGGTCGAGGGCATCCTGGCGGCCAATGCCGAGGATGTGGCCCAGGCCGATCGGGCGGGAGCCGACGCCACCACCGTGGATCGGCTGCGGCTCGACGGGGCCCGGGTGGCGGCCATGGCCGGAGGGCTCCGCAAGGTGGCGGCCCTCCCCGATCCGGTCGGTCAGGTGGTCGACGGATGGGTGCGTCCGAACGGGTTGTCCGTCCGGCGGGTCCGGGTGCCCTTGGGCGTGATCGGTGTCATCTACGAGAATCGTCCCAACGTGACCAGCGACGCCGCCGGGCTCTGCCTCAAGTCGGGCAATGCCGCTCTGTTGCGAGGGTCCTCGTCGGCCCTGGCTACCAACCGGACCATCGCCGGTGCTCTTCGTGACGGGTTGGAGAAGGCGGGCCTGCCCGCCGACTCGGTGGTTCTCATCGAGGAGACCAGCCGGGCCTCGGCTGTCGCCTTCATGCAGCTGGAGGGCATCATCGACTGCCTCATCCCCCGGGGGGGACCGTCATTGGTGGCATCAGTGCGCGACCACGCCCGGGTGCCGTTCGTCATCGACGGAGCCGGCAACTGCCACGTCTACGTGGACCGCGCCGCCGATCTGGCCATGGCCGAATCGATCGTCGTCAATGCCAAGACCCACCGTCCCGGCGTGTGCAACAGCGCGGAGACCGTTCTCGTGCATCGGGAGGTGGCCGGTGCCTTCCTACCTCGGATGGCCTCAGCGCTGGCCGGCGTCACCCTGGTCGGCGATGAGGCCACCCGGTCGGTCCTGGCCGGAGTGGGAGCAGCCAGCGACGAGGATTTCGCCACCGAGTTTTTGGATCTCACCCTGGCCGTGGCCGTCGTCGACGACCTGGATGCCGCCATCGACCACATCGCCCGGTTCGGGTCGGGTCACTCCGAAGCCATCGTGACCGCCGACTTGGGCGCAGCCAACCGGTTCACCACCGAGGTGGACGCAGCCGCCGTCCTGGTCAACGCCTCCACCCGCTTCATCGACGGCGAGGAGCTGGGCCTCGGAGCGGAGATCGGCATCTCCACCCAGAAACTGCACGCCCGGGGTCCGATGGGTCTGAACGAACTGACCTCGGTCAAATACGTGGTCACCGGTGACGGGCAGGTGCGTCTATGACCGAGGTCAGCGACCCGGTCGATCCGGTCGAGCGGATCCATTCCGGCTTTCCGGTTGCCGGCCCTCCCCGCTTCGATTCCATCGACGGCGTGCGGCGCGGTCTGGCCGATGTGCACTACCTGGCTGACGACGGGATAGCCGGCGTCGTCTTCCTGGCCGACCGGCTGGCCAAGCCGGTGCTGGTCGAAGGCCCGGCCGGTACCGGAAAGACCGAACTGGCCAAGTCGGTGGCCCTCCTCACCGGGAGCCGGCTCATCCGCCTGCAGTGCTACGAGGGTCTCGACGAGTCCAAGGCCCTCTACGAGTGGAACTACAAGAAGCAGCTCCTGCGGATCCAGGCCGATTCGGGTTCGTCGTGGCGCGACCTCGAAGAGGACATCTTCTCCGAGGAGTTCCTCCTGACCCGACCGCTGTTGGAGGCCATCCGCTCGCCCGAACCGGTCGTGCTCCTGGTCGACGAAGTCGACCGGGTCGAGCTCGAGACCGAGGCCCTCCTGCTGGAGATCCTCTCGGAGTACCAGGTCTCGATCCCCGAGCTGGGCACGGTGCGGGCCACCCAGATTCCCCTGGTCTTCCTCACCTCCAACAACACCCGGGAGCTGTCCGAGGCGCTCAAGCGTCGCTGTCTCTATCTGCACATCGACTATCCGCAGCTCGATCGGGAGCGCGCCATCATCGAGACGCGGGTGCCCGGCATCAGCCAGGCCTTGGCCGATCAGGTGGCCCGGATCGTTCGCTCCATCCGTACCTTGGACCTGAAGAAGGACCCCTCGGTGTCCGAGACGCTCGACTGGGCGCGGACTCTGGTGGTCCTGGGAGTGGAGTCGATCGATGCCGAGCAGGCTCGCGACACCCTCCACATCCTGTTGAAGTACCAGTCGGACATCGATCGGACAGCCAAGGAGCTGGCCGGGGTAGAGATCCCGGACTGAGTACCGCACCGGTCGTGCTCGATCTTCTCACCGGCTTTGTGGCCGAGCTGAGGGCGGCAGGAATTCCCGTCTCGCTCACCGAGCACCTCGACGCAGCCGAGGCCCTTCGCCATGTCCCTCTGGAGGACCGGGAGGCGGTCAAGTACACCCTCGGGGCCAGCCTGGTGAAGTCGTCGTCCCACTGGCGGGCCTACGAGACGGCCTTTGAGATCTACTTCTCGCTGCGAGGCCCGGAATACCGGATCAACGAGGAGGGGGCCGATCCCGCCGACCCGAGCGCGGACGGTCCCCAAACGGCGGGAACCACCACACCGTCGGGAGAGGGACGGGGGGGCGCCGGCCAGGAGGGCATGACGGCGGAAGAGCTGGCCGACCTCCTCTATTCCGCTCTGCTGGCCGCCAACCCGGCCATGGTGGCGGCCGTCGCCCGCCAGGCTGTCTCCCGCTACGCCGGCATGGAGGCCGGCCGGCCGGTCGGTGGCACCTACTACCTCTACCGGACCCTGCGAAACCTCGATCTCGACGGGGTGCTGGACCGGCTGGTGGACCAGGCCCGGTCGCAGGCGCCGCCGCTCGACCAGGCCGACGCCGGAGGTCAGGGCGCACCACCCACCACTCTCACTCCGCTGGAGGAGCGGCTCCTGCGCGACGAGTACCAGGCGCGCATCGACCAGCTCCGCAAGGAGATCGAGGACGAGATCCGGCGGCGGCTGGTCGCCGACCGGGGCAGCGAGGCCCTGGCCCGATCGGTGCGTAAACCCCTGCCCGAGGACATCGACGTCATGCACGCCACCCGTGACGAGCTGGTGGCGCTGCGCAAGTCTCTTCAGCCCCTGTCCCGCAAACTGGCGGTCCGCTTGGCTCGCAAGCGCCGTCACGGGCGCAAGGGGGCGCTCGACTTCCGTTCCACCGTGCGGCACTCGTTGTCGACCGGCGGCGTACCGGTCGATCCCAAATTCCGCTACCCCCGCCCTTCCAAACCCGAGATCGTGGTCATCGCCGACATCTCCGGTTCGGTGGCCAGCTTCGCCCGCTTCACCCTCCACCTGGTCCACGCCCTCAGTGCCCAGTTCTCCAAGGTGCGGAGCTTCGTCTTCATCGATGGCATCGACGAGGTCAGTGATTACTTCGACGGGGTAGACGACCCCGCCGAGGCGGTGCACCGGATCAACACCGAGGCCGATGTGATCTGGGTGGACGGCCACTCCGACTACGGGCACGCCCTCAGCGTCTTCTGGGAGCGTTGGGGCGAGGAGATCACCCCGCGCACCAGTGTGATGCTCCTCGGCGATGCTCGCAACAACTACCACGCCTCCCAGGCCTGGGTATTGAAAGAGCTGCAGAACCGTGCCCGTCACGTCTACTGGCTCAACCCCGAGCCCCGGGCCTACTGGAACTCGGGTGACTCCATTGTCGGCGAGTACGCCGTCCACTGCGATTCGGTGGTCGAGTGCCGGACGCTGCGGCAACTCGAGCACTTCGTCGGCCAACTGGCGTGACCGATCGACTCGGGTTCGACCGACTGGCCGGGGTCAGCCACAGACCACCGTCGGTAGGGCCACCCGACGGCGTCCGCACCCAGTCGTTTCCACTACCCGGGGCCACCCGGATCGTGCTGATCCGCCATGGCGAGGCGGAGTGCAACGTGTCGGGTGTCTGCGGTGGGATCGTGGGTTGCCGCGGGCTCACGGCGCGGGGCAGGGAACAGGTCGACGCTCTGTCCTGCCGGCTGGCCGAAAGCGGTCAGCTGGCCGGCGCCGACGCCCTCTATGCCAGCATCCTGCCCCGGGCCATCGAGACGGCCGAACGGTTGGCACCGGCGCTGGCCGGACGGCTCGGTCCCGGATCGTCGTCGCCCCGACCGGAACCTCCCGGTCTGGTCACCGAGTGCGACCTGTGCGAGCTCCATCCCGGCGAAGCCGACGGACTGTCCTGGGACCAATTCACCGCGCGGTTCGGTCCGGTCGACTGGGACAGCGATCCCGACAGGATCATCGCTTCGGGCGGTGAGAGCTGGACCGGCTTCGTCCGTCGTGTCGACCGAGCTCTCGACGTGGTGGCGGACCGGCATCCCGGACAACTGGTGGTGGTGGCCACCCACGCCGGAGTCATCGAAGCGTCGCTCCTGTCCAAGCTCCCGGTGGCCGGGGGCCGGGACGGGGCCCGGCTCCGTCTCCGCACCGAGCACGCCTCCCTCACCACCTGGGAAGTGAGCGACGGACGCTGGCTCCTGCTCGGTTACAACGACGTCTCCCCGCTGCCGGCGCCCATCCCAACCGCCGCGCTGAACGCAGTTCAGCAGGCGTAGTCGTTGTCGTAGTGGGTGTTCATGCCGCCGTCGGGGTAGGGGAAGCTGGGCGAGCTGTACTGGACGATCTGCACCGGGCCCGCCGGCAGTCGGGCTCCGGGAACCTGGCTCCGCACGTTCTGGCAGGTGACGGCCGGGTTGATGTCCCAGTCAGCCGCCCAGTAGGGGACCTCGGGTTGGTAGTCGCCCACGATCTGGTTCCAGTCGCCGGGGCTGGCGTAGATGCCGGCACTGTTGATGCCCTCGGCGTGGAGACCGTCGACGGCCCCCTGGACCAGGGAGGCGTTGGCGGCCAGGTCGCCGGACCACCCCGCTCCCGGTTCGATGTCGAGCCACCAGGCCACCGAGGTGTTGACGCCGACCCCCTGCGCCTGGGTGAAAGCGTTCTGGGCGGCCAGGAACCCGTAGTTGCAGGCCGTGGGTGAAGCCCTGGACGCACAGCTGCCGTCGCTGCTCGAGGCGGCCGTGCCGTAGGTCAAGTAGGTGTAGAGGTTGAGCCCGCCGCCTGCCCACCTCGCCTCCGAAGCCAGATAGGGGTTGAGGCCGAACGACGCCCCCGCCACCTGGACGATGCCCACTGTGTGGGGGGCGGGGGGATAGTTGTTGGCCTGGTAGTTCGAGATGTCGTACCCGTAACTGCCCGCCGGGTACGACGAGCCGGTGAAGTTTCCGCTGGCGTCGGCCTGGGCCATGCCCACCACCGGTTTGGCCAGAACCTGGGGCGCCGAGCCCCAGTAGGTGGCATCGCCGTAGGCGGTCACCGCCCCGTTGCTGTTGGTGAACCAGTAACCCCGGCCGTTGGCCGTGGCGGTCATGGCCACGATGGGGCGGCTCTGGGGGATGTTGCCGAGTGACCCGTAGAACGGTGCATCACCGAAGGCGAAGACACCGCCGTCGGCCGCGGTGAACCAGTAACCATTCCCGTTGGCCGCCACCGCCATCCCCACGATGGGCCGATTGAGAGTGATGTTTCCGGTCGACCCGTAGAAGTGGGCGTCACCGAAGGAGAAGACACCTCCGTCGGCGGCCACCATCCAGTAGCCCTTGCCGTCGGGGGTGGCGGCCATCCCCACCACCGGCTTGTTGAGCACGGTGGCTCCCATCGACCCGTAGAAGTGGGCGTCACCGAAGGAGAAGATGCCGCCGTCGGAGGCCACCATCCAGTAACCGCCACCGTTGGGTACGGCCGCCATGCCCACCACAGGCTTGTTCAGGGTGATGTTTCCGGTCGACCCGTAGAAGTGGGCGTCACCGAAGGAGAAGATGCCGCCGTCGGAGGCCACCTCCCAGTAACCGCCCCCGCTGGGCACGCCCGCCATGCCCACCACCGGCTTGTTGAGCGGGTGCCCACCCATCGATCCGTAGAAAGGGGCGCCGCCGAAGGAGAAGAGGCCACCGTCGCCGGCCACCAGCCAGTAGGCCGACACCTGGGTGGTGGCACTGGGGGTGGCGGCCGATGCGGTGTGCTGCGGAGTGGCCACCAGTGGTCCGAGCACTACGAGGCCCAGGACGAGAACGGCGCCTACAGTTCTCCGCATCGCCTGTTCCCCTCGCCGTCGGCTTCGGACGGGGGAGCAGGAACGCGAGAAAGGCATCAGGAGGCATCTCCGTTGATCGACTGTGGCCGCCAGGTAACACCAGCGGTGGTGGCGAGCAGCGCCGGCCAGCATGCGGAGGGCGCCACCGGGCGGGCGGGGCGCGTCCATTCTCCTTCTGACCGGAGGGAAGGTCAATGACCTTCAGGTGACAATGACCCCGTGGCGGCCGGGATTGGCCACCGGGTGCCGGACCCCCCGTGGCCCTCCTCGAGCCGGCCAGGTCAGGCGGACAGCAGTTCTCCTACGGCAAAGGCCAGGTCAAGAGATTGACGGGCGTTGAGGCGGGGGTCGCACGTCGTCGTGTAGCGCTGGTGGAGCTGGCCCTCCACGATGTCCTCCACGCCTCCCAGACATTCGGTCACGTCATCGCCGGTCAGCTCCACATGCACCCCACCCGGCCAGGTCCCGACGGCGCGGTGGGCCCGGAAGAACCCGGTGAGCTCACCCAGGATGTCGTCGAATCGCCGGGTCTTCTGCCCCCCCTCGGCGGTGAAAGTGTTGCCATGCATGGGGTCGCACACCCAGACCACCGGGTGGCCCTCGGCGCCCACCGCCCGTAACAGGGGCGGCAGGGCGTCGTCGACGGTGTCGACCCCCATACGGGTGATGAGGGTGAGTCGGCCCGGAATGCGGTCCGGGTTGAGCCGCTCACACAGTCCGACTACCTCATCGGGAGTGGCCGTCGGGCCCACCTTCGAGCCGATCGGGTTGTGGATGCCCGACAGGAACTCGCAGTGGGCACCCTCGGTCTGGCGGGTCCGCTCGCCCACCCACAGCATGTGCGCCGAGCAGTCGTACCACTGGCCGGAGAGCGAGTCCCGACGGGTCAGGGCCTCCTCGTAGTCGAGGATGAGTGCCTCGTGGCTGGTCCAGAAGTCGACCTCGTGGAGGGAGTCTTCGGCCACCAGGTCGATGCCACAGGCGGCCATGAAGCGGAGGGCTCGGTCGATGCCCTCGGCGATGCCCTCGAACTGCTGTCCTTCGGTGGAGGAGGCCACGAACTCCTGGTTCCAGGCGTGGACCTGGCTCAGGTCGGCGAACCCCCCCTTGGTGAAGGCGCGCAGGAGATTGAGGGTGGACACCGACTGGTGGTAGGCGGCCACCAGTCGCTCGGGGTCGGGAACGCGTGCCAATTTTTCTGCCAGGTCGTCGTTGACCATATGGCCGCGGAACGAATCGATGACCTGGTCGCCGACCTGCTCGGTGGGTGAGCTGCGGGGCTTGGCGAACTGTCCGGCGATCCGGCCGACCTTGATGACGGGCACACCCGCCCCGTAGGTCAGCACCACCGCCATCTGGAGGATGACCTTGAGCTTGTCGCGGATGGCGTCGGCGCTGAAGTCGGAGAAAGATTCGGCGCAGTCGCCCGCCTGGAGAAGGAAGGCCCGACCTTCTGCGGCCTGGCCCAGGGCTTTGGTCAGGTGTCGGGCTTCGCCCGCAAATACCAGGGGGGGTAGTCCGCTGAGCCGGGCGTGGACCCGTTTGAGATCGTCCTGATCGGGCCAGACAGGCTGCTGAGCGGCGGGCCGGGTCCGCCACGAATCGGGGGACCAGATGGGTGGAACCGGACGAGGGAGCACCTCACCAGCGTAAAGCCTTCCGACCTAGGCTCGGCGCCATGTTTCCCTTCCGCTTCGGCGTCCAGCTGTCGAGAGCCGCTTCGGGGCCGGACTGGCGGTCCCTGGCCCGCAAGATCGAGGACCTCGGCTACTCGACCCTCTTCATCCCCGACCACTTCGACGACCAGTTCGGCCCCCTGGTGGCCCTGACCGTGGCGGCCGAGGCCACCACCACCTTGCGGGTGGGTTCGCTCGTCTTCGGCAACGACTATCGCCACCCGCTGATCCTGGCCAAGGAGATCGCCACGCTCGACCTGTTCTCCGAGGGTCGGGTCGAGTTCGGTCTGGGGGCGGGGTGGATGACCACCGATTACCAGCAGTCGGGCATACCGGCCGATGCGCCCGGCATCCGTATCGCCCGCATGGCCGAGAGCCTGACCGTCATGAAGGCGCTGTGGTCGACCGGCAAGGCCACCTTCGATGGGCAGTACTACCAGTTGGCCGAGGCGGTCGGTGCCCCCGCGGTGGTGCAGCGTCCCCATCCTCCCGTGATCATCGGAGGGGGTGGCCGACGGGTCCTCGGTTTCGCCGCCCGGGAGGCTGACATCGTCGGTGTCAACCCGAGCCTGGCCGCCGGATACATCGGTCCGGAGGTGCTCGAGACCACCGGGGCCGACTACTACCACCAGCGGGTTCAATGGGTGCGGGAGGCTGCCGGTGCGCGGTTCGACCAGCTCGAACTGCAATGCCTGACCTTCCTTGTCCAGATCGTGCCCAACCGCGAGGAGGCCATCGCCGGATTGGCCGCCGCCCTCCCGGTCACGCCCGATCAGATCGCCGGTTCGCCGGTGGCCATGATCGGCTCGGTCGACGAGATCACCGAAACACTGCGCCAACGCCGGCAGCTGTTCGGGTTCTCCTACATCGTGGTCCACGAAGCGGAGATGGAGGCGTTCGCACCGGTGGTCGACTCTCTCGCGGGGACCTAATGGTCGAAGCGGGGACCACCCGCATCGGACTCTTCGGGGGGACGTTCGATCCCGTGCACACAGCCCACCTCGAAGTGGCCGACGCCGTGCGTCGGGCCCTCGGTCTCGACCGGATGCTGTTGGTGGTGGCCAACGAGCCCTGGCAGAAAGAGGGTGAGCGGGCGGTGACCGGAGCCGAGGACAGGTGGGCCATGGTCGAGGCGGCGGTGACCGAGTGGCCCGGGCTCGAGGCGTCGCGTATGGAGATCGACCGGGGCGGTCCGTCCTACACCATCGACACTGTTCGCCAACTCGGCGAGGAGGAACCCGGGGCCGACATCGTTCTGGTCGTGGGGTCCGACGTGGTCGGGGGTCTGACCAGCTGGCACGACGAACCGGCCCTGAGGCCCCTGGTCACCCTGGCTGTGGTGGGTCGGCCCGGGTCGCCGCCGGTGGAGGCGCCTCCGGGATGGAAAACGGTGACGGTGCCGGTCGCCCCCTTCGCCGTGTCGAGCACCGAGCTGCGGAACCGTCTCCAATCGGGTCGAACTGTACGCGGACTGGTTCCCGACCCGGTGATCCGTTGCATCGAGCAACGGGGTCTGTACGCTACGAGGAGATGACCGTGGGGACCCGGCCGGACGAGTCAGACACCAGCACTGAGCCAGCCGAACCCCCTCCCACACCAGCCGAACCCCCACCCGAGGCCGCCGAAACCCCTCCCGCTCCGGGCCATCCAGCGGTCGGCCCCATCGTCCCAGCCGGGTCAGCTGCCCCCGCCACTCCCGCCCCCACTGCTCGTACCCTCCGGCGCCAGGCGCTGAGAGCCGAGCGACGACAGCGCCGGCGCATCTCGCTAGGGTGTGCCTTGTTGATCACGGTGTGCGTCGTCATCACTCTGCTTATCGTCGCCTTCGCCCGCGACCGGCCGGCGCCGTCCCAAGTGATCTCGACAGGGGTGGGCGTGGCCGCCGGTGTGCCGGCCGGCCGGCTGCCTGTCACCGACGTCATCCCACTCACATCCATCCAAGGCGCTCCGGCGTCACGAGGAGGCAAACGTTGACAACATCCAGTGTCGTCCCGCTCGTCGACAAGGTCGAGCCGTTCGTTCCCGAGGAGTGCATAGTGGCGGCGCGTGCCGCTGATGCCAAGTCGGGTGAGTCGACCGTCATCCTGGCCATGACCGAGCTTCTGGCTATCACCGACGCGTTCGTGATTACCAGCGGTCGCAACAGCCGCCAGGTGAGGACGATGGTCGACGAAGTGGAGCGGCAGGTAGCGCAGGCGGCGGACCTCCGCCCGCTGCGGGTGGAAGGTCTCGACGACGCCCACTGGATACTCATGGACTACGGCGACTTTCTGGTGCACGTCTTCCTCGACGAATGGCGTCAGTTCTACGACCTCGAGCACCTGTGGGCCGACGCCCCCCGCATCCCGTGGTCACCGGGCCAGACCTGAGCCCCTCGTGCGGGCCAGACCCGAGCCGGTTGTGCGGGCACGACAGGCTCAGCCGGCGGGTGCCTGAGGGGCGTAGGCACTGCGATTGACCGGCCCGGGGACCTGGACCCCGCTGGCCGTCGGTACCTCGATGGGCTGACCGGCGATCTGGAAGACGACGCCGGTGACCCCCGGTTGCTGGGTGGCGGTATAGACGACCTGGGCAATGGCCAGTGTCTGGTCGGTCCCCACCACCTGAACAGGGTTGGTGGTGAAGTCAACCGTGGCGATGCCGCCGTTAACGGTGGCCTTGGCCGTCTTGTCACCGGTCAGGAAGCTCTGCAGCCCGAATCTCGACTCGGCGTCCGTCGGGCCTTCGAGCAGGCCATCGAGGATCTCGCTCAGGCTGGCCGGGATGGGCACATAGCGGGAGACGGCCACCACTTTCTGTTTCGGTCCGACCATGTACATCGTCTCCGGCACCGACACCGTGGTCGGCGCCACCGCAGGGACGGTGGTCGGTGGGGCCGGCCGGAGAAGGTTGAAGGGAACGTCCGCTTTGGCGATGGCGGTGGGTGAGGCCGAGGCCGCCACCCCGCAGGCCGAAGCGCCCACAGCCACCAGGGTCAAAGCGGCAAGGCAGAGCCAGCGGGGGCGCGGACGGTCACGCCGGTGTCCCCACTGTGTCGTCCGGGGACAGTGGCAACTCGACCACGAAACGGGCGCCGTGTCCGGGGGCGTCCTCGATCCACACCGAACCACCGTGGAGGCGGACGTGTTCGGCCACCAGCGACAGCCCGAGCCCGGTGCCTTCGCTCGATGCTCGTTGACCGGACCTGCTGCCGCGGTAGAAGCGCTCGAAGAGATGGAGGCGCTCCTGGGGAGCGATGCCCGGCCCGTGGTCTTCGACGATCACTCGGATGGTGAGCGGCGGCCCGGTGCCATCTGTTCCCGCCGGATATCGCTGGACGATGACCCGTGTTGCCCCTCCGGCGTAGAGGGCGGCGTTGTCGACCAGGTTGGCCATCACCCGCTCGAAGCGCCGTTTGTCCACCCGCAGGCGCACGCCCTCTACCCCCGGCCCGATCTGGACGGGCAGCTCCGTTGCCCGGTGGCCGTTGCTGCCGATGGCGGAGGCGGTCACCGCCCGACGGACCAGCTCGCCGGGGTCGACCTCGTCGAGCGAGAGCTCGGCCGAGCCGGCATCGAATCTCGAGATCTCCAGCAGCTCGTCCACCATGCGGGTGAATCGGAGAAGGTCGCCGTCCAGTAGGTCCAGCGCGCTCTGGGCGCGCGGATCTAGCTCGGCCCGGTGAGCTTCGAGGACACCGATTGTGGCTGACAGCGTGGTCAGGGGCGACCGGAGCTCGTGGCTGACGTCGGAGGTGAAACGGGCTTCCCTCTCGATTCGATCCTGCAGGTTGGCCGTCATCCGGTTGAAGGCAGACGCCAGCTCCTGGAGGTCGACGTCGTCTCCGGCCTCCACCCGGGTGTCGAGATCCCCACCGGCGATGGCCACGGCAGCGTCGGTCACCTCGCTCAGGGGTCGCAACGCTCTTCCGGTGGCCCATCGGCCGAGCGCTGCTCCGGCCAAGGTGGTCACCAGAGCGGCCGCCCCCAGGGCGAAGGCCAGCGCGCGCAGGGTGCCGTCGAGCTCGGCCAACGAGAACACTTCGAAGTAGGCGGCATGCACGGCAGGCAAGGGAACGCCGATGACCAGTTCGGGCGTGCCGTTGAGGTCGAAGACCTGTGAGGCGGGTGTCCCCGACAGGACGAGAGAGCGCTCGAGGACCGGCACTGCGCTCTCACTCACCGATATGGAAGTGGCATACCACTGACCGCTGCTGTGGAGCACGGACCGCGATCCGGGGAGGGTGTCCACCGACTCGATCAGCTGATTGACCTGGGTTCCCGGCGACCGCAGTGAGTTCTGGATCAACGAGGCGTTGGCGAACGCCTGCCGTTGGTCGGCCGTCTGGCGTTCGTTGAGGAAGCTCTGCCGTGCGGCGAAGTAGGTGATGCCGGCCATGAGGGTCGAGAGGGCCAGGGCACCGATGGCGAACGTCGCCGTGACCCGCGCTCGCAGGCCCAGTCCGGCGGAAAGACTGGTTCGGCGGGCGGATGGGGGAGGGGCGGGGCTCGCCTTTTCCTCATGGGCTGATGGTGCAGAGCGGGAGGATCCGGACACCGGTCGCGGCTCAGCCGAAGCCATCGGTCACACCGCCAGCTTGTAGCCCATCCCCCGGACCGTGAGGATGAAGCGGGGATTGGCCGGGTCGGGCTCCACTTTGGTCCGCAGTCGGCGCACGTGGACATCCACCAGGCGTCCGTCCCCGAAGTAGTCGTACCCCCACACCTGTTCGAGGAGGTGTTCGCGGCTCAGGACCTTGCCGGGGTGGTCGGCCAGCTCGCACAGCAAGCGGAACTCCGTCCGCGTGCAGTGGACCTCCTCACCTGCTCGCCTGACCACGCCGGCTTCCGGTTCGATCTCGACATCCCCGAAGCTGAGGATGGAGTCACCCGAGTTTTCGGAACGGGAGCGGCGCAGGAGAGCGCGGATCCGGGCAGCCAGCTCCTTGGCCACGAACGGCTTGGTCACGTAGTCGTCGGCCCCCGCCTCGAGACCGGCCACCACGTCGTGGGTGTCGGAGCGGGCGGTCACCATGATGACCGGAACCGTGCTCTGGCGGCGGAGGCTCCGACACGTCTCGAAGCCGTCGATGCCGGGCAGCATGAGGTCGATGAGGACCAGCTCGAAGGGGTTGTCGCGGAATCGGGACACTGCGTCCTCGCCGCTCGAGGCCTCCTCGACCGTGTAGCCCTCGTCCTCGAGGGCAAGGCGCATCGACGACCGGATCCGCTCGTCGTCCTCGACCACCAGGATCCGGCTCATGACCCGATCATCCCACGCTTGACCTCCCCGCCCGACGTCGAGCGGGGAGGAGCGGTCAGGAGTTGAGCCAGATCTGGGTGGGCCAGATGTCGCCGCCAAAGAAGGGCAGGGCCTTGCCTCCGGCCGGCGTCGTCGGGTTGGCGAAATTCTCGACCTTGGGCTGGGCCCCGATGGCCCACACCGTCCGGTCGTACCAGATGTAGGGGATGTCTTTCCCCATGAGGTCGGTCACCTCTTGGTAAGCGGCCACCCGGTCGGCCTTGTTGGAGGACTGCCGGCCCTTCTGCAGGGCGGTCTCCATGGCCGGATCGGTGTTGCGGGCCATGTTGATGGCGAAGCCCGGCGTGGTGGCGTTGGTGGGGCTCCAGAAGATGTAGTTGAGGTCGGGATCGACGGCATTGAACTGACGCCACACCTGAGCCTCGAAGGTGCCGAGCAGGGCGGTGTTGATGATCTGAGCCTGCTGGATGGGGGTGAGCGAGACCGTCATGCCGGCCGCCTGCAACTGGGCCTGGAGGAACTCGGCGATCTTGGTGGTATTGGAGTCGGGCGTGTGATTGAGGGATACCGACAACGGCTGACCGGTGTCTTTCTCCACCTCCTTCACCAGTTGCTTGGCCATCGACGGGTTGTACTCGGGGAACCCGTTGTCGGCCACGTAGTAAGGGGAGCCGGGGATGAACGGCCCGTTTGAGGTGGGATTTACCCCCTTGTCGATGACGGCCACGTACTCCTTCGAGCTGATGGCATAGGCCGCCGCCTGACGGGCCTTCAGATTGTCGAAGGGCGGCTTGGACAGGTTGAGCAGAAGGCATCCCATGTCCGGTTCGCCGATCGTGTTTTGGCTGTCATCGATGTAGCCGAAAGAGTTGTTTGCCCGGAGGGCGATGATGGCATCGGCCGTGTCGGTGTGCATGATGTCGACCCCGCCCGACTGGAGAGTGGCCAGAAGCTGGTCGGGATCGGGAATGGGTTTGTAGGTGATGCTGTCCAAATAGGGAAGTCCCGGACGCCAGTAGTGCGGGTTCTTGGTGGCGGTGAAATGGTCGTTCGGAATCCATTCCTGGAACACGAAGGGGCCGGTGCCGATGGGATTGGTCTGGCTGTTGGAGCTGAGCCAGTTCGGTTCGGCCACGTAGGCGATCTGGCCGCCGATCCCCCCGGTCAGGTAATAGTCGAACGGGACCCAAGGGGTCTTCATGGACACGGTCACCGTCTGCGAATTGACCACCGAGACATTGGAGATGGTGGTGAACTCCGGACCGGTCAGGCCCGAAGCCTGTTGGGCGGCGATGTTGGCCGCCAAGGCGGCGGAGTCACACGGGGTCCCGTTGTGGAAGACGAGATTGGGTCGCAGGGTGATGGTCCACACCGTGTAATCGGCGTTGGGGGTCACCGACTGGGCCAGGTAGGGCTGAGGCGTACCGTCGGACCCGGTGATCATGAGGGGGTCGAAGACCGTGCGGGCGTAGAGGATGCCCACTTCGTCAAAGGTGCCCTGCGTGGTGGAGAAGCCCTTCTCCTCAGCGTCGACACCGAAGATGAGCTGCCCGCCGAGCTTGGGTGTCGCCGTCGAGACGCCGTTGGGGTGGCTCGTACCGGCGGAGGTGGATGGGGTGCTCGAACCTGAGCTGCAGGCATCCAGCAGGCCGCCCGCCGTTCCGATGACGGCCAGGCCCGCCCCGGCGGCCGCCCCTCGGGCCATAAACGAGCGTCGGTCGATGCGGTCAGACATGTTCCCCCTTAGGGCCGTGGCCGGAAGGTTGGCACACCCGCCGGCCCCTTTGAGATGGAGCTGATGTCGCACGAATAGGTGTCGGTGTCATGGGCAACCTTCCGAATGGGGCGAAATGCTCCGTACGACGCCCTGACGTTAGCCCTGTGGCCGCTGGGACGGGGGGCATCGAGCGACCGTTGCTCCCCCCCCGGACCCGGGCCGGCCTCCCCGGAGATGACGGACGGTGCCCATTCGAAAGGGTCCGGCCCGGTACTGTTTCCGTGTGCCGTGGGAGATCGATGCGTTCCGCCGGTCGGTTGGCGGACTTTCACCGGCGTCGGTGAGGGCCTACTCGTCGGACATCGAGCGCTTCGGCCAGTGGGCGGCCCGAGGGGGCATCACTGAACCAGCCGACGTTGATCGGATCCTCCTGCGCCGCTACCTGGCCTTCATGGCCACCAGGCGCTACGCCCGTTCCACCATCGCCCGGACGGCGGCCTCCCTCCGGTGTTACTTCCAGTGGTCGGTGAAGCGGGGTCTCATCGCCGCCGATCCATCCCGCAGTCTCTCCGCCCCCACACCCGACTCGCGACTGCCCCGCATCCTCGGCCACGCCGAGCTGAACCAGCTGCTCGATCCGGTGCGCCCCGACCCGGAAACCGCCCCCGGTCCGGAAACCGCCACTGCCACCGCCACCGGTGCGGCCACCACCACTGCCACCGCCACCGGTGCGGCCACCACCACGGCCGTAGCTATGGCCGCCGACCGGCGTGACGATGCGGTGCTCGAGTTGCTCTACGGCACCGGGATGCGGGTGGCCGAGCTCTGTGGGCTGGATGTCGACGACATCGACATCCAACGGCGAGTGGTGACGGTGACCGGGAAGGGATCCAAGCAGCGCCAGGTTCTCATCCACCAGCAGGGCGCCCGGGCCGTCCTGGCCTGGCTGGACGGCCCCCGGTCGGTCCTGGCCGGCCAGGAATGCTCCGCCGCCCTCTTCTTTAACCGGCGAGGTAGCCGGCTCGGACCTCGGGACGTGCGCAGGATCATCGACCGGCGGTCGCCGGTTCCCACCCACCCCCACGCCCTCCGCCACAGCTTCGCCACCCATCTCCTGGACGGTGGGGCCGACCTGCGGGTGGTCCAGGAACTGCTGGGTCACGCCAGTCTGCAGACCACCCAGGTCTACACTCATGTAAGCAAGGAACGATTGCTCACGGTCTATTCGGGAACACATCCAAGGGCGTAAGGGGACAATTGGCGACGCAACGGGAATCGGCGGCAGGGCATGGGATCGATGCCCTCTGGACCGAGTACAAGAAGACCGGAGCCCGTGCATTGCGCGATCAGCTCATCGTGCACTACTCCCCGGTGGTGAAGTATGTGGCCGGCCGCGTCTCGGTAGGCCTTCCCCGTCACGTCGACGAGGCCGACTTGGCCAGCTACGGGATCATCGGTCTGATCGATGCCATCGAACGCTTCGAGCCGCTGCGGAACATCAAGTTCGAGACTTACGCCATCCCCCGGATCAAGGGGGCGATCATCGACGAGCTTCGCTCCATCGACTGGGTTCCCCGGTCGGTCCGGGCCAAGGCTCGCGCCGTCGAGCAGTCCTATTCCAAGCTCGAGGCCACACTGCACCGCACCCCCACCGACACCGAGGTGGCGACCGACCTCGAGATGACCGACGCCGAGTTCCAGACGGCGCTGCGCAAGATCTCTTTCGTGGGGGTGGTCGCTCTCGACGAGGTCTTCCGCGGCGGCGATCGAACCGATCGGTCCACCCTGGGGGAGACCCTTCCGGACAGCACCGCCGGCCCGGGGGACACCTTCGAGGTCAAAGAGACCAAAGAAGCCCTCATTCAGGCCGTCAGTCAGATGGCCGAGCGGGAGAAGACCGTCCTCACCCTCTACTACTACGAAGGTCTGACCCTGGCCGAAATCGGCGAGATCCTCGGGGTTACCGAGTCACGGGTGTGCCAGATCCACACCAAGGCGGTCCTCCAGCTGCGGGCCAAACTGGCCGACCGGCCGGAGGGACGGGGGAGGCGGACCGACGGTCCCGGTACCAAGACATCCCCCCGGGGGGCGTCGGGCTCGGCCCGGGTGACCACCACCACCGCCAGCTGAGCCACCAAGCCTGCTGAGCAGCCACGTCGCCGGGTCCGGGTGGAGCCCCCGGGCTGGTGGCACTACCATGGAGGAGTCCCGTCAACCGGCGGGACGACCAGTCGGACCTCTACCGCACCCGACCGCGTCCACGGTCGCCCCTCGCCAGGGGCGCTGCGGTCGGTGAACATCAACCGTCACAAGGAGCAGTGAAATGGCCGTCGTCACCATGAAGCAACTGTTGGGCGCGGGCGTCCACTTCGGACACCAGACCCGCCGCTGGAACCCCAAGATGCGCCGGTTCATCCTCGGCGAGCGCAACGGGATCTATCTCATCGATCTGCGCCAGACGATGAAAGGGATCGAGGAGTCCTACGGGTACATCCGGGACCTGGTGGCCGGGGGCGGCACCATCCTCTTCGTCGGGACCAAAAAGCAGACCCAGGGGCCGGTGGCCACCTACGCCGACGCCTGCGGTATGCCCTACGTCAACGAGCGCTGGTTGGGCGGCATGCTCACCAACTTCCAGACTGTGTCGGCCCGGGTGAAGCGCATGAAGGAGTTCGAGGCCATGCAAAGGGCCGGCGACTTCGACGCCATGCCCAAAAAGGAGGCGCTGCGTCACGTCCGTGAGCTCGAGAAGCTGCAGCGGAACCTCGGAGGCATCCGGGGCCTCGACCGGCTGCCCGAAGCCATCTTCGTGATCGACACCAAAAAGGAGCACATCGCCGTCACCGAAGCCAACAAGCTCGGTCTCCCGGTGGTGGCGGTGGTCGACACCAATTGCGACCCTGACGTGATCACCCACGTGATCCCCGGCAATGACGACGCCATCCGCTCGGGCACCCTGTTGTGCCGGGTGGTGGCCGATGCTGTCATGGAGGGCCGGTTCATCGCTGAGCAGCGGCCTGCTCCCACCCCGCCGGCTCCGCCCACCCCGCCGGCCCCGCCAACGGCCACCGCAGCGCCACCCATCCCGCCGCCGCCGGCCTTGGCGACCAGCGATGCAGCGCCCGCTCCGGAGCCGACCCCGGCTCCTGCCCCGACCAGCGATGCAGCGCCCGCTCCGGAGCCGACCAGCGCCGCGCCCGTTCCGACCAGCGAGGCGGCGCCCGCTCCGGAGCCGACCCCGGCTTCTGCCCCGGCCACCGAGGCAGCGCCCGAGTCGGCCCCGGCCGACCAACCGGCAACCGCCGGTGAAGTGTCGGCCCCAGACAGGCCAGCCGAGGCGTCACCGGCCACATCGGCGACGGCTCCCGACGGCGGCGACCTCAGCGCGGCGGCGGCCGGCGGGGAGGGCTGACCGTGGCCTCCTTCTCTGCCAAAGACATCCAAGCTCTCCGCCAGAGAACGGGAGTGGGCATGCTCGACGCCAAGCGCGCCCTCGAAGAGAACGACGGGGACATGGACCAGGCCATCACCTGGCTGCGCACCGAGGGTCTGGCCAGCCAGGCCAAGCGGGCCGATCGTGAGGCATCGGAGGGTGCGGTGGCCATCGGGCGGTCCGAAGGTGTCGCCTCCATCGTCCAGTTGCGCTCCGAGACCGACTTCGTGGCCAAGTCCGACGACTTCGTGGCCCTGGTGCAAGCGTTGGCCGATCGGGTGGCGGCCAAGGGCGAGAGTGCCACCGACGATCTCACCGACGAGCTCGAGCGTCTGAAGGTGACCCTCAAGGAGAACATCTCGATCGGCAGGATTGTCCGTATCGAGGCCCCGTCGGCAGGTGTGGTCGACTCCTACCTTCATCTCCAGGCCGGCCGTGGCGTCAACGCCGTCGTCGTC
Organism: uncultured Acidimicrobiaceae bacterium; assembly: GCA_963727955.1. Classification (GTDB taxonomy): domain Bacteria; phylum Actinomycetota; class Acidimicrobiia; order Acidimicrobiales; family RAAP-2; genus Bog-756. Next base: position 252,801 of record CAVSII010000001.1, read on the forward strand.
GCCCTGGACGGCGGCACCCCCGAGCTGGCCCACGACGTGGCCACCCACATCGCCTTCGCCCGGCCCACCTATATCTCGAGGGACGACGTCCCCGCCGAGGATGTGGCTGCCGAACGGGAGACGGTGGAGAAGATCGCCCGCAACGAAGGCAAGCCCGATGCCGCGCTGGGCAAGATCGTCGAGGGCCGTTTGGGTGGCTGGTACAAAGAGCGGGTCCTGCTCGACCAGTCCTATATCAAGAACGAGAAGCAGACCATTGCCAACCTCCTCGGCCCGGCCACGGTGACGCAGTTCGCCCAGGTCGTCGTCGGCGACTGAGGCAACTGTGGGTGAACCGCGGCGCGTCGTCCTGAAGATGTCGGGGGAGGCCCTAGCCTCCTCCGCCTCGGACGAGACCATCGATGCCCACGTGGTCGAGCGCCTCGCCGTCGAGATCGCCCAGACCCGTTCGGAGTTCGACCTCGAGTTGGCCGTCATGGTCGGTGGCGGCAACATCTGGCGCGGGACCACCGGGGCCGGAGCGGGTATGGACCGGGCCACCTCGGACACCATGGGCATGTTGGGCACCGTCATCAACGCCCTAGCCCTCCAGGACGCCCTCGAACACCACGATCAGCCGACCCGGGTCCTGTCGGCCGTGCAGATGGCCGAGGTGGCCGAGCCCTACATCCGCCGCCGCGCCATCCGCCATCTCGAGAAGGGAAGGGTGGTGGTGTTCGCCGCCGGCATGGGGAACCCCTACTTCACCACCGACACCTCCGCCGCCCTGCGCGCCGCCGAAATCGAAGCCGACCTGCTGGCCAAAGGGACCCACGGCGGGGTGGACGGGGTGTATACCGCCGATCCACGGCTCGACGCCACGGCCACCCGCTATGACGAGATCTCGTTCATGGAGGTGGTGGCCAAGGATCTGCGGGTGATGGACTTGACCGCCATCACCTTCTGCATGGACAACGGCCTTCCCATCCGGGTCTTCGACCTGATGGAGCCGGGCAACATCACCCGAGCCCTGGCCGGCGAGTCGATCGGCACTCTGGTTCGATGAATTACCAGGTGATGCCCCTTCCCAGGTCGGTGGTGACCCTGCTGGCTACGCTGGGTCGCTGATGGACGACGACCTCATCAACCTCGTTGTCGCCGAGGCACGGGAGAGCATGACCAAGGCCGTCGACCATACCCAGGCCGAGTTCGGATCGGTCCGCACGGGCCGGGCCACGCCGGCGCTGGTCGAGCATCTGAAGGTTGATTACTACGGCACCGACACCGAACTGCGCCAGATGGCCGGCTTCAGCGTCCCCGAGGCCCGCCTGCTGGTGGTCTCGCCTTACGACAAGAGCTCGTTACCCGCCATCGAGAAGGCCTTGCAGGGTTCCGACCTCGGAATCACCCCCTCGAACGACGGCACGGTCATCCGACTGTCCTTCCCCGTCCCCACCGAGCAGCGACGCAAGGAGCTGGTCAAAGTGGTCAAGCAGAAGGCGGAGGACGGGCGGATCGGTGTACGGAATGCCCGCCGCTCGGCCCGGCACGAGCTGGACACCATGCAGAAGGAGGGAGAGCTCTCCAACGACGAGCTCGACAGGGTCGAGAAAGACCTCGACCGGATCACCCATGAACATGTGGCGGCCATCGACAAGCTGTTGGCCCACAAAGAGCAAGAGCTCCTCGAAATCTGAATCGGATCCGGCCCCCGGCCTGGTCGACAGGAGGACACAACCGACGTGGACGACGTCCCTGACCGGCGAGACGACGATGTGAACGACACCGACGATGCCGCGCCGTGCCCGGAGTTCACCGGCCCCTCCACCGACCGCATCACCATCGTGGGCGCCGAAACCGCCGGCGAGGCCACCTCGGTCCTTCCCGCCGTCACCCGCCAGGACCCCTCGGCCGACGACCAGGGGGCACCCGGAGGCTGGGACCAGGGCGCCGCTGGCGGAGGGGACGAGAGGTTTGGTGAATCGTCGGTGCGCCTCACCGGTGAGCCGGGCCAGGCCGACACCGGTTCGGCGGTCAGCCCGGTCGTCCCCGGCCAGACGGCCGTGCCCAGCACCGGGCTCCCGCCCACCGAACTGCCGCACTGGACCGAGCCGCCTACCGGTCAGGTGCCGGCCGTGCTGGCTCGCGACCCGGCCGACGACACCGGTTCGACCCTCGGCGGACCATCGTGGCGGGAAGAGGACGCCGATTGGGTGGCCCACGAGGAGGAGTTCGAGCCGGCCATGTTCGGCGACGACGAAGTGGCCCTGGGCTCATTGGACGAGTCGGAGGGGTTCGACGTCGTCCGGCGGCCCTGGGAGTTCGATCTCGAATCCTCGCCGCCGCTCCCCACCGGTACCGGTCGACGGTCGCTGGGCGATGTCGACGAACCACCCGCCGCCACCATCGAGCCCATCACCGAACCGGTGGCGGCGGTCGGTCCGCTGGCCGGCGGTCCCGCCGGGTCCGGGGATGCGGGCCCACCGGGCGACCTCCCGCTGGTCGGCGCAGAAGCGGCGGCCGAGGTCCTCTTCGCCTCGCGTCGTACCATCGACCGGGAGACGGTCCTGTCCGACGACCTGGCATCCGAGGAGACGGCAGAAAAATGGGGGGGTGCACCGGTGGCCGCCGCAGCCGCAGCGGCGGGGCCAGGGGAGGGCGCCGACCCGGCTGCTCCGACAGGCTCTGACCGCCCGCCCGGCCAGGACGAGGAATTCTCCGATTCCTCCCTCTCCCGGCCCACCGGCACCGCCAGGGTGGGACGGGCCCGGCGCAACGGCCTGCTCCCGGCCCGCCTGCGGGCCAAACGCCCCGAAGACACCGAGGTGCCCACGGACACGCCCCTGGCCGCCGAGCCCCCCGGGGCGGAGGTGACCGAGGTGCCCGGCGTGGCCCGCAGGCGGGGTGGCGTGGCCGGGCTGGCCGCCGCCGACCGCGACGCCGCCCTGGCCGAGCCGGAATCCGCCACCGGCCTGGCCGGCGCATCGTCGATGACCGACGTCGACATGGCCGCCACCGCCGCCGTGGCCGCCGGTGTGGCCCCGCGGCGTCCGAAGCGTCAGGGACCTGCGGATCGCCCGAGCGGCCGACGGGGACCCGAAGGCCCGACCGGGGGTGGGCCACCGCCGGCACCCGCCCGTGCGCCGGAGTCGAGACGGTCGGCCCGCAATCAACCGGGCGGCAGCTCCATCGGGCTACGGGTGGGGACGGGACTGGCGGCGGCCGTGGTGGCCCTGGCCGCCTTCAAGCTGGGTACCGTGACATCCCTCGTCCTCTGTCTGGTGGTCGTCACATTCGCCGCCGGCGAATGCTTCAGCGTGCTGCGCAAGGTCGGCTACCACCCGGCCACCCTTCTCGGTCTGGTCGGGACCATCTCGCTCATGATCGGCGCCTACGACAAGGGGGTGGCCGCTCTCCCCCTGGTTCTGGTCCTGATCACCGCCTTCACCTTCATCTGGTTCATGTGCGGTATCGAGAGTGGCTCACCGGTGGCCGGTACGGCGGCCACCCTGCTGACGGTGGGATGGATCTCGCTGTTGGGCGCCTATGCGGCCCTGTTGCTGTCGCCGTCCCTTTTTCCCGATCGCCACGGCATCGCCTTCCTCCTTGGCGCCATCATCGCCACGGTGGCCAACGATGTCGGCGCACTGGCGGTGGGCGGCTGGTTGGGGCGTCACCCCCTGGCTCCCTCGATCAGCCCCAACAAGACATGGGAGGGCCTGGTCGGAGGGACCATCGTGACGCTGGTGGTGTCGGCCGCGGTGGTGGGAGCCATCCACCCGTGGACGCCGACCAAGGCGCTGCTGCTGGGCGTGGTCGTCTCGGTGGTCGCTCCCATCGGTGATCTGTCGGAATCGCTGCTCAAGAGGGATCTCCGCCTCAAGGACATGGGGACGCTGCTGCCGGGGCACGGCGGCGTTCTCGACCGGGTCGACGCCTTGATTTTCGTCCTCCCGGCCACCTACTACCTGGTCCGTGCCCTGAATATCGGCTGATCTTCGGGCAGGCTAGAGATATGGCCACCGTGACCCCCCCGGGCTCCAACCCCGTCGTGGCCCCCAGCCGGAGGGTCGAGCCCCTCGGGCCGACCGGCGGGGTCACCACCATCAGCGTGATCGGATCCACCGGTTCGATCGGGACCCAGGCCCTCGACGTGGCCGCCGGCTCCCCCGACCGTTTCCAAGTGGTGGCCTGCGGTGCCAACCGCTCGGTGGACCTGCTGGTGGCCCAGGCCCGCCGGTTCCGTCCCGCCGTGGTGGCCATCGCCGACGCCACCTTGGCCCTCGAGCTGGCCCGGCAGATGCCGACCGGCACCGAAGTGGTGGCGGGGGAGGACGGATTGGCTTCCATCGCCACGGTGGCCGATGTCGCTGTCAACGGGGTGGTGGGGTTCGCCGGTCTCACCGTCACCCTGGCCGCCCTGGAGGCCGGCCGACGGCTGGCCTTGGCCAACAAGGAGTCGATCATCGCCGGCGCCCCGCTGGTCCAACGGGCCCGGCGCACCCGGGGAGCCGAACTGATCCCGGTCGACTCCGAGCACTGCGCCCTGCACCAATGCCTGCGGGCCGGCCGCCGGTCGGACGTGGCCCGGCTGCTGCTCACCGCCTCGGGCGGTCCCTTCCGGGGCCGGACCAAAGACGAGCTGGCCACCGTGGGCATCGCTGAGGCTCTCACCCACCCCACCTGGTCGATGGGACCCAAGATCACCGTCGACTCGTCCACCCTCATGAACAAGGGACTCGAGGTCATCGAGGCCCACGAGCTGTTCGGCGTCCCCTACGACGCCATCGACGTCCTCGTCCATCCCCAGTCCATCGTCCACTCCATCGTCGAATTCACCGACGGGGCGTCGATGGCCCAGCTGTCCCAGCCCGATATGCGCCTACCCATCGGCTATGCACTGGCCTATCCGGACCGCCTGCCGGTGGCTTTCGGGCCGGTCGACTGGGCCGGGCTGTCGAGTCTGGACTTCGAGCCGCCCCGACGCGACCTCTTCCCCTGCCTCGACATCGCCTACCGGGCCGGCCAGGCCGGCGATCTGGCCCCGGCCTGGCTCAACGCCGCCAACGAGGTGGCGGTGGCCGCCTTTCTGGCCGGTCGGATCGGTTGGACGGCCATCGCCGAGGTGGCGGCGGCCGTCCTCGACGAATACCAACCGCCCCCCCGTTCGGAGGGGAGCGGCACCCCGTGGCGGAGCGTGGAAGACGTCCTCGAAGCCGACGCTGCCGCCCGCCGGACGGCCGATGCGGTCATCAGCCGGCGGGAGGTGCTGGCGTGAGCGTCACCGACACCCTGGCCCCGGTGCCGGTCGGCCCGGTTCCCGAACCTCCCGCTCCCGTGGCTCCGCCGGCCAAGTCCCCCCGCCGCCTGGCGGGCGAGCTGCTCGGCGTCCTGGCTGTGATCGTCGCCCTGGCCGCCACCACCGGCCACCTCGACCTCCTCATCGTCATCCTCTCCATCATCGTCATCGTGATGGTCCACGAGCTCGGGCACTTCCTGGCCGCCAAGCACGGCGGGATGAAGGTGACCGAGTACTTCGTCGGGTTCGGGCCCCGGTTGTGGTCCTTCAGGAGGGGCGAGACCGAATACGGGATCAAGGCCCTGCCCCTGGGCGGGTACGTGAAGATCCCCGGCATGACCAATCTGGAGGAGGTGGACCCGGCCGACGAGGGCCGTCTCTACCGCGACAAGCCCTTCGGGGCCCGCCTCCTGGTGGCCGTGGCCGGTTCGGCCATGCACTTCCTGATGGCCTTCGTCCTCTTGTGGGCTCTGTTCACCTTCGTCGGGGTGCCCAACCCCGATCAGGTGCAGATCCAGGGGATCAGCACCGTAGGTGGACGACCGGGTCCGGCGGCCGTGGCCGGTCTGCACTCGGGTGACATCGTGGTGGCGGTGGACGGAAAGACAGTGGGCGGAAACGTGGACATCCTCATCAAGGCCATCAAGGACCACCCCGACCGACCGGTCACCGTAGTGGTCGACCGGGACGGGGTGCGTAAGACGCTCACGGTGACGCCGGCCAACGGACGGGTCGATCACGAAGTGGGAGCAGTGGCCCCCAAAGGCGATGGGCACGCCCCCTTCGGAGTCATCGGGGTGGGCCTGGGCGCACCCACCCAATTGACCAACCCGGTCCACGCCCTGGCTTCGACGGGCGCCGGGTTCGGGACCTTGTTCTGGTCCTCCACCTCCGGGATCGGCCACCTCGTTTCACTGTTCTCCCCCCATGGAGTGGCACAGCGCTTCCAGGAGGTGACCAGCGCCAAGGCTGCCCACCAGGCGGCGGTCAACGGGACGCGACCACTGTCCACGGTCGGCATTGTGCAGACGGCCGACGACGCCGCCCAGGCCGGGATCGGCGAGTTTCTCTACTTCCTGGCCGTCATCAACATCTTCCTCGGGATCTTCAACCTCTTCCCCATGCTCCCCCTGGACGGCGGTCACGTGGCCATCGCCGTGTACGAGAAGATCCGCACCGGCCGGCGCAAGGTCATGTACCACGCCGATGTGGCCAAGCTCATGCCCTTCACCTGGATGTTCCTCTTGCTCATCGGCATCCTGGTCCTGCCGGCGCTGGCCACAGACATCCTCCACCCCATCGCCAACCCCTTCGGTTGAGCCGGTGCAGCGGTGGAGGCTCCCGGCCGTAGCATGAAGGTCATGGGACGAACGGCCTGGACCACCACCGAGCGCCGGCCGACCCGCCAGATCCGGGTGGGCACTGTGGCTGTGGGCGGCGACGCTCCGGTCACCGTGCAGTCGATGACCACCACCAAGACGGCAGACGCCGAAGCCACCCTGTCCCAGATCTACGCTCTGGCCGCGGCCGGCGCCGACATCGTCCGGTGCACCTGCAACGAAGAAGCGGCAGCCGAAGGGTTGGCCCGCATCGTGCCTCGGTCGCCCGTTCCCATCATCGCCGACATCCACTTCCACCACGAGATGGCACTGGCCGCCCTGGAGGCCGGCGTGCAGGGGCTCCGACTCAACCCGGGCAACCTGCGCAAAGAAGCGGAGATCAAACAGGTGGCGACCGAGGCCAAGGATCGGGGCGTGCCCATCCGCATCGGGGTCAACGCCGGGTCCCTCCACCCCGACCTGTACAAACGGTTCGGAGGGGCGACACCCGAGGCCCTGGTCGAGTCGGCCCGCATGGAGCTGGCTTACTTCGCTGAGGTGGGTTTCGACGACGTCAAGATATCGGTGAAGGCCTCCTCTGTCCCGCTCATGATCGAGTCCTACCGTCTGGCCTCGACCACCTTCGACCATCCCCTCCACCTCGGGGTGACCGAGGCGGGCCCACCGCCCGCCGGCCTCCTCAAGGGGACGGCGGGAATCGCCACCCTGCTGGCCGAGGGGATCGGCGACACCATCCGCTACTCGCTGACGGCCGACCCGGTCGAAGAGGCGAGAGCCGGTCGCCAGCTGCTCGAGGCCCTGGGCCTCCGGGAGCGCAAGGGTCTCGACCTGATTGCCTGTCCCAGCTGTGGCCGGGCGGAGATCGACGTGATCGCCGTGGCCCAGGCGGCCCAAGCTGCCCTCGAGGACCGCAGCCTGCCCATCCAGGTGGCCGTCATGGGCTGTGTGGTCAACGGTCCAGGTGAGGCTCGTGAGGCCGATTTGGGGATCGCCGCCGGCCGTAAGCGGGGCCATCTGTTCATCAAGGGGAAGATCATCCGGGTGGTGCCCGAGGACGAGATGGTCGACGCCCTGGTGGCCGAGGCGGAGAAGCTGGTGGCCGAAGGGGTCGAGGCCCGACTGGCCGCCGCCGACGCCGGCGCCGAGGCCGAGGCCGAGGCCGACCGCCAGGCTCTGCTCGATGCCAAGGGCGCCGATGCCAACGCCTCCGAGACCACCGTCGAGCTCATCCGCAAGAAGTTCGGAGGCGATGCCGCCTCTGACTGAGCCGGCCGGCGCCCGTTGGTCGCTCCCCGCCCTTTTTCCTAAAGCCCGAAACGGGGCCACGGCCTAAAGCCCGAAACGGGGCCACGGCGGGGTCGGAACGGGTGCTGTCCGAGGTCACCGCCGTTTACGTCTCGGGGGCCCGCTGCTATACTTTTTCACCTGCCGTTCGGTTGGAGTTGACGTGACGCTGTGAAAGCGTGGGCGGACAGCCCACGCTTTTGTTTTGGTCCGGAACGCCCCGCCGACGGCGCAGAGAAGGTATTAGCGACAGTGATGACAGACGACGTTCACCACGGACACAGGGAAGGAGGCAGTGCACATGGTCGAGGATCTGACTGCCCTCTTCGAGCCTGTCCTCCGCTCTGCCGGCCTCGAGCTGGTGGACGTGGAGTTCCGGTCGGGCGTTCTTCTGGTCACCGTGGATCGGCCCGGCGGGGTCGATCTGGAGGCGCTCACTGAGGCCAATCGTGTGGTGTCGGTGGTGCTCGACGAACGCGATCCGATCCCGTCTCGGTACTCGCTCGAGGTGTCGAGCCCCGGGGTCGAGCGCCCGCTGCGCACCCCGGCCCACTTCGCCAAGGCGTTAGGCGAGACGGTCACGGTCAAGACCCGACCCCAGGTGCCCGGCGAACGACGCCTGCGGGGGCGGTTGGTCTCGGCCGACCAGCAGGGCTTCGAACTGTCGCTGGACGACCCTCAGGCCGAAACCATGCGGCTGGCCTACAGCGATGTCGATCGGGTGCGGACGGTCTTCGTCTGGGGTCCTGAGCGCGCGCCCGGAGGGCGGAGGACAGCGGGGCAAAGGTGAGGCGAAGCGGGCACCACGCCACACGGAGAAGAGGAAGCAGGTCACAACCCCATGAGCAAGCCGAACTTCGAGTTTCTCGATGCGTTGAGCCAGATCGCCCGCGACAAGGGCATCTCCGTCGACACGCTTCTGGATGCGCTGGCCAACGCCCTAGTAGCCGCCTACAAGCGCCGTCCCGACGCGGCCGAGGAAGCGGTGGTCACCATCGATCCCGAGTCGGGGGAGATCCGGGTCTACGGACAGGAGCTCGACGAGGACGGCAACGTCATCCGCGAGTGGGACGACACGCCCGACGATTTCGGCCGGATCGCTGCCCAGACGGCCAAGCAGGTCATCCTCCAGCGCATTCGCGAGGTCGAGCGCGACCTCAAGTACGAGGAGTACGCCGGGCGTGAGGGCGACATCGTGACCGGCATCGTCCAGCAGACCGACAACCGCTACACCCTCCTCGACCTGGGCAAGGTCGAGGCCCTGCTGCCCCAGGCCGAGCAGGTGTCCTACGAGCGTTACGAGCACGGTGCCCGGCTCAAGGCCTACATCGTCGAGGTGCGCAAGACCACCAAGGGTCCCCAGATCGTCGTCAGCCGCAGTCACCCCGGGCTCATCAAGCGTCTGTTCGAGCTCGAGGTACCGGAGATCTCCTCCGGGGCGGTCGAGATCAAGGCGGCCGCCCGGGAGCCCGGGCACCGCACCAAGATCGCCGTGTGGTCGAACGACCCCAACGTCGACCCGGTCGGGGCGTGTGTCGGGGCCCGGGGCTCGCGGGTACGGATGGTCACCAACGAGCTGCGGGGCGAACGGGTGGACGTGGTGCCCTTCTCCGATGACCCGGTGGAGCTCATCCAGTCGGCCCTGGCTCCGGCCCGGGTCCGCGAGGTGCGCCTGGACGACGAAACGGGCACGGCCACCGTCATCGTGAGCGACTACCAACTCTCGCTGGCCATCGGCAAGGAGGGTCAGAACGCCCGCCTGGCCGCCCGCCTCACCGGTTGGCGCATCGACATCAAGAGCGAGACCCAACTGGCCGAGGAGGAATCGGGCTACGCCGGCGAGGAGTGGGCCGAAGGCGAATGGATCCAGACGGCTGAGGGCGAGATGGTGTGGCAACCGGCCGAGGGTGGTAACGCGGTGTCAGCCACCGAGTGGTCGCAAGGAGCCGAAGGGGCCGAGTCGGCCCCTCCCGCCGATGGCACTGAACCGACGGTGGAGGCGGCGGCGGGGGCCGCAGACTCGGGAGCGGCGGCCAACGAGCCGACCTCCTCACCGGTCGAGCCGGCCGGGGCCATGGCCGGGGTGAGAGCCGAGGGCTCCGGGGTGGCGGGCCAGCGAGGGCTCGGGAGGTTCGGAGTCCGGCGGCGGGGAGTCCGGCGGAGGGGAGCCGGCATAACCCCCCGGCGGACCTGCATCGGGTGTCGGCGGACCCGCACCACAGACGAGCTGGTCCGGGTGGTGCGGACCGGTGCCGGAGCTCTGGCGCTGGGTCGGGATCTTCCTGGTCGGGGCGCCTGGCTGTGTCGGGAGTCGCCGGCCTGCGTGGACCGGGCAGCCACCCGGCATGCCTTCGACCGGGCCCTGCGTGGTGCGGTCGACAACGGGGAGGTGGGTCGACTCTCGGGCCTGATGTACTCCGGCCGACCGGGGACGGGCCTACCGCCCTCGGAAGGACCGGTCCTGTGATGTGCGAGGATAGTGGGTCGTATGTGCGTGCCGGCATGTGCGACATGATGGAAGGGCAGTAGCAGCCGTTGCCGAAGAAAATCCGGGTGTACGAGCTCGCACACGAGCTCGGACTGACCAACAAAGAGGCGCTTGATCTCTGCCTGTCCTTGGGCATGGGAGTCAAGAGCCACTCGTCGTCCATCGAGGACGCCCAAGCCGACCGCGCCCGCCGGAAGGCGGACCGCGAGGGCCTGCGCCGGCCGGTCCAGCCGGAAGAGCCGGCACCCCCGGCCAAAAAGGCGGCCGCATCCAAAAAGGCGGCCGCGGCCGGCGACGTGCCGGCAACCGAAGATGGCGACCCCGACCTGACCCCGGCAGGGCAGCGGGAGATCTTGTCAGGTACCTCTCCCGCCGCCAGTTCGCTCGGCTCGGCTCCGCCGGCGCCCGCCGCACCGGTCAAGCGGGCCGGCGCCCGCCTGGTGACCAGCCGGCCCGCCTCCGAACAACCTTCAGCCCCGCCCATGCCGCCGCGGCTTCCGGTCACCCCGGCTGCCCGGGTGGCCCCGACCCCTGCTGCAGCTCCTCCGGCTCCGGCCCCGTCGGCTCCGGCCCCGTCTGCTCCGGCCCCGTCTGCTCCGGCACCGTCTGCTCCGGCACCGTCCGCTCCGGCACCGTCTGCTCCGCCACCGTCTGCTCCGGCACCGTCTGCTCCGGCCACCCCGCCCATGGCTCCCGCCGCATCGGCGCCGTCAGCGCCCACCGCACCCCGCCCGGCCGCACCACCACGAGCGGCACCGGCGGCTCCCCCCTCGGCGCCGCCCCACGCTCCGACCAGCGCAACCGGCCGACCCATCCCGCCACCTCCCGGCGGGCCACCCCGCTCGGTGACCGGTAAGCCCATCCCGCCACCCCCCGGCTCCGGCGGTCGCCGTCCACCGGCCGGCGCCGCGCCTCGTCCGGGCGGCTCCGGTGGGTACGGGGGACGAACCAGCCCGTCGGGCCCCGGAGGGGCCCGACCCGGTGGCGGGCCACGCAGCGGAGGACCGAGCAGCGGCGGGGGCAGCGGCTTCGGCGCCCGTCCGGGCGGAGGATCGACAGGCGGCTACGGCGGCCGTCCCGGTGGAGGCCCCGGTGGCCCCGGTGGTCGGGGCGGACCGGGCGTCGGTCGCGGTCGCCCCAACCAGCGGCGTCCCCGTCGTCGCCGCCGGAATCTGGAGGAGCTCGAGCCGACCCAGCTCACCGCCTACACCCCGTCGACCGCTCCGGTTCCCGACAGCGAGGTCATCATCGAGCGGGGCTCGACCGCACGCGACCTCGGTCCCAAGCTCAACCGGTCGGCCGGTGACGTCATCCGCTTCCTGCTCCTGCAGGGGGAGATGGTCACGGCCACCCAGTCCCTGACCGACGACATGATCGACCTGTTCGCCGCCGAAATCGGGGCCGACGTCCGTCTGGTCGATCCCGGCGAGGAGCGCGAAGCCGAGCTGCTGGCCAGGTTCCTGGACGACGACGACGAGGACGTGGACGAGTCCGAGCTGCGCCCCCGTCCCCCGGTGGTCACCGTGATGGGCCATGTCGACCACGGCAAGACCCTGCTCCTGGACCGGATCCGTTCGGCCAACGTGGTAGCCGGCGAGGCCGGCGGCATCACCCAGCACATAGGTGCCTACCAGGTGGTCTGGAACGACCACCCGATCACCTTCATCGACACCCCTGGCCACGAGGCCTTCACCGCCATGCGGGCACGGGGCGCCGATGTCACCGACATCGTGGTCCTGGTGGTGGCGGCCGACGACGGCGTCATGCCCCAGACCATCGAGGCCATCGACCACGCCCGGGCGGCCGACAGGCCAATCGTGGTGGCCGTCAACAAGATCGACCGCGAGGAAGCCGACCCCAATCGGGTGCTCCAGCAGCTCTCGGAGTACGGGCTGGTTCCCGAGGCGTGGGGCGGCGACACCATCACTGTCGAGGTCTCCGCCCTCCAGAACCTGGGCATCGACGATCTGCTGGAGCAGATCGTGCTGGTGGCCGAGGTCGAGGAACTGGTGGCCACACCCGAGGGCCGGGCCCGGGGCGTGGTCATCGAGGCCGAGCTCGAGATCGGGCGGGGCCCGGTGGCCTCGGTCATCGTCCAGCGCGGCACCCTGCGGGTCGGCGATCCGGTGGTGGCCGGCGCCGCCTGGGGCAAGGTCAAGGCGCTGGTCGACGAGCACGGGGACCAGATCAAAGAGGCGCCCCCGTCCACCCCTGTCCAGGTGCTGGGCTTCTCCGACCCCCCCGACGCCGGCGACGAGTTCCGGGTGGCTCCCGAGCTGGCCCAGGCCCGCACCATCGGTGAGGCCCGGGCCCACCGTTACCGGGTGGCCGGACACGTACCGGCGGCCACCTCGGCGCTGGGCGGCGCCAAGCTCGAGGATCTGTTCGAACAGATCCAGCGGGGCGAAACAGCCACTCTCAACCTGATCCTCAAGGCCGACGTGCGCGGTTCCCTGGAGGCGGTCACCGACAGCCTGCGCAAGCTCGAGCGGGAGGACGTCAAGCTGAGCTTCGTCCACCGCGGCGTGGGAGGCATCACCGAGTCCGACGTGGAGCTGGCCCAGGCTTCGGCGGCGGCCATCATCGGCTTCAACGTGCGCCCCGACCGCCGGGCCCGGGAGATGGCCCAGAAGGCCGGGGTCGAGATCCGGCTGTACGAGATCATCTACAAGCTGCTCGAGGACCTCGAGGCGGCCATGCTCGGGCTGTTGGCCCCGGTCTACGAAGAGATCGTGACCGGCGAGGCCGAGGTGCGCCAGGTGTTCAGGGTCCCCCGGGTGGGGGCCATCGCCGGCTGTTACGTGCGCGACGGTGTCATCACCCGCGGCTCGAAGGTTCGATTCCTCCGCGACGGCGTTGTCATCTGGAAGGGTGCCATCACCTCGTTGCGGCGGTTCAAGGACGACGCCCGCGAGGTGCAGGCCGGATTCGAGTGCGGCATCGGGCTCTCGGACTACCAGGACCTGAAGGAAGGCGACATCATCGAGACCTACGACGAGCGGGAGATCCCGCGTACCTGACCAAACGGGCCGCGTGGTCGGCGCGGCGGTGAGGTCAAAGGGGAGCAGTGGTGCCAGGTCGCCGGCATGACAATCGGGGCGCCGCCCCCTACCCGCGTTCGTTGCGGGTCAACCAGGTCATCCGCCAGGTGCTGGCCGAGGAGATCGAGCGGCTGGCCGACGCCGACGAGCGTCTCCGCCTGGTCACGGTGACGTCGGTCGACACCGCCCCCGACCTGCGCCACGCCACCGTGTTCGTGAGCTCGCTGCCCGACGATGCGGCCGAGGCACTCGGTGAGCGCCGGGTCCAGCTGCAGAGGACCCTCGGGCGCCAGGTCCGGATGAAGCGCACGCCCCAGCTGGCCTTCACCGTCGATCCGGCCGTGGTGGCCGGCAGCCGGGTGGAGGAGGCTCTGCGACGGATCCACCAGGACGAGCTCGACGCCGCTGGTGGCGACGGGTCGCCGGATCCCGCAGGATGACGCCGGCAGGGATCGACGCGGTCACCGGCATGGTGGTGGTGGACAAGGAGGCCGGCTGGACGTCCCACGACGTGGTGGCCCGCTGCCGGCGGATCTTCGGGCAACGCCGTGTCGGGCACGCCGGCACGCTCGATCCCGATGCCACCGGCTTGCTGCTGGTCGGACTGGGCCGGGCCACCCGCCTGATGCGGTTCCTGACGGCGCTGCCCAAGACCTACCGGGCCGAGGTGGTGTTCGGGGTGGCCACCTCCACCCTCGACGCCTCTGGTGAGGTCACCGGCACCTGGGACATGGGAGGACTGGCCCTGGCCGACGTGCGGGCGGCGGCCCGGACGCTGACCGGTCCCATCGAGCAGGTGCCGCCCATGGTGTCGGCGGTCAAGGTGGGCGGTCGCCGACTCCACGCCTTGGCCCGCGAAGGCATCGAGGTCGAGAGGGCATCCCGACCGGTGACCGTCCACCGCTTCGAGGTCTCGCCCGGCCTCACTCCGGGAGTATTCCGGATAGAGGTCGAGTGCTCGTCGGGCACCTACGTCCGGGTCCTGGCCGCCGACCTCGGTCTGGCTCTGGGGGGCGGGGCCCACCTGCGGGACCTGCGGCGACTGCGGATCGGGTCGTTCACCACCGACGAGGCCCGGCCGGTCGACCAGCTCACACCGGCGATGGTGCTCACACCGGCTCAGGCCGTGCGGGATCTCGACCAGGTGGAGGTGGGCGACGACGTGGCCAAGCTGGTGGCCCGGGGTCTGGCCCTCGACCGGGTCCCCCTGGGCGTGACCGGCGACGGGCCCTGGGGCCTGGTCGACGCCACCCACCGGCTGCTGGCCGTCTACGAGGCCACCCAGACCGACCGGATCCGTCCGGCCGTCGTGCTGGAAGCGACCGGATGAGGTCGCTCTCAGCATGGGCCCGTCACCCCTGCCGTCGGGGCGGCCCAGGTAACCTTCCCCGGTGATGGAGATCGTGACCGACCCGTCGGCCTGTCGACCCCCGGCCGGGGGCACGGCGGTCACCATCGGGGCCTACGACGGGGTTCACCTCGGCCACCGGGCCCTGCTGGGCGAGCTGTCGGCCCGGGCCGCGGCCGACGGCCTGTCGACGGCGGTGGTCACCTTCGACCGCCATCCGGCCATGGTGGTGCGGCCCGAGTCGGCACCCTGCCTTCTCTGTGATCTTCCGCAGCGGCTCGAGCTGCTCGAGTCGACCGGGGTGGACCTGGTGGTGGTGGTGCCCTTCGACCGGGAGCGGGCCAACGAGACGGCGGAGGACTTCGTGACACAGATCCTGGTCGAGGGGCTCGACGCCCGGCTGGTGGTCGTAGGCCAGGACTTCCACTTCGGCCACGGCCGCAAGGGGAACGTGGCCCTGCTGGAGGAGATGGGGGCGGCGGCCGGGTTCGTCGTCGACGGGGTGTCCCTGACCGCTGACCGGGAGGGCGCCGACCGGCCCGGTGAGCCCATCTCCTCGACCCGGGTGCGCACGGCCCTGGCCGCCGGCCGGGTGGAGGAGGCCGCCGCCCTCCTCGGACGGCCACACCAGGTCCGGGGCGTAGTGGTGGCCGGCGACCAGCGGGGGGGACCGAGCTCGGGTTCCCGACCGCCAACGTCGACGTCCCCCACGGGATCTGCCTGCCGGCAGCCGGCATCTACGCGGCCTGGTACGAACGGCCGGACGGGAAGCGTCACCCGGCCGCCGTTTCGGTGGGCCGCCGTCCGACCTTTTACGGAAGCGACGGTCCACTGCTGGTCGAGGCCTTCCTGCTCGACTTCAGCGGTGACCTCTACGGGGAGGAAGCCCGGGTCTCGTTCGTGGCCCGACTGCGCGACGAGGTGGCCTTCGACAGTGTGGATGCGCTGGTCGACCAGATGGGTCGCGATGTTGAGGTCACCCGGGATACCCTGGCCGCCTCGCCCTGACCAGGCCGCTAGTCGGCGGCTGCGCTGTCCGGGCCGCCCAGCAGCTCAGCCCGCAGCTCGCGCTTCAACACCTTGCCGGCCGGATTGCGGGGCAAGGGATCCGACCGGAACCAGAAGCGGGAGGGCACGTTGAAAGCGGCCAGGCTCTCGCCCACGAATCGGGCCAGCTCGTCTGCGCCCACGCTCTCGCCGGGCCGCACCACCACCACCGCGCCGACCTCCTCCCCGAGCACGGGGTGGGGTACGCCGATGACGGCGCAGTCGGCCACCGCCGGGTGGGCGAACAGGGCGGCCTCGACCTCCACGCAGTAGACGTTCTCCCCCCCGCGGATGATCATGTCCTTGGCCCGGTCCACGATGTGGACGAACCCCTCCTCGTCGATGCGGGCCACGTCCCCGGTGTGCAGCCATCCCCGGGTGAAGGAGGCTGCCGTCTCCTGGGGACGGTTCCAGTACCCCCGGACCACGTTGGGTCCCTTGATCCAGAGCTCACCGGTCCGGGACGGATCGGGGGACTGGTCAGCCGGCGGCTCGTCCCCGGCATACTCCTCGTCGACCACGGCGACGTCGCACACCGGGGCCGGCGGCCCCACGCTGTCGGGCTTGCGCACGTAGTCGTCGCCACTGTTCATGGTGGTCATGGCCGACGTTTCGGTGAGCCCGTACCCGTTGCCCGGTGCGCCCCCGGGGAAATGCTGCTTGATCCGCCGGACCAGGTCGGGCGGGCACGGCGCCCCGCCGTAGGAGATGGAGCGGACCGAGGAGGTGTCGCGGGTGGCGAAGGCGGGGGAATCGATGACCTGCATGACCATGGCCGGCACGCCGCCGAAGATGGTGATGCGTTCGCGTTCGATGAGCTCGAGGGCCCGTTCCGGATCGAAGTGGTGCATCATGACCAGCTTGCCGCCGGCGGCGGTGTTGGACACCAGCACGGCGTGGCAGCCGGTGGCATGGAAGAGGGGGACCGAAAGGAGATTGGCGTTCTGGGTCCCTTCCCCGGCGCCGCCCACCGGACCCGATCGGCGCAGGGTGCCCATGGTGGCCACGAAGAACAGGTTCATCAGGTTGGACACGCTGTTGCGGTGTGTGCCGACCGCCCCCTTGGGCCGGCCGGTGGTTCCCGACGTGTAGAAGATGGTGGCGTCGTCGTCGGGGTCGATGAGGACCTCGGGAAGGGTGTCGTACGGGCCGTGCGGCCCGGTGACGTCGGTGAAGGGGATGACCGGGAGGGGCGGCCCATCCCCGCGGTCGACCTGGGCCCCGGTGGCGATGCGCCGGCCGCCGGCCGGGTCGTGCTCCTCGCAGCACACCACCATGTCCCTCAGATCGTCTATCTCGTCCAAGTGGGGGAGAATCCGTTGGCGCCGCTCCTCGTCGACGAAGACCAGTGCGGTGCCGGAGTCGCTGAGCCCGTAGGCCAACTCGGGCCCCGTCCACCAGGCATTGAGGGGGACCACGACCGCCCCGACGGCGATCGAGGCCCAGAAGGCGATGACCCATTCGGGCAGGTTGCGCATGGCGATGGCCACCCGGTCCCCCTTGGTGATGCCGAACTGGTCGATGAGAGCGTGGGCCAGGGTGGCCACGGCCCGGTAGTGCTCGGCGAAGGTGAACCGCTCGTCCTCGTAGACGAGGAAGTCCTTGTCGCCGTGGTAGGCCGACATCTCGAGAACGGACCGGAGGGTGGCCGGAGCGGACTTCCAGGTCCGGGTGGGAATGGACCGGATGACCAGGTCCTCCATCTCGAACGGCTGGCCCGGGGCGGTGAGAATGGCGGTGGCCTCGGGCCGGGTGGGTGGGGCCACGGTTGTCGGGCTGGGCTCAGGCTGGGGTTCGGCCGGTTGGGCCATGGCTGCTCCTCTCTACGACGGCCACAGGGGGCCGCTCAGGCCGAGTCGGTCCCGCAGAAGATGGTACGGCGGTAGTAGTCGAGCTCAGCCACGCTCTCGCGGATGTCGTCCATGGCCCTGTGGCCGCCGGCCTTGGGTGGGGCGCCGGCCAGAACCTGCGGATACCAGCGCCGGGCCAGCTCCTTGACCGTCGAGACGTCGACCGAGCGGTAGTGCAGGTACTCCTCGATGGCGGGAAGCTGGGCGGCCAGGAAGCGCCGGTCGGTGCCGATCGAGTTGCCGGCCAGCGGCACGGTGCGGGGGGCGGGCACGTGGGCTCGGATGAAGGCCAGGGTGGCATCGCCGGCCTCCTCCAGGGTCACGGTGGACTTGGCGATCTCCTCCAACAGGCCGCTGTGGGTGTGCATGTTCCGGACGAATTCGTCCATGGCCGCCAGGCGTTCGGGGGGAACGGCCACCACCAGGTCGGGGCCCTCGGCCACGATGCCGAGGTCGTCGTCGGTGACTAGCGTGGCCACCTCGACGATGACGTCCTTTTGGACGTCGAGCCCGGTCATCTCCAGATCCATCCACACCAGCACCCGGGTGACGCTACCGGATGACCGACCATCAGTTTTTTGACGCCTGTGTGACTGTCGATCAGCACGGCGTGCGGTTGGAAAAACTCCCATGGTGGCCGACCGGGGCGTTGCGCTAGCGTCCTCCTCAATCGAGCGGAGGAGCCCGGCGTGTCCCCGGCATCACAGAGCGACGTCGAGACAGTTTCTGCCGCCGGCGGAGCCGCGCCCCAGCAACCGGGGACGATGTCCGTGCCGGTGGTCCGTCTCGATCCCGACCTCCCCCTTCCGGGCTACGCCCGCCCGGGTGATGCCGGTGCCGACCTGGTGGCCCGGACCGACGTGACCCTCGAGGCCGCCGGTGGCCGTGCCCTGGTGCCAACCGGTGTGGCCGTGGCCATCCCGGACGGCTGGGCGGGCTTCGTCCAGCCCCGAAGCGGCTTGGCGCTCCGCCACGGGGTCACCTGCCTCAACACCCCGGGACTCATCGATGCGGGGTACCGGGACGAGCTGTGCGTTCTGCTGGTCAACACCGACCCGGAGACGCCCTACGACATCCACCGGGGGGACCGGATCGCCCAGCTGGTCATCCAGAGGGTCGAATCGGCTGCCTTCGTCGCGGTAACCGAGCTGCCCGACTCAGCCAGGGGACTCGGCGGCTTCGGGTCGACGGGTCGCTAGCGCCGATGGAGCGGTTGTCCGGCCTGGACGGAGGATTTGCCTCCCTCGAGTCACCCACCTCCCACCTGCACATTCTGGGTGCGCTGATCTTCGATCCCGAAGAAGTCAGTGGCGAGGTCGACTTCTGGCGGATAAGGGAACTGGTGGCCGAGAGGCTCAACCGGGTACCGCCGTTCCGCCAACGGCTGGTCGAGGTTCCCTTCGGGTTGCAGCACCCGGCCATGGTGGACGATCCCGACTTCGACATCGACTATCACGTGCGCCGGGTCTGCCTCCCCGAACCCGGCGGTCTCTGCGAGCTCGAGGACCTGGTGGCCGACGTGGCGTCGCGACCGCTCGACCGGGACCGCCCGTTGTGGGAGTTCCACGTGGTCGAAGGGTTGAGCGGGGGCCGGCTGGCTCTCGTCCCCAAGGTGCACCACACCATCCTCGACGGCGTGTCCGGTGCGGAAGTGATGGCCGCTTTCTTCGATCTCTCGCCCATTCCCGCCCCCCGGCCCTTGTTCGGCGGTCATCGATCCCGACGGACCCAACCGGGGGATGGGGAGCGACCGGTCCGGGCATCAGCGCCGGCGGGGGCGGGGAGCGATCCCACCTGGTCGCCGGATCCCCTGCCCGGGGGAGGGGAGCAGCTGCGCAGCGTGCTCGGGTCCCTGCCCGGCCAGGCCGACACGCTGGTACGGACCCTGTCTCGCACGCTGAAGGGGGCGCGGGGTCTGGGCGGGCGCGTGCATCAGAGTGGCGAGAGCGCACCGCCGTCGCCCTTCGTTGCCCCTCATACCTCGATCAACCGGGCCATTTCCGCCCACCGACGCGTGGCCTTTGCCGAGCTGCCGTTGGAAGAGGTGCGCCAGATCCGCCAGGTCCTCGGCGGAACGACCAACGACGTCGTGCTGACGGTGACGGCCGGGGCCCTGCGCCGCTTCTTCGATCAGCGCCACGAGGGGCTGGGGAAGCCCCTGGTGGCACTGGTGCCGGTGTCGGTACGCAGCCCGTCGGAACGCACTGCGCTGGGGAACCGGGTGTCAGCCATGCTGGTCTCGCTGGCCGATGGGATCGAGGACCCGGCGGAGCGGCTGGCCCACATCGCCGAAGAGACGAAGACGGCCAAGGAGCAGGACCGGCGGCTGGGGCCGGTGTTTGCCGGATGGGCCCAGACACTGGTGCCGGCGGTGGCCTCCCGACTGACCCGCCTGGTGACCAACCTCCGCCTCTTCGATCACATGGGGCCGTTGTTCAATGTGATCGTCTCCAACGTGCCCGGTCCCGACGTCCCCCTGTACATGGCCGGCGCCCGCATGGTGGCCATGTACCCGATCGGTCCGATCGTCGAAGGAGTCGGTGTCAACGTGACGGTGTTCTCGTATCTGGACTCGGTGTTCATCGGGGTGCAGGGCTGC
The DNA here is from genome assembly GCA_963727955.1 of uncultured Acidimicrobiaceae bacterium. Taxonomy (GTDB): domain Bacteria; phylum Actinomycetota; class Acidimicrobiia; order Acidimicrobiales; family RAAP-2; genus Bog-756. The sequence goes on from CAVSII010000001.1 coordinate 273,076, forward strand.
CGCGAGTTGGTACCGGATATCGAGGTGATCGCCAGCGGCATGCGGAGCTCGCTCGACGATTTGATGCGAGCGGTCAACCGGCGGCTCCGACCGGTTCCGTGGTGGCACGGCGAACTTCCTGCCTGAGCGTGCCCGGTGGGTTGACCTGGCCTGAGCGGGGTAGGCGTCATCCCCCTGCTGCTAGGGTTTAAGCCTTACGCGGACGTGGCTCAGTTGGTAGAGCATCACCTTGCCAAGGTGAGGGTCGCGGGTTCGAATCCCGTCGTCCGCTCTCGAGGGAAGTGGGTCTCATAGAGGCTCCATAGCGCATCCACCGCAGCCCGGCATGCGCTGCTCACCGAACGTGCCCTCCGGCTCATGGCCAGTCCTGCCTCATTCGAGCGCGGCGAACGGGATGCCTCCAACCGCAGGGTGAAGCAACTGAAGCCCGGAGTGATGTTCCGGGGGATGCGCCGCCACCTTTGACGGAGGAGCATCCCCGGAGACACTCCAGGTCGGACGGTTCATGCCGCTTGATCTTTCATATGAGCGTTGTGCATCGCATGGAGTTCGGCGCGAGAGAATCGTTGCCCCTTTATTTCGGGATGACAATGGCGGCACACGCGATAGGTCGTCCCGGGATCCGTATCGGATTGCTTGACAGTCAGATCGTGGTGACCGATGCGCCAGCACCTTTGAGTGTGGCAATTTATTTTCCGGTAGCCCACGACAAAAATGGCCAAGATGCCAAAGCCGCCGGCAAAGCCGGACCAGAAGCCGTACCAACCCCCGGATTCGTTGTAGGTGCCAGTCCACACGAACACGTTATGGAAGAACGAATCAATGCCGTGCATCAGCCATGCCATCCCGTCACTGTCACCAACACTAACCTCAGCCGAACAACGGAACCGCGACTTTCATCGGACGAGTGCCGGAGTCGCCCGCTACCACGATTGCGGGATCGTTCCCCTATGCCTCTCTCAAGCGGTGGATGTCCCCTGATCTGGTTGAGCCGGCTCAGTGCCGACCGCCTCTGCATCTGCAGCTGCATCTACGGCGGCTACCTCGGCCGCCGTGGCGCCGAGTCGGCTCTCGACGTCGGCCAATCGATCACTGATCACCGACAGACGCTGGCCAAGATCGGCGTGTCCCTTCCTTAGCTCCTCCTTGTTGGCGTCGGTGTGCTCCTTCACAAACACGGAGGCCACAGTGGCTGTGAGCACGCCGATGAGACCAATTCCCACCAGCATGAGGACGACGGCCACAGCACGGCCTCCAGCGGTGACGGGATACCGGTCCCCATAGCCCACGGTGGTCACCGTGACGATGGCCCACCACAGAGCGTCGGGATAGTTGTGGATATTGCTCCCCTTGGCCTTCTCCTCGAAGAGAAGCACCAACCAGGCCCCGAGGACAAGGGTGCCAGCCGCGGCAAGCAGCACCCGGAAGAGGCTGTGGTGCTTGAGGATTGTCTCTATCCTCAATTCCCCCTCGTAGACGAGAAGGCTCATTTTCTCGATCCCGACGAAGTGCCATCCCTGGAGAGGCGGCACCACAACGGTCGCCGGCTCTACCCATCGTCGCCTGAGATAGCCGCGCCGGTCAGGAGTGACCACGAGGCGGACGGCGTACTCCACCAGAAGAATTGCCCACAGAACGAACAGGGTGCCGACGAGGACGGTAGAGGCCGAACCATTCACGTCGGTCGTGAGAACGACGATGGCGATGACCAGCCAGGCGATGGCGAGAATGGCCAGCGGGTACTTGGTGGCCCTCTCAATGTTGTCGACGAGGTCGTGGCGCCCGCCCGACGGCTTCGCGCCGGCAACTGTCTGGCGGCGTCGCTCCTCCTTGCGATGTTTCTCATCAAGCCGTTCCTGCTCCAGCATCTCCAGTCGCCGGATGCGCTCTATCGAGGATGGTTTGTCCATCCCCTTGGTCCCTTCTGGCGCACTGCTCAGATCGGTGTGGTCCGCCACAATAAGACGAAGTTAGTGGGTGGCCGGCCATGTTGAGAGGATTCCGACTGCCGGAGTTGCCGATCCGACGGCGCGCACGGTTACCACCGGCTACGCGGGCTTGTGCAGATCGTTCTATCGATCTATTGAGTAGTTGCCTATTCGCGCGGAGTTCTATGCGGGATGCGCTCCCGGCGCCGTTGGCGAGGTCGTTTGCGAGGAACGACAGCGGCAGGCCGGTTCCGAGGATGGCGCAGCTGGCCTGCAAGAGGGTGAAGCCTGCAAACAACGACCTGCTCCGACGGCTGGCGGTGCGCCGTTCATCCTACCGTGACCTGGTAGATGGTGAACGGATCGCTGACCCAGAGCCCACGACCGGGCACGAAAGCCAGGTTGCCGGAGTACTGGGACGAAATGCCGCTGAACAGACCGGCGTAGACCCTCGCCGTCCCTCCCGTGGTGATCTGACCCAGGCCTAGATAGGTGGTGAACCACAGGTCCCCGCCGGGCCCATTCACGAGCGCTCCTGGCCCGGACGCGCCGGGCACCGAGTAGGTGCGGGTGTGGCCAGCGGTGGTGATGCGGCCGATAGTGTCGGCCACCGCCGGGCTGTCGAACCAGAGCGCGCCGTCGGGTCCGGTCACGATGGATGTCACAGGGTCGAACCTACCGACCTTGTAGTCGGTCACCGCACCGGTGCCGGGGTCGAGTTTGCCGATCCTCCCTGATCCACTGACCGAGAACCAGAGATTCCCGTCGGTTCCGCTGGTGATGGCGATCGGGGTACCGATCCCAGACCCGTTGTACGTGGTGACCTGGCCCGTCGATGTGATGCGGCCAATGCCCTGCTGGTCCGTAAACCAGACGGCGCCGTCAGGACCGACCGTCAGGTTCTCGGGAGAGTCGATGTCGGGGTCGGAGAACGCGCTCACCACACCGGTTGTGGTGATCCGTCCGATCGATTCGTCGCCGGCGAACCAGAGGCCGCCGGGACCTGTGATGATCGACTGTGGATCTTCGACCGCGCCTGTCGAATAGACGGTGGTATCGCCAGAAGTGCTGATCCGGCCGATCTCGTCGACTCGGTGCATGGTGTACCAGAGCGCCCCGTCGGAGTCTCGGGCGATATCCGCTGTGGCGTCGATGGAGCTGGAGTAGTAGCTGAAGGTGCCCGACGCGACATTGAGCTCTGCCACCTCTGGCCCACAGCACAAACCGCCCACCCAGATCCCGCCCGCCGCCGAGGTGATCGAATCAGGAGCCTGCATCTGGCTGCTCTTGTACTCGGCGACTCTTCCGGCGCTATCGATGGACCCGATCACGCCTTTGTCGGAGAACCACAGATCGTCGTCGGGTCCGGAGATAAGGCTCGAGGCCTGGTAGGGGGAAGTGGAAACCTGGCCTTCTTCGGTGATCCGGCCGATGGTGTAGGGGTTTGTGAACCACATGGCTCCATCGGGACCTTCGGTAATGTCACCCTGTGGGTCGATGTTGGAGCCGGAATACTCGGTGATCTCACCGGAGGCAGTGATTCGGCCAATCGAGTCCTCGTTGGTCCACCAGATGTCGCCGTCTGGCCCCGAGGCGATCGAGGTCGGGTCATCGATGGCAGCGCCGGCGTAGTACCTGAACTTTCCGAACGGCGTCATCTGCCCGATGGCGTAGGTCGGAGTTCCTCCGTCTGGCACGTTGTGAGCGGTAAACCACAGGTCTCCGTCCGCCCCGTCAGTTATGTCGCCGGGCTTGTTCGACCCGTTGGTGACGAATTTCCTGACCAGCTGACCCGAAGTGGTCATCGCCTCGATCGAGTTGTGCGGGGCGGTAAACCAGAGGTCCCCGCCCGGTCCCGACGTGACGGCGATCGGACCCGGTGATGGTGCGCCCGTCGGGTAGGCGGTCATGTGTCCGGAGTTGTCGATTCTGTCGATCGTGTCGGTGCTGTCGCCGCCGACGAACCACACCGCGCCGTCGGATCCGGTCGTGAAGGACGGTCCGGGAGTTTCCCCGAGGAAGGCTGTTACCTCCGGGGCCGCGGCCCCGGCCACCACCACCCCTGGCGCTCCTGCCTCCGCCCGGCCGGTGCCGAACACCGACCCGACAATGACCACGGCCGTGGCCAAGAGGGCAAGCCAGCACGTCTCGGCTCTCCTGCACGTCCCCATGACGCGGCTGCTGCGCACGTATCCAGCGATGCCCACGGCCCCTCCTGCCCCTAGGATCGATCCGGTACCACGCTTTGCGGTATCTCTGCCACTCTCTGCGGTAGTACCCTACCCGACGCCACGCCCCCAATTACCTGAGGACTGGCTCCTCGGTCCTTTGATGGAGGTTCATCAGTAAGGCCCGCTCACACCCCTCACACCACTTGGCGAATTCACCGACAAGAAACTCGTACGCGGCAAATGTCGGGTTGATGCTGGTCATCGCTGGCAACCTCGGCTGTCGTCGTGATCTGATGTTCGGGCGCCAGAGCCGTCAGCCTGCCGCGCTGGAGCACCAGCCCGCCGACGATGGCCGGCCACGAAGATCAAGGACGACCACGGGAAGGCTGTCGTAGTAACTGTGCAGGGCGGCTGCCTCGAGGTTGGCCGGGTTCAGCGCCCGGCCCACCAAGTAGGCGGTGGCAGCTGCGGCGGCCACTGTGTTGAGCAGTGAGGTGCCAATGGAGCCCAACTTGTTGGGCGGTGTTGAGGGTGGCGGACCCACGTCGGCGTCCTGGGGTGCCAGACCGAGAGTGCCGGTGCTGAACGAGGGGGCAACGCTCAGGCCGAACCCGAAACCCAACACGATGAGATAGGGAAGGACATGGCTGACGTACGAAGAGTCCAATCCAACCAGATGGAGGCCGTACAGCGCCGCGGCAGCCATGGGCAAACCAATGGGAACGATTGGCTCACCACCTGGCAACGATCTCAAGGATTCCTTAACTGCAGGTGAAGATCGAGCAACCAGCTCGCCGCCAGTGAAGTCTTGGTTTTCTCCATCGCCATCCAGGGGCTTTGAGGAAGCCAGTGTCGGAAGAGACCTCGGATGCTCCCACGGGGCCGAGTCTCGGCTAGTTGACGGCCACTCGGCACTCTCCGATCTCACTTACCGGTTGTAGCGTCGACGGGATGGAGAACGACCTCTGGGAGAAAGGTGCGGCCTGGTGGCAAAGGAACTACACAGAGGGAGCTGACCCCGAGTACGAAGAACAGATCCTTCCGTTGGTCGAGCATTATGCCCGTGGAGCCCAACGAGTATTGGACATCGGTTGCGGTGAGGGACAGGTCGGCCGACGTCTGGCAAGTCAGGGAGCCGAAGTGGTCGGATTGGACGTGACGGACTCGCAGATTCGCGCCGCCCAGGACCGGGGAGGGCTTTCGGGGTACCTGCAAGCCCATGCCAATCAGCTTCCGTGTGGTGACGCTAGGTTCGACACAGTCGTCCTGTGCTTGGCGATCGAACACGTGGAGCTTTTCGAGGATGCCATTCAGGAAGTTGCCCGGGTGTTGACGCCGGGAGGTCGGTTCCTGTTACTTCTGGTTCATCCGCTGTTGCAATCTCCAGGCAGCGGTTGGGTGGAGGCCATCCATTCTGATGAACATTTCTGGCGGATCGGCTCCTACCTTGATGATGACATCGTCACAGATCAAGTCGGGCCAGGAATACATCTATCTTTTATTCATCGGCCTCTCAGCAGATACGTACATGAAATGGGGAGATATGGGCTGCTGATAGAGGACATGGTAGAACCGTCGCCACCCTCCTCCGTCATTCTGGAGACTGGCGGATATGCCAACGGGGGGTCTATCCCGCGTTTGATGCTGTTGTGCGCTCGTCGCTTGGAGCGAATCAACTGAGGCAACGACTGTGTCCGATCGTAGAAACTAGAGGTCGGCGGTGGGTTATGTGGGCATCATCGCAGTGTCATCGTCCACTCTGAGTTGATGTGAGACTCTGGACGTATGGGCTATGACCATTTTATCTCTGATGTAGTGCGTGTCATCGAGGCGGCCGGTGCAGCGATCATGATCATCGGCGGATCTTGGGCTCTTATCGACTATTCCCTCTCTATTGCTCATCTTGTCGACAGACCCGACGCCTACCAGCACCTTCGCCAGCGACTCGGCCGGTCGATTCTGCTGGGTCTGGAAGTACTGATTATCGGCGACATCGTCAGGACGATCATCGTCAATCCAAGTGTCGAGAGCGTTGCTGTCCTGGGGATGATCGTTGTCATCCGAATAGTGCTCAGCTTCAGTCTAGAAGTGGAGATTGACGGCGCATGGCCTTGGAACCTCTGGCGCCTCGAACCCGGCCGTAAGGCGGACGGTACCAAAACACAGTAATTCCGGTGGATGAAAGTGCCGACATCATCATCAACCACTCCCAAATGCTGCCAGCTCGTTCAACCGATGCCTCCCCTCGTCGGTGGGATCTGGAAGCGGGTCGTGGATGACGAGGCCTGCGAGGAAGTCAGCCTGTCCGTCAGCTGGGAGCAAAAGATATGCGCAGCCTGGGCGGGTCGTCGGCAACAACCCCGGAGTCAGCATAAAAGCCGACGCCGCCTTCAATATTTCGTTGGCGCGGGCAGCGGGCCGGAGACCGAGGGTGTCGAGGTCATACGGTCCGGCGACACGACCTCGGCAGCGGTAGCCGCTGAGTGACAGAGCCGACCAGTTGGGTCGCAGTCGAGGCGACTGGAGCCGCGGCAGTGGCGACCGTCGAGGTAATGGAGCCGACCAGTTGATGACCCTTGAAACGACTGGTGGTGTGGCAGTGCAACCGCGAATAGAACCTGAGCTTCGAGAGTAGTCACCGCTGAGGCTACTGGAGCCGCGGTACGGGCTACCGCCGATCCAACCACCTGGGTCGCCGTCGAGGCGACCGCAGCCAACGGCCGGCCGTTAGCGACTGCCGAGACGACTGGAGCCGCAGCACCGACAGCCACCGATCTAACCAATTGGGTCGCCATCGAGACGACAGGAGCCGACGGCAGTTAGCGACTGCCGAGACGAACGCAGCCGACGGCAACGGCAACCGCGGTTCCAATCACCTGGGTCGCAGCCGAGGCGACCGCAGCCGCAGCGAGGACACCGTTTCGGCCCACTGGGCCGATCAACGATCAATTGGCTCGCCGTCGAGACGACCAAAGCTGTGGCAGTGGCGGCGGACGCGAGAGGAGCGGCACGACGGAAGCCGTGGCAGCGGCAATTGTTGATGCGACTGGAGCGCTCGTGGACGTAACCGTCGGGGTGACACGATCGGAGCCCTGGCACTGGCAACCATCGAGGTGACGAGAGCCGTCGCGACGGAGCAGCAGCCGAACGTAATGCCGGGACGATCGCATATCTCGCAGATGCGAATGCCGGTGGAAGAAGAGTCTGCGCTCAGAGCCGATGGGGTCGGCTCCCTTGTGGCACCCGTTTGAGGATCGGCGCTTGTCTGTAACCCACAACACGCGTAATCGAGAAATTCCTGGGGAGGGGTGCGGCGACGGCGTTAAGGAGAAACCACCACGTCAACGGATATCGCGGGAATCCAATGACTGATGGACCGCTGGGCGGTGAAGACCGACACGGACAGCGCCGGCCTGAACGGACCGGGGACCGACACTAGGTGGTGAACTCATGGCGCAATCCGAACGCGATTCAGACGAGACCAAGCGGATGATCGTTGGTTCGTGGCCGTTCATCGAATAGATCGTGCGGTCCAGTGGGAAGACGATTCGGCTCGGCAACTGTACTCGCGAGGAGGCTCGCGGCAGCCAGCCGAGGACGTGGCATAGCCGGCTGATTCCAACTGCTTCGACACCCAAATGCCACAGGCCACACTCATGATCCACAGGTGACACTCATTCTCCACACACCGCACCAATTCTCCAACAAAATCAACAGAAAGTCGTTTATTGTAGGAGCACCGAGGGAAGGTCAGAAGCCGTGCGGATAACTACCGTGCTGCGTTGGGCGATTCGGGCAGCTCTCGGGATAGTCGGGGCGATCTTCCTCGTCGTGGTGTTTCGCGGGAGCGCCTCTGCAAGCACCCTTCTGGCTCCCCCCAGCTCGGTTGTTACCGTGGTTTCAAATGCGCTGCCGGTGTCTACACCAACATCGGCAGCGACGACCGATTTGGTTTCGGCGGCTACCCCCGAGGAATCCCCGACGGCGCAAGCTGTGCCATCGACGACCGCGACAGCGACACCAGCACCGTCGAAGTCGACCGAATCCACTCCCGTCGTCGCAACGTCGACGGAGACGGCGGCTCCAGTTGTTTCCTCTGCTCCTGTCAATTCGACGGTTACCTCCGTGAGCACTCAGGTTGTCTCAACGGTGACCTCCAAGAGTGGTCCCGTCGTCCCGGCGTCGTCTTCGATAGCTGCTCCGGCCGTCTCTGTGGCTCCCGTGACCTCGACCGTTTCTAATGCCACGGCTCCGGTCGCCTCGTCCACTCCAATCGCCTCATCTGTTGCCGCGGCCACGGGTCCGGCCGCATCGACGGTGGCCTCCACGAGCGGTGCCGTCGTTCCGGCGTCGTCTGCGACGCCGACTCCGGTCGATCCTGTCAGCTCGACGGGTTCCTCCGGGAGCGCCCCCGTCGTCTCGACAGTTGCCGCCGCTCCGGCTGCAGTCGTATTGCCCCTGGCCTCGAAGGTTGTGACGAGCGCTCCCGTCGTCCCGTCCTCGTCCGCGACGGCGGCTTCGGTCATCTCGACGATGGCCTCGCTGCTCGATCCTGGCACCTCGAAAGTTGTCAGTGCTGGGGTTCCGGTCCTCTCAACTGCGGCCACTGCCGGAGCTCCGATCGGCTCGACGGTGAGCCAGTTGACTGGGTCTGCCGCCTCGAACGCAGTAGGCGCCGTGGGTCCAGCTGTCTCAACGGTCGCCAGCGTCGCGGCTCCGGTGGTCTCGGCCGTTACCAGTGCCGTGGCTCCGGCTGTCTCGACCGTTACCAATCTGGTCGGCCCGGCTATCTCAACGGTGACCACTGCTGTGGCTCCCGTACTTTCGACCGTCACCAATCTCGTCGGCCCGGTACTCTCGACGGTGACCACTGCTGTGGCTCCGGTGGTCTCGACCGTCACCAATCTGGTCGGCCCGCTCGTCTCAGCGGAGATCACTGCTGTGGCTCCGGTGGTCTCGACCGTCACCAATCTGGTCGGCCCGCTCGTCTCAGCGGAGATCACTGCTGTGGCTCCGGTGGTCTCGACGCATCCCACCGCCTCCATTTCTCAATCTCTTCCGTCCGTCCCCTCAGCTCCAGCCTCGCCCCCGCCGGCGTCGGTGCTCCCAACGAGCTCCATGTCCACGGTCCCTGGCGTCAGCTACACCTCTCCAGAGGGCTCCTCAGTCGGGACCGGGCAGGTGCTTGTCGCCAGGCCGCCTTCACAAGGCGCCGACATCGGTCTCACCGGCTCCGAGACGACCAATCCCTCGACTTCTCGCTCGCCAAATGGCCCAGAGCTCGTAACCGCTACGTTGACCGGTCCTTTGTCGGCACGCGCTGCTGGCATTGCTTCGATGGAATCGGCCGCCGGGTTGCGTACAGCTCGCGGCGGCGAAGGCATTGAGTCCGGGGAGGTCGCGGTGGCAAAGGGCGGGGCTCCAGGCGGGGGCGTGCCGCCAGGGCCAGCTCCCACGCCTCTCCAAGTGCCGAGGGTTGCCGGTTCATCCTCGTCCAACGGGCAGACCGGTTCGAGCTTGCAGCCTTTCGGGCGGACTGCTGCGCTGTCCCATCTGGACGCTTTAGGTTGGAAGACAGCACTGTGTGACCGGAATCACGACCGGTCCATTCGAATTCTCTCAGTGCTCGGCCGTCCCGGGTAGGAGCCCCCACAGGGCCTCTACGAGGCAGCGTGGGCCCGTGAATGCGGGCGCTTCCAGGAGCCGTCTCTGACGGCGACCGGTCGCCTTCACATTGACGCGAGCCTGCGATCAGTGCTTCCGGCATCGGACGGTCGGTCCCGATGGTCTGTTCTCGTCGCAGTGTGGTTCTAAGGCCGACAAAGCCTTAAACCTCATTCGTCGGGGCCATCGGTTCCGGCACGACACCGGGTCCGCCTTCACTCCCGTGCTCGCCACGGGGTAGGCGTGACGGTTGTTCGATCGTCTGCACCACGGTCTGGGCCCTTGGTCACTGTCGTGCAGGTATTCAACAATCTGTCGACAGTTCGACTGGGATCTTTTGCCAGAATAATAGTGGCATAGATAAAGGTACATTTGAACCGATGCCCGGGTAACCGCTGAGTGACGTTTGTCGTTAAGCCTGATACTAATCTGACCGCCTCGTCAGATTATCCCTCGTAGAGACCCGTATTGGGGTCCATCCAACAAATTCCAGCCGATATGGCTGTCATATTGACGCGCCATTTTTGATATAAAGGAAATATCGGAGATTTAAGCAAATAATGTGTTGACAAGATTCTGATGACACTTTAAAAGTGGGAGGAGAGGGCGCCCGCCCTCGGACCTCCAGGAGTCTCCCTGGGGATCACACAAAGCCAGAAAGGAAGAAAACTATGAGCGAAGGACTTTCGTTGTCCGAGCTGGATATGGAGCAGGCCACCCACCTGCCTCCCCGCGAGGTGATGTGGGGTTGCCGCAGTGGCAGCAGCACCCATGTCCAGGTAACCAACGTCGGCAGCTTCGACGGCAATGGCGATGGGAACACCTATCAGAGCGGTCTCATCAACGTCTCCGCGCTGAATGGGAACCTGGACGGTGACTTCAACGCCCTTTCCATCCTCTAGCGATGGGCGTCACTTCTTCTAGAAGTGATCTTGCTGGGGGGGCGGCCTTCGGGCCGCCCCCCCAGTCGCACCTAACTGGGCTCGAGCAGCGCTCAGACTCCCATCCCGCCCTGAAGTGCGACGATGGTTACCCTTCACCTGTACTGTCCTCCTCGCGTGGCCAGTTGCAGCTCCGGGAAGGGACACAGCTGCTCGGCCAATATGAAGGCTCTGCCTACGAGCAGTCCACCTACCTGGTCCGGCGAGATGATGGCCAGGTCATCCATCTTTCACATCTGCTCTACCTGGTGGCTTGCCTGTTGGATGGCGATCGCGGCCTCACGGAGATTGCTGAGACAGTGAGCACGCAGCTCGGCAGACACGTCGTGGCCGACAATGTCGAGTACCTCGTCGAGAAGAGGCTACGCCCGTCGGGCCTCATCGCCAGCCCTTCCGACGGGGACCTGCAGAAGGCCTTGCCGCGATCGCTGCCGCTGTTAGGCCTGCGCTACCGGAAGCGCGTCATCCCGGCCCGGCTGCATCGGGGGGCGAGCACGGCCCTCCAACCACTCTTCTGGCCGCCCCTCGTCCTCCTTATGCTTGCCGGTCTCGTGGCCACCAATATCTGGCTGTTCGGCGCCCAGCGGAACGCACTTACCGCGGCCGCCCGCCAGCTCCCGTTTCATCCCAACCTGTTCTTGCTCGTGACGGTTCTGGTGATCTTCTCGGGGTTCTTCCACGAGCTCGGCCATGCCACAGCCACGAGGTATGGCGGTGGCTCCCCGGGCGTCATGGGCATCGGGATCTACCTGGCCTGGCCAGCCTTCTACACCGACCTCACCGATTCCTACCGGCTCAACCGGGCCGAGCGCCTGCGTTCCGACCTCGGCGGCGTCTACTTCAATGCCGTCCTCATCGTGGCCGCCGGCATCGCCTACTTCTTCACCGGTTTCGGCCCGCTGGCCGTCTTCATCGTCGTGTCACAGGCCATGGCCATGTATCAATTCCTGCCCTTCATCCGCCTGGACGGCTACTACATCATGAGCGATCTGGTTGGTGTGCCCAACCTCTTCGCTTATCTCGGGCCCGTTCTACGGAGCACGTTCCATCGCTCCGACTCCGCTACCACCGCTCAGCTCCTCCTGCTGAAGAGGCGTGCCAGGGTCGCCATCAGGATCTGGTCAGTCGTCACAGTCGTCTTCTTGACCTTCAACTTCGTGGCACTCGCCGTCTTGGCACCGATCCTTCTCCCGGCGGAGTGGGCCTCCATCCGCCTTCAGGCCGACACGATGCTTCTGGCCTTTGCCAGGAACGACGTGGCCGTGGGCCTCAACGAGTTCGTCGATCTGGTGGTCCTGGCCATCGCCCCGTTGGGCCTTCTGCTCATTGCTGGCATCTTGGTCCGGCGGGCCCTCCAGACCATCAAGAAGTGGTGGCCGACCCACCCGAAAATCACCGCCGCTTTGGCTGTGCTCTTTGCCGGGGTGTTGCTCTTCCAGGGCCAAGCCTTGATCACGCGATTGGTGGCCGAACCCGCAACCTCGGGATCGACGACCATGGTCAGCAAGGGAGGTCAGCCAGCGCCCGTGGTGGGCCATGCACCGCGCTCGCCCGTGATTCGGCCGCCGCCCTCGCCTCCAGCCCTCGTTCCGCCCTCGCCCTCGCCCTCGGACGCTCCCCTGAACGCCCCGCCCTCGGCACCGGACCGGTTCTACGTTGTGCAGGTAGGCGACACCCTGTGGGGGATCGCCACGCAATCCCTGGGTGACCCCGAGCGATGGCCGGCCATCTTCGACCTCAATGTCGGACGTCCGCAACCGGATGGGCGCACCCTGGTGGATCCCGACCTGATCTACCCGGGGTGGCGGCTCGAGCTCCCAGGTTCTCAACCGGTGGTGGCACTCGACCCCCAGCCGCATCCTCCGCTGAGCCAGACCGAAGAACACGTCGCTGTTCGACCGTCCAATCCGCGACCTGAGCGAACCGGGGTCGAGCCCGTCCTTACGTCGGGCCTCGCTCAAAGGTTACTGTGGCCCACCAACTCGAGCAGCATCACGCCGTCGAAGACCAGGAAGGCACCGCACTGCTTTCGTCCCATCGAGTGCCTTCTGGACCCTTCCGAATCTGTGGAATATGTGATCCGCAGTCGCGACGTCCGGACTCATCAGAACCATGGATCACCGAGGTGGAGGTTGGATTGTCCTTGCCGGAGTCGTCCTGGTCTGGGGCGGCAATATGGAGGTCTTCGATGCGATTTGGGCATTTCGCCACCACGGCTTTTTGCCCTCCTACTTTGAGGCTGTGATTTTCGGCCATAGCCTCCAGACCTACCGATGGGTGGACCCATCGGCATTGCCGCCGCTGTCATTGCGGTATTAGCACCATTTGGTGGATGCCGTACTATCCTGTTTGGCGATTCGTCTACATGTTTATTGCCGCTCTCGTGATCTTGGCGCTTGCCGTATATGGCGGCAATCGTGAATGTCTGCGGGAGTCGACGGTGGCCTGAAGAGGTTTCTAGGTTCCAAGTCCGCTGATCTGGCCGGTGCTGGGTGGGTTATCTCACAGGTGAAGGTACTTAGGGTGCGGAGGTTTCAGACGGCGCTGTCCAGCGTGACTCGGGCCAGAGGCTGATGGCGGTTCTTCTCGCTCTACTTGCTGCGCTGGCCTTCGCATTCGGAACTGTTCTTCAGCAAAAGGGAACACTTGAGACGCCTGCCTTGGGCGATGACTCTCGTTTCCTTGTCCAGATCCTGACGCGCCCGGTATGGTTGGCCGGCGGCGCCCTTCAAGCGGCGGGATGGGTCCTACAGGCTGCAGCCCTCGATCGTGGCCCGTTGGTGGTGGTCCAATCTCTTACTGCAACCAGTCTTGTCATTGCTCTGCCGCTGGGGGCACGTTTCACCAATCAGCAGATCAGCCACCGCGTGGTCATTGGAGCCGTCGCCATCATCGCCGGAATCGTGCTCTTTCTGTCTGTCGGTTCGCCCGAAAAGGGCATTTCGCATCCAGCTGCAGCCGCTTGGTGGACGGCGGGAATCGCGGGGACTGCAGTGTTGATCGTCCTGGCCCGACTGGGAAGTGGCAGGACTGGGGCAACCAGAGCACTGCTGTTCGGATCGGCTGCCGGTGTCGGCTTTGCCCTACAGGCCACAGTCACGAAGGAGTTCATGACGATCGTGGGAAGCGGAATCGGGGTTCTGTTCTCCAGCTGGGAGATCTATGTCCTCGTGGCCACGGCCGTCGTGGGATTCGCACTCCAGCAGTCCGCTTTGAAGACAGGCGTTCTCGCCCCGGCTATGGCGTCCAGTAACGCAGTGACCCTGTTCGCCAGCGTCATCTTCGGCATCACGGTGTTCGAAGAAAAGCTGTCGAATGGTAGCGACCGGTTAGCTCCAGCTCTTATCGGTCTGGCCGTTGCCCTCATGGGCGTCGTGTTGTTGGCTGGGACCAAACCACCTCAATCATCGGAACCGGCTCCCTTTACTACTCAAGTCTTACGACCCGATCCGCCCACGCCCGGTTGACGGCTGCGCGCTATGAGGGCCTTCCTTCCCGAGAGCCTTCTTTCTCGGATCCCAGGCGATGGTCCTGGTTGAGGCCGTGCATAGGGCGTCACCGAGTCCACACGGGGTTTGAGATGAGGCAACCAGACTGCGACAACACCTGCCAGCCGGACCGGACGCACCCGTAGTGCGTGGCTCTATTTCGGACCGCCGCCGCTGGCACCCTGGTCGCCCCCGGGCCTACGGTCGCATCAAATCGATGAGGAGATCCGAAGGCGGTGGCTTCCGATGCTGAAGCATGTACCCGGCGTTGGGATGATCGCCGGTTACCAGCCTCGATGGCTGGTCAAGGACCTGATGGCCGGTCTGGTGCTCACCGCCATTCTGGTGCCACAGGGGATGGCCTACGCCGAGCTGGCTGGATTGCCGGCCATCACGGGCCTCTACACCTCGATCCTTTGCCTTGTCGGATATGCCGCGCTAGGTCCTTCTCGCATACTGGTCCTCGGGCCCGATTCGTCGCTCGGCCCCATGATCGCAGCCACAATCCTGCCTCTGGCCGGCGCCGACGGAAGCCCGGCCCGCGCTGTAGCCCTGGCATCGATGCTCGCCATTCTGGTCGGCATCATGATGATCCTGGCCGGGGTGGCCAAGCTCGGCTTTGTGGCCGACCTGCTCTCCAAACCGACCCAGATCGGCTACATGACCGGTCTGGCGCTCACCATCCTGGTAGGTCAGCTACCCAAGCTGTTCGGATTTTCGATTCACTCCGACACCCTGATCGGGGACATCACCGGATTCGTGAACGGGGTCCGGTCAGGAGAGACCGTTACTGCCGCCGTCCTCATCGGGTTGTTCGGACTGGCGGTCATTCTTGTTTTCCAGCGTTGGCTGCGGAAGGTCCCCGGGGTGCTTGTGGCTGTGGTGCTGTGCATCGGTGGTGCGCAGTTGTTCGATCTCTCGAGCCACGGCGTCGACCTCGTGGGCACACTGCCCCAGGGGCTTCCTCCCTTCACGATCCCGAGTATTTCCGCATCGGATCTCGGACTACTGGTTGCCGGAGCGCTCGGGATCTCGCTGGTGGCCCTGACCGATACCATCTCGACGGCATCGGCCTTCGCTGCACGGAGCGGGGATGAGGTGCAGGCCAACCAAGAGATGATCGGTATCGGCACATCGAACGTTGCTGCCGGGCTCTTCCAGGGATTCCCCGTCAGCACAAGTGGTTCACGCACAGCCGTAGCCGATCAGGCCGGAGCCAAGACACAGATCACTGGACTGGTGGGTGCTGGGGTCATCGTGCTCATGCTTGTTGTCGTTCCCGGACTGTTCCGCAACCTCCCACAACCCACACTGGCGGCGGTGGTAATGGCAGCGGCCCTGTCTCTCGCTGACCTGGCGGGGATAAGGCGGCTGTGGAAGGTGCGCCGAACCGAGTTCGCTCTTTGCATCGCGGCCTTTTTGGGGGTAGCCGTCCTCGGTGTGCTTCCGGGCATCGCCATCGCGGTGGGGCTCTCCATTCTTAACGTGTTCCGCCGATCCTGGTGGCCGTACAGCACCAATCTGGGGAGAGTAGAGGGAGTTCCTGGCTTTCACGACGTGCGCTTCTACCCGGATGCCGAACGAATCGAGGGCCTCACCGTCTTCCGGTTCGATGCCCCCCTCTTCTTCGCCAACGCTCGGGCCTTCCGCCAGCAGGTTCGGGAGTTGGCAGCAGCGGAACCACGACTTCGATGGATCGTGGTGTCAGCAGAGCCCATCACCGATGTGGACACGACAGCGGCTGACATGCTTGAGGATCTTGACGAGAGTCTGAACGAGCAGGGGATCTCTCTGGTCTTCGCCGAGATGAAGGATCCGGTGCGCGCCAAGATCGAACGTTACAAGCTGACTCGGACTATCGATCCGACGCACTTCTTTCCCACCATCGAGTCAGCCATTGCCGCCTTTCCCCGAACATCGCAGCTCGATCCCGAGGGGCCACGTGAATAGTCAGGTGATTTGTACGGAACGGTCACGCTTCGCTAGAGAGGGTCGTTCTGACAACGAAGTGGCCGACATTCTGGACACTCTGGATGTGGAGTTTGGTCAACGACACCTGGCGGCGCGAGTATGACCTCCGGAGGGACAGCCGCGTGATCAACGGAGCCACGGGGGAGCCGGCACACCGGCGAACGAGTTTGACAGTAGGAGGTGGGAGATGAGCCCGTCGGCGGAGCCTGAGGCGCGTTCTCTTAGCCAGGCCAGGGGCCGCGAGCGTGCGCTGGCGCTAGCTTCACTCGGCTTCGGTCTGCTCCTGACCGCGGCGCTCGTCGATTTCGTCCTCGGGAACCTTGGATTTCTCGTCGTTGCCCTCATCGGACTGGCGACCGCTGTCGGCGGTCTGTGGTGGGCGATAACTGAGAGGATGCCCCGTCGGATCCTTGGCATTGCCGGAGGAATCGTCGGTGTGATCCTGGTGGTTCTGGCCATCTTTCGGACGACGCCGACAGCCGATCAGCCCCTGTTCCGTCTTGCACTTGTGGCCCTACTGTTGGTAGCCACGGTCGGCTGCGGAAGGGTGGCCCTCGAGCGCGATCTCCACGAGCGCGACGTTCGCAGACCGGTATCGGTAAAACCGTCTCAACATCCAGTGCTGATCTGCAATCCGTGGTCGGGGGGAGGCAAGGTTGCCAAATTCGGTCTTGCCGACCAGGCCGAGGGGCTCGGGGTCGAGGTGATCATGCTGGATCATGGCCTCGACCTCGAAAAGTTGGCTCAGAATGCCATCGCCAGCGGAGCCGACTGTTTGGGCATGGCTGGAGGGGATGGTTCACAGGCCCTTGTTGCCTCCATCGCCATCGCTCATGACCTTCCGTTCGTATGTGTTTCGGCCGGCACGCGGAACCACTTTGCGCTGGACCTTGGAATCGACCGGGAGGACCCCCGCCTCAGTCTCCATGCCTTTCGTGATGGCATCGAACGTCGCATCGATTACGCCACCGTCGGAGATCGACTCTTTGTGAACAACGTCTCCCTCGGCATCTACGCCACCATTGTGCAGCAGGAGGGATACCGCGAGGCCAAGTCGGAGACGACCAAGGCGATGTTGCCCGAGGTGCTGGGCCGTACACAGGAGCCCTTTGACCTCCAGTTCACCGATCCCAGCGGCGCCGACGTCGACGGTGCCTTCTTGATCCAGGTGTCCAACAATCCCTATGTCCTCGGCGCCACCCTCGATGCTTCGCAACGCCGGCGGATGGACACCGGAAGGCTCGGCATCGTCGCCATATCGGCGAGGTCGGGAAGCGAGGCGGCGGAGGTCGTCGCCCTCTCAGCTCTGGGTCAACGCCGTCGGAGCCGGCACTGGCACGAGTTCACGGGCACTCACTTCGAGGTCCGGTCTCGGTCCGGCCGTGCCTACGCCGGCATCGATGGTGAGGCCCTGGAACTCTCGACTCCGCTGGAGTTCCAGATCCATCCACGTGGACTGCGGCTGCTGGTTCCCGAGGGGAATCTCACCGCCGTCGAGAAACGTCAGGCCCGGGATGTCTCGATCACCGACTTGCTTGCCATCGCCCGGGGTAACGACCCACTCGCTGCTGCTGAGACGTGACACTGGTCCGTCGAAGGTGTCCGACCCGATAGGTGGAGCGAGGTGGGCGGAAGGACTAGTAGGGGGTCGGGATGTAGTGAAGCGAGCCAATTGGCACCCGATAATCACCCGGTTCTTGACGGGTCGGAAGCTCTACGCCCCGGCGTTTGAGAGGCTCGTACGGAATGTTGCTGAGCAGGTGGGAGATGACGTTGAGACGGGCCCTCTTCTTGTCGTCTGAGTTTACGACCCACCAGGGCGCCCAATCGGTGTCGGTGGCCGCGAACATGTCGTCGCGGGCCCGCGAGTACTCGAACCACCGTCTATAGGAGAGTAGATCCATCTCCGACAATTTCCAGATCTTGCGGGGGTCGTCAATCCGGCTCTGAAGTCGTCGAGTCTGTTCGTCGGGGCCGACCTCTAGCCAATATTTGAAGAGCAGGATGCCCGAGTCCACCATGGCCCTCTCGACACCTGGTGTCATCTTCAGGAAGCGCTCGCTGTCTTCGGGGGTACAGAAGCCCATGACCCGCTCGACCCCGGCCCGGTTGTACCAACTGCGGTCGAAGATCACGATCTCGCCGGCGGCGGGCAGGTGCGGCAAATACCGTTGGATGTACATCTGAGATCTCTCTCGATCGGTCGGAGCGGGGAGGGCGACGACGCGGAAGACCCTCGGGCTCACCCGTTCGGTGATCGCCTTGATGGTCCCTCCCTTGCCGGCGGTGTCGCGGCCTTCGAAGACGATACAGATCTTGGCCCCGACGGCCTTTGCCCATTCCTGGACGGCGACGAGCTGTTCGTGCAGACGCAGAAGTTCGGAGGCGTACTCCTTGCGCTTCATCTTCGGGCTCGTTTCGGAGGGAAGACCGCCGGTCGACTGGGAGCGGTCTGAACGACTCTTTTCTCTCTTGTGGTTTGTTTCCTCGCCTGTTTTCTTTGCCACTGTTACCTGCCCCATCGTTCTCAGCTTGATGGGCCGAATCACTCACCCGTTGATCTTCATCGACCCGGAGCCCGTGAAGGATCTGCCAATGGCGGCTCTTGCTCGAGAATATACAGGACCATCGGTTGAAAGGAACTGCCGCTCGCGGCCGCGCCGCTCAGCCGGGTGACCCGGCGCTCCGGGCTCCTTTGTCGTGGGCCCCCGGTCAGCCTTGATTGGCGGCACGTGAAGCACTCAGGCCTCGGGCGGCGTTCACGATCCCCACGTGAGTGAAGGCTTGAGGAAAGTTCCCGAGCAGGCGATGGCGACCCGGGTCATATTCCTCCGAGATGAGTCCGACGTCGTTCACCAGGGCGACAACCCGTCGGTAGATGGCCGTTGCCTCGTCGACTCGGCCCATCAGCCGCAGGCAGCCGATCAGCCAGAGGGTGCACGGGAGGAACATTCCCTCGCGTCCCGGGAGCCCGTCCACTCCAAATTCGTTCTGGTATCGGAGGACGAATCCGTCCTCGGTAAGGTGCTGCTGGATGGTCTCGACCGTTCTGACCACTCGTTCGTCGTCAGGCGAGAGGAACCCGACGAGCGGCATCATCAGCAGGCTGGCATCGAGTTCGACGGCTCCATAGAACTGGGTGAACGCCCCGACCTCGGCGTTCCACCCCTTCTCGCAAACCTCGGCATGGATCGCATCTCGGATGGCGATCCACTTGTCGACAGGTCCCTCGAGACCGTGGACTTCGATACCCCGAACGGCACGGTCGAAAGCGACCCAGGCCATGACCTTGGAGTGGGTGAACAAGCGACGAGGACCACGGACCTCCCAGATTCCGTCGTCAGGATCGGACCAGTGGTCGACGAGGAAACCCATGATCGCCACTTGAATGCGCCAGATGATCCTGTGCACTGCAATGCCGTGGGAGCGAGCCCGGTCGATGGCGTTCATGAGCTCCCCGTAGACGTCGAGTTGGAACTGCCCCGAGGCGGCATTGCCGATCCGTACCGGCGATGATCCCTCATAGCCCGGGAGCCACTCGAGCTCCAGTTCGGTCAAGCGACGTTCACCGGCTGGTCCGTACATGATCTGCAGTTGATCGGGATCACCGGCGGCGACCCGCCCCAGCCATGCCAGCCAGCTCTCTGCTTCTTCGCGCAGGCCCGATTCGATAAGGGCCTCCAGCGTGAAAGCCGCATCCCGGACCCAGCAATAGCGGTAGTCCCAATTGCGCACGCCGCCGAGGGATTCGGGGAGCGATGTCGTCGCCGCGGCGACGATGCCGCCCGTCGGACCGTAGGTCAACCCCTTCAAAGTTATGAGCGAGCGTAAGGCGATATCTCCCCATTCGCCATAAACAGGTAGAACTTTGCCACACCAGTCCCCCCAAAACTTGGTCGTCTCATCGAGGGCCCGCGCCGTATCGAGTACGAAGGGGGGATCCTCGTGAGACAGGTACCATGCGAGGACAAAAGCCACCTCGTCCCCGGCGTGGACCGTGAACTTCCCCTCGTGGTGCATCTTGATGCCCTGGAGCTTGACGGGGGAGTCGAGAACGAGGGCATTGGGCCCGGCGATGGCGATGAGACCGCGATCCGTCCGCCGTACCCAGGGGATGTCGTGCCCGAATTCGAAGCGCATGACCAACTCGGTCCGCATTTCCACCTCGCCTTCAACACCCCGCACGATCCTGACGACTCTCGGGTGATGATGCCGGGGAGGCATGAAGTCGATGACCTGTATGACACCGCTGTCGGTGGTGATCTCGGTTTCGAGGACCATCGTTCCGCTCCGATACCGGCGCACGTGGGAGGTGACAGGTTCGTCAGCAAAAATCTGCCAGCGGCCATGCCTCTGGTCTCCGAGCAGTTTGGCGAAGCAACTCCCTGAGTCGAACCGAGGCAGGCAAAGCCAATCGATGGAACCATCTCGTCCGACGAGCGCGGCAGTCTCGGTGTCGCCGATCATGGCGTAGTCCTCGATGGCTTGAGTCATCTCGGCAACCTCAGCTCGAAGGGTAAAATGACGCCTCTTCCTCGTCGCCTCCCGGGGACTGCATCGTATTTTGTCATCAATGACAGATAGGCACCGCTCCCCAAACCGGGGCACTCCATCAGGGAGATCGGACAACAAGGGAGGAGGGATGCCCCCCAACATCGGCTGGACGCTTCCCGACGAGGTAAACGGTGTCACGGGGGTCGGATCGTCTGCCCAGCTGCAAGCTGCCCTCGGGCACCGGGACGGACCGGTCGTGGTTGACGTGATGGTCGACCGCTATGCCGTCTCCCTGCCTTCGCACGTGCCCGCCGAAACTCTGAAAAGGCACGCTCAGTCTGGTCGAGCAAGCCCTCACCGGGAAGATGGATGACGTCATCGAGACCGTCGAACACAACCTCCGCTCGGTATGAGCATTCCCGACCTGAGGAGGATGCTCTCAGGAGAGACGCAGGTGGGTGGCGCTACACGTGGATATCGGACTGGTCACGCCGAGGGGCTGACACCAGTCAGAGGGGCCCGAAGCCCGATGCCGTCGAGGGTGCCCAGCCAACCGGCGTCACCGTAGTTGTCCATACCGCCGTTGGCCGCCACCAGCCAGTAGCCCCGGCCGTCGGGGGAGACGCTGATGCCGATGACAGGGGCGTTGGCCACCAGGCCCCGCCCCGGTAGCGAGCCGAAGAAGCCGGCATCCCCGAAAGCAAAGACCCCGCCGTCCCGGCCGGTCAACCAATATCCACCGCCGTCGGGTGTGGTGGCTATGGCGGTGGCCCGGTTAGCGCCGAGTGAGCCGGCCATCGAACCGTGGAAGCGGGCGTCGCCGAAGGCGAAGACCCCACCGTCCGCCGCGGCCAGCCAGTACCCACGGCCATCGGGTGTGGCGGCCATACCCGCGATGGGCGCATCGAGGCGCGCTCCCACCATCGATCCGTAGAAGCGGGCGTCGCCGAAGGCGAAGACCCCACCGTCCGCCGCGGCCAGCCAGTACCCACCGCCGTCGGGCGTGGCGGCCATCCCCACGACGGGCGCATCGAGTCGCGCTCCGGCCATCGACCCGTGGAAGCGGGCGTCGCCAAAGGAGAAGACCCCACCGTCCGCCGCGGTCAGCCAATAACCACGACCGTCTGTCGTCACTGCCGTTCCTACGGTCGGTGCAACCAGACGGTGACCACCCATAGAGCCGTAAAAGCCGGCGTCACCGAGGTTGAACATTCCGCCGTCGCCGGCAACCGCCTCGAATCCCTGCGAGCCGGCGGCGGGGAGCATGGTCTCCTCGATGAGCGTCCGAGGGGTGAAGTTGTTTGGATCGGCGACGGAAAATCCGGTGGCGAAACACCGTGCTCCCCGCCAGCAGGCCACACCGTAGAGAAAGCTGACTGCGTTGACGGCTGGGCTCTCATCCACCGACCACGCGCTGCCGTCCCACCGTTCGATGAGACTCTGCGGGTTCCAACCTTTCTGCTGACCAGTGGGTACGGAGAACGCGCCGACCGCCCAGCATGCGTTGGCCGACAGACAGGTGACATTGGCCAGAGTCCCGTAGTCGCTCATGGTGGTGGGTGCAACTGACCATGTTGCCCCGTTCCATTGCTCGGCCAGTGGTTCACTGGCGTGGCCGGCGGCGTTCATGGTGGACCCCACTGCCCAGCAGTCCGTTGATCCGACGCAGGTCACGCCGGACAAGGCAGCGCCGGTGGGGCTCTGCGGATCGGCTCGGGTTGAGCCCGACCACGTGGATCCGTCCCAATGGAGCAACCACGGCCTAGCGCCCTGGGACTTGTACAGCAGGTTGGGAAGGACGTCGCTGTCGAATGGGTTGGCCGACGCGGTGCCGACGGCCCAACAGTCGGTGGCGTTGGTGCAGCTGACCGAGGAGAGCTGGTCATCGCTCTGTCCGGAAGCAGGAATGGCTGCCATCGTCCAGGACGACCCGTCCCAGCGGAAGGCGAGTGAGCCGACCACGTCTCCGGAGGCGGGGTCCAGCGTGCCGCCGACCGCCCAGCATTCATTGGCTGCGGGGCAGCTCACCGAGAACAGCAGTCCACCGATGGACGGCGCGGTCGCAACCGACCAGTCGACGCCATTCCAGTGTTCCATGAGGACAGTCGGGTCGTTTCCCTGCATGAGGGTCTGCTGACCACCGACCCCCCAGCAATCTGTGGAGGTCACACAGCTGACGTCGTAGAGGACGGATGCCTGCCGGCCGGCAGGTTGGACCCCGGACACGTCCGACCACGAGGAACCGTCCCAGCGTTCGGCCAGGGCCAGGGGCTTGGCGTTCTGAACCTCCGGGATGATGGCCCCAACCGCCCAGCAGTCCCACGCATTGGCGCAGGTCGTGTTCAGGAGAAGCTGCGTGGCCTGCGGGTCCTGGGCCCCGCCGTTGACAACGCCCCAGCCGGTGTTTGCACCCTGGGCCGCCGGCACTGCGAAGCCGGTCAGCACTCCGACGACCCCTACGACGACGCCTAAGACCGCGACAAGCCGGAGGTATGAACGTTCTCGCATGCTCATAGATCGACGGCAGAGTCCCTGGCCTTGAGGGTTCACTCAGGAGATGAGAGGTCTGAAGTTCGTGGCCAAAATCGCTCCCTGATCCGGGTCACGACCTCAAGTTCACCAAGTGTCACGCCGAATGACAGGTGAACGATTGGATCGTCCCGTTGACCAGTCGGCCATTGATGGAACGTGCGGACGACTCATCGGTGGTCAACGGCGAGAGAGGTGAGAGAATGCTTCGGCGAACATATTGTGTTGTGGCAGTGGCCGCACTCGTGGTCATGAGCGGGTTGGTGGGTATGGCGGATGGTGCGGGGGCGGTCACCGGTACACCCGCAGTCACAACATGCGGGTCTTCTGACATCTACGTCAACTCTGGTGGGAGTGACGACGTGTTGGCCAGCTACACGACCGCTGGAAAGCTTGTTTCGTCCGTACCCCTTGCCGTTGACTACGGGGACATTGCCTTCGACGCCAGCGGCACCGCTCTCTACGGCATCCAGTTCGACGCGGTTGGTGCGGTCATAGATACCATCGACCCAGCGACAGGAGCAGTTACGGCTACCGTCACAGCCACCGGCCCCGCATCGACGGACAGTTTCTTCAACGGTCTGACCGCGCTGCCCGACGGAACGCTTCTGACCGGTGGCGACAACGACAACCTGCTCTACGACATCAACCCGAGCACAGGAGTCAGCACGGTGTTCCGAGCCCAGCTGCCGACTGGGTTATTCTCCGCCGGTGACTATGACACCTTGTCCGACGGCGATATCTTGGCCTTGACTGTGGATCCGAACAACGCTTCGGTAGCCACACTGGTCCGGATTCACGAGAACAATACCGACACCATTGTCGGAACAGTGCCAATGAGCTACGGCATGGCGCAATCCGAAGGTCACATTTTCCTGGCCGGTGCCGACGGCGTCCTCCGCAGTCTGGCGACGATTCCGACCGCCGCATCTGACTCGCCGATCTCCACGTCAACGGTGGTCAGCACCGGGCTCGCGATCTACGGTGCCACTTCCGACCAGGACGCCGACCAATGTGTCACCCCGGTGACCCCTGTAACCACCGTCACGCCCGTTACGCCGACCGGTGGACGGGTGGCCGCCACCCCGGAGGGAGCCGGCTACTGGTCGCTCAGCCCGACGGGTGTATTGAGCGAGTTCGGCAATGCCGCCAACTCCGGATCGGAGAACGGTCGCAAGATCAATGCCCCTATCGTCGGCATCAACTCGACGAGCACCGGTCACGGTTACTGGCTGGTGGGGTCGGACGGCGGCGTTTATTCCTTCGGTGATGCCCATTTCTACGGGTCGTTGGCCAGTCGGCATCTGAACGCTCCAATTGTCGGCCTTGCTCGAACACCGGACAATGGCGGCTATTGGCTGGTCGCCTCTGATGGCGGTGTCTTCGCTTTCGGCGATGCACACTTCTACGGATCGCTGGGTGGGGTGCGGCTCAACCAACCCGTCACCGGAATCGCAGCGAACCCGATGGGCGGTGGGTACTGGCTGGCTGCCGCCGACGGAGGCGTATTCGCTTTCGGCAGCGCCAAATTTCACGGTTCTATGGGTGGGACAGATCTCAACAAGCAGGTAAACGGGATCGCCCCCACTCCCGATGGGAGGGGCTATTGGCTTTTGGCCGCCGACGGAGGCGTCTTCACCTTCGGAGACGCACACTTCTTCGGCTCCATGGGGGCCACCGGGACCACCCCCATCAGTGGAATCGTCGCCGATGCCGACTCTGGTTACCGTCTGATCGGGACGGAAGGCACGGCGCACCCCTTCGGCGTGACACTGTGAAGCGGGCCGGTCTGGAGACCACGGTGAGCCGGTCGCATCTTCCGGCAGGTCATCGGATCACGGCATACTCGGAGCTGGCCTGAACGCCAGGTAACCAACCCGAAGGAATCGCCGCAAAGATCAGCGCTCTCGTCGCCTCGGTGAGCCTGCTGGTCGTGCCGTCGTGCCGTCGTGCGGTCGTGCGGTCGTGCCGTCAGGCCAGGTAGGCGGCCACCAGTACTTCGTTGCTGCCGAAGAGGTTGTAGAGGGAGGCCTTGGCCACCCCACCCCGCTCGATGATGCGGTCGATGCCGACGGTCTGGACCCCCTCGGCGTAGAAGAGCTCGTTGGCCGCGTCCAGTAGTCGCTCTCTGGCCGAGCCTCGATGTTTGGTCTGAGCAGGTGCAACGCTCACGTGAGGCGACCTCCTTTCACACAGGTCTGTCCATTTTTACGGTGGATCGGCCGGAGGTTCGGCGAGAGGTCACGGTGGCCCGTTGGTGCTGAGGCGCGGCCAAGCCGCGAGGTCACGGAGCTGACCGGTCGCCACGAAGCTCGAACGAGCACGGTGCTTTTGTTGAACAGCATGGTGAGCGTTGGTACGACCAGGTAGCCAGGATGGCGGAACAGAAGGGGGGAGATGGAAGACCTGGCCATCAGGGTGACGTGGGCATGACGCCCTGGGCCGGTCCAGCACAAGCCCGACCGTCTATGGGAGTCTGAACCATGTTTGTAGGCCGGGACCTGGCGGCAGTGGTTGGTGCGCTCTTGATCCTGGTCGGCGCCTGGAGCGTGATCGGCACCGTCGTCGTACCCCGCCGGGTCCGGAGCTGGCTGGTCCGGGACCTGGCCATCGCCGTCGGCGTGACATTCCACTACGTAGCCGACCATTTCGACTCCTACGAACAGCGCGATCGGATTCTGGCCGCCCAGGCCCCGATCCAGCTCATTTTGCAGATTGTCGTATGGCTGGCGGTCTTCGAGGTGGGCTTCGCCCTCCTGCTGTGGCCGTCCATGGGCAACGCCGGCCTGGTGGGTGCCTTCGAACTGGCCGGCTCGTCGCTCTGCACCCTGGGGTACCTCGCCCCCCGCAGTGGCGGTCCCACCGGTCTGGCCGACGTCGCCTCACTGGTCGGTCTGGGTACGGTGGCCCTGCAGATCGGCTACCTCCCTACCCTCTACGCCGCCTTCAGCCGGCGCGAAGCGCTCGTGACCATGCTGGACTCCCGAGCCGGAGTGCCGTCCTGGGGCCCCGAATTGCTGGCACGTACCCACTACGGCCTTGGCTCCGGGGTGTCGGCCTTGGGCGAGCTGCCCGCCTTGTTTGACGAATGGGAGCGCTGGTCGGCTGACGTGTCGGAGAGCCACACCACGTACCTTCCCCTTGTCAACTTCCGCTCGCCACGAATGCTCTCCTCCTGGGTGACTGCTCAGTTGGCCGTGCTCGATGCCGCCGCTCTCTATTTGTCGCTGCTCCCCAACCCTTCTGGTGCGATATCGGCTCGGCTCTGTCTGCGCGGCGGCTTTACCTGCCTGACGGAGATCGCCCGCGCCCGTGGCTTCGCCATCCCCGACGAAGCAGACCCCAATGAAGGAATCGATCTCACCTACGACGAGTTCGTCGATGCCCTCAGCCGCCTGGCCAAGGTGGACTTTCCCCTCGAGCGGGCCAACGAGGAGGCGTGGCTCGACTTCGTGGGCTGGCGGATCAACTACGAGGCGGCGGCCTACGCCATCGCCGAGGCAGTCGATGCTCCGCCGGCGTTATGGTCGGGGCCTCGTCGACGCCCCACGCCGGCAATCCCACCGCATCGGCCGGCGACGCTACGGGCGGGGAAGCCACCTCTGAAGGCCAAAGAACAGGCCCCGGAATAATCCGGAATAGAAGGCCGATGCATCCACGATCACTGTGGGCGCTCCCGGATGACCTCAACCGGGCTCTTGTCGTCACGGAGCCCGAGAAAGCGCGCCTGTCGCAGCCGGCCGTCATTCGTCCATTCGGCGAATCCGATCTGAGCGACGACCTCGGGCCGGGTCCAGTGGGCGCCGCGGGGGGCCGGTCGTGCGTCGACAAACGCCGGCTCGGCCGTTCCCAGCTTCCGTAGCCGGACACCGAGGTCGTGGAGAGTCGCCTTGGTGTAGCCGGTGCCGACCTTGCCGGCGTAGCGCAGGGAGCCCTCCATGTAATAACCGACCAGTAGGGCGCCAAAGTCGGTGCGGCTCCCAGCTGGATCGGTGTAGCCGCCGATGACGAACTCCTGTTCCCAGACGCACTTGAGCTTCAACCAGTCCTTCGACCGGCCAGCGGCATAGGGGGCGTCGGCTCGCTTGGCAATGAGCCCCTCCCAACCGGATTGGCAGGCCGCCGAAAACCGCCGCTCCGAGTCGCCCCGCCAGGCCTCGGTGTGCTGCAGTGCCGTACCCGGCCTGATCGTATTCGTCAGCCGGGCGCGCCGCTCGATGAGCGCCCTGTTGGTGAGATCCTGTCCGTCGACCTCCAACAGGTCGAAGACGCAGTAGACGACTGGATACTTGGCTATTTGTTCCGGAGACGGCGCGCTCACTCCCAGCCGCTGTTGCAGTCGGGTGAAGGACGTCTGGTCAGCGTCGAAGGCCACCACCTCGCCGTCCAGCAGGAGCTGGTGGGAGGGCTGGGCCGCCACGGCGGAGCGGACTTCGGGGTAGGTGGAGCTGAGGTCCTTGCCGCTACGTGACTCGAGTCGTACCTCGCCGCCCACCTTTCGTGTGACGCAGCGTTCACCGTCGAGCTTGCGCTCCAAAAGCCAATCGTCACCGAAATCACGGCGGTCGGTCAATGTGGCCAGCATGAGCGGGATCACCATCCCACTATCGTTTCATCTGGCCGTGGAGGCGCAAATAGCGCCGGTCCTCACAGCTTGGTCGTACACCACGATCACCACCACAACGGCCGCTCAAGGCATCCGTTCCGGCCCACCGACCAGCGGTCCCAGCCCAGCCGGACCCGGCCGGAGCGGCGGTGTCACTGGCCGCCTCTCGGGGAGGATGTCGGGTGATCGGGCGATGGGCGGGATACGGCAAAATGAACGGAGAGATGGTCAAGAGAGGAGGGCGCCGTGCCAGCAAAGGGAAGTGCGGAGTGGAAGGGTGATGTCCCCACCGGATCGGGCACGTTTACCGCCGGCGACACGATAAGCGGGGGATACACCTACAAGTCACGCTTCGAGGACGGCCCGGGCTCGAACCCGGAGCAGTTGATCGCAGCCGCACACGCCGCCTGCTTTTCCATGGCCCTGTCCAACATTCTGGCCCAGGCCGGAAGCCCGCCGGAATCGGTCCACACCGATGCGACGGTCACCCTGAGACCGGTCGATGGCGTACCCACCATCACCAGGATCGATCTGGTCACCGTCGGAAAGGTGCCGGGCATCGACGAGCCCACCTTTGTCGACCAGGCGTCAGCCGCCAAAGCCGGCTGTCCGGTGAGCCGGGCCTTGGCCGGCGTTCCCGAGATCACTCTCCACGCCTCGCTGGTCTCGTGACCGACGCCTTCATCCTCGGCGGCGTGCGCACGCCTTTCGCCCGCTACGGCGGGTCTCTGTCCCACCTCCGGACCGATGATCTCCTGGGGCAGACCATGGTGGCCGCTTGCGCCAAGGTCAATGTCCCACTCGAGCGGATCGAGGACATCACCGCCGGCTGCGTCAACACCGCCCACGAGGGGATGGGCGACGTCGGGCGGTGGGCCGCTCTGGCCGCGGGCTTTCCCGACTCGGTTCCTGCCGCCACTGTCAATCGGTTCTGTGCCTCGTCGCTCACCGGGGCGATCAACCTCGCCCACGCCATCCGCAGCGACGAGCTGGGCGTCGGGCTGGCCGGGGGGGTGGAGTCCATGTCCCGTTCCGGCTGGGCCCAAATGAAGGGCGATGCGCCCTTCAGCCCGCGAGGGCCGGTCCTCCTGCTCGACACCATGTGGGCCGGTGCCGGCGGCCCGCCCAATCCGGTGCTCCTGGCCCGCAATGCCTATGTGGAGATGATCAAGACGGCTCAGAACGTGGCTGACCGCTATCACCTCACCCGGGAGGAGATCGATGCCTTTGCCCTGCGGTCCCACCAGCACGCCGCCGCCGCTCGAGACTCTGGTCGGTTGGCCCTCGAGATCCATCCCGTCGACATCCCCGGCACCAGGCACCAGCCCGGTCGTCTGTTCGAGCACGACGAGGGCATCCGCGGCGATACCTCGCTCGAACAGCTGGCCGCACTCCGGCCCCAACCGAACACGACCCAGATGACGGCGGGCAACTCGTCCCCCCTCAACGACGGTGCCTCGGCCATCGTCCTGGCCAGTGGTCCCGCCGCCGAGTCGTTGGGCGTGGCCCCCATGGCCCGTGTTGTGTCGTCGGCCACTTATGCCCTCGATCCGCAGTTCATGGGCATCGCCCCGGCTTTTGCCATCGCCAAGGCCCTCGATCGCGCCGGGCTGGCGCCCACCGATGTCGACGTCTGGGAGGTCCATGAGGCATTCTCCGCTCAGGCCCTCGGGGTCCTACGAGAGCTACCCAACCAGCTGGAAGGGTTCGAGGTACCCGACGATCGCCTCAACCCCAACGGCGGGGCGGTGGCCATCGGCCATCCCTTCGGGGCGTCGGGGACCCGGTACATCCTCACCCTGGCCATCGACCTTCAAGCTCGCAAGGGTCGCTACGGCGTCCTGGGCGTGTGTGTCGGATCGGGTCAGGGAGTGGCTCTCGTGATCGAGAACGTTCAAACTCACTAGGAGACCGAGCCCGGGCCCACTCGAGGTGCCCTCAGGAACTCCAGCGGGGAGGCCACATGACCGTCACCACCATCGACCCATCGACCGGACAACCACTCGACCACTACGAAGAGACGACCTCCGAGCAACTGGACTCCCTGCTCGACGAGGCCCGGTCGGCATACCTCGGATGGCGACAGCTGGCGCCGGATCGACGTGCCGAGGGGTTGGGCCGACTGGCCGAGGAGCTGCGAAAGCGCAAAGACGAGCTGGCCATGTTGGCCACCCGGGAGATGGGCAAACCGCTGGTGGAGAGCCACGCCGAGGTCGAGAAGTGCGCATTCTGTTGCGAGTGGTACGCCGACCACGCCCCCAGGCTCCTCGAGCCCGAGGTTGTCCAAACCGAAGCGTTTCGTACCCACGTCGTTCCACAACCTCTGGGTGTCCTCTTCGCCATCATGCCATGGAACTTCCCGTACTGGCAGGTCGTGCGAGCTCTGGCCCCCGCGCTGGCAGCGGGCAACGTGGTCCTGCTCAAGCACGCCCCCTCGACCACCGGCTGCGGGCTAGCCCTGGCCGACGTCGCCCATTCGGCTGGCTTGCCCAACGCCGTTCTGTCGGTGTTGGTGGTGGGCACCGAGCGCACAGCGGAGGTGTCGGCCGCGGTGATTGAGGACGACCGGGTGGCAGCCGTCACCCTTACCGGGTCGACCAGAGCGGGACGAAACGTGGCAGCCGTTGCCGGCGGTGCGCTCAAGAAGACGGTCATGGAGCTCGGCGGAAGCGATCCCTTCGTGGTGCTCTCCGACGCCGATCTCGATGCTGCAGCAGCCTGGGCGGCGCGCAGCCGATTCCAGAACACCGGGCAGTCCTGCATTGCCGCCAAACGGATTGTGGTCGAGGAGTCCGTTGCCGACGTCTTCGTCGGCAAGCTGCTCGGGCAGATCGGCAACCTGAAGCTCGGTCCGCCGACCGAGCCCGGCGTGACGGTGGGGCCGCTGGCCCGGGAGGACCTGCGCGACGCCGTCGAGCGCCAGGTCCGCCAATCGGTTGACCAGGGTGCACACATCCTGGTGGGCGGCCGCGTGCCGGACGGACCGGGCTTCTTCTACGAGCCAACTGTCCTCGATCACGTCCGGCCGGGCATGCCGGTGCTCGAAGAGGAGGTGTTCGGCCCCGCCGTCCCGGTACTGCGGGCGGGTGACAGGGCAGAGGCGCTCCAGCTCGCCAACCACAGCACCTACGGCCTGGGCAGCGCCGTATGGACCGCCGACCTCGATGGGGGAGAGGCGTTCGCCGCCGGCATGGAAGCTGGGCATACCGCCGTGAACGGTATGACGGTGTCCGACCCGCGCCTTCCCTTCGGGGGCATCAAGGACTCGGGCTATGGCCGCGAGCTCTCACAACACGGCCTGTTCGAATTCGTCAATTTCCACACCGTCGTTGTGAACACTGCTGACGGGCCACCTGGAGACCGCCGCACGGCTAGCGAATAGGGAGGGGGGGACACTGCAACTCCGAGTAGCAGCACATGTGGAGACAACGTCCCAGTGTCGCTTCCAAGATCTCTCGGGTCGAAAAGCAGCAACGGGGAGTGGCTCGGAATGGGGCGCGAGTCATGCGCTGTTTCCCAGCAGCTGGAGGAAGGGGAGCCTGCGCGCCGAGCCCTCTCCCCACCGAGATAAAGTTGGTGGCGAAGCACCGCCGACGGTGCCACCTCCCATCGGCTCGCTCGCTTTGCCGTAGCGGCTTCGTCGTCCATTGAGCAGTTTATTGACCTGACCTCATTCGCGATCGGTAGTTGAACGAGAGGAGTGCGCTGATGGATCTTGCATTCGGTGCCCTGGGCCGCTGGGTTGTCAAGTTCCGATGGCTCATCATCGGCATATGGGTCATTGGCACAGTCTTCGCAGTCAAGTCTCTTCCCTCGCTCAGCAGCCAGGTGAACAACGACAACAGCCAGTTCCTGCCGGCGTCGGCGCCGAGCAATCAAGCCGCTGTACTCGCCCAACCTCTCATCGGATCCTCCAGCCAATCGCCGATACCGGTGGTGGCGGTCACCTCGGATCCCCCCTTGACGACCAGCGATCAGGCGTCCCTGCGTCAGCTTTCGGCGGAACTGGCCAAGGTGCCCACCGTCGAGAGCGTCCGTTTTCTGGCTGAATCGCCCAGTCGGAATGCAGCTCAGCTACTGGTGACCTCGTCGACAGAGCCGTTTGGTCCGACCGGACCGAAGACGCTCGTTGATGATCTGCAGTCCGCTCTCGACCGGGCTGACCTGCCATCGCACCTCCACGTCGAACTGGCCGGTGCCATCGTCACCGACGTAGCCAACAACGCCCAGTCGAACAAGCAGGGCAATGCCATCCAGCTTTTCTCGATCCTCTTCATCATCGTTCTCTTGCTGCTCATCTTCCGATCGGTGCTGGCCCCCTTCATCACCCTGATCCCGCCTGTGTTGGTACTTGGACTTTCGGGATCGTTCATCGGAGCGCTCGGCGCCCACGGGCTCAAGATCTCCTTCTTCACCCAGATCCTGCTGATCGTGCTCATCCTCGGCGCGGGGACCGATTACGGGCTCTTCTTGGTCTTCCGGGTGCGTGAGGAGCTGCTGGGCGGACTGCCACCCAAAGAAGCGGTCGCTCTTGCCGTGAGCCGGGTAGGCGAGTCGATCTCTGCCTCGGCGGCCACCGTGGTGGTAGCCCTGCTCACCCTGCTGCTCGCCAGTTTCGGGATCTACCACGATCTGGGTGTGCCCCTGGCCATCGGAATCGTGGTCATGCTGGCCGCCGGCCTGACCCTCCTGCCCGCCCTACTCACTGTGTTCGGCCGGGCTATCTTCTGGCCGTCGAAGACGGTGCCTCGAACCCACGCCGACGGCGTCTGGGGTCGGATCGCCGGTCGTCTGGTGCAGCGCCCGGCCCTGACCTTGACCGTCGGCGTGGTCATCTTCGGTGTGCTGGCGCTGTTCGCCACAGCCTTCAAACCGGGCGGATTCGGTGGCGACATCACCCCTCCGGCCGGCACCAACGCGGCCAAGGGCTACGCTGCCCTGGCCGCTAACTTCCCCCAAGCCAGCTCCAACCCGACCAACGTGGTCATGCAGTTTCCCACTTCGGTCTGGCAGCACCCCTCGGTCCTGGAGGAGGCCACCACCGGCCTTCGGGGAACCGGCGACTTCACCCAGCTGGCCGGTCCTCTCGATCCCAACGGTACTCCGATCACCCCCCAGCAACTGCAGGCGCTCCACGCCCAGTTGCCCCCGCCCAAAGTGCTGGTCGACGCCAACCGATTGACCCCACCGGCGGGCGTTCCCACCCCTCTGTACAACGCCTATCTGGCCACCGCCCAGTACATCAGCACCGACGGATCGACAGTCCAGTGGGAAGCTGGCCTCGAAGCCGGGGATCCGAGCACCACCGCCGCCCTCAATGCTGTGCCGGCCATCCGGACCGCGGTGGCCGGGGTGGCCCACAGAGTCGGAGCCACCGCCAACGGGGTGGCCGGGGAGGCTCCAGCTCTCTATGACGTGAGCAATATCTCCGACGGAGATCTGCGTCACATCGTCCCCGTGGCGGTGCTGGCCATCGGCATCGTGTTGGCTCTGGTCCTGCGCAGCCTGATCGCGCCCATCTACCTCATCCTCAGCGTGGTGCTGTCCTATCTGGCTTCGCTCGGGATCTCGGTCATCATCTTCATCAAGGTGGGGAATTCGGGAGGAATAGTCTTTCTCCTGCCCTTCCTGATGTTCATCTTCCTGCTCGCCCTGGGTGAGGACTACAACATTCTGGTCATGACCCGCATCCGCGAGGAAGCTAAGAAGTCACCACTGCGATCGGCAGTGGTGAGGGCTGTCGGGGCCACGGGACCGACCGTGACGTCCGCCGGTCTGGTGCTGGCGGGCACCTTCACCGTGCTGGCCGTGGTAGGGGGAAGCGGATCGGGCAACGGTCAAATCCGTCAGATCGGCTTCGGCCTGGCCATCGGGATCCTTCTCGATACGTTCGTGGTGAGGACGGTGCTGGTTCCCTCGACAGTGGCGCTGCTCGGTCGCTGGAATTGGTGGCCTTCGGCTATGGGGAGACGGACTGTCACTGACAGTCTGACCGACGAGCCCATCGTTCGGAGTGGGCCATCCGGCAATGGGACCGGCAGCAGCGAACCGGCACCGCGCCCAACCGACCAGGGTCAGCCCGTTCCTCCGGCGTAGGAGAAAGGAGCTCAGCTCGGCTCACTGCCCCAGCCCTGCCGATGCCGCAGAATCCCGTCACCCCAGAGGTGAGGGTGGGGATGACCGGAGTGGATCACCCGTCCCCAGGATCTCGGGGTGGGTGGGTCTGCTCGGCGATTACGGCGGTCACCTCGTTGAGCCCAAGCCATTGACATGGGCGTTGGTGATCCGAACCCCGTTGGCCACCAGCGTTCCGAACACCGGGTCATCGAAGCCTGCGCCCGGAGATTGGAACCAGGCCAACCCGACACTCTCAAGCATGAATGAGAAGAAGGACACCACCGGGGCGCCCTCTCGAAACAGGTCAGACGTACCCCAGGCGATGTTCGGATGGGCATCCTCCCGAGCGATGGACCTCCCGTCCGGGTCACCGAGACTTCCGTCTTGGTTCATCAGCAGCCAGTCGACCTCCGGGCGAGAGAGGTCCGCGCCGAAGGAGTGGTACGCCACGGCCGTGAGCAGCACTTGCACCAGTCCCAGTTAATCACCGGTGTTCGTAACGGGTCTGATCGGCTGCCGATGCACCGAGCGATGAGAAATCTGAGGCAAATGCCCGATGGGTGGCTACGGAGGGGGCTCATGGGAAGTGTCGTGCCCGCTCAACCCGGGCGGCGTCGTCGATACGAACGCCGGCCGATCGGATGTTTTCGGCCAGGTGCTGTCGGGTCCGGGTGCCGGGCACGGGGCTTACTCCGGGGTTTCAGTTGGTGGCCCGTCGAAGGCGGCCGAAAATAGGTAGCTGGTGGCAACGCTGCGGTACGGTCGCCACTTCTCAGCGATGGCCACTACCTCGGCCTGGCTCGGGAGGTGGTCGAGCTGGTAGGCCCGCTGGATGGCCTTGCGGAGGGCGAGGTCCCCGGGCAGGACCACGTCCTCTCGTCCGAGGGCGAGGATCAACGCGCCTTGGGCTGTCCATGGGCCGATCCCCGGGATCGCCGTCAGCGCGGTGATGACGTCGTCGTCGGCCAGCCCACTCAGGGTTGCGGGGTCCAATCGACCGTCGAGGAAGTGCTCGGCCAGGTCGCGCAGGGTGGCTACCTTCCGCCACGACAGACCAGCCTGGCGGAGACTGTCCGGTGTTACCCCGAGCAGATCGGCCGGGGACGGGAGATGACCACCGAACAGCATCTGGATGCGGCCCAGGGTTCGACGGGTGGCAGCCACTGACAGCTGTTGGCCGGTGACCTGGAACAGCAGGGCGCCAAAGAGGTCCATGGCCGGAAGCTCAGCCATCCACCCCTGAGGGTCGAAGGTCGGCCGGGCGTCGATGACGCGGGCCAGAACGGGGTCGGCCTCACGGAGGTGGGAGCGGGCCCGGTCGAGCGCCGATTCGCCGCCAGTTTCGCCCGGGGTCAGAGGCGGCCGGGTGGCCGGTGGCTGGCCCGCTCGATCAGGAGCCATAGGCGGGAAGAATGGCTCCGCTGACGGGCGCGGCCGCCTCGCTCACCAGGAAGGCGACCACTTCGGCGATGGCATCGGGGGCGACGGCGTGGACCAGGACCTCCTGGGGGAACGAAGCCCGTGCGGTTGCCGTGTCGAGCAGCTGGGGGGCGATGCTGTAGACCCTAATGCCCAGTGGCCGCAGCTCGACATCGAGAACACGGGTCAGGTGGACGAGGGCGGCCTTGCTCGCCGAGTACGCCGCCATACCGGCCGAGGGTTCCAATCCAGGTCGGGCGGCGATGTGCACGATGACACCCGATCCGCTTCGCTGCATACGGGGAGCGACCGCTTGACTGAGCCACAACGCCGGACCGAGATTGACGTCCATCATCAGGCGTAACTGCTCTGGCGTCGTCGTCAACGCCTCGCCGGTCAGAAAGGCACCGATGGTGTTCACCAACACGTCCGGAGGGCCGAGGTCGTGAACGATCTGTTCGACCAGTGGAGCCGCGGCCTGCGGATCAGTGGCGTCGATCACCCGGCGGGTGATGCCGTCGGGAAGACCTTCCATGCCGACCTCGTTCCGGTCGACCGCCACCACGGTCAGCCCGCGGTCGGCGAGCTTGACGGCCGTGGCCCGACCGAGCTCGCCACCGGCGCCGACCACCATTGCCACCCGATCCGCCCGGTGTCCATCATTCGTCATGCCAGGCCTCCGTGTGATCGTTCAGGGCAGTGGTTGGTCGAGACCGGGTGGGCGCCGTAGGTTGCGCCGAGGGTCTATCGATTGCGTGATGAAGCAAGTTATTATCGGGGGCATGGCCACAGGCAAGCCACTCTCTCCGACCGAGGAAGAGCTCTGGCGCGCAGTGATGCGAATTATCAAAGTCATTCCCCGCCATCTGGACACCGACCTGATCAGAGGGGCGGGCCTGACGGCCAGCGAGTACACGACGATCATGCACCTTTCCGAAGGTCCCAATCGGGAGCTGCGGATGGCCGACCTGGCCAGTGCCACCGACTTGTCGGCTAGCCGGATGACTCGCCTGGTGGACGATCTCCAAACACGCGGCCTGGTGACGAAGACGGCGAGCTCCTCTGACGCCCGGGGCAACGTGGCCAGGCTCACGCCTCGGGGCATGGCCAAATTGAAAACGGCGTGGCCGGTTCACCTGGCCAGCGTCCGCAGTCGCTTTCTGGACTGCATCGACGCGGCCGACATCGACGGGGTGACCAGAGTCCTGGCCGAGGTGGCTGACCACCTCGAGGACACGTCGGGCTGACAACCAGTGCCGAGCCAGGGCCTCGGGTTCCCGACCGGTTGAGTGCGGGCGGCCAGGCCGGAATCGACGCACCATCGACCGAGCTACGGGTTCACAGCCCTGTGCCGGGTCGGGAAGTGAGCACGATGTCGGCGACATCAGGGACGGTACCGGTCCGAGCCCAGTGGCGCTGTCGTTCGGACATCTAGCCGTGTGGCCTGTGCGCCGGTCTGGGTGACGGATTCCCCGACCGCCCTGTGCCCCTCGGAGGAGGCCCATAGGTTCACTGGTCACGTAGATGGCTCCTCTCGTGCCGAGCAAGCTCGTCCTTCCCCTCTGTAGGGGAGTGTAGAAGAAGTTGCTTGCCCACGCAAGATTGACGTTGTAGCGTGCCCCTTGGTCATGGTCGTTGACGCGACCGTGGCAACTGTGCAGGTCCGAGAAAGGAGAGTTTCGTGAGCTCGACTACTTCTGGTGCCTCGACGGTGCCGGTACTACCTGACTACGTCCCCATCCCCCCGTCCGTGCTGGGTCCGCCTCTCAACCAGGATGGTTATTACGTCGGGCGGGTCGAACGGAACCTGTTCTGGGTCACCGACGGCACCTACCAGTCAGCATTCCTCGCCACCGATGAGGGAATCATCGTCTTCGACGCTCCGCCGACCATCGGCCACAATCTTCGCCGGGCGGTGGACCAGATCGCCGAGGCCGAACGCATCGGCAACACCGTCACCCATCTCGTCTACTCCCATCACCATGCCGATCACGCCGGGGCTGCCAACCTCTTCGGTAACGACCTGGTCCGGATCGGCCACGTGGAGACGCGGCGCCTTCTCCTGCGCGACAGCGATCCGACCAGGCCTGCGCCCGAGGTGACCTTCCAGGACACCTACACCCTGAGGGTGGGCGGCGAGCGCGTGGAGCTGGCCTTTCGCGGGCCGAACCACACCCCGGACAACATCTTCATCCACTTTCCCGATCACGACGTCCTGATGCTCATCGACATCGCCAACTCGGGATGGGTGCCCATCTACAACTGCAACCTCAGCGAGGACATTCCTGGATATATCGATGCCCCGGCCACGGCCCTCACCTACCCCTGGAAGACCTATATCGGGGGACACCTGGGAAGGCTCGGGACACGTGAGGACATCGAGCTTCATCAGGCCTACATCGCCGACATTGTAGAGAGCGCCCACGGGGCCCTGTCCACGGTCGACCCCACCCCCTACTGGGCCAACTACGGAGAGAACGTCTGGGCCGCCGTCAGGGGCTACCTCGATGAGGTGACCGATACGGCGACCGCACCCGTTGTCAAGAAGTACACCGGCCTTCTCGCCGCGGCCGACATCGAAGAGTTCACCCGGAGCACGACCTTCATGATCATGCAGTCCTTGCGGCTCGACCAGGGTGTCGGCTCACAAGTGCACCCCTGATCTCGAGATCGATCCGACGTCAGCGGAGATGGAGGACCAGCGGTCCGGCTGTCCGGTTGGGCACTGCTCGGGCGCCTTACGACGAGCTCGGATCGAGCGCTCCCGCCTGGGTAGCCGCCGCCGCCCGCCGCCCAGATAGGTTGTCGATCACCCGCACACGACGTGGCCCGGTCCACCCGTGGATCCGCGGTCGGGGGCGGTGGCCCCTGTGGATGTGGGAGCCTGACGTCATAGAGGGGAGCGAAACATAGGGGAGCGAACGCCATGTCGATGATCGACTACGACGCCAAGCCGGTCACTCCTCAGGTCCGACTGGTCGGGCACCGGGCGTCCTCCGTCGGGTACAGCATCCGCGACTTTCTCAGTCGTAACGGCGTCCCTTATGAGTGGGTCGAGGTGGACGACACGGAGCGGGTCGCAACCTTGCTACCGGCGGGGGAGTGGGCGGCGGACCGGCTTCCGGTGTGCATCCTGCCCAGCGGTATGCAGCTCGCTCCGGCCACCCTGGAAGGTGTGGCGGCAGGGCTGGGCATGGTGTTGGCTCCGTCACTGCCGGAGTACGACCTGACGATCGTGGGGGCCGGTCCGGCCGGGCTGGCCGCCGCCGTGTATGCCGCATCCGAGGGTTTGCGGGCCGTGGCCATCGAAGCTGTGGCACCCGGAGGTCAGGCCGGGACGACCTCGATGATCGAGAACTATCTCGGGTTCCCCCAGGGGATCAGCGGGAGCGAATTGGCGACGCGGGCAACGGCCCAGGCCAAGAGATTCGGGGCCGAGATTCTTCTCGCCCGGCGGCTGTCTGACATGACCAGGGACGGCCCGGGCTATGTCACCCATCTTTCCGACGGGGCGGCTGTGCGGTCACGCTCCGTGCTGGTAGCCAGCGGTGTGGACTGGCGTCGCCTGGAGGTTCCGGGCATCGACGAGCTCCTGGGCTCGGGCGTGTACTACGGTGCCGGCCCCAGCGAGGCGGTCACCTGCAGCGGGTGCCGAGTAGCCATTGTCGGGGGAGGGAACTCGGCCGGTCAGGCGGCTATCCGCTTCTCCCGTTACGCCGCCCAGGTGACCTTGCTGGTCCGGGGTCGCTCGCTTGAGGCATCGATGTCCCAGTACCTGATCAGTCAGGTCAAGGAGCGGGAAAACGTCGAGGTTCGGACAGACACGGAAGTGGTCAGCCTCGAATCGGACAGCCGCCTACGGTCCATGATGCTCTCGTCAGGAGGCACGATGTCCCGCCTGTCCGCTGACGAGCTCTTTGTGTGCATTGGAGGGGAGCCCCGTACCCAAGGGGCGGCCAACGTGGGACTTGCTCTCGACGGCGCCGGATTCGTGCGCACCGGGGCAGACCTCAGCTCGTCGGCCGGTGCCCTCGACGGATGGTCGTTGTCTCGTCAACCCCTGCCTCTGGAAACCAACCTGCCGGGGCTTTTCGCGGCCGGCGATGTCCGAAGCGGGTC
This sequence comes from uncultured Acidimicrobiaceae bacterium, assembly GCA_963727955.1. Classification (GTDB taxonomy): domain Bacteria; phylum Actinomycetota; class Acidimicrobiia; order Acidimicrobiales; family RAAP-2; genus Bog-756. Next base: position 312,523 of record CAVSII010000001.1, read on the forward strand.
GATCAAGCGCTGCGCGGCCGCCATAGGCGAGGGGTCCATGGTGGTGGCGCTGGTCCACCAGCGCCTCGCCGAAGTCGGCGGTGAGTGACGTGGATGGGTCACCGGCCACAGACCTGCCCGGGGACCGCTCGGCGGCGGGTCCGAGCGACGAGGCGGAGGCGGAGTTCTCTCGCCCCGCCCCGCCCGAGCGCATCGGCGCCGTAGCCAGCGCCCTCGAAGGCAATGGCATCACCACCATCGTGGTCGGCTCCGCCGAAGAGGCGAGAAACGCTGTGCGTTCCATCCTCCCGGTGGGAGCCGAGGTCTACAACAACACCTCCCGCACGCTGGAGGAGATGGGTGTGGCCGAGGACATCGAACGGTCCGGGCAGTATCAGCCCCTTCGCCCCCGTCTCTACCAGATGGACCGCCAAATGCAGGTGCGCGAGATGCGGCAGCTTTCCGCTTCACCCGATTGGGTCGTCGGGAGCGTCCACGCCCTCACCGAGCAAGGTTCACTTCTCATTGCCTCCGCCAGCGGGAGCCAGCTGGGACCGATCGCTTCCGGAGCGGGTCACGTCCTACTGGTGGTCGGTGCGCAGAAGATCGTGCCCGATTTCGACACAGGACTGCGACGCATCTACGAGTACTGCTTTCCTCGCGAGGATCAGCGGGCCAGGCAGGCCTACGGCGTTCCCAGCGGAGTGAACAATCTCCTGGTCATCAACAAGGTGGTCGCCCCCGGCCGGATCACCACCATCCTGGTCAACCAAGCCCTCGGGTTCTGAGCCCGCGACGGCCCGCCCTCGGCGCCGACAATCAGCCGTGGAGCCGGAGGCCGGTAGGGAGGAACCTGCCGTCCAATTCGGGCCGGGAAGCCGGCCGCCCACAGACTCGCCGCCGTAGCCCGCACGTCACTGTTGGCCCGCTGGCAACGGGGGTATAAATGGCATAGGTGGATCCGGGGTCTGTAGCGCTGGCAACGGGTCACGAGTTACAGAGGTGAACCTGGGTGAGCCCACAAGCTCTGGAGGGAGTTCGGTCGAGGCCGGCCAGCAAGCCGTGCTTCGACTGCCTCGACGAGGCCATCGCCACCGATCGCCCGTTGGCCTCCGCCCCCCGCCAGGTGGCCTTCTGGCTGATCGCCTACGTGTTCGCCATCACCATGCTGGGGACCACCCTCCCCACCCCTCTCTACGTCATCTACCAGAGCCAGTGGCACTTCTCTTCCGGCGTGGTGACCTTGATCTTTGCCGTCTACGCGGCGGGCGTGCTCACCGCCCTGCTCTTCGCCGGACGCTCGTCCGACCAGGTCGGACGCAGATCCGTGCTCGCAACCGCCCTCGCCTTCAGCGCATTGAGCACGGTCGTGTTCATCGTGGCCCCATCGGTCGGCTGGCTGTTCCCCGCCCGGATCCTGTCCGGCTTCTCCGCCGGTCTCATGACCGGCACCGGGACAGCAGCGCTCACCGAGATGCTGGGACGCAGAAATCCGCGGCACGCCACCCTCGTGGCCACGGCGGCCAACACCGGCGGCCTGGGGCTCGGCCCTCTTGTTGCCGGCCTGTTCGCTCAGTACGGTCCGGACCCGACGGTGCTGGTCTTCGAGGTGTACCTGGGTTTCTTGGCGGTCGCAGCCATCGCCGTGGTGGCTGTCCCCGAGACGGTGACCACGCGTCAGAGACTGACCATTCACTTCGGCGGCTTCGATTTTCCCGATGCAGGAAGGGACGAGTTCGTAGCCGCCGGCGTGGCCGCCTTCGCCAGTTTCAGCCTGCTGGGGATCTTCAGCGCACTGGCGCCCACCTTTCTCGGCGGTGTTCTGCACGAACAGAGCCACGCCGTCGCCGGCGCCGTCGTATTCATGATCTTCGGCATCGCCACGGTGACCCAGCTCGTCGCCGGCCGGTTCGACTACCGCAGGGTTGTGTCCTTTGGGCTGGCCCTCTTCCTGGTGGTCCTGGCCCTCATCGTCGCCGGGTTGTCGCAGGCGTCGCTGGACCTGTTTCTGGTTGGTACCGCAGTGGGAGGCATTGCGGTGGGCTGCGTCTTCATCGGCAGCCTTTCGACCGCCAACCGTCTGGCCCCGCCCGAGCGGAGGGGTCAGGTCATCTCTCTGTTTTTCGTGTTCTGCTATTTGGGACTGGCCGTCCCGGTCATCGGCGTTGGCATCGCCACTGAATACTTCGGCGTCTTCCGGTCGGTTGTCGCCTGTTCGATCGCCCTCGCCGCTCTGTCCCTTTTCTCCCTGGCCGCACTGCAAAAGGGCCGACCAGCGAGTGCGGAGACTGTCGGAGGACAGAGCGCTCCATAAGCGGACAGTGGATGCCATGGATGGGCTCCGTGGGTGGTGGGCGCGCCATCACGAGAATGCTGATCCTTCGCTTGGACGAGGCACCGGTACTGACAATGTGCGTGGTCGCGCACATTCCTGGGTAGGGAAACGTCTGGAAAGATCGGTCGAAGAGAGGGAACGTGGCCACAATCAGCACAGAAGCACCGGTCCGGCCGGACCAGCACCAAGCCCCCGAAGGAACCATCCAGAGTCTCATCCCGGCGCGGCTCGACCGCCTCGGTTGGTCGCGGTTCCACACCCGATTGGTCATCGCTCTCGGGGTGGCGTGGATGCTGGACGGTCTCGAAATCACCATCGCCAGCAACGCCGAAGGTCTCATCAGTCAGAAGCAGGCCCTCAATCTCTCCTCTTCCGAAGTGGCCTTTGCCGTGGGCACCGTCTACCTGTTGGGCGAGGTGGTCGGGGCTCTCTTCTTCGGGCGGATGTCAGACAAGTTCGGCCGGCGCAACTTGTTCATGATCACCCTGGGCGTGTACCTGTTCGGCGGCCTGCTCACCGCCCTGACCTTCGGGCACTCGCCGGGTTGGGCCTACTGGCTGTGGGCTTCCCGCTTCATCGCCGGCATGGGCATCGGTGGGGAGTACGCGGCCATCAACTCAGCCATCGACGAGCTCATCCCGGCCAAATACCGGGGCCGGGTGGACATCGCTGTCAACGGGACCTACTGGGGCGGTGCCCTCATCGCCACTGTGCTCACCATTCTGGTGGTGAACCACCTCCCCGTCAGTTACTCCTGGCGAGTGGCTTTCCTGTTCGGCCCGGCGCTGGGCTTCGTCATCCTGTTCGTGCGCAAGAACCTGCCCGAAAGCCCCCGGTGGCTCCTCATGCACGGGCGACAAAAGGAGGCCGACAAAGCCGTAGACGAAATCGAGCAGCACGCCAAGGACAGCGGCGGCACCCTGGGGGACGTCGATGAGTCCAAGGTCATCGAGATCACCCCGGCCAGCGACATCGGATTCGTGGCTCTGGCCCGGACCCTCTTCGTCCACTACCCGAGGCGGGCCATCCTTGGCGCCACCCTCATGATCACCCAGTCGTTCCTCTATAACGCCATCTTCTTCACCTACGCCTTGGTTCTCACCAAGATCTACAACGTCCCAGCCACCGACACCGCTTACTACTTCATCTTCTTCGCCCTGGGGAATCTCATCGGGCCGCTCACCATCGGGCGTCTCTTCGACACCATCGGGCGCCGGAAGATGATCGCCGGCACGTACATCCTGTCCGGCTGCCTGCTCGCCTTCAGCGCTGTCCTGTTCAACGCCGGCGCCCTCAATGCGGTGAGCCAGACGGCGTGCTGGTGCGTGATCTTCTTCTTCGCCTCGGCCGGCGCATCGTCGGCCTACCTCACCGTGAGCGAGATCTTCCCGGTGGAGGTACGGGCCAAAGCCATCGCTGTCTTCTTTGCCATCGCCCAGAGCTTCGGTGCCCTCGGGCCCTGGCTCTACGGTGAGCTCATCGGCAACGGGCAGGACCATTTCAAGCTGTTCATCGGCTACCTCATCGGGGCCGGGGTGATGGCCATCGGCGGGATCGTCGCTGCTTTCCTCGGTGTAGACGCCGAGCAGCGGTCGCTCGAGGACATTGCCCAGCCGCTCTCAGCCACTCATCCATCGCCCCACCTGGCGGCGGTGACCGGCGCACCCCGGTCCCCTGCGGCCAGGAGCACGCTTTTCTGACGTCTTCCGACGTCGGCGGGCGGGGAACTGAGTGCTGGGCCCCGGAGCCGGGTGGCGGAACCCCGCTCGGACGGGGCCCAGCGGGCAGGCAAGCTAACGGTGCAACGGAGGGTTGCCGCAATTGGGAACCGACCTGGGCCATCGCCCCTGGCCGGCCCGGCGGCCGGTACCATCACCCGGCCCCCAGAGGCCGGTTCCCCTTGATTTCTCGGTCCATCGGCGCCCACACTGGGTGGAGACGGATCCGTGAGGAGGCCCGTGGCGAACCCCCACTGGCTGTTGGAAGCAATCAAGCACATCGAGCAGACCGGTGAAGAGGCGCAGCGGGCTATCGCCGAAGGGGTCGTATCGATCGACAGAGCCCGGGAGCGGTTGACAGCGGGTGTGCCCGTTTCGGAGATCGTCGATGACCTCATCGCCCGGGGCGGTCGCGACGCTCGTTTGAGGTCTTCGGCGGCCATCGACGCCTTCGAGCACGCCGTCATGGTGTACCGAGTCGGCCTGATCCGTGCCATGGTCGACGAAGAGAAGTTGAGCTTCTCCGAGGTCGGCCGGCGTATGGGGGTGTCGAGACAGATGATCGCCCGGTTGTACCGCTACGAGGAATAGGCCGTCCTGCCAGCGGCAGCACCTAACGAACATTCTGATCGGCACTTTGGCCATGACCAAAGCATGGCCGATGGGGAAAAAGTAGGCCGATCGTCGTCTCAGTCAGTGGCTGCCCAGGAGAAGAACCGGTCAGCCGCCCCTTGGTCCTCGAAGAAGACCTCGATCCGGGACAGAAGATCGTCCGGGTCGGACTCGAGAAGGTAGATGTGGTGCCCCCGGTAGATGCCCCCCCGGTTTTGGGCCTGGGCGAACTGCAGGGCGGTGATGTGCATTTCGCCGACCATCCAATCGATCCACTTCAGCACCTCGAATGTGCCGCGCGACACCTCGATCAGCTTTCCCATGTGATGTCTTACTTCGTCCGGTCCGTGGAACACGCCGGCGATCGGGCTGCTCCCGGGAACGGTGTACACGACGGTCGGCGAGACCAGCCGGACGGCCTCGTCGATCTGATTGGCGGAGTAGCTCATGAAGAACCGCTTTGCGTTGACCAGACGCTGGGGCTCTTCGGAGGGCGCCATGCAACCGATCCTAGATGAGACCTCGGTCGTCCATTCGGCCAGCCGGGTCCCGTCCGATGGGCGTCCGGTGTCCTCTTATCCACCGGTCAGTCAATGTTCCCGCCCATCTCCCCCTGAGCTCACCCGAACTTCCCTATGCGCCTCGACCGAAGGGAGAGAAGGCGGGCCGCGGGCGCCGGAGGAAGAGCGGATCTGCGCCGGATAGGGTGGCCACGGATCCGCCCGTTCGGGCGTCACCAAGTGAAATCTTGAGGCGTTATGGACCACCTACTGGAGCTCGGCCTCGATACCTTCGGTGACGTCACCGAAACGGTTGGCGGAGAGACGGTTTCCTACGCACAGGTGATCCGCGATGTCATCGAGGAGGCGGTACTGGCCGACGAGTTGGGCGTGGACTTCATCGGGGTGGGCGAGCACCACCGGGATGACTTCGCCATCTCGTCGCCGGAGGTCGTCCTGGCCGCTATCGCCGGTCGCACCCACCGCATCCACGTGGGTTCTGCGGTGACGGTGATGAGCTCGGACGACCCGGTACGCGTCTTCGAGCGGTTTGCCACTTTGGACGCGGCTTCGCACGGTCGTGCGGAGGTGATCCTCGGTCGCGGTTCGTTCACCGAGTCGTTCCCGCTGTTCGGCTACGAGCTCAGCCAGTACGAAGAGCTGTTCGAGGAGAAAGTCAACCTGTTTGCCGAACTGCTCACGGAACAGCCCGTGACCTGGCACGGTCGCACCCGATCGGGACTGGCCAACCAGAGGGTATATCCGAGGACCGAGTCCGGACACCTGAAGACCTGGATCGGTGTGGGCGGGAGCCCCGAGTCCGTTGCTCGAGCGGCTCGTTACCGGATGCCGCTGATGTTGGCCATCATCGGCGGCAACCCCGAGCGGTTCGTGCCCTTTGTCGACCTCTATCACCGAGCCCTCGAGGCTCTGGAAGCGCCGGACCTGCCGGTCGGGGTGCATTCACCGGGCTACGTGGCCGATGCCGATGAACAGGCGCGGGATGAGCTGTGGCCCTACATGAAGCAGGTGCGCGACCGGATCGGCGCCGAGCGTGGGTGGGGACCCATGCAACGGGCATAGTTCGACCATGACGCCGGATCGGATGGGTCCCTCTACGTCGGCTCCCCGGAGACGGTGGCCCGTAAGATCGTTACCACTGCCAAAGTGCTCGGCCTGGCCCGGTTCGACATGAAGTACAGCGCCGGGCGGCTTCCTCACGCAAAGATGATGCGGAGCATCGAGCTGTACGGGGAGCAGGTGAAGCCGCTGGTGCGGGAAATGCTCAGCTGACCGCAGATGGGCGTATCGCTGTAGGAGCGGAGCCATGAGGAACGAGAAAGGAAGAATGAAATGACGGGGAATCCGACCGGTGCCAGTTGTATTCCTCTTGGTCCGGCATGACCGGCCGACGGCCCAGGCCCGCTGGTCGCTGAATGTCCCGGCCGTTGGACATTGTGGCCGTGGGCGGAAGTCTGCGAGCGGCCTCCTATAACAGAGGCCTTCTGCGAGCGGCCGCTGAGCTCGCCCCCGCCGACGCCACCGTGGAGATCCTCGATCTGGCCGCACTCCCTCTCTACAACCAGGATCTCGAGAGCACCGGGCTGCCTACTGCGGCAGCCGACCTGCGGGAGAGGGTGGGCCGGTCCGACGCCCTTCTGATAGCCACCCCCGAGTACAACCACACCATTCCGGGGGTTATGGGCAATACCATCGACTGGCTGTCGAGACGGCTTCCCACCAGTCCGCTGCGCGACAAGCCGATTGCCGTCATGGGCGCGGCCCGCGGCGGCGGTTCGGTCCGAGCCCAGGCCGCACTCCGGGTTCCGTTGACTCATGCGCGTGCTCTCGTTCTCGACGGCCCAGTGGTTGCGCTGTACAACGTCGACCAATTGGCCGGCGACACCGGGGACCTGTTCGACCCCGACGCCAGGCAAGGTGTTGCCGAGCTGGTCGACGCCCTCGTTGCCATGGCACGGAAAGCACAATCGTGAGAATCTGGCCAGTCGATGGACGGCGCGGTCGGGCCCCCGTGCATGGAGACCGTTTCGAACGAAAGACGAGTCAGCGATGAGCGATCCCTCCACTACCGATCCGGCCGGCAACAGGGGGGTCCCGTCCGGTCCGCCCAACCGGCCGGGGGACCCCGATGACCGGGTTCTTCTGATTCTGGCCGTCGACCACCGCGACAGCTTCGAGCACGGCCTCTACGGGCTCAAGGACCCGATCTCCTCCGCCCAGGCGGCCCGGATGAGTGCCGACAAACTCCTTGTCTACCAGGCACTGCTCGAGGCGCTACCCGACCTCCCGGCCGTCGTCCAACCGGGAATCCTGGTGGACGAGCAGTACGGTGCGTCCGTGGCCGAGTTGGCCTCGCACGGGGACGGTGCGGTCAGCCTGGCCATGCCCATCGAGAAGAGCGGTGAGCAGTGGTTCGAGTTCGCCTACGGCGACGACTGGAAGGCCCACGCCGAATTCTATGCCACTGATCACGCCAAGGTCCTCGTTCGCGACAACCCGGGGTTCGATCCCGCCCAACGCGAACAGCAGGCGGCCAAGCTGGCCCAGGTCTCGCCCTGGGCCTCGTCGAACAACCGGTCACTGATCATCGAGCTCCTGATCCCCGCCACCGACGCCGACAAGGCGGCGGTGGACGGTGACACCACCCGCTACGACGACGAGCTACGCCCCGGTCATACCGTGGCGTCCATGGAATATCTCCAGGACCACGGGGTGGAGCCGGCCATCTGGAAGATCGAAGGGCTCGATCGCCACGAGGATGCCGAGCGGATCGTCGATGCGGCACATCGTGGCAGCAGGAGCGCCGACTGCATCATGCTCGGCCGTCACGCCTCCCACGAGCAGCTGGACCACTGGATGCGGATCATGGCGCCGATCCCCGGATGGACCGGCTTCGCCATCGGCCGCAGCATCTGGTGGGACGCTCTCCACGCCCACCTCCATCACCGGCGCACGGCCAACGAGGCCCGGCGACGCATTCGCGATGCCTACCTTGACTTCGCCCGCTTCTATGTCGACGCCCGGTCCGGCGATTTGATGGACGATCTCGACCCCGACTTCTGGTGATCGGCTGATCTGTCGAGAGGCCTGACGTAGGAGGTGGTGCCTTCACCATCGCCCGCACCTGGCCAGATGGATCAGGCCGTCGATTGTGAGTCCATCTCGCGCACCCGCTGGGCCAGAGCCTCCAGCAACTTGCGCACCACCGGTGGAGCTTTCCTCATCAAGGTGATCAGGTCCTCTCGATCCAGCTCCAGGACCTCGAGATCGGTGGTGGCCGTCACCGTGGCCGAGCGCGGCTTACCGTCGATCAGCGAAAGCTCACCCACCACATCGCCCGGCCCGAGGTGGGCGATCGGTTTGCCCTCCCTGGTCACCTCGGCCCGACCGGTGGCGATGACGTAGGCCAGGCCGCCAACCGCGCCCTGGCGCGTCATCACCGTCCCTTTGGGGAGATCGGCCGCCACCGTCAGGGCGGCGACCTGGGCGAGCTGACGCTTGGTGCACGTCGAGAACAACGGCATGCGTTCGAGGAGCTCGATTTTGCGAGCCCGCCCCAAGGAGCCGATCACGTCGCCACGATAGCCAAGAGCGCGGTCCGGGGTTGGGCTACCGCGCATCCCCCAAAGGCGCATCCCTCCGACAACATGTTTCGGCCACGGCCGCGCCGGGTAGTCCTGGGCCACCGAAAAAGGGGGACTATGACCGCGCCGGCCGACGCAGGCAGCGACAGTGGGGAGTTCAGCGACGGGGGCCTCGGCACCGTCGGTTGGGGCGTGGAGGAGGCGCAGGCAGCGGGAGCCAAGGTGATCGCCGCGCTGGCCATCTTCGGCGACCTCTTCGCCATGCTCGGCGACGCCGTCTGGTCGACGGGAGGGGCTGTCGTCCACCGACGGTTCTCATGGGCTGAATTTGCCGAGCAGAGCTGGTTCCTCATCTCGGTGACCGTGCTCCCCACCATCCTCATCGCCATCCCCTTCGGTCTGGTGCTGGTGCTCGAAGTGGGCGGGCTGGCCGTTCAGATCGGCGCCAACGCCATCGTCGGCGCGGTGGATGCCATCGGCATCGTGCGAGAGGCCGCCCCGGTCATCACGGCCATCATCCTCTCGGGGGCGGGCGGCTCGGCCATCTGCTCCGACCTGGGATCGCGCACCATGCGCGACGAGATATCGGCCATGTGGGTCATGGCCGTCGACCCCATCGAACGTCTGGTGGCTCCCCGGGTGCTGGCCACGGTGGTGGTAGCCCTTTTGCTCAACGGGATCGTGGCCTTCGCCGGCATCATGAGCGGCTATCTGGCCGCCGTGTACATCCTGCACACCAGTGCCGGTGGGTTCCTCAATTCCTTCAGCACCTTCGCCCAGCCCGCCGATGCCATCGAATCAATGTTCAAGGCCGGACTCTTCGGTCTGTTCGCCGCCGTGGTCGCCTCCCACCAGGGCCTGAACGCCAAGAGAGGCCCCGCCGGAGTCGGTGAGGCCGTCAACCGCTCGGTGGTCATCACCGGTATCGGCCTGTTCATCCTCAACCTGCTGGTGACTGACGTGTTCCTGGCCATCGTCCCCCCGAGGATCCTCTGATGGAGGCCCCATGAGCGACATACTGCCGGCCCCCGACAGGCCCATGACCAGACGGGCTCCTGCCGCCGTCAGCCGACGAGTGGCATTCCACTCGGTCAACATCGGCTATCGGGTCCGCAACCGGTTCATCTGGCTCGGGGAACTACTGGTGTTCATCGGAAAGGTGCTCCGTGCCGTTCCGACTGTCCTGGCCCACCACCGCAGGGAACTCTGGCGTCTCGTCGCAGAAGTGACCTTCGGGGGCGGGGTCCTGGCCATCGCGGCCAGCACGATCCTGGTCTCCGCCCTTCTGGCCTCGGTGGTCGGGGTCCAACTGGGCGTCGAGGGACTGCAGGGCCTCAACATCATCGGTCTGGCTCCCTTGGCCGGTCTCCTCTCCGCCTTCGCAAACACGCGGGAGCTGTCGCCGTTACTGGCCGGCTATGGGCTTGCCGCCGTGATGGGATGCAGGTTCACCGCCCAACTCGGGGCCATGCGTGTGAACGAGGAAATCGATGCGCTGGAAGTCATGTCGATACCGGCCATCCCCTATCTGGTCACCACCAGGCTTCTGGCCGCACTGACTGCGGTCATACCCCTGTACCTGTTGGCTCTGTCGGGCGCCTACCTGGCCACCCAATTCGCGGTTCTGACCATCGCCCATCAGGGCTCGGGAACATACCTCCACTACTTCTACCTGTTCCTCAATCGGCGCGATGTGATCTTTTCGGTGGTGAAAGTGGTGGTCTTCGCGGTCCTGGTCACCATCATCCACACCTACTACGGGATGACGGCGTCGGGGGGTCCGGAAGGAGTGGGCCGGGCTGTGGGACGGGCTGTTCGCACCAGCACCGTGGTCATCGCCATCTCGGACATGCTGATGACCCTGCTGTTCTGGGGGGTGTCGGTGCCGGTGAAGGTGACCGGTTGACCGTCACCGCCCCCCCTGATCTCGGGCCCGAGGCGATTCCGGTTGACATCATCGATGCCTCCCGCAACTGGTCGTGGCAACTGGTCGGGCTGGGAGCGGCGTTTGCTGCCGTGCTGGTGGCCGTCGTCGTCGTCGTGCTCGAATCCTTTGGCGGCGCTTTCTCGACCTATGCCACGGTGGAAGCGGAGCTGCCGGCCTCGTCGACAGCGGTGGCACTCGGGGCACCGGTGGAGTACCGCAACGTGACCGTCGGCACGGTGGCCAGCCAGGGACGGTCGGTGTCGGGCGGGTTCGTGGTCCTCACCCTTCACATGCAGACCCAGATGCTTCCTGCCATCCCTGCCCAGGTGCGAGCGACCGAGACACCCGTGTCCTTCTTTGGCGACCCCTACGTCGAGCTCCTGTCGCCCTCGCCTTCCGGCTCCGCTCGGTTACGTGCCGGCGCGGCCATCCCCGCCCTGGAAACGGTGCAGACGGGATCGCTGCAGGCGACGCTCGGGAGTCTCGACTCCCTGCTCATCAAACTGCATCCGGCCGAGCTCGATGCCGCCCTGACCGCCCTGGCCAGTTCCATCCAAGGCAACGGAACATCGCTCGGACACAATTTGGTCAGGGCCAACACTTACTTCCGACAGATGCTTCCCCTCTGGCCCACGGTTGTCTCCAATCTGAACACGCTGGTCCCGGTGGCCAACCAGTTCGCGGCGTCCACACCGGACGTTCTGCAGATCCTGGCCAATCAGACGACGACGGCCAAAACCATCACCGACCATGCCTCAGGGGTGCGCAGCGCCATCGGGGGTGGCGAGATCCTCAGCGGCGAGGCCTCACAACTCCTGACGGCCATCCAGCAGCCCTTCAACATACTGACGGCGGACTCCGGCCCGTTTCTGACCGCCATTTCCCAGAACCCTGACGAGATCTCGCAGCTGCTCCACGGCCTCGATGCCTGGGCCAACGCGTGGATCTCGGCCGAGAGCTCGGGGCCCTATCTCAACTTGACCCAAACAGAGGTGGTGGCCAACCCGGCCGACCTCGGCTTGGCCGTCCTGGGCGGGCCGCAGGCCGCTGCCTATCTCTCCGGGGGATTGGGGCCCGGGTACGTCAACCCGCCGACTTACTCATCGGCCGGCACCCTCCTCACCGACGACTCGTCGGGTTCCTCCGGGTCGGCGTCCACCATGGCCTCGGTGGCCAGCACAGCTCCGGTCTTGTCCGAACCGGCGCAGACCCAGGCGGTCTCGGAGATCGTCTCGGCTGTCAGCGGTTCGGCTCCGGCCTCGTCCTCCATCTCGACCCTGCTGTTGTCGCCGGTTCTCGAGAGTCTGGTCACCCGCTCATGAGGACCCACCATCCCCGCCCAGGACTTCCGGGCACGGTGGTGAAGGTGGTGGTGTTCATCGTCGTGTCGGCCATCCTCACGTCGATTGTGATCTCGACGCTGCTCGACGTGAACACCCAGTCGGCCACCGGCTACGTCGCCCAGTTCTCCAATGCCTCCGAGTTGCAGTCGGGCGATACGGTGCGCATCGCCGGCGTCGAGGTGGGCAAGGTGGGCGCGGTCACCCTCCAGGGAAATCACGCCGACGTTTCCTTCAGTGTCGACAATTCGCAGCACCTCACCACCACCTCGTTGGCTGCCATCCACTTCGAGAACCTTCTGGGCCAACGCTTTCTCGCCATTCTCCCGGGGAACAGCCCGGGCAGACCGCTGCCCCCCGGCGGAGTCATCCCCGTCTCCCACACCACCCCTGCGATCGACCTGACGGCGGTCTTCGACGGCTTCCAGCCCCTGTTCTCCGCTCTGTCACCCGACCAGGTCAACCAACTGGCCGGGTCGATCATCGACGTCTTCCAGAACGAGTCGGGGACCATCTCGAACATCGTGGCCGAAACCGCCTCCCTGACCCAGAATCTGGCCGACCGCCAGCAGGTCATCGACACCCTTCTCACCAGCTTGTCGACCCTCCTCAACACGGTGGGGGTGCACGACACACAGCTCGGCCAGCTCATCGGCAACTTCGACACCCTGATGAGGGGGCTGGCCGGCTCGCGGGCACAACTCGGATCGGCCATCGACAACCTCTCGCTGGCGGAGAGCACCACCAGCGCCTTGGTCAACCAGGCTCAACCCAGCCTCAACCAGGACATCCAGGGTCTGTCAGTGGCCGTCCAGTCGCTGTCGGCCAACCAGCAGGGGCTCAACGGCGTCCTCCAAGGATTTCCGGGTCTGCTCGGTGCCCTCACCAAGATCCAGAGCTCGGGTAACTGGATCAACGTCTACCTGTGCAACCTGACCATCAACGTGTCCGGCCAGCTCAATATCTCCCTCGTCCCGGGTGTCAGTCCTACCAACCAGTACCCCAATCCGGTAACCCTGCCCTCGGGAGCCATCGGCGACCAGGCAACCCATACGGCGAGCTGCTCATGAAGCGATTCCGCGAACGCAATCGGGCCATGACGGGGCTGGTGGGGATCGTGGTGGTCACCGTTCTCATCGTCGGGGCACTGCAGTTCCCCAGGCTGCCCCTCATCCACAACAACCTCACCTACCAGGCCGACTTTGCCAATGCCGGAGGCCTTGCCTCCGGAGACATCGTCACCGTTGACGGCGTCCAGATCGGATCCATCACCGGCATGACCCTCGAGGGTGACATGGTCCAAGTCACCTTCACCGCCGCAGCGGGGACGCACCTGGGATCGACTTCGTCGGCCGCCGCCGAAGTACTCAGTCCCGTCGGAACCGAGTACATGCAAGTCACGCCCTCGGGCTCCGGCTCCATCCGGGGTCCGATTCCCGTCTCCCGGACCACCGTTCCCTACAACCTGGTCACTGCCCTGTCGGGGCTGGGATCAGAGATCCAGCACTACAACATCCCACAGCTCGAAAACGCCCTCAACGTCGGCAGCCAGGATCTGAACGGTACCGAGGTCAGCCAGACCACGAGCGCCTTTCGGGGTCTGGCCGACATCTCCCGGGTGATCGGCAACGAGGGACAGTCCTTGGCCACCATCGTCACCCAGGGAGCAGCACTGAGCAAGGTCCTGTCCCAGCGCAGCCATCAGCTCTTCGACCTGTTCGGTCAGAGCGACCTGGTGCTGTCCGTGCTCCAACAACGACGTGCGGCCATCGATCAGCTGCTCGGTGCGACATCCACGCTGAGCGCTCAGATCACCTCGATCCTGTCGGTCAACCGACCGGCCCTCACCACATTGATCCAGGACCTTCAATCGGTGTCAGCCGTTCTGGCCAAGGACAGCAATGACTTCGGTCAGGCCATCCCGGTTCTGGCCGCATTCAGCCGATACTCGGCCAACGCCACCGGCTCGGGCGCCTTCGTCGATGTGGCCGTGCCCACGCTGCTCGTGCCCGACAACCTGGCCGTCCAGTGCTCGGCAGCGGGGTCCTACCCGAGCAGTAATCCGCAAGTGGGGTGCCGGCCGTGACGTCGCCCATCTACGGACTGGGAACAGCCAGCGGGGCATCGGGGCGGAGGAGGATACCTGTCGGTGCCGTCCGCCTGATGACCATGGTGGCCGCCGCCCTGGTGGTTGCCCTCATCGGCCTGGGCATCAGCGCCCTGGTCACCGGTGGTGGATCCTCGATGACAATCTCAGCCAGATTTGCCACCGCCCCCGGTCTCTACACGGGCAACGCGGTCGACGTTCTGGGCATGCCGGTCGGGACGGTCACCAAGATCACCCCGGGCCCGAAATACGTGACGGTGGTCATGCAAGTCCCCGCCTCGACGCCGATACCGGCCGGGGCTGACGCCCTGGTCATGGCTCCCCAGGTGGTGAACGACCGCTACGTACAGCTGAATCCTGGTTACACGGGCGGAACCCGGATGCCCGCCGGTGCCGTGATCCCGATGGCGCGCACCGCGGTGCCGATATCGGTCGACGGGATCGTCGACAGTCTCGACCAACTGGCCCTGGCGCTCGGCCCCAACGGGGCCAACGCCCACGGCGCGCTGTCCGGCTTCGTGGCCAGTTCGGCCCACGCCTTCGGAGGGGACGGCACTGCCCTGCACTCGACGCTGACCTCCTTGGGCCATGCCCTCGGTGCCCTCTCCTCCAAGAGCCCCCAGCTGACCGCTCTCTTCGACAACCTCGGCAATCTCAGTCAGGTGGCGTCCCAGTACACCGGCACCTACCAGGCCTTCGCCAACAATCTGGCCGCGGTGAGCACCGACCTGGCCGGCGATGACAGCAACATCGGATCGGCCCTGGCCAATCTTCAGCGGGCCCTCGCCGCTCTGGCCCAGTTCACGGCCACCAACTCCTCCGCACTCGGGACCAGTGTCACCAACCTCGACGCCTTCGCCGGCGCCGTTGCCGCCAAACAGCAGCAACTGGCCCAGGCCTTCGAGGCGCTTCCGGTGGCCCTGGGCAACATCGCGCAAGCCACCGACCCGAACGCGGCCGGGGGACCGGCACTGCGGGCCCGGCTCGATCCGACGGGGGACTCACAGGGATTCTCCCAGTCGGTGTGCGGTAACCCGCTCCTTCGTCTTCTGCTCCTCTCGATCGACCGGACCCAGGACAAAATTCCCACCATCGACCTCGACTGCGGGGTCAACGGCCTGTTGGCCAATCTCCCCACGCCGCCCGGCGCGTCCCCGGGCCCCGACCTTTCCGTCGGCGCCCTGGTCGGAGGCAAGCCATGAGCGACGAACGCCTGGCCCGGCCTGTGGACCACGATGGCTCGAGGGGTCACGCCCACCGGCCAGCCAAGCCACCGGTGGGCCGGTCCTGGGCGAAGAGGTCGGTCGGCGCCGCCCTGACCTGTGCGACCGCCCTCCTGCTCAGCAGTTGCGCATTGAGCTTGCAATCCCTTCCCAAGGTCAGCGGGGTCAGCACCGCCACCTATCCGATCTACGCGGCGTTCTCCAACGTTCTCAACCTGCCGGACGACGCTCAGGTCCGGGTGGGAGCCCAGGTCGTCGGACAGGTGGGAGCCATATCCACCAAGAACTTCCAGGCCGACCTCACCTTGGACGTGGAGCAGGCGGTCCACCTGCCGGTGGGCACGACGGCACAGGTTCGTTTCGACGATCCCTTGGGCGATGAGTACGTCCTGCTGCAGCCGCCCACCACTGCTGGCGATGCCAGCCAGGTGAACATCCGATTCCTCAGTCGCGGGGCCCGGATTCCCGAGAGCTCGACCAGCACGGCACCCAGTGTCGAGGACACGTTCGGTGCGCTGTCCCTCGTTCTCAACGGCGGGGGGATCAACCAGCTCCAAACCATCATCGGTCAGCTCAACAACACCTTCAACGGCAATCAGGTGCCGATCCGCTCATTCCTGACCACCATCGACAACGGGGTGAGCTCCCTGTCCGACGGGAAAGCGGCCATCGACGGCGCCCTGGCCTCCATCTCCAATCTGAGCAGCAAACTGAACGGAGGGCGCCGCACCATCGCCACCGGCATAAACACCATAGGGCCGGCCATCGGGGTGCTGGCCGGCGAGAACAAGCAGATCTCCGGGTTGCTTCAGCAGTTGTCCAACCTCGGTGCGGTGGGCTCCGAGATCGCCGCCCAAAGCGGCCAGAATGCGGTTGTCGACGCTCACGACCTGTTGCCGGTGGTCCAACAGCTCGATTCGGTGTCGTCCCAGCTGGCTCCCGATCTCAGCGCACTGGCCGCCTTCGAGGCTGAGACCCCGAAGATCGCGCCCGGTGACTACCTGCAGGTCAACGCCATCATCAACGTGGATCTCCCCCCCGGGGAGTTCGAGCCCACCCTTCTGAGCTCCGAGCTGTCGGCCGGCGGTTCGGCACCGACGGGTTCGGGGTCCCAACCAATGGAGGGGAGACAAGCAGTAGCTGATCTTCTCGCCGCCGGTGTCTGGTGATCGAGAGATGAACGGCAAGCTCCTGCCCCGGATGATCGCTCTGGCAGTGGTCATCTTCCTCGGCGTCTATTACATCGTGTTCGACGTGATGCAGTACCGCCTCACCTCCCAACCGTTCCCGGTCACCGTGGTCATGTCGAGCGCTGGTGGCCTGTACTCGGGAGCCGACGTGACCTACAGGGGCGTGCAGGTCGGAAAAGTGACCGCCCTCGATCTTGGACCGACCGAGGTGTCGGTCAAACTGGACATGGATGCGGGGCAACAGATCCCCGACAACGGACCGGTCCGGGTCAAGGAACTGTCGGCTCTGGGCGAGCAGTACCTCGACCTGCAGCCGCAACGCCCATCCGGACCCGACCTGCACGCGGGGTCGGTGATCCCCGCCAGCCGGGTGGTCCTTCCCACGCCGATCGGCACGACCCTGGTCGACCTCAACAAATTGCTCCAGAGCGTCAACCCGCAGGACCTTCAGACCGATGAGACATTTCTGGCCAGTGCCTTCGTCGGTACCGGCCCGGACCTCCGGACGATCATCGTGACCGGCCAACGGCTGTTCAACGCCCTTGTCGCCGCCCAGCCCGAGACGGTCAACCTGGTGGTCGACGGTCAGACAGACCTACAGACGTTGGAGGCCACCGACGGGGATCTGGCCACCTTCAGCCAAGGCCTGGCCTCGGTCACCCGCCAGCTGCGCGACTCCAATGGCGATGTACAGGCACTCATCCGCAACAGCCAGAAGGCCGAGAAACGGCTGAATCCGTTCCTGGCCGCCGACAGCACGCAGATCACCGACCTCGTGGCCAACCTGGGCACCGATGCACAGGTGACCGCCCAACATAGCCAGGACACCCAGGCCCTCTTCGCCCTCCTTCCTGCCGTGTCCCAGGACCTGGCGTCGGTGGTGGGGAACGGGGACGTTCGCGGTGAGCTCGCCTTCAATACGGAAGATCCGGTGTGCCCCTACATCCTGGGCGCCCTGATTCCGGGGCCCACTCAGCCGGTGACCAGCCCTGATCTGACCAACAACTGCACCACCGCGGCGCCGGGGATGCTCCAGCGCGGGGCCAACAGCATTCCGGACTTCTCCGGTGGCTGAACCGGCCGGTCACGGGTGCCTGGAGATGCCTTCAGTTGGCCAGGCGGCAAGTGGTGCCTGCCGACCAGGTTTGGTGCCGGCCGCAGGCGGGCATAAAGCATTTGTTACCGACGGGAAACTTAGCCCTTCGGACGTACGCACTGGCCAGAAGGGGGGATGGTGCGAGGAAAGCCTGTAAGGCTGGTGAACCGAGAGCCGAATCGGGTTCGGCGCGTCACAAGGGCTCCGATGGTCGTGGCGGCGCTGACCGTGTTGGTCGCCGTTGTCACGTCGCCCCTGTGGCTGTCGTCGGCCCTTCCGACGCCGGCAGCGGCCGGACACGGCTCGGCCGTGGGGACCAGCCATGTCACGCTGCGGGGGAGTGGGCGGCGATCGGCAAGGACCGCCGTCGTGGCCGGCAAACCGAGGCCGACCAAAGCGAGGTTGACCGCTTCCACCCTTCCCAGTGACTGCGTACCCAATCCCGCCGGGCCCCCCACCAGTCCCTACCAGCTCGGGCTGGTCGGAACAGCAGCCAACGGTTCGCTCACGGCGGGACCGGCCACGGTTGCCAACGTCAACGCCAAGTTCTGCGGGATCGTGACACTGGTCAACGGAACGCCCCCGTGCGGCGCCACCGGGACGGTCAACTCGCCCGTGGATGGTCAGATGTACGGACCCCTGTCGGTGGTGCTCACACTGGTCCCGGGAATGACGCCGACCATCGGGTTCAGCGCCAACCCGGGGACGATCACCGGTGGATTCAGTTGCAGCTCGTCGCAGAACGGGCTGGCCGTATCCCTCAACGCCCGGGTCAGTGGAAGCACGGCACCTCTGTTCGGCGTGTCCTGCACCGTCGGCCCCCTCGACCTGCCGCTCACCGGGGCGGTGACCGGACCCCTCGGTGCCGCCAAAGCCACCTTGAGCAGCAACGATTTCACCGTGCCGGCATTGACCCCGTCACCCTCCTGTCCGGCTTCGGTGGCAGCCAACATCGACGACATCGCCGGACTGCCGCTGTCCCCCGGACGGGCCAGTGCCAGTTTGCCGGTCACCGCATCGCTCTATCAACCGCTGGCGCCTTAGTCGCCCCGACGCCGATGAACGACAGATCTGACACCCAACAACACACAACCAAGGAGGACCAGAATCACATGTCAGTGCTCACCACCACCAATCAGAGAAAGAGAAAGAGGGAGGTATCACCAACCATGTCACACCTGAAGAAAACCATCTTCGCCATAGTTGCCACCATGGCGCTGGTCTTCGGGATCGCCACCGCGGCCTACGCTTCGCTGCCGAACGGCACCACCGTAACCGGTAACCTCAAATCGGGAACGGACGTGACCTTCGCCGGAGACATCGACTCGGTTCCGATCACGGTCACCTGCACCACCTTTACTGTCACCGGCACGGTCACCAGTGCCTCGGACACGCTGCCGCTTTCGTCTCCCCCCACCATCTCGGGGTGCACCGATAGCTCGGGAGGGACCGACACGATCACCACCTCGGGATCCTGGTCGGCCACCATCGCCAAGAAGACACTGACCCTGAACGCACCTGTGGACGGGGCCACCTTCAAGTCGAGCATCCTCTCCGGTTGCACCATCACCGCCTTCCCCAAGAAGGCCGGCAAGATTAAGGGCAAGTACAACGGCTCGAACACCGACACCGTGACGAACGCCAAGGTCGCCACCAAGGGCTCCGGGTGCACCAGCACCACGGCCAAGACGTCGGCCACCGAGGTTCTGAGCCCCGCTCCCGGCGCACCTCCCTGGTAGGCCGGCCAGGATTCGGACCGTTCCGGCAGAGCCGATGGGCTCGCCACGAGTGAATCCCACAGTGGGTGGGCGGTGCGGAGAGCACCGCCCACCTGCCGCGGGGGTCGAAGGTACGGGCCCGGTCCAAGCGATGGCGGGCAAGACGATGGCGGGCAAGACGATGGCGGGCAAGAGACGTGTGCGGTTGTCGTCCGTTTTGGTGGTGACGGTGATGTTGGTGGTGGTGGGTCTCGTGGTGGTCAACACCTCCGGCACCGCCCGCCCCAGCCTCTCTCGAAGGAACTCCGCTGGGGCACACCCCTCCAGCGGTCCGGTCACCAGGGTGGCACAGCCGGCCCGGGAACAGGCCCGGGTGAGCGCCTATCTCGCCGACCTGCCCCGGGCGGAGAGCGCCACCTCGGGTCGACTGGCCGCACAGACCCCGGGCATGCCCGCTTGTAATCCGCCCCCCATACCGGCGGCCACCTATCCTCCGGGCGCCGCCTACGGCGTACCGTTTCTGGCCGCCATCACCAACGGCCAGGTCTTGGCCGGGTACGACGAATGGACAGCCGACCACCTTGTGTGGAAGGCCGACAAGATGAAATTCGACCTGTACCCGTGGCAGTCGAAGATCTACGACATCACCGGCTGGGTCACCGGGCTGCTCCAGCTCCCGAGCCTGACGGCCCAGATCGCCCCCCAGGACGTCGTCTTCTGTGACCAGGGCGGGGCGAGCTGCCTGAACGCAGACTGGCCGGCCGGCGAATGCGTCCAGATACAGGCGCAGTACGGGCCGTCCCCGGCCAGCAAGACGCCCCCGCCGGCGTTGGGGAGCTCTCACCCCGAGGGCACCAGCTGCAGTGACTACTCGACCCCGACGTTCGAGTGCTTTCCCTACGTGGTGAGCCTGACGCCCTCCGGGACGACCACACTCACCGTGTCTGGGGTCCAGCCCGACGGCGCCCTCGAGGCCACGGTGGCCACCGGGGCGGTGACAACGGTGGGCGAAGTCCCTCCGCCGCCGTCGACATCCACGTTCACCTGTCAGGCGCCCCCGGCATCGGTCACCCTGGCGACCAAGGCAGGAGGCCTGCCGGCCACGGCACCACCTGCGCCGACCCCCCCGGAAACCGATGATCGACCGCTGCAAACGGCGCCCCTGCCGATCACCGGGCCCCTGACCGGCTCGACCAGCACCGTGGCCAGCAACGACTTCTCCGTCCCGGCATTCGTTCCCAGTGCCGCCGGCACTCCGTGCACCTCCTTCCTGGCCGACAGCCTCAACACCTACGCCGGCGGATGGAACTCAATCTTCAAGGATCAGGGCGAGGGCCTGTACTACGTCAATGGCGGCACGAACCCGACGGCGGCCCCGCCGGGGTGGGCGCAGTTCTCGGCCACCACCACCGTGGTCAGCGTGGGCCTTCCCACGGGACCACCGTCCGGGTTCAGTTTCTGAGGCCCGCAGAGCCCGAATTCTCGGTACCCTGAGCACGAAGAGGAGGAAGACACGTTGGCAAGAAAAGGGGAGGTGATCCTCAAGGGCGAGTCACCACCCGAAGAGGAGCACGTCCCCGATTCGGACCCGGTCATCTCGATTCAGGGAGTTTCCAAACGATTCGGGAACCACGTCGTCCTCGAGGACATAAGTTTCGACGTGCCGCGCGGGAAGACCTCGGCCATCCTCGGCCCCTCCGGTACGGGAAAGTCCGTTCTCCTGAAAGTGGTGATCGGGCTGCTGCGGCCCGAGGCGGGTCAAGTGTTCATCGACGGCGATCCCATCATCGGAGTGCGCGAGAAGGAGGTCTTGCGGATTCGACGGAAGATCGGCGTGCTCTTTCAGGACGGCGCCCTCTTCGGCTCGATGAATCTGTTTGACAATATTGCCTTCCCGTTGATCGAGCACACCAGTAAGACCGACCGGGAGATACGAAACGTTGTTCTCCAGAAAGCCGAACTCGTCGGACTGGTCAATCACCTCCACAAGCTCCCTGGCGAGGTGTCGGGGGGTATGCGCAAGCGGGCCGGCCTGGCTCGGGCGCTGGTCCTCGAGCCGCAGATCCTCTTCTTCGACGAGCCCGACTCGGGCCTCGACCCGGTGCGCGTCGCCTATCTGGACGGACTCATCAACAATGTCCACGAAGAGACGGGTGCCACCTTTTTCATCATCAGCCACAACATCGAATCGGTGAAGAGGACCGCGCACTACCTGGGATTGCTGTTCCGTTCGAGGTTGGTGGGCTTCGGATCGAAAGAGATGATGACGACGTCGAAAGTTCCGGTGATCGAACAGTTTCTGGCTGGTAGACCCGAGGGACCGATCGGCATGGACGAGATGGCTGACGCTGTGGGAGACACCCCGGACTCCGACGACGAGGTTCCACCCGGGCTCCTGCCTCCACCACCCCAACCGTCCCCACCGTCACTGCTGGTCGACACCGCACCTCACCGTGTCGAAACTGCCGCCGGCAATGGTTCTGAACTGACGATTCCAGATCCGAGTCCTGTCCATGGAGGTCGCGCTCTGTGAGATTCGAGGGCCAGGACTATCAGCCGGACAAGAGGAAGACCATGACTATCAGTCGGAAAGAGGAGGAGTCGGCATGGTGATCGACGATGTCAGTGTGCATCGGACGGCCAAAGAGGCAGCGATGAACGGCGGCCCTGTCAGCAGCGAGGGTCCTCCGGAAAAGCCCAAGGGAAAGCCGACCAAGAAGTCGAAGCAGAAGTCAGCCAAGAAGAGCGGCAAAGCAGGCACGGCCTCTACTTCTGTCGGTCACCTTTCCGCTGAGCCCGAGGTTCGGGTCGGAGGCGAAAGCGTGGGCGGGCGGCCCATGACCGTCGATGTGGACGAGCTCGACCTGGATGAGACACTGCCCGAGGCGGCGGCGGAACCAGAACCCGTTGCAGA
The DNA here is from genome assembly GCA_963727955.1 of uncultured Acidimicrobiaceae bacterium. Taxonomy (GTDB): domain Bacteria; phylum Actinomycetota; class Acidimicrobiia; order Acidimicrobiales; family RAAP-2; genus Bog-756. Next base: position 334,787 of record CAVSII010000001.1, read on the forward strand.
GCCTGGAGGGACCGGTGCTGAGAGTCCAGCCATCGACGATGACTTCCGGTCAACAGCCGAGACCCCCCCGTCGGGGCGGCAACGGTGGATGCACTCCAGGGCCGCGCTGGTCTCGGCTGGTGCGCTGATCGTGGCCCTGGTGGTCGGATTGGCACTGAGCCTGTCGGCCTTGGCCAATCAGAACGCTCTGGCCAACTCGCGTTCGAGCGCACTATCAGCTGCCAGGACGTACACCGTTGAGCTGGCCAGTTACAACTACCGTGACCTCGACCGCGACTTCAGCACAGTGGCTGCCAACTCCACTCCCTCCTTCCGTCGCACGTTCGCCGAATCGAGCGACGCCCTCAAGTCCACCCTCAGCCGGTACAAGGCGACCGCGGCGGCCAAAGTGGTGGCGACCGGGGTTGTATCGGTCAGCACGTCCCGAGCGGTGGTCCTGGTGTTCCTCGACCAGAACATCGCCAACTCGACCCAGACCAAGCCGAGCACCGACCGGAGCCAGGTCGAAATTACCCTGGTCAGATCGGGTGGACGCTGGCTCGTCGACCAGGTCACCCTGCTCTAACAGGCCCGCATCGGGTTCGGCTCGAACTCGGTTGTTTGGTCGGGGGTGGGTGCGGGTATGGGTCGGCGTGGTTCACGGAGGACCGTACCGAGCCGGACAGGTCCGCGCCCGGAAAAACAAGGGGGTCTGACCATGCTTCGCAGGCACAGTGCTCGCCGGTCATCACCAGGTCGCTTTTCATTGGCGGCGTGCGTGACCGTGCTGATGACGATGGTGAGTGTGGCCTTCCTGGTGGCTGCCCCAGCGGGATCGGCCGGGGCCAAAACCAAGCCACCAAAGGGGTTACCTCCCAGCTTGGCGGAGTTCGCCAATTGCCCGGTCGGCGCCCCGGGCGTGGCGACGTGCCTCTACTCGTCGACGACCAGCACCACATTCGAGATCGGGTCTACCACCATCACGTCCTCGGCTCCGACCACCCTGTCGCTCGGTCTCAGCTATACGAAGTCTGACCAGCCCGTCGCCGTGCTACCGACCAACGGGACCCAGGCCCTTCAGTCGCCGGCCGTTCCCGTTCCTGGTGGTTTGACCGGTATCGGGGCACTGGGCTCAGGGCCGCTGGCCGTGACGGCCACGCCCCAACTGGTCGGGACCCCCACGGTGAGCCTCGCCAATCTCCTGGGCGGCAACGGCACTGGACTGACACTCCCCCTCGATGTATTGATCAGCACGCCGACCGGGTTGCTGGGGTCGGACTGCACCCTCGGTGACGCCTCAGACCCGGTCACTCTCAACCTGACCACTGGCACCACCGACCCACCCTCGCCCAACACGCCGATCAGCGGGGCCCCGGGTACGACAACGACCACGCCTAAGGGGTTGATCACGGTGACCGGCATGTCGCTGGTTGACAACTCATTTGCAGTCCCCGGAGCTGACAATTGCGGCACCGCCGGTGTCCTGGACACCGTCGTCGACCTCCAGAAAGGTCTGCCCTCGGCGGCCGGATCGAACACGGCCATTCTTTCCGGCTCCTCCTACACTGCTCCGGCCAAGCTCATCCGCAAGTACCTCGGATAACGATGGTCGCTCCCATGGTCAGGAAGCTTCGGTCTGGTTCCGCCTGAACTCCTCGAGCATCCGATCGAGCCGTTCGCGCAGCGTGGTCTCGACCTGGCGGCCCATGGCATCGGCAAGTTCGGCGTCCACGGCCTCCTCGGCCAGCGGACGCAGCTGGCGAACGATCTCGGTCAGGCGGGGCACGTCTTCGGGCGGAATGATGTCTCCGACCGGGTCGAAGATGTGGGTGGCCACCAACTCCACGAAAGCCGCGGCCACCCGGTCGATGTCCTCACGCAGGCGCCCCCCGAGGGCCAGCACCGCAGATAGAGGGACTCCTGCGGACACCAGTTGGGCGCCCACGTTTAACAGGCGTGGCTTGCGAACCAGGAAGGCCTCCCCGTCGGTCTCGATCACGCCCAGGGCGAGGGCGAAGGCAATGGCGTCCTGGTCGGTAACGGCGTCGCCGTACAGCGACGTGAGCTCCTCAGCGGTCATCGTCGTGGGGATCTCGTTCGACCAGGGCTCGGCCAGCGCCGCCTCCAGTCCGAGCACATCGCCGACGTTCTGGCCGGACTCCCAAGCGTTGAGCAGCTCGCTGATGTTCGAGAGTGTGTAGCCGCGATCGAGCAGCGGGGTTATGACTCGCAGCCGGGCCAGATGGAGGTCGGAGTAGAGAGCCACACGCCCCTGGCGCCGGGCGGGGGGAAGGAGGCCCCGATCCTGGTAGGCGCGCACGTTGCGGACCGTGGTGCCGGCCAAGCGGGCCAGGTCGTCGATGCGGTACTCGCCCGCCCCCTCGGTGGTGTCGATCTTCACATCAACGACTGTACCATTCCGCTTGACACTTACAGTAGCCAATGTTACTGTTGGTGATGGTGAAGATGACCCCGGACCAGGGTCACCGGGTCACCGGGTTCCCTCCGGCATAGAAGCTTCCCCGAGGCCCCATATGGCGAGCCGTTAGGAGCTTTCCCTTCACCGTATATAGAGAGAGGAGCGAACCATGAGGGCAATCCTCACCGACAGCCCCCAACCGGGCGCAGGGGCAGATGATGCTGACAGGGGCCACGACGGTGGCTCCGGTGGCCATGACGTGTTCACGTCGATGGTGGCCAGGCTGTCGCGTCAGTCGGTCGACAAGCATTTCGACGCTTTCGCCGACGTGGACTGGGAATCCCCCGAGATGACCATCAGTCCCGAAGACCCGCGCTTCGTGTTGTGGTCCTCCGACCCCCTGGCCGCCACGGACTGGTATCGCTCTCAGTCCCCGCAGGTTCGCTCGCGCGTGGCCCTTCACCGGGTGGCCGCAGCAATGCGCATCGGTTGGGAGTTCGAGAACGTACTCCAACGGGGTCTGCTCGAATACGCTTTCTGGCTCCCGAACCACCGCCCGGAGTTCCGCTACATCCACCACGAGATCGCCGAAGAATCACAGCACACGATGATGTTCCAGGAAGTCATCGACCGAAGTGATCTCGACGTCGGCGGGATGCCCCTGGCCATCAAGCTCGCCTCGCGGCCTGTCGTGTGGCTGAGCCGTCTGTTCCCGGCTCTGTTCTTCCTGTTCGTGCTGGCCGGCGAAGACCCGGTCGACCACCTTCAACGCCAGCAGCTGCGCTCCGGCGACACCCATCCGGTGATCGAGCGCATTATGCGGATCCACGTGACCGAGGAAGCGCGGCACATCTCCTTCGCTCGTCAGTACCTGAAGCGCACCGTTCCACGCCTGGGCTTCGTGCGGCGAACGATCCTCGGCACGACAGCTCCGTTCCTCTTCGGAACCATGAGCAGGCTGATGTGCTTCCCGCCGGCCAGCCTGGTGCGCACCTACGGAGTGCCCCGCTCGCAGCTTCGGAGGGAGCTCCGATCCGGAGCAGGTCGCCAGCTGCTGCGCGACTCGGTGGCCAAGCCCCGCAAGCTGTGCGCCGAGCTCGGGCTCATGAACCCGGTCGAGCGCTGTGCCTGGCGACTCATGGGAATTTGGGACGAGGACGCGGCGGTGCGGAGGACGAATGCTCAGGACGGCCGGGGCGACACCACAGAAGAGTGAACCCGAGGTGGCATTTCACGGGTTGGTCCCCTCAACCGTCATCGGGCAGGTGCGGATGATCCAAGGCGAGCTGACCTGTGTTGGCATCGAAGTCGAAGAGTTCGCCGTACCGCCCCCAGTCGACTGCGATCTTGAGCTGCCGCCGGGCCTCTTCCTCTGAGAACCCTCGGCGCAGAACGTCGAGGAAGACCCCCTCACCGAGATTTCGGTCCTTTGTGGCCTACGTCGTTGGCGGCGTTCACCATCGGTGCTCCGGCGCTTGGCTCCTCAGAGCGAAAGCCGCCAGGGGCCGACGGCGATTGAAGCTACAGCAGGAAGCGAGTCAGCCCGCCCGGCTCGGTGCCCAGTACCACGGTCAGCGAATGTGCGTTGACCCGATACACGTTCCACGGCGGTGGTCCCTGGGACGGAGCGTTAAAGGGTGCGGTGATACCAGCCCCGGGCTCATCCAGTTCGGCGGGCCACCCCTGGTCAGCCCAGGCCTTGGCCAGGCGCGTCAACATGGCTGGGTCGGTCTCCCGGTCTGCCTCACCCTCGGCGACGACGTCTGCATCGCGAATCGACACCGCCATCGAGCAGCGCGGATCGCGGGCGACGTTGCGGCCCTTCCGTGTACCCGATCCGGTCTGGAACCAGAAGCTTCCATCCAGCCAGAGCGCTCCGACCGCAGTCACGTGCGGGCTCCCGTCCTTGTTCACCGTCGAGAGCCACGTCGTACGGGCGTTGTGCGCATCTGGAGCCGGGGCCGATCCGGCATCGAGCTTCTCGACGACGTCCGCCCAGTTCACCGGGGGAAGCCCATCCGTTGCACCCAAGTTGACGATGTCCATTATCTCTCCCTTCTGGTGGCCGAGCGAAAACTGCTCGGCGTCGTATCCAACAGACGTGGCACTTACATGTGGGATGCCCATGGTCTCCCATGGCAGTGAACGCCAGCGATGGAATCGAATCTTTGACCGACGCTACCGGGCCCGTGCCTAGCCAAGACCAGCTCCTTCGATGTCGGCTTGGGGGGTGATGTCCGGAAGACGGAGCATCCGGAACGAGTTGAGCAAGCCAAGTAACGATGCAAGGACAGGAATGAGGAGCGCGAACTGGAGTGAGAGATTCCGCGCGTGCGTGTTGATGGCCAGCACCTCAGCCTCGACCGGCTTGGGCTCGTCAGCGATCTGATGCTGCAGCGCCGTGTTGCTCATGACCTCAGCGTCATGCTCCATGTGTGCCGAGATCTCGTTCTTCTGGGCGGGCGGGATCACGACGCTGGCCTGCGTCTGATTGGTGAAGCTCAGCGCCAGGGCCCACAGCATGACGCCCCCGGCGACGGCGAGCCCGAAAGAAAGCCCGAAGGAGCCGGACGCCGAGTTCACTCCTGCTGCCTCGCTCACCCGGTCTTCGCTGATAGGGGCAAGCGTGAAGTTGTTGAGCTGGGAGACCAGCATGCCCAGGCCGCATCCGGTGATGATCAGCGGGATCACCAGGTACCACCCGGAGTCCACTCGTGGCACCAGGGGAATGATCGCGGCCATGCCGATAGTGGCCAGGGCGAACCCGGCGAGGACGATCTGTGCGGGACGCCACTTGCCTGCTTTGCGTCCGGCGAGCAAAGCCATGCCGAACATGGACAGCGACAGGGGTGCGAGCGACAGACCGGCCTGCATGGCGTTGTACTCGAGGGTCATTTGCAAGAAGAGAGGCAGGACGATCATGGCGCCGCCCAAGGTGATCTGCTGGAGCATCTGTTGAGAGATTCCGATGCGGAAGTTCAGGTGCTTGAGCAGGTCCGGATCCAACAGCGTGGGCTTCCCCTGCTGCTTGCGGTGGACGAGCCAGTAGGCGAAGGTGGCGAGGGTGACCGCCCCGATCCCGATGATCAGACCCACGTACTGGCCTCCCTCCTGCCATACCAGGATGCCTAGGACGAGGCCGCCCATACCGACGATGGAGAGGATGGCACCGACCAGGTCGATCCGACGTGGCCCTGTGTAAGGGACGTCCTTTACCAGACGGATCTGGGTCAGGATCACCAGGATGACCAGCGCCTCAAGTCCGAAACCTACGCGCCACGATAGGTATGTGGTGAGGAAACCCCCCAGCAGCGGACCAACCGCTGCTGCGATCGCCGCCGACGCCCCCACCAGTGCATACGCCCGCTTTTGGGCTCCGCCGGTGAAGTTGCCGTGAATAAGCGACTGCATGGCTGGCAGCAGCAGCGATGCGCCGAGTCCACCGATGATCGCCCAGAATAGGACGATGGTGGTGAGGCTTTGCGCAAGTGTCATGGCCACTGCACCGACGGCATAGCCGAGCAGGCCGATCACGTAGGCACGCTTGCGCCCCATGAGGTCACCCAGCTTCGAGTTTGTCAGGATGAAGGCAGCGGAGACGAGTGCCTCAAGAGCGATTGCCGACTGGACCCCACTGGCCGTCGTGTGAACGTCCCTGATGACGGCCGAGATCGACACGTTCATCAGCGATGTATCGACCACCAGGACAAACATGGCCATGGCCAGAAGAATGGCTAAACGGGGGTTCCCCTCGCCCTCCTCCGCTACGCCGGGCTGGGATACGCCGCTCATGGTGGGGGCCACTCCTTTGTCGGGCAGTCCCGGGTTGTCCCTGACTCCTGCCTGGAATGAGGCCATGACTCGGTACAACCATCACATGGGATGGGAGCCAAAACGTCCCGATGCCGGAATCCGGTCAGAGCTGAACGCGTCCCACATCGCCGGGACGAGGAGGCTGTCCCCTTCATGGCTCAGCGATCGAATGTGCGAGCGAGATCCAAGCCGAGATCGGGCAACGGCTTGTGTGTGGCATAGCGATACAGGATCGTCCGCATGTACATGCCCGCAGCTGCCAGATACATGGAGATCACGAAAACTCCGATTACGCCCACCACGGCCACGGGCACGCCGATCAGGGGTGCACCTGCCGTAGCGGTGACAACACCACCAACGACGACCGCTGCGGCCATCAAAATCCACCCTACGAAGAACATCCCGAATCGGAGGGCTCCCCGGGTAATAGTCCCAAATGTGGTCTTGATGAGGTGGGAAGAGTGTTTGAGCGCCTCGATCGGTCCAACATCCTCAAAGGCCAGCACGGGAACAACCAGGAAGGTCGCTACAGCCCAGGCCAACCCGCCGAGCACACCGAGCAACCTCCCGAAGATGCCGAGACGGCTTTCGATGGCTTGGATGATCGTACCGACCACGGCGGAAAGGAGAGCCCATGTGAAGACGACCCGGCGGCGAGACCACGCCATGGCCAGTGCATCGCGGACGGTGATCTTCCGCCCCTCGATCTGTTCGTTAGCTGCAAAGACCAGCGCCACATTGAAGTACACGCCAACGAAGGTCGATGCCATGATGCCCGGAAGGAGGTAGAGCACCTCCCACGGCGAGTAGCCGTACGCCCTTGTGAGCGGAAGAGCGATTGCTCCGGAAACAGCCAAGAACGCCACCGCCGACACAATGCCCGACAGCACCGGGAGCCAAAACATCTCCCGGTTTTGACGGAACAAGCCCATCGACGCCCGAAGGAGCTGCTTACCGGTCGGTCCGCCGCCACGTTGCTGCGTCGGCGGTGAGCCTGCAGCGGTGGAACGATGCTCGGTCCAGGCCGCTCCGTTCCAATAGCGGATGTAGCTATTGTCGCCCGGGTCGGGATACCAACCCGCAGGAGGCACGTCCGTAGCCACCTCCTCATGCTAGTAGGCGTGAATACTCTAGGTTGCTGAGGGCGTGGGGATCGAGTCCGACAGCAGTCGTCGAGGAGTCGTCACCTCGTTTACAGTTCTGTCGGGCACCGTCATAAGAGCGACTGGGGAGCGGCATGGCCAAGCTGATCTATGTGGCGAACGTGTCTCTTGACGGCTACGTCGAGGACGCGCACGGCCGCTTCGACTGGGCCGAGCCCACCGACGAGGTCTTCACCTTCATCGCTGACCTCGTGCGCCCCTTGGGCACCTACCTCTACGGTCGGCGCATGTACGAGACGATGGCTGTGTGGGAGGTCGACCCCGCCCTCGCTGCCCAGTCGGAGATCAGCGCCGACTTCGCTCATAGCTGGCAAGCGGCGGACAAGATCGTCTACTCCACGACGCTGCACGCAGTCTCAACCGCAACGACGCGGCTCGAGCGCCGCTTCGACCCCGATTCGGTCCGAGGGATAAAAGCGTCCGCCGCGAGCGATATGACCGTGGGGGGTTCGACCCTCGCCGCCCAGGCGTTCAACGCGGGACTGATCGACGAGTGCCAGCTCTTTGTGTATCCGGTGTACGTCGGTGAAGGAAAGCCGGCATTCGCTGGCGCCGGTCGTGTCCAGTTGCACCTGCTGGAGGAGCACCGATTCGGCAACGGTGTGGTGAACCTGCGATATCGCATCCTGAGCTGACCCTGCGCCCGGAGGTACAGGCCTCTTGGTTTAGAGCACCTCTCGGAGCCCGCTGGTACTGTCTTTGTGGCGGCGGCGTATATGGGGGAGCGTCGCAAGGGGTTCGAGGGTCGGGCCGCGAGGACGGGGCTCGCCCGGGAGACGTGGGCTCTGCAGGAGACCCCGGTGGGGAGCTTCATGTTGGTGTGGTTCGAGGCTCCCGACATCGAGAAGGCGTTCACCGAGATCGCCACCTCCGGCGACGAGTTCACAATCTGGTTTCGCGGCCAAGTAAAAATGTGACTGGCGTCGACCTGGGTGCTCCACCCGAAAGCCCGCTCCCCGACGTACTGGTCGACTGGACCCCCTGAAAACACCCCTTCCTCTGGGGACATCACCAGCAGCGACGGGCCTGGCGGCTCTACGCGGTAGAAGGAGGATCGCTAAACCATCACCTCTGGGTCCGGGACAGTCTTGTCAGAGGCTCCGGAGGGTGGCTCTGGCCGACTGATCGACGGAACCCTCAGCAGACGGCAAACTCTTCGAGTGACCATGGAAGTTCTCTTCGCCAGTGTTCCAGTCGCAGACTTGCCTGCGGCTCTCAGCTGGTACGCAGATCTCTTCGGACGGGCCGCCGACATTGTTCCCAACGAGACCGAGGTCATGTGGTGCATTGCTGGAAACGGGTGGCTGTACCTGATCGAGGATCCCGAGCGTGCCGGAATGACCGCAGTCACCATTTCGGTCGATGACCTGGATCAGCTCGTCGGAGATCTGGCGGATCGTGGCATCAGCTCAGGACCGATCGAGGCTGTCGGTGATGCGGGCCTCAAATCCAACTTGACGGATGCGGACGGAAACCTCATCACCTGGATCCAGGTCGCTAAGGGCAGCTAGAGCACTCGAGCGGCAGCCGACCCATCTACTGCGGAGTCGCGCCAGGCTTGGCTACCGATATCTACGCGATCTTGTCGACGTGCTCGACCTGCAGGCCGCACCCAACGAGTGCGGTAATTATGGCTTCGTGGTTCCAGCTGAAGAACCTGAAACAAGACGTACTGCCGTCGGCCCGAGCAAAGAGAGCACAATGTCCGTCAGCCTTAACAAAGGAGATCTCATCGAGCGGCGAGTACCACTCCGACCGCAGAGGAAATCTGGCGATGAGCTCCACCCCATCTTCCCCGATGGAGATTTGGGCAAACGGCCAACCGGTGGCGAGAATGCCAAAGGCCGTGGGTACGGACAGGCGAACTCCCGTGAACGTGTGTTGGGTCACCGCTGATCGATGCTACCGGTCGAGGACAGGTGGTTCGGCTCCCAGAATGCCCCGATCACACGGGGTTGGTGAGCCACGTTCCGGTCCGGGCCGGCATCGACTGTCGATGAGCATGAACGGCACATCCCGCTGCAATCCAAAGAGCCGGTTACCCCTTAAGCGGCGAAGCTGGCTGACCCGACTATCGAACCATTGGAGGCCACAATGCGGGCTGATCGGATGTAACCCACCGAGCTCGGCAGTTGGGAGGCCCAGGCGCCGTAGCCGTTGTTGAGACGGAAGGTCCCGACGGCAACGTGTCTTCCGTCTGCGGCGGTGACCTCGCAGGTGACGGGGCCGTTTACCGCTGCGTCGTGGACCGTCATCAGCACCCACCCCGGTGATCCCCCGACGGTGGCTACGGTTCCGATGTCACGGGTGTCCGACGAAAGCGTGGCTGTGGCACTGGCTACGTTGGCTGGATACGAGTTGGTCGCTACTGACGCTCCGGGACTGGCAATCCACCCTCCGCCGAATCCGAGCCCGATAGCGACTGTCACGGCCGCCGCCGCCACCGCCACCCGAGCCCTGTTGGACAGTTGGGACAGAGATCCACCGAGCCGCCTCTGGGCAATCGTCCTCTCGGGGTCGGGAACGGACACCCCCAGACGCTCGAACAGCCTGACTTCGAGTCCGAGTGGGGGCTCCACCTCAGGAGCCAGATGAAGGAGGGTGTCGGCGGTTGCCGAAAGTCTCTCCGCCTCGACCTGGCATCGCTCGCAGCCCTCTAGGTGCGCCAATACCCTGGCACGCTCGTCACCGGGCAGAATGCCGAGAGCCAACTCGGCCAGTGACGCCTCCGTGTCGCCACAGACGCTCTCGCCGCCGATGTCGTCGGTGCTCATCACTGCCCCCTTTCGGAACCGGTCGGTTCCGTCATTGCTGCCCGCAGTTTGGACATCCCTGCTCGGATCCGGGTCTTTGCCGTTCCCAGGGGGATCGACTCCAGTTCGCTGATCTCGGCGGCGGTTTTTCCCCAGACGGCGGCCAGCACGAGTGCTCGTCGTTGCTCCGCGGGGAGAGAGGTCAGAGCGGCGCGCAGTGCCGGAACTGCATCACCGGCTAGGGCTGCTTCCTCGGGCAGTCCCTCATTGCTGATCGAGCCACGGGCCAGGAACTCTTCGGGGTCGACGGGGATGGCCCGCCGTAGGCGCAGGGCATCGATGGACAAATTGCGGGTGATGGTCAGGACCCAGGTGGTGACCGATCCGCGACGGGCGTCGAACACGGGCGCGTGCCGCCACACTCGGATGAGCGCCTCCTGTGTGACCTCCTCGGCAGCTCCGGAATCCCCGAGCATCGAATAGGCCAAGCCGAACACCCTCTTCTGATACCGCCGCACGAAGGCGACCGAGGCTGCATCGTCACCCTGAGCCACCCCAGCCAGGAGTGCCTCGTCGCTCGGTCCGGCCGTGGACATAGTCAATTGTCCCATCGCTTGGTTATACGGGTCAGACGCCAAAAGAGATTGGACGGGACCGACATTTCTGCCTGGGACGTCTCTCCAACCCTCGCCAGCTGGGATTTCTCCTTCGGGCCGGGTCCCAAGCCCTCCTCCGGTCTGCCACATCGGAGCCGATCGGGCCCCATATCCAGCTGAGGACCGGAAATGGGCAACCTGACAATCCTTGGCGGCCGTTGGTCCGTAGACCCCTGCCAGAAAAGAACGTCTACAGAGGAGAGAAAATGAGCCGACCGGACATGAACTACGAAAAGGGAAAGAAGACCGGCCTCCGAGGGAAGCCGGGGCGGATGGCCGGAATCGCCGTCATTGTTGCCGTTGCAGCCGGTGCTCTGGCCTTCGTTCTGGCCCAGTCGTCATCAGCCCGGACGGCCGGCAAGGCGGCAGGCAGCCCGTCGGCTTCAACCTATGGCACGTCCTCGCTCTCCAGCACGCGGCCCTCCACCCAACAGACGTCCCCGGTTGATGCGATGGCCCGCGGCAGCTTCGGGACCATTTTGGTGACAGATTCGGGCGCCACGTTGTATCGCTATACGCCCGACAAGCCCGACACGCCCACCTGCACCGGCAGCTGTGCCGTGGCTTGGCCCCCTGACTTGCTGCCAGCCGGAACGACGTCGGTTCACGCTGGTGGCCCCGCCGGATTGGGCAGCGTCATGTTGTCCGACGGTCGCCGTCAGTTGACCTACAACCGCATGCCCCTGTACACCTTCGCCGACGACAGTGGGACCAGTGTCAACGGTCAAGGAATCGGCGGTGTCTGGTTCGTTGTGTACCCCACGACGACCACGCCTCAAACAGCCCGGACCCCCGCCGCTCCCGCCTCCTCTGTGGCGCACAGCTCATCGGGAGGCGGCTATGGGTACTGAACTGCACCCTTCTCGGCATCCGAAAGGAGAGCCCGATAGCGGCCCACCTCAAAGAGCTGACCGTCACCCTGGCGCCGAGCGGCTTCGACTCCTGGAACCGGAGAGTCACGAACCGCCGGTTGCCGCCGATCGCACCACGGCCATCAGATCAGTCCTGACCGCCGGGGGACTCGAGAGTGGACTGCTGGCCAACCTCGTGCTGATTGCGGCGGCGGGCACCATTGCCGTTTCAGCTGCGGTGCATCTACACCTCTGGAGCTCCGGATATCGCCAGCTGCCCACGGTCGGACCGTTGTTTCTCTTGCAGGCGGTGGCCGGTTTCGTCCTCTCCGCAGTCTTGATCTTCACCCGTCGGGTATGGGCCGCAGTACTGTCCTTCGGATTGATCTGCGCCACTCTCGCCGGGTTCTTCATGGCCGTCTACGTGGGCCTGTTCGGTTTCAGAGACTCGTGGTCGGCACCGTTCGCCGGCATGGCGTTCGTCTACGAGGTTGTAGCAGGCGTCCTTCTTCTGCTTGGGAGCACGCTCTGTGTAATCGGAGGTCGGAAGCGAATCTGACCTGGCGACGCCCGAAATCTCGCAGCGCTCGCTGAGCCGAACCGAGAACGAGCAACCGAGCCAGGTGGTCTGCGGCTCGGTTGCTCGGCAATTGCTTCCACTGCGGAATCGAGTACTCGAGGGTCCGGTGGTCTCCGTCGTGCGACATCCCTCGGTACGCCTTGGCCTCGACGCTAGGCGTGAATCGGATCTCTCAAGACCGCCACGGCATAGGCGATCGTGGCACGGAGGCCTTGTACCTCACGATCAATAGCCGAGAGGTCAGGACCATGTGGATTGCCGGCCTCCAATTCCAGGACCTCTCCGGCATTGCCGAAGGACCGGGTCATCTGCCGAAGTCGCACATCGAGGTCACCAACGGGGCATCGATGGTCCGACATCCATCCGAGGGCGTCAGCCGACGCCGCTCTGAGCTGGTCGCTGGCAAACAACAACCCAGTGGGGCCTGATTGGATCATTCGTTGTGCCACCTCAACAACCGACACCAGCGAGCCGAGGATCGGAGATACCTCAGATTCCCACTGTGCGAACTCTCTGTTGTGGCTCATCCTATTGACCCGTCCACGTTGTTCACAGGCGTAGATTGTGATGGTCTACGAATCAAAATGCAGGCGGTGCAGGAGTGCCTCGCCTCTCGTGCCTCGGCAGTGCCCGATGCATTCCAGCCTCTGGAATTGGTTCCCAGTTTGGCCCATCGGTAAACAAGTATTCGGGTCCGCACCTCGGTCCATCTACCTTCCGCATGTCGGCCGGGCGGCACGGGCCCGGACGACGCCCATACCGAGATATTCCAGGCAATCAGGGCAAAATCGCGGGCGGCGCGGCCCTGTGGCGACGTCTGTGAGTACAGCAATTACGCTCTGTAGGCTGCGGTACTTACAGGGGAGGCGATCGAATTGGTCCAGGAGGCAGCGTCCGACGCGCAGTTCTCGCCTCGCATGGTGGACAGCCTGATCGATGCCGTGCTCATCCTCGAGGACCAGGGCCGACTCATCTACGCCAATCCTGCCGTCGAACGGCTCCTGGGGTGGAATGTGGCTTCACTCTTCGGCACCCCTCTCACCGACCTGCTGCCCGAACGGCTGCGCACAGAAGCAGTGACCACGTTCAAGGACTGGATGGCTACGGACCCCGCCCTGCGCAGTCCGGCCCCGATCAGGATGACGATGCTCCGCGCCGACGGATCCGAAATACCGGTCGATGTCGGCGTTTTCCTGGTAGCCCCGGAACAGGGGTCTCGACTAGTGATCGCCGCCTTGTGGGACGCCAGTGGGCGCATCGATATCGATCGTTACCAGCGAGTCGCCGATGATCTTTTGACGTTTTTGGCGGGGGCATCGGGGAGCACCGACGAGATCGTTCCCCAGCTTCTCGCCATTCTGGCCACCAGTCTCGACTTCGACTTCGCCACCGCCTGGGGTTGGGACCCCGATTTGGAACTCCTCCACTGTGATCACGTCTGGCGAAGCAGTGAATCTGAATTCAGCGCCATTCTGGCTGCGTCCTCCGGCATGACCGTCCGCCCCGGTGAAGGGTTAGCGGGCCTGGTCGTCAGTTCCGACGAGCCGATCTGGTTCAACGAGCTCACCGACGCTCCGCACCTGAGACGGCACGAGGGGATTGTCATCGATGGTTTGAACAGCGGATTCGTATTCCCCATCCGAACGAGAGAGCGCCTGCTGGGCGTTATCGAACTTTTTACGAGGGCCCGGCGAGAACCGGATACGCCGCTCTTTGACGCGGTGGCCGATGTCTGTGCCCGGCTGGGGGAGTTCATCGAGCGCCTCGAGCTCGAGTGGGAGCGAACCAACCTTCTCGCCCAGCTGGGGAGATCGAAGGCCCAGCAGGATTTTCTGCTGCGGGCCAACAGGGCCCTCGTGGAGGCGAACGGCTTCGAGGATACGGTTCTCAAACTGGCCGAAGTCGCCGTACCAACTCTCGGTGATATCTGTCTCATCGATGTCCTGGACGCCAACGGCAGCCTCGTCCGTCTGGCCGCACGGCATGCCGATCCGGCCCGCCAGAGCCTGACCGATCAACTTGCTAGCCACGCTCCCGAGGTCGGCGGTACTCATCCTGCCGCTCTCGCCGTTCGGATGCGCGAGTCGCAGTGGTCGGTGGACATGGACGAGGGTTTCATGCGGACGACGACGAAGGGGGACGACCACTACCAGCTGACCCAGCGCTTGGGATTCGAATCGTATGTATCCGTTCCACTCCTCACGGACAACGAGGCGATCGGGGCACTCACCTTGGTGATGGCAGGCTCAGGCCGGCCGCTCGGGAAGGACGAGCTTCTCCTGGCGGAGGCCCTGGCCGGCCAAGTGGCCGCCGTCATCGAGCGGGCCCGAGTCTTCGATGAACAGTCCACCATCGCCCGGCATCTGCAGAACAGCCTCCTTCCCGCCGGCATCGATCAGGCCCCCGGTATCTCGGTCGCCGCCCGCTACGTCACAAGTGATCGCGGCGCCGAGGTGGGCGGCGATTTCTACGACGTCGTCCCTCTCTCCGACGACGAGGTGGCATTGGCCATCGGGGATGTGGAGGGTCACGACATGACCGCAGCCACGGTCATGGGGCAGCTACGGAGCGCCATGCGCGCTTATCTCATGCTCACACACGACCCGGCAGCGGTCCTCTCACTCCTTGACACCTATGCAGCCGGGCAATCGGCTCGACTGGCCACTGTGGTACTTGCCGTGCTCAACACGACGAGTGGGCATCTCGAAATGGCCTCGGCCGGCCACCCACCACCCATCCTGTTTGACGGCGGGGCACCGGCGGCACCCCTGATCGTCCGACCCGGTGCCCCAATCGGAATGGGTAGAGGGCGGTATGAGGTCGAGAGCCTGGATCTTCTGTCCGGGGTGAGCCTCGTCTTCTACACCGATGGCCTGATCGACGAGAGCAGACCGGGCTCCGAAGACCTCATGCGCGGTCTGGCCCACTCACTCGAGAAATGCGCGTCTGGCGAATGCCAAGTGCTGGCCGACGACATCCTGATGTCGCTCACCAGCTTGCTGACGACGACGGACGATATCGCTCTTCTGGCTGTGCGATGGCCAGCGCTAAGGGCGGCTACCTCCTACGATCCTGCTTGACTCCGAACGCCGTTATCGACCTGCAGGCCGAAGGGAGTTCGGCCTGACTCTGGAGGAAGGGGAGGTCCGACTGGAGGAGTCTTGGCACATCTTCCATGGTGGCCGCGGCGCTCGGGCCGCCGTACCAGCAGCCGCTGACCGGCTAGGTCTCGGCCATTCCACACGAGGGTGGACCGATGAGGGACATCCAGAAGAGGGACATCCAATTGTGGCTCGCCGGATGGATGTGGTTTCGGTGGGGGGGCCGGAAGGTGCAGTATCCTCTGGGGGCACAGTACGTCGACCGTTCGGTGGCGGAAATTGGCCGTGGACAGCCCTTCCGACGCCCACCGAAACGGCTCCTCGGCCAGCCGCAATGGCGCCAATCAGAGAGAGGTGCAGGTGAAGGATACGTTCAGCGTTTCCGTGGAGAGTGAGGACTCGAGCTACGTCGTTTCGGTGACGGGCGAGGTCGACGTGGCCACAGCCCCCGAGCTTCGTGAGCGGCTGCACGAGGTGATCGCCGAGGGGCCGGCGGTGCTGGTGGTGGATCTGCTCGGCGTCACCTTCATAGACTCGACCGCCCTCGGAGTTCTGATCGACGCACTCAAACGATCCGAGGCGGTCGGTGCTGCCATGCGGATCGTGGTCTCCGAACCCAGGATCCTCAAGGTCTTCACCATCACCGGCCTCACCGATATTTTCGTCATCCGATCGTCCCGCCAGGAAGCGATGGCTGGATGAGTGGACCTTGGCGGCGGGGAGGGAAGGGCCGTACGCCGGGTAGACGGTGAAGGACGTGCGCTACCATTAACCGGGGCAGGACACATTTCGGCGGTCCTGGTGAACCAAGCCAGGGGAGGCACAGTTTCGTGGAATCGGTCAGCGGGGCACCGATGGGGATGATGATGGTGAAGGGGTGCCCGGTCACGACCATGCCTCTCCGGCCCGGGTGCACCCTTCCGGCCTTCACCGACGGGCTTGTCGAGCGGCTCATCGAAACCGGGCCCGTCCACACTCGGCAGCCGGTCAGCCGTGACGGAAAAGCCCTTTCCGAGCTAGGCGCCGGCCCGGTCTCCAAGTCGACGCCTCGAGGGTTCGACGATGACATCGCCAACCTGGAGATGCGATGGACGGATTAGAGAACGGATTGGCCGCTTCGGTGACGGGCATCCGGGACCGTTCTGGTCTCCTTACCCTCACCATTACCGGCGAGCTCGATATCGCCAGTGTGGGAGCGGTTCAGGAGGCAATCGAAGAGATCCTGACCGACGAATGTCGGCGGGTGGTCTTCGAATTGGGCGACTTGACCTTCATGGACAGTTCGGGTCTGGCCCTGATGCTGCAGGTGTCGAAGAGGGTCGAAATGGTCGAGGTCCACCACGCCACACCCATTGTCCACAGAGTGATCGAGGCGACGGGCCTCGACGAGATACTGGGCCTCCAACCGTGATTGTTCGGCGCTCGTTCGGTCTCGACCGGACATCGGTGGCCGCAAGCAGGCGGTTCGTCGTTGACGAGCTGGATGACCTCCCTGACGACATCCGGGAATCGGCGGAACTCATGATGTCGGAGTTGGCAACCAATGCCGTGGTCCACGCCGGTACGGGTTTCGAGGTCTGTATCGAGCGCACGGCCACGCTCTTGCGAGTCGACGTGACCGATCTCGGACATGGAGAGCCGCGATTGCGGTCACCGTCGGTGAACGAACCCCACGGTCGGGGCCTGCAGATCGTCAAACAGCTCTCCGACCAGTGGGGATCTCTCGAGGATGCAGACCACTCCGGCAAGACGGTCTGGTACCTCGTCCGGCTGGACCCCGGATCGATATCCGAGCGAGAAGAACGTACGTCCGAGACACTGCCGGGCAGAGCGACCGGCGATCGATCCGGGCTAGTTGAACCTGAGCATGCGCAGGCCGTCGAGGATCATTCCGGTCCCGGCGATGGAGGAAGGACCCGGGCCTTCGAGCACCGGCACGCTCAAGGTCGGGCGTTGGGCTTGAGCAAGCCCCTCCCTTGCCGACGGAGATGCCGGCTGACGAGGCGATCCGAATTGGGGTTGAGCCCGGCATCATCGAGCAGCTCCTGACCACCGGCGAGCGCTGCCCAAATGTGTGGCCGGTCGCGTCGATGCCCCACCCCCCTGTTCGGGAGTGGGGCATCGAACGCAATCCATCCGTTCACCAAGCGCCAGCGACGACTGGTAACGAGATGGGCGGATCAGAGCTCCATCGATGTGCCCTTGACCAGGCTGAGTTTGCCCGAGGAAGTGACACAGGCCCTAGCGCTCACCGTATCGCCGACAGCTGGAATTCCCACTCCAGTGGTCGAGGCGGCTGTGACCTTTCCGCTGAAATCGTATTCCGTGGTCTTCTTCTTGCAGCCACCCTGACCCGGGCTGGTGACACTGGCGTCCCCGACGGTGGTCGTGGCCCCACTGTTCTTCCAGGTGATGTTGCCTCCGGTGGCCAGAGTGGCGGCAGCGCCGCTGGCCGTTTTGTAGCCCTTACCTCCCGAAGGCGTGCACTTACCGATGGTGACAGTGCCCGTGTCGCTTCCCTTGAGGCTGGTACAGCTGACGCTGCTTGAGGCAAACGCGGGTCCTGCAGCACCCAGCGTGGCCACTGAAGCCGGAATAGTGATGGTTGCTGCTATCGCAACCACAGTCAGAATTCGGCGCATTGATTCCCTCCCGTTTCGAACACCGAACAGAACTCTTCTGTTGGGCCTCGTCCAACGTTCGTTAGACGCAAGACACTTACCCAGGCAAGGGCGTTGCCCAAACATGGCGTCGTCCCAGCGGCGTACGGCGGGGTCGGTGGCGCCGAAATTGGCGGCGCGGGTGTCTAAAGTCGCCGATGCGGCGCTTGACCTCGACTTTCTCCCCGGGCCCGCTGCCATTTCGTCAATGGGTCCTTCCCGCTCCTTGGCCGCTACCGATACCACGTCGGGCTGGGAAGCCTCAGTTGACGACCAGGCCTAACCGGCTCACGCCAACCGATGTACAAACGAAGGTACAGCAAACATGGTGCTTGAACGCGCTGCAAAACCTGGTCGTTCCGTTCGATGAGGATCACCGCGACCAGCGACCTCACCTTTCTCTTTTTGATTACGTAGCCAAACCTCGGGATGTGTGGTCCGTCGTGCTGTGCCAGCTGTATCCGCTCCCGCTGAAAGATGACCCGGAAAAGGAATCATCGATGGAATGCCACATACAGCCCTCTCGTGATCGGTCCAATAGAACACGGATTGACCGGTCCATCGCACCGGCTCCGAAGTTCAGCTGGGGGAATCCAAGAACGGACCAGGCAAGCCAAGGAGACCTGTCTGATCATCTCGTGCTTCAGCAAGAGGCGGACCGATCTAACCGGCCACAACCGAAGCATGGCGGAGTCACGACCGCGCCGCCAACACGGGCCGAACGAGAAGCGCTTCTAACCAAGGTCGAAGTCTTTTCCGGCGACTGCATTTTGGGGACTGGGAGCAGTCGTCGAACCATTGGTCGGTGTAGGCAGTTACCTCGGCGTGGGCGAAGCCTCAGCGGCCAGACACGGTCCACGATACGTCCGGAGGGCTGGATAGAATCCCTCGGTGGATGGCGTCGTAGCTCCCCCAAAACCCAGTCGTAGTACGACAGAAGCCCGATCTAGGGATCCGGATAGTCCGGCTTGGGTCCTGAAGGGGCATTTACGAACTCTCTGGTTCGTTGGCTTGGTCGTCTTCGGGGTCCAGTTCGTTCTCCTGGTCAACCACAGTTTGTACCTATGGAACCACTTCGACCTGACTTCTGATTTCGGACAGTACAGCCAAGCATGGCAACAAATTGCCACCGGGCATTTAAACCCCTACGACACGACCTATCCCTGGTACTACCCACACTACGGTTACCCCTTTTACAAGAGTGACCTGGAACTCATCATGTGGCCGCTTGCACTTCTCTACTGGGTGTGGCCACATGCCCTTGATTTACTGATCGTTCAGGACATCGCGTTGGCTGGTTCAGGGGTAGTGGCATTTCGGTGGGTTCTCGAGCATCTCCAACTCCACTCGCCGAATCGCCGGTTCGCCATTTCGATAGGAACCTGTGTGCTCGGAATTCTGGTGCTGCAGCCGTGGACCTACTGGGCCGCATCATACGACTACCACTCTGAGCCATTGGCAACACTTTTCACACTTCTTGCCGGCCGAGACTTATGGCTGGGTCGACGCCGCGGATGGATTTGGGTCATTTTCATTCTTATGTGCGGCAACGTAGCCACGTCCTATGTAATTGCTCTGGGGGTGGCTGCGCTCATTACCGGTCGGCATCGATGGCGTATGGGATTGGTGCTTATTCTGATTGGCATCGCCTGGTTCGGGGTCGTCGGACTTGTGCACTCGGGAAATGGGGCTGCCATAGGGGCATACGCCTATCTCGCCGATCGAACCACCGTAAATGACACCCTGGGCGGCATTTTCACGATTGTTACGGGCATGGCGGGACACCCGAGCATCGTCAGCCATGTCGTCGCCTCACGTTGGGGAGATATCTATAAGTTCGTCGGTGGAGTCGGCACCATCGGTTTCTTTTCGTCGTTCGGGGCGGTGCTATCGGTCGTGGTTCTGGCGCCAAGCGCTCTCAACTCGTCGGCCCTCTACGTGTCCAATATTGCCGGTTCCCAAAATTTCATGGCTGTGATGGCTACTGCAGTTGGAATTGCGATGTTCGCCACCTGGCTCACGAGGCGGGGTCGTGGGCGCGACCGCCGATTTCAAGCTGGAATCATTGCCATTGCAATGCTCCTGGTGATTGGCGCGCTAGTACAGACAGCGGTAATGACCATCCGCTTGACGTCGTTATCAGGCCAGACGTTCGCTCGAGTTAACTCGGTTACAGCGGCTGAGCTTTCCACAGTGAGCGCCGCAATCCCAGAACAGGCGGAAACGATCGTGTCGCAAGGTGTGGTCGGCCGGTTTGCCCAGCGGCGCCATTTCTATCCCTACTTCGACTATTTCCCGAATGGGCAGACGGTGCCAGTCTTTGGTGACACGGTCTACGTCATCCTGGTGCCCAACCAAGGTCTAGAAGCTGCGTCGCCATCCGAGACGGATACATCAGTGGCTTTCATGCGACGGATTGGTGCACATCAGATCAGCGATCGCCATGGAGTGGACGCTTTTGCATGGCGCGTACCAAAGGGTCAACGCACAATCGTATTTCCGCCCTGACGACGCCTGCTCTTGGCCACCCACTGAGGTGGTCCTTCGGAAAGGCCCGCATCCAGACGGTCATGTAGGTGACCATGAGCACGGCGGCCACGCTGATGACCGTCTCGGGTCCCTGCTGCGGTCTGAGCGGCAGTCCGGCCTCGAGCACCCTCAACACCACGGCCAGCACGATGCAGATGGCGGCGGCGATCGCACTGGCCTTGCCTACGCTCCGCACCAGGTCCCCTCGGTTTGGATGCGCACGTGACGATGGCGTCTGCCGATTTCCTATGGCCTAGCCCGGTGGGTCCACCAATCCGTTGGCCCGGGCCACCGCCCCGAACCACGATGCGCTCGGTTTGGGATGGCGGGCAAATGTTTCCGGGTCGACGCTGTGGAGTCCGAACTTGGGTCCAAACCCGTGGGACCACTCAAAGTTGTCGAGCAGGCTCCACACGAAGTAACCGCGAATGTCGACTCCGTCATCGAGGGCGCGCCGCACGCCCCGCAGGACTGCGGCCAGATAGGTGATGCGCTCGGCGTCGTCGTCTGTGGCGATGCCGCTCTCCGTCAGGAGCACCGGCACCCCGGTCATGGCCGCCGCTCGCCGAGCGCAGTAGTCGACCCCCTGGGGCCAGTACTCGTAGCCCATCTGGGTGGTGGGCACTCCCGGTTCGTTGGGAGCCTGACCTTCGGGACCGAAGTGCACACGCGAGTAGCACTGGACACCGATGAAATCGTCGCCTTCGATGGCCCGAAAGAAACGGTCCTCGAGGATCTCGCGGGCTGCTTCGAGCACGCTCTCCCCGCCGGGGTCGGCCACCATCTCGTCCATGGACAACGTCAGGCCGACGGGGAAGTGGCCCGGGCCCGATCGCAAGGCGTCGACCCCCAGACGATGTGCTCGCACCACCGCTTCATTGACTGCCAGGTGGCGGGCAAAGCTGTCTTTGAATTGGGATGATGAGGAGTCGACGTTGTAGCCCCTGGCCCCGATCAGGTTGAGCTCGTTGAGGGTGCACGCCCAACCGATGAGGTCACCGAGGTGACCTCCGGCCCGAGCCACAAATCGGGCGAATATTTCCGGTGCGTCGGCCGCCTCCCACCCGCCGCGGGCGTTGAACCAGGTCGGGGTGGTGAAATGGTGGAAGGTCACTACCGGGACGATGTTCCCTTGGCGACAGGCCGCGGAGATCCGGCGGTAATGGTCCAGTGCGGCTGTGGAGAACTCGCCCTCGGCGGGCTCGATGCGGCTCCACTCGAGGGAGAAGCGATAGGCCCCGAGCCCCATGGCTGAAACGAGGGCGACGTCCTCGGGCCACCTGTGGAGCGAATCGCATGCGTCCCCGCTCGACTCGGCATAGCCGGAGTCGGGCTCGTGCTCCCGTGCCCACGAATCGTTGTTGACGTTGCCCCCCTCGATCTGATGGGCCGCGGTGGCCGCACCCCAGAGGAAGCCCTCGGGAAAGGTGATGTCCGGGGTAGCGGGATCGGCTCGGGTCACGAACGATCACCGTAGCGCCCGTAGTCGGCCGGTCAGCCTCGAGCATCCTGAGGATCGGCCTGCTCCTGCGGAACGAGGACAGCGGGATGGCCGGGCCTGTGGTCTTCCCGCCCTCTCCCTCGCCGAGATCGACGAAACCGGACCTGACCTAGTATTCGACCATGCCTGGATCCGATCCGACCGCCGCCAGCTACGACCCTGAGGCCGTCCGGGCCAAGTACCTGGCCGAGCGGGACAAGCGGCTGGTGGCCGACCGTGCCGACATCCGTGACCTGCGGACCGATGAGTATTTTGGCCGCTACCGTGATGACCCCTTCACGCCATTCATCCAGCGTGATCCGGTCACCGACGAGGTCGACGTCGTAATTGTGGGCGGTGGGATCGCCGGGGTTCTGGCCGGCGCCCATCTCCGCAAGGCCGGCCTCGAGCGGATCCGCATCGTCGACCAGGCGGGGGGCATCGGGGGCACCTGGTACTGGAACCGCTATCCGGGCGTGATGTGCGACGTCGAGTCGTATATCTACCTCCCCATGCTCGAGGAGCTCGATTACATCCCCACCAAGCGCTACGCCTTCGGGGCGGAGATCCGCCACCATCTCGAGGCCATAGCCGGCCGGTTCGACCTGGTGGACGACGCACTCTTCCACACCGGGGTGACCGGCGCCGAATGGCGGGAGGAGTCCGATCGGTGGCAGATCCGCACCGACCTCCACGACGTCGTCACCTGCCGCTGGTACGTGCTCGCCGTCGGGATCCTCAACCTGATGAAGCTGCCCACCATCCCGGGCATGGAGACTTTCGCCGGGCACTCCTTCCACACGGCGCGGTGGGACTATGAATACACAGGCGGCGGCCCTGATGAGCCTCTGACCGGCCTGGAGGACAAGGTCGTCGGCCTCATCGGCACCGGGGCGAGCGGTATCCAGTGCGTGCCGCCGCTGGCCGAGTCGGCGGAGCACCTCTACGTGTTCCAGCGCACGCCGTCGGCCATCGGCGAGCGGGGAAACAGGCCTACCGATCCCGATTTCGCCCAAGGGCTGGAGCCGAACTGGCAGCGTGCCCGCATGGATAACTTCCAGGCCATCATCATGGGCCGCCCGGTCGAGGCCGACCTGGTCGATGACGGGTGGACCCATCACTACGCCGCCGTCCAGCACCCCCCGCGGGCGGAGGGCATGACCATGCCCGAATACATGCGCAGCGCCGAAGAGTTCGACTACTCGATCATGGAGACCCACCGGCACCGGATCGACGAGCTGGTGGGCGATCCGGCCAAGGCCGACATTCTCAAGCCCTACTACCGGTATTTGTGCAAGAGGCCCTGCTTCCACGACGAATACCTGCCGGCCTTCAACAATGCCAACGTCACGCTCATCGATTGTCCGGGCGGGATCGAGCGGATCACCGAGCAGGGCCCGGTCATCGAGGGGAAGCAGTACGAAGTCGACTGCATCATCTATGGCACCGGCTTCGAGGCAGAGCTGACCCCGATCTTCCGACGGGCCGGCCACACCATCGTCGGGCGCGGTGGAATCACCCTGGCCGAAAAGTGGGCCGATGGTGCCGCCAGCCTGTTCGGCATGATGAGTCGTGGCTTCCCCAACCTGTTCATCATGCCGGCACCGGGGCAGCAAGCGGTGGTGACCGTCAACTACACCCAGCTGGCCGTTCTCGGAGCGGAATTCATCGGGGCTGCCGTGGGGCAGATGGAGAAGCGGGGCATCGAGGTGTTCGACGTGAGTGCCGAGGCCGAGGGGGGGTGGACAAAGGAGATCGTCGACACCTTCGTGGACAGCAGCGCTGTCATGTCGGCCTGCACGCCGTCGCGGATCAACAACGAGGGCCACCCCGAAGCCCTCAACCCCCGCAACACCAATTACGGCCGCGGCTTCGGCGACTGGTTCGGCTACCGCGAGCTGCTCGAGAAGTGGCTGGATGCCGAAAGCCTCGAGGGCCTCGAGCTCAAGGTTCGGTCGACACCGTCGTGAGCGGGCGTCAGCGGGTCGCCGTGGTGACCGGTGGTGGGGGTGGGATCGGCGCGGCCATCGCCGAGGAGCTGGGCCGCGGTGGTTGGTTTGTCGTCACTCTCGATCCCCTGGTGACTCTTGACGGCTCCGAGCGGCTGCCGGATCAGGAGGAGACCACCGCCGGTCGCATCGTGGCGGCCGGTGGCGCGGCCCGGGCCTCGTCGGTGTCGGTGACCGACGGCCAAGCGGTCAACGGCCTCTTCCGGGAGCTGGTCGACGAGCACGGCGGTCTCGACGCCGTCATCAATGTGGCCGGCATCACCCGGCAGACCTACTTCGGCCGAGGCACCGAAGAGGACTGGCTGGCAGTTCTGGCCGTGCACCTCGAGGGCTACCTCAACGTGCTCGGGGGCGCCCTGCCGCTCATGGCCGCCGCCGGCCACGGCCGCGTCCTCGGCGTGACCTCCGGATCGGGATGGCGGGCCGCAGATGCCGGCGCCTACAGCTGTGCCAAGCGGGCCGTGGCCGCGTTGACCTGGCAACTGGGGCGACAGGCACCACCGGGCGTCACCGTCAACGCCATGTCGCCCATCGCCGCCACCCGGATGATGGCCTCTGCCCTCGAGCGCGCTCGCAAGGCGGGCCGGTCGGGCGAGGGCGGGATCTCCTTCCTGTCGGTAGCCGGCCCCGAGGACCTCGGGCCGCTCGGCGCCTACCTGGTCGGTGAGGAATTCGGGTGGTGCAGCGGTCGGGTGCTGTTTGCCGGCGGCTCGGAAGTGGCCATCGTCGACGAGCCGCGACTTCTCGAGGTGGTGCGCACCGACCAGGTGGTCTCTCTGGCCCGGGTGCTCGAGGCGGTCATCCCTCGGGCCTTCGCCAAAGCGGAGTCCAGCCAGACCAGCGAGGGGGGCGGCAACCCCCGGTTCGGGCCCATCTTCGCCGAGCCGGCCCCCGCCGAGGTGGCCCTGCCGCAGGTGCGATCCTGTGCCGTGGTCACCGATCGTCCCGGGTTGGCCGCCTCGTTGACGGCTGCGCTCGAGGCCCGCTCGATCACCTGCCACCGCCTCGACAACGCCCACAGCTTCGACGCCGCAGCCAAGGCCCTGAACGCTGCCGCCGAGAGCGCGGGGCCCATCGATGCCATCGTCGTTGCCCTTGCCGCCGGTCCGGCCACGGCTACCTCGGCGGAAGGGTGGGAGCGGGTGCTGGCTGAGCACCGTGACATCGTTGCCCACATCCATACCGACGCCGGATGGGCCCGCGCCGCGGCCGACTACGCCGCCGGGGCCGGTCACCCCGTCCGGCTGGTCACCCTCACCGACGCGGTGACCAGCGAAGGACGCAGTCGAGGGCAAGCCTCGGCCCAGCACGCCCGGGTCGCCGCCGGTGCCACCGAGGGGCGGGTCACAGCGTTCGCAGCCAGTATCGAGGCCTCGGAGGAGAAGGCCGGCCCAACGGCAGGGGAGCTGGTCGCCCACCTGCTCAGTGACCCCGAGACTACGGCTCTGGCCGGCGCCGAACTGGCCATCGGTGCTGGGTGGCTCGGCCTCCGCAGTCATCCCCGACCGATCGGCAGCATCACCTACGGTGGTCCGGGCCTCCCCGATTGGCTCGACGCCACGCTGAGGGAGGTCGTCGGGACCGACGGACGCCGGCCGTCGGGGGAGGCCTGATGACCGACCGACCTGTCCGGGTCGTGGATGCGCACGTGCACATCTGGGATCCCGCCCGCACCGACTGGTACCCGTACCTGGCGCGTCCCCCGGCGCAGGAGACCGGTGATGCCTCGCGGATGTACCGCCGCTTCGCCGTCGACACCTACGAGGCGGAGGCGGCCGGGTGGAATGTCGAGAAGTTCGTCAACGTGGCTGCCGCGACCGGCGGTCACTCGATCGACGAGACCATCGAGCTCGACGGCAACGCTCATTCCCGCGGGGGTCCCGACGCCATCGTCGGCGGTCTGCCGCCGACCGATACGGTGGCCGAGGCCACCGAGCTCCTCGACCGACAGATGACAGCGTCACGGTTTCGTGGGGTCCGACCCATGGGCCGGTACGAGGGACCGCTCCCAGCCGCCGGCGTGCTCCGTGCCCTGCAGGAACGGAACCTCCTGTTCGAGCTCATGACCCATCCCGACCAGCTGCAGGAGGCGGCGGCCCAACTGGCCGGCTTGGGCGACCTGACGGTGGTGGTCGAACACACCGGATGGCCCCGGTCCAATTCCGACGCCGAGCGTGCCCTGTGGAAGGTGGGCATGGACGCGCTGGCCGAGCTCGGTGACAACGTCGTGTGCAAGCTCTCCGGCCTGGCCATGCCATTCGGCTCCATGAGCGTCGATGCCTTCGCCCCGTGGCTCGAGTACGCCATCGAGGCCTTCGGTGACGACCGCTGCATGTTCGCCAGCAACTTCCCCGTCGACTCCATGTACGGTACCTTCGACGAGCTCTACACCGTGTTCACCACGGTGACGGCCGGCCTCGACGATGAATCCCGCCAGAAGCTGTTTGCCGGAAACGCGGAGCGCATCTATCGCTTTTAGCGGGTCACATCCCGCGTGAGGACAGAGAAGGTGGATATGGCAGAGATGACACAATTCACGATCGGGGCCGAGGCACGCTGCTCCGACGGCGACTGTGGCCAGGTGACCCAGGTGGTGATCGACCCTGTGGCCCGGGCCGTCACCCATCTGGTGGTCGAACCCAAGCATCGGCAAGGACTTGGACGTCTCGTCCCCCTCGATCTGGTCGAGGATGCCACCTCTGATGAGGTTCGGCTCACCTGCACGATGGAGGAGTTCGAGAAACTCGACTTCGCCGAAGAGACCCAGTTCCTACCTGGTAGTGGTGGACACGCCGACTACACAGCAGGTCAGGCCCTCTCTCAGCCTTATTACGGTCTGAGCGGAGTCATCGGTGACGTCCCCCAGGCGGTCACCTACGACTCTCTTCCCCTAGACGAGGTGGCTGTACGACGGGGTGAGCACGTCGAGGCCAGGGACGGCAAGATCGGAGTAGTCCAGGGGCTGGTCGTTGACCCTCGGACGCACCACGTCACCCACGTGCTACTCCAAGAAGGTCACCTCTGGGGGCGCAAACAGGTGGCCATTCCGATCGATGCCGTCCGTAAGGTGGACGCCGGTGTCCGACTCGACATCACCAAACAGCAGGTGGAGGACCTGCCTGCTGTCGGAATCGACCAATCCTGACAGTAGTGGCCACGAGGACCGAGCTTCGAGGGGTTTGAGCCCGTTTCAGTCGGTCACCCAGCGCCCGCGGAGGTCCTCGAGCCAGGGCGGCAATTCGATGGCGGGATCGGGCAACGCGTCGGCACCCCGCAGCTCGAGCAGGCGTTCAAAGGATGCCGGATCGTCCCCCCAGCCCCGAGGATCCCCCATCATGACCTCGAAGAGAAGGGCTCCCTCCGGTCCGGCCTCGAAGGGGCCGAAGGCGGCTCCCTGAGGTAGCTCGATGTGGGTTCCCGCCGGGCATCGGCGATGGCCACAGAGGATCTCGCCCTCGAGGACCATAACCACGTGCGGGCTCAGATGTCCGTGCCGCCGCTGGAGAACCCCTGGGTCCCAGCGGGCGTAGAGCGACAGGTAGAGCGGATCGGCGGAGAAGGCCAACCACTTCTCCCATACGGAAGCGACCGTGCCGTCGGACAGGCGTACGGCGCGGACCTGCTGCCAGGGGACGTCTGGATCGTCGAGGTGCCGGAAGATCGGTTCGAGTCCGGCAATCTTTGGCCCGCCTACGTCGCCCACGGTTGATCCCCCCATCCGATGATCAGCGCTGCCACCTCCATCGCCCGACGACCCTAGTCTCGTCAGGACAGGTGGTGTCCGATCAGGCGACGCTGTCGGTGCCCTTCGCCGTCTGCACGGTGGCGCCACCCGATCAGGGGGGGTGGGGCCGGACGGTCTACGACCTCACGGCTGGCAAACAGGGCACGCACTAACTGAAATCATCGGTCCACGTCGAGCCGTCCCAGTACCGTTGCCGACCAGGAGGCTCGCCCGGTGCCGGAAACCAGCCCGCGGGGGAGGTCGGCCGACGGGAGAGGGGTGGCGGGTGGGCCGGTTGGCGACGCGGCAACTGTCGGCATGCCACCCTGGATGAAATCGCCGAACGACGGGATCGGGGCTTGCCCGAGGTCTGACTCCGTCGGCTCTGTGGGAGATGTTGTCGGCTCGGATGGCATCGACGGAATCGACCCACCACCCAAAGGTTGCCCGTACGGGTTCCGACCGGGGAACGACGGTCCGGGACCGTACCGGCCGGGCTGCCCGTAGCCACCCGCCGATGCGAACCTGGCTCTCAGCATCTCTACCTCGCTGGTGACCGGCCACTTGGAGAAGGCGAATATGAGAACGAAGACGGCACCGACCAGCGGGACGAAGGTAATGAGGATCCACCAGCCCGAGTAGCCCGCCTTGGTGACGATCTTGACGGCGGCAATGATCCCGATGACGAGGAAGGCAAGGTAGATGAACAGGAGGACTCCGAGGCCTGCGAAGAGTCCAGCGGTACTGCAGGTTTGCTGTCCCCCTGATTCCGTCACGCAGGTCACTGCGGCCGAAAGTGCTCCGGTGGGCCACAGATGCACCAAGGATTCGATCATTTCACCCTCCGATCACCATTCCGTCGACTGTTCGACCAGGGCCAGCCGCCATCTTCGAATTTGTCTAGTACAACCACCTAGCAAAGGCCCGGATGGGCGCCCTGCTTCCGGCCGACGAAGGTGCAACACCGCCGGTCGAGGGCCTCTGAGGTGGACCAGGTCAGTTCAACGCTCCGGCCACCTCGGGCTTGCCCACAGCGGTCTTGAGGAGCCTGTCGATCTCGTTCACTTCCAACGGACGAGCGAACAAATAGCCTTGTCCTATATTGACATTCTCTGCCTGGAGCAGCCTGCGTTGATCGTTGCTCTCGATCCCTTCGGCCACCGTTTCGAGATCGAGCACTTTTCCGAGCTGAACCAACGTGTGGACGATGGCGGCAGATTCCTTTGTCTTGGCCACCCCTGATACAAAGGACTGATCGATCTTCAGTACATCGATCGGGAACTGTCGGAGATAGGCGAGTGACGAGTATCCGGTCCCGAAGTCATCGATGGCCAAGCTGACCCCGAGCGCCTTCAGCAGCTTGAGTCGGACCACCGTGGCTTCCATATCGTGCATCAGCGTCGTCTCGGTGAGCTCGAGAATCAATTTGCCGGGGTCGAAACCGCTCGCCGACAGGGCCCCTTGCACGTCATCGATGATCCGGTCCCGCTCGAGCTGGACGCCCGAGATGTTCACCGAAAGGGCGATCCGGTGGTCACGACGATGCCACTCCGCTCCCTGTCGGCACGCTTCGGAAAGCACCCACTGCCCGACAGGGATGATCAGGCCGGTCGATTCGAGGACCGGGATGAAGTCGTTGGGCTGGACCACCCCCCATTGCGGGTGACGCCACCGCAACAGGGCCTCCACGCCGATGAACGTTCCGGTCGAGAGATCGACAGTGGGTTGGTAGAGGAGGAAGAACTCGTCGTTCTCCAGAGCATGGTGGAGATCGATCTCGATGGTCCGGTGGTTGTCGACGGCTTCTTGCATCGATGGTGAGAACGCCATGGCACAGTCCTTGCCACCGGCCTTTGCTCGGTAGAGGGCGATGTCGGCGTCTCGTAGGAGCTCACCGGGTTGCGCCCGGTCGCCCTCTGCGATACCGATGCTGGCCGTCACCTCCAGGGGAACATCACTGGCCGCGATCGAAAAGGGAGTTGCCAGGACGTCGCGGATCCGTTCGGCCACCACCTCCGATCCTGCTGCCATCGAAGCGCCTTCGACCAGTATGACGAATTCGTCGCCCCCGAGCCGACCTACCGTGTCCCCTTCTCGAATTGCACCGGTCAGTCGGGCGGCCACACCGCTCAGCAGCTGATCACCGGCTTCGTGACCCAAGGTGTCGTTGATGTCCTTGAAGTTGTCGAGGTCGAGGAAGAGCGCCGCCGCCGGGGTGTGTTGACGCCGCGCTCGCGCCAGCATCTGTTCGGCCCGGTTGAGGATCAGCGTGCGGTTGGGGAGTCCGGTGAGGGCGTCGTGCAGTGCGGCGTGGGCCAGGCGGTCCTCTGCATCCTTACGACGAGTGATATCCCGCAGGTCGGCCACAAACCCGCCCACATCGGGGTCAGCGGTCAGATCGGTGATGGCTGCCTCGAACCACAGCCACGTACCGTCGGCGCGACGCAGGCGGATCTCTTCGTTGATGCCGCTTCCTGACTCGCCGGCGGCACCCATGGCGGCACGAAGTCCGGACCTGTCGTCGGGGTGCACCAGGACGCCTCCGTGGAGATTGGCGACCTCGCCGCTCGGGTAACCGAGCAGCGTCTCGAATGCCGGGCTGGCGTACTGAAGGGACCCGTCCGCTCCGGCGACCAGCACGATGTCGCTGGAGTTGTTGACGAGAGCAGAAAAGCGGCGTTCCGACCGGCGAAGCTCAGCCTCGAGTGCTTCACGTCGAGCGGTGCCCTGCCCCAGCAGGTTGATCACCAGCAGTGCGCCGAGAAGACCCAGTCCCGCCACTCCCTGCACAACCGGTTCATGGATGATAGTGGGAGCAATGTGCAGGGCGATGGCCACCTGGCCGGCGGCCACGCAGATTGTGGTCCACAGCAGACAGGGCACGGTTGCCTTTGACCCGAAGACCTCGAACGCAGTGGCGGCGCCGAAGAGAAAGCCGATCGACAGGATGGGGCCCCAGCCTGTGCAGTAGGCGACCAGGGCGATGACCGACATGTAGATGGCGATGTAGCCGCTCCTGTACCACGGACGGCCGGACTCCTCCCAGGCGGCGGAGTAGACGGCCCGAATGAGCCCACTGCCGATCAGGACGGCGATGTAGAGCCAGTAGGGCTCGAGAGCGATGATATGAAGCCACCGGAAAAGGCAGAGGGTGGCGGCCACCAGGGGCAGAGCAAGAACGGTGGGGTCGGCGATGTTGGTCCGTAGCCGGGTCGCGAAATTCGAGGACGGGGCCGCAGTGTCTTCGCCGAGGGGCAAAGGGTCCATGGGCCAGTATCGGCAGCTCCGACCGGCGACTTGATATCCATCGGCAGGGGCCCGTCCGAGCGGTCACGCCTCTAGCCGCTGCTCATGACGGCGGCACCGGTCGACGGCCTGGCCATCATGACCGCGGGCCGACCGTTTGTCCTCACCCTGCGGCGTGGTCTCCTGGTCAGCTTGGCGGTCCTACCAGCCCGTTGGCCCGGGCCACCGACCCGAACCATGACGCGCTGGGCTTGGGGCGGCGGGCGAAGGTCTCCGGATCGACACTGTGGAGCCCGAACTTTGGCCCGAACCCGTTGGACCATTCGAAGTTGTCGAGCAGGCTCCACACGAAGTAACCACGTATGTCCACGCCGTCATCGAGAGCGCGCTTTACGCCGCGCAGGGCATCGCTGACATAGGCGATGCGCTCGGAGTCGTTTTCGGTGGCGATGCCGCTCTCGGTCAGGAGAATCGGTATGCCGGTCATGGCCGCCGCCCGGCGGGCGCAGTGCTCGACCCCCTGGGGCCAGTATTCGTAACCCATCTGGGTGACAGGCACGTTGGGATCATTGGGAGCCTGACCCTCGGGGCCGAAGTGAACACGGGAATAGCACTGGACGCCGATGAAGTCGTCGCCCTCGGTAGCCCGGAAGAAGCGGTCCTCGAGGATCTCCTGGGCCGCCGCCAGCACCTCCTCTCCACCCGGCGCAGCCACCATCTCGTCCATCGACAATGTCAGGCCCACGGGATAGTTGCCGGGTCCCGACCGCATGGCCTCGACCCCCATCCGGTGTGCCTGCACGATGGCATCATTGACCGCCAGGTGGCGGATGAAGTCGTCCTTCACCCCCGGTGGGGAGGATCCGAGGGCGTAGCCCATGACGCCTATGAGGTTGAGCTCGTTGATGGTGCACGCCCAGCCGATCAGGTCACCGAGGTGGGCTGCGGCGCGGGTGACGAACCGGGCGAACAGCTGGGGTGCGTCGGGGGCCTCCCAACCACCGCGCCCGGTGAGCCACGTGGGCGTCGTGAAGTGGTGGAAGGTCACCACCGGTGTGATGCCCCGCTCGAGGCAGGCCGCGCAGATCCTGCGGTAGTACTCCAAGGCGGCGTTGGAGAACTCGCCTTCGGCAGGTTCGATTCGGCTCCACTCCAGCGAGAAGCGATAGGCCCCAAGCCCCATCGCCGCCACCAGTTCGACGTCCTCGGGCCAGCGATGCAACGAGTCACATGCGTCCCCGCTCGAATCGACGCACCCCGAGTCCAGGTTGTGCTCCCACACCCACCAGTCGTTGTTGACGTTTCCGCCCTCGATCTGGTGGGCTGCTGTGGCCGTTCCCCAGATGAAGGCCTCGGGGAAGGCGATCTCCGGCGTGGCACTGTCGTTTTGGTTCACGGCCGGTCACTGTACCGCTCACGCCGGTGAGCGTCCTTCGATAAAGCTTTGGGCGACAGCGGCCCGCATCCCGAGGACTGGGGTGGGGCCGACGGATTGGCGCTGGATTCGCGTAGGTTGACGGAAGGCGGTGGCGATGCGGCCATCGCCCAAATGACCGATTCGGCAGTGAATCGGGCGGTTCCTCACCTACCATGGTGGTGGTGGGCGACGGCGCAGGTGTTCGGCGAGACATGGTCGGGCCCGTGCCTCATGGCTTGTGGGGGAACTCACGGCTTCTGAGAAACCCAGAAGCTTCCGAGAAAGGGGTGGACGATGGGGGCTGACGTGAACGGGTCGGGACGACTCAGCGAGCAGGTTCCGTCTGTTCCGGCCAACGGTCGGGTACGGCTGTCCTCAGATGAGCGGGTCAAGCAGGGGAAGTCGGCGCGTCGAGCGGCTCCTCGCTCGAGCCATGCTCGTCATCAACGACCGGTAGACAGCCGTCACCCCATCGAGCTGCTGGAGGAGCAGGCGGAGACGCGGGTGCCTGAACTGGTCCCCATCAGGTATGGGCGCATGCTGGTTTCGCCGTTCGCCTACTTCCGGGGAGCGGCCCTGCCCATGACGGCCGACCTCGCCGCTGCCCCCACCTCCGGCCTGATGGTACAGATCTGCGGGGACGCTCACCTTTCCAATTTCGGCATCTTCGGATCCCCGGAACGGCACCTGGTCTTCGATGTGAACGACTTCGACGAGACCGCCCCGGGCCCCTGGGAATGGGACGTCAAACGCCTGGCCGCCAGTCTCGAGGTGGCCGGTCGCGACGACGACTTCTCGTATCAGGAGCGGGAGAGCATCGTGCGTGCCGCCGTCCGTTCCTACAGAAGAAGCATGCGGGAGTTCGCCAGGATGTCCATGCTCGACGTGTGGTACGCCCACCTCGATGTGGAGAAGCTGTTGCCTCGGTTCCAGGGGCTTCTCGATGCCAAGAAGACCCCGAGCGTCTGGCGGGCCATCACCAAAGCGCGAGCGCACGACAGCCACCAGGCATTCGACAAGCTGGCCCGCACGGTGGGCGGCGAGCCGAGGATCGTGAGCGACCCACCGCTCATTGTGCCCATCGAGGAATTCGGCGTGGATATCCATTCGGCTACCGGAGGCCAATGGCTGCAGAACATGATTCGCTCCTACGGCCGGACTCTCCAGCCCGACCTCCTGCACCTACTGGACCAACACCGAATTGTTCATTTGGCTCGCAAGGTGGTGGGTGTCGGCAGTGTGGGAACCGACGCCTGGATCATTCTCCTCTTGGATCACACGCACCGCGAGCCGCTCTTCCTACAGGTCAAGGAGGCGGAGGCCTCCGTCGTCGAGCGATTCACATCCAAATGCGTGCAGGCCAACCACGGACAGAGGGTCGTCTACGGACAGCGGATGATGCAGGCCGCCGGTGACATCTTCCTGGGGTGGGAACGCGATACCAGAAACGGAAAAGTGCGCGATTACTACATCCGCCAGCTTCGGGATTGGAAGGGTTCAGCCGACATCTCGGGTATGACGCCGGCGGGCATGAACCTGTGGGGGCGCATGTGCGGCTGGACCCTGGCCCGGGCTCACGCCCGCACGGGGGACCGGGTGGCCATCGCGTCCTACCTCGGTGGCTCTGATGTGTTCGAGCGGGCCCTCGTCACGTACGCGCGGTCCTATGCAGACCAGAATGAAGAGGACTATGCCGCGCTGCAGACGGCGGTCCGTGCCGGTCGGATCATCGCCGAGCCGGCCCTGGAAATAGCCTGATGCGGACCTGAGCAACGGCCACGTCGATACGAATGGGACACGGACGTGATCGATTCCTGCTGGGTGGCCGCTTTCTCACCCGTCGATGAGGCTGCTCATAAGTATGCGGCGAGCCGATAGAGGGCGATGACAGCCCGGCACCAACCTGGCGGACAGGACGCCACCCAGGGCCGGGGCGTGGGTGAGCCACGCTGGCCGATGGCTCTGGCCGTCCTGGTGGCGGGAGCCCTGCACGCCGTGCTTCCCACCCAGCTGAGACAATTGCCCCCCGAGCTGTTGGGAGACTCGCGGTGGTGGTATCTGGTGGTCGTGGCCGTGCTTCTGACTGCGCTCATCATCGGCGATCCCGGACGGATCGATCGCCCGTCCCGGTGGCTACGGGCCCTGACCATCGCCCTCATCGCCCTGATCTCGGCCGACAATGCTGTCCAGGCCGGAAGGTTGGTGGCCAGCATCCTCAGCACCAACCCATTCACTGAGGATGCCAACAAGCTGTTGATTGCCGGCGGTTCGATCTGGTTGGCCAACGTGATCGGCTTCAGTCTTTGGTACTGGGAGGTGGATCGGGGCGGTTCGGTAGCTCGGTCCAGGGGTTCGACGACCAAGCCCGCCTTCGTCTTTCCCGAAATGATCAACCCTCAGTTCGTCGAGAAGGACTGGTACCCGACCTTCGTCGACTATTTGCACCTGTCATTCACAACGGCGACCGCCTTCAGTCCCACCGACGTGTCGGCCGTCAAACCGTGGGCGAAGCTGTTGATGATGCTGGAGGAGGCGATCTCCTTGCTCGTGGCCATTCTGGTCGTGGCCCGGGCCGTCAACATCCTCAAATGAATGACACTGGCGGTGATCGGGGTCTGGCAGCCGCGGCAACTCGGATGGGAGGCAGGCTTAGGCTGACGGCGTCGTATTCGGAGCAGACCGGGTAGGAGTGGTGGATTGACCAACGGCCAGGGGAGTCACTCCAGGATCACCGAGTGGACTGCCTCTGCCCAGCGACTGGAAAAGGATGATCCCGGACGGGTGACTCGCGCTGTCTGCGACCTCCGCGCCTGCGCCGACGAAGACCACAGGCGTGGAGCGCCGAGGGGCAAGGCCTACATCAGGAGGCTCCAGGAACTGACCGTCGATCATCCCGAGCTGGGAATCGCCGTGTCCAGAGAGCTGGGTCTGGAGCACATTGTCGAGGACTTGCTGAGTGGGATGACGGTGGAGGGGGTTCCGGGCATCGGGTCGGACGGCCGGCCCCTGTCACCGACCTCGCGTCATCGGACCCGTCGTCGCGGTGGGTGGCTCCTTGCCTTGTCGGCGCTCGTTCTCCTGCTGGAGGCGATCGTCGCTGGCGACGTGGGGTCGATCCTGCTGTACGTCTGGACGGCGGTGGGGCTCGGTCTCTTCTTCGTGGGCGGCTATCTGGTGATGCTCAAGGAGTGAATGAGGTCGGCCGAATGGCTGGAGGACGATGCCCGGTCAGCCGATCTCACCACCGGGTGTGATGGGCTGTCGGCCGTGCCCGACCCACCGGGAACCAAGACAATGGCTGCGACCAGCGCAACCAGGCCCACTACCTCGATCGCCCATCCGTGCCGCCTGCGTTCCCCCATCGGTCGTCTCCCGCATTCCATTGCCGCCGAAGCTCGGCCACACCAGTCTCGGCAGTCGGGCAGACGATCTTTAGAGATGAGGTCGACGTCGATGGCCTCCTCCATCTCCTGTTTCCCCGACCGACGGCATCAGCGCACCCGGCTCAGGAGGCCCGGTGGGCAGGTGTCACTGGCGGGGATCGGTCCATGGTGGCGGGCCTGTCTCGATACGAGGAAGCGACGAGGCGACTCGTCCGAACCGATCGGCGGACCCCGCCCAGTCCCGGTAGGCGACAGTGATCTCATCGTGGGCGCGCGCCACGAAAATTCCACCACATGACTACGGTTTCGCCGAAGGGTGTGTCCCCCGATCAGCAAGGCACGGGTCGGCTGCAGCCTGGTGGAGGGAATCGTCCACGGACGGCGGACCGCTCATGCCCTCTTCTTACCCCGATCAGGTGTGGGTTGCCACCGGTCAGGTCTTCATGCTCCGGTGCTTCTGGCGGACGAGGAGATCGGCCGAGCCGGCCAGATCGGCTTGAACCCGTCGCTGGCTCTCGAGCAGCTCGTCGGCCCAGAGCATTTGCAGTGTGGCCCGCAACCGGTCACCCCGTTGTCGGACGCGTGCGTCGTCGAAGGCCTGCTGGAGCACGTCCTTCAGAGTGTCATCATGAACGGGCGGCGGATCGAGCGAGTGGCGTCGGGCCGCCAGAACGTCGCCGAACTCTTCGTACCAACGGTGGCTGGACGCATAGGAATCGCGAAGAACGGCACCGGCGGTGGCGACCGACTCCAGTTCCGGCAGGCCAGGCGAAGGGAGAGCCACCGGAAGCGACGACAAGGCGTTGGCGGCCAGTCTGATCCGGTTGGACCCGGTGAACAGGTTGGACACCGTCTCCACCGGCACCACCTTGGCCCCGCGCTCGGCCAGGTACTGGCGGAAGGCGTCGTCGAGGCGGAGATAGGCACGGTGGGACGCCCGTAGTCCCGGGCCGGTGTCGACGTTGTAGCCGGTCGTGGTCAGCCGGTCGACGGCGTCGGACAGATAGCCCGAACTGGTGACGAAGGCGTCGGAGAGGGCGTGGCCGAGGGCGGCCGTGGCCCCCCGGGGCCAGAAGAGGAGGCCCACCACGATGCTGACCGCACAGCCGATGGCTACGTCCTCGATCCGGGTCAGACCCACCTTCCACCCGAGCGGGTCAATGATGTTGAAGAGGATGACCACCACCAGGGTGAAGCCGGCCTGCCCGGCGGCGAAGGAGACCATCGACGGGGCCACCCCGGACAGGAGCACGGCCAGGGGCAGGAGGACCCACAACAGAACGGTGTGGTTGGCCACGCCGACCATCACGGCGGAACCCACCACGAACCCCACGGCCGTTCCCCCTATTGCCCGCAGGGCGGTGGCACCGGTGCCCAGGGCATTGGACCGGAGGACCGATAGCGTTCCCAGAACCACCCAAAAACCGTGCTCGACATTGGTTATCTCGACGACGGCGACGGCAATGGCCAGGCCGGCAGCTCCTCGTACGGCATTGCGGAACCACACCGATCGAAACGACAGGTGGGAGAGGATCCGGCTCAGGACGGGGCGGCCAACGTCGGGTTCGTCTGGTCCCAACCGTCGGTCGGCGGGTGGGCGTGCTCCGGCAGCCTCGAGGGCGGCATCGGCCACCATTTCGGCGGCGATTCCCAGAGCCCGAGCGTGGAACGTCGGATCCATCAAGGGGCCGGTTCCATCATCGTGGTGCCCCCCCATTGCCGTTACACTCAGGTCGTCAGCCTTGTCGCCGTTCGTTTGTGGATCGATCAGAACGGATACCGCCGTAGTGACTTCGGAGGCCACCAGCCCGTCGAGTTGCTCGATGGACTGTTGAACAGCGTGGATCACCGTCGGGTCATCGACGGGGTGGCCGGCGCCATCAGAGATCAGTGAGGCGCTCAGACGAAGGGTTTCGGCCACCCCTCTGATCACGGCGCACACCGCCGGCCAAGCGGCCGACGCAGTGTCTGGCGTGGTCAGCATCTCGTTGCCGGCCACCCACTCGATCCGACCGACCAGTTTGGCCAGGCCGACGGCGCTGGCTACGGCCCCGGTGGGTGGATACGGCGTGCCCCGGAACCGTTGGCGGAGCAGCAGCAGCTCCGATTGGACCGTGGCCTGGGCCTCGTCCCGGGCTTCGGGGTCCGCTCCGTCATCGGCTCGGACCCTGGCCAACTGGCTCACGGCCAGCGCCGTCGCCGAAAGTCTGCGCCGGAGGTCATCGTGCCAGGGTGGGGGCCAGATCAACATGCACGCCGGAATGGCCAGAATGCCGGCTATCGCCCAACCGACCAGTCGGGGACCGACCGCCGAGTTGGGAGCGGCGACGGCCACAGGGAGCACGAAGACCAGAAGAACGGCGGTCGACGCCGTGGCTATCGTCGGTGACACTATTCCGGCAAAGAGAACGGCGAACCCTACGACGGCCATCGTCGCCACCGCGGCGATCTTGTGGGTGGAGGCGACCGTGCCCAACGAGATGAGAACGGCGCCGATGGCGAAGACGACCACGTAGGAGGTGAGTCGGCTCCGGGGGCGCCCCTGGAACTCCACCAGGAGGAGGAGCGAGAACGAACCGAACGCCGCGAACAGGCCTACCTGCGGATTGGAGAACAGGAGATGGGCGAGGCCGAAGGCAAGGGGCATGACGACCGCGGCCCGAACTGATCGCTTGACGGCCAGGAGCTCGGGGTCCTTCGATCTGACCCACCCACGGGCGCCCGCCGGGGGCGGACGGTCGGTCGACGCCGGGGGAGAGGCGGCTTCGGTCATCGATCCGGTGCCCACCCTTTCGGCGCTGGCCGGTCCGCAAGCAGCACGAGGGCGAGGCTACTTGGATGACCTCGCCGCCTGGGCCACGTGGATGCCCCCGGCCCTGTTGGCCCCTGCGGGGGGTGTGCCGACTAGAGCCGATCCTGGATCTGGGGGCCGTGTTCGGTCAGGAAGACGAGAGCCTCGTCCATGCCGACCACGTGGCCCTGCGCCGCCAGGTTTTGGTAAGAGCGGTCCCCTTCGGCCGCTTTTCGGACCATGATCCCGCGGTTGTAGCCGATCCGGGCGATGACGTCGTCGACAAAACCGGTTCGGTCGGCCAGGCCGTAGGCATCGAGCAGTAGGCGCAGTCTGCCGATCCGGTCGGGAGGGTGCTCCCAGCCGAGCAT
This sequence comes from uncultured Acidimicrobiaceae bacterium, assembly GCA_963727955.1. Taxonomy (GTDB): domain Bacteria; phylum Actinomycetota; class Acidimicrobiia; order Acidimicrobiales; family RAAP-2; genus Bog-756. The sequence continues at coordinate 373,712 of CAVSII010000001.1, forward strand.
CCTGGTCACCGACGGCCCATGGAGCGGGACCCACTGCCAGGCGACGAAGGCCACATCCGATACGGCCCTGCCGGGGCCGGCCAGATCCCAGTCGATGATCCCCTTGAGGTTGCCGCCCTCCAGGACGACGTTGTAAGGGGCGAGATCGTGGTGACAGACCAGTTCGGACGGTCCGAGCGTGGCCGGACCGGCGTGCCAGGGCACGACCCCCTCCGGTCGGAAGTCGCGTACGGCCCGGTGATACTGGGCGGTGGCCTCCCCGACCTGCTCGAGCACATCATCACGCCGAATGGGTTCGGGCCAGGGGAGCGACCAGCCCACCGTGGAACCCGGGAGGTAGGAAACGATCTCTCGGCCCCGGTCGTCGAGGCCGAGAGGCTCCGGTGCCAGGTCGAAGCCACGGTCACGGACGTGGCGGAGGAGAGCCTGGACGGTCGGTGTCCACGGCCCTGCTGTTCGCCGAACCGTTTCGCCCACCCGCACCACCGCGTTGAGCGTGCCGCCGGTCAGTGGAACCTCCGGCTCGGTCACCAGCGTCCCCGCCCCATGGCCACTCTGAATCCGCTGGCTTCCGGTACGGTCGGAACCGACGCCCGACCCCGGCCGGCGGTGACCAGGCGAATCGTCAGGACTCGACCAGGCGTGCCACCTCGACCACGTCCTCGGCCGACAGGTCGGCGACGGTGGAGGAGGCGTTCTCCTGGACTTGGGCCGCGGACGTGGCTCCGGCGATGACCGACGAGACCACAGGATGGCTGGCCAGCCACGAGAGGGCCAGGCGGGTCAAAGTCCATCCCCGCTGTTCGGCGTAGGGACGAAGCCGATCCAGTTTGTCGAAGTTCTGTGATGTGAGGATGGATTTGAACCGGCTGTCTCCCAGACGACTGTGAGTTGGCGCCCCGCCCTCCCGGGTGACCTTGCCGGTCAGGAGGCCCGAGGCCAGAGGGAAGAAGGGAAGGACACCGAGTCCGAAACGATCGGCGGCGGTTGTCACCTCGACTTCGATCTCCCGTCGCAGCAGGCTCCACTGGTTCTGGACGGACACGAAGGGTGCGAGGTGAAGGGTGTCGCTGGTCCAATGGGCGTCGGCCACCATCCAACCGGAGAAGTTCGAGCAGCCGATGTAGCGCACCTTTCCGGCGCGGACCACGGCATCGAGGGCGTCGAGTGTTTCGGCGATGGGTGTCTTCGGGTCGGGGAAGTGCAGCTGGAGAACATCGACGAAGTCAGTGCGCAGCGCTCGGAGGCTCGCTTCCAGGGAGCGGATCAACTCGGAGCGCGAACCCCGCGCCCCGATCCCCTGTGAACCGAACTTGGTGGCGACCACCGCCCGGTCTCGCCGGTCGCGCAGGGCAACCCCGAGGAACTCTTCGGAGCGCCCCTCACCGTAGGAGCGAGCCGTGTCGAAGAAAGTGACACCGGCGTCGAGGGCCGCACTCACCACTTCGGTGGTCTGACCCTGGTCGAGGCGTGCACCGAAGTTGTTGCACCCGAGCCCGGCCAGTGAGACGGTGAGCCCTGATTTGCCCAGTCGCCTCGATTCCATCGTCCCTCCGGTGAGCCTCTAGACCGCCACGCAGCCTATCTTTCCCGCTCGACGCAGGATGAGCGGTCGATCCGCTGAGAGCGGCCGCACCGCGCACCGGTGATGAGAGCGGCTGAATGGTGACCGGCCCGGTCGGGCAGGGTCAGACCTCAGGGGAGAGTCTCGACGGCCTCGGCGTCGAGCACGATCTGACCGGCCGCCAGGTTCTCCTCCAGATGGGCCAAGGTCGAAGTTCCGGGGATGAGAAGAACGTTGGGGGCCCGGTGGAGCAGCCAGGCCAGCGCCACCTGGGCCGGGGTGACGGCGAGCCGGCGGGCCGTGGCCTGCACCGACGGGGCGGTCAGGACCGCCTTCTGAGGGTCGAAGGCCGATCCCAGCGGAAAGAAAGGAACGAAGGGGACATGATCGGCTCGGCAAGCCCCGAAGACGTCCTCTGCGGTCGTATCGGCCAGGTTGTAGGCGTTCTGGACGCAGGTCACGGTGATCGATGACCGGGCGGCCTGGTATTCCTCGAGATCCACGTTGCTCAGTCCGATGCCCCCGATCAATCCTTCCTGACGGAGGGACTCCATGAGCTCGATCTGTTCGGCGATGGGGACGTCCGACTCGGGATGGCGACGCAGGTTGACCACCGGCACGTGCTCGATATCGAGAGCGGCCAGGTTGGCTTCGACGCCCGCCCGCAACTCCTCGGGGCGCTGGGCAGGAAGCCACTGGCCTTTGTCGTCCCGCCTCGCACCGACCTTGGACACCAGGACCAGATCGTCGGGATAGGGATGAAGTGCCTCCCGAATCAAATCGTTGGCCACGTCGGGACCGTAGAACTGAGCGGTGTCGATGTGGTTCACGCCGGCCTCCACGGCGCGCCGGAGGACGGCCAAGGCAGTGTCTCGGTCCTTTGGTGGACCGAACACCCCCGGCCCGGGAAGTTGCATGGCGCCGAATCCCATGCGCCGCACTGGATGAGTACCGAGCAGAACGGTTTCTGTGGCCATGGATGCCGGTATACCCGCACAGTGCCTCTTTCCCTACCGATCCAGGCGTCGGGTCGGGCAGAGGGGCGGTTACCATGCCCCCCATGGAGATGGTGGGTCCCGCTGCGGCCCGGCGACTGGCGCTGGCGCTGGCCGCCGGGCGAGTCGGGGTGGGTGGGGTGGCCGTGCTCGCCCCCCGGGTGATGGCCAAGCCGTGGATCGGGGAGCGAGGGAACGATCCCCTGGCCGCGGTGCTGGCCCGCGCTCTCGGCGGACGCGATCTCGCTCTGGGGCTGGGCGTCCTGATGGCCTCGCGTCGCCGTCAATCGCTGAGGGGATGGGTCGAGGCCGGGGCCTTGGCCGACCTGGTTGATGCGGCGGTGACGCTCGTCGCCTTCGGGCGTCTTCCCAACCGTGGGAGGGTGCTGGTGTTGGCGGCCGCCGGCGGTGCGGCGGTGGTGGGGACGGTTGCGGCGCGGGCTCTGTGAGGTGACCGGATGAGGCTCGAAAGCAGCGTCATTGATGAGCTCAGGATCGACCCGGGGGACCCGGCCAATCTTGACGGCCGGAGCACGGTGTCGACGGTGACAGAGTGGTCAGGGGCTGAGTCGTCGGGCGCCAAGAAATCGGCCGAGGCGGACCTTCGGCTCTTCGTGGAGGAGCTCGAGTCCTCGCAGGAGCTGCTTTGGGCCAGCGGAACCCACGCTCTGTTGCTCGTCCTTCAGGCCATGGACGCGGGCGGCAAGGACGGAACCATCAAGCACGTGATGTCGGGGGTCAACCCCCAGGGCTGCCGGGTCGTCGCCTTCAAGGAGCCCTCCACCGAGGAGCTCGAGCACGACTTTTTGTGGCGCTGCGGCAGGGAGCTGCCCGAACGGGGCATGATCGGCATCTTCAATCGCTCCTACTACGAGGACGTCCTGGTGGTCCGGGTCCACCCGGAGCTGTTGGGCGACACCTACGCCAGGTCCGGTGGCCAGCCACCGGTGGATGTCTGGTCGGGCCGCTACGAGGACATCAACGGGTTCGAGCACCATCTGGATCGCAGCCGAACCCGGATCGTGAAGATCTTCCTCCACCTTTCGAAGCACGAGCAGAAGAAGCGTTTTCTCGATCGCCTCGATCATAAGGACAAATACTGGAAGTTCTCCGCCTCGGACGTGGCTGAACGTTCCTACTGGGCCGAGTACCAGTCCGCCTACGAACAGGCACTCACCGCTACTTCCACGCCCTGGGCCCCGTGGTATGTGGTGCCGGCCGATCGCAAGTATCTGTCGCGTGCCCTGGTGGCCGGCATCCTGGTCGATGCCATCGACGGCATGGCCCTGCAACCGCCGGCCGTCGATCGAGATGAGCGTGCCCGGCTCAAAGAGGCGCGAGACAACCTGCTGGCTGAGTGAGGGCGCAGGCCAGTCTCTGGTCGGATCGGATCGCCACCGAACGGTGGGTCGACGGCTGGGCCATTGCTGTATCAGCTACGAGCCCCCGGCCATCAGATGACGACGACAGAGCGGAGCACCTCACCCCGCTCCATGCGATGGAAGGCTTCTTCGACGTCGCCCAGCCCTATGGTCTCGGACACGAACCGATCGAGATCCAGGCGGCCCTGCAGGTACAGATCGACCAGCACCGGGAAGTCTCGCGACGGGAGACAGTCGCCGTACCAGCTGGGCCGAAGCTGACCTCCCCGCCCGAAGAAATCGATCATCGGCAGATCGATGCGCATGTCCGGAGTGGGCACACCCACCTGGACCAGTGTGCCGGCCAGATCTCGGGCGTAGAAGGCCTGCTCCATGACGGTGGGGTTCCCCACTGCCTCGATGCACACGTCGGCACCATTCCCCCCGGTCAGGTCCCGGACGGCGGCCACAACGTCCTGGCGCGAAGCATCGACCACGTCGGTGGCTCCGAACTGCCGGGCCAGTTCGAGTTTTCCGGGATCGAGGTCGATGGCGATGATCTTCGACGCACCGGCCAGTCGGGCCCCGGCCACGGCGGCACAACCGACGCCCCCGCATCCGAAGACGGCCACCGAGTCGCCGGTGCCGACCTCGCCGGTCAGCAGGGCTGACCCCAGTCCGGCCATCACGCCGCAGCCGAGCAGGCCGACGGCTTCGGGTCGGGCCGAGGGGTCCACCTTGGTGCACTGGCCTTCCGCCACCAGAGTCTTTTCGGCAAAGGCCCCGATTCCCAGTGCTGGCGACAAAGGCGTCCCGTCCTCCAGGGTCATCTTCTGCTGGGCGTTGTGGGTGGCGAAGCAGTACCACGGCCGACCCCGCCGGCACGACCGACACTGTCCGCACACGGCCCGCCAATTGAGGACGACGAAATCACCGGGCTCCACCGTGGCGACCTCAGATCCAACCCTCTCGACCACGCCGGCAGCCTCGTGCCCGAGGAGAAAGGGGAACTCGTCGTTGATCCCGCCTTGCCGGTAGTGGAGATCGGTGTGACAGACACCGCAGGCCTGCACCCTGACCACCACTTCAGCGGGCCCCGGATCAGGTACCACGATGGTGGTCAGCGAGACGGGTTGGCCTTGTGCCCTGGCCACGACCCCACGTACTTCGCTCGCCATGTTGTCCTCCTCGGCTGCACGTCTCGTCCAGCACTTCGTCCTGCACTCCGTGGCCGGTACCAACTTTCGTCGCCGGCGGCTCCGGGTGGGATCATAGGAGGCACGGTCCACCCGCTATGGCCTCATTCCTTGCTTGGAAGCGGGCGAACTCGGCGACGTGGGTGAATTTCCACTTCGGCCGGTCCGGATGCGTCCACAGGGGCGGTCTCCGGAATGGGGAGTCGGCCAAGAGCCCTGCCCCAGGGTTGCCAGGCCGAACCGGTGGGGACCCACTTCTGGCCTATCCTCTGGCCAGGCCCGCAGACGCGGGCGACGGCTGATGACGGGTGGGGGATCCATGAAGAGGCGACCGAGTACCAAGTGGTTGGCGGTCATTGGCGTGGTCGGCGCCGTGGCGGCTGGAACGACGTTGGGTCTGGTGGACGCCGCCGGTGCGTCATCGGGTAGCCCGAAACCGACTGCGGCGTCGAGTCCGGTGACCACGGCCAGCTTCACCTTCAGCGTGTCCGTCACCGGTCTGACCGCTTCGGCCGTCACGGTGACCGGCTCCGGCCAAGCTGACCTCACCGGTCATGCCGTGTCCCTGGCCGTGGATGTCCCGGCCACGGTGGCCAAGCTCATCCCCGGCGGATCAGCATCTCCGGAGACGATCGATGCCGTGCTGTCCGGCGGCACCGTCTACGTGGAGATCCCCAGCCTCGCTTCGGTCATCGGTGAACCGTGGATTTCCATCAGCCTCCCGTCCAAGGCGTCGTCGGCGCTGCCCGGTGTCTTCACCAAGGTGGCATCGGCCCTTGGCAACGTGAGCTCGATCGTCGACTTTGCCCAGACCCACAAGGCCACGGTCACCTCACTACCGAGCACCATCGTCGACGGCGTCCAGGCCACCGGAAGCAAGATCGTGGCTACGGTCTCGAAGAAGCACGGTGCCCGTACCGTCACTGCCGCTGTGTGGGCCGACCCGTCCGGTCGTCTGGTGCAGGCCACGGCGACGGCGTCGGGGGGCAGCCACGGGAAAGTCGGCCTGACGGCCATGGTCAATATCACCGGCTACGGAGCGCCGGTGACCATCACGGTACCGCCACCGTCTCAGGTCAAGGCGATACCGCTGTCCGCCATCGAGATGCTCATCGGACACCACCGGGGGTCGCCCGCCGGCCAGGGGTTGGCCCAGAAGGTCGGGAGCTGGAGCGGGCACAGCTGGAGCGCGCACAGCCAGACAGAGCATCCTCAAGCGGCCTGAGCTAACCGGCTCTCAGTTGTAGAGGGCGTTCTGCTGCACGGCAGCGTCGATCAATGTGTGCTGCTGTGACGTCGACAATGGCTTCGGCGCCGTCTTGGCCGATGTCGCCTTCACGTTGACGTCCATGGCCACAATGGCCACCCGGGATCCGGCCTGCCAGGCGACCAGATATTCGGGGTTGTTGCTCGCCGTTGCGAATGCCGACGATCCCAGTTGAGTGGGAAGTGCGAAGTGCGGGTCGGTCTGAATCTGCTTACGGGCCGAGGCGAGAGCAGACGCAGCAGAGGTGGAAGACGAGCACTCCAAGGTGTCGGAGATCATCGCCGTATCTCCTCCGGTGTCCTCGTAGACGACCTCGTCCGAATCCGAGCACCCTTTGGTGTCGGTCACTTTGGTCTTGGTCGCCGGCCGGAACGTCTTCGGAAACCCGACGCTCTTGGCGTACGAAGAGCTCAGGACCGATGTCTTCGGAGTCGGCGATGCGCTCGGCGTGCTCTGCCCGCCGGCCACCACGATTCCCACGACCACTCCCACTACGACGACTCCACCACCGATTACCGCAGCGACCTTGGGTCGGGTCCACGAAATTTTGCTCATGGGCGACGACCTTAGGGGGGCCAGATAAGAGCCCGCTAAGCCTCTCCCCGATGGGGGCCCCCGTTGGTGCTGTGGTGGGATGGTCCGGTCACGTCCGGGCGATGAACGGATCACTGTCGGGTCGCCGGTCGATTTCTGGAACCAGCCTCTCCGACCGGAGGCGACCCGGCTGACCCAGGCGCCGGCGCCTCCAGGCCGAGGTCCATCACGGGCCCGGCCCTGGTCAGGCCCGTCGGGGGCCGGAAGGGCCCTCATGGGTGGGCTGGCGGCGTCATTCACAGACGACTCACAGGCGCCCAGAACCTGGCTCACATGCCGTCGAGATTTGATGCGTCATCGGCCCTGGGCGGGCAACAGGGCTCGTCCGGATTTCGGGGGCTAAGGGCACGACTGACGGTGAGCGAGGCGTAGATGCGAATTGGACCCAAAAAATGGTTCAGGAGGAGGCGGACCGGGATCGGCATCGTTGTCCTGGTCCTGGTGGCCGCCGGCATCGGGGCCGGCATCACTGCTCTTTTCACCTCCAACAGCTCGAGCGCCACGCCGGCCGTCACCACCACCACCAGCGTCCAGACTGTCGCCACCGGGACCATCACCAAGACGGTGTCCTCGTCCGGCACGGTTGAGCCGGCCCAAACGGCGGATCTCAATTTCGCCTCCTCCGGGCGGGTCACCGCTGTCGACGTGACGGTGGGGCAGACGGTCACCGATGGACAGGCCCTGGCCACCATCGACGATTCCACGCTGGCCGCCACCTTGGCCCAAGCCCAAGCAACCCTGGCCAACGACCAGGCCCAGCTGACTACGGACCAGGACAACGATGCCTCGGCGGCCCAGATCGCCTCGGACCAAGCCCAGATCGCCTCGGCAGAGACACAGGTCACCAGCGCCCAAACCGCTCTCAACAACGCCACCTTGACCTCGACCATCGCCGGGACGGTGGCCGCCGTCAACGTCACCGTCGGGCAGCAGGTGTCGGGAACGGGCACGTCCTCGTCGACGGGATCCAGTTCCGATGGGTCAACCGGATCCGGGTCGTCCGGATCCTCGTTCGCCAACAGCGCCTCCGATGCCGCCAGCTCGTCCTCGTCCTCGTCTTCGTCGAGCTCGTCCTCCTCCTCCGCCCAGATCGAGGTGGTGTCGACCGGCAGCTACATCGTCAACGCCACCGTCGACAGCTCCGACGTGAGTCAGGTCAAGGTGGGCGATCAGGCCACCCTGACCGGCACCGGCGCCACCGCCGACGTGTACGGCACTGTGGCCTCGGTCGGCTTGCTGGCCACCAGCACCTCGGGCGTTTCGTCGTTCCCGGTCGTGGTCGACGTCACCGGCAGCCCGTCGGGCCTCTACGGAGGTGCGACCGCCACGGTGTCCATCATCACCGAGGAGCTCCAGGACGTCATCGTCGTGCCCACCACCGCCATCCACTACAGCGGCGACAGCACGACTGTCTCCCTCGACTCCAACGGGACCAAGGTCACCCGGGCAGTCACCATCGGCGCCGCCTCCGGCGCCGACACCCAAGTAACCAGTGGACTGGCCGTCGGCGACAAGATCTACGTGACCGAAATCAGCTTCCGCGGGGCCTTGGGCGGTGCGACCCGCACCGGCGGTGCCGGTCTCTTCGGCGGCACCGGGACCGGCGGTGGCTTCGGCGGCGGCGGTGGCTTCGGCGGCGGCGGTGGCTTCGGCGGCGGGGGTGGCGGTTTCGGCGGCGGGGGCGGTTTCGGGGGATGACCGGACCGGCATCAGACAACGCCGATCAGACGGACAACCTGGAGGACACGGCCGAGGTCCGGGTGGAGACGACCGGTCAGCACCCGGCCGTCTCCTCGGCGGTCATCCAAGTCCATGGTGTGCGCAAGACCTACAGCAGCGGCTCGCTGGAGGTAGAAGCGCTGCGCGGTGTCTCCTTCGACATCTCTGCCGGTGAGTACGTGGCCGTCATGGGACCGTCGGGTTCAGGGAAGTCGACCCTGATGCACATCCTCGGCTGCCTCGATGTGCCCACCTCGGGCACTTTCTTCCTGGCCGGCGAGGACGTGAGCGCCATGTCCGAGGAGGAGCTGGCCCACGTCCGCAACCGTCGCATCGGATTCGTTTTCCAGCAGTTCAACCTCCTCCCCTCCCTCAACGCCTGGCGCAACGTGGAGCTCCCCCTGGTCTATGCCGGTCTCTCCCGCCCCGACCGGAAGGAGCGGGCTCTGGCGGCCCTCGACCGAGTCGGTCTCGCCTCCCGTGTGGAGCACCGTCCCGGCGAGCTGTCCGGCGGCCAACAGCAACGGGTGGCCGTGGCCCGCGCTCTGGTCACCGATCCGGCCCTGATCCTGGCCGACGAGCCGACCGGCAATTTGGACAGCCGTTCGGCCAAGGACGTTCTCGACCTGATGGACGAGCTCCACCAGACCGGGCGCACCATCGTCCTGATCACCCACGAGCAGGACGTGGCCGACACGGCCCAACGGACCATGCGGATCCTGGATGGCCAGATCCTCACACCGGAGCTGACCGACGCCGGAGTCTCCACGTGAACGTCCTCGAGACCCTCCGCACCGGCCTCGAGGCTGTGGTCTCCCACCGCCTCCGGTCCAGTCTCACCGTGCTCGGCATCATGATCGGGATCAGTGCCGTCATCCTCACCGTCGGCTTGGGTGAAGGAGCCCAGCAGCAGGTGGGTTCCGAAATTTCGGCGCTGGGCTCCAACCTCCTCACCGTCTCGCCGGGCAGCACTACCTCGAGCTCGGGGATCCGGGGCGGATTCGGCTCCGCTTCCACCCTCACCGTTTCCGATGCCACCGCTCTGGCCTCCAAGACGGTGGCCCCCGACATCGGAGCGGTGGCCCCCACCACGACCGAAACCGAATCTCTTGTTGCCGGGACCACCAACTGGACAACCACGGTGGTCGGGACCGATCCGTCGTGGCTCACCGTCCGGGGACGGTCGATCACCGAGGGTCGGTTCATCGCCGGCCACGACGTCAGTACCCGGGCCGACGTCGTGGTGTTGGGATCGACGACCGCCGAAGAGCTGTTCAGCGCTCGCGATCCGGTGGGTCAAACGGTCACCGTCAACGGGGTGCCCCTGCAGGTCATCGGGGTCCTCAACACCGTCGGGTCCACCGGCTCGTCATCCACTACCTCGGACCAGGACGACCAGGCCATCGTGCCCATCACCACCGCCTCGATCCAGCTCTTGGGTGGCACCAGCCGGAACTCGGTGAGCGATATCTTGATCCAGTCGACCTCGTCGTCCACCCTTTCCGCCGCCTACCAGGAGGCTGACGCCGAGCTCCTCAGCCTGCACGACATCACCGACGCTGCCGATGCCGACTTCACCATCGAGTCGCAGCAGTCGCTCCTCAGCACGGCGACATCGGTCGACAAGACACTCACCGTCCTTCTCGGGGGGGTAGCCGGCATCTCGCTACTGGTCGGAGGTATCGGCGTCATGAACATCATGCTGGTGTCGGTGACCGAGCGGATCCGAGAGATCGGATTGCGCAAGGCCCTCGGCGCCACCCCCCGGGCCATCCGGCGCCAGTTCCTGGTCGAGGCGTCGGTTCTGGGGATGGTCGGAGGGATCCTGGGTGCCGGTTTGGGCCTGATCGGAGCTGTGGTCCTGCCCCATTTCATATCGGACCCGATCGCCATCTCGCCCGTCGCCACCGTCGGAGCCATCGTCGTAGCCATCGGCATCGGTGTCGCCTTCGGGGTCTATCCGGCCAGCCGCGCAGCCCGACTCGCACCTATCGACGCCTTGCGGACCGAATGAAGTCCACCGATCTTGCCGCACCACACATCAACTCCAGAGAAGGAATGGGAATGACACACTCAGCGAAATCACCGTCCGGCGACACCACGGATCGTCGCCGACTGGGAAAGAGAGGCCGTCGAGTGGCGGCCCTGGCTGTCGTGGCCGTGGGCGCCGTCGCCTTGGCTGCCTGCGGTTCGTCGTCCTCGGCGTCGACAACGTCGACCACGAAGGCTCCCTCGACCACCGGTGGCGGAACAGCCGGTGGCGGAACCGGTGGCGGTGGAACGGGTGGCGGTGGAACCGGCGGGCGCCAGTTCCCGGGGGCCGATGGAACCATCGCCGCCATCAACGGGACGTCCTTGGAGGTGCAGGGCACGACCGGACAGACAACAGTCAGCTACACCGGGAGCACCACATTCGACCAGACCGTGACCGGGGCGGCCTCCGATGTCACGGTGGGCTCGTGCATCACAGCCTTCGGCAAGCCGACCTCGTCGTCGTCCAGCAAGACGGCGGCTTTCGGCGGACCGGTCACGGCCACAACGGTGTCGATCACCCAACCGACCTCGGGCAGCTGCTCGACAGGGTTCGGGGGATTCAGGGGCGGTGGGGGAGCAGGGGCCGGCGGTGCACCGGCGGGCGGCTTCGGTGGAGGAGGCAGCGGGCGTACGCCCCCCGCTGGGGGCAGGTTCCGCGGCGCCGGCAACTTCGGCACTGCCTCGGGGCTGGTCAACGCAGTGAGCGGCTCGTCGGTGACTGTCACCGAGACCAATCCGCAGACCAAAAAGACCAGCAGCGTCGTCGTCACTCTGACTTCGTCCACCACTTACACGCAGCGGCAGTCGGCTTCCTCGTCCGATCTGGCCGTGGGTAAGTGCGCAGAAGCACGGGGAAGTGCCAGTACCACCGGAGCGATCAGCGCTGATTCCATCACCATCTCGACACCGGGCGCCAACGGCTGCACCGCCGGATTCGGTGCCTTCCGGGGTGGCGGGGCGGGCGGTGCCGGGTCAGGGACGCCGCCCGGTGCTTGAGCAGGCCGACGCGCAGGTCGGGGAGCACCGACTGACGACCGGGCCGGACACGCCGCTCTCGGGCGGCGGGTCCGCGCTCGGTCGTCCGATCAGCGAGGAGGTGGCCCGAAGCTCCGGCCGGTTCACTCGATTTTCACCCTTTCGGGTGGTGATCCTGGTGGTCCTGGTGGTGGCGGCTGTTGTGGCCTGGGAGCTCACCCGCGGCTCAGCCCCGGCCTACCGTACGGCCGCGGTCGGGACCGGAACCGCCGTCCAGACGCTCGATGCGGTGGCAACCGTCACCCCGGTCAATCAGGCCAATCTCAACTTCAACGCGTCCGGAACGGTCAGTGCCGTGAACGTCTCGGTGGGCCAACAGGTCACCGCCGGCCAGACGCTGGCCTCGTTGGATGTCACCTCGCTGCAGGCCGGGGTCACCTCTGCCCAGGCCAGCCTGGCATCGGCCCAGGCCACCCTGGCCAGCGACGAGGCCACCCAGAGTGCCCAGTCGTCGGCCACGACATCGTCGGCCACCACTTCAGGAGCGACCGCGTCGAAGTCCGGGGCGAACGGGTCGACGCCGGTCTCCGACCAGTCATCGAACAGTGCCGGGCGTCCGTCCGGTTCGGCCACCACAACCACCACCACGCCGGCCAGGTCGGGACAGCCGACCAAACCCAGCCAGCAGATCACCGCACTGCAGCAGACCCTGGTGACCGACCAACACCAGGAGGACCTCGACGCCTCCCGGGCCACCGCGGCCCTCGGTCAGGCGACGACAACATGCGAGAGCAACACGACGTCGACGTCGGGGAGCTCGAGTTCGAGCGGCCCATCTGGTGCCGCCGGGTCGACCGCCTCCACCACGGCCGCCACCGCAACCACCTGTGCCGCCGCCTTGAGCCAGGCGTCCGCCGCCCAGGCCGCCGTCTCCGCCGACATCAAGAAGGTCGACAAGGACGAGAGCGCCCTCACCTCTGCCCTCGAGTCCTCGGCGGGCTCGGGTGCCCCGTCGGGCACCGGAACCGGCTTCCCGGGCAAGACGGGCACCACCGGGGGGACGACGACCGGCACCACCACCGCAACCACGACGGCAACCACCATCCCGGCCAAGACCAGCTCGACCGGGACGGGCTCCTCGAGTCAGCAGGAGGACACGACGTCCGCCACTACCAGCGGAGGGTCGTCGTCGACCGCATCGGGTGGTTCGGGGTCCGAGACCAGGAAGGTCGTCACCTCACAGCAGTTGGCCGTGGACCAGGCGGCCATCGACACGGCTCAGGCCAACCTGTCGGCCGCCCAGCAGGCACTGGACGACGTGAACCTGGTCAGCACCATCGCCGGTACGGTGGCCTCGGTGTCGATCGCTCCCGCCGATACGGTGACCGCCGGGGGAAGTTCGGGTAACGCAGCCATCGTGGTCATCGGGTCCGGATCGTCCTACGACGTGACCACCGACGTCCCCGTGGCCGATGTCGGGAAGATCGCCGTCGGGCAGCAGGCCCTGGTCACACCGGATGCCACCAGCTCCGTGGTCGACGGCAGCGTTTCGGCAATCGGCGCGGTGGCCACCAGCGGCACCAGCGTGACCTATCCGGTCACCATCGCCATCGATGCCCCCGACCTCGGTGGACTGTCCGGATCGCAGGCCAACGTGTCCATTGTGGTCAAGCGGTCGGTCAACGTGATGACGGTTCCGAGCTCTGCGGTGCACTCCATCGGCACCATCCACTACGTCACGGTCGTCGACAAGAACACGCCCAAGACCGTCCGCGTCGGTATCGGCACGGTGGGCGATAGTTTGACGCAAGTGACCTCGGGAGTGAGCAAAGGTGAACTCGTTTCGCTGGCCGACCTGGCCGAGCCGGTGCCCTCGTCGTCGACCAACACGACGACGGGCCGTTTCGGCGGTGCCGGCGGTTTCGGCGGTGCCGGCGGTTTCGGCGGTGGGTCCTTCGCCGGTGGGGGTCGATTCAGTGGATTGGGCGGGTGAGTGGATTCAGTGGGTACGGGGTGCGACGGTGCTGTGGTCGGTGCAGACACAGCCCGGCCCGATGACCGGGTCGACCCGTCGGCGGCCACCCGTCTGACCGGGTAGATGGCGGAACAGGGCGGGAGGCAGAGGATGACCGACAGGATCTCGATCGGGGCGGGGATCGTCTTGTCGGTGATCCTGGCCGCCGGGGTGGCTCTGGCCCTCCCTACAGCGTCCGCATCTGTCCCCCCTCGTGCGGCCACCACGGCGGCCAGCCCCGACGGAACCTACGCGGTGATCGACGCAGCCGGCGGTGTCATCACCTACGGACAGGCCGGCTACCACGGGGACATGTTGTCCAGCTCCCTCAACGCACCTGTGGTCGGCGCCGCGGCCGATCGTGACGGCGGCTATTGGATGGACGCATCGGACGGCGGGATCTTCTCCTTCGGCGACGCCCGCTTCTACGGCTCGATGGGGGGCACCACCCTCAACCGGCCGGTGGTATCGATGGCCGCCACTCCCGATGGGCGCGGCTACTGGTTGGTGGCCGCCGACGGCGGGATCTTCTCCTTCGGCGACGCCCGCTTCTACGGCTCGATGGGGGGCACCACCCTCAACCGGCCGGTGGTATCGATGGCCGCCACTCCCGATGGACGCGGCTACTGGTTGGTGGCCGCCGACGGCGGGATCTTCTCCTTCGGCGACGCCCGCTTCTACGGGTCGATGGGGGGCACCACCCTCAACCGGCCGGTGGTATCGATGGCCGCCACTCCCGATGGACGCGGCTACTGGTTGGTGGCCGCCGACGGCGGGATCTTCTCCTTCGGCGACGCCCGCTTCTACGGGTCGATGGGGGGGAAGGCGTTGTCCGCCCGCATTGCCGCCATGTCGGCCACGCCCGACGGTGGCGGCTACTGGATGGTCGGGCGGGATGACTCCGTCTACGCCTTCGGGGACGCCGCCTACAGCGGCGGTGCCAGCTCCCCCCTGCATCCGCCGCTCTATCCGGCTTTCGCCTCGCCCACCATTCCCCCCGCCGTAGCCATCGTGGCCATCCCCATCGGTGCCCAGGCCGCCCACAGCGGCGGTGAGCGGGTGGCCTTTCTCGGAGATTCACTTGCCTGGTACGAGGGCTACTACACCTCGGCCTCCTATACCGGCTACCGAATCGACAACGGCTCGGTTCCCGGGTGCGGGGCCACCGACGCCGCCGACATGCGGATGTGGGCCGCACCGGGCGTCGACGTGCCCAGCCTGCCGGCCTGCGCGGCGTGGGACGCCCAGATGGAGTGGGTCACCCGTCGCTACCACCCCGACGCGGTGGTCATCCAGCTCGGCTACTGGGAAGAGCAGACCCGTCTGTGGGGCGGGCACTATGTGAACCTGGGTGACCCGGCCTATGCCGCCTCCATCCAGGCCGACCTGGAGCGAGCGGTGGCGATCGCCCATGCCGGCGGGGCCGGTGTGATCCTGAACACCTCTCCCTATTTCGGCGACGGCACACCCAATTGGATCGTGAACGACTTCAACACCCTGGTAGACACGGTGGCCGCCCGGAACCCGTCGTTCGTCGCCGTGCTCAACGTGAACCACATCCTGTCGCCGAGCGGGACGTACACTCGGGACGTCGACCGAGTGCCCGTCCGGGCCGTCGACAACGTCCATCTGACCATGGCCGGGGTGAAGGAGCTCATCGATCCGGTTCTCAACCCGATGGCTCTGGCGGTGGGATCGGCCGTCTACCGGGGTGACAGCTGACCAGGACCTGCGCCCGGTTGAGCGCCGCCGGTCAAGCGGGCCGGTCGCACGGCGGTCAGGAGAAGTGGGTGGTCGGCCGGACCAGTGGCTGTCCGTCGATGGTGATGTCGACCCTCTCGTTGTAGAAGGCGATCAGCCCGGCGATCGGCTGCAGGGCCAGGGTGGGGAAGTCGTAGGCCCAGGCAATGTCGGGCACCGACTGGCCCTCGAGAGCCAGTGACCAGTAGGCGCTGGTCGTCCCCTTGTAGGGACAGGAGGTGACCGTGTCGCTGGGGACGAGATGATCGAATCTCACCTCGGTGCGATTGAAGTAGTAGCGGGTCGGCAGTCCGGTCTCGAAGACCATCACCGTGGAAGATGAGCGAGCCAGGTCCACCCCATCCACTTCGACACTGACCGTGCGTGTGGACCGGATGGCGTCAACCCGGGCATAAGGGTTGCGGGGATGGACGAAGACCTCTTCGTCCTCCTCGAACCAACTGTCGAGGGCCGACCAGTCGATGTGGACGGTGCCGGTGATGCCGTCGACGGGCGAATGGGTGAAGAGGTGGGCGGCGCCGGGTCGATAGCCGGTATCCCCATGTATCCCGTACCGGGCGGCCGTCCCCACCAGCAGGTGCTGCTGGTGGTTTTCGTCCACCAGCACTCCGGCATCGACATCGGCGACGGGAACGTAGTACTGGGGGAAGTTCGGCCACTCCCAGACATAGAGGGCCGCCGTGGTGTCCACCACCACCCGACCGTCCAGGAAGGCTCGGATGCGTCGGGGTACCGGTTCGACGTGCTTCACGGGAGCGATGGCCTGCGGGTAGTCGTCCAAAGCATCCTCCCTCGGATCCAGAGCGGTCAGGGCTGGGCGCACCCTGTGGTCATCGTAGGCACCGGCCGAGGACCATCATCCCCTGCGGTCGGGCACCGGGTGGACATGTCCGCGGGCGGCGGTCAGGTAGGGTGGAGCATCGCCGATGATCCACTTCCGGGCAGCGCCGGGGAGCGGACCCGCCGGTGACGCATCTCACAACCGACCAGCATCGTGCAGCAGGGGTCGGTTTCCCAGGTGTTCCGTACCTGGATCATCTCTCTGGGCTGGTCCTTCACCGTATTTTGCTGCAGGGACTGACAGAGAGAAGGCCTCATGGCCCAGACACCGGGCACAACAGCTCCCCGATTGGACCGGCCGGTGACCACCGGCCCGCAGGACTTCGCTGAGCTGTCCCGTCGGGTCCGCGAAGCCGGACTCATGACCCGACGACGTGGGTACTACGTCATAAAGATCGCGGCCACGGTGGGGGCTCTCGGCGCTCTGGTGGCCGCCGCCATCGTGATCGGCAACAGCTGGTGGAACCTGCTGGTGGCGGTTGGACTGGCCTTCGTCCTGGCCCAGTTGGGGTTCATCGGCCACGATGCCGGCCACCGTCAGGTGAGCGGGCACCGGGCCAGGAACGACCTGATCGGTCTGGTGCTCACCAACCTGCTGACCGGTGTCAGTTTTGGCTGGTGGCTGACCAAGCACAGTCGTCACCATGCCCACACCAACCAGCCCGGAAGCGATCCCGACCTCACCCCCGGGGCTCTCGTCTACACCCGCGAGGAGATGTGCGCCCGCCGTGGCCTGGGCCGCTGGCTGGGTCAGATCCAGGTCGCCTACCTGGTCCCTCTACTCTTTCTGGAGGCGCACAACCTGCACCTTTCCAGCGTGATGGCCGTCGGCCGCCGTCGTGACAAGGCGGCCCTGGCCGAGGGCGGACTTCTCCTGGCCCACGTCCTCCTTTTCTTCGTGGCTCCATTTCTGATTCTTTCCCCGGTGCGGGCCCTGGTCTTCGTGTTCGTCAGCCAGTCCCTGTTCGGTTTCTACCTGGGAGCGAGTTTTCTGACCAACCACGTGGGGATGCCTACGCCGGAGCGGACGGCAGGGCTCGGATTCCTCCACCAGCAGGTGCTGACCTCGCGCAATCTCCGCGGGCCCCTGTTCACCACCTTCCTGTTCGGTGGTCTCGACACCCAGATCGAACATCACCTGTTCCCGACTATGCCCAGGGCCAATCTGCGCCGGGCCCGCACCCTGGTCCGCGCCTTCTGTGACGAGCGGGTCATCGCCTACGCCGAGGAGTCCCCGTGGCGGGCCTATCGGAACGTGTTCCACCACCTTCTGGTTACCGGGGCTCGCTGAACTGGTGGTTGACGCGGTTGCTGACGTCGTTGGCTGACATCGACGCCTGACGTCAGCACAGACAGAGGGGGTGGTAGACTTGCGGCGCTTGGCATCTGCCAGTGTGGCCCGTTCGAGTTAGCGACCGAGTCAGCCTTTCGCACTCGAACGGAGCATTCCATCCTTAATTTTCTCGATCTCGGGGTCGACGCGAGCGTCGTCGGCCGCCTCGAGGCTCTCGGTATCAAAGAACCGCTGCCGGTCCAGGCGGCTACCATTCCCGACGCGCTGGGCGGCAAGGACATCTACGGGCAGGCACCTACCGGATCGGGCAAGACCCTCGCTTTCGGTCTCCCGTTGTTGGCATCGTCCTCGGGGTCGGCATCCGGCCGCCCTCGGGCGCTGGTACTGGTGCCCACCCGCGAGCTCGCCGACCAGGTCTGCGGCGTTCTGTCCTCGTTGCTCGGCAACCGGTCACATCGGGTGGCGGCTGTGTTCGGGGGGAGCAGCTACACCACCCAGCGTCGAGCCCTCCAGCGAGGTGTCGACATCGTCGTCGCCTGCCCGGGACGTCTGGAGGACCTGATAGCCAGGGGCACTGTCGACCTCAGCGACGTGCGGACCGTGGTACTCGATGAAGCCGACCGGATGGTCGACATGGGATTCGTCAAGCCGGTCTACCGCCTGATCGATCAGACGAGGCAGGACCGCCAGCTACTGATGTTCTCGGCTACCGACGGCAAGGCCGTCGAGGCCATCAGCCGCCGGTACCAGAACCAACCGACCCGCTACCAGGTCGAAGCCGAGCCGAACAGGTCGTCAGAGGTCACCCATCTGTTCTGGCGGGCACCGCGACCGGAACGGGTCAAGATCACCGCCCAGCTGATCGCCCAGCACGGCCGGGCTTTCGTGTTCTGTCGGACCAAGCAGTCGGCTGACCGGGTGGCCCGCCAGCTTCGGGCTGCAGGGGTGGATGCCACCCCCATCCACGGCAATCGGAGCCAGCCCCAACGGGCCCGGGCCTTGGCCGCCTTCGCCAGCAGCCGGACCCGCGCCCTGGTGGGCACCGATGTCGTGGCCCGCGGCATCCACATCGACGATGTCCCGTGTGTGGTGCACTTCGATCCGCCCGCCGACGCCGAAACCTACGTTCACCGGTCGGGACGGACCGGACGTGTCGGCAACACCGGCACCGTGGTGTCGCTGGTCCCCGACGAACTCCGTGACGATGTGCGTGCCCTGCAGCGGGTGCTGGGTTTTCCCCGTACCCTCACCATCCCCTTTCAGGACGGGCCACCTGCCTCCTCGCCGAGCACGCAGGACGGCCCACCGGTCGCCAAGCCGAAGAGGCAGGACGGCCCACAGGCCGCCAAGCCGAAGAAGCGGGCCGGCTCAGGATCCTCCCCGGCCACCGGGCGCGACGGGCGAACGGTGGCCGGCCGGGTGACCGGCACGGTCAAGTTCTTCGACGCGCGCCGCGGCTACGGATTCCTGTCGCGACCGGACGGAGACGACGTGTTCGTCCACCAGTCGCGGGTCAGCGGGATCGGCGATGGCCGCGCCAGCCTGGCCAAAGGTGAACAGGTCTCGTTCCAACTGGCCACCGGTCGACGGGGTGACGAGGCCCACGACGTGGTTGTTGCCGGCCGTAGGGCCTCGTGACCACCAGCGCCGCATCAGCCACCACGAGCCCAGCCACACCGGTTACGCCCCCTGGGCCGCCCCCCTCGCCTCTCTGGCACGAACGATTGGTGACCCTGGTCATCGTGATCGCTCCCGTGGTCGGCCTGATCTGGGCGGCGCAACGCTTCTGGCACCACGGCATCGGCTGGTTCGACCTGGGTCTCGGGGCAGCCCTCTATCTGGTCACCGGATTCGGGCTCTCGCTCGGATTTCACCGCCTCTTCACCCACCGGAGCTTCAGGGCTCGGCGTTGGCTCCGCATCTCACTGGGCGTCGCCGGGTCGATGGCGGTGGAGGGGTCTTTGATCAGCTGGGTCTCCCACCACCGGCGCCATCACGTCTACGCCGATCGAGCCGGTGACCCCCATTCGCCGCACACCTGCGCCAGCGGTCCCTTCCGTCGCCTCCGCGGTCTGAGCCATGCCCATGTGGGATGGCTGTTCTCCGGAGCGCAGTCGGATCCCGCCCACTGGAGCAGCGATCTTCTGGCCGATCATGATGTCTGCACCATTTCGAGGCTCACGCCTCTGTGGATGACTCTTTCGCTCGTGATTCCTTTTGGGATCGGCTGGGCGGTAACCCAGTCGCTGACCGGGGCCCTTCTGGCCCTGCTGTGGGCGGGGGCGGTACGCATCGCCCTGCTGCATCATGTGACGTGGAGCGTCAACTCATTGGGTCACATGTTCGGGAATCATCCGTACCGGTCCTCGGATCACAGCGGCAACATCCGCCTGCTGGCCCTGTTCAGTTTCGGTGACTCCTGGCACAACTCGCATCACGCCTTTCCGGTCTACGCCCGACATGGATGCGACCGCCACCAACTCGACCCCTCCGCCTCCCTGCTGCGAGGCTTTGAGCGTCTGGGTTGGGCGACGGATGTCCGGTGGCCCATCCCCGAGCGGCTGGCACGAAGGCTGGCATCGTGACCGAACAGAAGCCGTTCTCACCCACCTCGATTGGTGTAGGGGGCATCCAGTGACCAAGTCACGGACGACCTCGGGCAAGCGGCAGCGCCAACAGCAGCAGCGGGAGAAGGCGCAGGCCAAGGTGGAGCGGAAGGCGGCCCGCCAGGCCTCGGAACCCGAGGAGCTGGCACAACCGGTCGAGTCGAGCGAACTCGAGCTCATGGAGCAGCTAGCCGTGCTTCACCGCTCCATCGAAGCGGGCGACCTGTCCTATCAGGAGTTCGAGGAACGACGCGAGCACATCCGCCAGCAGCTCGAGCACCTCGATCCGCAGAAGTGATGATGACACCGTCACTCCCGACACGACAGAAGGGTCACCATGCCTAGGCGCCAGCCCGACAAGGGACAGGACAGCCGCGCCCCCCGTCCGGAACGGACCAAGCCCGAACGGCGTATGCCGGTGCGCCAGATCGAGGAGGAGGCCCTCCAGCTCCGGCAGTCCGGCGCCTCCTATTCGGCCATCGCCCGTCGGCTCGAACTGCGACGGGCCACCGATGCCCACAGCGCCTTCATTCGGGCGGTGCGCACCCGCGACGGCGAGGAACAGCAGCGGTTGGTGGCTGACGAGAACATGCGGATCGACCAGCTCGAGCTGCGCATCCGGGAACGTGATGCGGGCCAACCGGACAAGGTGGAACGCCGACTGCTGGCTGCCGCCAGCCTCCGTTCCGCTCTCCCGTAGCCAGCCCCAGCGCCACGCTGTGGCTCAGTGCTTGGCGTAGGTGAACACCGCGGCGGTGGATGGAGCCGAGTAGCCAGAGCCGTCCATCACGCTGGTTAAGGTCTCCACTCGGATGGGGACGGTGGTGCCCGGTTTGCCTGGGGGAGCGACGACATCGATGATCGACGGGTTTCCACTGTCGTCGGTGCCGGCGGGGTTGGAGAATACGGTGGCTTGCTTTGACCCGAAACGGACAGCGCGTACCAATCCGAGATTCGTGCCATGCAGGATGACCGCCGTTCCACCACCGGGCGGTCCACCCTTCGGGCGCAAGGAGGAGAGGGCGGGGTCGCCCGGGGCGTAGTAGGTGAAGGTGTCGACGGCCGGATTAGGTTGGGAGCATTGGGTGGCTGAGCAGACCTCCACGTCGTACACGCCCACCGTCGTCGGGGGAGTGAGGAACCGCAGGGTAGAGCCGTGCACGGTGAAGCTGGTGGTGAAGGCGTAGCCAGTGGATGTCTGCTCGGAGACGGACACGCTGGTGGCGGCCCCGAAATCGACACCGGTGACGGTGAGTGCTGTTCCGCCGGTAATGGGTCCGGCCGAGCGCCGTGTGCCTCCTTTCAACCCGGTGACCGTCGGGATCGGGGCGTAGACCACCTGGGCGGCGTTGCTGGGCGCGGTCCCCGAGGCCAGATCACCGATATTGGGGCTGGCCAGCGTCTGAACGGTGACCGGGAGGGCCAGGGGCGGGATGGTGCCGGCCGGAGCGAACGGAGCGGACAGGGTGAGTTGGTCGGGGCTGATCGAGGTCAGGGTGGGAGCGGTTGGACCGGTAGACGAAGAAGCGTTGGTCCAGGTACCGAGGTTGGTCCACAGGTACCCGAGGATGTCGAAGCCGGATCCGTTCACCGTGACGGGCGTTGGGGTCAGTGCACCGATGTACTGCTGTCCGTCCGCACCGACCTTGGCTCTCACCGAAGTGATCACCGGGGCGGCCAGATAGTCGTACTCGGTGGCCGCCGCCACCGTCTCGCAGTCGCATCCGGCGGGGGCGGGAAAGTATCCGTTGGCATTCGCCGCGTACTCCCCCTGGTAAGGGGGCAGGATCGTCGATGGCGCGCTCGAACCGCCCGGGCCGACCACCACCACCTCGACCTGACAGACGTCGGTGGCCGGATCGGTCGGGTTGGCGCAGTGGGTGGCCGCCGACTCGGCCGGAGCGGTGGCCGTCATCTCGTCGTCCGAAACGACCCGGAAGGTCGGGGCCGGCACCGAGCCGAAGGTGACCTGGCTGGCTCCGGTGAAACCCGAGCCGTGGAGGGTCACCGAGCCGCCCGATTTCGGCC
This sequence comes from uncultured Acidimicrobiaceae bacterium, assembly GCA_963727955.1. Classification (GTDB taxonomy): domain Bacteria; phylum Actinomycetota; class Acidimicrobiia; order Acidimicrobiales; family RAAP-2; genus Bog-756. Next base: position 395,960 of record CAVSII010000001.1, read on the forward strand.
CGCCGGTCGGCCCGACCGACAACACCGCCGGCAATGGTGTCGCTCCCGAAGTGGCCACGTAACGGAGCAGGCTCCGTGGACCGGGTTGACTGCTCGCCCCGCCGATCAGGGTGACCACCACCTGGTAGTCGCCGGCGCCGCTTCCACCGGTGCCGTGCGGAGCCAGGCGGGATCCCGACGGTACCTTCACGGTCAACGTCCTGGCGTTCACCACCTGGACCGGACTGGTGGTGCCGGTGGTGGGCGTCAGTCTTATCCCGCCCACGGTGACCGACGCCACCAGGGGCCCGCTCTTGTTGGCGAAGCCGGTTCCGTGCACGGTCACTACCGGCGCGGACCGCCCTTTGCCGCCGACCACAGGAACGGCGGTCGGGTCGAGGGCACTGACCGTGGGCGGACTGGGGTCCCCGGCCAGCGAGCACAGGGCGGCGGCCAACCCGGGAGCGCCGTCCGGGCCGGTGAAGCGGGGTGTGCCCAAGCCACTGGCCATGTCGTAGCCCACCGTGGCCGGATAGAGCCCGGCGTTGCCGGCAACGATGCTGTTGGTCCCTGTGGTGATGTCGTTGAACGAGGCGGCATAGGTGGCGGGGTTGCCGGCCGCCGCGTAGAGCAGAGGGACGGCGAAGCCGAGCCGACTGCCTATCGGCTGTGTGGCTCGACAGGCCATGGTCGACTCGGTGTCGATCAACATGGCGGCCCACAGCGGCGCCGCCGACGAGGTCCCGCCGAAGGCCGTCCACTGCCCGTTGTAGTACACGGTGACGGCACCGCCGGCCGGATCGGCCGCCGCGCTCACGTCGGGTACCTCCCGACAGGTAGCCGCCTGCCGGGAACAGAATTGGGAATTGGCGTGATTCTCGGCGGCGGCGATCACCGTCGGATTGGCGAATCCGGGCACACCGCTGTCGACCTGCCAGGGAGATGCCTCCCAGGACTTGGAGATACCGCCGCCACCGCCGCCACCGAGCGGTCCGTCGTTCCAGACCGACTCGACCGGGGTCGGTCCCGACGAAACCGAGGTTCCGCCGACCCCGAGCACGAAGGGCTGACTGGCCGGATCATCGACGGACAGGGACGGTGCTACGCCACGGTTGCCCATCACCCCACAGTCGCTGGACCCTTGGTCGCCGGCCGCCGAGACCACCGTCTGTCCCTGGGCGGCGGCCTGCTCGAACAGGATGTTCTCGATGGCCTGGACGCCAGGCTCGTCCGCCTGCATGCTCGCTTCGCACAGTCCGACGCTGGTGGAGATGACCGAGGCCGAATCGTCGTCGATGATCCGGCTGAACTCGTCGAGCGATCCGGCGGGGGTGTTGGGCGCTTCGTAGACGTCGATCTGAGCGCCGGGGGCCAGCGCAGACACGTTCTCGATGTCGAGCGCCGCCTCGCCCATCACCCCGATTCCTGCCGGTTGGCCGCCGTCCACCGGGATGACATGCAGGCGGCCGGACATGGCCGTCGCCTCGGTGGCACCGAAGTAGCAGGTGTCGAAGGCGGCGATGTCCGACGGGGAGAACGGCTCGAGCTCGTAGACGGCGATGGTCTGGCCGTTGCCGTCCGCCCCGGACTGGTAGAGACCGTCGGCGCCGTAGAGGGCGGCGAGGGTGTCATCGGTGAAGATCCCTGAGCCGGCCCCTTCCGCCTGTGCTGCGGCGCAGGCATGGGGTGCGACCTGTCCCGCATCGGTGGTCATAGGGGAGTCGAGCGCCCCGGCTGTATCGGTCACGACCGAGCGATGGACCAGCGATACAGGTCCCCTCTGGGCCAGGTCGTCCAGGCCGACCACGCTGGTCACCGATCCGGCTACCGAGCGCGGCAACAGGGCGGGATCAGCGGCCCGGCGCCCGGTCGTGCCGTCGGCCAGTCGCACCTTGGACAAACGGGTATGGAAGAAATGTTCGAGCTGGCCTGCCGTGCCCCGCACTGTCAGGAAGAGGCCGTCGACCGGGGTGGAAGCCACCGACAGCCCGGCCTTCCGGGCCAGTGTGCGTAGGTCGGCGGCGGCTGCCGGACTTCCTCCGAATTGCTGGGCGAAACTGCCCCGGCCCAGCCGTCCGCCGCCCGCCCCGCCTGGCGCCGACAGCTGGTCAGCCAGGTTGGACAGGACGGCCAGGTGGCGGGGCCGCAGCACGACGTCGACGCTCAGCCGCTGGGCCGGGTCCACCGATCCCTCCGCCACGGCCCCGGCCGGTAGGGCGGTGGGCGGGTTGACGGGAACCAGTGCCGAGGCGGCCGACTGCGATCCCACCGCCTGCGACCCCACCGCCAGCGATCCCACCGCCAGCGATCCCACCGCCAGCGATCCGGTTGCCGCCGATCTGACCGGCACCAGGGGTACGGGTGCGGGCTGCTTGGCCGTCAACCCGACCAGGGCGACCAGACAGAGCACGACCAGCAGCGTGGAACAGGTCAGCCAGAAATTCCTCACGTCACACCCAGCCGATTCCCATGCGACTTCCCCCCGTCAGTCACCGCTAGCCCCCGTCAGCCACCCAAGAGCCTAAGCCAACGAATTGTCCATGTCACGTCGGGTTTCGGCTCGGATGGCCACCGATTGTGGCGGCAAGACCACTCCACCGGTGGTGGACATCGAGAACGGCGTCTTCTAGGCTCAATGGTCTGGTGGGCAGGGGATTTGCCCCTCCTGGGGGGGAAGGTACGACAGTGATCGACAGGATCCGACGCGTGCGGGGGCCAGGGCGGAGCAGCGGGGCGGGACGGCGGTGGCGTGCGGTGGGGGCCAGGCTCGCTCTGGGGCTCACCCTGGTGGGGGCCACCACAGTGGCCACCGTTCCTCTGGCCACCTCGGCCGGCGCCGCCGATCCCGCCATCACAGCGGTGACCTTCAGCGGCACCCCCGCCGCTCCCTCCATCACCTACTGGGGATCGGGCTTCGGGACCGAGTCCGACCTGGGGGCGGCGTCGCCGGCCGCCTGCGACTACAGCGGGTCCGACTATGGGACAAACATCGATTTCTCCGACAACGGCTGGACGGCCGGAATCGGTTCGGGCGGTGGCGGTGACTGTGTCGGTGTGATCATCTCGTCGTACTCCGACAGCCAGATCACCTTCACCCTCGGGTCGGGATACACGTTGGCCGGTGAGTACGATCCGGTCGAGAACGGGGATGCCTACTCGGCCTCGGTACTGGGCGCCTCGTTCAGTGGGACCGTCCAGTACCCGTCCACGTCGACTGACAACGGCCCCTTTGCCTATGTGACCGACGCCAGCGCAGGCACGGTGAACGTGGTGGACAGCAGCACGCAGACCGTGGTGGGCAACCCCATCACCGTGGGGACCAATCCGGAGAGTGTGGTGGTCACACCGGATGGGGCCGATGTCTTCGTGGCCAACAGTGGCTCCGGAACGGTGTCGGAGATCGCCACCAGCACCAACACGGTGGTAGCCACCATCACCCTGTCGGGGGCGACCCGCCTGGCCCTGGCCCCAGGAGGAACCACCCTGTACGCCATCGCAGGCGGGAAGCTCTACCCGATCGATCTGGCCACCGACACGGTCGGCTCGTCCATCGCCGGCGTGTCGGGTGGGGCCAACCTGGCCATCACCCCCGACGGCACCGAGGCCTTCGTGTCCACCGGCAACACGGTGGTTCCGGTGGACCTGGTCCACGGGACAGCAGGCTCTGCCATCAACACCGGTCTCTTTACCGGCCCCTTCCAGCTCGAGATGTCCCCGTCCGGCACCACGGTCTACGTGGATGGTTTCGGATCGCCCCCCTACCAGACCGTCATCCCCATATCGGTGGCCAGCGACACCACCGGCTCGCCTATCTACACCTGTCACGACGACGCGGGCGGCCAGTTCGCCCTCTCGCCGGACGGATCGACGTTGTGGGTGGCCTGCAACGGGTCCGGCTCCATTGAGGAGTACGACCTGAACACCTCGACAGTGGTCGGGACCTACAGCCTGGGTGAGGGCGCCTCCGACGACACCGCCGGCATCACCGTGGCGCCCGACGGAGGGACCGTGTACACCGTGGACACCACAGCCCAGAACGTGGTCCCCTTCGATGTGACCAGCCTGGAGCCCGATGTTCCTCTTGCCACCAGCTCCTCCAGCAGTTCGGACACCCTGGCACTCACGCCGGACCTGGGCCCGTCGGCGGCTGTGTCGGCCACCACCTCGGGCTTGACCACGACCTTCGACGCCTCGGCCTCGGTGCCTGATACTTCGCCCATCGTCTCCTACAGCTGGAACTTCGGTGATTCCGACACCGACGTGACGACCACCGCCAACGTCAGCCACACCTACGCATCCAACGGGAACTACACGGCTTCGGTGACGGAGACCGACGCGGCCGGCGCATCCACCACCGAGGACTACACCGGCCAGACGGCCAGCCTCGAAGGCTCTGCGGCCGCCGAGGCGTCGGCATCGGTGGAGATCGCCACCACCGACTGTGACGATGAGACCGCCTGCGACGCCGAGGTGGTGAGTCCGGCGACGGCCAACGCGCCCCAGCAGACGGTGACGGTCGACGAGTCGGCTCCGGGCTCACCTTCCCAGGCGTTGTCGGTGACATCGGGTCCCGGCGATCTGGCCTGCAAGGGCAAACACTTCATGGCCATGGACGGGGTTACCTCCTATGACTCGACCTACACCCCGACCGGGAACGTCACGGTGACCGATGTCATTGCCGGGGTTCAGCTCTGTTCGGGGTGTCCAGATCTGTTTCGAAGGCCCGACCCCTCCGCCGGCCTACCTCAAGAAGTGCACCACGTCGCCGGCTCCCTGCGAGACGCTGACTGCGGTGGCGGGCGGGGTGGAAGCAACCATCCTGGTGCCTGCCGGCGACCCCCGGTTCCGGATCGACGGCGTGGAGAACCTTACCGAAAACCCCACGTCGGTCTCCTCCAAGGGGGTGATCGGCAAGACCATCACCATCAAGGGAAGCGAGCTGCTGGGTCTGCAGGGCTCCAGCGTGCCGGCGGTGGCCTTCACCTCGGTCGGTGGCTCGACCCTCCCGGCCAAGAACGCGTCGTACAGCGCCACCAAGATCGTGGTCGACGTGCCATCGGGGGCCGCCACCGGTCCGGTCTCCGTGGCCTGGCCCAACGAGACAGTGGCCAGTGACGGGTCGGTCAAGATCACCTCACCGAAGTAATACGCAGCGAAGCGGGCAGGCTCAGCGGGGTGCGGCTAGCCCTTCTCCCGTAATGACTCGGGTACCCCGCCGTCCAAGTCGCCCGAGGAGATGGCGGGCAGATCAGCGATACTTTCCATCAGGTGGCGCTCCCAGGCCTGACGGATCCGGGTGAGCAGCGGCGAATCGCTCTCGATGCGCGACAACTCGACGTCGAAGGAGTCATGGACGTAGATGCCGAGGTCGTAGGGCGGCCCGACCGACAAGTTGGCACGAGCGGTGCTCATCATCGACCCGAGAGCGATCTTGGTGGCCGTTACCAAGTCCACCTTGGCCCCCACCGCCAGCTCCAGTAGGAATTTGCCGTACTTGCTCTCGCCGATCTGGAGGAACGGGCGTTCCTCCGAGGCCCGGATGTAGTTCCCCTCCGGATAGACGAGCAGGATGTCCGAGGGCTCGGTCCCCACCTGCCCACCGATGATGAATGTGGCGGTGCCGTCCGCTCCCGCGTCGGCCAGGGCGCCCTTGTGCTCGTTTGCGACCTCACGGCTCGTGCGCCCGAGGTAGAGGGCCGCTTCGAACAGATGATCCACCGATGCCAGGCTCTCGTCGGCCCCACCCAGGTCTCGCTGGATGCGATCGAGGACTTCTTGGGTGGTGGCCAGGTTGCCGGCCGACTCGATGACGAAGGCCCGGTCCGGTGCGGGCTGCAGCACGTGCAGCTTGCGGTAGGTGCCGATGTCGTCCACGCCGGCATTGGTCCTGGTGTCGGCCAGAAAGACCAGGGCCTCGTGGTGCCGTATGGCCAGGCAGTAGGTCACGGTGTCAACGGTATCCGGCCGGTGGCCGACTCAGCCGGGACCGCTGCCCGCCACAGACCAGCCCCGGTCATGCCGGTCCGGCCCGGTCATCGCAAGGTCACCGCGGCCACCACGAAGGCCACATAGCCGATCACGATGAGCACGCCCTCCTGTCGGGTCAGACCCCGGCGGAGGTAAGCCATGAGCAAGCAGAGCACGGTCAGACCGACATACCAGGCGGCAATCAGTAGACCGGCGCTGCCGGTGGATCCGAGGCCGAGAAAGAGGCCGGGGAGGAGCAGCCCGATCAACACATTGAGCATGTTGCTGTTCATCGCTTCGCTGAGGGTGGCCGCCCCCCGGCCGCGGAGGGCCAGATAGACCGCTCCCACCGCGTTGGGGAGACTGGTGACGGCGGCCAGGACCACGCCGCCGACCACCAGGCTGGACACCCCGAAATGACGTCCCAATGTTTCAGCTGCGCGTTCCATCACGATGCTGGCCACCACGACCAGGGCCAGGCTGGCCAGGGCGACCGTGGCATCGAGCCGGCCCCCGGTCACCGGGTGGATGCCGAGGGCGAGCTCCTCCTCTTCCTCCTCGATGACGCCCCGCAACCAGTCGACCTGGCCGGGTGCCAGGCCCAGGCGGAGGAGACCCCCGGGCGACAGGGCCGACACCACCACGTAAGGGACGACGACCACCAGGACCAGAACGAGCCCGACGCCGGCTCCCCAGTGCGTGGCGACGACCACAAAGGTGACCAGGGCGACCCAGGTGCCGACCGTCCCTTCCAGAACGATCACCCGCCGATGAAGAGCGATCCGGCGGGCCACGATGGCCCCGACCCCCAGGAGGGCGGCCAGGTTGAAGACGTTGGAGCCCAGCACAACGCCAGCGCTGATGGTGGCTTGACCGTGCGTCGAGGCGCTGATGGCCGATGTGATCTCGGGCGCGTCGGCCGCCAGGGCCACTACCAGCCCCAGCATCGCTTCGGACAGATGCAGCCGGTTGGACAACCGCTCCAACCGCGACACGAGAAGGAAGCTGGCCCCGAGGGCCACGACGGCGGCCAGTGCAAAGGCAAGACCGGACGACCCGATGGAGGCGATCACGCTAGTGGACCGAAGTCGGCACGCCGATGAACCGGCCCAGCCGGACCCTCAGGGGGGAGCGGGACACGGCGTCGTCGGTGGTCGGCCCGGTCTGTCTCTCGCTCGATGGCGGCGTGGACAGTCAGGGGCGGCGCCAGAGCTCGGGCGGCCGAAGTCAGCCCAATCCGTCCGCGCCAGGTGTGGCCACAAAGACCGGAATGACCCGCTCGGTCTTCTCCTGGTATTCGGCGTAGGGGGGATAGGCGGCGACCGCCCTCCGCCACCAGGTCTCTCGCTCGTCGCCCTCGAGCTCCCGGACCTCCATGTCAACGGGCTCCGGCCCGTCCTGAATGGCCACCGAGGTCGGATCCGCCTTTAGATTGTGATACCAGACCGGATGGGTGGGGGCACCACCCATCGAGGCAACGAGGGCGTAATGCCCTTCATGTTCGACGCGCATGAGCGGGGTCTTGCGCACCTTGTGGGACCTTTTGCCCCGGGTCGTGACGATGACCACCGGGAGCCCGGTGTCCAGCAAGGTGTTGGCCCTCTGGCCGCCGGAGCTCTCGTACTCCGCTACCTGGTTGCGTACCCACTCGGATGGGCTCGGTTCGTACTGGCCGACGACGGGCATGGACACGATCCTATGGGGTGGCGACCTGAGGCGCCCTGAGCCCTGCACCGACCGGCGGTGGACGGCACCGGCGATGGCCACCGGCCGTGCCCGCCGGTCCGACCGGCTCACCCTCGCCGTTCGACCGGGAGGACTGGGCCCGCTACTTCTTCCGGAGGCGCCTGATCCCCCGGCGCACCGGGCTCTCCTCCGACGACGGCGGTTGCCCCGGCGCACGACGCGACGAGGCATACCGAGGCGATGTCTCCCATCGGGGATCGTCGAACAGGTCGACCCTCTGGGTGTCCGAGAAGATGACGGAGGAATCGGCCCACGACGGCGGTTGCGAGGAGCTCGAGCGCTGTCTGACCATCCCCTGATTCTAGGGACTCGACCCTGACGGTAGGTGGACCGTCGTGGCCGGGTCCGAGAGGTCGGCCTCGACCGGATGGGAACGGTCGGCACCGGTCCCCGTGGCGGGGCCTCGACGGGAATGAAAGCATGGTGTCGATCTCACCGTCATGGGGCGTGACCAAAGGAGGGTTATGTCTGACGATCAGTCCGAAATCAACACAGAGGTTTCACCGAGCGGTACGGGATGCGTCGAGTGCCTGGCCGCCGACGGGTGGTGGTTCCATCTCCGCCGATGCGCATCGTGCGGGCACATCGGGTGCTGCGACTCGTCGCCCAGCCAGCACGCCAGCCACCACGCCCGTAGCAGCGGCCACGCCATGATCAGAAGCTTCGAACCGGGGGAGGAATGGTTCTGGAGCTACTCCACCCAGGAGTTCTACGACGGTCCGGACCTGGCCCCGCCCGAGCACCATCCGACCAGCCAGCCCACGCCCGGCCCGGCTGGCCGGGTGCCGGCCGACTGGCAGGCTCACCTGCATTGAGCCCCTCCCCCGAACCGGCTGGCGTGGCCAACGCCCGGCGCTTTCTCCTGGGCTTCTCCAGCGACGAGCTGGACGAGGTCGTCCATCTGCTGTCCGACGACGTGACCTACACCGTCCCCGGGCACATGGCCCTGTCCGGGGTGTTCCACGGGCCCAAGGAGGTCAAGGACCATCTGAGCCGGCTGCGGTCGTTCTCCCTGTCCACCATCGACGTGCTCCAGTGGGTGGACTGGTTGATGGGGGAGACCCATGTGGCCGCCCTCCAGTACGCCCAGATCCAGGCGCACGGAGCCATCTACCGCGGGCACCAGCTCTACCTGGTCGAGGTGGACGCCCACAACAAGTTGTCCGACATCAGGGTCTTCTTCGAGGACCAGGAGGCGGCCGAGCGTTTCTTCGGCCCCTGACGGCGACGGCGGTCAGGCCGACGAGACGGGCGTCCCTGCCACCGCCATGTGCATGGGATGGCCTTCGTCCGAGGCAACCCGCTCGAGGTGGATCTTCCGCCCGTACACCGTGGCCAGGGCCAGGATGGCCGAGCCCAGAAGCAGCCCGCCGGCGATGTTGAGGGACAGATTGAGTCCGTGGCCGAAGGCACCGTAGGCGGCGGAGACCACCTCGTTGACGATGTGGGTGATGGCGTGATTCTTGGCCGTGGCCTGTTTGGCCTCGCCCTGATAGGCACCGGTGGTCACCGCCGACACCACCAGCGACTGGTAGGCCTTGGGGATCCCGATGGCCGTGAGCTTGCGCACCAGGTTGACCGTCAGCTGCCCGTTGATGATCGATCCGAGCACGGCCACGCCTACCACCGCTCCCAGCTCGCGGAACGTGTTGGTGGCCGACGAGGCCATTCCCGAGTGTTCGGCCGGCACCGAGCCCAGCGACGCCGACGTCACCGGCACCATGGCCATGCCCACCCCCACACCGGCGATGAACATGGTCCATCCGATCTGGCCCACGCCGGCGGTCGGGGTGATCCTGGCATTGGTCAGGAGGATCCCTAGGCCGGCCAACAGGCAGCCGGTGGCCATCGGGATGCGCGGACCCCACACCGCCACCCACCGGCCGGTGGCCAGCGAGGCCGCCACCATCCCCACGGCCAGAGGGATGAAGTTGAGGGCCAGTCCCAGCGGCGACTTCTGGCCGACCACCTGCAGGTAGAGGGCCACCATGAAGAAGATGGAGAAGGTGCCGAAGTAGGCGGTGAAGGCGATGATGTTGGCGCCGGTGAAGGTCGGTATCCGGAAGTAGCGGACGTTGAGGACCGGGTTTTTGGCTCGTAGCTCGGCGGCCACGAAGGCGATGGCCATGACCAGGGACAGCCCGAACAGGCCGAGGATCCATCCGGTCCGATAGCCGTGGGTCTCTCCCAGGATGATGGCGAAGGTTCCCGAACCGAGGGCCAGGGCGCCCAGCAGGAATCCGGGGAAGTCGAAGCGGGCCTTGACCGGGTCGGAGCTTTCGGGGAGCACGATGACCGCACTCGAAAAAGCCAGCGTGCCGAAGGCGACGTTGAACCAGAAGATGGCTCGCCACGACCATCCATAAACCAGTAGGCCGCCGATGAGGGGGCCGAGGGCCAGGCCGAGGCTGGAGACCGCCGCCCAGATGCCCAGCGCCCGGGCCCGGATGGCCCTGTCCGGGTACAGGTGTCGGATCATGGACAAGGTGCCCGGCTCGGAGGCGGCCGCCCCCATCCCCATGACCACCCGGCCGGCAATGAGGACGTCGGTGTCGGGGGCCACGGCGGCGATGACAGATCCGGCGATGAACACGGCCACCCCGGTCAGCATGACCTTCTTGCGGCCGAGCAGGTCACCGATGGTGCCGAAACTGAGCATGAGGCCGGCGAAGGTCAGCGCGTAGCCGTTGACCACCCACTGCAACTGACTGACCGAGGCGTGCAGATCGCTCTGCACATTGGCCAGGACCACCGTGACGATGGTGTTGTCCAGAAAGGTCAGAAAGAGGACGAACAGCAGCGTGGCCAGGGCCAGCGACGTGCGGCCGCCTCCCGGGCCATCCGTGCCGACCCCGACCGGAGCTGTCACTGCCTGCGTGGCTTCGGCCATCGCGCTAGTTCACTACAAGGCCGCGCCGGACAGTCGGATCTTCAGCAGGTGGGTGGGTTGAAGGGGTCATGGCTCCTCATCAATTGCCCCATTTCCAATTACCCCAATCATCGCCCGATCCCGACCGATCCGCCACCGATCCACCACCGATCCGCCGGAATCCATCGGGCGGCTCGATCCGCCGGAACCGCCCCGATCATCGGCGCCGGTCAGGAGCCCGAGGGGGGATAGAGCGGCGTGAGGGTGGCGAAACCGATCTCGAAGGCGCCGAGGTCGTCTGTGTAGGAGGTGGAGGTGGAGGCACAGTCGATGGTGAGGGTCTTGCTGGCGTCGCCGGACGCGGACATCACCGTGGTGACCTGACCGCGTACACCGTTGCCGGCGCAGGTGGGGACGTTGAGGTTGGCCTGTAGGGGCTTGGTGCCGTAGGAGTGGGCGATGAGGACGGCCCGGTGGGCGGTGACCCAGCGCTCGACGAAGGGGACGCCTTGGGCGAAGTCGGGTGTCGATCCGTCGTCGATGCCCTGGCTGGCGGCCAGGGCCGGCACCCCCAGGGTCACCGCTTCCCGGGCCGCCCCCACGGTTCCCGACACCCCGGCCAGAGGACCGATGTTCTGGCCGAAGTTGATCCCGGACACCACCAGGTCGGGTCGGAAGGACAGACCGTGGTGGGCCACCGCCCAGATCACCGTGTCGGCCGGGTAACCGTGCACGGCGGTGGCCGGATAGCCGCTGGCCGTCTGGGCGGTCGAGGTGACCAGGGCTCCGGCACTGGCCGGCGTTCTCTTCCCACCGGTTCCGCTCTGATTGGTGAGCGGTGCCACCACCGTGACCTTGGTGTGGGGAAGAGTCCTCAAGCCCTGTACGACGGCGTTGATCCCTGGGGCTCCCACCCCGTCGTCATTGGTGACCATGATGGTGAGGGTGCTGTCGGCACTCGACGTGGCCGTGGTCGTGGTTGTCCCCGACGACGATGAGGAACTGCAGGCGGCCAGAGCCAACGGGACCGCCACCAGCAGCAGGGCCATTGTGCGGTTATGCGATGGTGCCGACATCTTGACTCCCTCTGCCGCAGTCATGGTGGCACAGGCATCGCGGCCGATGGTGCGATCGCCGTCTACGGTGGCCCACCGTGGAGGGCACAGGGGGGATCGAGAGGTACCGGCCCCGGCGGCCAAAATGGTTCCGGTTGTCTCTCCCGAACAGGGTGCCCGCCTCCGGCCGAGCCCCTCGCCGGCCAAGGGGTCGGTCCCGCCCCACCCTGCCCCTGGCCGTGGGTGCTCTGGCCTTGGCCCTCGTAGCCGGTTGTTCGCGCCACCACCACGTCGCCGGTGTCCGTGCCGACCGGTGGGGCGACCACCTCGTGGAGGGCGCCGGCCTGCCACCGACCGGTGGCTGCCCCGGTGGCGGCCACCCCCGTCCCGGGTGTGCCGTCGGACTGGATAATCACCTCGTTCGACGGGACGAAGATCCGGGCCCACTGGTTCCCGGTGGCCGGAGCCAGCTCCGCCCATCCGGCTCCCACCGTGCTGATGGGCCCGGGCTGGGGCGACTCGGGGGATACCGATCAGACGGGAACCGGCAATGCCCTGCAGGGCGGTATCGACATCAGCGCCCTCCACCAGGCCGGCTACAACGTTCTGACCTGGGACCCCCGCGGCTTCGGTGGCTCGACCGGACTGGCCGAGGTGGACAGTCCGGCTTTCGAAGCCAAGGACGTCTCCCGTCTGATCGACTGGGTGGCCACCCTCCCCGGTGTGGAGCTCGATGCACCCGGTGACCCCCGTATGGGGATGGTGGGCGGTTCCTACGGCGGGGGCATCCAATGGGTCACGGCCGCCCAAGACTGCCGGATCGACGCCATCGTGCCCACCATCTCGTGGCACTCGCTCGGCACCAGCCTTCTCAAGACGGGCATCTACAAGGCAGGATGGGGGAACCTTCTGCTGGCCGGGGCGGCCACCGACCACCTCGACCCGCACATCCGGGCGGGCGCAGCTCAAGGTAACGCCACCGGGACCACCACGGCGTCCAACAAGGCATGGTTCCTGTCCCGCGGGCCGGGCGACCTGGTCAAGGACATCCACGTTCCCACCCTCATCGTCCAGGGGACGGTGGACACCCTGTTCACCCTGGATGAAGGCATCACCAACTACGAGCAGGTCAAAAAAGACGGGGTCCCGGTGTCCATGGTGTGGTTCTGCGGTGGCCACGGCGTCTGTCTCACCAACCAGGGCAACCCGCGGGCGGTCCAGGACGCATCCATCGCCTGGCTCGACCGCTGGGTCAAGCGCGATCCAACCGTGGGCACCGGACCTCCGGTGGACATCATCGATCAGAACGGTGTGCGGTACGCGGCCAACACCTACCCGGTGCCCACCGTCACCCCGCTCAGTGCCACAGGGTCCGGGACGCTGCCGCTGGTGGCCACCGGGGGCTCCGGTCCGGTGATCCTGGCCCCCACCAGCCCGGGGAGCGCCAATCCCCTGGCCTCGGTGGTGACCGGCATCCTGCCCGCCCGGGCCGCCAACGCGGTCAACGTCCGGGTCGACGGCACCTCACGGACCTCGCTGGTGGTCGGCGCCCCCACTGTGTCACTCACCTACCGGGGGACCGTCCTACCCGGTGTCCGTCCTACACGGATCTTCGCCCAATTGGTCGACGACACCACCGGGCTGGTGGTCGGCAACCAGGTCACCCCGGTGGCCGTCGTGCTCGACGGTCGGGACCACACCACCACCGTCTCGCTCGAGTCGGTGTGCCAGTCGGTGGCCCCGGGTCAGACCCTGACCCTCCAGCTGGTGGCCACCACCGTGGCCTATGCCACACCCCGGCTGGGTGGATCGGTGGCTTTCAGCAAGATCTCGGTCCATCTTCCGGTGGTGGCCCCGTCAGCGGTGACCGTCACTTCGAAGTTGTAGCCGTCGGGGCTGAGGCAGTCCGGGCCTCCGTGCTCGGGCCTCCGTGCTCGCGCTGTCGTGCTCTGCTGTCGTGCTCGGCGCAGGTTGCCCGCTTCACCCCGCCGTTCGTGGTCAACGCCGGAGCAGGAGGCCCCGGACATAGGCCGCCTGGCCGACGTGCTGCAGATCGTCGGCCACCACGCTCATCAGCCGCACACTCATGGTGACCGGAGGATCCCAGCGGTCGTCCACCACCCGGCCCAGTTCGGACGGATCGAGCGAGCCGAGGAAGGCCACCGTTGTGCGGTGGACGTCCTCGAAGTACCCGAGCAGGAGATCGGCGTCCACGGCCACCTCGGCCACGTCGGCCGGGCCGTGGCCGAAGCCGGTGTCGGCAGGATCGAAGGGCAGTCGGTAACGGTCGGCCCAGCCGGCTTCTGTCCATACCTGTCGGCTGCCGCGCAGAGGGGCGACATGGTCGTCTTGGATGCGGGTCAGGTGCCAGACCAGCCAGGCGATGGAGTTGGACTCCTCGTCCGGACGGTAGGCCAGCTCGCCGGGCGAGAGACCGGTGACGGAGGGGTACACCGCATCACGGATCCTCTCGAACGCGTCCACCAGCACGTCGATGCTGGTCACGCTCAGCTTTCGTCGACCTCGTGCAGTGCGCCGTAGCCCCCGGAGATGGCGGCCATGATGATGGCCTCGAAGTCCTTGTCGGTGAGGATACGGGGCGTGCCCAGGGACGACGCCCGCCAGTACAGCTCGGCCAACCACTCGAGGAGCTCTAGTCGCTCGACGGCCTCGTCCATGGTCGATCCGTAAGCCACCGACCCGTGGTTCTCCATGAGGGCGGCGTTGCGGCCCTTGAGGGCGGTGATGACGTTCTGGGCCAGCTCCGGCGAGCCGAAGGTGGCATAGGGGGCCGTCCTCGGGGCGCCGCCCAGGCTCAGGCAGCTGTAGTGGAGGGCCGGCAGTTCCTCGCAGCAGCAGGCCACCGCGGTCGAGGCCATGGCGTGGGCGTGGGTGACGGCCAGGGCGTTGGTGGCGGCGTAGATTCCGGTGTGGAGGGGCACCTCGGAGGTGGGGGCGAGCTTCCCGTCCACCACCTTGCCGGTCAGGTCGATGACCGTGATCATGTCGGCCGTCAACTTGCCCAGGTTCGCCCCGGTGGGGGTGACGGCCACCAAGTCACCGTTACGGGCGGAGATGTTGCCCGCCGTACCGATGACCAGGCCCTCTTCGGCCAGGTGTCGGGCGGCACTGGCCACTGCCTCTCGTTCATCGGCCAGGAGCAGATCGCTCATTCGTGGTTCCTCTCTCGGACGGCGGGCCCGGCGGTGGGCTCGGAGGTCGGACGAACAATAGGTCGCCACTTGCCTCTCCGTACATCCGGCTGTCGACGGCCGCCACCCGTCCCGCCCGTACCCGAGGTCGGGTCGGCGGGGGAGCGACTCGGAGCGGCGCCGGTCAGGGGGCGGGTGGGGCCAGGGCGTCGTCGAGGCGGCCGAGGAGCTGGCGCAGGCCAACCGGACCGGCCACGGTGACATCGGCGCTGGTGGCGAGGGTGGGGGGCGATTCGGCCGACAGGACGGCGACGGCGAAGGTCCGCACCGTCGGGTCGGCCGCCTCCAGGTCGTGGAGGGCGGTGAAGCCGGCCAGGTCCCCGGAATCGTCGCCGGCGAACAGGACCCATTCGAGCGACTGGGCCATCCGGCGCACGGCGGTCCCCTTGTCGACGGGGATGGGCATGGACAGCTCGACGGCCAACCGGCCCGGGTGGGCTCGGAGACCGGTCTGTCGGGCCAGGGCGGCGCTCACCTCCTCGACGCGGGGGCCCAGCTCGGGATGGGCGCGGTAATGAAAGGTGAGCGACAGCCCCTTGTCCTCGATGTCGGTGCCGTCGGGGAGGAGGTCGTGCGCCAGGCGCAGGGCCTCCCGCACCGCCGCCGTCCAGGGTTCTGCCTCGTCCACCACGTGGACCCGACCCGCTTCATACCTCTCGATGCCACTGAGCCCGATGAGTACGGGCTGCGGGGTGATGTCGCCGAGCACGCTGCGCAGAAAGGAGACAGGCCGGCTCGAGATGATGGCCACCGTCGTCATCTTCGAGCTGAGGGAGGCCAGCAACGGGCCCATGCCGGACAGCGGCCGTGCCTCCGACGGCGTCGGGACGATGGCGGCGATGGTCCCGTCGAAATCGAGGAGCACTCCCCGTCGGGCTGCCAGCACGGCCGAGTCGACCAGGTCAGCGTCGGTCACGGCCATGGAGTTCCACTCCTCGAGTGTGGGCGGCGGGGCAGGGGGCAAGACAGCGCTAGTCACCCGTGCCCGTCACGAGTGCGAGGAGTGCGTCCAGAACGGGGACCTGGCCCCGCACCAGCTTCTCGCGGGCCGCATCGGTGTCGACCCACTCGGCCCGATCCATCTCCGGCACGTCGATGAGCCGCCCCGATCCGCGGGGCCATTCCATGGGGAAGGTGTTGCTGCGGCCACCTGTGGGATCAAATTCGGCCGCCGCCGCCGCCCACACGGCCACCCACTTGCCATTGGGTTGGCGGAACTGACCGAGCTCGCGGTAGTCGGCAGGTGGAGGGGGGGATCCGATCTCCTCTTCGAATTCACGGAGGGCTGCGTCGAAGGGAATCTCGTCCGAGCCGTACTCGCCCTTGGGAATCGACCATGCCCGTTGGTCCTTGCCCGCCCAGAACGGGCCGCCCATGTGTCCGATCAGTATCTCCAGCGTCGCCCCCCGATGCCGGTAGAGAAGCAGTCCGGCGCTCCTTCTGGCCACGGAGGTCACGGTAGTTGAGCAGCGGGCGCTCAGAGCGGACCAGGGGCACCCATCGTTGGCAGCCCAGGTGAAAAGCTGGCGGCATGGGGTCGGAGTTGATGCGTGCGGCGGTCTGATTCACATCGTCCTCGGTCCCGAGCAGCCGCTGGGAGATGACCAGACTTCGGCGAGCGTCATCGGTGGCCACGCCGCCGGCCTTATGTGTCTTCTCCTCTGTACGGGTCGTCTGTACGGATGGTCGGGAACGGCACGGGAGAAGTGAGAGCAAGGCGGTCGTCAACTGACCTCGTAGTAGGAAGCGGCATCCCCCTGCACCGACACACTGGGACGACCGTCGAGACCGACCGGCACATCACCGGCGGTGGTGACCCGCTGAACTTGTCTGTGTTCAGTCCCGTAGTCGTAGATGGCGTAGTGCTGGGTCGAGCGGTTGTCCCACACGACGACGTCCCCGGCGTGATAATGCCAGCGGACGGTGTTCTCGGGGCGGGTGATGTACGCCTGCAGCGTGCGCAGAATGTCGACCGATTCGGAAGTCGAATGACCGACCACCTTCTGGGCGAACCCACCCAGCAGCAGGGCGTGCTCGCCGGTTTCCGGATGGACCCGGACGACCGGATGCTCCGTTTCGAACACCGTAGACACGAACGTCCGCACATGGTCGACTTGTTCGGGTCGCATGCGGCCGGCCGCGGCGGCCACATCCACCCGCCCGTAGTCCTGTCCGTTGGTATGGATGCAGCGCAGCTGTTCAGCCATGGCCCGGATGCTCGGGCGCAGGTCCTTGTACCCGGCCACCGTGTTGGCCCACAGGGTGTCGCCGCCCACCTCGGGGATGACCACCGCCCGCAGGATCGAAAAGGTGGGTGGCCGCTCGACGAAGGTCACGTCGGTGTGCCAGTGGTTGGCCGCCGCTCCAGCCCTCGAGTCGAGGTCGAAGAGGGCGGCGTCGGCCCGGTTGGAGGGCAACGTGGGGTGGGCCCGGGTCACCGATCCGAGGCGGTTGGCGAAGGCGAGCTGCTCATCGGATTCGAGGTGCTGACCCGGAAAGAAGGCAACCCTGTGTCCGACGATGGCCGCTCTGATCTGACTGACGACCTCGTCGGTCAGATCGGAGGCCAAATCGATCCCCTCGACGACCGCCCCGATGCGGGGGGTGACCGGCCGAACGGTCAGTGAGGGGCCAGCCGTTCGGGTGGCAACTGCCCCGGGGTTTGCGGTCATTGGCGAACTCCTCGTAGATGGGGTGCGACCACAGGACGACCATGGTCCAAAACCCGATTATACCCATGGAGTTTAGGGGGAGACAGGGCGAAACCGGCCGGCCACCCGACCCCGCTGGCCCGGACCGCTGTACTGTTCGTCGTGGACGCTCGGCCCTTGGGCCTGGCCGACACCGGCGGCCCTGCGGGCCGACTGGCTGAGGAGGACGCAGGTGGCAATGGTCGGGCGGGCCCGTGCGGTGGGGGCGGTTTTCCGTGCGGCATTCCAGAACCCTGTCCTGCGCAGAGTCGGATTTGCCTACGCGTTGTTCGGGGCGGCGGAGTTCGGTGTCTGGATCGCCCTATTGGTTTTCGCCTATGGCCACGGCGGATCCACGGGCAGCATGGTGATGGTGCTGGTGCAGCTGATTCCCTGCATCATCTGCGGGCCCTTCTTCGGCGCTGTGGCCGATCGTCACCCACCCGCCCAGGTCCTGCGGCTCGGCTACGGCCTGCAGATGACGTCGATGGCGGCGGTGGCTGTGGCCATCGGCATGGGCGTCCCCGCCGTGGTGGTCTTCCTGCTGGCTCCGCTCACCTCACTCAGCCTGACCGTGACACGACCGCCCCAGGCCGCCCTTCTTCCGGCCATCGTGCGCACACCCGAGGAGCTCACCGCGGCCAATGTGATCAGCGGCTGGACCGACGGCGCCGCCAGCCTGGTCGGACCGGCCATGGTCGGCCTGTTTCTGGCCTGGCGCGGCGCCGGGTTGGCGGTGGCCGCCATGGCCGTCATGAGCGCGGGCTCTCTCCTGCTCATGACGGGCATCCACGGACCGACGGCCACCTTCTCGTCCGACGGTCCCCCGGAGAAGGCGGGCGATGAGACGGGGGAGGGCGGGTCGGTCGCCGACCCTCGGTCGGCCAGAGCGGGCGCCTTTGCCTCCATCCGTGCCGCGGCCAGGGTCAACGCCGCCATGGCCACACGGCACCCGCAGATCAGGGTACTCCTCACCCTGCACACCTTCTACTTCGTGCTCATCGGATCGCTCGATCTGCTCTGTGTGGTCCTGGCCCTGCGCTTCTTGCACATCGGAGCCGGCGGTGCCGGATTCCTCAATGCCGCACTGGGCGGCGGGGCACTGGTGGCCGGGTTCGTCACCGCCTTCCTGGTCGGTCGGCGTCATCTTGCCCACACCCTGGTGCTCTCGCTCGCCGTGGCGGTGACCGCTCTGGCCGCCATCGACGCCGTCCCCCGGGTGGCACCGGTCATCCTGCTCATCGGCACGGTGGGCCTGGCCGGTGCCGTCTTCGATGTCACCAGTCGGACCCTCTTGCAGCGTTCGGCCCCCTCGGATGCCATCGCCGGATCGTTCTCGATCCTGGAGGCTCTCATGGACCTCGGACTGGCCCTCGGAGCCATCCTGGTGCGGGTGGCGTTGGCCGTAGGGGGGATTCGGGCAGCGCTGGTCGCACCGGCCGCCATCACTCTTCTCCTGATGGCCGCAGTGTGGCCGCGGTTGCGGAAGATCGATTCGTCGGCCACGGTGCCCCAGGTCGAGATCAAGTTACTGCGCTCGATCCCCCTGTTCGCCTCCCTACCGGCGCCGTCCATCGAGGGCATCGCCCGAGAGCTCGACCGGTTGGCGGTGTCGGAAGGAACGGTCGTGATCACCGAGGGTGATCGGGGCGACTGCTACTACGCGGTGGCCGATGGCGAGCTGGTCGTTTCCCGTCAAGGGCGCACACTGCAGACGGTGACCCGAGGTGATGGCTTCGGGGAGATCGCCCTCATTCAGGACGTACCGCGGAAAGCTTCGGTCACCGCGGTGACCGATGCCCTGCTCTACGTCCTGGACAAGGAGCCCTTCGTCCAGACGGTCACCGGCCATGCCCCGACCGCATCCACCGCCGGGTCGATCATCGCCGGCCACCTGCAGACCGATACCGCGCCATCGTCGAACGAGGTGGACAGGAGACCCGACCCCGGCGACTGACGAGTCGACGACCGGGTCGGACCTCCGTACGGCCATCGTCCTCCGGGTCACCCTGGCGGGGTGGCCACATCGGCCGGTTGGCGGTGCAGCCAGGTGAGGAGATCCTCGGGGGCCATGGCCCGGGTCCGTTCGTAGTAGCGGCGCAACTCTGCCTCGTCCAGTACTTCGGCGCCGGCCCCCGAGGTACCGCGTCGAAAGAAGGCGGCCGGATCCTTCAGGACCCCCACAGCGGTGGCGGTCCCGACGGGACCGGCCCGCATGCTCTCGAACGACGCCGCTTCCACCAGATCTGGCCAGATCTCCTCGGGGACGGCGATGTTCAGGCGGCCGGCCAGACGCCGCATTTCGCCGCCCAGGTCGGCCCGGAGATCGTCGTAGTGGACGAGCACGATGTTCGGTTCGGTCCGCAGGGTCCAGGCCCCGACCAGGTGAGACATCACCCCGGGGAGCGAATCGAGTGAGGCCCGCGGGTCGGGATCGGCGGCGATCCATGTGCGCAGCCATTCGGGCAGGGACGGACGGTCGACAGGGGGCGACGGGGGAGGGGGATGGCCCAGGACCTGACGCATGTGTTCCCGGTCGAGGTTGTCACTCTGGTGGTACAACGACACGGCCATGTCGAGGGGATGACGCCCGGTCACGATGTAGGTGACCCGCCGGTCGGCGGGCAGACCGTCGAGAGGGGTGTGACTCTTGATGAACCTGCGGTGCGACTGGGCCGCCAGTTGGGCGAAGACCTCGGCTCGGGGCCTGATCAGCCAGTCCAGCCAGGGTGAGAGGTTGCTCAGGGCGTCGGGTAGTTCCGGTGTCTGGAAGATGAGTAGGGCGCAGATCATCTGCACCCAGGTGGTGCCGCTCTTGGACCGGGTGCTGATCAGGATGTCGCCCTCTCGCAAGGGAAAGTCAGACCATCGGGCACTGTCCTCGTCGGAGGACGTGTAGCGAATCGGATGGCCGGGCACCGGTGGAGATTAGGTCGGGCTAGACCCGTCCTCCGGCGTCGTCGAGGACCTGCAGGACTGTCGAGATCAGCGAGGCCTTCCCGGGCGGTCGTCCAACTTGTCGGCCGCTTCGCCCACCCTGTCCGCCACCTTGTCCACCGCCTCCTTGACTTTCCCCTTGGCCCGGTCGATCTTGCCCTCCGACTTCAACGAGTCGTTGTCGGTCAGATCGCCAGCTGCCTCCTTGGCCCGTCCCTTCATCTCATCTGCGGTAGCCATGACCGTCCTCCTGGTCGGATCGGATTGTCGATGTCAATCCCCTACCCCGGGGCCGTGCCCCCAAACGGTTGAGCTGCCAGACTGACCCGGTGAAGGCCTTTCTGGTCGACGGTACCTACGAACTGTTCCGTCACTACTTCGGACAACCACCGCGCCCGGCCGACGACGGGGAGGAGATCGGGGCCGCCCGGGGGGTGGTCCTCACGGTGGTGGGCATGCTGGCCGACGGGGCCACCCATATCGGCGTGGCCACCGACCACGTGGTCGAGTCGTTCCGCAACGAGCTGTGGCCCGGTTACAAGACGGGGGATGGCATCGAGCCGGCGTTGCGGTCCCAGTTCCCCATCGTGGAGTGGGCCCTCCAATCCCTCGGGGTGACGGTGTGGCCGATGGTCGAGCTCGAAGCCGATGACGCGCTGGCCTCCGCCGCCTCGGTGGCGGCCGGTGACCGCCACGTCGACCAGGTCGTCATCTGCACGCCCGACAAGGACCTGGCTCAGTGCGTGGTGGGGAGCCGGGTGGTCCAGCTCGACCGGCGTAACGGAACGGTGTGCGACGAGGCCGGCGTGTGGGAGAAGTTCGGCGTTGCCCCCCGTTCCATTCCCGACTGGCTGGCCCTGGTGGGTGACTCCGCCGACGGCTTCCCCGGTCTGGCCGGGTGGGGCAAGCGGTCGGCCTCTCTGGTGCTGGCCCACTACGGCAGCATCGACGACGTGCCCGACGACATCGACCAGTGGGATCCGGCGGTACGACAGGCGGTGCGGGGTGCGGCCAAGCTGGCCGCCCGACTGGCCGACGAGCGGGAGGCGGCCGAGCTTTTCCGCCATCTGGCCACCCTGCGCCTCGACCCCTCTCTCCTGACTACGGTCGATGCCCTGCGCTGGCGGGGACCGACCGCCGCCTTCGAAGGTGTGTGCCGTCGGTTCCGGGACCCCGGGCTGGTCGAGCGGGTGGCCGCCCTCGTCCCGTCGGTGTGACCCCGGGCGTCAGACGGCGCCGAACACATTGCCGAGCTCGGTGGGCACCGGGGTATCGAGTTGGGCGTAGGTGCACGAGGCCGGGGCCCGGTCCGGCCGCCACCGCAGCAACGAGGTGGCGTGGCGGAAGCGGTCGACCTGCAGGTGGTCGTAGGACACCTCGGCCACCAATTCGGGTCGGAGGGCCTCCCAGCTGAGGTCCTTACCCCCGGTCCATCGGCTCTGGCCTCCCGGCACGCGCCCGCCGGGTGCACCTCCGGTGTGCCACGGGTGCGCCGACAGGGCGTCCTTTCGATACGGCTCCAATGTGTCGACCAGCTCCTGGCGGCGGGCCACGCTGAATCCGGACGCCACCCCGACGTGGTGCAGCACGCCGCTGTCGTCGAACAGGCCGAGTAGGAGCGATCCCACCCCGTCGCCCGACTTGTGAAAGCGGAAACCGCCGACCACGCAGTCGGCCGTACGCTCGTGCTTGACCTTGATCATGGCCCGCTTGTCGGACTGGTAGGTGAGGTCGGCCGCTTTGACCACCACACCGTCGAGCCCGGCGCCTTCGAACCTCGAGAACCAGTCACGGGCCACGTCGACCTGATCGGTGACGGGGGTGAGATGGACGGGTGGCTCGGCTTTGGCCAGCGCCTTCTCCATATGTTGTCGTCGTTGGGCGTAGGGCTGGGTGCGCAGATCGGCGTCCCCCAGGGCCAACAGGTCGAAGGCCACGAAGGACGCCGGCGTCGATTGGGCCAGAAGGGCCACCCGCGATGCCGCCGGATGGATGCGCTGGGAGAGGGCATCGAAGTCGAGGCCGGAGGGACCGACGATGACGATCTCCCCGTCCAGGACACAGCGGGGCGGCAGATTGGCCTGGAGGGCTTCCACCAACTCGGGGAAGTACACGGTGAGCGGCTTCTCGTTGCGGCTGCCCAGCACCACGTCGTCGCCGTCGCGGAAGACGATGCACCGGAACCCGTCCCACTTCGGCTCGTAGTGGAGGCCCTCGCCCTCGGGTAGCTCCCGGGCCAACTTGGCCAGCATGGGTGGAACGGGCGGAACCACGGGGAGCGTCACCGGGTCATCGTATCCACCGGACCCGGGGAGGGGAGGAGGAACTGTTCAGGCGGCGTGCCCGGAGGTCCAGGCCAAAAGGTCTTCCACCGGGAGGGCGTTCATGATCGTCTCGACCGGCACCCCGACGCGCGCCGCCTGTTCACACCCGTAGCGCTGCCATTCGAGCTGACCGGGGGCATGGGCGTCGGTGTCCACCACCACGACGCAACCGGCCGACAAGGCCATGCTCAGGAGCGGCTCGGGTGGGTCGAGCCGCTCGGGCCTCGAATTGATCTCGACCGCCGTGCCGGTGGCGGCGCAGGCATCGAACACGGCCCCGGCGTCGAAGGTCGAGGGGGGCGGCCCCGCCCGACCAGGAGCCGACCGGTGCAGTGCCCGAGGATGTCGGTGTGCGGGTTGGCGATGGCCCGCACCATCCGCGCCGTCATGGCGGTCGAATCCATGCGTAGCTTCGAATGCACGCTGGCCACCACCACGTCCAACTGCGCGAGCAGATCGTCGTCCTGGTCGAGCCCACCGTCTTCCAGGATGTCGACTTCGATCCCGGTGAGGATGCGGAAGGGGGCCAGTTCGTCGTTGAGTTGAGCGACCACCGCCAGCTGCTGGCGCAGGCGCTCGGGATCGAGCCCGTGGGCCACGGTCAACCGGGGGCTGTGGTCGGTGAGTGCCCAGTACTGATGCCCGAGGTCCCGCGCCGCCCGGGCCATCTCGTCGATCGGGCTTCCTCCGTCCGACCAGTTCGAATGGCTGTGACAATCGCCCTGGAGTCGTGCCAACAACGTCTGCCCGTCGGGGCTGAGGGCGGCCGGCTCCACCTCCTCCAGTTTCTGGAGGTAGGTCGGGGTCCCTCCGCCCAACGCTTCGATGATGACCTGGGCGCTGGTCTTGCCCACCCCGGGGATCTTTTGCAGGCGGGCCGATCCCATTGCCGCCAACTCACCATCGGAAAGGGCGCCGACGGCGGCGGCGGCGTTGCGAAAGGCCCGCACTTTGTACGACTCGGCCCCGTCCCGCTCGAGCAGGTAGGCGATCCGGCGCAAGGCGGTCGTCGGCTCCACCGGTGCTATTCCTTTTTGGCTCGGCTGGGAGCCACCCGCGGTGGCTCGTCGGGCTGTTTGGGATACTCGGGGGGCCAGGGGGCGTCGTGGAGCCCGTCGCCCCGGTCCCGTTCCACCATGTCCAGGAGTGGTTGGAGCGACTGCGGTCGTTGGCCCATGGCCGCCCAGGGGTCCCCCCGCTGGCGCACCCGCTCGGGCACGGTACGGATGGTCAGTTCCTCCGGATCGACGGTGTCGACGTCGTCCCATGCCAGCGGGGTCGACACCTGGCCCCCGACCCGGGGTCGGGCGAACCAGGCACCGAACACCGTCTTGTGCGGTGCGTTCTGATTGAAGTCGACGAAGATCCGTTCGCCCCTTTCCTCCTTCCACCAATTGGCGGTGATCAGCTCGGGGTGCCGGCGTTCGAGCTCGCGGGCCAGGGCCACGGCTGCCGCTCGCACTTGAAAACTGTCCCAGCGGGGCTCGAGTCGGACGTAGACGTGGATGCCGCGATTGCCGGTCGTCTTGGGATAGCCGGCCATGCCGATCTCCTCCAGCAAGGTCCGAACACATCGTGCCGCCGCGCGGACCTGGTCGAAGGTCGTTCCCGGCTGCGGGTCGAGGTCGATGCGGAGCTCGTCGGTATGGTCGGGGTCGTCGGCCCGGTAGGGCCACAGGTGGAGACCGATGCAGCCCAGGTTGACGGCCCACAGCACATGGGCGATGTCGGCCACCACCAGTGCCCTCGATGTGGTTCCGTTGGGCGTGCTCACCACCGTGGTCTCGAGCCAGGCCGGGGCCCCGGCCGGTACCCGTTTCTGGAAGAAGGACTTGCCCCCGGCGCCACCGGGAAACCGCTGCAGGAGCGCGGGCCGACCGGTGGCCGTGCCGGCCAGGGCGTCGGCCACGTCGAGATAGTAGGAAACCAGGTCGAACTTGGTGGCTCCCAGGGCCGGGAAGTAGATCTTGTCGGGGCTCGAGATATCGATGCTCCGATCGGCGACGTCGACGACCCGGACGTCCTTGGTGGTCACAGCCCCACGCTATCGGTCCGGGTCCGAGGTCGGCCGGTACACTGCGCCACGTCCAGCTTGTCGTTGGTAGGCCGAAGGCGCCCCGATCCCGGACCGGTCGGCGGTGGGTCCGGTGCCGGGCCCACCGAAGGGGAGGAGAGGAGCCGGCATGACGTCACGATTGGCCACCGACAAGGAAGTCGACACCTGGCGGGACGAGGGCTGGGTCCTGCTCGACGGCATCGTGGGAAGTGATGAGATCGACGCTGTTCTCGGTGATCTGCACAACACCTTTCCCACCAACGAGGAGTACCGCCGCGACCCCGAAGGGGAGACCGAGCGCCGCCTGGGCCGCCCGGTCAAACGTCCGGAAGTCTTCGTGTGGCCCGAGGACGGTCCCGGATTCCGTCCCGACCAGCAGCGGTGGTCCGACATCTTTCCGTTCCGGGGGAAGGGTGCGCTCAACCGGCTGTGTGTCCACCCGTCGATCGTCGACTTTGCCGAACGGGCTCTCGGTGAGCCCGACATCAGGCTTTACCAGATCCACCTGACGGCCAAGTACGAGGGGATCACCAACTACGAGCAGCCCATGCACACCGACCGCAACCATTCGTGGTTACCGGCCCTGGGGGCGCCGCCCTGGTGGAACCTCGAGGGGTTCCTCTATCTGTCGGACGTGACCGAGGCAGACAACCCGACCCGTGTGGTCTCCACGGGCGACTCGACCGCTGTCTCTCCCGCCACCCCCGTGCTCATGCCCCATACCTCTCCCGACATCTACGCCGCCGAACGCCAGGCCATCGGTGTACGCGGCTCCTACCTGGCCTACCGCTCCGATGTCTTTCACCGTGGCGCACCGTTCGGCTCGCCGGGAACGGCGCGCTTCGTGATGGCCCTTGCTTTCAAGAGGGCCGGCCAGGACTGGATCGGCTACGACCAGGCCCAGTCCCGTTCGACGGGACGGGAGTGGACCCGATTCGTGGAGCGGAGCACACCCCGGCAGCTCGAGCTGTTCGGCTTCCCACCGCCGGGCCATCCGATCTGGACGGAGGCCCTCCTGGACGAGACGGCCCTCCGCTACCCGAAGCTGGAGCTGTCGCCGTGGAGGGACGGGCTGGCCCCTTGAACGACCGGTTCCACCGGTCATCGGCAACGCCCATTTCGCCGTAGCCCCACCGGGGCGCGCCCACCGGGGCGTGACGGTCGGCGCCACCACGGCGCCACCCGTTCCACCTCGGCATGACCGCCGATTCCGTGACGGAGGATCCCGGAGGGCGACGGAGTAGCCTCCGGAATGGCCGCTGTCGACCGATCGGGCGGGCTGCAGGCACATAGCTGCAGACACATAGAAGGAGGAGCAATGTCCCTTTTCCAACGGGCACACGACATCGTGCAGGCCAAGGCCAACAAGGCGCTCGACGCCGCCGAGAAGCCCGACGAGATGCTCGACCTCTCCTACGAGCAGATGCTCGGGCAGATCACCCAGGTCCGTCGGGCCCTGGTGGACATCGCCGCTTCGCGCAAGCAGATCGAGTTACAGGAACAACAGCTCCAGCACACGGTCGACCACCTCCAGGATCAGGCCAAGGCTGCCCTCGGCCAGGGCAAGGAGGATCTGGCCAAGGAGGCGCTGACCCGCAAAGCGACCGCCCAGGCCCAAATCGACAGCATGGAGCCGCAGCACCAGCAGCTCACCGATCAGGAGCAGAAGCTCGAACAGACCCTTAACGCCCTGCAGAAGCGGGTCAACGATTTCCGGTCACAGAAGGAAGTGCTGAAGGCGCAGTACACGGCGGCCAAAGCGGTCAGCTCCGTCGACGAGAGCACCGCCGGAATTTCGAAGACCTTCAACGACTCGGGCGCCACCCTCCAGCGGGCGCAGGACAAGATCGCCAACATGCAGGCTCACGCCGGGGCCATGGACGATCTCCTCGAGTCCGGCGTGCTCGAGGACGTCGGGGGCAGCGGCACCGATGACATCCAAAAAGAACTGGATCAGGTGGGAACAGCCAGCCAGGTCGATCAGGAGCTGGCCGCCATGAAGGCCGAGCTCGGCCCGGCCGCATCGGCTCCGCCCGCTCTGTCGGACGGGTCCAGCTGACGATCGGTCGGGCTGGGGACGGTTGAGCGGATTGGATTGCATGATAGAACTCTGTCCGGTTATCCTGGCCCGGTGAGACAGACGGCCGCAGGGTCATGACCGAGACGGTCGCCGAGACGAGCGGCCGACCCGGCGTCCAACCCCGGGCCGAGCCCTCCGCCCAGGGTGGCGACAGGTTCGTCGACGCGGCCGGCCTGGTGGTCGACGAGGCCAGTGGGCAGAAGGTGGTGGCCCATATTGACGTGGGACCCTCCCATCACACGCCGTGGGGAATTGTGCACGGCGGGGTGTACGCCACCGCCGTCGAGTCTGCGGCCAGCATCGGCGCGTGCCTGGCGGTGGAGGACCGAGAGTTGATTGCCGTCGGGTTGACCAATACCACCCACTTCCTCCGGTCGATAGCCGCCGGCCGGGTGCGGGTGGAGGCGGTTCCCCTCAACCAGGGGAGGACCCAACAGCTGTGGCGGGTGGACATCACCGATGGATCGGAGAGGTTGATCGCCCACGGTGAGGTCCGGCTCCAGAACGTCGCCCCCACCGTACGGTAGCGGCCGTCGGGGAGCACTAGTGTTCGCCCGTGGCGCGGGCCTGTGGTCGGGGGTGGACGAAGGCGGTCGCCGTATTGTTGGTGGTCTCCGGCGTCGGAGCATCGGTCTCGACAGCCACCGCCACAGTTACAGCCTCCGCCGCCGGGGCGGCGTCAGCGGTCATTATTCCCGCCGGATCGCCGGTGGCGCTGCGGCCCGGAGCCGATACCGGCGGTCCGGCCGCCATGGTGGATCCCGAGGTGGGCACCGGGGTGGGTCAGGTGGCCCCGGCCAACGTGAGCGAGTACCCGGGGGCGTCGGTGCCGTTGGGCATGGCCCAGTTCAGCCCCGATACCTGGCCCGATCGCCAAGTGGCCACCGGTTCGGGCTACGACTATGCCGACTCCCAGATCTCGGGCTTCAGCCTGACCCACCTGTCCGGCCCGGGCTGCGCCATCTACGGGGACATCCCCATCCTGCCGGTGGACGGTGGTCCACCCGGCTCACCCGAGAACGCCCTTCAACCCTTCTCCCACAGCAACGAGCACGCGTCGGCCGGAAACTATTCGGTGCGGGTCGGACCACCGGCCGGCCCGACGGTCGGTGTGCGACTCACGGCCACCACCCGCACCGCCTTGGGTCAGTTCACCTTTCCTTCCGCCCCTTCGGCGTCGCCAGCGGCTGCTTCCGAGGCCGGCGACACCCTCCTGTTCAAGGCCAGTGATTCGGCCGCGGGCTCGAGTGCTTCCGAGGTCCGTCTGGTCGGTGACAACGAGCTCACCGGCTCGGTGACCAGTGGCGACTTCTGTGGGATCCCGGGCAACTACACCCTGTACTTCGTGGCCCGGTTCTCGACTCCCTTCGTGGCCAGTGGGACCTGGCACGGTGGGGCCCCGGGCCCGACGGCCAGCTGTTCGGGCACAGCCGACGCCAGCTGCGGGGCCCAGAGTGGGGGACTGAGCCCATCGGCCAGCTGTACCGGTACGGCCGACGCCAGCTGCGGGGCCTGGGTCAGCTTCCGGCGCCCCGGCGACACAGCCGCCCAGACCGTGGTGGCCAAGGTGGGCGTCTCCTACGTGTCGGCGGCTGGAGCGGCCGGCAATCTGGCCACCGAGGATCCGGGGCTGGGACTTCGACAAGGTGTCCCAGGCGGCCACGGCGGAGTGGAACGGGCTCCTGGGCCGGGTGGGCGTACACGGCGGCCCCACCGACCAACGGCGCATCTTCTACACCGCCCTCTACCACTCCCTCCTCTTTCCCTCGGTGTTCAGTGATGACGACGGTCGCTACATCGGATTCGACCATCGCGTCCACACCTTGAGCAAGGGTGACGTGCAGTACGCCAATTTCTCCGAGTGCGACATGTACCGGTCCCAGGTCCCCCTACTGGCCATGTTGCTACCCGGTCCGACGGCGCAGATGGTCCAATCGCTCCTACGGGACGGGTCACAGACCAAGGGGGGCTTCCTGCCCAGGTGGGCCATCGCCGACAACGACGCCGCTCAGTGGGACGGCGACTCGGCCGACGCTATCATCGCCGACGCCTACGCCTTCGGCGCCCGTCACTTCGACGTGAAGGAGGCGCTGGCGGCCATGGTCCACGGGGCGACGGTGCCCGAAAACAACGGTCTGATCGTCGAGCGGCAGAACCTGGTGCAGTACAAGGCCGACGGTTGGGTGCCGGAGCTCAGCTACGACGTCACCTCGTATCCGTACACGGACGGAGGCTCGGAGACTCTGGAGTACGCGGTGGACGACTTCTCGATCGCCCAGCTGGCCAAGGCGGCGGGCGACACCGCGGTGGCCGCCACCTTCGCCCGGCGTGGTCAGAACTGGCAGAACCTGTTCGACCCGGCCACCGGTTACCTGGCTGCCCGCCAGGCCGACGGAAGCTTTCCGCCGGGGCCGGCGTTCCAACCGGCCAGCCCGGCCGACCAGGCCCAGGGTGTGGCCCAGCAGGGCTTCGAGGAGGGCAATGCCGTCCAGTACACATGGGCCGTGCCCCAGAACCTGGCCGGCCTCATCGGGCTGATGGGCGGAGACCAACAGGCGGTGGCCAAACTCGACACCTTCTTCACCCAGCTCAACGCCACCCGCTTCGCCCCTTACGAGTGGGCGGGCAACGAGCCGGGGGAGTGGGTCCCCTTCGACTACGACTACGCCGGCCAACCGTGGGCCACCCAGTCCGTGGTGCGCCGCATCATGACCGAGCTCTACTCGTTGACCCCCACCGGTGAACCGGGCAATGACGACCTCGGCGCCCTGTCCTCGTGGTACGTGTGGAGCGCACTGGGCCTCTACCCCGAGACCCCCGGAGCAGCCGACCTGGCGATGGCCAGCCCGCTCTTTCCGGAGGTGCGGATTGTGGAAGGCAACGGGCGTGTCCTGACGGTTACCGCAGCCCACGCTCCCGACCAGTACGTCCACAGCGCCCGCCTGACCGTGGGGAGCAACTCCCCGGCCAACTGGGACAAACCCTGGATTCCGGCGACGGCCTTGGCCGAGGGAGCCAACCTGGCCGTCGACCTGGGCACGGTTCCCGACAAGAAATGGGGCACCTCACCGAGGGCCGCCCCTCCGTCGTTCGGCGGGGGAGCCGCACCGGCCGTAGGTTTCACCTTGCCGGGCGGGGCGGTCTCCGTCGGCGCCCACGCATCGGCGTCCTTCGCCTTGGGCATACAAGAAGAGCGGCGCCGGACCACAGCCACCCCGGTGACGTGGCATGTCGCCTCTTCCCCGGGGGCAGCCGAGGTCTCTCTCTCCCCGTCATCGGGGACGATCGAGGTGACCGGGGATCGGGCCACCGTCCCGGTGGGGATCGATGCCGGCGACCCCGGAACCTATCCGGTCACCTTCAAACTCCAGCAAGGATCGGCCGCCCTGCCCAGCCTCACCGTCGACGTCGACGTCTCGCCCTGATCATGTCATCGACCCCTCGTCAAGAACAAGGCTCGACCGAACATGGCCCGGAACGTCACCGGTTCCCGCGCACCAGGGCAAAGAACCGGTGGACTGAGGACCACTCTCGTCATCACGGCCATGGTCATGGTGACGGTCATGGTGACGGCGATGGTGACGGCCTTCGCCCTGTCGCCCGCCGCCGCCTCCACCCCGGGGTCGTCGAACACCGACACCATCCCGGTCGATCTTTCCACTCCCATCAACGTGGCCAACGGCACGCCCCACCCGTCGGCTGTGGTTGTGGAGGGTGACGCTCGCTTCGAGGTCCTGAGCCCGACGCTCATCCGTCTCGAGTACTCGCCGTCACGGACTTTCGAGAACAACCCCACTGTCAACGCCGTGGACCGACGTCTTCCTGTGCCGAGGTACACCGTCACCCGGGCCAACGGGTGGGTGGCCATCCGAACCGACCGGGCCGTGTTGCGCTACAAGATGGGTTCGGGACCCTTCACCGTGTCCAATACCTCCCTCCAGTTGTCGGTCGACGGCCACCTCACCACCGTGGCCCCGACGTGGGACGGGGAGTGCACCTTCGGTCAGGTCTGCCAGGCCGGTGCCGCCTCTTTGGGTGGAGGGTCCAGCCTGGGCCAGAGCTTCAACGGGTACCAGAGCACGGCCGGCTACGCCGGCGACTTCCTGACCAGCGGGGCCAGCGTCACCTGGAACGTCCTGGGGGCCACGGCCGGACCGGCCCAGCTGGCCATCCGCTACACGAACCTGCCTACCCCCCCTGTCACTCCCCTCACCAGCACCATCGACTTGGAGGTCGACGGCCATCTGCGCCACACACTGGCGGCCCCCCCGACCACCGCGGCGGCGCCGTGGTCGGCGCTCACCGCCACCGCCGACCTGGTGGCCGGGACCAACACCGTGCGGCTGGTCAGCACGACGACGGACAGCTTCGATCTGGGCATCGACACCCTGTCCATCGGCCCGGCCGGGGCCGCCGTGCCCGCGCCACCGCAGACCGGTCCCCTCGGTGGCTGGATCCGCGGCTTCGACACCGACACCTACAACGAGAACCCCACCTGTGGACCCGGTGAGGTGGGTGCCACTTGCCAGGCCGGCATCGAACCACTCAACACCGACGGCTTGCTCGACACCGCCGGTTGGCGCCTGCTGGACGACACCGACACGGCCGTCTGGACCAGCAACGGGTGGGTGAAACCCCGGCCGGCTGACGGGGACCTCCAGGACGGCTACCTGTTCGCCTACGGGCACCACTACATAGGTGCACTGCACACGCTGGACCAGCTCACCGGCCCGGCCCCGCTACCCACCCGCAACGTGTTCGGGGTGTGGTACTCCGACTACACCCCCTACTCGAGCGCCACCATCGAAGGCACGATCTTCCCGGCTTTCGCAGCCAACCACGTTCCCCTCAACGCCCTGTCCCTCGATACCGACTGGAAGGCGCCCAACGACTGGAACGGGTGGGAGTGGAACGGCCAGCTCTTTCCCGACCCCGAGTCGTTCTTGCGGTGGGCCAAGGATCGGGGAGTCGAGGTCACCCTGAACCTGCACTCGAGCATCGACGACAACGATCCGCGGCTGCCCGAAGCCCAGCGCGTTGCCGGCCACCCTCTCGCCTCGTCGAGCTGTACCAACGGTCCCTGCAAGGTGTGGGACTGGAGCTCGGAATCGCAAGCCGAGTCCAACTTCACCCTGCAGCAGAGCTTCCAGAAGCAAGGAGTGGCCTTCTGGTGGCTGGACTGGTGCTGTGACAATTCGATCGTGTCGATGCCCGGGGTCACTCCCGATTCGTTCATCGACCATCTCTACGCACAGGACATGGACAACCTGGGCCAGCGGGGATTCGTCCTGGCTCGTATCGGAGGCTCCAACGCCGATCCCGAGGAGGTGTATCCGGCCGGTCCGTGGTCGGATCACACCTCGACCATCGCCTTCACCGGCGACGCATGGGGGACGTGGAACACGCTGGCCGCCGAGGCGGCCCTCGTCCCCGACGAGGCCACCATCGGCGAGCCGTACGTGAGCAGTGACATCGGCAGTTACCTCGGGCCACCGCCCACCCAGTCGGGGGCCGACCCGCCCGACCTCTACGACCGGTGGGTCCAGCTGGGTACCTTCCAGCCCATCCTCCGTCTTCATTCCAACAACGAGGACCGGCTCCCGTGGCAGTACCCACAGCCGGTGCAGGCCATCACCGAGTCATTTCTGCGCCTGCGGGAGGCTCTGCTTCCCTACACCTACACGTTGGCTGCCGACGCCAACCGGTCCGGCCTGCCGATGACCCGGCCTCTCTACCTGGACTACCCCGATCAGTCCTCGGCCTACCTCCATCCCACCGAGTACCTCTACGGACCGGACATGCTGGTGGCCCCGGTCACCGGTCCGGGCAGCGTGGCGGCCTCGACGGTGTGGTTCCCCCCGGGCCGGTGGGTCGACTTCTTTACCGGCGCCACCTTCACAGGACCGTCGTCGGCCACGCTGGACGAGCCCCTGGGCCGCATGCCGGTCTTCGTGCGTGCCGGCGGCATCATCGCCGAGCAGTCGTCCATTCGGGCAACAGGCCCGGCTTCGTCGCTGACCATCACCGCCTACGCCGGCTCGAGTGGGTCGTTCAGTGTCTACGACGACGCCGGCACGGGGCGCGGCTACACCAAGGGTCAGAGCACCGAGACCCTGATCACCACCTCTTCGTCTGCTCCGGCCGGCGGCACGCCCTCCACCCGGGTCACCATCGGGCCCACCCGTGGCCACTTTCCGGGGGAGCCGGCGGATTTCACCTACCGGGTGCGTCTGACCGATCTCTCTCGGCCGGCCCGGGTAACCCTCAACGGACGGCGACTGACGGCCACGGCGGCCGGTGCTGGCGGGCCCTCGTGGTCCTATGACTCGTCTACGGACACCGTGACCGTGATGGTCGGGGCCGGCGCCGTAGGTCGCACCGTCACCGTGGTGGCCGGGGGATCCTCGCCGGTGGCCCGAGCGGAGCCGCCGGTCGCTTCCTGATTCAGCTGGTGGGACAGGTCAGGCCGAAGCCGCTCAGGACAGCCGTGGGTACCACCGGGGCCTGGCTGGTTCCGGGGCATCCCACCTCGGCGCTCCCGAACCCGATCACCGTCCATGTCCCGCCGGACAAGTAGACGATCCCGTAACCGGGTTGGACGTCGACATCGTTGTTGGATGCCGGGCCGATCCGGAACAGCACGTAGTTGGGATTGACCGAGGAGAGCGCCGACGAGGTGATGGCCCAGGTCCCTGCGGTGGGACCGTGCGCCGTCTCGTAGGCCGTGATGGCGGCGGTGGCTGCGGGCGGCACCCCGGATCCCGACGGCGCCGTGGTGGTCGAGGCGGCCACCGTCGTCGATGTGGTCGTCGTCGTGGTGCACACTTTCTTTCCGGCGGTCACCGCCGCCAGCAACTTGGCTTTCGTGTTGGTCCCGTAGACGCCGTCCACACTGAGCCCGTCGGATGATTGGAACGACCGGACCGCCCGTGTGGTCGCCGGACCGACGATCCCGTCGACGGCACCCGAGTAGCAGCCCACGGCCAGCAGCGCTGCCTGCATGCTCTTGACCGCGGCGACGGACAGACCACCGGTGGTGGTCGAGGTCGTCGCGCTGGAGGTGGTCGTCGAGCTGGTCGAGCCCTTCGAGCAACCGGCCACGGCGGCCGCACCCGCCAAAAGCGTGAACCCCACCGCCGCCCACCGGCGCGGCGAGGCTGTCCGGCTCCGGTGGCCTGTGTCCTCCGATTCCACTGGCCCTGTGTTCACGCCGAAGCCCTTCTTTCTCGTCTTTCTTTCCCGCCCGTCGGGCGTGTCGGGTTTGCCGGCTCAGCCAACAGGGGCGTGGGGTCCGTCTGCCGTGGACGGGGTGGAAACAGGAGGGGGACCGTCGCTCCGGTCGGCCTTCAACCGCTGGAGGAAGAGCTCGTACACCAGGAGCAGGACGCCGATGATGATGAAGCTGAGCCACGACACGCTGACGATGAAGAGCAGTACGGCGGCCACCACCGCACCCCCCAGCTGAAGGCCATCGGCGTGGGACGACGCCCAGGCCAGCCCCCGTTCACGCCGCTCGCCACTGACCGTGGCCACCATCGTCCGCCAACCCCGGACGACGAGGGAGCGGAGGGCCACGGCCCAGCGATAGGGGCCGCTCAACAAGGCCACCACCAGGATGGCCACGGCAATTCCCAGGATCCATGCGGTCAGGACGAAGAAGCCATGGAGGAGGTCACCCAGCACGAGCTGGGCTACCTGCGGGCTGTTGGCCTTGCTGGCCAGCGCACCCTGCTCGTGGATCACCACCCGCCGAACCACGATCATCAGGAGAGTGGTACCGACGAGCAACTGAACGAGGGTTCTGCGCCGCGACACCGACAGCCACAGGCTCAAGGCGATGAGGATGAGCGTGATGAGCGGCAGGAGGATGGCCAGCCGGTCGAAGGCCTTCACCCCGCGCTGCACGGTGTCGAGACTCTTCGATCGGACCAGAGTGATCTGGCCGAAGTTGGAGGGCAGTTGGACCCCGAGGGCTTTGGACAGCTTGTCGACGGCCGCCTGCGGCAGCTCGGCGGAGGTGATGGTGGGCAGCTTGACGCTCTTTCCGGTCAGGCTGGAGGCCAGTCCGGAGACCTGTCCCAGGGCGTTATTGATCACAGGAACCGTATTGAGGACGATGTAGCCCCCCGACGTGGACAGGCTCTGGGTCTTCTGGCCGCGCAGAACTGCCACCAGCTCCTGGTGGGTGTTGGTGAGGGTGTTGATCCAGATCTTCTGAAAGCGCGCCGAGCCCAGTACCTTTTCCAGTTGGGCCGACACGTAGCCCTTGGTGGCGTTGGTGATGGGTCCGGCGGCAAAGCTGACCTTGTCCGGCAGCGCATTCTTCAATCGAATCTGCAGATGGAGCTGGACGAAGAGCTGATCGGTGGCCCGGGTCGCCACCGCCGCGTCCACCTCGGGATGCTCGAACACAGGGCCCACGGTTGCCACGAAGGTGTCGGTGTTGAGCACCGTACGGTGCGCCCAGACCACGGTGGTCGAGAGCACGACCAGAAGACAGGAGAGCACGACCAGAACGGCCACCACCGCCCGGCGGAAGCGTCTCTTGCCGGTTTTGCCGGATCCCTTGACGGCATCCAGCTCCTCATGGAGGGTCTCGAGCTCGGCCTGCATGCGGGCCAGCTCCTCTGCCGTCGATTCGGTCGGCTCAGGACCCGGCTCCCCGGCAGACGGTGACCCGCTCGAGTCGTCGGCACCGTCATTCATCAGGGAGCGACGCTACACGGACGGGCGCGGATCGTCGCTGATCCTCGCCCGGACCCGGTGTCGGGCGGAGCACCGGCACCTGCCTCCGGTCCGTGCCCATGAGCTGTCACTGCCGCAGCGGGATATGCCGGACCGGTGAGTAACGGGCGCCTCCGGGCGAGAGCTCCGAAGCCACCAGGTCGAAGTGGGTGACCTCGAACGAGGCCGAAAGGGTCACGGGATCAGGCGCCGTCGATTCTGTGGCCGCCGGGCGAAGCCTTCGGGATCGGGCCAAGGTGAGATGTCCCTCGAAGGGCGGCTCGCCCCCGTCGGCGGGAGGGATGACGGGAGCGGTGGCGGCCCGGACTGCCTGGGCCAACCGGTCGAGCCCGGTCACCGGGAGATACAGCACCCGAGGGCGGTCGAACCACGCAGTGGCCGGACCCACCTGGCACTCGAGCGTGCCGGCCACCACATGAGCGACGGCCGTCAGCGCCGCGCTGAGCTCCGGGATGACCCGGTCGTCGACGTCACCCAGGAAGCGCAGGGTGACATGCCATTGGCCGGGATCGACCACCCGGAGGTGGGGGGCGGCTGGCAGGGCCAAACCCTCGATCCGCCGCCGGGTGGCGTCGTCGGGCCACACGGCCACGAACATCCGCATGGGTGAAGTCTGGTCCGTCACACCTCGGCAGGGGTGTTGCCCCGGCCCGGTGGTTAGAATACGATACGGCGCGGATCGTAATTGGGTTCGACCAGATCGCACAGGGCCCAGCCCATTCGACGTGAGACGGACCATGCCCGAAATAACCATGCCCGGAAAAGGAGAGCGTCATGCCTGAACTGGATCGGAAGTGGTGGACGCTGATCGCCGTGTGCACGGCCACGTTCATGCTCCTCTTGGACATCACCGTGGTGAACGTGGCCCTCCCGGACATCCAGAGGTCACTCCACGCCAGCTTCAGTGACCTCCAGTGGGTGATCGACGCCTACTCGCTCACCTTGGCCGCCTTCCTTCTGACTGCAGGGGTGATCGGCGACATGTTCGGTCGGCGCGAAGTGTTCGCCATCGGCCTGGGGGTCTTTTCCGCATCGTCGCTCATCTGCGGGTTGTCCACCTCCTCGCTCATGCTCAATCTGGCCCGGGCGGCCCAAGGGGTGGGGGGCGCCATCATGTTTGCCACCTCTCTCGCCCTTATCGCCCAGGCCTTTTCCGGTCGCGAAAGAGGGACAGCCTTCGGGATCTACGGCGCCGTCATCGGAGGGGCGGTGGCCGTGGGACCGTTGGTGGGGGGTGCTATCACCAGTGGCATCGGTTGGCGATGGATCTTCTTCGTCAACGTGCCCATCGGCGTGCTGGCCATCTTCGTGACGCTGGCTCGCATTCAGGAATCCCGCGATCCCACGAACAGGCGGGTCGACTGGATCGGATTCGTTTCGTTTTCCGGCGCGTTGTTCATGCTGGTCTTCGCTCTCGTCCGCGGCAACGACGACGGGTGGGGGAGCACGTTGATCGTCGGGCTACTTGTGGGGGCGGTTCTGCTACTGGTCGTGTTCCTGGTGGCCGAGTGGCGTCAGGCCGATCCGATGTTGGACCTCACTCTGTTCAAACGACCGGCCATGGTGGGGGTGTCGCTGGCTGCCTTCACCATTGCCGCTTCCATCTTCGCCATGTTCTTGTACCTGACCCTCTACATCCAGGACGATCTGGGCTTCGGGCCCCTGGCCGCCGGCGTGCGCTTCTTGCCCATCACCATGCTGGCCTTCATCGTGGCTCCTTTCGCCGGCAAGCTGACCGTTCGGATCCACGCCCGTTATCTCCTGGGTACCGGCATGTTCCTCATCGCGGTCGGGTGCCTCCTCATGGCCACTACCCATGCCTCTTCGGGATGGACGATTCTTCTTCCGGGCTTCGTGGTTTCCGGCATCGGGATCGGGACGGTCAACCCCGTACTGGCTTCCTCGGCCATATCGGTGGTGCCTCCGCAACGCAGCGGAATGGCCTCGGGTGCCAACAACACGTTCCGGCAGGTCGGTATCGCCACCGGTATCGCCGGACTGGGAGCGGTGTTCCAGTCCCAAATCGAGAGCCGGACCCTGACCGCATTGCACAGCTCGCCGTCCGGGCAGGCGGTGATCTCCCACGGGGGCGCCGCACTGCAGGGAGCGTTGGCCGGGGGAGGGGTGCGCGAGGTGTTGCCATTGATTCCGTCGGCCCCGGCGCGCACCGCCCTTCTCGATGCGTACCGCATCGGATTTTCGGCCACCCTCGACCACCTGATGATCATCGGTGCCGTTATCGCCTTCATCGGCTCGATCGCCTCCTTCGCACTGGTCCGCCAGCGCGACTTCGTACCCAGCTTCAGCGCACCTCCTGCTTCCGATCCGGCGTCCGGGACGGTGGGCGCGGTCGAACCGGCCGGTGCACGAGGATGACCGTCACGACCGACCGACCTGCACTGGCCGCCGAATCCCCCGTGAGGAGAAAACCGGGTCGGCCCCGCGACCAAAGGGTGAGCTCGGCCATCACCGCTGCGGCCGTGCGCCAGCTGGCTGACCTGGGGTATGCCAACGTATCGATGGAGAGCGTCGCTACCGAGGCCGGTGTGGCCCGGGCCACCATCTACAGGCGCTATCGCGACAAGGCCGATCTGATCACCGCCGCCATCGCTGCCAACATCTCGGCACAGCTGGCAACCACCTCGACCACCGATCCCCGCACCGATCTCGTCGAGTTCCTGGAGGAGTTCGACGCCCGATTCGCCGAGAGCTGCCTCGAGGTCGTCGGGACCCTCATCGGTGCCCGTGACGATCCGGGGGCCATGGCACTCCATCGGGAGCGCGTTGTCGCTCCCCGCCTCGGCTATGCCCGAAATCTGCTTGAGCGGGCCCGCCAGCAAGGCCGGTTGCGTCCCGACGCCGACCTGGATCTGGCCATCCAGATGCTGACCGGGTCGGTGTTCGCCCGACGGATAGCAGGGATGGCGTCACCGCCGGGTTGGGCGGGTCGCGCCGTCGGCGCCGTCTTTGCCGGCATGGGTACTGCCGGCATGGGTAGCCACACCTCCCCTGCCTCCGCCGTCCCCTGACCCGGGCGTGGCCGACCGTGGGTCAGGTCACTGACACAGCGCACAGAGGCCGAGCACGTCGACCCGGTGACTGTGCGGTTCGAACCCTTGGGCCTCGGCCAGAAAGTCGAGCTGGCGGGCGATCGTCCGCTCGAAGGATGCGGTCGGGGTGATGTCGCTCACGTTGCCGCAGTTGGTGCACAGCAGATGGTGGTGGTGCTCGGTGAGGTCCTCGGCCAGCTCGAACCGGGCGTACTCGTCGTTGGCCGCCACCCGCCGGATGACGCCGGCCGTCTGCAGATCGACCAGATGTCGATAGGCCGAGCTCCGGGGCAGATCGGGTAGGCGGTCGGCGATGTCGCCGATACTCACCGGCCCGCCGGCCGCCGCCAACACGTCGATCAGGGCCCGCCGGCCGTCGGTATAGCGCTGGTCGACTCGGCGGAGGCGGTCCTCCACCAGGCTGTGCAGTTCGTCGCTCATCTGGTCGGTGGACGTCATAGCCGGTCGTGCTCCCTCGTGCCATCTGCGGCTCCACACTGTATCTTTCCATCTCGTAAAACAAGAATGAGACTGAGTCTCAGTCTCATGGTACAGTGCCGGCCATGATCGGAGATTCGACTGTGAAGAGACTCGCCTCCGGCAGCCTCCGAGGGGGAGCGGCCCTGGCCGTCGTGGTGGCGGTGACCGTCGGCCTGGCGGCGTGTGGCAGCAGCACCCCGGCGTCCTCGCCCGGGGTCATCAACGCGGTGGGCGCCGAAAACCAGTACGCCAATGTCCTTGCCCAGATCGGCGGGCGTTACGTCCACGTCTCGTCGATCCTCGACAATCCCAACACGGATCCCCACACCTTCGAATCGAGCCCAGGAGTGGCCAGCGAGGTCAGCGACGCCCAACTGGTCGTGCAGAACGGCGTGGGTTACGACGACTTCATGACCAAGATCGAGTCGGCCTCCCCCAACCCCGACCGAAAGGTCATCATCGTCCAGCACCTGCTGGGCCTGCCCGACAGCACCCCCAATCCGCACCTGTGGTACAACCCGGACACCATGCCGGCAGCGGCCCGGGCCATGGCCCACGATCTGACCGAGCGCGACCCGTCCCACGCGTCGTACTTCGCCGCCAACCTGGCTACCTTCGACGCCTCTCTCAGACCGTGGCTCGACGCCATCGCCGCCTTCAAAGCCCGCTATGCCGGCGTGGCCGTGGCCACCACCGAGCCGGTGGCCGACTACCTCCTGCAGGCGATGGGCATGGACAATGTGACACCGTTCCAATTCCAGGCGGACATCATGAACGGCGTCGATCCGGCACCCCAGGACATCACTCTCGAGAACGGGTTCTTCACCAAGCACCAGGTGAAGGTGTTCTGCTACAACCAGCAGGTGGTCGATGCCCTCACCGCCTCGATCCGCGACCATGCTGTGGCCGAGGGGATTCCCGTGGTGGGCGTCTACGAGACCATGCCCACCCCCGGGTACGACTACCAGACGTGGATGTTGGCTGAGGTCAACGCCATCGACAGAGCGGTGGCCGACAGGGTCTCGACGGAGCACCTGTGAGCGACACCCGTCCGTCTGGTAGGGACACCGAGGTCCTGAGCGTCGAGGGGATCAGTGTGACGCTGGGCGGGCGCGAGATCCTGAAGGACGTCAGCTTCGGCGTCAGGGGCGGCCAGTTCGCCGGGATGATCGGCTCGAACGGTGCCGGAAAGACCACGCTGCTGCGCACCATCATCGGTCTCCAGCGACCGAGTGCGGGACGGATCGAGCTGCTGGGCGCGGAACGGACACGGCATGACCGGGCCATTGGCTACGTTCCCCAGAAGGTCGTGTTCGATCCGGACATACCCCTGCGAACCCGGGACCTGGTGGCCTTGGGACTCGACGGACACCGTTTCGGTATCCCGCTCCGTTGGAAGAGACGAGCCGAGGCGGTCGACGAGATGCTCCACGCAGTGGGGGCCGACCACTTCGCCGGGTCCAGGGTCGGCCTGCTGTCCGGCGGCGAGCAGCAGAGGGCCCTGATCGCCCACGCTCTGATCGGTCGCCCCCCCTTGTTGCTCCTGGACGAGCCGCTGGCCAACCTCGACCTCCACAGCACGCAGGAGATCGTCGAGCTGCTCGGGCGTATAGCCAAAGAACAGAACGTCGCCGTACTGCTCACCGCCCACGAGATGAACCCCCTTCTTCCGGTCATGGATCAGATCGTCTATCTGGCCGACGGTCGGGCGGCCAGCGGATCGGTGGATGAGGTGATCCGTCCGGACGTCCTGACCCGGCTCTACGGACACCACGTCGACGTGATACACGTCCACGACAGGGTCCTGGTCATTGCCGGGCACGGGACCGGAGACGACGCCGCACCGCCCGTCGATCTCACCATCGACAGTGACTGACCGACCGTGCACCGGGTGGTGACCTGGGTCTTCGAGCCGGGGTTCTTCTCCAGCCAACCGGTTCACATCGCCCTGGCCGTCGGGGCTGCGGCCGCGGTGGTTTCGGCCGTCGTCGGGGTGTTCACCGTCCTGCGCGGCCAGTCCTTTGCCGGCCATGCGCTCACCGATGTGTCGGCAGCCGGCGGGTCCGGTGCCGTGCTGGTGGGGGTGAGTCCCTTCGCCGGTTTCGTGGGATTGGGTGTAGTCGGGGCCGGGGTCATGGACATGATCGGTGTCCAGCGGGTGCGTGGTCGTGACCTGGCCACCGGCATCGTCCTCGGCGCCTCGATCGGATTGGCCGCCCTGTTCCTCTACCTCGATACGACCTCGGGGGCGGCCAACGGGGCCACCCAGCAGATCCTGTTCGGGTCCATCTTCACCCTTGGCACCGACACCGTTCCCGCGGTCATCGTGTTCAGTGCCGTCTCGCTCGGGATCATGGCCATGATCTTCCGGCCGCTGTTGTTGATCTCGGTCGACAACGACCTGGCTTCGGTGCGGGGCGTTCCCACCCGGGTTGTGGGGTTGCTGTTCATGATGGCCCTGGCCGTTTCGGTCGGCTTGTCGTCCCTGGCCATCGGCGCCATCTTGTCGACTGCCCTGCTGGTGGGCCCGGCGGCTACCGCCCTACGGCTCACCGCCCGCATCGGCTGGACCATCCTCGTGGCCTGTGTCATCGGGGTCGGCACCACCTGGACCGGCGTGCTGCTGGCTTACGACAGCTACGACTGGGGAAGCAGCCATCAGGCCGTCCCGGTCAGTTTCGTGGTCGTGGCCCTCAACCTTCTTCTGTACGGGCTGTCGGGTGTCGCCCCGCGCCGGTCACGGCGAAAGAGCCGGGGC
The DNA here is from genome assembly GCA_963727955.1 of uncultured Acidimicrobiaceae bacterium. GTDB lineage: Bacteria > Actinomycetota > Acidimicrobiia > Acidimicrobiales > RAAP-2 > Bog-756. The sequence goes on from CAVSII010000001.1 coordinate 437,908, forward strand.
CGGGCGCAGACCAACGCCAACCCGGGCGTGGCCACCGACTCGCACCGATGCGCGAGCTGACGGCATCGATGACGGCATCGATGTCGGTTCCATCCGGGGGTCGATGATGTTCTCCGGTTTCATGACCAATGCCTGGGTGGTGGGCACCATCGTGGCCGTCGTCGCCGGCGTGGTCGGCTTCTTCGTCGTCCTCCGGGGAACCGCCTTTCCGGCCCATGCCATCCCCAACGGGGCCTTTGCCGGGGCAGCGGGAGCCAGTTTGATCGGGGTCAACACGCTGGTCGGTCTGGGGGTGTTCGCCGTCCTGACCGCTGTCGGGATCGGTTCGCTCGGCCGGAAGGCGCGCAGCGACGTCTCGACCGCACTGGTGCTGGTGATGATGCTGGCTCTGGGTGCCCTGTTTCTGAGCAGGACCACCGAGTACGAGCCGGAGATCTATTCGCTCCTGTTCGGCGAGATCCTGGGTGTGAGCAGCACTGAGCTGCTTCCCGTGGCCGGGCTGGGGGTGGTGAGCATCGGCGCCGTGGTTGTCCTCTATCGCCCGTTGATGTTCTCGTCCATCGTCCCCGAGATAGGTGAGACCCGGGGCATCAGTGCCCACCGTATGGAGCTGGCCTTCCTACTGGTGCTGGCCCTGGCCACCACCATGACCGTCCCCGTTGTCGGAGCCCTGCTCATCTTCAGTCTGATGATCGGGCCACCAGCCGCCGCCCGATCCTTCACCGACAGGCCACTGGTTGCCCTGGTCGTGTCGGTGGTGCTGGCCCTGGCCACCATATGGAGCGCCATCGCCCTGTCCTACCTGTCGAACTGGCCGATCGGATTCTTCGTCGGTGCGCTGGCCGTGCTCTCCTACGCCATCGGTCGGGTGTGGCGAGCAGTGGCCGGCCGAGCCTCCTCCGGGGAGCGCGGTGGTCGGATCAGCTCGACCAGAGGCCCGTGGCGCTGACGAAGGGAGTCGTACAGGGCGGGCCGTCGGCCACCACCATTTCCGGCAGGGCATCGGCCGTCCGGGGAACTGCGACCACAGCGGCCGAGCGTGTTCCGTAGTCATCGGTGTGCACGCAGCAGGCCAGGGTGGCCGGCCGACGGATCACGTCGCCCACCATCGTCGTCTCTGGATCTGCCCCGGGCGGCAGGCTGTGATCGGACAGGACGGCGACAACGGTGTCGGACAAGGATCCTCCGGCCGATCGGGCCGTGGCCATGCGTGATCGCACCAGGTCGACCTTGAGTGACGGCTGGTCCAATGGCACGTTCTCCAGGACATGGAGGCCCGGGGCCAGCTCGTGGACCACCGGAGCCCGGTCGGAGGCCAGTTCGACGTAGTACAGCGCCCGCCGGTCGCCAGCCAGCAGCCAGGCCGGGTTGTACTGGCCGGGCTGGACGGTCCGGCACAGCGAAGCCACCCCGTCGGCGGCGGACGACGCGGCGGCCACCATGAGGGGCAGCTCCCCCCGCGAGCGCTTGGTCGTATCGCGTCCCCCCGGCGATGGACTGTTGGTCAAGCCGACGACGACGCCGTGGTCATTGGTGGCCAGCCAGGTGCCGCCGGCCAGGTCGTCGCGCCCGCCGAGGATCCTCGGTGCCGTCTCCCTCAGAAGGCAGAGTGAGCACGCCGGTCGGTCGAGCCGCTCGTCGCGATTGGCCGCCACCACCAGGGGATGTTCCGCCTCGGGCTGCCAGGCGAAGATGAGGAGGCACATGGCGGCCAGGGTACCGGGCGCGCTCGGTTCCTCAGGAGGGGGAAGAGGGTGGAAAGGGCGGAAGGCGGCGCTTGGTCTCCGCCTTCACCACAGAGCGGCCGACGTGGCCGTCCGGTGGTCGGCCATTGATTCCTCCGGATGCCGGGTTCATGACAGCGACTCGTCGAGGTCACCGAGAGAACGGATGAGCTCCTGATTGGCCGAGTAGTCGACCGGGCAGGCGATGACCGACACGGTCGGCTCGGCCAGCGCGGCGCGCAGGGTGGGAAGCAGCTGGTCGGCCTCACTGATCCGGTACCCGCGTGCCCCGAAGCTTTCGGCGTAGGCCACGAAGTCCGGATTGCCGAAGGCGGTATCGACTGCGTGCCCCACCTCGAGGTCCATCTTCCAGCTGATCAGCCCGTAGGCGTCGTCGACCCAGATGAGGATGACCATGGCCACCTTCTCCCGGAGGGCGGTCTCGATTTCTTGGGAGTTCATCAGGAAGGCACCGTCGCCGGTGGCCACCAGCACGTTGACCTCAGGCCGTGCCACCTTGGCCCCGATGGCCCCCGGCACCGTCCACGCCATGGTCGACAACCCGTTGGAGATGAGACAGGTGTTGGGTGCGTAGGTGGGGTAGAGGCGGGCCATCCACATCTTGAGGGCTCCCGTGTCCACCAGGACGATGTCGTCCCTGGCCAGCGCCGCTCGGGTGTCGGCCACGATGCGGGCCGGAGCCAGAGGGAAGCGGTCGTCGCGGCGACCACGCTCCATCTCCTCGGCCAACAGCCGGCGGATCTGTTGGTCCTCACCCGACGGCGCGAACGTGCGATCGGTGGCGGCGGAGAGGGCATCCAGGCTCTTGCCGATGTCGCCCTGGAGGCCCACGGCCACGTTGTAATGGCGGTCGACCTCGGCCGGAAAGCGGTGGATGTGGATGATGTACTTGTCGCCTGCCGGATTGATGCGGACCGGATCGAATTCCTGCAATTCGTAGCCGACGGTGATGATGACGTCGGCCAGGTCGAAACCGAAGTTGACATAGTCGTGACGCATGAAGCCCACCGCCCCGAGGGCCTGCCGGTGGTCGTCGGGAAAGACCCCCTTGCCGTGGAACGTGGTGGCCACCGGAACACCCAGCCGTTCAGCGAACCGGCGAAGGTTGTCACCGGCTCGGCCGCGGGTGGCGCCGTGCCCGGCCAGCACGATGGGGTTGACTGCCTCCTCCAGGATGGTGACGGCCCGCCCGATCTGCTCCGAGGAGGGTTCGTCCGATCGGGGAATGTTGATGGGCAGGGGCTCGGAGCCGTCCGGGGCCGGTGCCACCTCGACGTCTTCGGGCATGGCCAGGTAGACGGCACCCGGCCGCTCGGTCTGGGCCAACTTGAACGCTTTCCTGACCATTTCGGGGACGGCGGCCGGTGTGGCCATCAGGGCCGCCCACTTGGTCACCGGGGCGAACATCGAGACCAGGTCGACGCCCTGGTGGGACTCCTTGAAACTGCGGTCCATCCCCACCTGGGCCGAGAGGGCGATGAGCGGTGTCGAGTTGGTGGTGGCGTCGGCCGTGCCCAGGAGGAGGTTGATGGCCCCCGGACCGAGCGTGGCCGAGCACACACCCGCCCGGCCGGTGAGCCGGCCGTAGGTTTCGGCCATAAACGAGGCACCCTGCTCGTGACGTACCAGCACGTAGCGGATGGGGGAGCGGGACAGGGCATCGACGAAGTGGATGTTCTCTTCGCCCGGTATTCCGAAGACGTGGGTGACGCCCTCGTCCTGCAGGCACTTGACCAGGAGGTCGGCCGTACGTGCCGCGCTACCAGACATGGGCCAACTGTAGGAGGGTCGGCGCAGGTTCGCGCCCGTCTCGGGCTCGTGTTGGGCTCCGTGCCGGTGGGGCTCAGGGACGGAGCACGGTGCCCGGTCGTCGGCCGTTGGCCACGGCCACCGGCTGACCGTCGACCCGGATGGGGACCCCGTTGACAAGGGCGTGGGTCATGCCCACCGGCTGGTCGGCCGTGAGTCGCTCGCCGTGGGCCGGAAAGTCGACCAGGCGACGGATGGGTCCGGGTGCCACCGTATCGGGATCGAACACCACGAGGTCGGCCGCTTTACCGACGTCGATCGAGCCCCGGTCGTCGAGGCCGTAGACCCGGGCCGGTTCGGCGGTCAGCTTGTGCACGGCGTGCTCGAGCGTCATGACCTGGCGCTGGCGGACCCAATTTCCCAGGAGGTCGGTGGCGAAGCAGGCGTCGCACAGCTGGCTCACGTGAGCGCCGGAATCGGCCAGGCCCAGCAGCACATCGTCTCTCGGTAGCAACCAGGAGATGGCGTCCTGGTCGTCGTTGGCCAGTACCGACCAGAATCGGGTGGTGAGGTCGTCGGCCAACGAAAGGTCCAGTAGCACGTCGAGCGCGGTCACACCCATCTCCGCGGCCACATCGACCACCCGACGACCCTCGAGATCCGGCCGGGCAGTCGACTCGGCTACCGATAGGGAGGCGGTGTTGAACAGGCTGAACCGACCGGATGTCAGCTGCTGTTGGGTGGCATCCCGCCACACCGGATCCCGGTAGGCCGCTATGCGGTCGGCTGTGGGCGCATCCATGAGAGCGGCGAAGTTGGGGAAGGTATTGAGGGAGAAGGGTTCGGACAGGGTCATCTGGAACACCAGCGGTCGGCACGATACCTGGGGCCACACATCGACTCCCGAAGCCCGGGCCGCGGCATGTTCGGTCATCACCCCCCGGTGGTAGTCGGATCCGGTGAAGGTGAGCAGCGCCGTCCAGGTGAAGGGCCGACCGATGTGCCGTTGCAAGTCGAACATGGCGCTGTTGGACAGCACGCCGCCGGGCAGGAGGGCGGCCACCCCCTTGTTGCGTCGCCGCAGAGGCTCGAGCAAGGCGGCCAGCTCGTCGAAATCGGCAACCCGCGACGGCACCGGTCGGCCGTGGTCCCCGTTGTGGGTCGGCGACCAGCTGGTGGCGAAGCCCATGGCTCCGGCGGCCAGAGCCTCGTCCACCACCGCCACCATGGTGGCCAGCTCGTCAGCGGTGGCCGCTCGCTCGTAGGCCTCCGGGCCCATGGCGAAGAGGCGGACAGCCGTATGGCCGACATAGCAGCCGTAGTTGAGGGTCACCCCCCGTCTCTCGACGGCGTCGAGGTATTCCTGGAAGGTCTCGAACTCGTTCCATGGAACTCCGGCCATGAGGGTGTCGAAACTCATGTCCTCGACATGTTGCAAGGTGCGGACGAGCATCTCGACACCTTCGGATCGGATAGGGGCTAGCGAAAAACCACAATTGCCGGCCACAACCGTCGTCACCCCGTGAAATGACGACGGGGTCAGGTCGGGGTCCCAGAAGACCTGGGCGTCGTAGTGGGTGTGAATGTCAATGAAGCCGGGGGCGACGACCTGGCCGGACGCATCCAGTTCGGTCGAGCCCGACAGCCGCTCGCCGACGGCCACGATGGTGCCGTCGGTCACAGCCACATCGGCGGTTCGGCCGGGGGTGTCGTGGCCGTCCACCAGGGTGCCGCCGCGTATGACGAGGTCTCCGTCCATGCCACCTTCTTCGGCGCTGGCTGTGACACCCATCCCCCGAGGAATGGGCGCCGTCGATGGGGTGGATTGTCCTGTAGTTGGACCCCGATGGCAAGCGCATCGGCCGTTGTGCCGCCCCGCGGGCCGGCGGGTGGTCAGGCGGCCTGCCCGTTTAGGATGCCGTTCACGATCGATAGGGGAGGAGCGAGCCCTATGGCCGAGCAGTCGAACGATCCGAACAACCCTCCGGTCGTCCCCCCTTCTGACGAGATGGTCGACGAGGCGGGACGGGAGTCGTTTCCGGCCAGCGATCCACCTGCCACCTGGTCGGGCGGAGACTCCTGGGTCGAGGAGATCGGGGACGCTCCTTAACGGCCCGCACGGATGACAGGCGTCAGCGGGACTCCCGGACATCTGATCGGGAGCACAGGAACACCTGGGCCGAAAGATCCCACCGCTACGCTTCGGGGGATGCCGACCGGTGCTCTCCCTGAGGTCGTACGGGGCAGGAGCTCGTAGCCATGAGCACCGTCCTCTTCATCGTCGGCGTGGTCGTGGTCCTCATTACCGCGGCCAGCGTCCTCTTCACCATCGTGCTGCCCCGGGAGCCGCGGGGATTCGAGCGGTCGATACTGGTCGTCAACCGCGGCGTGCGGCTGGCATTTTTGGGCCTGTCCCGACTGGCCCGGACCTTCGAGGCGAAGGACGCAGTGTTGGCCCCGACCGCACCGGTGGTGCTCATCGGCCAGCTGATGTTCTGGGCCGCCGGCTTCATCCTCGGCTACGGGCTCATGCTCTACGCCACCACCCACCAGCTTGGTTCGGCCTTGGCCCAGGCTGTCGGAGCCGTGTTCACGGTGGGCACTATCGATGTCAGCGGACCGGCCAACTCGGCGGTCGACATCACCGCCGGCGCCACCTGGGTGGTGATCGTGGCCCTCCAGATCGCCTACCTGCCCGCCCTCTACGCCGCCTTCAACCGTCGTGAGGCGCTGGTCTCCATGCTCGAGAGCAGGGCGGGTCTGCCGGCGTGGGGTCCCGAGGTGCTCGCCCGTCAGCAACTGGTCGGCATCACCGACACCCTTCCCGATTTCTATGCCGCCTGGGAGGCGTGGTCAGCGGACGTGGCCGAAAGTCACACGACCTATCCGGTCATGCTCCTGTTTCGCTCGCCGGAACCCTGGTTCTCGTGGCTCATCGGTCTGTTGGCGGTCATGGACGGGGCCGCCATGCACCTGGCCCTGGCCCCCAGCACGGCATCCTCGCAAGCCCGCCTCTGCCTGCGCATGGGATTCACCGCCCTCAACCGCATCGCCAAGTACCTCCGATGGGAGGTCGATCCCGACCCCGATCCCCACGGCCCCATCACGTTGACCTTCGCCGAGTTCGACCAGGCGGTAACCATGCTCCGGGACATCGGCTTCCCCATGGAGAGGAGCGCCGAGGAGGCCTGGGTCGATTTCGTGGGGTGGCGGGTCAACTACGAGTCGGTGGCCTACCGGCTGGCGGATCGTCTCACCGCGCCTCCGGCGCCCTGGTCGGGAACACGGCGACATCTCGGATCGGGCCCGGTGGCTCCCCGGCGCCCGCCCCAGCGCTCGGCCAGCGCCTTGGCCGCCCGCCGGCCCACCGTGGTGGTGGCGCCCACCGGCCACCGGCGGGGTGGCTCCTCCTGACCTGGGCCGCAGTCATCTGGGACCGTGCGCCCCGGACTGCCCGGAGCATTACCATGAGGGCAAGCGAAGGGAGACTCGATGAGTGACCGTCGACAGCTCAAGCAAGAGACCCGCTCGGTGCTCGCCGGACTGGGGGCCAGTGCTGACGAGGTGGCCCGGTCACTCGCTTCAGCCGGCGTCAACGGCGTCCCCAAAAACAACAGGAGCTGTGCTGTAGCCATATATCTGAACGCACTGATGGGGTCCGACCGCCGCGTGCGTTCGATCAAGGTGGGCCATTGTTCGCTGTTCATCGAGATGGCCTCGGCCTCGGGAACCCGGCCGGCCGGACGCCTCCAGGTGCAACTGCCCAAACCTGTCCGGCAATTCGTTGCCGCGTTCGACGCCCACAGCTATCCGGCCGTCACCCGACTGCCGGGCGCTGACGCTGTGTCGTCCTGCGAAGGCCGACAGGCCGGAGCCGTCGGCCCTTAACTTAGTCATTATCCCCGGCCGGATCCGAGGTGGCGAAGCGCACCCGTCGCAGGCCTCGACATGCTCCGAGACACTGTGGTGGCCGGCTGTCAGGTCAAACAACCGGACCGATCCGTCCAGGTAACGAGGCAGTCGTTCGCCACCACCGCCAATGGTCTCGGTGAGCTGGCCGCATGGTTGAGCGATGCTGGCGTCGACACGGTGGCGATGGAGGCCACTGGCGTCCACGGAAACCGGTCTACAACTGCCTCGAAGGGCTGTTCGACGAGCTGCGGCTCTGTACGGCACAGCACGTGAAGAACGTGCCAGGGCGCGCAAGACCGACCTCCCGACGCCGAGTGGCTGGTCGATGTCGCAGCCCACGGGATGGTCCGCCCCGCTACCCGCCACCGACCGAGATTCGGGAGCTCCGCTATGTCACACGCTACAAACGGCCGGTCGGGGACGGTCCTGGTTAGCCCCACCTCTTCACACAGCCATTTGAGCTGAGCAGCGCGCATCCGCGAAAAGACCCTTCTGGCAGGGAAAACTGATGGTGTCGAAGCCACAGCAATCCCAACCAGAAGGGCACTTCCAAAGTGAACGGTAACAGCACTCGTCGCGTCGTTGTGGAACCCGGAGGGACGGGGGTTGTGGCCCACGTCGGACTGCACGCTCTCGGCGTCTTCGCCGACCGCTTGGACCTCGGTGATGCACTGTCTTCTCGGATCCCGTGGAGTGGCAACGGGGTCCCGATCCACGACCGGGGCAAGGTCCTCGTCCAGATGGCGCTCACCTTGGCCGGTGGCGGCGAGAGCTGCCTCGACATCGAGCACCTGCGCATCGGGGCCGATCTGTTCGGCTCGGTGCCGTCGGACACGACGGTCGCCCGGACCTTCCACGAGATCGACGCGTCCACCCGTTCCGGGATCACCAAAGCCATGGCCGAGATGCGCACGGAGGTGTGGTCCCGTTCGTCGCGGACGACGGGCACGACCCCCGTCCTCTTGGATATCGACGCTTCCCTCGTTGACATCCACTCCGAGAACAAGGAGCAGACCGCCCCGACGTTCAAGGGCGGGTTCGGATTCCACCCGCTGTTCTGTTTCGCCGATCAGACCGGCGAGACCTTGGCGGCACTTCTCCGCCCCGGGAACGCCGGTTCCAACACCGTCGCCGATCACATCACCGTCCTCGATGCCGCCGTCGCCCAGCTGCCGAGCGACATCACGGCTGGACACCACGACGGAGACGCCTCCGATCTCGTGCAACGCGACGTCATCATGCGGGCCGACTCGGCCGGTTGCACCGAGGACTTCTTGGCGGCATGTCGTGCCCGCAATGTCGGTTTCTACGTGTCGGCCCGATCCAATGCCCAGGTCACCGCCGCCATCTTCGATGCCATTGGGATCGAAGAGGTGTGGCTTCCGGCCCTCGCCCAGGACGGTGAGGCGAAGGAAGGAGCAGCGGTGGCCGAACTCACCTCGCTGATCGATGGGAAGAAACTCCCCACCGGCACCCGGCTGATCATCCGACGCGAACCCCTCCACCCCGGGGCCCAGCGCAGCCTGTTCCCGAGCCTCGACTACCGCTACTGGGGCTTCTACACCGACCAGGACGGTGACCCGAGAGACCTGGACGTCACGATGCGGGCCCATGCCCACGTCGAGTCCCATATCCAGCGGTTGAAGGACTCGGGCCTCTGCCGGTTCCCGTTCGCCAGCTTCGAGGCCAACTCCAACTGGTTGATGACCGTCGCCCTGGCCGCCGATCTCGTCCGCTGGTTCCAACTCCTCTGCTTCGACGGCAGTTGGAGAGATGCGAGGCCGAAGGCACTTCGCTGGGGCATCTTCCATGTTCCAGGACGACTCGTCCACCGGGCACGTCAGCACGTCGTGCGCATCATCGATGGCTGGCCGACCACCCAAGTGCTGCTCGATGCGTACCAACGCATCGACCTCATCACCTGACGACGACCAACACCCCGTGAGGCGGAACCAGGTTGACGACACGCGCCCGGAAGCAGGTGTCTGGTGACTTCCGACCCCACCAAATGAACCGATGGTCGGCGAACTCACGTCCAGCGAGTCACCATGACCGGATCGCCCGTTCAGCCACCCAGAAAGACGGCGTCAGGTCATCCGCGAATGGATCCGTGAAGAGGCGGGGCTAGACAGTCGAGGGCCGTCCAGTGATGCCCAATTGTGACCATGGCGCTTTCTGCTGTTAGCCCGACATGCTGGAGTTGGAACGAAGAGTGGCGACCAAGCGGGAAATATGGAACCGCTGAGTCAAATGGGGCAGGAGAAGATTCAGAATCCATCGGAACTCGTCGAGATCGTCAATGATTTCTACCGACGACTGGCGGCTCTCGAATTCGCCGCAAAAATGACACGGCAATATCAATCGAGATTGTCAACCGCTCGGTGACGGACGGGTGGCAGGTGCATTCGGGCGCTCTGGGCCAGGTCCCATTTCGCTGTGCACTTGCATTTAAAGTCAGTTTGATCGGATAGAATCCAACGGTCCTCGTCCTAGCGATTGACGAGAGTTAGATATCGCAGACCGCGATAGCGGTGGGCGTCCCTGGCCGAGCATTCTCCGTAGCAGCCGGGGGATCAACCACTGGCAGTGCGCCGCCGCTGTGTCAAACTCTCAAGCGGTGGCGAACCGCAAGCGAAAGAATATGAGTTTCGGTGACAGGGCGTTCGAGCGCCTCGGGCGTCGAATCTGGCCTATAGGAATTTCGGTTCTTTTCATCCTGCTGGGGTCTCTATACATTTTTCAGTGGGGATCAGTGGTTGAACATATTCCGAAGCTATGGCTCTCGCCCCAAGATTTTTGGATCACCTATTTTAATTCGAGCCAGCTAGTTCACGGCCACTTCGGCGCCATCTACAAAGCCAACGTGAAATTCGTGGAGTTCCCGGGGATTCTGGTCGCTCTGGCGCCACTCGGGGCCTTGAGCGGTGCATTTCACACTTCTGCCTTCGAGCTCACAAAGTCCGGTGTTGTGCCTGCGCCGGGCTTTGTTGTGCATGTGCGCGGCCTAAACGTTCCTTTTCTGAATGCACAGTCGATCCGTGACGGAAAGAACTTGTACGTCTTGCAGCCGCAGTGGACAATAGCTGCGGACCTTTACGCCTTAGTACTGTCCTGCACAGCGCTGTTTGCGTGCGATGCGCTTGCCGAACGGCTACGGGTTCCGAATAATCGTCGGACGGTCTTGTGTGTGGCCGAGGTCGTGTTGCTCTGGAATGTGACCGTGCTCTGGGGACATCCCGAAGATGCCGTCGCTGTCGCTTTGGCTGTGTACGCCCTCATCTTCGCTCTGGACCGGCGGTTTGTCGGCGCAGGCTGGCTTTTTGGCGCGGCTCTGGCATTTCAGCCATTGGTCCTTCTGATGCTGCCCGTACTCTTGGCTATTGCCTGGCGCCGATACGTAGTCGGCATGATCATCCGGACCGTACTCCCGACGGCGGTGCTGATTGCCGCGCCACTCGCCTCCAACTTCGGCGCCACGGTTCACTCATTGGTCGACCAACCGAGTCCGCCAGGCGTGAATCACGTGACGCCATGGACCGCCTTGTCGCCCAATCTCGGGGGTGGACTAGTCGCCGCTGGTCCCATTCGGTTGTTGGGTCTCCTCATCGCCATCGCGCTCGGATTCTGGGTGTACCGGCACTGGCTCGAGCGCCCCGAACTCTTGGCCTGGTCATGTGCCGTGGCCCTAGCGCTACGTTCGTACACGGAATCGGTGATGACTCCGTACTACGCATGGGCGGCACTGGCCGTGGGAGTGGCGGTGGCGGCCCGATGCAGCGCTCGACGGTTCGGCATCGCAGTCGGGCTGGCTGTGGCCACCACGGTTATGGCGCAATGGATAATCCCCTGGTTCCCGTGGTGGGCTATTCAGGTGACGGGTCTAACCGCCTTGCTCGCTGTCACATATGCACCGGCATCACTACAAGTGGCCCGTGCGACGTCGGCGCCGGCGCGGAAGCGTGTGCTCGTAGGCGCACAACAGAACCGAGAATCAGGCAGCGACAAACAACGGTCTGAGAGGGGTGCCGTCACCAAGCCGTCTGGTTCCAAGACCGCCAACACGCGTGCCCCGGCGCAAGCTCAGTCCTCCTCTGCGGCAATTCGAGCGATGCAGAAGGCGGCCAAGAACGAGAAGGCGAAGCCGAAGACGGTCGCCGACACCAGGAAATCCCCGAATACCAAGACCACTCCTAAACAAAAAGGACCACCAACGCAGAATTGAGGCCTGGCAGCGGACGGCGTTCAGATTGCTCAATAGGTCCCTGGTTCCGGGCCATGCAAGGTTCGCGAGCAGGGGAGTTGCCAGACCGTTAGACCCCGCTGAATTCCGAATAGCCAGCCAACATCGACTGTCAGGACAAATCCCAAGCGGCTCTTCCGGTTTCAGTGGGGACCAGCTGATCCGATCCGCGGCGGGCGGATCGTCGTGGGCCACGTGACGCCGCCGGCGTTGAGCAGCACTCGCAGTCGGTAGTGATCGAAGTTGGCGAAGCCCCGTCCGGCTCGCTTGACCTGCTTGGCGCAGAAGTTGAGACCCTCCGTGGGACCGTTCGACGCTCCGGTGCGGTGGTGATTCAGGATCTCCTCTCGCCAACGGGCAAGAGTGCGGCCCATCGTTCGGATCTCGGGCACGTCGTCGGCAGCGCAGGCAGCGATGGCGTTGTCGAGCAGCACGGCTGCGGCCTCGGGGTCGGGCTCCAAGTAGACGGTCCGCACTGCTTCTTTGGCCAACCAGGCACCCAGTACCTCGTCGTAGGGATCGCCAAGGCGGAGAGCGGCCATGAGCTTCTCCCGCCCTTTGTCGTCGAGTCGCTCCTCTCCTTTGACGAGGAGCTTCCTGATCCGGAAGAGCGGATCCTGCTTGCGTCCGCGATGGCCCATGGTCTCGTTCTGGACTCGCCGGCGGACCTGGTCGAGCATCCGGTTGGCCACACGGGTCACATGGAACGGATCAGCCACTCGGGTGGCGTGGGCCAGGTGGGGCACCAGCCCGGCCCGGTAGGTGTCAGTGAGGTCGAGTGCGACCACCCCACTCCACGGCGCCAGCTCTGGGGGCGATGGGCCGTCCATCGTCGCAGCTTGGCAGCGCTTTTCCCTTCAAACAGGTCGATCACCTTCCGGCGGTCCAGGTCGACCAGGACAGTGGCGTAGACGGTCGTGTGCTCCCGGGTGGCGGCCAGGTAGCTGTGTTCATCAACGCCCATGGCCCGCACCGGACCGACACGGCGGCGGTCGTCGACCAGCGGGCTCCCGTGGTGCCTGACGGCCGACCAGGCGGTGTCCCAGCTGACCCCGTACTCACCGGCCACCGAGGCCACCGATCGGCACAGCTGGCCGACCTGGCGAGTGACCTCGGCCCCGGCCCGAACGGTGAGGATCTGCCGTGAAGCGACACCGGGGAGCTTCTCGGTCCAGGTCTTCCTCACACACCCGGTGGTCCGACACCGCCACCGGCGCTTTTTGAACACGAGCCGGCAGGCCCGACCGCTGATGTGCAGGTCCCGCAGGTGGACCACGACTCGGTCCTGGGCCTGGGCCCGCCGGCGACACGAGGGACAGGTCGCCTTGACCCTCGTGGACTCCACGGTGACCACCAGTTCACCGGGTACTTCCTCCACGTCGAGCACCACCACACCGGGTAGTCCCAGCATCTTCTCGGCCAGACCGATACGTTCCGTCATTGCCAGGGGCCTCCTCGTGCTTGCCGTCAGACAGCAATCACGATGTCGGGGCCCCTGGCCCCATGGGTGGATGCTCGGTCAGCTCAGTCCCTGGTCAATTCCCCACTCATTCCGGAAGAGCCGTTTGAACGAGTCGTGGTGGCCGATCCGTCGGATCTCAGCCTGTCGTCGTGGATGCCGCCCGTGGGTTGGTCACCAGGCCCAGCTGTTTGCACGTCGTGAAGAGGTCGGCTGCAGCGGCACTGATGGCGGCCGTGTCGTGGGACGTGACAGCCGAGGCGAGGCGTTCACCGACCGAGCGCAGGTGGGCACTGTCGGCCCCTCGGGCGTATCGGGCCATGGTGGCGAACTCGCTGAATTGCGTCGGGCTGTCGTGCCAGGCCCGTGCGTAGTTGCACGGCGTCACATTGAGTGATCCTGGGGGTGGACCTGTCGTCGACGATCTTCCGGTGCTGGAGGAGCACCCACCCAGCAGCGCCACGACCACCAGCACCCCCAGTGCGAGGTTCCGTGGCGCAGAGGAACGGATGGGCACTGTTATCGCCCTCGATCAGCGAGCTCAGGGGCCCGATCGGCTCGATCAGCCCGATCGGTGGGCCGACGGGCCTGCTGGGTTGCCGATGGAGCCCGTTCGGTCGGGGAGTGGCGCACCCTCCCCGGATAGGTCAGCCATCCGAGCAGGCACAACTGGCCCACCAGGATGAGGAAAAGTGACCACTTGGCATCGATGGCGATGTGCAGCCACCAGGTGAGCCACACCGCCAGGGCGCAGGCCGAACCTAGTCGCCACCAGGGCAGCCTTGCCCCGCTGATGGGCGCCAGGGCTAGGGTCGGGGCCAAGAAGTAGGGGAAAAGCTCGGGCTCGAAGGCCCTGAGGGCGAAGAGCATGGCCACCGTCCAGATTACGAGGGCGGCTCCCTGCCGGCGGCTGGCCGGCAGGTACCGGGCCAGCACGATGGCCGCGGGAATGGCGACCAGGGCGACCGCCGACCGGATGTAGGCGGCCACCCCCGGGTCGAGGTTCCAGGTGGGGCTGATGTATCCGAAGACGTCATAGACCTGCTGGTGAAAGAGCTGCCGGAGGGTTGCGCTTGGATCCGCCACCACGGGGACGATCAGGAAGGCCAGCGGCACCACCACGATGGGGCCCAGTGCGGTCAGCCATTGCCGGCGCTTGAGGAAGATGAAGGCGATCGGTATGGCCAGAAAGGCGAAGGGCTGGAAGGCGAGGGCGACCCCCAGCCACCACCCAGTGGCCCTCGGGCGGTCCTCGAAAGCGGCGGCGATGCCGTAGAGCATGGCTCCCAAGGCGATCAGGTCCTCGGGGTGACCGCTCAAGGGTACGGGTGGCAGTGTGATGGCCATCACCCCGAGAACGGTGAGGCGACGACGGAGATCGGTCACCCCCATGCCGCTGAGCCACCGGTCGCAGGCACAAATGGGGAGCGCCATCCCACCCAGGTACAGCGGGCCGGCCACCCAGAAGGCCGTCGGGTACAGGACTGCGCTCGGATAGGGGAACGAGAGGCCGAAGGCGGCTCGGGCGATCGGTGCGATTATGACCTGCAGAGCGGGCGCTGTTTCGAGCGACCGGTCGAGTACGTAGATGTGCCCGTAGCCACCGGCGAAGGTCGTGTAGGCGGCGTCCGCCCAGTTCTGCCAGAAATCACCGAAGCTGGCCACCCCGAACCACTCGCCGAAGCCGCGCATGACGGTGGCGTCGAGCATCGTGAATGCCATGGCGCCGATCACCCCCACGACGGACACACCGAGGGCCACCTTGCGGCGACCGAAGGCCTCGGTAACCGCCACTATGGGTCCCCGCCAGCTCCCCCTCCTGCGGGCGCACGACACGATGCCGAAGGCCAGAGCGGCCAGAAGGCAGAGCCAGAAGACGATCCATTCGACATCGACACCACCGTTGGAGACGGGGACTCCCCCCGCTGGGAGACTGGCGTACTGCTGGTGGGCCACGGGCACCGTGTTGAGCGGGTCGATCTTTGCCGTCGATCGGGAGCTGATCTCGATGAGAACGGCCACGTTGCCTCGGATGAAGGCGGCGACCACCGCTCCCTTGTACGGGGAATGCGGTCCGAACGCACACGAGCCCGACGCCGAGCCGGGTATCTGGCGGATCGGTGAGGGTGAGCCGGTCGGGGCCCCGCCGGCCGACGAGCACAGGTCGGCGGCGTCACCGAGCGGGTTCTGCAAGCGAGACCTGGCCAGCGAGGTCGAGGACACCAGCGTGATCAGCAGGCTGTAGGCACCGTTCACCGAGTTCCATTTGGCCGCCGCCACATTGGTGGTCGCCGTCGTGCCACCCAGACGGCTGGCGTTCCGTCGCAGCGAATTGACGTACGACTGGCTGTCGGCGGCGGGAAACGCCTGCCAGTCGTTGCCGGGATTGACCGTCATGAACCCCACCAACAGCGGATCGCCGGCGGCCACTGCGCCACAATCGGGTGGGCAGTGCGGCACCCCCTCCCTGCTGCCTGCGGCCGGCGCCGGAGCCGTGCCAGACGTGCCGGCCGAGCCATCGGTGCCAGCCGTCGTCGATGGGGCCGCCGTGGCCGGTGTGGCCGTGGCCGTGAGGACCAGCAGCGAGAGCATGGTCCCGGTGACACACACGAGGGCGACGATCAGAGCTGTCGATCGGGCGAGGAGTGACCGCCGTGGTCGACCTGTACGGAGTGCTCCGCGTCTACCGGAGATCGCCGTCATTTGCCTCACGCTATCGCCGCTCCGTCGTCAAAACCGGAGCCATCACTCGAACAGGACCCACCAGGTAGAGGATCCGAAGCTGCTTTGCAGCCGACCTGGCCGGCAATTACGACGTCGGGCCGTCCGGTCCGGTCCGTCGAAACTTTTCTGGGGAAGAAAACTTGTCAGTCGGAGAAGATGAGCAGGACAGGACCCGGGCCCGGCGAGTTCGTCCCGCTTCAGGTGCTTTTTCCAACGTCGGCGTCGCCAAGTGCTCTACCGGTTGAAAGAGCGGTGGCGCCGTCATCCCCTCATCTCGGCACCGGTCAATTTCGGGGCCCGCAAAGATATTTCTGGACTCCGGCCGCGGGGTCGATTGAGCTGTCGGGAGGACAACCGTTCCGCCGGTCACGCAGGACTTTCCGACCGTCCTCGCGCCCGGACCCTTAAAACGAACGTTTGGAAATAGTCAAATTTTAGGATGCAATCGCCGATCGCGTGTGTTAAACCTCCAAACACTGTCGCGGCGGGGATGATGTTTGAGACCCCATCGATAGAGGACCATAAGGTCCGTTGGAGCGTGCGGTCTTTCCGCACTGGGGATGGGGAGTCTTAATGTCATCGAATGAGCTGTTCTCCGATGAATCCGGCACGCCTGCACCGCAGCGTGCCTCGACCGCGTCGAAGCATTCGTCCGGCCGCAACCTCGGCGTCAAGGGAGTGGGCCGGCTCATCTTCGGGCTCATCCTCCTGATCGGAACCTTCGCCGGCATCACCGTCGAGGCAGTGATCGCCGCCTCCCCGGCGAGCGCGACCACCATCACGCAGTGCACGGCACCGGCCTCGGGCGGGACCGCCCAGACCTTCGTCGAGGGCACGGCCGCCACCTATTCGGTCGCCTGCGAAGGCGAGTCGGGGGTTGCGAACACGACCGCCTATCCGTCGTCCATCACGATCGCCTCGGGAGCCCTCCCCGTCTCGGGCGATCTCACGTTGGCGTCGGGGGCGGGGTGCGCCCAGTCCACGTCGGGCTCGGGCACCACCGAGCAGTACATCCTGACTTGTAAGATCACCGGTACACCGACGGCCGCCGACGCCGGGACGTACCCCCTCACGTTCTCTGCCACCGCCTCACCCAACGGCGGCAGCAACGCCACGTCGGGCACCCTCACCCTGACCGTGGCCGCGCCGACCGTCACCTGCATCGACCCCGCCGCCGGCGGGACGGCCGCCACCTGGCACGAAGGCGTGACCTCCTCCTACACCGTCGAATGCGAGGAAGTGAGCGACATCTCCGGTGTGACCGCCTATCCCTCGTCGATGGCCATCGCCAGCGACACCCTGCCGGGCGACAGCAATGTGAAATTCGCCACCACTACCTCGAGCAGCCCGGTCTGTACCACCGGCACCTCTGGGACCGGTACCACCGAGGACTACATCCTCGAGTGCCCCTTCTCGGGGACCCCCAGTGCTTCTGACGCCGGGACCTACGCCGCCACCTTCACCGCCACCGGTGCAGGGGGCGTGGGCACCACCACCTCCGGCCCGCTCAACATCACCGTCAACGCCGGTACCGTCACCTGCATCGACCCCGCCGCCGGCGGGACGGCAGCCACCTGGCACGAAGGCGTGACCTCCTCCTACACCGTCGAGTGCGAAGAGGTGAGCGGCATCTCCGGGGTGACCGCCTATCCCTCGTCGATCGCCATCGCCAGCGACACCCTGCCCGGCGACAGCAATGTGCATTTCGCCACCACTACCTCGAGCAGCCCGGCCTGTACCACCGGCACCTCCGGCTCCGGCACCACCGAGGACTACATCCTCGAGTGCCCCTTCTCGGGGACACCCAGTGCTTCTGACGCCGGCACCTACGCCGCCACCTTCACCGCCACCGGTGCCGGGGGCGTGGGCACCACCACCTCCGGCCCGCTCAACATCACCGTCAACGCCCCCACCGTCACCTGCATCGACCCCGCTTCGGGCGGGACGGCTGCCACCTTCTACGAGAACGCGGCCAACAGCTACACCGTCGAGTGCGAAGAGGTGACCGGCATCTCCGGGGTGAGCGCCTATCCGTCGTCGATCGCCATCGCCACCGGTTCCCTTCCGGGCGACGGCAACCCGACCTTCGCCACCTCCACCTCGAGCAGTCCGGCCTGTACCACCGGCACCTCCGGCTCCGGCACCACCGAGGACTACATCCTCGAGTGCGCCCTGGCCGACACCCCGACCAGCGGCGATGTCGGCTCCTACCCGCTGACCTTCACCGCCACCGGTGCCGGGGGCGCGGGCACCACCACCTCGGGCACCCTCACGGTGACCGTCGCTCCGCCGACCACCACCTGTACGGCGCCGGCCGCCGCCGGCACCTCCACCTCCTGGGTGGATGGCACGGCGGAGAGCTATTCGGTGGCCTGCTACAGCTCCGGGTTCGCCTCGACCAGCCCTGGCAACTATCCGGCCTCGATCACTCTCAACTCCGGCACCCTGCCGTCGGCGGCCACCGAGGCCACCTCGACGGCCAGCTCGCCGGCCTGCACCCAGTCCACTTCGGGCGGCCCGGGTGTCACTGAGGACTACATCCTCACCTGCCCGGTGGCCGAGAACCCGACCTACAGCCAGAACGGGACCTACCACACCACCTTCCTGGCCACCGGTGGGGCCAACGGGGCACCCAATGCCACCTCGGGCACCTGGACCCTGACCGTCGCCCAACCGGCACCGAGCTGGGCCACCACCGGCACGACCGACGGTAACTACTTCTCGGCCATCAAGGGGGTGCCCTTCTGCTTCGACCTGGAGGTCAGCGCCGGCCAGGTCGGCCCCACCGGCACCAACCCCGGCAGCGCCGGGTCTCTACCCCTGACCGCCCTCACCGCCGGCACCACGCCGGCCAACGTTTCCAACTACGCGATCCGGGACGTCAACCTGACCGCCGGCACCGCCCAGATCTGCGGCACCAACAACAACAACGTGGCCAGCGCCCCGGTGATCATGGCCCCGGTGGCCACCAACACCGCCGGGAGCGCCACCGACAGCATCCCTCTCTGGTCGCAGAACGAGTGCACCTGGACCTCCAGCGGATCCACGGTCTCCATGTTCGACACCAACCAGGACCTCGAGCAGTCCGGCTCGCAGTCGGCCTTCGGCCAGCCCATCACCAACGGGGTGACGGCCGGAACGACCAAGAACCAGCCGACCTGTACCGGTGGCGTGGGTGTCTCCGGCTCGGGTGGCCTGGGCGACGCCTGGACCATGAACACGGCCAACCCGCTGCCCACACCGACCGACTCCAACCCGTCGGCCGCCCTGGGCGATCTGCCCTCGTCCAACCTGGACCTCACCAGTGCCAGCGCCGGTTCGGTCGGCGGTTGCTGGGGAGCGACCAACATCCTGGCCTCGACCAGCACCTCCACCTTCGGCGGGACGTCAACGTCGCAGATGACCCTGCCCAGCACCTGGGCGAACGGTGGTGACTGCGCCTACGGCTCCTTGGGTTCTAACTCGGCCGCTGGGAACACCGACACGGAGACAGCTCTGAACAACTGTGCTTCCCCGGGTTCATCGCATTGCGGCGCCTACACTGGCAATGCCAACTGTCCGCCGACCCAGGCCGACGTCAACGCCGGTTTGACCAACTGCGCCGTGATCGTCTCGTCGGGCAACGACGAGAACGGGTCGACCAACTACTCGTCCCTGGATATCTTCTACAACGGCCAGCCTGTACCCCAGACGCCGACAGCGTCGCTGTCGAGCGGCGCGGTGGCCGATGGTGACACCGTGTCGGTGACCGGTGGCTCCAACTGGTGGGGCGACTCCGACGGGGCGCCCAACGCCGGCCCCTACGGTGACTTCCAGAACAGTGCCGGCGACTTCTACCCGGTCGGCGCACCTCAGGTCCTCATCGGGACCAGCCGGGCGACAGCGGTGCCCGTGGTCAACTCGACGGTAACCGTCTCCGGCGTCAGCTACGCCTGTACCGGGGCCGAGGCGAACACCACCACCGGGCCCAACCCCTGCACCCTGACCGTCGGAAGCCCGTCGGGGTCCTTCCAGGTGCCCGCTGGTCTGGCTCCCGGTCAGTACAACGTCTACATCGACGAGACCAACACCACACCGCTGCCCGGCAACGGCCCCAACGACAGCTACCAGACGGCCCGGGGCACCAACCTGGGTACGGTGGAGGCGAGCGTGCCGCTCGATGTCGATGAGCCCCTGGTGGTCAAGACCTCAGCTACGTCCTACTCGGACCACGGTTACGGCGCCGCCGGCGACACCATCACCTACACCTACGCGGTCACAAACACCGAAGCGAATGCGATCACCGGCATCCAGGTCAACGACAACCTGATCCCGAGCGCCGACATCAGCTGCCCGAGCACCACCTTGGCCGGCAGGGCGTCGGAGAACTGCACCGGGACCTACACGGTGACCCAGGCCGACGTGGACAACGGCTCGGTGACCAACACGGCTACCGTCACCGCCACCGACATCAACAGTGTCACCCTGACCTCGGCCCCGTCGTCGGTCACCGTGAATGGCTCTGACGCCACGTCGACCCTGAGCCTGACCAAGTCGGCGTCCACCACCTACGCCGACCATGGCTATGGAGCGGCCGGTGACGTCATCAGCTACAGCTTCGTGGTGAAGAACACGGGGACGACGACGGAGAACGGCATCGCCATCAACGACGCCCTGGTCACCAACGCCACATGCCCGGACAGCTCGCTCCTCCCCGGAGCCTCGGAGACCTGCACCGGCAGCTACACGGTGACCCAGGCCGACGTGGACGCCGGGTCGGTGTCCAACACGGCCACGGCCAGTGGCACCAGCGTGCAGGGCTCGGTCACCTCCCACCCGTCATCGGTGACGGTGGCGGGCTCGGACTACACGTCGAGCCTGAGCCTGGTCAAGTCGACCAGCTCGGGGGGCTACGCCGCCGCTGGTGACACCGTCGGCTACAGCTACGACGTGACCAACACGGGAACCACGACGCTTTCCAACATCGGCGTCAGTGACAACCGGATCGCCGGCGTGAGTTGTCCCGATGCCTCTTTGTCACCCGGCCAGTCCGAAATGTGCACGGGCACCTATACGGTGACCGCGGCGGACATCACCAACGGATCGGTGACCAACACGGCCACGGCCTCGGCCACCGATCCCTTCGCCGCAGCCATCAGTTCGAACTCGTCGTCGGTGACGGTGGACCGGGAGCTGTTCGGTATCCAAAAGGCGACGACCTCGCCCGGCTACGGAGCGGCAGGCGACACCATTCCCTACACCTATGTGCTGACCAACGCCACCCCGGGAACACTGAGCGACATCGTCGTCACCGACAGCCTGATCCCCAGCGTCTCCTGCCCCTCGTCGTCCCTGGCATCGGAGACCTCGGAGACCTGCATGGGCACCTACACGGTGACCCAGGCCGACGTGGACAACGGCTCGGTGACCAACACGGCCTCGGCCTCCTCCATCGACAGCCAGAGCAACGTGGTTGATACCGGTGCCTCGTCGGTCACCGTTCTGGCCTCGTTCGCCACCTCCTCCCTGAGCCTGGTCAAGTCGACCAGCTCGACGGGTTACGGGGCGGCGGGCAACGTCATCCCTTACAGCTACCTGGTCACCAACACGGGGACGACCACCGAGAACGATGTGGCGGTCAGCGACAACCTGGTGGCCAGCGTGAGTTGCCCCGACGCAACTCTCGCTCCCGGAGCGTCGGAGACCTGCACCGGTAGCTATACGGTGACCCAGGCCGACGTGGACGCCGGATCGGTGACCAACACGGCCTCGGCCAGCGCCACCACGCCCGATCCTCACACGGTCACGTCGAATACGTCGTCCGTCACGGTTCTGGCGTCGAATGCAACATCGACCCTGAGCCTGGTCAAGTCGACGTCGGCGCACGACTACACAACGGCCGGGCAGGTCCTGACCTACAGCTACAAGGTGACCAACACGGGGACGAAGACCGAGAACGACGTCACCGTGAGTGACAACCTCGTTTCGGACGTGAACTGCCCCGACGCCTCGTTGGCGCCCGGACAATCGGAAACCTGCACGGGCAGCTACACGGTTACCCAAACCGACGTAGACAACGGGTCCATCACCAATACGGCCACAGCCAACGCCACATCGCCACCCAGCGCTAACCCTGTGGCTTCCGGACCGTCGTCGGTGACCGTGGACTACTTCGGGATCGTCATCACCACGCCGTCGCCGCTGCCGACGCTGACGCTGGGTACGCCCTACAGCAAGCAGTTGGAGTACAGCGGAGGGCCCAACGGGCACCTCATCAAGTGGAAGGCCGACGCCGGGTTGCCAAAGGGCCTCAAACTGAGCAAGGACGGTCTTCTGCACGGTACCGTCAGCGCCAAAAACGTCGTGCCCGGTACCTACACGATTAGCGTCCAGGTCACAGACGGCCCAACCCTCAAGGCTGTGAAGAACTTCTCCCTGACCATCGCATCCTGAACCAGTACGAGGCGCTCTGAAGGTGTCGACGGTGAGCCTGTTGTCTCCCGTCGACACCTTCAAGAGTCCTTCACATGAGGCGGCAACTTCGATGATCAATGAGTCTGTCCAACGAACCGAGCCTCACGACGGGGGGCATCTCAGAGTGAGGAGACCACCGCCGAGGGTGACAGAGCCGAATTTTCGGTGTGAGGCAACAGAAAATCCAGTTGATGCACAAGAGTGCATCCACTACCATGTAAACGGCGCGGCGGACAATGTGGGGGCTCCCCGTCGTCGTACTTATTCTCATCCCTGCACAAAAATGAGGAGCAGCAAGTGATGAACATACGACCGAACAGGCGGAGCGGAAGTCGCTCGGCACTGGCGAGGATTGCGGTGGCCGGTTCCATCGCCATGGGGGTCATCGCCCTCACGGCGACGGCGAGTTCAGCCGCCTCCCTCAGTCCTCAGTCAGCGAAGCCGGCCGGCGGCTCCGGAAAGATGCACAACTACAGCAACAAACTGACCAAGAACTCCAACGGCTGGTGTGACGGAGTTGGTGACGCGCCCTGTGATGGTTTGGCCGGTGACTACGGCACGATCGATATCGTCTCGCAGGACTTCACCAATTCGGGTGGATACGCGAACGGCCCGCTGGCCGGACCAAATAACCAGAAGTACTACGCCCGCATTTCAGGCGGCCAGGACGGCGGTACCGAAGGTATCTCCGGATGCACGCCCATCGGGACCGAGAACTGTTCCGGGCCGTACACGCTCTGGGGTCCGAAGAACATTCCGCACCCCACGGTGTTTCCGACGAACGGGTTCTCCACGTCGATCAAGATCTATCTGGACACGACGTGGGCCAATACCTACCCGGGCCAGCTAGTGGGCTGGGACACCGCAGTGAGCAACACTACCGGCGGATTCCTCCAGGACCAGACATTTGACATTTGCTCGCAGACCGGTGGTTTCTCAATCACCACCGCCTTCGGCTCCGGAGGCTGCAGCGTGCAGTCGCCGACCATCACCGCCAAGGGCTGGTACACCTTCACGGAGGACTTCACCTCGCAAGCGGGTGAGCTCTACGATGCCTATTCGGTCAAGAACGCATCGTCGACGCAGGTGTTCAGCCAAGTTGTGGATACCGGTCTTGCCACGTCTGGTGTGGGTGGACCCCGCTACGGCTGGTTCCCTGACGAGGACGTGCTCGGCCTTCCCATTGCACAGGTGTCCCTGAAAGCGAACTAACCGAATGGCACGTCCCACGCCGACGGTTCTTGTTTGCGTGAGAGGCCTCACCGCCGGCCGGTAGCTACCAGTCGGTACGACAGCAACGAGCCCGTCCCATGGGTCCGGATCTCCGGGCCGTGAGGCGGGCTCGTTGCCTGTGATGTGAGCGGTGCCAAGATCCACCTCGCCCCTCCTCGTGCCTGTCGGCCGGGAGATCGACGGACGTGGCCACCGTGACGGCTCTCCCCTGCAATCATCGTCGGCTCGGCGGTCTCCATGGCCGGCCGTCCTGACCGAGAAGGCGACGTTCAGGCGGTCCAGCTCCGGTCCCGCTCAGGGGCCGCCGCCCCCGGCTCAAATCGGCGGGTCCCCCCCGGTACCATCGCCGGATGCGCAGGGGAGGCCGAGTGTCGAGTTCGCAGTGACCCCATCGAGGTTCTGCCCGTGGATTGGTCGTGCTCGTCTTGGAAAGGCGGTACCGTGACCTCTCCTCGGGGTTCGGAGCTGCCCGAACCCTCTCGACAGGATGGTGACGGTCACCAGGTGAAGAAGCAGCGCCGCGGCGGTTTACGCCGCTTCTGGCCGGTGGCCCGTTATTTCCTCGGCATCGGCGTCCTCGTCGTGGCGGTATGGGTATTGAGCTCCCATACCGACGAGCTCTCCGGTCTCTCCACCGCCCTCGACAATCTCAACTGGTGGTGGATCCCGTTGGCCCTGGTAGCCGAAGCACTTTCGTTCGTGTGCTTCACCGGCATGGAGCAGAAGCTGTTGACCAGTGGCGGCGTCGTGCCTCCTTGGTTCCCTCTGCTCCGTATGACCTTCGCCTCCCAGGCCATCACCAACTCAGTTCCGGCCGGCAGTGCCGTCTCCGCCGTGTACGGGTTCCGATGGTTTCGGCGCTTCGGGGCTGACGACACGGTGGCGGTCTGGGCCATGGTGGGAACCTTCATCGGCTCGATGGTCGCCCTCTCGCTGCTGGCCGCGGCCGGCCTGGGCCTGGCCACCAGTGAGGGTGCTTCGCTCGACCTGATTCCGGTGATCATCGGCGTCCTCCTCATCACCGTCGTCGTCGGAGCGCTCTTCGTCTATGAGCGCCCACTCTTTCTGGCCCTGACCTGGGGGATGCGGGCGTCACAGTCCATTTTCCGCCGTCCCCGTGGCGACACCGCCGCCAACGTCGACCGGATCGTGCGGAGGATCACGTCCGTCCAGTTGGGGTGGCGGCAGGTCATGACCATCGTCCTGTGGGGTCTGGGTAGCTGGATCTTCGACTGCATGTGCTTCGCCGTCATGTTCCTGGCCATCGGCACCACCATCCCCTGGAACGGGCTCCTTCTGGCCTACGGCGCCGGCCAGCTGGCCGCAGCTCTCCCCATCACCCCCGGCGGACTGGGGGCGGTCGAAGGGTCGATCACCATCGCTCTGGTGGCCTTTGGTGGCGCCCACGTGACTACGGTCGATGCAGTGCTGCTCTACCGGCTGGTCAGCTTCTGGCTGGTCCTGGTGGTCGGCTGGCTCCTGTGGGGTGAGATGGCCCTCGAGGTGCGACGTGGTCGGTGGCCCCGTCACGCTCTCGAGTCTCCTGTCGAAGTGACCCTGAACGTCACCCCTCAACCGGTGGCCACACTGGTTGTCGACGGTTCGACGGAGTCGGGCTCGTGAACTCCTCGGTCCGCAGCCCTGGAGGGCGACCCTCGCCGGTGGCCCGCCTCTTGGTTGGATGCCTGGTAGCGGCCTCACTCGGTGCCGGGTGCACCTCGGCCCGCGCCGACCTGGGTACGAGCGACAGCTCGTGCTATCTGTCGCTACCTGCGGCCACCAAGGCTGTGGGACCGCACAGTCGTCTGCTCGGCGTCCATCTCTTCACCCTGGATCAACTCCGCACGAAGGCACCGAAGCTCTACGCCCAGATCGCTCCGCACCACACCACGACCCAACGAGTCTGCGTCATGGCCTTCTCCGGTCACTTCACGTCCGATGCGGTGTCCATGCCGCATGGTCGGTCGGCGGGTCCGGTGGCCGTCGTGGTCCTTTCCAATCCCTCCAACCATCTCCTGGGCACCGTCATTCTCGAACAGGTCCCCCTGCGTTTCGCTCATTCACACATCTGATCATGGGCAACGGGTCGGGCGCCGTCTCCCCCTATTGGTGTCGGGCCGTCTCCCGTATTTGTGCTCTGTCCATCCATGGACCTTTTCTTCTTCAGAATGGTGGTTCTTCTTACCGTCCAGAGCCGATATTCATTGGTCAGCGATATCGGGTGTAGACGTTGAAAGAGCCAATTCCAGGAATTCCAATAACCGGACGGCGCTTTCGAGTTGGCCTGGGTCGGCGGCCCGGTCGGGGCAGTGGGGCCGCGTATCCTCGCAAACCTGTCGACCAAAACCAGTGGCCCCACGTCACCGGTTCGTGGATCACCTCGATGCCCGGTCCGATGAGACGCTTCTGCAGGCATCGACTAGAACTGACACCAACGAGGGCGCCGGCACACGGGTGAACCGGGCTGAACGTACGGAGGTCATGTCATGGGGTTGATGGATAAGGTCAAGGCTCAGGCCACGGTTCTGGCCGACAAGGCTCAGACAGGCTTGCAGCAGGGTCAGACCAAGATTCAGGAGATGCAAACGGGAAAGCAGGTTGACCACCTGCTTCGGGAGCTCGGCGCCTATGTCTTCTTGAGCGAGCGAAACCGCACACAGCCTGACAGCGAGTCCAAGGTGGCCGGAATCATGAGCCAGCTCGACACCCTCGAGGCCGCCGGCATGCCGGTAACGATCACCCCCGAAGGGGGAGTGGCCCCGGCCAGTGGCTCCACGCCCCCGACCGGAGCTCCGGCCGACAGTCCGGTCCCCCAGCCGGGTACCACACCGGGCGGCGGAGGAGCCATTCCGACCTCGGGGGACAACCTCCCGAGCTGAGCCCTGGGGCCATGATCCCGGGCACCGTCAGTGGGCCGCTCGCCGGGTGCCGGCCACCCACCGCCTATGACGTGGTCGGGGTCTGCTCGTTGGTGATGACGGCACCCGGAGGGGTCTGGAACAGCGATGCAGCCGGCGATGACGAATAGTCGGTGATCTCGAAGCTGGTCGAGCTGCCCGCCACCCGCACGTACCCGAGGACGTTCTGAGGGGTTGTGCAAATGGTGCTGGTTCCGGAGACACCGGGCGCAACGAAGTCGACACACTGCAGGCTGAATCCGTTGACCGCCATGGACGAGGTAGTGACCCGGTCACCGGCGATACCGGCGGCCAGCGAGAAGTCCTTGAGGAAGCTGACCCAGTGGGCCGGGGTGTAGAGGTCGATTAATTGGCTCTGTATCTGAGCGCTGGAGGCATCGAGTTTCTGGCAGGACCAGCTCGAACTTCCTCCCGATGACGGTGGGGTGCACCAGTAGCTTCCCGATGAATTGACGATGAGGTTGAGGCTCGGGCTCGAAGCACCGCTCGGCGTGTCGGAGAACGAAAGACTATTGGGGGGCTGCACGGCATAGACGATGGTGGCCGGCGAACTGCCGGTGGTCTTGTATGTGACAGCGAAGGCGGACGGTGCATCGTTCTGGACCTTGTTGGTAAAGGCATTGATTGTGGCCTTGTTGCCTTCCACGGCGTGCACCGCATTTTTGGCATCATTGATGGCGCTGCAACCTCCGAGGGCCACCGCGCCCATGGCGGCGAGGACCAGCGCCGAGGCTGAGGATCCCCATCCCGTAGCCAGATTTCTTGTCGAGCCTTCTCGAAGCTGTCATTCGTCCGCCCTCCGCATTGTTCCGGCTCCCGTTCGGCATCCCGCCCCCTCCAGCGGCACTACCTCTCGAGGCGAGGATAGGCCGCCGGCTGTCGAAGAACACGGCAATTGCGGTTTGAGACGCCCACCCCCATAGGGGGCTGGTCCTGGCCGCCACTTCAGGTGCCCGGCGTACCGGGCGGGGGAGCCACCGGTGTCGGGTCCTTCAAATTGGTCGACGAGCCGAAACAGAGGAAGACCTGGTGCCCCTGGCTGACCACCGGCACGAACTTCGTGCCCTTGACCTGGACGAACGAGGGGCAGATGGGAAAGGTCTGGGTGGTGTGGGCTCGGGTCCAGTTGACAGTGGCCGTGATCCCGCCGGCGGTGAAGTCGGTGATCTTGTTGGTCTGAGCGATCAGGTTGGCCTGGGTCAGGTCGGAGCCGGCGGCCCGAACGCCGGCAGCCAGGAGCGCCGCAGATTGCCACCCCTGCATGGCCAGTTGGTTGGTCACGTAGTTCGGTTGGTACTTCTTCATCACCGACAGGTACTGCTCCATGCCGGGGTAGGAGCCGGGGAATGCGGCCACGGCCGAAAAGGGTACGAAGCCGTTGGCGTCGACGTAGACGCCTTTCATGAGATTGCTGTACTGATCGAGGAGGGCTTGGTCGTAGCCGTTCAACCACAGTTGACCCATGGACAGTCCGTACTGCTGAATGGTGCGGGCCAGCGTGATGTCGTCGGTGTCCTCGATACAGCTGACCAGGAAGTCCGATCCGTGTTCACGCATCTGTTGCACGGCCGAGGTGAAGCTACCGCCGAGGGAGGCGTCAAAGTCGGCGTAGCTCACCTTGATGCCTGCCTTGGTCAGGTCGGCGGCGGTCGTGCTGCAGGCCGGATAGGAACCGGGGATCCCCGGGCCGTAACTCACCATCGCCACCGATGTGGCGTGATCCTGCTTGAGCAGGTAAGCCACGGGAGGGGCGAGGGCGTGGTAGTCCAACGTCGAGCCGCCGGCGGCAAACAGGTTGTCAGGGCCGGCCCAGTTTCCGCTCACGTTGTAGCCATAGGTCGGCGTCCCCGTCTGGGCGAAGAGATTGGGGGTGAACCAGAAGGTGGAGATGAAGGCGGCGAAGACGTTGTCTTGTTCGAGGAGGGTGTGGGCCAGCTGGGAGAAGGTGGAGGGGCTCCCTCCGTCGTCGAGGTTTTCGGCCAGGACCAGTTTGCGTCCGTCGATCCCGCCCGCCTTGTTGACCATGGTGAAATAGGCCTGGACCCCGGGGATGAAACTGGCGAAGTCGCCGGCCCCCACGCCGGTGCGGGTGGCGATGGCCCCCACCCTGATCTGGGTGGGGCTAACCCCCGTCGTCGTGTTGGGGGTGGTCGTCGGCGACGGCCCGGTCGTGGTTGTCGGAGCGCCCGTCGTGGGAGTCGTCGCCGCCGGAGTATTCGAACATGCCGCCAGAGTGACGGCCGCCACGAGCGGAAGGCAGCTGACCGTGGCCAGGCGCCGCACAGCCGTACCCGTCATGGTCATTCCCCCGTGTGTCGTGTGACTGCTACGGCGCCCCGGCCAACAGATTAGGCAGCCACCGAGGGCCGGGTCGGTGGTTCAGGTGCCGGACAGCTTCGAGACGACCGGACCGAGGGCCTCCCAGCTGTCGGCCTCGATCGACCAGTAGGAGATGCCGTACTCCTGGCGTCGCCACTCGAGCTCCTCAGCCATCTCGTCGAGGGTGCCGAGGAGAGCCAGGGGGACGTGGAGGGCGTCCTCGACGGCGATGCCGAAATGGGGGGCCATGGCGTCGGCCAGGCCCGACGCGTCGTCGGTGATCACCACGAAGCCGATGAGGGCATTGAGCTCGAGCTCGTCGAACCGTGCGCCGGCCGCCTCTTTCACCCAGGCCACCTTCTGGCGGGTCCGATCGGGCGAAGCGTCGGGCGCCGTCTCCGGACCGCCGGTCCCTTCTCGCAGGTTGACGTTGATGCTCACGATGTCGGCGTGACGGGCGGCGAAGGAGAGCACCCGGCGGCCGCCACCGCCGATGATCAGGGGCGGCCCCGGTTGTTGGACCGGCCGGGGGAGGAGCGTGCATTCGCTGACCTGGTAGTACCGGCCGGCAAAAGAGAAAGGTCCGTCCGTGCGCAACAGACCCTGGAGTACGTGGACAGCCTCTTCGAACCGTTCGACCCGGACCCGTGGCGTGTCGTAGGTGATACCGGCCTGCTCATAGTCGGTCCGCATCCAGCCGGCGCCCAGGCTGAGCTCGAATCTTCCCTCGCTGAGGACGTCGAGGGTGGCCGCTTCTTTGGCCAGGACGACCGGGTGGCGATAATCGTTCCCGAATACCAGGGAACCCAGACGGAGAGAGGAAGTGGCAGCCGCCACCGCGGCCAAGGCCGGGGTCGGGGCCAACTGGTCACCGAAGTGGTCGGGCATGAGCAGGCTCGAGTAGCCGAGCTCCTCGGCCCGGCGGGCCTGGTCGGCCCACGAACGGGCTGACCCGTCGGGCGAGGTACTGAGTTGCGCGGCGAAGCGGAATTTTCGATCGTGGGCCATGAGCCTCATCCTGCCTCATGCGATGGCGGTGGTGCACGGTCGGTGCCGGATCCACGGTGCCGGGAGCCCTGCCTGGGTACGCTCGTCCCTGTGCGCATCGGGGTGCTGACCGGGGGAGGGGACTGTCCCGGTCTCAACGCGGTCATCCGGGCGGTCGTCCGTAGGGGGATCGAAGAGCACGGCGATGAGTTCGTGGGATTCCGCGACGGATGGCGCGGGCCGCTGGAGGGCGACACGATGACGCTCGACACGGCCGCCGTACGCGGCATCCTGCCCCACGGAGGCACCATCCTCGGGTCGAGCCGCACCAATCCGTTCGCCATCGAGGACGGTGCGCGGCTGGTCCTCGACACACTCGACCGTCTGGGGATCGAAGCCTTGGTGGCCATTGGCGGAGAGGACACGCTGGGCGTGGCCACCCGGCTGGCCGCCGCCGGTCTCCCGGTGGTGGGCGTGCCCAAGACAATCGACAACGATCTGGGGGCGACCGACTACACCTTCGGCTTCGACACGGCCGTCATGATCGCCACCGAGGCCATAGACCGGCTCCACACCACCGCCGAGAGTCACCACCGGGTGCTGATCGTAGAGGTGATGGGCCGGCACGCCGGGTGGATCGCCCTGCACGCGGGCATAGCCGGTGGTGCCAACGTGGTTCTCATCCCCGAGCTCCCGTTTGACATCAATGAGGTGTGTGCCCTCATCGAGCACCGGTTCGCCAGTCATTACGCCCCGATCGTGGTGGTGGCCGAAGGCGCCGTTCCGGTGGAGGGAACACTTCCGGAACGAGGCGGTGAGGTCGACGCCTTCGGTCACGTCCGGCTGACCGGCATCGGCACCCTGCTGGAGTCCGAGATAGCCCAACGCACAGGGAAGGAGGCACGCGCCACAGTGCTGGGGCACGTGCAACGGGGGGGCACTCCGACCGCTTTCGACCGGGTACTCGCCACCCGACTGGGTCTCCACGCCATCGATGGGTTGCACGACGGAGCCACCGACCAGATGGTGGCATTGCACGGAACGGCCATCGATCTCGTTCCGCTGTCTGAGGCGGTGGGATCGCTCAAACGGGTTCCGCCCGAACGCTTTGCCGAAGCCGCCGTATTCTTCGGCTGACCTGCGTGGCCGGAGGACGGCCATCGGATGACGTCGGATCCCCGACCCTAGGATGTCGACGATGAGCAAAATGGTCGACGGCCCTTCGGTGGAGGCAGTGGTGGCCCTGTTGAACAGGTCGGGTGCCGCCGAAGAGCCCAACGAGGACATTGCCGGGCTGACCATCCTTCTCCACGGACTGCAGTGCGCCGCCATCCTCCTCCGCCATCATCCCCAGGATCCCGAGCTGCAGCTGGCCGGATTGCTCCACGACGTCGGTCACCTCTTGGCACCGGGCGAGGAGGACCTGCACGGCCGGGCTGCCGCCGATTACCTCCGCCCCGTCCTCGGCGAACGGGTGGCCGCCCTCATCGACGGTCATGTGCCGGCAAAGCGGTATCTGGTGACGGAGGACCCCGCTTATCGCTCCGGGCTCTCGGTCGGAAGTCGGCGCACCCTGGAGATCCAGGGAGGACCGATGGCTCCCGACGAGGTAGCCGCCTTCCGCTCGTTGCCCTATCTCGACGAGATCCTCGAGCTTCGACGAGCTGACGACATGGCCAAGGATCCCGCCGGCGTCGCCCCGACCCTGGACACCTGGTTGCCCGTTTTGGAACGGGCCGCCCGCTGATACGAGATCCCGATCCGTGGACGATGGCCCGCACCGCCCGGCCTTTTGTGCCTAATGGACGCCATGTCGAATTAAGGCCATGTGAACTGGTCTTTCACCCAGCAGGGCCGGGGTGGGGAGCGCACGGTGATACCCGTTCCGGAGCACTCACACCGGCCGGAAAAATGAATTGGAGGGGGTTTGCGGACGCGCCGCTTAGAATCGTGCCGGCGGGGGGGAATCGAGTTCGGATGATCGACTTCGGATGATCGACATGGCCCACGCACACGAGCGAGCACCCGGCATGACAGAGCCCCCCTTTGACGGGGCCGACCGGCGGTGTTGCCCGCCCCTCGGTCGCTGATGGTCTACATCCTGGCAACGGCCAGTGCCCTGGCCAACGCGCTGACCAGCATCCTCCAGCGGATGGGCGTCGAAGATGCCCCCGATGACTCGACCCTCCGCCTCAGTCTGTTGACCCATGCGCTCAAGCGAGGCGTCTGGCTCATCGGCTTCGCCTTCATGGTGGGTTCGTTCCTATCGCAGGCTGTCGCCCTCCACCTCGGTGATCTGAGTCAGGTGCAGCCCATCCTCACCACCGAGCTTCTCTTCCTCATCATCATCCTGGCCACCTGGTTCCGATTCCGCATCGGGCTGCGCGAATGGCTGGGCTGTTCGGCCGCGGCCGGCGGTCTGGCCGGCTTCCTTCTGTTCGCCCAGCCCACCGGCGGCAACCTCGTACCCTCCGCTCGGGGCTGGATCCTGGCCGGCTCATTGTGCGGAGGCCTTGTCTTGGTCGCCATCATCCTTGCTCTGCGGGGACCGCGTTGGTGGCGAGCCGCCATGTTCGGCACGGCCGGTGCCATCGGGTTCGCCTTCACCGCCGCCCTCATCAAGACCGTCGGCGACATCGTGGCCGGCGACTGGGTGCAGATGTTCTTCCACTGGCAGACCTACGGCCTGGCCGTGTGCGGCGTGGCCTCGGTGTTCCTGGCCCAAAACGCCTTCCACGCCGGTCCCATCGCCGCCTCCCAGACCGCCCTGGTCCTGGTCGACCCCCTTGCCAGTCTGGCCATCGGCATCGGACTGTTCGGGGACAATCTGAGGACGTCCGGTGCGTTCGGTCCCTTGGAGGCACTCTCGCTGCTGGTCATGTTCGCCGGTGCCGCCTCGATTGCCCACTCACCGCTGATCTCCGGGATGAAGGGCGACGATGACCGCTATGCCGAAATGCTATCTCTGCGGTCACGGTCCAAGCGCCTGGTGGAAGCGGTCCAGGATCAGGTCTCCGTGGAGGTGTTCGAGCAGCTTCCCCCTGACGTGATCGAGCACCTTCCCGTCGACGTCATCAAGAACCACCGCTCGGACTGACTCCGGGATCGACGCCGGTTCGTCGTCAACACCGCTTCGGAGAGACTGGTCGCCCAACCTGCCGGTCACAGACCTTGGGGTCGGTTGACGAAGCGCCCGGCTGCCGGCGAATAGAACCAGCGTCCCCCTGCCTTGGTACCCCCGTCCACCGGGATGTTGTGCCCGGTCACGTAGGACGAAAGGTCGGAGGCGAGGAAGAGCGCCACCCGGGCCTGGTCCTCCGGCCATCCCAGTCGACCCACCGGCGCCCACGACGGCCACAGCCGGTCATCGCTTGCCGGACCGGCCAGATAGTCGACCTGCGGGGTCTGGGTCAGGTCGGGCCCGATCCCGTTGACCCGGACACCGGCCCGGCCGACCGATACGGCCAGGCTGGTGGTGAAATGGGCGGCGGCCGCTTTCATGGCTGCGTAGACCGGCTCGGCCGGAAACCCTCTCATACCTTCCACCGAGTGCACGTTGACGATGGACCCGTGCCGCTGCTTGGTCATGGGACCGATGAAGGCGCGGGTCACGGCCAGGACGTGGAAGAGGTTGATGTCGTACATCGCTCTCCACGACTCGGGTCCGGACTCCTGGAACGGGACCAGCGGGCGGTAGTCCCCGACATTGTTGATCAGGACGTCGACGCGTCCGTGACGGGTGAGCACCTCGTCGGCCAACCGGTCCACCTGTTCGGGGTCGGTGACATCGACCACGTGGGCCCGCACTGTCCCACCGGCTTCCTCGATGGCCAGCCGGGTGGTGTCGGCCCGGTCGGCGTCGATTTCGGCAATCTCGACGGCTGATCCGTGGGCGGCGAAGAGGCTGGCGATGGCCGCGCCGATGCCGTCGCCACCGCCGGTCACCACCGAGACGCGACCGTCGAGCAGCCGGTTCCAGTCTCCGATGGAGGCGACGTCGGTTCTCCTCTGTGCCGTCATGGTGACTCCTCCTTAGCTGTCCACCGCCCCTTACCTGTCCACCGCCACTTACCTGTCCACTGCCGCCGGGTGCCTCTGGTCCCACCCTTGTGGCGTCGGGGGTCACGACGGTGGCCGGGGCGGACGGTGGTACCGTCGCACCCGGTTGCCTCCGTGGCCGTGGGCACAGGAGGTGGACAGAGGGTAGCGGGGGCTGGCCCTTTCCGGGGCTGACATTCGGTGCGCTCTCTAGACTCGGCCGTTCACAACTCGGAGCAGGAGGAGGAATGGTGACAGGCATCTGCGAGGGAAGGGTGGTCGTGATCACCGGGGCGGGACGGGGCATCGGCCGCCAGCACGCCATCGAATTCGCCCGGCAGGGGGCCAAGGTGGTGGTCAACGACGTGGGCGCGGCGGTCGACGGTACCGGTTCCTCGGATGGACCGGCCGGTGAGGTGGTGGCCGAAGTCAGGGCGGCGGGCGGCCAAGCGGTGGCCAACGGCGACGACGTGGCCGACTGGGACGGGGCCGAGCGCCTCATCGCCACGGCCATCGACACCTTCGGCGGTCTCGACGTGCTGGTCAACAACGCCGGCATCCTGCGCGACCGGATGCTGGTCAACATGACCGAGGCCGAATGGGACGCGGTCATCCGGGTGCACCTCCGGGGGACGTTCGCACCGACCCGTAAGGCGGTCGACTACTGGAGGAACCGGGTGAAGGCAGGAGAGACCAATGACGCCCGGATCATCAACACCACCTCGCCGTCGGGCATCTACGGAAATGTCGGGCAGACCAACTACGGAGCGGCCAAAGCGGGCATCGCCTCGATGACGGTGATCGCCGCCATGGAGCTCGGCCGCTACGGCGTGACCGTCAACGCCATCGCCCCGGCCGCACTGACCCGGATGACCGAAAACCTCGGCTTCGGCCAGGCCGACTCAGACAGGTTGCCGGACGCCTTCGATCCCAACGACCCTGCCAACATCTCACCGCTGGTGGTCTGGTTGGGGAGCGGGGCATCATCCGGCATCACCGGGCGGGTTTTCAACGTGCACGGCGGACACATCAGTGTGGCCGAAGGATGGGTGGCCGGGCCAGGGGTGGACAAGAAGGACAGATGGGAGAGCGCCGAGCTGGGTGACGTGATCCCGGGCCTGGTGGCCGAGGCGGCGCCCAACGCCGACATGCTGGGCCGGCGGGCGGTGTGAAGGTGGATCCGGAAGGGGCGGGGTTCGACCCGGAGCGGCTGGAGCGCCTGACCGCCCACTTCCGCCAGCATTATGTGGAACCGGGCAAGATCACCGGCTGCCAGATCGCCGTCAGCCGCGGCGGCAGGCTGGCCTACTGGCGTTCGTTGGGTTTGGTCGACCGGGAGCGCGGTCGTCCCGTCGAGGACGACACCATTTGGCGTATCTATTCGATGACCAAACCGATCGCCTCGGTGGCCCTCATGCAACTGTACGAGAGGGGCCTGTTCCAGCTGGACGATCCTGTCCACCGTTACATCCCGGCCTGGCGACATCTGACGGTCGGTGATCTCCAGCCGGACGGATCCCTCACCACCGTCGAGCTGCAGCGGCCGGTGTCGGTACGAGACGCCCTGACCCACATGACCGGCCTTCCTGGGAGCGTGGTGCCGGGCCATCCGGCCGACACCCGGTTCAACGAGGAGGTGCACGCCGCCCGTCACGGGATGACCCTCGAGAAGATGTGCGATCTGCTCGCCCATTTCCCCCTCAAGTTCCAACCGGGCACCCACTGGAACTACGGGGTTTCGACCGACGTCTGCGCCCGGCTGGTCGAGATCCTGTCCGGTGATCGATTCGACGACTACCTGCAGCACAACCTGTTCGAACCGTTGTCC
This sequence comes from uncultured Acidimicrobiaceae bacterium, assembly GCA_963727955.1. Taxonomy (GTDB): domain Bacteria; phylum Actinomycetota; class Acidimicrobiia; order Acidimicrobiales; family RAAP-2; genus Bog-756. Next base: position 473,513 of record CAVSII010000001.1, read on the forward strand.
ATGTCCGATACCGGGTTCTCGGTACCGGCAGAGTCGGCCGACCGGTTGGCCGCTGGATACAGCTACCGGGCCCATCAGGCGCCCGGGCTCATGGACGACCCTGCCAGCAGCTCCTACCTTCGGCCGCGCTCGTATCTCTCGGGTGCCGGCGGGCTGGTGGCCACCAGCGGCGATTACCTTCGCTTCTGTCAGATGCTTGTCGGCCGGGGTGAGCTCGATGGACACCGGGTCATCGGCCGCAAGACGCTCGAGCTGATGACGACCAACCATCTTCCCGGCGACAGCGACCTTGCTCGGCTGGCCACCGGCGGGTTCGGTGAGGCGGAGTTCGACGGATTCGGTTTCGGACTCGGATTCGCCGTGGGCAGGGGCCCGGCCGCCACCGGTATGGCCGGCTCCCCCGGTGAGTACTCCTGGGGTGGCGCCGCCTCGACCGCCTTCTGGGTCGACCCGGTGGAGGACCTGACCGTCGTGTTCATGACGCAGTTGTTCCCGTCCACGTCGTACCCGTTCCGTGCCCAACTGAGAGCGCTCGTCTACCAGGCCCTGGCCGACTGAATCTGCCTCAGAGACGGAAGTGCTCGAAGAATCCCCAGATGAGGTCGGTGGCGTTTATCTGGAAGGTGGTGAATCCGGTCACTGAGCTGACCTCCTGGCTGAATTTGCTGCCCGGCCAGGAGTGCCCTCCGCCGAGGATGATGTAGAACTCGACTGCGGTCCCCGGTGGGCACTTGTAGCGACGCAGGATGACCTGGCTGGCGATCCGTGTATCGGTGGAGTGGGGGTCACACCCGTTCTTGCCGGCCCATGTCTTCACATTGGCGGGAAAGCCGGGGCCGTGCAGGTTCACCTTGACCGGGACCGTGGTGGCAGGGGACGCCGAGGAAGTCTTCCCCTCCACGCGGTTGAGGGTGGCAGTGCCCACCCCGCCGTTGAAGAAGAGGATCGGGTCGGCCGTCCCGTTGAAGGCCAGGACGGGGACCGGTCGGGCCGGGATGCAGGGCGTGGGCACGATCAGGCCGGAGACTGCGGCAACGGCAGCGAAGCGGTTGGCCATGGTGCAGGCCAGCAACGAGGTCATGAACGATCCCTCGGACAGCCCGCTGGCGTAGACCCGGGAGGTGTCGATGCACAGGGTGGACTCGAGGTGATCGAGCATGGCCGTCACGAAAGCCAGGTCGGGGTTGGGGTGGGAGGTGGCCGAATAGTCCCACTGCACGGGAGTGCCCGTCCCGTTGGGGAAGACGACATCGAACCCGTCCCTCTGGCCCAGGACGCCGAACATGGTGGTCTGTGACTGGATGACCGCTCCTTCGATCAGGCCGTGGAAGTTGACCACCAGGGGCCGCGGGATGGCACGGCCCGGGGTCGGCCGGTTGTGATCGGTCGGGCTGGGTGTGGTGGGTGACGGTGTGTCGAGGAGGTACCAGCGGGGAACGCCCCCGACGTCGATGGTCCCCCGTTGATCGGTTGCTGGCCCGCTCGGGGCCAAAGCACATCCGGCCGATGGCACCGGCGCCCCGGGGGCCACCGTGGCCGTGGCGGCTGACAGGGTGGACGGGGTAGACGCGGAGCCCGACCCACTGGCGACGGAGGACGAGCACCCGGCCAGGCACAGGGCGACCACAAGGGTGGCCCCTGCGAGCGCGACGAATGAGCGAGACGGGTGGGTACGCATGGCGTGTAGCGAATCACACAGGCCGGTGTCGCGTATGGTCGCCCGAGGATGTCGGGGTAGAGGCCGACCCGGCCGGGTCCGGTCCGCCATGGCTGTCGAACACCACCGGTGCCTCGAAGGCGGCCCGACGGGCGGCCCGGCGCAGGGTGGCCAGAACCGCCGACCCGACCAGCAGGATGCACACGAAATTGGTGATGGCTCGCCCGGTGTCCCATCCGAGAGAAGTGGTGGCGTCGAAGATGAGGTAGCGGTGGATGTTGACCGCCAGTGACCCACCGGGCAGGTAGGCAATGGTGCTGTGCGGATCGACGGTAAAGGGCCAGAAGGAGAGATTGAGCATGAAGCCGAACAGGTAGCCGGACAGGGCACCGTAGAAGGCCAGCATGACGACCTCCCGCCGACCGGTGGCCGGAGGAAGGAGACCGGCGAAGAGACCGACCCAGGCGCAGCCGAACATCTGGTAGGGCATCCATGGCCCCACGCCACCGGTGATGAGGGCCGAGGCGAACAGGGTGGTGCAGCCCAGGGCGAAGCCGAATCCAGGACCGAAGACCCGTCCGGCCAGCACCAAAAGGAAGAACACCATCTCGATGCCGGCGGTACCCGCCCCCAACGGCCGCAGGGCCGCTCCGATGGCTGACAGGACGCCCAGCATGGCGATGGCCTTGGCATCGATGCCGCCGCTGGCCAAGTCGGCGAACACCACGGCCACCACCAGAACCAGCAGGACGCCGAAGAGCAAGGGGGCCATGGCCCCGTCACCGAAACCACCGGGAGCTACCACGAACGGCCAGAGGAAGGCCACGCACCCGATGAATGAGGCCATGACGATGACCGCCCGCGACCGCACACCGATGCGGATGGCTGCCATCCGGTCCATCAGCTGGCCGTCCTCAGGGCACAGGCCACCTGATCCACGGTGAGGACCTCGAGCGGGGCCAGGATCTTGGCCACCTGAGGGGCGAACGAGGGTGATGCCACCATCACCTCGGGAGCCGGTCCGTCGGCCACGATCTCGCCGGCCGCCATCACCAGCACCCGGTCGGCCACCGCCGCCACGAACTCGACGTCGTGCGTGGAGACCACGACGGATCGACCCTCGCCGGCCAGCCGATCGATGATCCCCACCAAGGCGTGCTTGGCCTTGTAGTCCAGCCCACGCGTGGGCTCGTCGAGGAGCACGATGGTGGGTGAGGCGGTCAGCTGGACGGCCAGGACGAGCGAGAGCCGCTGGCCCTCGGAGAGGTCCCGCGGGTGCATGGCCGGTGGGATGCCCGGGCTCAGCCAATCGAGCAGTACCTGGGCGGGGAGCGGCGAGGCGCCGTCCGACTCCCGATCGGCCTGCTCGCACTCTTCGGCCACCGTGTCCATGTAGAGAAGATCGGCCGGCGTCTGCGGGACGAGGCCGACGACGGCCCGTGCCTTGGCCGGAGCCAGCGATTTCGGATCCGCCCCCTCGATATCGACGGTTCCGCTCTGACGTGGTCCGGACCCTTGGATGGCCCACAGGAGCGATGACTTGCCGGAGCCGTTGCGGCCCATCAGCGCCGTCACCTCACCTCCTCTGAGCTCGACGTCCACACCCCGGACAGCGGTGACCGCCCCGTAGCGGACCGTGATGTTGCGGGCCCGCATGATGGTGCTGCCCACCCGACCGTCGGTGGTCGGACGCCGGGGCGGGACCGGTCGGTCGCCCATCTGCTGGCGCAGCGGAGGGGCCAGTCGACGGGCGTCGCGCACCGACAAGGGGAGCGGATCCCATCTGGCCAACCGGCCGAGTTCCACCACCGGCGGTGCCACCTGGGTGGACCGGAGCATGGAGGCCGGAGGCCCGGTGGACACCGAGCCGTCGGCCATGACCTCGATGATCCTGTCGGCGTATTGAACCACTCGCTCCAGCCGGTGCTCGGCCAGCAGGACGGTCACCCCCAGGTCGTGCACCAGACGGGTGATGGCGGCCAGCACCTCCTCGGCGGCGTGGGGATCGAGGGCCGAAGTGGGTTCGTCGAGGACCAGGACCCGCGGGTGTGCGGTCAGCACGGAGCCGATGGCCACTCGTTGCTGTTGCCCCCCCGACAACTGGAAGAGAGGCCGGTCGCGCAGCTCGGCGATACCCAGCAGATCGAGCGTCTCCTCGACCCGCTTGCGCATGACCGGGGGCGGGACGGCCAGTTGTTCCATGCCGTAGGCCAGTTCCTCCTCGACGGTGTCGGTGACGAATCCGGACAACGGGTCCTGACCGACCACCCCGACCACGTCGGCCAATTCACGGGGGGGATGTGTCCTGGTGTCGCGCCCGTCGACCAGCACTCTTCCGGCCAACGTCCCCCCGGTAAAATGGGGTACCAGACCGTTGACCGCTCCGAGAAGGGTGGACTTACCCACGCCGGTCCGGCCCACCACCAGGGCCAGCTCTCCCTCGTCGACGGCCAGGCACACGTCGCGCAGGACCGGACAGGCGGCGTCGGCGTAGGTGACCGACACGTGGTCGAATTCGATCATGCCGGTATGCCGACCGGAGGATCCGAAAGGGCATCCTGGTCCCTCTGCCCCGACCGCCGGCCGACGCCTGCGGGCTCGGCCGCCGGTTCCGAGCGGATCCGACGGACCGGTGGGGGAGCGACCACTGCGGCCAGGGCGGCGATGAGGATGGCCACGGCCGGAACCAACGGTAGCGAGGGCCAGGTGAGCGGGGTGACCGACGGGTTGAGAGCGGCGGCGCCGCGGCCCGCTCCGACCACGAACACCAGGGCGGGGACCAGACCGCAGGCCACCACCGTCCACTCGGGGAGTTTCCATGGATCCGGCCGGTACTGGCTCCGGCCCACGCGGCGACTGCCGCACACCAGACCGGCACAACACAGGACCGATCCGACCAGCAGGGCGGGCAGCCCGACCGTCCCCGGGGTGGCGTCGTCGAGGAGGCCGTAGGCGCCGACGCACAGCCCCGCCATTCCGCCCAGCATGAGCACTCCTGTGAGTCGGCGGGCCCAGCGGGGGGATGTGCCGGTACGCCCGTAGCCGCGTGAGTCCATGGCTGCCGCCAAGCGCAAAGAGCGTTCGAGGGCATCCTCCATGACGGGAATGGCGATGCTGCGCAACGCGTGCAGCCCGCCGGCTGATCCCCCGCGCAGTTTCCGGGCCCTCCGGACCCGCTGCACACTGTCGACCAGCTGAGGGGCGACGCTGAGCGAGACCACCACCGCCACACCGAGCTCGTAAAGGGCGCCGGGCAGCACGCGCAGGGCCCGCTTGGGATTGGCCAGCGCGTTGGCCGCCCCCAGACAGCACAGGAGACACCCCAGCTGGAGGCCGCCGTAGAGGGCCTGTACCGTTCCGTCGAGGGTGACCGGACCCCCGATCTGCACGCCGGCCGCCCACGATGGCAGTGGGATGTGGGGCAGGCTGAACAGCACGTGCATGTGCACGGTGCCGACGTCACCACCGAAGACCGAGCGGAACACCACCCGGATGGCGATGACGCTGCCCGCCAGGAACAGGTAGTACTTGAAGGCCCGGGCCCACGGGGCATCGCTGCGTCGGTTGGCCACCACCAGACCGAGGACGCCGAGGATAAGCAACAGGAGTAGCGGATCGGTGGTGCGTCCGGCCGCCACGGCCAGCCCGATGGCCCAGCTCCACCAGGCGACGGGGTGGAGCGTGCGCGGCACCCGACGGGCACCGGTCAGGCTCCAGCGGTGGGTGCGGGCCGACACCGTCAGCCCAACCGCCGCCGACGCAGTGCGACGAAGCCGGCCGTCCCCGCCAGGGCGACGACGGCAATCCCACCCAGGATCAGACCGAGGGGTGAGTCCGTCGGTTGCCGGGCCAGGGTCGGAGCGACGCTTACGATCTTGATGGCGCCCCCTGAGGGCGTGCGCCCCAATCGATGGGCGGCCTTGGTGTGGCCGGACTCGGAGGGCGGCGCCCGGCCTGTGGAGCCGCCAGCCGGCACCGAGCCGGAAGATGGATGTGAGGTAACTGAACGAGAACCGCTCGTCGAGGCACCGGCGGCCGGCGCCCTAGCTCTGCGTTGTCGTCGTGGGCGCAACCGGGCTGGCGTGGCCGGCAGGGGATGTCGTCTGAGCATCGGGGGCCGATCTCCCGGTGGTCCCGCCGGCAGACGCCGGAGCGACAGGAGGTTCGGTCGCCGCGGGCGCCGGAGAAGGGGTGGAAGTCGGCCGAACGAACTGCGTGGCGTTCCGCAACATTTCCGGCGTCGGACCGGGCGGCTGTCCGGCTCCAGACGCACCACCGAACACCCAATACTCGACACTGCCAGCCTGCGGCTCGAGGTTCATGGCGCCGGACGTGCTGTAGATCCAGCTGTTGTTCCCGCTGTCGGCGTACCAGAACGACCAGTAGGCGTCGGCCGGGGGAGTGGACTGACAGCTGTCGTCGGGGGGATCGCCGTCGATCTGGCAGATGAAGGCCAGTCCGTAGGAGGCCACGCCGGTCGGACCGAACCCGGCCGTCTGGCGGGCAAGGGCATAGGCGGCAGTGGCGGGCAGCGGCGCGAGATCGCATACGGTATTGACCGCGTCCGGACCAGGGGGCGTCGTTGACAGCCACGATGACCCCGGCCGAACAGTCGACAGTGGGATCGGCGCCGGCCGTCAGGGTGGGTGCCACCCACGGGACCGAGAGCCAGCCCACCAGGGCTCCACCGATGCACAGAGCTGCCACCAGCGCGGCGGCGCCTCTTCCCGTGGCCGAGTTCATGACGATGTCGTGACCGGACCGACCCGCGAACTAGGCCGGCCGGGCCAGGCCGGCCACCATGCCGACCACCGGTTTGTTGAGAGCTGTGCCACCGGTCGACCCGTGGAAGCCGGCGTCACCGAAGCTGAAGACGCCACCGTCGGCGGCCACCAGCCAGTAGCCCAGGCCGTCAGGGCTGGCGGTCATGCCCACCACCGGCTGGTTGAGCACGGAATCACCCATCGAGCCGTAGAAGCGGGCGTCGCCGAAAGCGAAGACGCCACCATCGGCGGCCACCAACCAGTAGCCCTTACCGTCCGGGGTGGCGGCCATGCCCACCACCGGCTGACGGAGCACCGAACCACCCATCGACCCGTAGTAGTGAGCGTCGCCGAAGTTGAACACGCCTCCGTCGGCGGCCACCTCCCAGTAGCCCTTCCCGTCCCGGGTCGAGGCCATCCCCACCACCGGCTTGTTGAGCACGGTCCCGCCCATCGACCCGTGGAAGAGGGCGTCGCCGAAGCTGAAGACGCCTCCGTCGGAGGCCACCTCCCAGTAGCCCCTCCCGTCCGGGGTCGGGGCCATCCCTACCACCGGCTTGTTGAGCACCGTCCCGCCCATCGACCCGTGGAAGAGGGCGTCGCCGAAGCTGAAGACACCTCCGTCAGAGGCCACCAGCCAGTAGCCCCTCCCGTCCGGGGTCGAGGCCATCCCTACCACCGGCTTGTTGAGCACCGTCCCGCCCATCGACCCGTGGAAAGTGGCGTTACCGAAGGTGAAGATGCCCCCGTCGGAGGCCACCTCCCAGTAGGAACGACCCGAAGGACCGAACGGGAAGGTCAGACCGGCCAGAGCCGGTATGGCCTGGTAGGTGGAGAACAGGTTGGCCGGCGCCGGAGCGGGCGGGAAGAAGAAGGCGCCGGACCCGCTCCCCGACGTGAACTGGAAGGAGAGTAGAGCCGACACCGGATCGCCACCGCCCCGGACGAAGGGCGCGCTCGAGGGCGAAACGCCGAGGGCGATGAGCGACTGGATGACCAGGGCGGTCGAGTCGGGGTCGGTGGCCTGCGGATCGGCCTCGGTGTTCGGGTACTGGGGCCATCCCCCGTCGGATTCCTGGATCGCCGTCTGGAAGGCCAGCGCGCCGGCCCGGGCCGTTTGGGTCAGTGCCCCCTGGGCCACCAGTCCATCGACAGCCAGTGCCGTCGAGTTGGTGTCCGGCCCGGCGAAGTCGACGGGCTTCGCCGTGCACGAGTCGAGGGCCAGGTCGGGAAGTGTCCAGCCTCCGTCAGGGCACTGCTGGTCGAGAAGCCAGGTGACTGCCCTTCCCGTCTGTGACCGGCCGTTCACCCCGGCGGCGGCCAGGGCGGCCAGGGCGAGGCCCTGGTCATAGGTACCGGTGTAGTAATTCTGGAGCTGGAGCTCGGTCCCGAACAGGCCGGCGTCGGGCCCACTCGTCTGCTCGGTGGCCAGCAGACGGCCCACCAGGTTGGTCCCGCCGAAGGCCTGCGGGTTCTCGCCCACGGCCTCGGCGTCGAGGATGAGTAGGGCGAGTTGGGCGGGACCGTCGGCACCTTCCAGGGTGACGTACTGGTCCACGTGTGACGAGAGATAGGTGAGGGCCGACCGGGCCAGGGGTAGGTCGGAGTTGGCCGCTGACAGGGCCAGCACGCTCTGGGCGGTGTCCGACAGGTCGGCCTGGCTGGAGCCAGGAGCGGTGGGGATGAATCCTTGTGGGTTGAACTGACCGGCCAGCCACAGGGCCGCCGACCGAGCAGGGACCTGCTGGGGAAGGGCCGGTAGCGGTGCCGCTGAGGAGGTTGAGGAGCTGGACCTCGGGGAGGCGGCCCCGGCCGGTGAGCCGGCCGGTGAAATGGGCACGAGGCCGGCCAAAACGATGAGGGAAGCCACCAATGCGGTGGCCGCCAGTGGACGGGTACGGAACATGATCTCTCGCTTTCCGGTCCAGACCCGGAAGCGTCACGCACGGACTGCCGCGGAACCTCCGAGCCCCGGTCCGTGTGTCTCGACAGTCGGAGCTCAACCCACCGCCTTGGAATCCCGGCTCACGGCGGTTCCTTTCGGAATCGCCGCCTACGGTTGCGGACCAGCGCCGGCATTCGACCGGCTTCCCCATGGCGGTGGCTTTGTAGTGCTGCCCGGTCACGGTAGCACGGGCGTTCGCCTTCGCCGACGGCCACCTGGCCTGGTGTGGCGGAGCTGCCGTGCCGGGTTGACCGAATCGGGGTCGGGGTCGACACTGAAGGTGGGGCCCGCCAGGGCCGACAAGGAGTGGATGAGATGGGATCGTGGACCAGGGCCGAAATCGAGGATGCCTTCGCCGACTATCAGCGCAAGGCCGCCGAGGCCGGTAAGTCCGGTGACTGGCGGGAATGGGCCGACCAATTCACCGAGGATGCCACCTACATCGAGCACCATTTCGGCACGTTCGAGGGACGGGAAGCCATCGCTGCTTGGATCAGTTCGTGCATGGCCGACTATCCCGGGCGGGACATGCCCGAGTTCCCCATCGAGTGGTACATCATCGACGACGAGCGTGGTTGGGTGGTCTGCCAGGTATGGAACCGGATGCGTGACCCGGGCGACGGGTCGGTGCACCAGGAGTACAACTTCACCCTCCTCAAGTACGCCGGCGGGGGCCAATGGTCCTACGAAGAGGACGTCTACAACCCGATGCGGTTCGGGGCCATGGTGGTCGGGTGGGAAGAAGCCAAGAAGCGGGCCGAAGCGTCGTGATCTTGACTACGGTGCAAGCGTGGACGTACGACGACTGGGCAGGACCGGTCACCGTTCTTCGGTAGCCGTGCTGGGTGCGGCTGCGTTCTGGGACGCCGACCCCGATCAGACGGCGGCCGCCTTCGATGAGGCCCTGGCAGCCGGAGTCAACCATCTCGATGTCGCTCCCCAGTACGGCCGGGCCCAGGAGCTGCTCGGTCCTCTGATCCCGGCCGTGCGCCACCGCCTGTTCGTGGCCTGCAAGACGCTCCGGCACACTGGCGACGGGGTGCGGGCCCAGCTCGACGAGTCATTGCGACTGCTCCGCTGTGACCATTTCGATCTCTACCAACTCCACGCCGTCACCGACCTGCAGGAGTTGGATGCCCGGTCCGGGGCGGTCGAGGCCATCCTGGCCGCCCGCGATGAGGGCCTCTGCCGGTGGGTCGGCATTACCGGGCACGAGCTGACCGCTCCCGCCGCCCACCTCGAAGCTCTTCGCCGCTACGACCTGGACACGGTGATGTTCCCGGTGAACCCCCAGCTGTGGTCGGATGCCACCTACCGGAGGGATGCCGAGTCCCTGCTGGCCCATGCCGCCGATGGCGACGTGGGGGTGATGGCCATCAAGGCGGCCGCCGCTCGACCATGGGGTGACCAGCGGCATGACGCCGGTACCTGGTACCAGCCTTACACCGGACCGGTCGAGGTGGAACGCGGGGTACGTTTCGCGCTCTCGACTCCCGGTGTGCACGCCTTCTGCACACCGGGCGACACCGGTGTGCTCCGTACCGCTCTGGACGCCGCCGGGCGGTTCGCCCCGATGAGTGACGTCGAACGCCAGGAGGCCGTGGCCTCGGTGGCCCATGAGCCCAGCATCTTCCCGATGCCCGCCCTCTGACCGCGGTGGCAGACGGAACGCCGCTGCCCGCCGGCGCACCGTTCACCGTCGAGTCACCCGTGCAGGGAACGGTGGTGGCCGTCCTCGTCACCGTCGGGGATCGGATCGAACGGGGGGCGCCGGTAGGGATCGTCGAGTCGATGAAGATGGAACATGTGGTCCGATCGCCGGAGCCGGGGGTCGTGCTCGAGCTGGTGGTCGAGGTCGGCCGGGTGGTGGCCGCGGGGGAGGGCCTGGCCCTCATCGAGGTGGCCGACACCGAGGCTGCCGACACCGAGGCTGCCGACATCGAGGCTGCCGACACCGAGGCTGCCGACACCGAGGCTGCCGACACCCAGGCTGCCGTCGTCACCGGTCACCCCCCGACCGACAACCCGGAGCGAGATCCCGCCGTCATCCGGGCCGACCTGGCCGAACTCAGGAGCCGCCGGCACCAGACGGTCGACGAAGGCCGGCCGGAGGCGGTGGCCCGCCGTCACGCCCACGGTCGGAGGACCGCACGCCAGAACATCGCCGACCTGTGCGATCCGGGAAGCTTCACCGAATACGGATCGCTGGCCATCGCCGCCCAACGCGGACGGCGGGACATCGAGGAGCTCACAGCCCGTACCCCGGCCGACGGGTTGGTGTCCGGGATCGGACGGATCAGCGCCGACCAGTTCGGTGACCGGCGAGCGGCGTGCGCCGTCCTCTCCTACGACTACACCGTGTTGGCCGGGACCCAGGGCCAGCACAACCATCGCAAGAAGGACCGGATGTTCGAGCTCATCGAACGGCTGCGCCTTCCGGTCGTCCTGTTTGCCGAGGGCGGTGGGGGCCGGCCCGGCGACACCGACTACGCCACCATCACCGGTCTGGACACCCAGGCCTTCGCCCTCTTCGGTGGTCTGAGCGGCCTGGTGCCGATGATCGGGATCGCCTCGGGTTGCTGTTTTGCCGGCAATGCCGCCTTGCTCGGCTGCTGTGACGTGATCATCGCCACCCGCGACGCTTCGATCGGGATGGGGGGACCGGCCATGATCGAGGGGGGAGGGTTGGGCGTCTACCGTCCCGAGGAGATCGGACCCCTCGATGTACAGGTCGGCAACGGCGTGGTGGACCTGGTGGCCGAGGACGATGCCGATGCGGTTCGGTTGGCCCGTTCCTACCTGTCCTACTTTCAGGGGGTCGTCCCCACGTGGACCTGCGCCGACCAGCGCCAGCTGCGCCAGAGCATTCCCGAGGACCGACGGCACCTGTACGACGTACGAGAGCTCATGACCACCATGGTCGACAGCGAGTCGCTCCTCGAGCTGCGGGCCGGATTCGCGCCGGGCATGGTGACGGCACTGGCCCGTATGGAGGGCCGGCCACTCGGACTGGTGGCGAACGACCCGTCCCACCTGGGCGGGGCCATTGACAGTGACGGAGCCGACAAGGCGGCTCGGTTCCTCCAGCTGTGCGACGCCCACGACCTCCCGGTCCTCACCCTGTGCGATACGCCGGGTTTCATGGTCGGGCCGGAGGCCGAAAAGACGGCCCAGGTCCGGCACTTCAGCCGGCTCTTCGTCACCGGGGCCAGTCTCGCCGTGCCGTTCATGACCATCGTCCTGCGCAAGGCTTACGGGCTGGGTGCCCAGGCCATGGCCGGGGGAAGCTTTCGATCGCCTCTCTTCGTGGTGGCCTGGCCGACCGGAGAGCTCGGTGGCATGGGACTGGAAGGGGCGGTGCGGCTCGGCTTCCGTCGGGAGCTCGAGGCTGTCGAGGACCCGGCGGCCCGCCAGGAACTGTTCGACACCATGGTGGCCCGCGCCTACGAGCACGGCAGGGCCTTGAACGTAGCCACCGCCTACGAGATCGACGACGTGATCGATCCGGCCGAGTCGCGACGGCGGGTGGTGGAGGCGCTGCGGGCGGCGCCGCCGCCGCCGCCCCGAACCGGTAAGAAGCGCAACTGCATCGACACCTGGTGACCGGCGGCGCACCGGGGCTCTCTCCCGCCGGGGCAGCTCGTTCCCGCCGGGGCGGCGCTATGCCAACAGGGCGTGACGCTCGGCCCCGGCCTTCGTCACCTGGTCGTGGCCCGGCCCCCCGGCCGTCGGCGGCTCGACCCGGCCGCCCCATCCGACCAGTGCGCCGAAGGTGGCGGTGACCGAGGCCTGCAGCGCCCCCAGGTCGTAGCCGCCCTCGAGGAACCAGACGGTGCGCCCGGGAGCGGGGGCGTATCCGGCCACCACCGGGGCCAGGTGGGCGAAGTCGCCGGCCGACAGCGAGAGGTCGGCCAGCGGGTCGGCCCGGTGGGCGTCGAATCCGGCCGACACCAGAACCCATGACGGCTCGAAGGCGGCCACCGCCGGGCTGACCAGTTCATCGAAGGCGCGGTCCAGGACGTCGCCCGTCGAGCCAGGGGGCAGGGGCACATTGAGCGTCGTCCCTCGGGCCGAGGGTCCGCCGACGTCGCCGGCCCGCCCGGTCCCCGGATAGCACGGCCACTGGTGCGTCGAGACGTAGAGCACCCGGGGCTCGTCCCAGAAGAGCGCCTCGGTCCCGTTGCCGTGGTGGACGTCCCAGTCCACGATCAACACCCGTTGGCCGGCATCGACCAGCTGGGCGGCGGCCACGGCGACGTTGTTGAGGAGGCAGAACCCCATCGGGCGGCCGGCCAGAGCGTGGTGGCCGGGGGGCCGTGCTGCCACGAAGGCCACACCATCACCGGCCTTCCGTAGCGCCTCCACCGCTACCAGGCCGGCGCCGGCCGACCGGCGGGCCGCCTCCCACGATTGCGGCGTGGCGAAGGTGTCGGGGTCGAGAGGACCCGCCCCCTCCGCACAGTGCCGCCGGAGTTCCTCCAGGTACTGGGCGGTGTGGACCCGCTGGAGCTCGGCCAGGTCCGCCGACCGGGTGGGCAGCACTGACAGGTCGCTGCCCAGGTGGAGGTCTTCCACCCCCCGCATGACGGCACCGATCCGTTCGGGCCGTTCCGGATGAGAGCGACCGGCGTGCGCCTCGGCTTCCAACGGTCCGACCACGATCAGCATCGCTCCCAGTGTGCCCCGAAAGCAGAACCGGCGCGCCGGCCATCGGCCGTTGGATCCGACCGCCGGAGCCTGTCCGGCGACGGCCCGCATCCAGTTCCGCGTGTTGGCAGACGCCTAGTCTGATGCGATGCCGATACAGCCTCGGGGCGGCCGGGCATGATGGCCGCCGCCGCTACCGGCGTGACGGCGCAGACCCTCACCACACTGGTCCTCATCGCCTTGGCCGCTGTGCTGGCCCCTCTTCTCTCCGAGTTGACCGGGCGTCTGGCCGTCCCGGAGATCGTCATCCAGATCGGCTTCGGGATCCTGATGGGCCCCTACGTGTTCAACCTGGCCCACGTGGACAACGTGATCACCGGACTCTCCGACCTGGGACTGACGTACCTCATCTTCCTGGCCGGCTACGAGCTCGACCTCGACCGGATCCGGGGGAAGCCCCTGGAGCTGGCAGCGGCCGGATGGGCGGTGTCCCTGGCCATCGGAATGGCGGCCGCTTTCGCCCTGGTGTCGGCCGGGCTGGCCCGGGACACGGTCGTCGTGGGCCTGGCCCTGACCACCACCGCCCTGGGCACCCTCATCCCCATCCTCAACGACGCCGGCGTCATGCCGACCCCGTTCGGCTCGTACATCTCGGCCATAGGCACGGTCGGTGAGTTCGGGCCGGTGGTGGCCGTGGCCCTGCTGCTGACCAACAAGGAGCCGGTGGTCACCTCGCTGCTCCTCCTCCTGTTCGTGGTTGTGGCCGTGGTCACCGTGCTGGTGGCGGCCCGCGATCAACCGCCGGGCGTGGTGTCGCTGCTCAGCCGGCACCTGGAGTCGAGCGCCCAGCTGCCGGTCCGCATCTCCCTCCTGCTCATCGTGCTGCTGGTGCTGTTGGCCGAGGTGCTCGGCCTCGATGTGTTGCTCGGGGCCTTCGCCGCCGGCATCGTCATTCGCCTTTTTTCGGCTGGCGGAGAATCCGGCGCCATCAAGGCCAAGCTCGAAGCCATCGGCTTCGGGTTCCTCATCCCCATCTTCTTTGTGGTCAGCGGCATCGAATTCGACCTGCACGTGTTCATTCACCACCCCATCTCCCTGTGGCGGGTGCCGGTGTTTCTGGTCCTCATGCTGGTGGCCCGGGGGGCGCCTGTCTTCCTGCTCTACCGGAAGGTCCTCAAACCGGCCCAGCGGATGCCGCTGGCCTTCTTTTCGGCCACCGGACTACCGCTCATCGTGGTCATCACCAGCATCGCCGTGGAGGAGAGGCGCATGCTCGAGGTCAACGCCGCCTCGCTGGTGGCCGCCGGGATGCTGTCGGTCATGCTCTTCCCCCTCCTCGGGCTCGGGCGGCTGGGCAAGGTCGGACTCACCGGCACCGCCGAGAGCGCGCCGGCAGAAAACTAGAGCGGCCATCCTCGACCGGCCGGCACCCGCCCGCAGGGAGTGCCGGCAACCCCGTCAGGGAGTGGGGCGTTGGACGCTGAACCAATCGCGAGCGTCGAGATAGGGGGCGAAGGCGGTGGCGATGGCATCGATATCACCGGCGGCCTTAGGCCGCTGGAGCTCGTAGACATGGGGGAACTCGAGCCAACCGATCACGTGCTGCCACAGGCGCACCGCCTCGTCACCCGACGGCGGATTGACCAGGACCGGGCCGAACAAGGCCTGACCGTCGTCGAACACCAGGGTGGGCACGCCGAATCCCCCCTTGGCCACCACCGTCTCGTGCTCGGCCAGCACCTCGTCCCCGGTGGTCGGGTCGTCGATGGCGGCCTGGACGATGCCCGGGTCGAGGCCCATCTCGGCCAACAGCTCCTCGGCCACCTCCGGTCGGTGGGGCTTGCGTCCCTCCACGTGGAGGGCGTTCCCGGCCACCCGGTACCACCGGTCGAGCAGGTCCATGTCGGTGCGCCGCAGGTAGGCCCCGATCCTCATCATCGACCAGCCGTAGGTCCAGTGGCGCTCCCACGGGTGCTTCTTGCCTTCGACCCGGTTGACCTCCTCGAGGCTGAAGAAGCGCCAGCGCACCTCGAGCCCGGTCTGGTCCCGGACCTGGCGGATCCACAGCGAGGTCTGGAAGGCGTAGGGGCACATGATGTCGAGATGGAAGTCGACGGCGGTGGGTGGTGGCAGGGTGTGTGGTGGCCTGGTCGGCTGCGGCTGGGTCATGAACGTGCTCAGAAGTGACCGAGGACCGGATGGGGAACGTAGAGCTCCTCGAGGCGGGTGACCTCGTCCTTGGTCAGCTCCAGCTCTTCGGCAGCCAGAGCGTCATCCAGGTGCCCGGGCTTGGTGGCGCCGATGATGGGGGCGGTCACCCCCGGTCGCTGGAGCAGCCAGGCCAGCGCCACCTGGGCGGAGGAGACCCCACGCTCTTTGGCCACCTCGGCCACCCGCTCGACCACGTCGAAGTCGGTGGGTTGGCTGTAGAGGTAGTCGGTGAAGTTGTCGGTGTCGGACCGAACGGTGTGGTGCTCCCCGGTGCGGCTGCGGTTGCCGGCCAGTACCCCGCGGGCCAGAGGGCTCCACGGGATGACGCCGATGCCCTGGTCGAGGCAGAGGGGAATCATCTCCCTCTCCTCTTCGCGATAGATGAGGTTGTAGTGGGGCTGCATGGAGACGAAACGGGTCCAGTGGTTTTGGTCGGCGACGTGCTGGGCCTTGGCGAACTGCCAGGCGAACATGCTGCTGGCCCCGATGTAGCGGGCCTTGCCCGCCCGCACCACGTCGTGGAGAGCCTCCATCGTCTCCTCGATCGGCGTGCGGGGATCCCACCGATGGATCTGGTAGAGGTCCACGTACTCCATGTCCAGCCGGGCCAGCGATGCGTCGATGGCGGCGAGGATGTGTTTGCGGGAGAGCCCGGCTCCGTTCTCGCCGGGGGTCATGGGCATGAACACCTTGGTGGCCACCACCACTTCGTCGCGGCTGAGGAACTTGGGCAGCAAACGTCCGGTGGCCACCTCGCTCGCCCCGTGGGAGTAGGTGTCGGCCGTGTCGAAGAAAGTGATCCCTCCCTCGACGGCGGCCCGCACGATCGGCTCGGCCTGCGTTTCGTCGAGAGCCCACGGCCTCTCGCTGTCGTTGCCGTAGCTCATCATTCCCAGACAGACCCGCGATACCCGCAGACCGGTCGAACCCAGATTGGCGTACCTCATGGCTACCTCCGTTCCGGCCCCTGGTACGGCTGCCCCGAACGACCTTAGGCGTCCGGTTCGACCGTCGCATCACCGACCGGGTGGCGGAGTCATGACAGCATCTGGGAATGCCGCTCCTGGTGGTCCGCCATGCGCCCGCCGGCAGACGGAGTGCCTACAAGGGTGACGACCGTCAGCGCCCCCTGTCCCCGCGGGGCAAGGCCTGGGCGACGGCCTTGGTCCCCCTGCTCACCCGGTTCGAACCCCACGCGGTGATGAGCAGCCCTTTCGTTCGCTGCGTCCAGACGGTGGCTCCCACCGCCGAGGCCCTGGGCCTGGCCGTCGAAGCGGTGGACGCCCTGGCCGAGGGAAAAGATGCCGAAGGGGTGTCCCTGCTGGAGCGAGTGGCCGGCCGCTCGGTTGTGCTGTGCACCCACGGGGACGTGGCCGTCGCCATGCTCGGGTCCCTGTGGCCCGACCCCACCCGGTCGCCGCCACCGAACCTCAAGCTGCAGAAGGGGGATGTCTGGGTCATCGAGCGGGCAGGCTCGTCCCTGCACATCGTGGACCACATCCGGCGGACCAAACCGCCTTCGCCGTCGGAGTAGCCGCCCACCGACACCGGCCGGCCACGACCGAGCCCAGGGGCGCAGGACAAAGCGGGCGCAAAGGGGCCCCGCCACTACGCTGTGGGAGAGATGAGCGACCTGATCCGGTTCGACGCTGGTTCCGTCGGGGCCTTCCGGGTGGTCGATCGATCCTTCGATCTGGCGACGCGGACCGTGTCGCTCGGGTACGCCTTCCAAAGCGGGCAGACGTTCACCGAGACGATCACCTTCGAGACCCCTGCCGCCGGTGCGGTGGACGTGGACGCCGCCGGTCTGCAGCGGGCCCTGCTCCACCTGCACATCGCCGCCGGCACCAGTTACTACAAGGCCGCCGCCCCCAGCCAGATCATCCTGGACGCCGATCTCAGTCCCACCGAGCTGGCATTTCACCGACACCTCTATGACGAGGGCCTCCGCGAGTTCGCTGTCACCAACGGCCTTCCCGTTCCCCTCCCGCAGGTTCTGCGACCGCGCGCTCTCATCGAAGCGGCGGAGCCGAGCGGTTCGGCCCGCCCGGGGGGCCTTGTCGTTCCCATCGGGGGCGGGAAGGACTCGATGGTGCTCATCGAGGCGCTGGCCCCCCTGAGGCCGCGGCTTTTCGCCGTCGATCCCCATCCTCTGGTCGTCGATCTGGCCCGACAGACCGGACTCGATTTGCTGGTGGTGCGCCGCAGGCTCTCACCCGAGCTGGCCCGTCTCAACCGTGCCGGGGCTCTCAACGGTCACGTGCCCATCACCGCCATTGTCTCTTTGATGGCGGTGGTCGGAAGCTTCCTCTACGGGTACGACACCATCGTGATGGCCGTCGAACGCTCGGCCAGCGAGGAGACCACGGTGGTCGACGGGGTCCCGGTCAACCACCAGTACTCGAAGAGCCTCGACTTCGAGCGGCGTCTGGCTGAGCTGGTGTCGGGCGCCATCGACCCCGCCATGGTCTACGCCTCCGCCCTGCGTCCCTACTCGGAATTGGCCATCGCCCGTGCCTTTGCCCGGCTCACCCGCTACCACCCCACCTTCTGCAGCTGCAACACCGTCTTCCGCCGGTCGGGCCCGGTCGGGGACGGGTGGTGCGGCGACTGCCCCAAGTGCCGGTTCGTGGCCCTGGTCCTGGCTCCGTTCCTCGACCGCCCGGCGGTCACCGCCATCATCGGCCGTGATCTGTTCGACGATCCCCGACAGGTGGCCGGGTTCGCCGCTCTCATGAGCGACGACGACAAACCGTTCGAATGCGTCGGGGAGCGACGCGAGTCGGCTGCCGCCTTCCGGATGCTCTCGTCTCTTCCCGGCTGGAAGGACGCCCGGGTCGTCGTGGCCCTGGCCGAGCGGGCCCAGGCCCTGGTGTCCGATGACGATGTGAGGGATCTGCTGACCCCCCGCGCCGATCTGGCCTTTCCCCTGGGCCCGGTGGCCGCGGCGGTGGAACGACTGCTGTCGGAGGAGGGGTGACCCTCGACGAGGTCTGCGCCCGACGGGTGGCCGTCTGGGGGATCGGCCACGAGGGTCTGGCCATGGTCCGGCTTCTCGGCCAACGGGGGGTCTTCCCCATCCTCATCGATGACCACCCCGAGGCGGCCGCCGCCGGGCTCGGCCCCGAGAACCGCGGTGGCGTCATCCGTCCCGATCAGATCGAGTGGGCCGACGTCGATGTGGTGGTCCGGGCCCCCGGGGTCAGTCGCTACCGCGTCGAGCTGAGTGAGGCCACCGCCTCGGGGGTGTCGGTCACCACGGCCATGGCCGTCTGGCTCGAGGACTTCGTCGACGCCCCGGTGGTGGCCATCACCGGCACCAAGGGCAAGTCGACCACGGCGGCTCTCACCGCATCCATCCTCCGGGCCGAGGGGCGCGACGTCGCCCTCATCGGCAACATCGGAGTACCGGTGACCGACATGTACGGACGGCCACGGGCTGACGCCTATGTGGTCGAGGTGTCCTCGTACCAAGCAGCCGAGGTGGCCGTGAGCCCGGGCGTGTGCGTGCTGACCAGCCTGGCCCCCGATCATCTGGACTGGCACCGTGGTGAGGAGGCCTACTACCGCGACAAGCTGCGCCTCATCGAGGCGGGTCCGGCCGGCGCCATCGCCGTCAATGCCGCCAGCGACGAAGCCGTGTCGCGCACCGAGCGCCATCCCCACCGGATCCTGTTCGGACCGGCTGGTCGGGTCCGGGCCACCGACGACGGCAGGGTGACCATCGACGACCGGCTCGTGGCCCATGCCTCCGCCATGACTGTCCCCGGCCGGCACAACGTCTGGAACCTGTGTGGAGCTCTGGCCGGGGTCCTGCTGTTGGAGAACCGGGTCCCGACGTCGGATGCCATCGACACCGCCGTGGCCGATTTCGGGGGCCTCCCGTCGCGGTGCCAGACGATCGGCCAGATAGGCGGGCTCACCTTCGTCGACGATGCCCTGGCCTCCAACCCTTTTGCCACCGAGGCCTCGCTGGCAGCCTTCTCCGACTGCCCGCTGACCCTGGTCCTCGGTGGAGCCGATCGGGGGGTGGACCCCGGGGGACTGCTGCGGGCCATCGTCGACCGCCGGCCGGAATTGCGGGTGGTGGTACTGGCCCCCGATAGGCAAGGGTGGTTCGGGATACTGAGCGCCCGGGCCGTCGGCTCGGGATCGGGGATGGTGGTCGAGCGGGCTCGCGACATCGAACAGGCGGTCAAGGTGGCGGTGGCCGCCACCGTCCCCGGTGGTGTCGTGCTCTTCTCACCGGCCGCGCCGACCGAAGCGGGCGAGGGCGGGTACGCCGAGCGCAGCCGGCGATTCGCCGCCGCTGCCGGCCTTGCCCCCTGAGCCGGGCGAAGACTCGTCCCCGACTCGGTGCGACGGGTCGTGACGCAACGGGTGGGGAACGGTGAGGATTGACAGGGGTGTGGTCGGGCAGCAACGGTGGTCATCGACCGATCCACTCCCGCCGCGCCGAGCGGCCGCCGACAACTGGTGTGGAGCGATCCTGAACAGTGGAGGAGCACCACCGTGACCCAGATCACCCTCATCGAGGACGAAGCCAGGGCCATCCAGGCCACCGTCGACACCTCCCGGGGAACGTTCCTCATCGAGGTCGACCAGCTGCCCGACGTTCTCGGGTGGACGCTCAAGGACGCCGGGTTCTGCCGCCAGGACACCTGCGTTCCCGTGGGCGACATGGGCGCGGTGAAGGTAGGGGAGCGACTGGACCTGGTGGCGGTGGCCGGGGCCCTGGGCCGGCCGGCCGTGGCCGATGTGGATGCCGGTGTGGTGGCTGTGGCCCTTCCCGCCGAGCTCCGGCGGCAGGCCCTCGACGACCTCCGGGCCCCGCCCTTCACCCTCCCCGACCTGGTGGGAAACCGCCGATCGCTGGAGGAGTGGCGCGGTGTGAAGAAGCTGCTGGTCACCTTCTCCAGTTGGTGTGGATGTCGTTACGACCTCCCCGGTTGGCAGTCCCTTCACGACGAGCTCGCTCCCGAGGGGTTCACCATCGTGGCCGTAGCCATCGACCAAGAGGCGGAAGACGTCCTCCCCTGGGCCGAGGGCATCACCATGCCCCTCCTCTACGACCCCACCCACCTGCTCACCGAGCTGTACGCCATCTCCAACGTGCCCACCGTGGTGTGGATCGACGAGGACGACCGGATCGTGCGGCCCAACGCCACCGCCTTCGGCAGCGACCTCTTCGTCGACTTCACCGGGGTGAGCTCCGGACCCCACCTCGACAGCGTCCGTCGCTGGGTGCGCGACGGTGTCGTGCCCCTCACCGACGACGAAGCCCGTCATGCGGTGGGCGATCTCTCCGACGACGAGGTGCTGGCCCGGTTGCACTTCCGGGTGGCGGCGGAGGCCCACCGTCAGGGCGACCTCGAGACGACCCGCCGACACGTGGCCACCGCCTCTGTCCTGGCTCCGGACGACCTGACCATCTGGCGGGCGGGAATGCCCCTGATCGGGGAAGACCCCTTCGGGGACGATTTCCTGGCCCGGTACGAGGAGTGGAAACAGAGGGGCATGCCCTACCACGGCCTGTTGCCGGTGGTGGCGACCTGAGGGGGGGACCTGAGGGGGCGACCTGAGCGGCAGGGCTCCCGGCGGCCTTGGCCCGCGTTCGCCTACGTTGGTCCCGATGATTCGCTACCAGGTTGGTGAAGACAGTGTGGCCCGCCTCACCCTCGACCGGCCCGAGGCCAAGAATGCCCTCACCGTGGACATGCGCGACGAGATCCTCGACCGTGTGCGTGAGGTCCGGCGCGACCGCGAGGTCCGCTGTCTCATGATCACCGGTGTGGGGGACTCCTTCTGTGCCGGCATGGACTTGCGCCAGTCCACGGTGGCCGGATCCGGGGGCGCCGAGTTCGACCCCCGGGCCACCAGCGAGGCCCTGCGCAACGGTGTGCAGGCATTCGTCCGGGAGCTCTGGGAGTTGGACAAGCCGACGGTGGCCGCTGTCAACGGAACGGCGGTGGGCCCGGGCGCCCATCTGGCCCTGGCCTGTGACTTCGTCCTGGTCTGCGAGCAGACCCGCTTCGTCTGGTCCTTCGCCCGATGGGGCCTGGTGGTCGACGCCGGGGGCGCCTACCTCCTGCCGCGTCTGGTCGGACTGCCGCGGGCCAAGGCCATGGTCATGTTGGGCGAGGGGGCCCGCGGGGCCGAGGCGGTCACCCTTGGGCTCGCCTACCGATGCCTGTCTTCGGTCGAGGAGCTCGAAGCGGAGGCGTCGGACCTGGCGGCACGCTTGGCGGCCGGTCCGGTCCGGTCGCTGGGCCTGTCCAAGGGCCTGCTCAATGCCACCTTCGAGAGCGCCCTCCCCGTCTCCCTCGACCGCGAGGCCCAGGCCCAGGCCATGGCGGCTGTGTCGGCTGAAATGGCCGAGGGGATGGCGGCCTTTGCAGAAAAGAGGAGCCCCGACTTCCGCTCCGTCCGCTGACGCCGGCCTTACCCGCGGGCGCCCCTCCACGACGCACGGTAATGTGCACGGTATCCTGCTGAAAAGCTGATTCTCAGGTGGCCGTGGCGAGGCCCGAGCGAGGGGGCCGGACGTGGACGACACCAACAGGATTGAGACCGCCATGGACGACGAGACCCTGGCCGCGGCGTTCATGGACTCGGCCTACGGCGCCGAGCCCCAGACCACTTTGTACCGAGAGGCACGGGCCAAAGGGCCCGTGGTGTCCGGCGTCTTCGGCGCCCAGGTGGTGCGGCGGGAGGCCGTCGAGTACGCCCTGACCCACCCCGAGGAATTCTCATCGGGCATGGAAGCGGTCGACCTCGGTCAGTCGGTCCCCCTCATCCCGCTTCAGGTCGACCCGCCCGAGCACCGCAAGTACCGACGCCTTCTCGATCCCATCTTTGCTCCCCGCCGGATGAACATCCTGGAGCCGAACATCACCCGGGTGGTCAACGAGCTCATCGACAAATTCATCGACAGCGGCTCGTGCGAGTTCGCCACCGACTTCGCCATTCCCCTGCCTTCGTCGGTCTTTCTCCAGCTGGTGGGGCTTCCCATGTCCGAGCTCGAATCCTTCCTGGCCATGAAGGACGGCATCCTGCGACCGTCCGGTACCGATTTCGAGGAGATCCAGGCCAATCAGAGGAAGGCGGCGAAGAGGGTCGAGGACTACTTCGCCGAAGCCCTGAAGGACCGGCAGAAGAACCGTCAAGACGATCTGTTGAGCATGTTCCTCGACGCCGAGGTCGAGTCGGAGCATCTGACCACGGAGGAGATCCTGGGAATCTGCTTCCTGTTCATTCTGGCCGGTCTGGACACGGTGACCGACTCCCTGGAGTGCTTCGTGGCCCGGCTGGCCCAGCACCCGGACGAGCGGACCCAGATCGTCGACGATCCCTCGATCATCCCGAGTGCCGTCGAGGAACTACTCAGATGGGAGACCCCGGTGACCACGGTGGCCCGGGTGGCCACCCGCGACATAGACCTCGGGGGCTGTCCCATTCACGCCGGCGAGAACATCGGGGTGGTGATCGGGGCGGCCAATACCGACGAGGTGAGCCTGCCCGGCTCCGATCAGGTCGACCTCAACCGGAACCCCAACCGCCACCTGGCCTTCGGCGGGGGAGTACACCGTTGCCTGGGTTCCCATCTGGCCCGCCTCGAGCTGCGGATCGCCCTGCGCGAATGGCATCGTCGCATCCCCGAGTACGCCATCGCTCCCGGGACCGAGCTCAGCTACCAGATGGGTCTTCGCCACATCGAGCAGCTGCCTCTGGTCTTTGGTGCCGGGAAGTGACCGCGGTGTACCGGTCTGGGCGGGACTGCCACGCGTCTGAACCCGGGGTCGACTGACTGTGGATCTCATTCTCACCGACGATCAGGAGCTCTTCCGCCAGACGACCCGGAAGTTCCTGGAGGACAGCGTTCCCCTGGCCGCCGTGCGCCTCCTGGCCGATGATCAGCCCCGCGGCTTCGACGCCGGATGGTGGCGACAGGGCGCCGAACTGGGTTGGGTGTCAATGCTGGTCTCCGAGGACCACGGCGGCGGCAGTCTGTCCGACCGCGGATTGAGTGATCTGGCCCTGGTGGCCGAGGAGATGGGTCGGTTGGTGTCGCCCGGTCCTCTTGCTCCCACCAATGTGGTGGCCGGCGCTCTGTCCCGCACAGGGTCGCCGGCCCAGGCCAAGCAGTGGGTGGGCGATCTGGTGAGCGGGGTGACCATCGCCACCTGGTGCATCGGGGGTCCGTTGCCCGGCACCGGTGCCGCAACCGGCGGATCGGATGGGGCGGTGACGGCACGGGCCACGGGAGATGTGTTGGTGCTGGACGGCACCAGCCGGCCGGTGGAGGCGGCCGGTCAGGCCGATGTAATTCTGGTCACCGCACCTCTGGACCAGACGGACACGGTGGTGCAGTGCATCCTGCCCGCAGAAACCCCGGGGCTGACCGCCGAGCCTGTCCGCAGTGTCGACCTGACCCGCCGGTTCGCCCGCCTCCGTTTCGAGGGCGTCGAGGTGGCCGGTGACGACGTAGTCGGTGACCCCACCTCCACACCGGGCGCCGTGGAGCGTCAGTTCGAGGACGCCGTGGTCCTCCAGTGCGCCGAAATGGTCGGTGCCATCGATCGGGTGTTGGCCTTCACCGTCGAGTACGCCTCCGATCGCTATTCGTTCGGCCGACCGCTGGCTTCCTACCAAGCCCTCAAGCACCGGTTCGCCGACATGAAGATGTGGCTGGAGGCGTGCCACGCCACCGCTACCGCCGCCGCCCGCGCCGTCGATGGCGGGGAGCCCGAGGCGGCCGAGCTGATCAGCGTGGCCAAGGCGTACATCGGCGACCACGGACCGATGATCCTCCAGGACTGCATCCAGATCCACGGTGGCATCGGAGTGACCTGGGACCACGATCTCCACCTGTACCTCCGGCGGGTGGTCGAGGACCGGGTTCAGTGGGGCACGCCACGCGACCACCGCTACCGTGTCGCCGCCGAGATCGGCCTCTAGGAGCGACGATGGAGAACTCCACTTCGACTGAACTGTCGTCGACCGAGGATGTCGAAAACTTCCGGCTGCGGGCGCGCCGGTGGCTGGCCGACAACATGCCCCGTCTGGCCGAGGGGGAGACCAACTTTCTGTTGGCCGCCGAGGACGAGATGGGGGAGCGGGCCCGCCGGCTCCAGGGCCTCCTCTTCGATGGCGGCTTCGCCGGTCTCTGCTACCCGGTCGAGTACGGCGGCCAGGGCCTCACCCGTGCCCACCAGCACGCCTTCACCCAGGAGTCCCTGCCCTACCAGATGCCCACCACCTTCAACGTTCCCACGCTGTCGATCCTGACCCCGACACTTCTCGATTTCGGGACCGAGGAGCAGAAGCAGCGCCACATCCCGGCGGTCCTGCGGGGCGAGGAGATCTGGGTCCAGTTCCTGTCGGAGCCCAGTGGTGGTTCGGATCTGGCCGGCTTGGTCACCCGGGCCACCCGCGACGGTGACATCTTCGTTCTCAACGGGTCGAAAATCTGGAGCTCGGGCGCCTTCCGGGCCGACTACGCCATGTGCCTGGCCCGCACGGATGGCAGCGTGCCCAAGCACCAGGGATTGACCATGTTCATCCTCAAGATCCACCAACCGGGCATCGAGGTGCAAAGGATCACCCAGGTCAACGGGATCGCCGAGTTCTGCCAGGAGTTCTTCGACGACGTGGCCGTGCCTGTGGCCGACGTAGTGGGCCAGGTCAACGACGGGTGGACGGTGGCCAGCCGCCTCCTCTTCCACGAGCGTGACGCGGTCGGGGGCGGGTCCCCCTATGTGAGCGGCAGCCCCATGGGCGGAGGGGTCCAGGGGGGTATCCGATCCGACCTGTCCGACCTGGCCCGCACGACCGGTCAGGCCGACGACCCGGTGGTGCGGCAGCTGGTGGCCGAGGCCCGGGTCAACGACAGGGTCCAGCAACAGCTCACCGCCCGGGTCACCAGCGGCATCCGCACCGGCGCCTTTTCCAACCCGGCCGGCGCCATCCCCCGTCTGTTCTCATCAACCAACACCGAGCGCCACGTCGACATCGGACTCGAGATCGCCGGTCCGAGCGCCGGGGCGTGGGACGCCGACGACCCTGCCGGCCGGTGGGCCGACCTCTATCTCATTCGCCAGAACGGAAGCCTCGGGGGCGGCAGCAATGAGATGGCGCGCAACATCATCAGCGAACGGGTACTGGGCATGCCCCGGGAGTATGCCGCCGACCGCGACAAACCCTTCGACGAAGTACGCCACAACCGCTCACCGGAGCGGCCTCGCTGAGCTTTGGCGGCATGGGGCAGGCAACCAGGTCGAATGTTGCGGTGATTCGGATCGTCACTGCCAGTCCTGATGGGCGGCGGGTCAAGCGGCGCTGGATGGGGGCGGCGGCCGCTGGTTGCGCTGGCGGTTGTGCGGGCCGCAGAGGATCCGGCCGTTCTCCTGGGTGGTGAGGCCACCTTGGGCAAAGGGCACGATGTGGTCGACCTGGAGGTCGGAGCGGGACCCGTCGCAGTAGGGGTGGGTGCAGTCCCTGTCCCTTATCTCGATGGCCCGTCTCGTAGCCCCCATGAAGAGGCGGGACCTCGTCCCCACCTCCACCCGGCCCGGCGGAGTGAAGACGGCCCGTTCGACGACGGCCTCGTCCAGCCAGCGGATGAGGGAGCCCGGGGTGACCACCTGGGAGCGGGACAACTCGCAGACCCGGCCGGCCAGTGTCTCGTAGTCGACCAACACGGTGAACAGGGGAAGCGGGCGGCGTCCCCCGGCCGGGGCCGTCTTCGACCGGGTGGCCATCTCCACCAGGGCGTCAGCCCGGCGCTGTCGGGGGGTGCGGGGGAGGTCGAGCGGGGTGGGCTCCCGTCCGAGGGCCTCTTTGGCCTCGGCCCAGTCGGCCTCGAACAGGCCCTGAGTGATGCGGGTGAGCTCGTCGGCCACGATGGCCCCCGATATGGGGTCGAGGGTCATCTTGCCCAGAAACGTCCCCCGGAAGCTCTCGGCCAGGTAGACGTCTCTGCGGTTCCGGCACTCCTCTGCTGAGGCCTCGGTGCCGTCGGGGTCGGCCAGCTGCTCCCAGTAGGCCAGGGACCGGGTGAAGGGCTCGAAGCGCAGGGTGCGGGCCTGGTCGCAGAGGAGGGCCTCGTCTCGACAGAGGGCCTCCTCGGTGGCCGGCGAGCGCACCGAGAGGACGGCGTCCAGGTGGTGGGCGGTGATCTCCCCTCTATTCCAGGCCGCAGCGAACAGGGGGAGGCCACAAAGACCCCGGCCCCGGCGCACCACCTTGCGGGCCTGGGCCCGGGGCAGACGGCACTCGGCCGCCAGCCAGGACTGCCCGGTCAGCGCCCCGTCGTCTGTCCAGTCCCCCGAGGCCTCGAAGGAGGCGGTGGCCGCCGTGGTGAAGGACTCCAGCCGGGCCAGGCAGCGGTGCAGTTCCTTGATCGAGGGGCCGTCGGCCACGGTGGCCGGATCGGAGCCCACCAGATCATCGATGGCTTCGCTCAGGACACAAAGATCCATGTCCGAAGTCCATCACCCGGGTGTGACAGTGGACGGGGGTTCCGGGGGACCAGCGGAAACGGTGGAACAGGGGGTCCAATCCAGCTCTCAGACCCAGTAATCAGACCCAGCTCTCAGGCCCAATAATCAGACCCAGTAATCAGGGCCCAGCCATCGGTCCGAGCAATGACAGGGGGCTCAGGCGGCGTCCAGCTTCATCATCTCGGTCAGGTTGCCGCCCATGATCTTGGCCACGTCGTCGTGGTCCAGGCCGGTGAGCTCATCGACGAAGCTGAGCGGGTCGGCCAACCCTTCGGGGTGGGGGAAGTCGGAGCCGAAGAGCACCCGGTCGGCACCGAGCAACTCCACCAGACCCATCGGATCCTCCTCGTGGAAGGGGTGAACGTAGATGTTGCGCTTGAACACGGCCACGGGGTCCTCGTCGAAGCTGTGCGGGGCCGTCGTGTAGGCCTGCTCCATGTCGCGGAGCAGTTGACGGACCCAGTTGCTGCCGTTCTCGACCGGTGCGAACCGGATGTCGGGAAAGCGCGAGCACAGTCCGTGCCCGATGAGCGATGCCACGGTGTCAGTGATGGCCCGTCCCCCGTGACCGATGATGGACACGAAGCCCGAACCAGCCTTGAAGGGGGTCATCTCACTGGTGATCCCCTCCCATTCGTTGAGGTAGCGCTGGTAGCCACTGTCGGAGGCGTGCATGCCGACCGGGATGCCGGCTTCGTCCACCATCCGCCAGAAAGGGTCGAACTCGGGGAGCGCCGGCGAGCGCGGTCCCATGAATCCGTAGACCGGCGCCGGCCGGATGAGCACGATCCGGGCCCCCCGGTCCAGAACCCACTCCAACTCCTTCATGGCTTCCTCCACGATGCCCATGTGGATGACCGGGGTGGGAAAGATGCGGTTCTCGTAGTTGAACGTCCAGTGCTCGAGCATCCACTGGTTGAGGGCGTGGACCACGGCGTGGGTGGCCGGCGGGTCCCCCCGCAACCGCTCCTCCAGCAGACTGGCCAACGTTGGCCACATGAGGGCGCGGTCGAGTCCGAGCTCGTCCATCAGTTTGAGCCGGGGCTCGGGCTCGCGGAAGGCGGGGAGGGCCTCGATGCCCTTGCCCAGGATCTCGCGGACGCGACTTGCCCTCGGGGTTACCGTGCTTGAAATACTCCTCCTGGGCACCGGGGGCGGCCACCCTTTCGAAGGTCGGATTGGGGATGTACTCGCTGATCTGACCTTTGACAGCGATCTTCGTGCGCCCGTTGACTTCGACGTACTGGATGAGACCGGCGTACTCGGGCGGCAGGAACTTGGTGAAGGCGTCTGTCGTCTCGTACATGTGATTGTCGGCATCGAATACCGGGTAGTCCAGCGATCGTGTGGCCACGGCCATGCTCCTTTTGTCTCAACCCGCCCCTCTGGGCACAACGCTAACAGCCCCGGTTGCCGAGCGGAAATGGCGTTTGCACTACCATCGCCCCGTGCGAGTTACCGTCGATTGGGACCGCTGCGAGTCCAATGCACAGTGCGTGGCCGCGGCGCCCGATGTCTTCCGGGTGGACGACGACGATGTCCTCCACGTGCTGCAGGAGGAACCGGGCGAGGAGCTGCGGGCCCAGGTGGAGGCGGCCGTCCGGGCCTGTCCGATGATCGCCCTGAGCATCGCTGACTAGTGGCGCCACCTGTGGGTAGTGGTCGCCGGAGGCGGTCGACCGGAGCGACGGACGTCGGACAGCTCCAGGGGTGGTAAGGATGACGGCGTGACCACAGACTTGGTGGCAGAGGAGGGCATCCCCTACGGGACCCGGCTCGGACAGGTGGCCGAGAATGGGGGGGACGGAACGGCGGTGGTCTTCGTGGCCGAGGACGGTGGCGAGCAGGAGATCACCTGGCGGGAGCTCGAACGACGTTCCAACCAGATGGCCCACGTCCTGGCCGACCAGGGGCTGGGGGTGGGCGACCGGCTGGCGGTCTGCCTCCGTAACTCCCCCGAGCATCTCTACACATCGTTTGGCGGTTGGAAGGTGGGGGCCACTGTGGTGCCCATGCGCTGGGACCTTCCGGCGTGGGAGAGCGACCGCCTGCTCGACGTCCTGAACCCGAAGGTGACAGTGGGAGCTGAGCAGCTCTCCCTGGTCGATGACAGCCAGGAGGCACCGGACAGCGCCCTTGCCCCTGTGACTGCACCTCAGGCCTGGGGAGTGTGCAGCTCCGGCTCGACAGGCACCCCCAAGGTCATCGTGCAGAAGGGCCCGGCGCTCTATGTGCCCTCGATCAGCTTCACCTCGTCGGTGGTGGCGTCCTACGGGCCGATGGAGAAACCCCAGATGGTCCTGTGCCCGGCGCCGCTGTACCACACCAACGGATTCACGGCCTTCCGAAATCTGCTCGGGGGAGACGCCGTCGTCCTCATGGAACGATTCAACGCCGCCGTTGCCCTCGACCTCATCGAACGCCACCCCATCACCGGGTTCATTGCCGCCACTCCCATGCTCCAGCGCCTGGCCCAGGTACCCGGCATCGAGGAGCGTGACCTGTCCGGCTTGAGCTGGGTCCAACAGGGTGCTTCCCCTCTCCCCCTGTGGCTGGGCCACTTCTGGATCGAAAAGGTGGGGCCCGAGCATTTCTACATGTCCTACGGGGCGTCCGAAATGATCGGCATCGTGGTCTGCAGGGGCGACGAGTGGCTCGCCCACCCCGGCACGCTGGGCCGGCCCATGGGCGAGACCGAGATGCGGGTCCTCGGTCCCGACGGCGAGCAACTGCCTCCCGGCGAGATCGGTGGCATCTTCCTGCGCCAGCCCACCGGGCCGCTGGCCGATTACGTGGGCCGTGACGTGAAGCCGATGGACTCGACCATCGACGGTTTCAGCTCGGTCGGTGACCTCGGATGGGTCGACCAGGATGGCTATCTCTACATGGCCGACCGGCGGGTGGACATGATCGTGACCGGTGGGGTCAACGTGTTTCCGGCCGAGGTCGAAGCGGCGTTGAGCGAGCACCCGGGCATCGCCGATGTGGTCGTCATCGGGCTCAACGACCCCGAGTGGGGACGACGGGTGCACGCCATCGTGCAGGCCGAGGATCCCTCTCTGGGAGCCGACGGGGTGATCAGCTTCGCCAAGGACCGTCTCGCTCCCTACAAGGTTCCCAAATCGGTCGAGTTCGTCGAAACCATCCCCCGTAGCGAAGCGATGAAGTTCAACCGGGCGGCACTGGTGGCCGAACGCCAGGGACCCGGCGTCGACGAACCGGCGGCCGACGGCGGACGATGAGATCCTGGGCCGCTGGTCGGGGGTATAGCGTGGCCCGGCTTTGCGTCGGACGACGAACAGCCCTATGAGACGAACACGGCGAACGCCGCCAGCCCGGCGAACACCGCCAGCACCGCCAACACCGCGAAATGCAGAGAACGGCGACTTGAACAGGAGGGGTTGAGAGATGCCCGACGGGAAGTACATCAGTTACGAAGAGTTGGACGAGGGACGGATCGTCCGCATCCTGCTCAATCGGCCCAAGACCCGCAACGCACAGAACCGGGGACTGCTGGTAGAGCTAGACGAGGCCTTCCATCGGGCCGAAGAGGACGACAACGTCCGTGTGGTGATCCTCGGCGGCGTGGGCCCCTTGTTCTCCTCGGGCCACGACATGGGGTCGAAGGAGGCCCAGGCCGAGCATGCGCCCGGTCCCGATCAGCACCACTCGGCCACCGTCAACGGCGCCACCCGCAAAGGGGCCGAAGCGCGGATGCTGCAGGAGTGGCACTACTACTTCACCAATACGCTGCGGTGGCGCAACCTGCGCAAGATCACCGTGGCCCAGGTGCAGGGAACCGTCTACGCCGCCGGGCTCATGCTCATGTGGGCCTGCGACCTGATCGTGGCGGCTGACGATGTTCTCTTCGCCGACGTGGTCGGGACCCGCCTCGGAATGTGCGGGGTCGAGTACTTCGGGCACCCCTGGGAGTTCGGCCCCCGTCGGACCAAGGAGCTCATGCTGACCGGCGACGCCATCGACGTGCACGAGGCGCACCGGCTGGGCATGGTGTCCAAGGTGTTCCCTACCGACGAGCTGCCCGAGCGGACGCTGGCCTACGCCCGGCGCATCGCCGAGCTACCCACCATGACGGCGCTGCTGATCAAGGAGTCGGTCAACCAGACCGTAGACAACATGGGCTTCTACAACTCGCTGCAGGCCTGCTTCACCCTTCATCAGCTCAACCACTCGCACTGGGCGGAGATCCACGAGAGCAAGTACCCGGTGGCCCTGGAAGAGGACGGCATCCCCAGCTGGCGTGATGCACCACCGGTGCGACTGGCTGTGGAAGACCAGGTGGAAGGACCCGTCCCGGCGCGCTGAGCCGTCCGGTCGAGTCGATTTGAGTCGTGAGGCTCCGTACCACCTACCGTCAGCCTGACGCGGGGCGCTACCGGGCCCCCGGCGGCGCCTGGGACGTGCCCACCCTCGACACGCTGCTGTCGTCGCCCCGCCCGGCCGAGGCGCTGGCCGTGGTGGACGGCGATGTCGAGATCAGTGCCGGCCAGCTCGACGCCTTGGTGGGTGTGGTGGCCGGAGGCCTGCAGGCGGTCGGCGTGCGGCGCGGTGACGTGGTCACCTGGCAGCTTCCGAACTGGTGGGAGGCGCTGGTCCTCTTCCGGGCCTGCTGGCGGTGCGGGGCGGTGGCCGCCCCCATCCACCACCAGGTCGGTCCGGCCGAAGTGGCCCGCGTGCTGGAGGATCTCGAACCGGCGCTGGCGCTCAGCGCGGCCGCACTGCCTCTGGCCGGACTGATCGATGCCATCCGGGTACGGGACGGCGATGGGCGTTTCGACGACATGCTGAGCGGCCGGCCGGTCCGGATCAGTGGCGCACGGGGCTCCGACATGGCCGTCATCCTGTTCACATCGGGCTCGACCGGCGTGCCCAAGGCCGTGCTCCACACCCACCGGGGCCTGGCCTACAAGGCCTTGTCTATGACCCGGGCTCACGGCCTGAGCTCCAGCGACGTGGCCCTCATGCCCTCGCCCCTGGCTCACGTATCGGGGCTGTTGAACACCATCCTGGTACCCGGGACGGCCTCGATGACGGCGGTGATGATGGAGAAGTGGGACGCCGAGCGCGGTGTCGAGCTGGCCGGCGCCTACCGGGCCAGCTTCATGATCGGGCCGCCCACCTTGTTCGTGGGGATGATGGAGGTGCCCGACTTCCACTCCCGTGTGGCCAACCTGCGCGTGGTTTCGTGCGGGGCCATGGGGGTGACCCCCGAATTCATCGACGCGGCGCGGGAGGCCTTCGGGGCCACCGTCAAGCGCACCTACGGCTCGACCGAGGCGCCGACGGTGACCACCACCACCTGGCAGGAGAGCGCGGCACGGGGACGGGACACCGACGGGCACTCGGTGGGTGACGCCGTCATTGCCGTAGTGGAGCCGGGCACGGTTCGTCCGCTCCCCGTCGGACAGCGCGGCGAGGTAGTGGTTCGTGGACCCGAGCTGTTCGTCGGCTACGGCGAAGAGGAACAGACCTCGGCTGCCGTGCGCCGGGGGTGGTTCGCCACCGGCGACCTCGGCACCCTCGACGAGGGGGGGTGGCTGACCATCGTCGGGAGGCTCAAGGAGCTCATCATCCGTGGGGGCGAGAACATTGCCTCGGCCGAGGTCGAGCGGGTCCTCGAGCGTCACCCCGATGTGCGCCAAGCGGTGGTGGTCGGCTGCCCCGACCGGCGTCTGGGGGAGCGGGTGGCCGCTTTCGTGGTCGGGAGCGAGCGGGTGGACGTGGACGAGTGCCGCCGGTGGTTCGCCGCCCAGGGAGTAGCACGGTTCAAGACGCCCGAGTTGGTGGTGCACCTCGACGAGATCCCCCTCCTCGGCGTGGGCAAGCCCGACCGCCCCACTCTGCGGGCCCGGGCGGCGGCGCTGGCCGAGGCCTAGCCGACCGGCGACAGGCGACAGGCGACCAGCGACGGGCGCCCGACCGACGACCGGCAACGGGGTGCGGAACCCGGCAACTGGACGGCCCCGATCCTGTCGGCAGCGGGCCCAATGGGGGCAGGTACCGGCGTAGATGGCAGAATCACCAGAAGGCAGGGGCGACAGAAAGGGAAGGTGGCGTGGGATCGGGAATCGTTTCGTGGGGTGTGTACCTGCCGTACTGGCGGCTCGATCGCAGGCGCATCGGCGAGGCCTTCGGAGCCGGCGGCGGGCGCGGCACACGGGCTGTCGCCTCCTACGACGAGGACACCACCTCGATGGGGGTCGAGGCCGGCCGCCGGGCTCTCACCGTTCCCGACGTCCCCGAGCCGGGCGCCCTCTATTTCTCCACCCCGGCCCCCGCCTACCTGGACAAGACCAACGCCACCACCGTCCACGCCGGTCTCGGGCTGGCCCCGAGCGCCGGGGCCTTCGACCTCTGCGGTTCGGTGCGCTCGGGGTGGGCCACACTCCAGCTGGCCGCCCTGGCCGGCTCCCAGGACCCGACCATGGCCGTGGTGGCCGATCTGCGCACCGGGCTTCCCGGCAGCCAGGACGAGGCCCAGGGGGGGGACGGGGCGGCGGCCTTCGTCTTCGCCCCCACCGGCGGTGTGGCCGACCTGCTCGGCCGGGCCTCGGCCACCGACGAGTTCCTCGACCGGTGGCGGATCCCCGGCGAGTCGGCCTCGCTCCTGTGGGAGGACCGCTTCGGTGAGGAGGTCTACGTACCCCTGGCCCGATCGGCCTTCGAGGGAGCCCTGGCCCGGGCCGGGCTGACAGCCGGTGACGTCGACCACCTGATCGTGGTGGGGCTGCATGCCCGCGCCGTGGCTTCGGTCAAGAAGGCCCTGGGCGTGGCGGCCGAGGCCCTGGTGCCCGACCAGAGCGGGAAGATCGGCAACCTGGGCGCCGCCCAGGGGGGTCTGGCCCTGGCCGACGTGCTCGAGCGGGCCACCCCCGGACAGGTGGTCGCCCTGGTCGAAGTGGCCGATGGAGCCGACGCCGTGGTCCTGCGCACCACCGACGCCCTCCCGGGCGCCCAGGCGGCGCGGCGGGCGGCCGGCCTGGCTCCGGTGGCGGACCTGGTGGACGAGGGGCGCTCGGACCTGGCCTACCCGGTGTTCCTGTCGTGGCGGGGCATGGTCCACCGCGAACCGCCCCGGCGTCCCGATCCGGAACGGCCCGACTCCCCGGCCATGCACCGGACCGAGGGGTGGAAATTCGGGTTCAACGCCAGTCGGTGCCTGGTGTGCGGCTTCCGGCACCTGCCCCCCACCCGGGTCTGCCTCTCCTGCCAGTCGGTGGACAAGATGGAGGCGGAACGCATGGCTGACCTGCGGGGAACCGTGGCCACCTACACCATCGACCGGCTGGCTTTCAGCCTCTCGCCCCCTATGGTGGGAGCGGTGATCGATTTCGACGGCGGGGGCCGCTACCGGGGCGAGATGACAGACGTCGATCCCGACGCGGTGGCCGTCGGCACCCGGGTGGCCATGACCTTCCGCCGGCTGTACAGCGCCCAGGGTGTACACAATTACTTCTGGAAGGCTCGACCGCTGGCCGGGGACACCACCCACGGATCAGGCGGTAGGAGCGACGGAGAAGGAGAACCGCAGTCATGACCAGTTCGGGTATTCGGGACCGGGTGGCCATCGTCGGGATGGGGTGCACCCCCTTCGGCGAGCTCTGGGACAAGGGGATCAACGACCTGTTGACCGACGCAGCCGTCGAATGCGTGGGCTCGGCCGATGTGGCCATCGATGCCATCGACGCCTTCTGGCTGGGCACCCTGGGGTCGGGGAACTCGGGCATCACCCTGTCCAAGCCGCTCAAGATCGACTACAAGCCCGTCACCCGGGTCGAGAACTTCTGTGCCACCGGATCGGAGGCTTTCCGCAACGCCTGCTACGCGGTGGCCTCCGGTGCCTACGAGCTGACCATGGCCATCGGGGTCGAGAAGCTCAAGGACTCCGGCTATTCGGGCCTTACCGGCATCCACCGGGTGGGGGACGGGACCAACCCCCAGCTCAGTTCGCCGGCCGCCTTCTCCTTCCTGGTCCCTGCCTACTGCCACAAGTACGGCGTCGACCCCGAGGAGATGGGGGAGGTCCTCAACCGGATCGCCTGGAAGAACCACCGCAACGGGGCCGTCAACAAACGGGCCCAGTACCAGAAGGAAGTGTCGCTGGAGAAGATCGCCGCCTCCCCGAGGGTGGCCGGCCAGCTCGGCGTGTTCGACTGCAGCGGCGTGAGTGACGGAGCCGCCGCCGCCCTCATATGCCGGGCCGAGGACGCCCACCGGTACACCGACAACCCTCTCTACGTGAAGGGCCTGAGCCTGGTGGCCGGTCCGGCGGCGGGGGCCATCGACCCCGACTACGACTACACCACCTTCGAGGAGGTCACCCGGTCGGCACGGGACGCCTACGCCCAGGCCGGCGTGGAGGACCCGCGGGCCGAGTTGGCCATGGCCGAGGTGCACGACTGCTTCACGCCCACCGAGCTGGTCCTCATGGAGGACCTGGGCTTTGCCGACCGGGGAACGGCGTGGAAGGAAGTGATGGCGGGCACCTTCGACCGTGACGGCGAACTCCCGGTCAACCCGGACGGCGGTCTCAAGAGCTTCGGCCACCCCATCGGGGCCACCGGTCTGCGCATGCTGTTCGAGTGCTGGCTCCAGCTCCGCCAGCAGGCGCCGCCCGAGCGGCAGATCGCCACCGTCACCGAGGGTGGTCGCACGCTCGGCCTGACCCACAACCTGGGCGGAGCACCGGGGGAGTGCGTGAGCTTCGTGGGCGTGGTCGGCACCGAGCCGTCCGACTGAGTGAACCGTCCCACTGAGATGGAAATCGGCGCCCACGGCGACCCGTGGGCGGAGGACGAGGACCAGA
The DNA here is from genome assembly GCA_963727955.1 of uncultured Acidimicrobiaceae bacterium. GTDB lineage: Bacteria > Actinomycetota > Acidimicrobiia > Acidimicrobiales > RAAP-2 > Bog-756. Next base: position 509,064 of record CAVSII010000001.1, read on the forward strand.
CCGCCTTGCGCCAGTTGGCGCGGGAGGTAGCCGCCCGCGAGATCGCACCCCGGGCCGCCCACCACGACGAGACGGGGGAGCTGCCCACCGAGGCCATCGCCGCTCTGGCCGCCGCCGACCTCTTCCGGGTGACCATCGGCGAGAAGTGGGGCGGTCTGGGTATGGGCGACGTGGAGGCGGCCATCGTCCTGGAAGAGGTGGCCCGGCACGACGTCTCGGCTGCCATCTGCTGCCAACTGGCCTACAACGGGCCGCCCCGTGGCATCGAACACCTCGGCTCGGATGCCCTGAAGGACCGCTGGCTCCCGGCGGTGGCCGATGGTGATGCCATCGTGTCCATCGGCATCACCGAGCCCGACGCCGGGTCGGCCGTGCAGGGCATGCGCACCGCCCTGGCCCCCGACGGGTCGTCCTGGAGGCTCAACGGCTACAAGAACTATTCGACGCTCGGCCACGCTGCTGCCGGCGTGCTGGTGTGGTGCCGGTGGCCGGGTGGCGAGGGGGCCCGGGGCATCGGTGCCGTGGTGGTACCGATGGACCGCGACGGCGTGGCGCTCACCGGGCGACACAGGGGGATGGGCATCCACGCCGCCACCGAGTCGGAGATCGCCTTCGACGGGGTTCTGGTCACCGAGGACGACGTACTGGTGGCCGGCGACCCGTCCTCCAACGAGCCGTTCAAGCTCCTGCTCTCCCACCTCAACCACGAGCGATGCGGCAACGCCGCCATGTGCGTGGGCGCCGCCCAGGGGGCACTCGAACGGTCGGTGACCTACATGCACGACCGGATCATCGGCGGGCGGGCCATCGCCGAGCTGCAGGGTCTCCAGTGGAAGCTGGCCGACATGGCCGTGGCCCTGGAGGGGGCGCGCCTCTTGCTCGGCCGAGCGCTGAGGCTGGCCGGTCCGGGAGGGACGCCACCGGCCCTCGAGACCGCACTGGCCAAGACGGCAGCCAACCTGGCCGCCAAGTACGTCTGCGACGAAGCCATCCAGATTCACGGTGGTTACGGCTACAGCCGCGAGTACCCACTGGAACGGGCCTACCGGGACATCCGCGGGCTGTGCATCGGCGCCGGCACGGTCGAGGCGCAGCGCAACTACATCGGTTCGAGCATCGTGGCCGGCCGGACCACCTCCTCGCCGGGTTGGATCCCGCCGGCGGTGCTAGCTGGACAGCACCCTCTGAGCCGGCCTGCTCCGGGGCGAGGCCAGGCCGCTGCCCGACCGGCCGGGGTAGTGTGTCGGCGTGCCCGCGGTGGTTGCCGACAGTGATGTCCTGCCGCCCACATTCGCGCCGGAGGCGGCTGAGCGCAACCGGCTGATGGACGCCGCTCTGCATGTCATGCGCCGCAACGGGTTCCAGGGGGCCAGCGTCCAGGACATCCTGGACCGGGCCGGCCTGTCGACCCGCGCCTTCTACCGCCAGTTCCGCTCCAAGGACGACCTGCTGCTGGCCATGTTCCGTACGGCCTCCGACCCCGATGTGGACCAGATCGCCCGCAGCGTGGCCGAGGCGCCGACGGCACTGGGAGCGGTGCTGGTCTGGGTCGACCAGATGCTGTCGTTGGCCTTCGATCGGCGTCGGGTACGGCGCCTGGTCATCTTCAACACGGTGGCCCGACAGGCCGACGGCTACGAGGACGAAGAAAGCTCGTTGCGGGCCCGTCTCGTAGCGCCCCTTCTGTATGCCCTGCGACAGGGAGCGGCCGACGGCACGTTGCCGGCCTCCGATCCGGGGCCCGATGCCGACGTCCTGTTCGACCTGGTCTGGAGTGTGGCTCATCCGCAACGTCGGGCCGGGTCGGTGGACCGGTCGGCGGCCACGGCCACGGTGCTGCGCTTCTGCCTTCCGGCTCTCGGGGTCGACGCCGGCGCGGGCTGAGCGGCGAGGCGGTCCGACCCCTCGGGCCACCACCGACGGTGTGGCTGCAGAGGGCAACCGTAGGGATCCCCGGAGTGAAAACGGCATTGTCGCTCCTCCGACGCCTGGTGTACCGTGAGGCGCCACGACGGGGAAGTGCGGTCGTGCCGTCACCTTCGATCAGGAGAGCCCGTGCCAACCGACGCTGCGACGCCCACTCAGCTGGTGGAGTTCCGGCGTGCCTTGACAGCGTGGCTGGCCGACAACATCACCCCCGATGTGGTCGAGGCCGGACGCGAAGGCTACGAGGACGAGGACACCCTGGAGGTGCTCCGCCGGTGGAACCGCAAGCTGGCCGATGCCGGCTGGGCCGCGGTGGCCTGGCCCGCCGAGTACGGCGGTCGGGATGCTTCGGTGGCCGAGCAGCTGGCCTATCACGAGGTGATGGCGGCGGCCGACGCCCCCGGACCGGTCAACGTGATCGGCGTGGCCAACATCGCCCCGGCCATTCTCGACACCGGTACCCAAGAGCAGAAGGACCGTTTCCTGCTCCCCATGCTGCGGGGCGACGAGATCTGGTGCCAGGGGATGTCCGAGCCTGACGCCGGATCGGACCTGGGTTCCCTGCGCACGGCAGCCGTGCTCGACGGCGACCAGTTCGTGATCAACGGTCAAAAGACGTGGAACAGCCTCGGTCACCATGCCGACTGGTGCCAGCTCTACGTGCGCACCGATCCGACCGCGCCCAAGCACGCCGGCATCAGCTGCCTGCTGGTGGACATGCGGACGGCGGGCATCGAGGCCCGCCCGCTGCGCACCATGACCGGCGACAGCATGTTCTCCGAGCTCTTCTTCACCGACGTGCGGGTGCCGCAGGGCGCCCTGCTGGGACCGATCAACCAGGGGTGGAAGGTGGCCATGACCACCCTCAGCTACGAGCGGGCCGGTGTGGCCAAGTTCCACCTCAGCCTCAGCGCCCGCTTCACCGACCTGGTCGAGGAAGCCCATCGGGCGGGCGTGATGGTGAGCGCCGTCGATCGCGACCACCTGGCCAAGCTGTACAGCCGCATCGCCTGCCTGCGCTGGTCGACCACCCGCGAGCTGGAGAACGTCGGCCGGGGAGGTCGCCCGTCGCCGAGCATGGGGAGCCTGGCCAAGCTGATGTGGGCCGAAATCTCCCAGGAGCTGGCCGGTCTGGCCCTCACCCTGCTGGGGCCGGCTGCACTCGATGGCAAATGGGCCAAGAGTCTCGAGGGGTCACGGGGATCGTCGATCGCCGGGGGCACGACCGAGATCAACCGGAATATCGTGGCCGAGCACGGACTGGGGCTTCCCCGGTGACCGACGGACATCCCACTGAAACGGGGAGAGACACGTGACAGCACTGATCGACTACGAAGGGCGACGGGTCGTCGTCAGCGGCGGTGGCGGTGCCGGCATGGGGGCTGCCGTTGTCCGCCAGTTGGCTCCGCTGGGTGCCGAAATCCACGTCATCGATCTCAAGGAACCCCCCGTCGATGTGTCCGGCTACCACAGGACCGACCTGCGGGACCCCGAGGCCATCGCCGGTGCAGTGGACGCCGTCGGGGGTCGGATCGACGCGCTGTTCAACTGCGCCGGCCTGCCCGGGGGACGGTTCTCCGATCTCGACACCATGCTGGTCAATTTCGTGGGCCAGCGCCATCTGGCCGATCTGGTGGTCGAGCACATGGAACCGGGCGGGGCCATCGCCAACATCTCGTCGGGTGCCGGGGCGAGCTGGATGGCCAATGTGGACAAATGGAAGCCCCTGGTGATCACCGAGGGCTTCGCCGCCGGCAGGGAGTGGTTGGAGACCCATCCCGACGAGATCGCCAGCGGCTACGCCCCCTCCAAGGAGGTCATCTGCGTCTGGACGGTGTGGCGGTCGTTGGCCTTGGCCGAAAAGGGGATACGCATCAACTGCACGTTGCCCGGTCCCACCGACACGCCGATGATGCCCGACTTCGAGGAGCAGATGGGCAAGGAGTTCATGGACAACTACCCCATCCCGCTCGGTCACCGGCAGACCCCGGACGAACAGGCGGCACCGTTGGTCTTCCTCAACTCGCCGGCGGCGTCGGCCATTACCGGCGAGGCCATCCTCACCGACGGCGGCACCATGGCCGCCCTGGCCGTGGGCACCCTCGACGTGTCCGCCTTCGGGTTCTGAGGCCGGTGTCGGCAGCCAAACCGGTCGGTTCGACCCCCGCCCATTCTGACCAGGCCGCTCAGTCCGACCCCTTCGACCTGACCCAAATCGGACCGGGACGCTTTAGCGCCGGTAGCGTCGGTGACCCTGCCGCCTATCAGGTCGTCTACGGCGGACAGCTGCTGGCTCAGATGATCCTGGCCTCCGACAGGGCGGCCGCCGACAAGGGCGTGGCCTCCATCCACACCCTCTTTGCCCGAGGCGCCACACCCACCAAGCCCATCGAGATCGACGTCGACGTCATCCACGACGGCCGCACCATGGGCAGCCACTCGGTCGTGGTCCACCAGGGGGACCGGGTGTGCGCCCAGGGCCTGGTCCTGCGCCGGGCCGACGGTCCCGATCTGATCCGTCACCAGCCGCCCCTGCCCGATGTCGACGGGGCGGAGCAGTCGCCGCCCGCCCCTCAGGCCGGCCTGGCCGCCCCCGGAAGCGAGCTCCGGGTGGTGGGTGGCGTAGACACCGGCGATCCGGACGGCCCGGTGGGGCCGGCCGAGCTCTTGGTCTGGGTCCGGCTTCCCGAGGCCGCCGGTGACCCGGCCCTGGCCCAGGCGCTGTTGGCCTACGGCACCGATGGCTTTCTGATCGGAACGGCCATGCGCCCGCACGCCGGTATAGGCCAGTCGATGGCCCATGGGGCGATCGCCACCGGAGTGGTTTCCCATACCCTGACCTTCCATGAGCCCGTTCCCACCGGCACCTGGCTGCTCATGGCCCACGAGGGGACATGGGCCGGCCGGGGCGCGGCTTACGGCCGGGCCCAGGTCTTCACCACGGAGGGCGCACTGGTGGCCTCCTTCGTCCAAGAGAGCATGATCAGAGACGCCCGATGAACTGCCGGGCTGAGGAGGAGAAACCATGACCACGACCCTCGACCCCGCCGCCATCACCGGCGAGTCCCGGATGCTCATCGACGGCCAACTGGTGGAGGCCGAGACGGGCAAGCGCTTCCCCAACGTCAACCCGGCCACCGAGGAGGTGCTGGGGGAGACAGCCGACGCCGGCCATGCCGACATGGACCGGGCTATCGCCGCGGCCCGCCGGGCCTTCGACACCACCAGCTGGTCGACCGACAAAGAGCTGCGCAAGCGCTGCCTGTTCCAGTTGCAGGAGGCCCTCGAGAGCGAAGTCGAGCTGCTGCGATCCGAGTTGGTGGCGGAGGTGGGCACACCGGTTCTCCTGACCTACGGTCCCCAGCTCGACGAGCCGTTGTCCGAGGGGCTGACCTGGCCGGCCCGGTTCATCGACGAGTTCGCCTGGGAGCGCGACCTGGCCGAGGGCAAGGCCTTCGGCATGCACAGCTGGCGGCGGGTGCTCAAGGAGCCGGTCGGGGTGGTGGCCGCCATCGTGCCCTGGAACTACCCCTTCGAGGTGACCATCAACAAGATCGGACAGGCGCTGGCCACGGGCAACACCGTCATCCTGAAGGCCGCTCCCGACACGCCGTGGAACGCCACCCGCATCGGCCGGCTGGTGGCCGAACGCACCGATTTCCCCGACGGTGTGTTCCAGGTGGTGGTCACCAGCGACAACGAGGTGGCCGAGGACCTGGTTACCGACCCCCGGGTCGACCTCATCTCCTTCACCGGATCGACGGGGGTGGGGCGCCGCATCATGGAGAAGGGCGCTCCGACCCTCAAGCGTCTGTTTCTCGAGCTGGGGGGCAAGTCGGCTGACATCGTGCTCGAGGACGCCGATCTCGCAGCCAAGCTCAGCTCGGCGTGGGCGGTGTGCGTCCACGGCGGACAGGGGTGCGTGATGCTCACCCGCATGTTGTTGCCACGGTCCCGATACGAGGAAGGCGTCGAACTGATGGCGGAGGGCTTCCGCAACGTCCCCTACGGCGATCCGACCGATCCCTCCAACTTCCAGGGACCCCAGATCAACGCCCGCCAGCGCGACAAGATCCTCGGCTACATCGAGCAGGGCCAGAAGGAGGGTGCTCGGGTGGTGGTCGGCGGGGGTCGCCCCGCTCATCTGTCCAAGGGGTACTACGTGGAGCCCACCTTGATGGCCGACGTGGACAACTCGATGACCATCGCCCAGGAGGAGATCTTCGGGCCGGTACTGGTGGTCATTCCCTTCGACGACGAGGAGGACGCAATCCGCATCGCCAACGACAGTCCTTACGGGCTGGGCTGCGGGGTTACCGCCGGCACGGATGAGCACGCCATCGCCGTGGCCCGGCGCATACGGGCCGGCTCGGCCATGATCAACGGAGGTCTGTGGTACGGGGCCGACGCTCCCTTCGGCGGATACAAGGCCAGCGGCATCGGTCGCCAGAATGGCGTGGAGGGGTTCGAGCAGTACACCGAGACGAAGACCATCGCCGGTCCCCTGCCCGACTCCGGGGGGGGAGCCTTCGGTTCAGCGTAGGCGCCACTCGATCCGTTTGCCCGAGGTGAAGGCCGACTGACCCTCGGCCAGCAGGGCCGGATCGGTGCCTATGTTGGTGAAGAGGAAAGCCTGATCGAGGGCCTGGCGGCGGGACAGCTCCAACCCGGTCCACAGGGCCCGCACGGTGCCCCCGACGGCCAGGGCGGGCTGGTCGGCTATGGCTTCGGCTGCCCACGCCGTACGGTGGCGGAGTTCGTCCATCGGCACCACCTCCGAGACGAACCCGATCTGGTGGGCGCGGGCCGCCGACATGCGCTCGTGGGCACCCAGCAGCGAGAGGCGCACCACTTCCTGGAAGGGCATCTTGTGCAGCAGGTTGATGGGTTCGAAGGCGGCCGGCATGCCGTAGGTGACATGGGGATCGAAGAAGGTGGCGTGCTCGGCGGCGATGATGAAGTCGACCTCGCCGAGTATGTAGAAAGCACCGCCGCAGGCCATGCCGTTGATGGCGGCGATGACCGGTTTCCACAGGTCGTTCGATTTGGGGCAGACGCTCTTGCCCGGATCGTCGAAGTCCCAGGGTGTGTTGTAACCGGGGAGCTTCCCCGGCGGAAGGTCGTCGAAATTGCCCACGTCGGCCCGGTCGAGACCGGTGCAGAAGGCCTTTTCGCCGCTGCCGGTGATGACCACGCAGCGGACGTCGTCGTTGGTCCGGAGCATGGCCCACAGGGAGCGCAGCTCCCGCTGCATGGTGGTGTCGAAGGCGTTGAGCGCCTGGGGGCGGTTGAGGGTCACCCAGGCCACGCCTTCAGATTCGTCGTACAGCAGGGACTCGAACTCGGGCATGGCGGTCATGGTATCGGTCGAGGTCGAGGTCGAGGTCGAGGTCGAGGTCGAGGGAGACGTGGCGGTGGAAGGAGTCGTCGAGCTCGGAGAGGCGGCGGTCCCTGGCTGTCGCTCGGATCAGTCGCAGTGGTCGGCGGGCGGGGGAAGGTCGAGTGCCGGGTTGCGGTCGAAGAACCCCACCGGCGCCAGGTGGAACCCGCAGTACTCCACGGGCATGACCGGCCAGTCCTCCGGTCGAGGCGAATGAGTGACACCGAAGGTGTGCCAGGCCACGATGTCGGTGCCCAGGAGAGGGCGGTCGGCGCTGGTCCACCGGGGCAGTCCCTCGCCGCCGGGGTGCTGGTTGGGAAAGTCGCCAGCCGCCCGACGCTCATCGGCAGAGTAGGGGGTGACCCAGAGGTTGTGCCGGGCGAATCCGGCCCGCTTCCCGACGGACGACTCGGGCCGGGCATGCAGGGTGGGGGTCGAACCGGGGACGAGCTTGTAGGCCACGGGACGTCCCAGTCCGTTGGTCGACTCCGGGTTCACGAAGCGCCAGTGCCGAGCGCTGGCCGCGTCGACGTCCCGTCGGGCGCCCAGTTCCGACTCGAGCCGGGTGGCCTGCTGACGGAACCCGTTGCCCCACGGATTGTCCTCGCCCTGCTCCAGAGTTTCGAAGCTGATCTCGTAGGCCTCGTTGAGCGGACCGTCCACGTTCATGTCGAGACGGGCGCAGAACAGATGCTGGTGGAGGGGGGCGGCCAGGCCCGGGGCCACCTCGGTGGCGAAGGGGGTCGGATCGCCGGGGGCAATGGCCTGGGTGGACATGATGCCGGTGAGCTTGACCTCCAGTTGGATGGTGCCGTCGAGGTAGAAATACCAGTAGAAGCCGTACTCGTAATTGCCCACGGTGGAGATGGAGGAGACCACCAGGCGACGCGAACGACGGACCTCGGTATGTCCGGTGTTCATGTCGTTGTGCTTCCACAGGATGCCGTAATCCTCCTCGTGGATGCAGATGGCGTTGGTTACCACGTAGGGCTTGCCGTGTTCGCTGCACAGCACGGCATCGAGGTAGGCGATCGATCCGAGGCAGTCACAACCCTGGGTCAGCGAGTTGGCCATCCGCCCGAGTCCCCACTCGCCCACGTCGAAGGCGTTCTTCCATCCGTGCAGCGCGCCGGGATCGCCGTAGGGGACGACCATCTCGCTTATCGAAGCGCGGTACACGATCGGACGGGTGCCGTTGCCTTCGTCGTACCCTATGGTGTGGAGGACGAGACCCTCGAGCGGGTCCAGAGACACCCGGAGGGACCATCCCTGCCAGGTCAAGTGGTTGCCGGCCAGGACGAAGCTCACCCCCTCGGGCTGCACGATGTCCAGTGGGCGGAGGTCGGTCCGCCACGGTTGGTTGTCCTCGGGCAGGTAGCTTCCCGGGTCCTCGGGCAGCGGGACGACACCCAGATCGAGGACCTCGAGCACCTCACCGCGGGCTCCGTCGACGGTGGCCAGCACCCCTTCGATCGGTCGGGCGTAGCCGTTGTCCGACGGCTTCTCGCGATAGAAGCAGACACATCGGGAGATGCGCCGGCCCTCTTCGATGGGCCGGTCGAAGTTGCCGGTCGGCCACGGATCGATCTGCACCTTGTCGAAGTCGGTGATACCCCGGCGGCGCATGGCCTCCTGCCAGGTGGGATCGGCGCGCAGGGCGATGGTGGCGCGGTAGGCGTCATCGAAGAGCAGGGCCGGGCAGGCACCCTCGCGCTCGGTCCAGCTGACGATCTCCGCACCGGGCAGGGCGACCACAGCCTCTATGGCTCCGCTGCCGGGTCCGGGAACGAAGGTGACTCGGATCCGGCGGGGAACGGGGTCGCCGTGCGAGAAGCTCTCGACGGCCGCTTTACCGGGCTCGTCGACAGTGACCAGCGAGATGCGGGCGTGATCGTCGAGCTGCCCCTCCGCCCGTACGGCAGCCAGCGCCGCCTCCACCTCGTCCGCCCGCAGAGGATCGAGGGGGTGCGCAACGGGCCCGGCCGCCGCTTCAGGTCTCGATTCCACCGTCACGGTCGACCCGCCAGGCAGTCGGGCCGGTGGGCCCACCGGTGGGCGGTCGGGGCGCCAACGACCTGCTCGCCCCTCGTCCTGTGCTCTCGCATCTCCGTCCTCTCCCTCGCCCGCCCGTCCGCAGGGCGCGCTCATATCCCACCCGGGCAGCGCCGACGCCCGGCACAGTAGTCTCTGCGGCGATGACAGAACGTACCCCGGCTCCGGTTCGCGGGGTGACGGGCCATGCCGAAACAGGGCCTGACAGGCCGGCGTTGGTGATGGGGGACGCGGTACGTACCTATGGTGACCTCGACCGCCGAGCCCGCCGGCTGGCCTCGGTACTGAAGGAGCAAGGGGCTGGTCCCCACCGGCCTGTGGCCGCCGTCCTCCCCAACGGGATCGAGGCCTTCGAGGTGGCCGTGGCCGCAGCCATGCTCAATGCTCCCTACCTGCCGGTCAACTGGCATCTCAAGGCCGATGAGCTGGCCTACATCCTCAGCGATGCCGACGTGGCGGTGGCCGTGGGCGAGGCCGGTGTCACCGACGAGGCGTTGGCCGCCGCTCTCGCCCAACACCCGGCCGGTTCCCTGTTGGTCGGTGCCGATTACGAGAAGGAGATCGAGTCGGCCACGCCTCTCCCGGGCGCCGACAGCGGGGCGGGCCCCGAGCTGATGTTCTATACCTCGGGCACCACGGCCCGGCCCAAAGGGGTGGTTCACACCAGCCTGTCGGACAACAGCGGGAGGGTCCGCGGCATGGAGGGCCAAGTGGCCCTGTGGGGGTGGACCCCGGACGACGTGTACGTGATGAGCGGCCCCTCCTACCACGCCTCCCATCTCGGGTGGGGATTGTGCTCGCTCTACGTGGGCGCCACCACCATCATCACGTCGCATTTCGAGGCCCGCTCGTTCCTGGAAGAGGTGGCTCGACATGGCGGCACCCGTTCGTTCATGGTGCCGGCCCATTTCATCCGCATCCTGGAGATACCGGCAGCGGAGCGAGCGATGCTGGACGTCTCGTCTTTTGCTCTCATCGTCCATGCCGCCGCTCCGTGCCCGGTGGCCGTCAAGTACAAGATGATGGAGGCGTTTCCCCATGCCGCCATCCACGAGCTCTACGGTGCCAGTGAGGGCGGCGCCACCAAGATCTCCCCCGAAGAGTGGCGAGCCAGGCCCGGAAGTGTGGGAAAGCCGTGGCCCGGTGTCGAGATCCGCATTCTCGACGACGAGGGCAACCCGGTAAGCACCGGCGAGTCGGGCATCATCTACATCCGACCGCCCGGCCCCCAGAAGTTCACGTACCGCAACGACGACGACGCCACCAGCCGGGCCTGGCATGATGACGCCTTCACCGTCGGGGACATCGGGTTCCTCGACGCCGAGGGCTATCTGACCATCACCGATCGGGTGTCGGACATGGTTCTGTGGGGCGGGGTCAACATCGCCCCGCGCGAGATCGAAGAAGTTCTGTTCGAGCACCCGGCCGTGGTCGACTGCGCCGTCTTCGGCGTCCCCGATGAGCGGGACGGCGAGCGGCTCAAGGCCATGGTGCAGGTGCGGACGGCGGTCACCACCGACGAACTGGTCGCCCATGTCGAATCGCGGCTGGCCCGCTACAAGGTGCCTCGAGAGTGGCAATTGGTGGACGAGCTTCCCCGCGATGCCAACGGCAAGGTACGCAAGCGCCTCTTGCGCCAAGCTCACGTTGCGGGGGAAGGGTAGTTCAGTGCTGCGTCCCGAAGTCGATCGTCACAAGTGCGTGGGATCGGGCAACTGTCTGTTCTGGGCGCCGGCCACCTTCGATCTGGACGACGAGGGGGTGGCTGTGGTCATCGATCCCGACGGAGACGACGGGGACCGCATCCGGGTGGCGGTTGACGGATGTCCGTCAAAGGCTCTGTCGCTGATCCTCTCCGACTCGGCCGCCCCCCGCGTCGATCCGGTGGGGACGACAGCGATTGGTGAGCCGGCTATTGGTGAGCCGGATGTTGGTGAGCCGGCGGTTGGAGAGCGAGCAGAGGAGGACCATGGCCATCGCCCTGTCCGATGAGCACGAGGCCCTGAGTCGGTCGGTGCGTGGATGGCTTAGTACCCACTGCCCGTCGAGCGTGCCCCGGGCCCTGCTCGATGCCGACACCGAGGAGCTCCAGCCCATCTGGAAGGCAATGGTCGCCGAGGGATGGCTCGGCCTGCATCTGCCCGAGGACGTGGGAGGACAGGGCTTCTCTCTCTTCGAGCTGGCCGTCGTGCTCGAAGAGACCGGGCGGGCCATGGTGCCCGGGCCGTTCCTGTCCACGGTGGTCGCTTCCACCCTGATGGCCGAGGCCTCGCCGTCGTCGCCCCTTCTGCGTGGTCTCGTCGACGGGAGCACCCCGGTCGCCGTCTCGCTGGGGAGCGCCCACCTCGACGTGGTGGGTGGGGCAGAGGGCGAGGGGATCACCGTTGCCGGAACCATCCGCCCGGTGCTGAGCGCCTCGACGGCGTCGGCCGCCCTGGTGCCGGCCCGCCGAATGAGCGGGGAGGTGGTCTGGTGCCTCCTGGACCTGGCGGCGCCGGGCGGAGGCACGGTGGTGACCGCCCTGGCCAGTCTCGATCCGACCCGCCGGGTCGGCCAGATCGAGGTCGATGCCGCCCCGGTCGCTCTCGACCGGCAGTTCGCCTCCCTCACCACCGATCGGGTCCACCAGGTGGCAGCCAGCCTCATGGCCGCCGAGCACGCCGGTGGGGCACGGTGGTGCCTCGACACGGCCACCGACTACGCCAAGGTCCGGGTCCAGTTCGGACGTCCCATCGGACAGTTCCAGGCCATCAAGCACCGGTTGGCCGACATGGCCATCAGGATCGAACAGATGACCGCGGTGGCCTGGGATGCCGCCCTGGCGCTCGGAACGGGAGACGGTGACGCTACCGCCCTGGCTGCGGCCACTGCCGGTGGGCTGGCCCTGGACGGGTACGCCGACAGCGCCAAGGAGTGCATTCAGATTCTCGGGGGCATCGGCTTCACCTGGGAGCACGACGCCCATCTCCATCTCAAGAGGTCCATGGCCGACCGCCAGCTGATGGGTGAGCCCGACACCTTCCGCCGTCAGGTGGCGCAGGAGGCCGGACGGGGGGCACGGCGGGCGCTGGTGGCCGAGCTTCCCGACGAGGCCGAGGTCGTGCGAGCCGAACTGGCCCCGGTGGTGGGCGCCCTGGCCGCACTCGAGGAGCCACAGCGTCGCCGGGCACTGGTCGACGCCGGGCTGGTCATGCCCCACTGGCCGACACCGTGGGGGAGGGGAGCAGGGGCGGTGGAACAACTGGTCATCGACGAGGAACTGGCCGCCGCCGGGGTCGGTCGACCCCACATCGGCATCGGTGCCTGGGCTCTGCCACCGATCATCTCGCGGGGGACGCCCGAGCAACGGGAACGCTGGGTGGACGCAACCCTGATGGGCGACCTCCACTGGTGCCAGCTGTTCTCCGAGCCGGGGGCCGGCTCCGACCTGGCCAGCCTGGCCACCCGGGCCGAGCCCGCCCAGGGGGGCTGGTTGTTGAACGGCCAGAAAGTGTGGACGTCGATGGCCAAGCAGGCCGACTGGGGCATCTGTCTGGCCCGTACCGACCCGGCCGCTCCCAAGCACATGGGCATCACCTACTTCATCGTGGACATGCGCACGCCCGGACTGGACATCCGGCCGCTACGGGAGCTGACCGGAGCGGCCATGTTCAACGAGGTGTTCTTCGATGACGTGTTCGTCCCTGACGACTGCGTCGTCGGTGACGTCAACGGCGGCTGGGGGCTGGCCCGGCTGACGCTGGCCAACGAGCGGGTGTCGATGTCGTCGGGAGCGACCTTCGGGATCGGTGTGGAGTCCCTGCTCCGGCTGGCCCAACGCCGCGGGGCCGAACTGACGCCCAGCCTGGAGGTCAAGCTGGGCGGTCTGTTGGCCGAGGCCCAGTCACTCCGGTTGATGACCCACCGCTCCACCTTGTCCGCCCTGGCCGGTACCGATCCCGGTCCGCAGGCCAGCTTGCGCAAACTGCTGGGCGCCGAGCACGAACAGCGGGTCCAGGAGCTCGGGCTGGCCATGCTCGGGCCCGAAGGTGCCACCCTGGACGGGCGGGCCGGCCGCTGGGGCCTGGGCATGCTGGCCACCCGCTGCCTGACCGTGGCCGGTGGAACCAGCGAGGTCCAGCGCAACGTGATCGCCGAGCGGCTCCTCGGACTTCCCCGTGACCCCGAACCCTCGGGTTGAGCCGGTTCGCTACACCACGCCCCGTGCGGCCAGCTCGTCGAGCTCCGCCTCCGACAAGCCGACCAGTTCACACCAGACGGCGCGGTTGTCGGCACCGAGACGCGGCGCGCCGGTGGGAACCGGCATCGGCTCACCGACAAAGCGGGGAAAAGGCGCCTGCTGGCGCATGGTGCCGAGCACCGGGTCCTCCACGGCGATGATGTCACCGCGGGCCGACATGTGCGGGTCTCCGAAGATGTCGGCCGCGCTGTAGGCCGTGCCCACCGGGACATCGTGGGCGATGCAGGCCGACTCGACGGCCTCGGCCGTCAGCCCCCCGGTCCACTCGGCCACGATCCCGTTTATCTCGTCCCCGTGGGCGGCCCGCCCGGCCAGGGCGGCGAAGCGGGGGTCGGCCAGGAGGTCGGGTCGGTCCATGGCCCGGCACAGCCGTGCGAAGTTGGCGTCCGACCCGGCCACGATGCACACGTAGGCGCCGTCGGCTGTCGGGTAGTTGTCGAGGGGGGCGGAATGGCTGAGGCGGTTGCCTTCGCGGGAGCGGACCACACCGAGCTGGTCGTAGCCGGCCAGGGTCCACTCCAGGACCCGCAAGACGGCTCCGTACAGCGGGGCATCGATGATGGTGCCGCCACCACGCTCCCCGGCGTCGTCATGGCCGTGGCCATCACGACGGTACAGGCCGGCCACTGCGGCCATGGCCGCGAACACGCCGGTCAGGTAGTCCGAGATGGTCACGCCCGGTCGGACCGGTGGCCTGTCGGGCTCGCCGGTCAGATGGAGCAGGCCGCCGTAGGCGATGCCCATCCGGTCGAGACCCGGTCGGCGTGAGTAGGGGCCGTCCTGGCCAAACACGCTGATCCGTACGTACACCAGCCCCGGATCGAGGTCGTCGGGACCGAGTCCCCACTCCTCCATCGTCCCCGGTCGGAAATTCTCGCAGATGACGTCGGCCCGGGCGGCCAGACGGCGGAACAGATCCTGACCCTCTTCGGTCCGCAGATCACAGGTGGCACTGCGCCGGCCTCGGCCCTCGACGGCCCAGAAGAGCGAGTAACCGTGGGGCGCATCCTCCTCGTCGTCCACGGGGGCGAAGGGGCCGATGGTGCGCATGAAGTCGCCGCCGCCGGGCAGCTCGACCTTGATCACCTCGGCGCCCAGCTCGCCCAGCAGTCCGGCGCAGAAGGGTGCCGAAATACGCGTTCCGACGTCGAGTACCCGTATGCCGGCCAGCGGCCGGTGGTCGTCGGCCGGTCCGCTCCGGTCGGAGCCGGTTGGATCGGCGCTCAACCGACCGGCCGGTCCCCGCGGTCGCGGTCGGCGAAGACGTCCTTCATGGAGGAGTGTGCCTTGCGCTCCTCGAGGGCGCGTCGGGCGGTGTCGGTGTTGTGCATCCAGTGATGGGCCATGAAGTGGTACTTCCACGAATCGGACTGGCCCATCAGCTCGGCTACCTGGTTGATCGAGTCCTTCATGACCTGGGCGGTCACCGGGGGGACCAGCGAGATCCGGTCGGCCAGGGCTCGGGCCCTTTCCTCGAGCTGGGCCCGGGGCACCACCTGGTTGACCAGACCCAGCCGCCAGGCCTCCTGGGCATCGATCTTGTCACCCGTCCACAGGAACTCCTTGGCCTTTCGGATACCGATCTCCCACGGTTCGACCAGCAGCTCCACACCGGCTCCGGTCATCCGCAGCACGGGATTGGAGAAGACGGCATCGTCGGCGGCCACGATGAGGTCACACATGCAGGCCAGCATCAGACCGGCGGCCACGCAGCTCCCCTGCACCGCGGCGATGGTCGGCTTGCGGAAGTCGTGGATGCGTTTGCAACGGTCGAAGTACATGACCTTCTCGTGGTACATCTTGCCTTCGGGGGTGTCCCGCATGAGCTGCCACTCGTCGGGCTCGTCGTCGCTGAGCAGTGCCCGGAGGTCGTGTCCGGACGAGAAGTGCTTGCCCGCACCGGCCAGGATCACAACGCGGACGTTGTCGTCGGCATCGGCTTCGTCGAAGGCGGCGTCGATCTCGTCGATGAGCTGCGTGTCCTGAGCATTGGCCATCTCGGGGCGGTTCATGGTGATCGTGGCCACCGTGCTCTCCACCCGGTACACGATCGATTCATAGCCCACGGGTGCCTTCCTCCTCCTTCTCGCCGGCCCGGTCCCCTCAGTCCCTGGGGAGACCGAGCACCCTCTCGCCGACCAGGGTCCGCTGCACCTCGTTGGTACCGGCGAAGATCGACGACGCCTGATAGTAGAGCCAGGACCGCTGCCACATGCCGTCGCCGGGGTTGTCGCTGGCTCCCTGCCAGAGGGGGGACGCCGGACCCAGCAGAGCCATGGCCGTTTCGTGCAGTCTTTTGGACATCTCGCTCCAATAGAGCTTGAGGGTGCTGCCCTCCGGCCCGGGTGCCTCGCCCTTTTCCAATCGGGTGAGGGTCCGCCAGTTGAGGAGCTGGAACAGCTTGACCTCGATGTAGGCCTCGGCCACCCGTTGGCGTACCTCCCAGCTGTCGAACCCGTCCGGCCGGCCGGCGGCCAGGGTGAGCAGGTCCCCGAGCAGCTGGTAGTGGATGCCCAGCTGCCGCGGATTGACGCCCCGTTCGTGGGTGAGGGTGGAGTTGGCTACCGTCCATCCGGCCCCTCGATCCCCGATCTGCCGGCTGTCGGGGACGAATACACCGTCCAGCACCACCTCGTTGAACTCGGCGTCACCGGTTATCTGGACCAGGGGATGCACCTCGACCCCCGGGCTGTGCATGTCCACGACCAGACAGGTGATGCCTTGCTGGCGCTTGGGGGCGTCGGGATCACTGCGGGCCAGGCACAGGCCCCAGTCGGCGAATTGGGCGTACGAGGTCCATACCTTCGTCCCGGTCAGTCGCCAGCCCCCGTCGGTCTGCTCGGCCCGGGTGGCCAGCGAGGCCAGGTCACTGCCCGCCTCGGGCTCGGAGAACAGCTGGCACCAGAGTTCCTCGGCCCCGAGGATGGGAGGCAGCCACTGCTCGCACTGGGCCGGTGTGCCGTGGGCCAGCAGGGTCGGCGCCACCAGGTTGATGCCGATCCGCCCCACCAGCTCGGGGGCCCGGGCCCGGGCCATCTCCTCGGTGACCAGGAAGTGCTCGGTGGGTCCGAGCCCGCGACCGCCGAGTTCGACCGGCCAGGTGATGCCCACCCATCGATCGGCAGCCAATTTGGCCTGCCAGGCGCGCCCGAAGGCCACCACCTCGTCGAGATCAGCCGACCGGGAGGGTGGCTCCGCTCCGTAGGCCCAGGGAAGATTGGTGACCAGCCACTGGCGCAGCTCGGTCTGTAACTCCCGTTGGGCGTCTGTGATCCGGAGGTCCATCGGGCAGCCAGCTTGGCACAGCTGCCCGCTTCATCGGGACGGCGTGCCGTCCGGCACCGCGGCTCCGGCGGGCCGACCCTATGCTTCGTCGCCGTGGACTTCGAGCTCTCCTCCGACCAACAGGACCTGCGGGCGGCGGCCGTCGACCTGCTGGACGACCTCGCCTCCCCTGAGCGGGTCCGTGGGTTCGTGGGGCCGGGCCTGATCAGCTCACAGGGCCCGGGCACCGGCCCGTCCGCCGGGTTCGACCGCGCCCTGTGGTCGGCCATGGCCGAGCAGGGCTGGATGGCCGTCGAGCGCCCGGCCGACCAGGGTGGCCTGGGACTGTCCCTGGTCGAGGTGGCCGTGCTCTGCGAGGAGTTGGGCCGGCGGGCCGCGCCGGTGCCCTACTTGGAGACAGTCATCTGTCTCGACGCTCTGAGCCAGGCCGGAACCGATGATGAGCTCACCGAACCAGCGCGGCACGACTCGGCCCGATGGACGTCCCGGATGGCCTCCGGGGAAGCCATCGGCTGCGTAGCGTGGTCGGCCGGCCCCGGGGGGGTCACCGCTCGACTCGATGGCCAACAGTGGCGGATCAGCGGTCGGCCCGAACCGACTCGCTACGCGCCGGTGGCCGACGTGGCGGTGGTCGTGGCCGACGGGTCTCTTTACGCCCTGACCCTCGAAGACGGCCTGCGACCCGACGCCGAACCGGCCATGGACCGCACGCGCCCTTTGGGTTGGCTTGTCCTCGACGACACCCCGGCCCACCGAATCGGTTCAGCAGGTGGGGTCGAACGCCTTGTCAACCGGGTGGCCACGGCCTCGGCGGCCGACGCCTTCGGTGCCTCGGCCCGGGCCCTCGAGATGAGCGTCGAGTACGCCAAGGTACGCCGACAGTTCGGTCACCCGATCGGAAGCTTCCAGGCGGTCAAGCACCGACTGGCCGACGCCCTGGTCGACGTCGAGGGCATGCGGTCGAGCACCTACTACGCGGCCTGGTGCGTGGCCACCGGTGACAGCGAGGCCGCTCTGGCCGCGTCGATGGCCAAGGCCTGGTGCTCCGACGCCTCCCGGCGGGTGACAGGGACGGCCCTGCAGGTCCACGGGGGCATCGGCTTCACGTGGGATCACGATCTGCACCTCTTCCTCAAGCGGGCCCAGCTCGACGCGTCCGGGTTCGGTGACGCCGCCTGGCACCGCGATCGGGTGGCCGGACTGCTGGCCGGGCGGTTGGCTTCGGGGGTGAGCCCCCTGTGACCGGGCCCGCCTACGCTGGTCGCTCGGATGCCATCCGAGAGGTCTCGGAACTGGAGGAGGCGGCTCGGACACTCCGAGCTGAACTTCGCCTGATCGAGGTCAAATACCGCCGCACACGTTTGGCCCTGGAGAAGGGTGACAGCTGCCCCGACGTATTTGAGGCCAGTGGTGGGGGAGTTTCCCGCAAGCGGATCACCGAGGCACTGGAGTCATACGAACACCAGCAGCACCGTACCCGGACCGCCCTCGTGGCGGTCGCCTTGGCCGAAGGCATGAGCGTGAGCGGAATCGGACGGGCCTGGGGCTTCTCCCGACAGCTGGCATCTCGGTACGCCCGAGAGGCCGCCCACGTCGTCCCCCCACCGACACGGGGATGACCGACCCACAGTCTCCTGGAGACGCTCAGCGATTCTCGCTCAAGGGGAAGGTTGCTCTGGTCACGGGTGGAAGCCGCGGGCTGGGCCGATCGATGGTCCTCGGTTTGGCCCAGGCCGGGGCCGACGTGATCATTGCCAGCCGCAAGATCGACGCCTGCCAGGCCGTCGCCGCTGAGGTCGAGGCCTTGGGCCGACAAGCCCTGCCCGTGGCTGTCAACGTGGGCCGATGGGACGAGCTCGACGGCGTGGTGGACGTCGCCTATCAGCGATTCGGCCACGTCGATGTCCTGGTCAACAATGCCGGTATGTCGTTGCTCTACCAAGGGCTCGAGGACGTGACCGAGGCCATGTGGCAGAAGGTGGTTGGCCTCAACCTCATGGGCCCCTTCCGTCTGACCGCCCTGGTCGGTCCGCGCATGGTCGAGGACGGTGGGGGATCGATCATCAACATCTCGTCCACCGGATCGATCCGACCGGCGCCGTTCATGCTCCCCTACGACGCCGCCAAGGCCGGTCTCAACGCCCTCACCGTAGGCTTCGCCCATGCCTACGGCCCCACCGTCCGGGTCAACTGCATCATGGCCGGACCGTTCTTCACCGATGTGGCCGAGCACTGGGATCTCGAGGCTTTCGAAAAGGCGGCTCAGGCCCGTCATGCACTGGGCCGTGGCGGGTTGCCCGACGAAATCGTGGGAGCGGCTCTCTACTTCGCCTCCGATGCCTCGAGCTATACGACGGGGGCTGTGCTCCGAGTCGACGGCGGGATTCCCTGAGCCGGTGACCGGCGGGCGTCGTAGTTGTTCCGGCGGGACGTGGGTAGCCTGTTTCTATGCGTTGACCGACGGCCCGCCCGCGGTCACCGAATCGGTATCGGTCCCCGAGCGCAGGACGGTGCCCGGCGTGGCTCCGGTGAGGTCGCCGTGGCGCACAATCTCCGTCCCGTTGACCACAACGTGCTCGATTCCGTCGGCCTCGGCGTAGAGACGGCTGGCTCCACCGGGAAGGTCGTCGCGGGTGTACTCGGACCGATGTCCCACTCGCTCGGGGTCGAGAACCACCAGGTCTGCGAAGAAGCCCTCAGCAACCCGCCCACGACTGCGCAGCCCATACAATCGGGCGGGCACGTCGGTGAGTTGGTGGATGGCAGCCTCCCAGCTCAGCAAACCCCTCTTCCTCACGCCCTCGCCGAGCATGGAGGTCGAGTACACGGCCCCGCACATCATGTCGAGGTGGGCGCCGGCGTCCGATCCCCCGACGACCGCCCGGGGGTCCTGCCACACCTTGGCCCGTAGATCCCAGTCGGCCTCCGATTCGGGGATGGGGGGCCGTAAGCCGGTGCGCAGGCCATCAGCCAACACCACTTCGATGAGAGCGTCGAAGGGGTCGAGGCCCCGTTGGGTGGCAACGTCGCCCACCGTGAGCCCGGCCAGGCCGTCGTTGGCTTGGCTGAAGGTCTCCTCGATGATCAACACACGCCAGTTGGCCAGAGCCGCAAGGATCCCTGCCTCCTCGGAATGGGCGGCAGTGTCGAGGACCCGGCGAACTGCGGGATCGGCCAGTCGTGCCATGCGCTCCGGAATCGGTAGGGCGAAAACCTCCCGCCATCCCGGCAGGCCGTCGAGGACGGCACCGTGCTCGAAGGACAGCCGGATCTTCACGGTGTGGGGCAGTGTCAGTGCCACCACCGTGGCCCCCCGTGTAGCCGCCACGGTGGATGCCGCCAGCTGACGCTCGCACCCCTCGGGGTTGAGGGCCGATACGCCGAGAACGTTCCAATTGGCTGGACGATTGGCCAACAGGGAGAGGCTGGCCATGAGCTCGACTTCGTCGTCGCTGAACCCGTTGATGCATCCGGGCAGGATGAGCTCGAGAGTCGTGCCCGGATGGGCGGCCAGTGAGCCGCACAGGGCCTCCAGCTCCGACCGGCTGGCAGCCCGCGACGGCACGGGTTGCCCGTCGCCGTCATTGTGGGTATGGGCCTGGGAGGTGGAGAAACCGAGCGCTCCTTCCTCGAAGCACGTCCGTGCCAGCGCCACCATGGCCGCCACCTGCTTCTCGTTGGCCGCCGTACCGACGGCGTCGTCGCCCATGACCGCTCGTCGAAGTGTGGAGTGGCCGACCAGAAATCCGGCATTGACCCCGATGGCACCGTCGAAGCGCCCGAGCCATTGGCCGAACGAGCGCCACGACCAGTCGAGACGCTCGAGTGAGGTCAGTGGCATGCCTTCCACCCGGGCCATCATCCTGGCCAGGTAATCCGTGTGGGCCGGCTCGGTGGGGGCCAGCGAGAAACCGCAATTTCCCCCGATCACAGTGGTCACGCCATGGAGAGGGGAAGGTGATGCCGAAGGATCCCACGAGAGTTGGGCGTCGTAGTGGGTGTGGAGATCGACGAACCCGGGGGTCACCAGGAGCCCGTCGGCTTCGATGGTGGTGGAGGCGGGGTCGTCGATGCTGCCGACGGCCACGATCCGCTGGTTCAGCACCCCGACGTCGGCCCGCCGCGGCTCCGAACCGGTGCCATCCACGACCGTCCCTCCCCGCACCAGCAGATCGAGCATCACTGTCCTTTCACGGCGCCACCGAGGATCGCCTTGGGCCGGGTGAAGGCGAGCATGCCCTCGGTGCCAAGCTCGAGTCCGAAGCCGGACTGTTTCCATCCGCCGAAAGGGGCCCGGAAGTCCATGGCGCCCGGGCCATGGCTGTTGACGAAAACCGTTCCCGCCTGCAGGCGGTCGGCGACATCTGCGGCCAGCGTCTCGTCGTCCGTCCAGATCGAGGCACCCAGACCGAAGGACGAGTCGTTCCCACGGACAATGGCTTCGCCGATATCGCCGTACCCCAGCACGGGCAGAGCCGGGGCGAACTGTTCCTGGGCGACGATATCGGCGTGGTCGGGCGCGCCCTCCACGATGGCCGGCGACACGAAATAGCCCCCTCCCTCGGCGTCCTCCGGCCGCATCGAAGCGGGACGGTGGACCCGGGCCCCCAGTGCCGCCGCCTGCTCCAGCATCTGCTCGACCCGCCGGCGTCCCGAGGCGTGATGGACGGGGCCCATCGTCACCCCTTCGGTCAGGCCGTCACCGACCAGCTCCTGCGACGCCCGCTCCACCAAAGCCTCCACCAACGAGTGAACCTTGCCGTGCGGGACGTAGACCCTCTTGATGGCCGTGCACACCTGGCCGCTGGTGATGAAGGCGGCATCAAAGAGGCGGCCGGCCAGATCGGCATCGATCTCGACATCGGGGGCCACAATGGCGGGGTCGTTTCCCCCCAGCTCGAGGACCAGCGGGGTGAGACCCATGGCGGCCTGCGACATCACCGCTCTTCCCGTTTCCACCCCGCCGGTCAGGGAGACCATGCCGACCCCGGCGTGGTTGACCAGGGTCTGGCCGATCTCCGGGCCCGGCCCGTTGATGGCGTTGAGCACCCCTGGCGGCAGCGCACTGGCCAGGGCGGCGGCCAGGGCCAACACCGCGGTGGGACATGTGGGTGGTGTCTTGACCACCACCGTGTTCCCTACCAACAGCGCCGGCAGTGCTTTGTTGGCCAGAACCGACAGGGGCCAGTTGAAAGGGAGGATGGCGGCCACGACGCCGAGGGGCTCTCGCACCACGCGGTTGACCCGCTCGCCGTCGATCCAGGTTCTCTCGGCCAGTGCATCGTCGACCAGGGGGGCGAAGGCGGAACCCATTCCCCCGATCGTCCCGGCGTCGAACTGCGATTCCCATAGAACCTTGCCGTGCTCTCTTGTGAGCAGATCGGCCAACCCTGCGGACTCCACCAGTGTCGCCGCCGACTGTGTGGCCCGGCACACCAAGGCGGCGCGCTCGGCTCGGGGAAGTGCCGCCCAATCCGACTGGGCGTGGCGTGCCGACTCCACGGCTCTGTCGACCTGCTCGGTGGACGCCGTCGGCGCGTCGAATACCACCTCGGCCGGTCGAGCGGGATTGTGGACGGGATAGGTACCCCCTTCACCCCGGACAACCTGGCCGTCGATGATCAACCCGACGGTGGCACCATCATCGATGGTCATGGCCACCTTTCATCATTCCCTCCCGTCCCCTCAGGACGGCCCCGAGGGAGCACAGCCCCGGGAGGATGCTACCCATCCACTGCCGATGACGTCCGATCCGGGCCCATCGGAACGGCTGCCAGCATCCTGGGAACGCCGGCGCTAGCGTGCCCAGTCGATGGTTGATCAGGTTGCCGCCGGCCAGAAGCCGAAACGTCCGACGTTGCTACCCGACCCGGAGCCGAGGCCGGTCCGTGTTCCTATCATTTCAGTGGACGACCATCTCATAGAGCCACCCGATCTGTTCGAGGGACGGGTCCCCACCCGGTTGGCTGATCGCGCCCCGCACATCGTCGAGGACAGTTCCGGCAACCAGTTCTGGATCTATGAGGATCGCCAGTATCCCAACATCGGGCTCAATGCGGTGATAGGGCGGCCGAAGGATCAGTGGAGTATGGAGCCCGCTCGTTTCGAGGACATGAGGCCGGGCTGCTTCGATATCCATGCCCGGATTGCCGATATGGACATCAACGGCATCTGGGCCTCCCTCTGCTTCCCGTCACTGGTCGCCGGCTTCTGTGGATCGGTGTTCATCCGATCAGACGATCCGGAGCTCGGACTGGCCTGTCTGCGCGCTTGGAACGACTGGCACGCCGATGTGTGGGCGGCGACCTATCCGGACAGGATCATTCCGCTCCAGCTCCCGTGGCTCAACGACGTGACCCTGGCGGCCGACGAAGTGAGGGTCAACGCCGAACGTGGGTTCAAAGCGGTGAGCTTCCCCGAGTTCCCCGCCCAGCTGGGATTGCCGTCGATCTTCACCGACTATTGGGATCCACTGTTTGCCGCCTGCCAGGAAACCGAGACGGTGATCTGCCTGCACACGGGTGCTTCGTCCTGGGCGCCGCTCCCGTCGCCGTCGCCTCCCTTTGAGCTCCTCCCGACCCTGTTTCCGGTCAATGCCCTTATCGCCGCCGGCGAGTGGCTGTGGTCCGGGGTTCCTCTGCGGTTCCCCGATCTCTCGATTGCCATGTCGGAGGGGGGCATCGGCTGGGTACCCATGCTCCTCGATCGGGTCGACTACGTGCTGGACCATTCGGCGTCCGGAAGCGAGAGCGAATCGTGGCCGTCCAAACTGCGTCCGAGCGAGGTGCTCAGACGCAACTTCTGGTTCTGCACCATCGATGACCCGTCGCTGGTCGAGCTGCGGTATGTCATCGGTGTCGATCACATCATGGTCGAGAGCGACTACCCACATGCCGATTCGACGTGGCCGGACACCCAGGCCGTGCTCGAGGCCACTCTGGGTGGGATCGGCGACGTCGAGCTGCGCATGATGGCCGCCGGCAACGCAGCCCGCCTGTTTCGTCACCCGCTGCCCGTCAGGGACGATTGGAGAGTCGGCTGACAACCGGTCGACGGCGCCCGCGCCGCGGGCGAGAGGTCGATACCTTCTATTTTCAAAAGTTGCCGAATCAGGGTCGACGCCCGATAGTTGCCTCGAGTGAATATCGGCTGTAGGCGGTTATTCGAGCCAATTGCGAAGATAGAGAACACCACAGGCCGGAGACCACAGACCCCGGGTCGCCGCCGGTCCCAGGATCCAGGCCCGATTCAGCGGGCCGATCGGCTCATCCGTCCACGACGGTGTCCTGCTGGATCTCGACGGTATTGCCGGCCGGGTCGACGAACCAGATCTGGACCACTGGTCCTTGGGCGCCCCGTGCAAAGGGGATGCCCTCACGCTCGAGCTCAGCGATGGCCTCGTCCAGGTCACTGACGGCGAAACAGACGTGGGGGCCTGTCGGTTGAATTGGCCCGCTACCTGTTGGCGCGTCGACCAGGTGGAGCTGTACGTCGCCGGCCGAAAACCAGTGTCCCTCGACGCCGGGAATGTCGGGCCGGGCCTCGTCGGGCAGGCTCAGCAGGCGACGATAGAAGGAAACCGAGGCGTCCAAGCTCCCGGCCACGTTGACACTGTGGTGCAGCGTACGGGTGACTCTCATGGGCCAACCCGCCCGTCCGGCAGTGCACCTCGGACGCCATCGGTGCCGATGATCCTGGTCATGGCGGCCAGCCTTCGGGAGTGACCACGCCCGACATCGTACGGGGGTCGACCGGCTGGTGGGTCTTGCCGGCTTCGTAGACGGCGAAACAGAGTTGGAGGGCCTTGACGCCTTCGGCGGCCGTCAACGCAGCCGGTGTCCCGTCGACCAGGGCGTCGACGAAGTTGATTGACGCCCGCTTGAACCCGGTGCCCCAGTCGGCGTCGACCGCGGGAAAGGCGGTCGTCGTCATCTCACCCTGCTTGCCCTGGTAGAGAACCACAGCCGGGAGGTCGAGCATCTCGCCAGTGCAGCGTGTCACCCACAGGTAGCCCTCGTCCCCCTGGATCTCGAAGAACTCATCGGCCCCGTAGTAGGCGCTACGCATCCACATCTGGGGGGCGTACATGATGTCCATGGTGCCGAGGATGCCCGGGTCCTCATACTGGAAGATGGCGGCGCAGGGCTCGAAGAAAAAGTCGCGGCGGCGGACCACGGCCTGCACCGACACGATGTCCTGGTCGAACATCCATAGGGCCATGGCGTACTTGTGGATCACGTCGTCGAAGAGATGCCCTCCTGGGCTGCTGTCGGTCAGGCGCCAGACGTAGCCGTCGGCCTCCAGGCCCGCCTGGAAGGCCGAGTCGGTCTGGCCCACCACTGTCTTGATTCGCAGATGGCTGGGCTGGCCGATCGCTCCTTCGGCCAGCAGGCGCTTGGCCTGCTCCAACGGGGGATAGTGGCGGTAGCACTCGCTGACCCGGAGGATGAGACCCGCCTCGTCGGCGGCGGCCGCCATGGCCTGGGCTTCGTCGATGGTGTTGGCCAACGGTTTCTGGCAGGAGACGTGCTTGCCGGCGGCCAGGGCGGCCAGCACGTGGTCGTGGTGCAGATTGGTCGGCGTCAGGATCTCCACGGCCTCGATCGACGGGTCGGCCAGCATGGCATCGAGGTCGGTGTACACCGATCGTGCCCCCCACGCCTCGGCCGCCGCCGCAGCGCGGCCCTCGAAGGGGTCGCAGACCGCCACCACCTCGCATCGCGGGTCTTCGAGGTAACCGGCCACGTTGAGAACGGCGATATTGCCCGCTCCGACGATCCCGATCCGGACCGGATCTGTCCTTGACATGGCGGTCAGGTTAGGCCAGAGGGCGGCCGGTTCACGATTCCGTGTTCACGACGACCCCGGATAGCCACCACCGCCGTAGCGTCGGTCGAGCTCCTCGTAGTCGATGGCCCAACTCTTCCGGGGGAGGGCGTCGGTGAACTCGACGATGCTCGGTTTTTTGTACGAGGCGATGTGGGCCCGGCAATGCTCGATGAGCTCGGCCTCGGACGCAGTTGTTCCGGGCTCGAGCACGACGACGGCCAACACCCGTTGGGTCCATCGTCGGTCGGGCACGCCGATGATGGCCGCCTCGTTCACTGCCGGGTGCTGGAGCAGGCACCCTTCGACCTCGGCGGGGTAGATGTTCTCCGCCGCCGATTTAACGATGCGGGTGAGAGGAGCCACGAAGCTGAGCGAACCGTCCGGGTGGCGACGACCGAGGTCGCTAGTGTGCCACCAGCCACCCCGGAACCTCTCGGCGTTGAGCTCCGGCCGGTTGTGGTAGCCGTTGGTGACGATGGGCCCACGGGCCACGATCTCACCCGTCTCGCCCTCGACGACGTCGATTCCGTCGGGGTCGACGATCCGGACCTCGGCCAACGGCGAGGGGCGTCCGCTGGTGCCCTCGGATCCCACTCCAAAGGCGTTGAAAGTCAACATGCCGGTGACTTCGGTCTGCCCGTAGCCGGCCGGATGGGTTCCCCACGGGCTGTCATCCACCAGGATCATGGCGTTCCAGGCCGGACTCCCCCCAAAGGTGCGGAAACCGGACAGGTCGTAACGACCTTGGCCGTTGACCTTCATCACCTCCTCGGCCGTAGGACCCATGACGAAACCGTAATTGCAGCCCTCGGCCTCGATGACTCGGCACAACTCGTCGGCGTCCACCCTGCGGGTCAAGACGTTGGTGCCACCCATCTGGAAGGTGGCGAAGGTGGTCATGAGCGTGGCCATGTGGAACATGGGCCCGGAGTTCAAGTAGACGGACTCCTCTGTGATCCTCTGGACCATGGCCACCAGGATCGCTTGACTGATGATGGCCCGATGGGAGAGCAGCGCACCGTTGGGCGTCCCGCCGAAGGCGCCGGTGTAGAGCTGGATGACAGGGTCGACCGGGGTGACCGTGTTCCGGTCATCGTCGTGGTCTGACGGACCGGCGCCGGCCTCCAGGAAGGACTCGTAGCCATCGGCGGCCGCCGGGTCGTCGTGGACCAGCCAACGCGCCGTCCCCGTCCAGCGGGAGCGGGCTTCGGCCACGGTGTCACCAATCTCTTCGCGCTGCCACACGACGACGGTGGGAGCAGCGTCCTCGAGCACAAACACCATCTCCGCCGCGCTCAGCCGCCAGTTGGCGGGAACGACGACTGCGCCGATTTTGGCGCAGGCCAACCACGATTCCACCAGACGGTGGCAGTTCTGGCCGAGCCACACCAACCGTCCCCCGTGGGTCATGCCGGCGCCGAGCAGCTGGCGGGCCAGACGGTCGGTGCGCTCCTCGAGCTCGGGGTAGGTGATGCTGGTCGTGCCGCACACCAGGGCCCGCGTTCGCGGCCGGCTGCGGGAATGTTCGGCCAGCACGTCGGGGAGCGTCACCATGGTGCCGGCGGCCACGGCATCCGACGAGGCGACGACCGGGTCCGGACCGGCCTCTGGGGGCGTCACCGGCTCACCGGGATTCTGGCGGGGCGGGGACCTCCTCCAGGCGGGCCCGGAGTTTGTCCTTGACCACTTTGCCGGTGGCGTTGCGGGGGAGAGCTTCAACAAAGTACCACTGACGGGGCACCTTGTACTGGGCCAGTTCCTCGAGGGTGTGGGCTCGAAGATCGTCGTCGGTGGCCTGCTGGCCGGGTCGAAGCACGACGAAGGCGACCACGTCCTCGCCCAGGACCGGATGGGGCACGCCGATGACGGCCACCTCGTGCACAGACGGATGTGACTCGATGG
Source organism: uncultured Acidimicrobiaceae bacterium (assembly GCA_963727955.1). GTDB lineage: Bacteria > Actinomycetota > Acidimicrobiia > Acidimicrobiales > RAAP-2 > Bog-756. Next base: position 536,678 of record CAVSII010000001.1, read on the forward strand.
CGTGCTCGACGTCGGTCGGATGGATGTTGTTGCCCCCCCGGATGATGACGTCCTTGCTCCTGCCCACGATGTAGAGATACCCGTCAGCGTCCAGTTTTCCGAGGTCACCGGTGATGAGCCAGCCGTCCACCCAGGTTCGGGCTGTGGCGTCCGGATCGCCGTAGTACTCGCGGGGTCGGCCGGGTATGCGCATGCGAACCTCGCCCACTTGGCCGGCTGGCATGTCGTCCCCGTTGCCGTCGACGCAGTGGATCTCTGCCGGGGGAGCGGGCTTGCCGACCGATCCGGGACGCTTGACGGCCTCGCCGGGTGGCATGATGCAGTAGACGGAGCCGGCCTCTGTCATGCCGTAGTTGTTGGACACCAGGGCGGTGGGCATGTGCTCTTGCAGCCGCTCCAGAACGAAAGGGGCCAGGGGGGCGCTACCCACTGAGCAGAGGGTCACGGAGCTCAGGTCGGCCTTTTCGAAGCGGGGGTTCTCGAGCAGCAGGGTGGCCATCGCCGGAACAAGGAACACGGCCGATGGCCTCTCCGATTCGACGGTGTCGAACCATTGGTCAGCACCGAACCGCGGTTGGAAGATGACCTTCATACCGAGCTTCATGGGCGTGTACACGAAGGAGATACCGGCAAAGGTGTAGGGCGGACTGGCATGCATCCACCCTTGTCCGCTCCACGTCGGCTCGGTGAAGGGGACCAACGAGGAGTTCTCGTGACGGACGGCAACGCCCTTGGGATGGCCCGTGGTCCCCGACGTGTAGAGGATGTCGGCCAGATCCTCGGGCTGGCGGGGAACCTGGAGATAGGACGCATCAGGGTCGAGCGCCTCCGACCAGGGGATGACGCCGGGTGGTTGGTCCGCCCCGCTGGCGTCCGCACCCTTGTTCCCCGAAGCCGGCGGCGCGGCGATCACCAGACCGGGGCGCCCGTCTTGGTAGCGGTCGACCAACGACATTTCGGTCACGGTGGCTGCCGCACCCGAGTGGTCGATCATCCGCGCCACTTCGGGCCGGGTCAGTTGCGGATTGAAGGGAACGGCCACCGCTCCCGCCCGGTGAACGGCGGCGTAGGTCACCACCCAGCGCAGAGCGTTGGTCGGATCGAGGTGGATGGCCACCCGGTCGCCGGGAGCGAGTCCGGAGGCCAGAAATCCCCGAGCAAGCCGGCTGGCCTGGGCATCCCAATCGTCGAAGGTGAGCGATCCGATACCCACCACCTGATAGGCGACCTGGTCGCCGAATGCGAGGGCCACCGCGTGCAACTGTTCTGGGAGTAGCTGTGACACTGCGGTCTCCTACCCCGACGGTCCGGCTATTTCTTGTTGCCGAGCAGCGGGTGGGCAGGCATCCCCACCGGCTGGAGATGCTGTCCCAACACCTCGTGGAAGTGCTCCGCCACCTGGGTCGGCGTCCATCCGCCCTCCTGCCACATGGTGGCCACCTGACGCGGGGTCTGGAAGATCGTGTAGCCGAAGCCTGTACGCCCGAAGACCTGGCCGTTGACATCTGCGGCGGCCTCAGAAGCCAGAAAGGCGACCAGCGGTGCGTTGAGTGCGGGGTCCTGATCGGGAGCTGGTGCCTCGTCGTCACCCAGTCCCTTGGTCATGCGGGTGGCCCCCGCAGGGGCCATGGCGTTGACGGTGATTCCGTACCGGGCCAGCTCCACCGCCCAGACAAAGGTCATGCCCATGATGGCCGCCTTGGCCGCGCCGTAATTGGACTGGCCGAAGTTCCCCCGAAGTCCGGCGGACGAGGTGATGTTGATGATCCGTCCGTAGCCGGCCTCCTTCATCAGAGGTGCGGCGTGCCGAGCGGTGTTGAACGTGCCCTTCTGGTGGACGGCCACCACCGCGTCGTAGTCGGCCTCGTCCATTTTGACCAAAGTTCGGTCGCGGACGATGCCGGCGTTGTTGACGAGGATGTCTATCTTTCCAAAGGCGTCAACGGCGGTGGCGATGATGCGACCGGCGGCTTCGAAGTCGTCGACCGGATCGCGGCTGGTCACCGCCTTTCCACCTCGGCTGGTGATCTCGTTAACGACCTCGTCGGAGGGGTCCTCGTCGGTACCCTCGCCACTCAGTGCAACGCCGATGTCGTTGACCACCACCGATGCGCCTTCGGAGGCCAGGCACAGGGCGATGTCGCGTCCAATGCCGCGCCCCGCACCGGTAACGACCGCTACTCGTCCTTCCAGCAGACCCATCGGGCCACTCTATGCGAACGGCGACGAATGGTGAGAAGGCCGACGGTCGTGATGTGGCTGACTCTGGCAGGCGTTCTCCCGTACCCCGGGACGCCGGCTGTAGCATCCCGTTGTTCGCCGGGCCGGAGCCCGGCCTTTTGCCGGGAGGTCGCGTGCGTATACGTCTGTCCGCAGAGAGCGCCGCTGTTGCGGTGGGCAGGAGTGCCCACGGCGTGATATGCCGAGCTGCCGAGATCCCGGACTGCCGGGGCGAGAGGTGACGGGCGACCCGGGCCGTCCGGGAGGCAGGGTACGTGCGCGAATCGAGGAGCTCGGCCTCCGCCTCCACGGCCCACACCCACCACATGATCCTCTCGACTCGGTTGTCGTCCATGGGGGGGTTGCCCGGACGTCGGGGCAGCTCCCGAGGATCGACGGCCAATTGACCTGCGTCGGAACCCTGGGCCTAACCGTGACCGTGGAGGAAGGTGCCGCCGCCGCAGCCGTCTGCGCACTCAATGCGCTGGCCGTACTGGAAGCGGAGCTCGGTACTCTCGACCGTGTTGACCGGGTGCTCTCGGTGACCGGCTATGTGGCATCAGCTCCTGATTTTCACCGGCAGCCTGACGTCGTCGACGGGGCCAGCGCGGTACTCTTCGACATCTTCGGCCAGGCAGGACGCCATACCCGGTCGGCCATCGGGGTGGCTGCGCTGCCGCGAGGGGGAGCCGTGGAGATCGAGGTGACGGCGGCCATACAGGCGTGAGCAGCCGGACGGCGAAGGCAGAGGGACGAGGTTCCAAACTGGATCGGCGATCGGGGGACGACCGCCCCACTGGCGGTTCCTTCTCTGCCGGCTCTGCCCGCTGTGCCCGGTGCTCAGCCGGGGCCTGACCGGTCAAGTCAACGAGAACCCAGGAGAGACAATGGACGACACGGAGATCAAATCGGCCCTCACCGCACTGGGTGCGGCGACGCTGGGCGAGTCGGGAGCCCGAGGGATGCCATCCCGGATCCGGCCCGTCTGGTCGGGGGCAGTCCTGGCCGCTCCGGCTTTCCCCGTTTCGTGTACTCCTGGAGACAACCTGGCCATACACGTGGCTGTGGCCCGGGCTCCGAAAGGATCGGCTCTCGTGGTTGATGTGGGAGATGTGGCCGCCCGCGGCTACTGGGGCGAGGTGCTGACCACAGGGGCACAAGCCCGAGGTCTGTCCGGACTGGTCATCGACGGCGGCGTCCGCGACGTTGCCGCACTCGAAAGGCTCGGGTTCCCTGTCTTTTCGGCAACGGTATCCCTTCCCGGAGCCACCAAGGATTCCAGGGGAACAGCTGGACTTCCGGCCACGGTGGCCGGGGTACCGGTAGCGGCCGGTGACTGGGTGGTGGGCGATGTCGACGGTGTCGTGGTGGTGTCGGCCGACGAGATCGACCAGGTCATAGCGGCCGGGCACAAGCGGGAGGCCGCCGAGGCCGGTTACTTCGAGGCCTTGCGCCAGGGTTCGACGACGTTGGAGCTCTTACATCTGGACGACACCCTCATCCGAGGGGACACCCCCGCCTGAGCGAAAGTGCGTGCCGGTCACCACTGACGGCTTCGAACGGGGGTCCCCGCCTCCACCGACCCAGCCCTATCCGATCGCCGGGATCTGCGGCCCGGCGTCAGTGGGTGGTGTAGTTGATGGGTCCGGCGCCCTTGACCCCGATGGCGAAGCAGAAGCAGTGGATGGAGGCATTGTCGCTGACAGGTCGAAGGCTGTGCACCTCATCGGGCGGAATGTGAACGAGATCGCCTTGGCCGATCTGCCGATCCTCCCCAGAGATGGTCATGATCCCCCTCCCGCGCAGAACGTAATAGAACTCGTGGGTGGGATGGGAGTGGGGATCGACATATCCGCCTCCCTCCACCACGAACTCGTTGACGAGCTCGAGGAACCCACCGTCGGTCTGCTCCTTGAGCTCCCGCGACTTGACCATCCACCACACGGGCACCGTCCCGTTGTGCTCGACGACGGGAGCGACGTCCTCGATGTTGCGCACGTCCATCACCATGTGGCCTCCTCTGTCCTTGGTCCTGCTCTGTCCGTTGAGCCCTGTCCGTCGGTCATGTCCTGGACTGGTCGGATGGCTATCCGAGATCAGCCGGCCCGATGTTAGGTTGAATCGTCACATTAGATCCTCACGGGAGCGCACGACATGGCCGAAACCGCCCGTCAGATCAAGCCGGTCCCCTTGAGTGCTGGGGTCTGGGCACCGTTCGGATGGTTGCCGGTGGCGGACACAGACCCGCGTGATGGCCAAGCCCGACTCGACTTCGCCTGGCACGACGTCCACGCCAATCTCATCGGTCACCGTCGCGACGAGGTACCGGCGGTGCCGGGCGGGCTCCTTTGTCAGACGCTCTTCCGTCATGTCACGCACACCCAGGTGGTCATGGCGCTGGACGTGGTCGCCGTCGTCGTGGTGGCTCCACCGGATATCGACATGACGGAGCCGGGGGACGTCGACCGGGTGCGCGCCTTTACGCTTCCGATCCTTGCGCCCATCGTCCTGCACCGGGGCACCTGGCACTGGGGGCCCTATCCGGTCGGGGCCGAATCGGTGGAGCTCTTCAATGTCCAGGGGCTTCGCTATCGGGACGACAACGCCAGCGTCGATCTCGAGGCGCTCGGCGCTCCCCTGGCCATCCTGATGGACTGATCCGGCCTCGCCGGGGGAGGGGCCTCTCGGGCATTGGCGCGGGGTACACCATCCTCCTAGCCTCACCCGGATGCACGCCGCCTCCGACAACGGCCGCCGATCGGCCGGGCGGGCGCCTGATCTCGGGTCTTCGACGCCGTGACCGAGGTGGGTGCGTCGCTCAGCGACGCCGTCGAACGCCACGTTCGCCCCGGCGATGCTGTGCATGTCATGTTGGGCCACAGTCGATGGACGGCGGCAGCCCGGGAGATGGCCCGGCAGAACTGGGGGGAAGACGCCGGGTTCACCCTGATCATGACCAGCCTCGGCGCCTTGGGTGCCCTCTTCTTCCGGGGGGGCATGCTGGCCAAGGTCATCACCGCCTACTCGGGCAACAGCTTCCCGTCGTATGCGCCCAATCCCATCTTCAAGGCGGCCTACGAATCGGGGGAGGTGGCGCTCGAGCACTGGTCCATCCTGACCATGGCCCAACGCCTGGAGGCTGCCGCCCGGGGGCTCCCGGCCGTGGTCACCGGCTCCATCGCCGGGTCGGACCTGGCCGCCAACTCGAGTTTCGCCACCGTCGATTCCCCCTTCGGCCCGGTGGGCCTCCTGGCCCCGCTGGTCCCGGACGTGGCCCTGTGCCACGCCGCTGTGTCCGACAGCCGCGGCAACCTGGCCATCAGCGAGCCGATGCTCGAAGGGGCGTGGGGGGCCTGGGCGGCCCGCCGCGGTGTGGTGGCCACCGTGGAGCGGATCGTGGACGACCTGGACGGGCTCGGTCACCGCGTCCGCATTCCGGCCCATCGGGTCCTGGCCGTCGTCGAGGCCCCGTTTGGGGCGCATCCCGGCGGTTGTTACGCGCCCGGCCTTCCGGTCGACTCGTACGGCGAGGACATCCCCTTCTGGATCGCCGCCGCATCCGCCGCCCGGGGCGATTTCGACGACTGGGCCCGTCAGAACCTCCTGGATGCGCCCGATCACGCCGCCTACCTGCAGAGGATCGGCGGCGAGCGTCTCGACGAGTTGCGTCAGCTCTCCGATCCCCAGTCGTGGCGCCGGGATGCGGAGGCCAACCCCATTCCCGAGGACGAACCGGTGAGCGACTGGGAGGTGGCCGCTGCCCTGGGAGCCCGCGAGGTGGTGTCCATGATCACCGAACATGGGGCTGACGGCGTTTTGGCCGGCGCCGGTGTGGCCAATTTGGCCGCCTGGGTGGCGGTGGGCCGGGCCCGGGCGGCGGGCCGGCCTGTGTGTCTGACCGCCGAGCTCGGCCTGTGGGACTACACCCCGACGCCGGCCGATCCCTACATCTTCAACCACCGGGTGTTTCCCGGTACGTCCTTGCTGGCGGACGCTTCAACCGTCCTCGGCATGGTGGTGGGCGGTCCCGGCACCACCACCATTGGATGCCTGGGTGCAGCCGAGGTCGACCAGCGGGGAAACATCAACTCGACCCGGTTGGGTGACGGCCGTTTCCTGGTCGGCTCGGGGGGCGCCAACGACGTGGCCAGCCGGGCCGCGGCCTGCGTCGTGATCACCTTGGGGCGGCCGGCGAGGCTGCCGGGGACGGTGGCCTTCATCACCGCGCCGGGGGAGAGGGTGACCCGGGTGGTCACCGATCGCGGCATCCTGAGCAAACTCGACGGTCGGATGCGGGTTACCGCTGTCCCCGCCGGGGAAGGATCAGTGGATGAGCGGATTCGAGCCATGGTGGCCTCGTGCGGATGGGAGCCCGAAGTGGCACGCAAAGTGGTCGAGCTCGATCCGGTGAGCCCCGCCGAGGCCCGGGAACTCAGGGAATTCGACCGCCGACGACAGTTCCTGCGGTGACCCCTGCCGAGCGGGCCAGGCCGACATGCGGGCCTCCCCCCGGTGGATGATCCCCTTCCCGGGTCCGATCGTGACCGACCGGAATCATGCGACGGTGCTGCTCGGGCCATGTCAGCTACGGTTGACATCGGTAACATTCGTGTCATAGAAACAAGCGAACGTTTGGCGGGGTCGACTACCACAGTGGTATCCGGCTCGATCGGTCCGCACACATGCACCGGGTATAGATTCCGGATTGGAGAAAGAGTGGCCATGGGGGAACACCGGGGGAAGTGGGTAGCGTGGGGTGCTGTGGCGCTGGCGGCTGCCATAGTCATTGCCGGATGCTCGTCGTCGGCCAGCACGCCGACCACGACCAGTTCGACCTCGTCGACCGGGTCGACGTCGTCGACGGCGTCTACCGGCTCCACGTCGGCGGAAGGGCCCGGGGTGTCAGCCCATGCCATCAACGTGGGTGCCATTTCCACCCTCACCGGGTCGATCGCCTCCGACTTCAACGGCCTGTCGCCGGGCATTAAGGCCTACTTCGACATGGTCAATGCCTCAGGGGGCATAAACGGACGGAAGCTGAACCTGGCCTACAACCTCGACGACGGTGGCCAGGGCAGCCAGTTCGACCAGCTCACCCACACCCTCATCGATCAGGACCACGCCTTCGCCGTCATGGTCGCCTCCTACTGGTTCACACCGAACTACTTCGTCGAGACCAAGACACCCACCTACGGCTACAACGTGAGCGGCAACTGGGCCAACGCTCCCAACCTCTTCGGCGCCGGTGGCAACTCACTCCAGGTCTACAGCGCGGCCATCCCCACTTACGCCTACCTGCTCAAGCAGACCCACTCGAAGTCGGTGGCGGTGATCAGCTACGGACCGGCCATCACCTCCTCCTACGACGCCTGCAACACCGCCGCCACCGACCTGGCCAAAAACGGCTACCACGTGAGCTATGTCGATACCGGCGCCCAGCTCGGGGGCAGCTACTCGTCTGCCGTACAGCGCATGCAGCAGACCGGGACCGACATGATCATCTCCTGCATGCAGGAGTCGGACAACATCACCATGGCCCGGGACATCCAGGAGTACGGGCTCAAGACTGATCAGCTGTGGGAGAGCGGCTACGACCGGTCGTTGCTGGCCCAGTACAGCAACCTCATGCAGGGCGTCTACTTCAACCTGTCGGGCACTGTTCCCTACGAGGCGGGGCAGAAATGGCCCAGCGTGTACACGGGCATGGCCACCTACCTGAAGGAGATGGACAAGTACGAGCCCTCCTTCACCTACAACGGGGTGGCCGTCCAGGGCTGGCAGTCGGCTGCACTGCTAGCCGATGCCGTCCAAGCCGCTGGCAACAACCTGACCCAGGCCAACATCGTCAACATCACCAACCACTTCACCAACAACACCAGCGGAGGACTGTCCACGGTGACCAACTGGTCGCTGGCCCACACCACGGTCACCTACCCGGGCTGCAGCGCCTTCGTCCAGGTCAAGGGTAAGAAGTTCGTGCCCGTCTTCGGCAAGGGCAGCAGCGTCTTCGTGTGCTTCAACCAGAACGCCAAGGACCCGGTCCCGGTCCCTGCGCCGGCAGGCACCCCGGGCGGATGACGCCCCCTGCCGCCGGTCCCGAGTAGGAGGCGGCGCGGGAGTGGAGCATTTCCTGGGCTTTGCCATCCCCGGTATTCCCTACGGCTGCACCTATGCCATGGTGGCCGTGGGGCTGGTCCTCACCTACCAGGCCACAGGTGTCTTCAACTTCGCCTTCGGGGCCCAGGCCTACATGTCGGCCTTCATCTTCACCCTGCTGGTCCAGAACGAGAACCTGCCCATCTGGGCCGCCTTCATCATCTCGGTAGTGATACTGGCTCCCGTCTTCGGTCTGGCCCTGGACCGCTACCTCTTCCGTAAGATCCCCAACGCCAACACCACGGCCAAGCTGGTTACCGGCATCACCCTCTTTGTGGGCATCCCCGCCCTGTTGCCGGTCATCTTCGGAAGCAGCAACCAGTACAACCCACCCAGCATCCTGTTCAACCCCGACGTCGTCTACTTCCGCATCGCCGGCACCCCGTTCAACGGGATCTATCTGAGCGCCCTGGTGGCCACCGCCGTGGTTCTGCTGGCCCTGGTCGCTCTCATGAGGTTCACCAACCTCGGCCTGCAGATGCGGGGGGCGGTAGAGAGCCGGCGCCTGGTCCAGCTGGACGGGGTCAATGCCGGCCGGGTGGTGGCCTCGGCCTGGGCCATCTCCAGCCTGATGGCCGGTTTGGCCGGGGTCCTGCTGGCCCCCGCCACCGGTCAGCTTCAGGCCCAGGACTACGCCACGCTGATGGTGGCCGCCTTTGCCGCCGCCGCCTGGGCGGTACTGCGCTCGATGCCCATCGCCGCCCTGGTGGGGATCATCGTGGGCATCGCCGACACCGTCCTCCAGGGCTATCTTCCGTCGAACAGTGTGTGGTCATCCGCCGTTCTCTCCTCCCTGCCTTTCATCGTGCTGATCGCCGCCCTGCTCATCGTGCCCGGGCTGCGCAAGCTGGGCGACGCCAAGGATCCCCTGGCCTCCATCGACCCCCCCACCCCGCCCACCACGGCCGCCCTGCGGGCGCCGCAACTGGACCGCATCATCCGCATCCTCTGGTACGTCCTGCTGGCCGCGTTCATCGTCTCCATGCTGACCTGGATGCCGAAGACGTGGGAGAACGTCTTCAACTCCGGTCTGGCCTTCTCCCTGATCTTCCTTTCCATCACCCTGATCACGGGGATGGGGGGACAACTCTCTCTCTGCCAGGCGACATTGGCCGGTGTCGGCGCCTTTACCGCGGCTCAACTGGCCAACCACATCGGACTCAGCCTCCTGGTCGGCGGTCTGGTGGGATCCGTGGCGGCCGGTCTGGTGGCGGTCGTGCTGGCCGTCATGTCCCTCCGGTTGCGCGGTCTAGGTCTGGCCCTCATGACCATCGCCGCTGCCCTGTTCTTCGACAGCGCCGTGTTCCCTCAGCTCTCGACCACCAACGGCGCCCCCATCAGCGTCCAGTCGAAGTGGGTGGGTCTGGGGATCCTGAACCCCGATGGCCACGCCTTCTTCGTTCTGGCCATGGTCGTCCTGGTGGTGTGCGTCGTGGGCGTGCTCCTCATACGACAGGGGACCACGGGGCGCTATTTGGCCGCCATGCGGGGCAGTGAGACGGCGGCAGCGGGGATGGGTATCAACCTGACCTGGCAGCGGGTAGTTATCTTCGGCCTCTCCGGGGTGGTGGCCGGGTTGGGCGGGACCCTGCTGACCATCCAGCAGCAGTCGGTGAGTGCCGAGGGTTTCAGCTACGAGTTCTCGTTGGCCTTCGTGGTCATCGTGGTCTCCACCGGCGTCAGCACGGTGGAGGGGGCCATCAACGCCGGCATCGCCTTTGTGGTCATCCAGCAACTCCTGACCTATCTGCCGGCCCGTTTTGGTGGGGACAGCCTGGTCTTCGTTCTCTTCGCCTTCGGGGCCATAAACTACGCCGCCCATCCCGAGGGTGTCCTCGAGTACTCCAAGCGGCGTTGGACGCTGCGCATGCAGAACCTGTTCTTCAAACCGGACCCACCGCCGGCCGTGCCTGCCGGGGGCGCACTCCTGGGGGCCTTCGGGAACGGTTCCGAGGCGGTGGGGGGCGGTTCCGCCCCGGCGGGGGCGGTCGACGCCGGGCCCCGGGTGGTCGATCGTGGTTAGCGACACCGACACACTTCTCCGGGTGGCCGATGTCACCAAGACGTTCGGTGGGGTCACCGCCGTCGACGCCGTTGGCTTCGTCGTCAAGGCGGGCGAGAGTGTCGGGCTGGTCGGTCCCAACGGCGCCGGCAAGACCACCCTGTTCAACTGCATCTGCGGGCAGATCCAACCCCAACGGGGGAGTGTCGAGCTCGCCGGCCAGGAGCTGCTCGAGATGCCGACCTACAGGCGAGCGCGCCTCGGGATCGGCCGGACCTACCAGCGGGTCGAGATCTTTCCGGACATGACCGTGCGCGACCACCTGGTGGTAGCCGAACGGGCTCGGCGTCGTCAGGGACGGTTGTGGAAGGACCTGTGCAACCGCAGTGCCCCTACCCCCGAGGAGTGCGCACGGGTCGACGCCGTCCTCGAACTGGTGGGTATCGAGAGCCAAGCGGATGTGCCGGTCTCGTCGCTGGGCCTGGGTTCGTGCCGGCTGGTCGAACTGGCCCGGGCCCTTGTATCCGACCCGGTGCTGCTGCTGGCCGACGAGCCGTCCTCGGGGCTCGACATCCACGAGACCCGGGAGCTGTCCCAGGTCCTGCAAATGCTGCAGAAGGAGCGGGGGATGGCGGTCCTGCTGGTCGAGCACGACCTGAACATGGTGGCTTCGGTTGTGGACCGCACCATCGTGATGAATCTCGGAGCCGTCATCGCCGAGGGGACGTTCGACGAGGTCATGTCCGACCCCGTTGTCCGACAGGCCTACCTCGGACTGACAGCGTGACCTTTTCGACCGGTGAGACCGGACGGCCAAGCGGCGGCAGCGGGTCGGGGTCGGCCACGGGGTCGACCACGGTGGAGGCGCCAAACGCACTCGATGTGGCCCATGTGAGCGCCAGCTACGGACCCTACCGGGCCCTGTTCGACGTGAGCTTCAGCGTGCCGGCGCGGGGGATAACCGCTCTCATCGGTTCCAACGGTGCCGGAAAGTCGACGGTGTCGCGGGTGGTGACCGGACTACTGCCCAGCACCAGCGGGACCATTCAGCTCAATGGCGACCCGATCACCGGGCTCCCCGCCTTCAAGATCGCCAGGGCGGGAACGGCTCATGTGCCGGAGGGCCGCGGCATCTTCGCCAGTCTCACCGTCGAGGAGAACCTGCGTCTGGTGTTTCGCCAGCGGGGAGGACGTCGCTGCGTGCCCGACGCACTGGCCCGGGCCTACGAGGCCTTTCCCGCCCTGAGTCAGCGCCGTGGACAGGCCGGGGGGACCTTGTCGGGTGGGGAGCAGCGCATGCTCTCCCTGGCCAAGGTCCTGGTCCTCCCACCCAGCTTGCTGGTCGCCGACGAGATATCGCTCGGGTTGGCTCCGGTAGTCATCGACGCTGTTTACGAAGGATTGCGCCAGATCAACCAGGCGGGCACCGCCCTGTTGGTGGTCGAACAACAGGTGGATCGGGTACTCGACCTGGCCAGCACCGCGGTGGTGCTCGAGCACGGTTCGGTGGCCTACAGCGGGAACGCCGACGGCGCACTGGCCGCCGTGGAACAGGTCATGGCCGCCCGGGGCGAGCAGGGTCCGGCCGCGGCGACCTCCCTCGGTGTGGACTGGTCGAGGGCCGATGCCGCCCCGGCGCGGGAGACCGGTGGTCGACACCGTAGGCTTCGGGGACGTTACGCCAACGGGAGCCGGTCCGGTTCGGACTCGGCGCCGGAGGGAGAGGAGCCACAGTGAGCGTTACCGAACGCGACGCCGTCATCGTCGATGTCATGCGCACCACCCTGGGGAAGCGAGGGGGCGCCCTGGCCAACTGGCATCCGGCCGATCTTCTCGGCTTCGCCCTCACCTCGTTGATCGACCGCACCGGGGTCGATCCGGCCATCATCGACGATGTCATCGGGGGATGCGTGACCGAGGTGGGCGAGCAGAGCACCAACGTCACCCGCAATGCCTGGGTGTCGGCCGGGCTTCCCCAGAGCGTGCCGGCCACCACCGTCGATCGGCAGTGCGGTTCTTCCCAACAGGCCATGCAGTTTGGCGCTGCCGGGGTCAAGGCTGGCCATTACGACCTGGTGGTGGCCTGCGGGGTCGAGTCGATGAGCCGGGTGCCGCTGGCCTCCAACGCCCGTGGCGGAACGGGCCCGTTTCCGCCGTCCTTCCTCGAAGTCATCGACGGCCGCCTATGGGCTCAGTTCCGGGTGGCCCAGGTCCTGGCCGACCGGTGGGACGTGAGTCGCGAGGAGATGGACCGCTACTCCCTGGAGAGTCACCGCCGGGCGGCAGCCACGTGGGATGCGGGCGGCTTCACCGCCGAAGCGGTTCCGGTACCCATAAAGGACGAGGACGGCGCCTTCACCGGCGATTCGCTGACCTCCGACGAGGGCATCCGCCGCAGCGGGTCCATGGAGTCGATGGCCGGACTGGCACCGGCGCAGAGCTGGGAGCCGGATACGGCACCTGACATCACGGCCGGCAACTCGTCCCAGATGACCGACGGAGCCGCGGCCATGCTCATCGCCGAGCGATCGCTGGCCGAGCGACTGGGTCTGCCCATCCGTGGCCGGTTCGCCCATGCCACCGTGGCTGCCGACGATGCCGCCATCGTGCTGTCCGCCCCTGTGCCGGCGACGGAGCGCCTACTCGAGCGGTCGGGGATGAAGGTCGACCAGTTCGACGCCATCGAATGCAACGAAGCGTTCGCCGCCATACCGCTGATGTGGAACCGGGCCTTCCATGCCGACCCTGAGCAACTCAATCCGTGCGGCGGCGCCATCGCCATCGGGCACCCGCTGGGTGCCAGCGGTGTCCGTCTGGCTGCCACCCTCCTCAACCGGCTCGAGGCCACCGGTGGCCGCTACGGATTCCAGACCATGTGCGAAGGCGGGGGTCAGGCCAACGCCATGGTCATCGAACGGCTGGCCTGAGCGGTTCTGGCCCCAGCGGTTCTTCCTCAGCGGTTCTTCCACTGAGGGGTGCGCTTTTCGGCGAAGGCCAACGGGCCTTCGACGGCGTCCTCGCTGGAGAACACCTCCTTGGAGATGGCCGACTCGATGCGGTAGGCCTCCTTCATGTCGACGGCCAGGCCGGTGATGACCGATTCTTTGGTCTTGCGCACGGCCAGCGGTCCGTTGGCGGTGATCCGCCGGGCGTAGTCGAGGGCCCGATCCATCACCTTGGGCGGAGGACAGACTTCGTTGACCAGTCCCATCTCGTAGACCCGCCGGGCCGAGATCTGGTCGGCGCACAGGAGGAGCTCCATGGCCGCCGGGTAGGGGATCTGCCGGGGAAGCCTCACCGTGGTCCCCCCGCCGGCGAACAGTCCCCGCTTGGGCTCCATGACCCCGAAGGTGGCGGTGTCGGCCGCCACCCGCAGATCACAGCCGCCCAACATCTCCATGCCCCCGGCCACGCAGGTCCCGTTGACGGCGGCCACGATCGGCTTGTAGAGCTTGACGTTGCGCAGGACCGCTTTGACACCATCGTCGAGGCGGTAGCCATCGATCTCGGAGACTCCGTCCTCCTTCATCTGCGCCTGGAGGCGGGTGATCTGGGGGATGTAGGTCTTGAGATCGGCCCCGACGCAGAAGTCGGGCCCGACCCCGGTGATGACCGCCACCCAGGCATCATCGTCGGCGCCGAACCGCTCCCAGGCCCCCCGGAGCTGAGCGAAGTGTTCCATGTCCAGCGAATTGCGGGCCTCGGGTCGGTCGATGGTGATGCGGACGATGTGATCGTCGCCCGTGTCGTAGTGGATGCTCATGGGTTGTCGTGAAGGCCGGGCCTAGGCGTCGGTCTTCCGCTCTCCGATCTTCTCGAAGGTGCGGGCCACGGTTCCGAGGTCGACGATTCCGGTGCGTGGCTCCTGGTCCGGCCGCCGCCGCGACACCGTCGACGTGTCCACCGTGCTGGCTTCAGCCCGCAGAGCCCCGACCGTGCAATTCTGGCGAGCCCGGACTACGAAAGGGTCGTAGTGGAAATGGCGCATGGCGTTGAGGTGAGTGATCTTGTCGATCTCCTCGTCCGCCACCTCGGCCAGGTACTTCATGAGCGCCTCGGGGGAGTGGGGCCAGGTCGAGTCGGAGTGGGGGTAGTCGCATTCCCAGGTGATGTTGTCGATATTGAGGTAGCGGCGGTTGTCTACCCCGAAGACATCGTCGATGAAACAGGTGATGACCCTCTCCTTGAACAGTTGGCTCGGCAGGTAGTCACCGAAGTCCTGGCCGGTCCAGGCCCGGTGATGCTGGTACACGTAGTCGAAGCGCTCGAGGGCGTAGGGGATCCAGCCGATGCCCCCCTCCGACAGGGCGAAGCGGAGATCGTCGAACTTGCGCAGCACCGGCGACCACAGCAGGTCGGCTGCCGCCTGCACCGTGTTCATCGGCTGCAGGCTGATCATCACGTCGATGGGAGCGTCGGCGGCGGTGATGATCAGTTCGGACGAGGACCCGATGTGCATGCACACGACCATCTCCTCTTCGGCGCAGGCCATCCAGAACGGATCCCAGTGGGCGCTGTGGAAGGAGGGCCACCCCAGTTTGGCCGGGTTCTCCGAAAAGGTGACGGCGTGCACGCCCTTGGCTGCCATCCGGTGGACCTCGGCCGCTCCCAGCTCCGGGTCCCACATCACGGGCAGGCAGAGCGGGATGAAGCGACCGGGTTCGGCGTCGGACCACGCCTCCACGTGCCAGTCGTTGTAGGCCCGGATCATGGCCAGGGCCTCACCGGCGTCGGACGCGGCCCGGCGGGCGAAGAGCTGGCCACAGAACTGGGGGAAGGACGGGAAGCACATCGAGCCCAGCACCCCGTTGGCGCTCATGTCCCGGACCCGCTCGTGGACGTCGTAGCAACCGAGCCGCATCTCGGCCAGCGAGCTCGGTTCGATGCCGTACTCGTCGGGAGGCCGCCCCACGACGGCGTTGAGGCCCACGTTGGGAATCTCGCTGCCGTTGTAGTGCCAGAAGTCGGTTCCGTCCTCACGATGGATCAGCTGAGGGGCCTTGTCCTGGTAGCGGGAGGGGAGCCGTCCATCGAACATGCCCGGCGGCTCGACCACGTGGTCGTCCACGCTGACCAGAATCAGATCTTCGGTCCTCATTTGACTGCCTCCCACCCCTCGCTACGGTTGCGCTTGAACTGTGTCTCGTTGCCGGCTCCGGGCACGACCCGACGTCGGCTGGAGCGGCCCCGACGATGATAGGCGGGCCGGCCAGCCAGAGCCCACCGCCATCGCCGTCCGTGCCGCCAATCACCGGTGGGCGGTGACGACTCTCCGCTCGCCGGTGGTCACGGTCACCGTCGAGTTGCCCAGGTCCTCCTCGGCGGCTGCCGGCTCGTCGAGCCGGGCGTAGGTGCGCGAGCCGTCGGGAAGCTCGGCGATGAGAGCCGTCCACTCCGGTCCCTCCCGCGAATAGACGGTGGAATAGGCGATCACCCGCGCCGTTCCGTCCGCCGGGTGAGCGAGGGGAACGGTGGGGGAAGGGTGGGTTTCGGCCGTCGCCGTGGTGGCTGGGGCCGACGGCCCGGGACGGGTGGACAGCAGCGCCGCGCTGTGGCTGGTCATGTGCATGCCCACCCCGCTCACCAGTCCGAGTGAATCAGGATCGTGCCGGAGAACCTCGGTCATGGCCGCCAGTGCATGGGTCGAGTAGTTGCTACCCGGGCCACCGTGGTAGGGGAGGGCCCCGGTGACGGTGAGTGGGCGGTCGTCCCCCGGACCGACCCCGAGGGCGTCGCGGGCAAAGGAGAGAGAGCTCCCGAAGCAGGAGTAGAGGTCGAGGTGGGCGACCTCGTCGACCGACAGACCCCCGGTGGCCGCGGCCATGGCCTGGCTCATGGCCGCGGCCATGGCCGGTGAACGCCACGGCTCGGGCCGGGTGGCCATGGTGGCTGGATCCTCGGCCACCGCCGCGCCTCGCAGGTACACCCTCCGGTCGGCGGACACCCCCAGGGCGTCGGCCTCGGCCTCGGTGGCCACCAGCACGGCGGCGGACATGTCCACGTCCATGATGGCCGTCATCAGCTTGGTGTAGGGCGAGGACACCATGCGGTTGGACGGTGAGGGCGTGATGATCTCGTCGGCACTCCGGGCCGTGGGGAACCAGGCGTGGGCCGGCTGGGAGGCGGCCACCTCGGTCAGGGGCGCCATGAGCCGGCCGAGCTCTCGACGGTGATCGGCGGGGGAGATGCCGAGGTGGATGCGACGGGCGGTATCCAGGAGGGCGAAGGTGAGATAGGCCTGGTAGATCCCGTGACGGGCCTCGTCCTTGTCGATGGACAAGGGAAAGGGCTGCGGTTCCTCGGGCGGATGCGACCAGGCCGGGTCGGGAAGATGGCGACGGGTGGCCAGAGCCTCCCCCCCGACGATGAGGGCCAGGTCGAGTTCCCCTTTGGCCATGGCCGCCGCCGTCTCGCCCAGCAGCCGGACCGGTACCGATCCTCCCAGCCCGGAGTAGCGGGCGACCGCTGGAGCGGCACCCAGCCGTTCGGCCAGCCGGCCGCAGGGATCGTCGTACTCCCACGACTGGCAGTAGACGACCTGGATGCTGTCGAGGGCGGCGACGGCCGACGGGCACCCTGCGTCATCGGCCGCCTCTCGGGCCAACGACTCCCACATGTCGAGAGGTTCGGGCGCCGGCTCCGCGTGCCAGGTGCGGCGGGCCACCCCGATGATGCACGGCGCCCGTGGATCCACGGACACGTCAGGAGAGGCGGGCCTGACCGGGCAGCTTCACCGCCCGGTCGGCGATGATGTTCTTCTGCACCTCGGTCGAGCCCCCGCCGATGGTGCTGTAACGCTGGAAGGCGTAGAGCCGGGTCCACTTCCCGCGGTCGACCGCATCGGGACCGCCCCGGGCTAGGACGCCGGCCGGTCCCAGCAGATCGACGGACAGCGCAGCCAGGGTCTGGGCCAGTGCCGACCACTGGAGCTTGGCGAAGGGAACCTCGGGCCAGTTCTTCTCGCCCTTGATGATCTTGCTCAGGGCCCGCAGGGACAGCAGCCGGGCGAACTCGATGTCGGTCCACGCCCGAGCCACCCGGTCCCGCAGGGCGGGATCGTCGAGGGCTGTCGGGTTGACCGACCGTGCCGCGGTGACCATGGCCCGCAGATCGGCGGCCAGGATCGAGATCTGTCCGGCGATGCCCACCCGTTCGTGGCCGAGGGTTCCCATGGCCACCATCCAGCCCTCGCCCTCGCCGCCGAGTCGGCTCTCGAGGGGGATGACGGCGTCGTTGAAGAAGACCTCGTTGAACATCTCCTCGCCGGCCATGTCGCGGATGGGTCGGGCTTCGATGCCGGGTGTGTGCATGTCGATGATGAAAGCGGTGATGCCTTCGTGCTTGGCCCCCCGTTCGATGGCGGTGGGATCGGTACGGAGGAGGAAGAGTCCCCAGCGGGCCAGGTGGGCGGTGGAGATCCAGATCTTCTGGCCGTTGACCACATAGGCGTCGCCGTCCCAGGTGGCGGTGGTCCGCAGGTTGGCCAGGTCGTTGCCGGCATCGGGCTCGGAGAAGCCCTGGCACCAGTGGTCGGTGGCGTCGAGGATGGAGGGCAGCCACCGCGCCTTCTGCTCGTCGGTGCCCCAGGCGATGATCATCGGTCCGATCTGCCACAACCCGTTGGGATTGAACAGGCCGGGTGTGCGATATTCAGCCATCACCTCCGAGTAGATGATCCGCTGCATGGCGGTGGCGTTCCTGCCCCCGTACTCCTCCGGCCAGCCCACGGCAGCCCACCGCCCGCCGTTGAGCAGGCGCTGCCAGGCCGCCCGGCGGGCCTGGGACTTCTCGCCCGACAAGGAGGAGTCGTCGGCCAGCTCCTCGCTGGCCAGAAAAGGCGGCAGGTACTCGTCGAGCCAGCCGCGCAGCTCGTCACGGAACGCTTCGTCTTCGGGTGCCAGTGCAAAGTCCACGGCACAGGAGGTTAGCCGCAGCACCCAGGGGCGACCGCCCTCGGCTGTCGGCCAGCCCTCTACACTGTCCGCCGACCGCCAAGATCATCGATGCCACCCCGGGGGTAGACCGTGGATTTTACGTTCGACGCCGAACAGCTCGCCTTGCAGGACGTCGCCCGGCGGGCCATGGACGATGTGGGGCCCGAAACCCTGCGGGAGCTGGCAGACGATCCGGCCGGTGTCACCCCCGAGCTGTGGAACCGCTTGGTGGAGCTCGGTTGGACCGGGCTCCTGGTTCCGGGTGAGGGAGCCGGGCTGCTGGAGATGGGCATCGTCCTCGAACAGATGGGACGGGTCCCGCTGCCGGGGCCGTTCTTTTCGTCGGCGGTGATGGCCACCCTGGCCGCCCGAGCACTGGGAGCCGAGGGATTGATGGGGGAGCTGGCCTCCGGTCAGCAGCGGGGAACGGTGGCTTTGCACGAACAGGGGAGCGGTCACCCCCTCTCGACGGTCAGGGCCCGGGCGCGGCGGAAGGGCTCGGGGTGGGTGGTGACCGGAACCAAACCCATCGTCCCCGACGGCCACACCGCCGACTGGGCCATCGTGGTGGCCCTGGCCGAAGAGGGAACCCGTTCGTTCCTTCTGCACAGTCCCCAGGCCGAGGCGGTTCCCTCTCTCGACCCGACCCGCAAGCTGGCTCGTCTGGTGCTGGAGGAGGAGCCGGTCGAACCGCTGGGACCGCCCGGCGACCAGACCCTTCTGTGGCGGCAGGTGTGGGACGACATCTGTGTCGGCCTTGCCGCTGAGTTGATCGGGGTGTCCGACCGCGCTCTCGAGGAGGCGGTCGAGTACGCCAAGGTGCGGGTCGTCTTCGATCGTCCCATCGCCTCGTTCCAGGCCGTCAAGCACAGGATCGTCGACATGTACCACGCACTGGAGATGGGACGGGCCGGCGTCCACTTCGCGGCCTGGGCCGCCGACACCGGGGCTCCCGAGCGGGCCCGGGCCGCCGCCATGGCCGCCGCATACACCTCCGAAGCGGCCGTGCGGGTCACCGGCGACAACATCCAGGTCCACGGCGGGGTGGGGTTCACCTGGGCCAACGACGCTCACTTCCTCTTCAAACGGGCCAAGCAGAATGAGGTCCTGATGGGTGGCAGCAGCTACGAGTGGCACCGTCTGGCCGGCATGTTGGTCGATCAGCCCGGGGTCCTGGTCGACCAGCACTGATCCCGACCGGAACCGAGCGGCGATCTCCGGGGGCAGCGTGCCCGCCTTCCACCTCTTTCTGCCCCAGATGCGCCTCTCGCCGGAGGCTCTGGTGGCCCGGGCTGAAGCGGCCGAAGAAGCCGGCTTCGAGGGCCTTGCCCTCATGGACCACCTGGTCACCCCCGGGGCACCGGAGCACCCGGTTTACGAGGCCTTCACCACCGCCACCTGGCTGGCCGCGGCCACCGACCGTCTGCGTCTCGGCCATCTGGTCCTGTGTGACGCCTTCCGACATCCGGCCGTCCTGGCCCGTCAGGCGGTGACTCTCGATCATCTTTCGGGGGGGCGGTTCGAGCTCGGGATCGGCTCCGGATCGACCCCGGCAGAGTTGGTGGCCTCCGGTTTCGGGCTGCGGAGTGCCGCCGTTCGCCGACGCCGCCTCCAGGAGACCCTGGAGTTGCTCACCCGGTTCTGGACGGGCGAGCCGGTCGAGTTCGAGGGTGAATTCTTCACCGTCGAGGGTGCTCGGCAACTACCTGTTCCCCTGGACAGGATCCCTCTCCTGATCGGGGGGACCGGGCCGGAGACCCTGACCCTGGTGGCCCGCTACGCCGATTGGTGGAACGTGCCCATGCACCACCTGGACCGGCGCTCCCGTGCCAGGTCGGCCATCGGCTCGGCCCGCGTTTCGATACAGGTCCTGGTCACCCTGATCACCGACGAGCACCGGCGCACCGAGACGGTCGAGCTGGCTTCTCGCCGATTCGGGCGGATGGGCGAAGAGGCACACCTGGTGGGGAGCGGACCCGAGATCGTGGAGCAGCTGCAGACACTGGAAGCCGAAGGGGTGGAGAGGGTCTACGCATGGTTCACCGACTTCGCCCCACCCGCTACTTTGGCCGCCTTCGGCCAGCAGGTCATCGCCGCCATGACCCTGACCTGACCCTGACCTGACCCGGGCACCGCCGCCGGTCAATCCCGGTCGAGAACCCGCTTGGCTTTGTACCCGGCCCGAGGAATGGTGTCGCGGGACAGCGCGTCGACGGTGGCCACCACGCCCAGGGTCTCTTTGATGTTGGCCTTCACCCGGTCGGCCACCTGTTCTCGGATGCCGTCATCCTCGGTGGCTATCTCGACCCTCACCTCGAGCGGCGCCGGACCGTCGTCGGGGCGGATCAGCTGGTACTCGAGTGAGGGCTGGGCGATGAGCGGCTCGGTGCGTAAGGAGGCTTCGAGTTCGGACAGTTGGAACCGGGTGCCCTGGCAGCTCAGGAGGTCGGCGAATCGTCCCCCCCACAGTCCGCGGATCGACGTCTCGCCGCAGGGACAGGGCTTACGGAGGATGGCACAGGCCTCCTCCAGGTCGTATCGCAGCAACCCGTTGTCCCGGTCGAGGGTGGTGACCGTCAGGTTGCCCCATTCGCCGTCGGGTACCTCCCGACCGGTCGTGGGGTCGACCGCCTGCACGATGGCCCAGTCCTCATGGATATGAGCACCGGGTGACTGACCGCACGGACCGCCTACGTAGGCGTAGCACTCGGCCCCCGCGGTCATGAGGGGCATGCCCCCGCGGCCCAGTCCGAAGCCCGGCGGAGCGCGCAGTCCGGTCAGTCCCGCATCCTCGAGGGGAATCCCCAGTTTGGTGGCCACTTCGATGAACCGTCCGGTGGCAAAGCCCATGAAGGGAATGTCGGGTGTGACCCGGGTCCAGAACCGGACGGCCTGTTCGGCCAGTTCGTCGGTATCGGGCGGGGGCACCCACACGGAGAGCAGGCCCATGTACTCATAGGTCCCTTGCAACATGACCCCGCCCCCATAGAGATAGGCGGGATGGGCGTGGGTCACGATCATTCCTGGCCGGTAGCCCATGCGCCACCAGTTGCGGGCGCCCGACTCGTACTCCACCCACAGGTCCCGCCGCGTCCATACCGTGATGGTGGGCTGGCCGGTGGTGCCCGTCGAGGTGCCCAGGCGCACGGCCTGGCGCGGGTCGGTGAACCGGTAACCGCCCCAGGGGGGGAGGGACGCTTCGGAATCACGCAGGTCCTGCTTGACCGTCGAGGGAACGGCGGACAGATCGTCTACCGAGGCGATGTCTCCAGGGTCGGCCACCCCGGCGGCGACGAGCTTGTCCCGGAAGAGTGGGACCGGTTCCCCGAGGATGCGGTCGACCATCCGACCCAGACGTTCGTTCTGCAATTGCCGGCGCTCGTCGGTGGACATGGCCTGTTTGGCCGGATCCCACAGGGTCTGCCCGTCGGGGCGGGGGACCGGTCCGAGGCTCCCCGGTCCGAACGGCGGGGTGGAGATGACGACCTCTTCGCTCATGCCGGTGATGGTAGCGAGGCAGGAGCAGTCTCCGCCCTGTCGGGTGCAAGACTCAGGTCGGAGGCATGCCTTCCAGGATGGCGGCCGCCTCGTCGGCCCGGACCCGAAAGGCCGCGGTGGGCTCGGTCCCAGCCTCCAGCACGCCGGCCACGTGTTCGAAGAAGATGCCGACCAGCAGACTGACCATCATCCGGGCCATGGCCGGCATGCCCTCCGGTGAAGTCAGTGGGGGCTGGTGCCCGTCGAGCCACTGCACGAGCGACTCCCGGGTGGCAGCGAACAGGTCACCCCCCACTGCGAAGGCGGTGTCGTCGCCCCGCATGACCTCGCCCATCATCAAGCGGACGAAGTCCTCCACCTCGAGCATCGAGCAGAGGATGTCGTAGAGCAGGTCGCCCAGGCCGGACACCGGCTCACGGGCCACGGAGGGAAGGGCGGCGGCGGCGACGCCATCGACGAACCCGCGTTCCTCGAGCACAGCCACCAGCAGGTCCTTCTTGGAGGGGAAGTAGTGATAGAGCGACGCCACGTTGAGACCGGCTGCCGCCGCCAGGTTGCGCATGCTGGTGCCGTCCACGCCCTGCTGGGACATGAGGGTGAGGGCGGTGCTCAAGATGTGCTGGCGTTGGGTCGATCCTGACGGACGTACGTTGGGTTCGCGGGGGGTGGCCACTCCACCATTGTGGACCGTGACGAGGCTCGACAGCGGGATCGCGATAAACGAACGTTTGATATGCTGGTGGTGAACAGCTATAGACCCCGCTCCGGTAGGGCCAGGCAAAAGGGGAAGAGATCCGATGTCGACGCATCTCGGGGAAGCCGCTGACCAGGTCGAGCCGCTCGAACGGTTCGACCCCTTCGAGCTCCAGGACACGGTGTCCGGATCCATCCGGGATCCGTATCCGCGGATGGCAGATATGCGCCGCCAGTCCCCTGTCCATGTCGGTCCGATCGACCTCGGGGATGGCGCCGACGAAGTGGACCCGTCCGTACCACCCCCGGTGACCGTGTTCGGATTCGACGAGACGGTCCAGGTCCTCCGGGACAACGAAACGTTCTCTTCGACGGTCTATGAGGGGATCATGGGCACCGTGATGGGTCGCACCATCCTCCAGATGGACGAGCCCGAACACCGCCTGCACCGGGCCCTGGTCTCGCCGACCTTCCGTTCCAAGGTGCTCGAGCAATGGGAGGGTGACCTCGTCCAGCGTGTGGTCAACGAGCTCATCGACCGTTTCGCCGGTGCGGGGAAGGCCGACCTGGTTCAGGAGCTCACCTTCAACTTCCCCGTGCAGGTCATCGCACAGATCCTCGGCCTGCCGCGCTCAGACTTCCCCATGTTCCAGCGCTGGGCCATCCATATCACCAGTGTCGCCTCCAACTGGGATCGCGGCGTTGCCGCCTCGGAGGCTCTGCGCGACTACTTCGCCGATGTTCTGGCCGAGCGGCGGCTTCATCCGGCCGACGACCTGATCAGCGAGTTGGCGGTGTGTGAGGTCGACGGTCGCCGACTGGGGGACGAGGAGATCTACTCGTTCCTCCGCTTGCTCCTGCCGGCCGGCGTGGAGACCACCTATCGCGCTTCGGGCAACGTCCTCTATGGCCTGTTGACCAATCCGGATCAATTGCACAAGGTCATGGCCGATCGTTCGCTCATCCCCGATGCGTTCGAAGAGTCGATCCGCTGGGAGCCTCCGGTCACCATCATCCTCCGCCGGGCCATGCGGGACACCGAGCTGGCCGGCGTTCCCATCTCCGAGGGAGCTGATGTCGCCCTGTTGCTGGGTGCGGCCAATCGCGACGAACGAAAGTACGAGCACCCTGAGCTGTTCGATCTGTTCCGCGCCTCGCGCCAGAGTGTTGGCTTCGGATTCGGGGTCCACGTCTGCCTCGGCATGCACCTGGCCCGTATGGAGACGCGAGTAGCTCTCAACACCCTCTTCGACAGACTCCCCGACATCCATTTGGACCCAGAGGACGGCCAGGACCTGCACATCAAGGGCATGGCCTTCCGCTCGCCCATTGCTCTGCCGGTGGCCTTCACCCCCGTCTGAGACATTCGCCGTCCGCACCGGTGCCCGGTTTCAGGCTCCGGTGGCATTGTTAGGGTGACCCGATGCCCGTATGGTTGACCGACGACGAGTACCGGGTCCTGTCTGCGGCCTGTGATCGACTGATCCCCGCGTCAGGCCCGATTCCGGGTGCGGCCGGCGCCGGTGTGCCCGACTACATCGACGGTCTTCTGGGCGCCTTCTCGTTCGACCCACCGCGCATCTGGGCCGGTGGCCCCACGTCGGGACGCCACGGGGGTTCGGCCGATTTCGGAAGGTTCCAGCGCCTCTCCGCCCTCGACGAACTGGCGTGGCGTATGCGTATCGAGGGATCGCAGGGCCGCCCTGAGCGCGAGTTCAACGGTCCGGTGGTGGGGCTGCAGCAGCGGTACCGGGAGGGCCTGGCCGCCCTGGGTCCCGACTTCACCGCCCTCAGTCAACCGGAGAAGGAGGATCGCCTCCGTGCCCTCCCCGACTTCGTGGAACTTCTCTACGGCCACACCTGTGAGGGGATGTACGGAGCCCCGGAGTACGGAGGGAACCGGAACCTGGCCGGGTGGCAGGCAATCGGATTTGCCGGTGACGTACAGCCGCGGGGATGGACCGATGCCGAGGTGGCGGATCCATGACCGTTGACGCTGTCATCATCGGGTCGGGCCCGGGAGGAGCCACGGTAGCCGACGTCCTCACCGCCGCCGGCTTGACGGTGACCATCGTGGAGAAGGGGCGAAACCACCTCCTCGATCCCGATGATCCGACCCGTCCGGCTTTCGACTACTCCAATGACGAGATCAAGTTCCTCAACCGGCACTTCCTCGGTCCGGACCCGTTGATCGAGCCGCGCACCTTCCGTAGCCATCCGTCCGACGGCGACCGGACCCATATCGGCGAGTTCAACTCGGTGCCCACCACGGTCGGCGGCGGCGGGGTCCACGCCGACGGAAAAGTGCCCCGGTTCCGTCCCGACGACTTCCGGGTCCTCTCGGTCTTCGGGCCCCAACCCGACGCCGACGTGGCCGACTGGCCCCTCGATTATGACGAGCTCGAGCCTTCGTACGCCGAGGTTGAGCGGTTGATCGGCGTGGCGGGAACCGAAGGGGCCAATCCCTTCGCCGCCCCGCGGTCGGGTCCCTTTCCCATGCCGTCGGGTGCTCCCATGTTCGGTGCCACCCTGTCCAGCGCGGCCGCCACCCGGCTCGGCTACCACCCCTACCCGGCGCCCACCGCAGCCAACAGCGTGCCCTACGACGGCCGGCCGGCCTGCAACAACTGCGGGTTCTGCGCCTACTTCGGGTGCCCCATCCACGCCAAGGGTGATCCGGTGGCCATGCTCCTCCGGGCCGTGGCCAGCGGTCGGGCCGAGCTGTTGGCCGAGACGTTCGTCTCCCGCATCCGTACCGAAGGGCGGCGGGCCACCGGCGTCGATGTCATCGGTCCCGACGGGGCTACCCGCTTCGTGGAGGCACGGCAGGTGGTGGTGGCGGCCGGCGCCATCGAGACCCCTCGTCTGCTCCTGCTGTCTGGCTTCGACCATCCCCTCATCGGGCGGTACCTGATGACCCACTTCCAGACCATCGCCGCCGGCTCACTGCCTTTTGCCACCCATGCCGATCGGGGACGGTCGGTGACCCACGTCCACGACGACATGATCGTCGGCGACCAGGCCAGTCGTGAGGCCGCCGCCGCCGCCGGTCTGCCCTGGTTGCGTGGGGGTTTGGTCGAGCACAGCGGGTCCGGACTTCCCATCATGGAGGCCAAGCACATGCCCTGGGGCGAGAGGCATCGCCCGCTGATGGAGCGCTCGCCCATCCGGGCCCGGCTGTGGGCTTTCATCATGCAGGGTGAGGATCTACCCTATGCCGGCAACCGGGTCGACCTCGACCCGACCGTTCGTGATGCACGCGGCTTTCCGGTGGCCCGTGTCACCTACCGTCCGGGGCGTCACGAACGGGTCGCCTCAGATCATTACGGGCCCCGACTGGCGGAAATCCTGAAGGAGATGGGAGCCGAGTGGACATCGGTGTCGACCTCGCCGGGCACCGGAAACGCCTCGTCACCCTCGACCATCCCCGAGAGCAGACACAACATGGGAACGGCCCGCATGGGCACCGATCCGGCCACCTCGGTGGTCGATGCTGATGGCCGGCTGCACGGGTTGGACAACGTGGTGGTGGCGGACTCCTCGGTCTTCGTCACCTCGGCCGGCTACGGTCCGACCCTCACTCTGGCTGCGCTGGCCGCCCGGGCCGCCCACCGTATGGTCTGACCAGGCGGCACCGGCTCCGTGCGACGCCATCGGCGCGGTTCAGTCCGCGCCGTTCAGTCCGGCGCGGTTCAGTCCACGCCCCTGGTGAGGAGGAGGGTGCCGGCGATCGGCCCACCGCCGTTGCTGACCGCAGCTACTTCCGGGAAACGGTCGCCGCCTCGCAGAACCTGACGGTCACCGCCCTCGCCCCGTAACTGGACGCAGGCCTCGTGGATGAGTCCGAAGCCGTGGAGCCGGCCGCCGGACAGCTGGCCGCCTGCGGTGTTGAGAGGAAGGACGCCGGCCCGTCCGATGGCGGACCCGTCGGCCACAAAAGGCCCGCTCTCACCGCGTCCGCAGAAACCCAGGGCTTCCAGCCACACCATGGCGAGGATGGAGAAGCCGTCATAGAGCTGGGCCATGTCGACGTCGCCGGGATGCAGATCGGTCCTCTCCCACATCGAGGCGGCCGCATCAAGCGCGGCCATCGAGGTCGGATCGGCGTACTGGTCCCAACTGGCGCGACCCCGGAGGGCGGTACCCACGGCGTTCACCTGGCAGACGGTCCGGGGAGCATCGGGGGCGTAGTCGCGGTGGGAGACCACCAGGGCGGTCGATCCGTCGCACGGTGCATCGCAGTCGAACAGGCACAGGGGGGTCGAGATCATCCGGGCGTCGAGGTAACCGGCCAGGTCGAGGGGATCGCGATAGATGGCTTTGGGATTGAGGCCGGCGTTGCGCCGGCCGTTGAGGGCGATCTGGGCCAATTGTTCCCGGGTCAGTGAGAACTCGTGCATGCGCCGCTGGGCCACCAGAGCGATCCAGTTGACCGCCGACACGGCCCCGTAGGGGAGAGACCACTGGAGGAAACCCGAAAATCGCGGCACACCGCCGCTGCCACCACCGCCACCCCCGATTCCTTGACGGCCGCCACTGCCCTGGGCGGTGGCCTCCGAAACGGTCCGGTACACGAGCACGTGGCGGGCCAGTCCGGCCCCCACAGCCAGGCAGGCGGCGATGACGGCTCGCATCTGGCCCGGTCCTTCGCCGCCCCCGTCGTGCCAGTCGAGCTCGAGACGCAGAGCGTCCTGTACCTCCGGACTGCTCGGCCCGGCGAACCCGGGTGTACCGGCACCCATGCCGGGATAGGTGGCCAGCCCGTCGATGTCGTCGCGGGTCAGCCCGGCATCGTGAATGGCGGCCAGGCACGCCTCCACCGTTATGTCGATGTCGGACCGTCCGAGTGGCCGGCCGACCGCCGACTGTCCGATCCCCGAGATGACGGCCTGGCGTTCGAGAGGTTCGCTCATCCTCAGCCCTCCCGGTCGGGGGCCGGCGTCACTGACGGCCGGAAGAGTGGGAGGTAGACGTCATCGTTGTGCTCGAATACGACTTCGAGAGCCATCCCCGCGTGCACCTGGTCGAGTTCCACGTCGACCAGGTTGGTGGTCAGTCGCACGCTTTCCTGCTCATCGATGGCCACCAGACCTATCAGGTAAGGATCGCTTCCTGGTATCCACTGCTGGATGTTGCATGTGTAGGCGACCAGCGTGGCCTTGCCGCTCACCGGCTCCGGAGACAGATTCCGCGACAGACAGGTTGGGCACACCGGTGACGGCGGGTGGACATAGGTGGCGCAGCTCTGGCAGCGCAAGAATCGGAGTCGCCCGTCGGCCCCGCTCGTCCAGAAGAATTGGTTGTCCTGATCGATGCGGGGCAGGAGCCGGAAAGCCGGGCCTCGGGCGAGAACCGGGTCAGCCTCGACCATCGAGGACCTCGGGATTGGCGATGTGGAGAGGTCGGGCGCCGGCCATCAGCCGGCACAGGTCCTCGGCGATGGTGGCCGTGTGATTCGATTCGGTGTCGAAGGTGGCACCCCCTATGTGCGGCGTCAGCACCACCGACCCGAATTCTGTGAGGGGATGATCGACGGCCAGCGATTCACCTTCGAAGTGGTCGAGTCCCGCTGCTCCAACTTTGCCTGACCGCAACGCAGCCACCAGGGCGTCGGTGTCGTGCAGTTGGGCCCTGGCCGTGTTGATGAACACGACCCCGTCCCGCATGGCATCGAACTCCCTGGCACCGATCATGCCGGTCGTCTCGGGCGTCACCGGGGCGTGCAGAGAGATCACGTCGGAGCGCGCCAGGAGCTCGTCCAGGCTGACCGTCGGCTCCTTGGCGTAGGGGTCGTAGGCGATGACTTCGAGCCCGAGCCCCCGGAGGCGCCAGCGCAGGGCCCGCCCGACGGCGCCCAGGCCGACCAGGCCCGCCGTGCGTCCGGCCAGTTCCCAGGAGCGGAAGCGTTGGTAGGGAATCGTGCCGTTCTTGTAGATCTCGCCCCGGCGGACGTCGGCATCAGCGCCGACCACACCTCGTGTGGCCGAGAAGAGCAGGGCCACGGCTAGCTCGGCCACGGCGTTGGCATTACGGGCGGGAGCATGAAGCACCGGAATACCGGCTGCGGTGGCTGCAGGGACGTCAACATTGTTCGGATCACCACGGCAGCTGCACACGGCCACCAGGGGCTGCTCGAAGAGGGCGCCTGCACAGCGATCGCTCTCGACGACCACGATGCGGGCACCTTCGGCCGCTACCCGCTCGGCCAGCTGGTCGGCGTTGTAAATCCGCAGCGAAGGCTGATCGAGCCACGAGTCGAGGGTCAGATCGGCCAGCTCCTCGAGGAGGGTGAGCCCGGGGCCCCTCACGGCCGCGGTCACCAGAGCTCTAGGTCGTTGTTCGGGCATCCAGCTACCAACTCCTCATTCGTGGTTCTCCGGCGTCCCCCGACGCCGGGCACCGGCCAGGGGACCGGTTCTCGTCCATAATGGCTTCTCATGACGAAAATGTCAGGTTCGTGAGTCGAACACCGGGGGGAGATTGCACGATCGGGGTGGATGTGGGCACCACTTCGGTCAAGGCGGTGGCCGTCGATGCCGACGGGATCGTCGTGGCCCGTACCCGGGTTCCCCACCGGGTGCTGACACCCAGCGCCGACCATCTCGAGCACGATGTGGCCCGAGCTTGGCGTCGGGGGCCGAGGTGCGCCTTTGCCGCCGTTTCCGCTGAGCTCGAGGGGCCCGCCGCCGGGGTCACCGTCACCTCGATGGTTCCCTCGATCACCGCCGTCGACCGGCGCGGGCGGGCCCTGCTTCCCGGTCTTCTCTACGGCGACGTCCGAGCCCGCGTTCCGGGCGCAGAGGGGGCACCGGTCGGGCCGGCCAGCGACCCGGGCGACGAGCGGGATCAGGGTCGGCGCATGCTCGAGTGGGCCGTCCGCCAACTACCCGGAGCCTATGGCTACTGGAACTGCCAAGCCATGGCCACCCACGCTCTCGCCGGGGTGCCGGCCGTCGACATGGCGGCGGCCATGTCCTTTGGGGATCTCTTCCGACGGGGCGGTTGGGATACCACCGCCCTGGCCGAGCTGGGCCTGGTGGAGGACCAATTGCCGGTGATCGGTCCGATGGGCGGTGGTATCGGCCATATACCGGGGACAGAGACGGCCTTCGCCGGTGGCTCGATCGACGCCTTCTGTGAGCAGATCGTGGCCGGCGCCACCAAACCCGGTGACGTCCTGGTCATTTTCGGGGCCACCCTCATCGTGTGGGTGGTGACCGATCAGTTTTCCGAAGCGCCCGGGCTCTTGAGCCTGCCTCACACCGTTCCCGGCCTGTTCCTTACCGGTGGGCCCAGCAACGCCGGGGCTCTCTTCGCCGACTGGGTGCACGCCCTGGTGGGGAAGCGGCAGCGGCGTTCGACCGGACCCCAGCCGGTCGGGTCGGATCATCAGCGCGCCGGTGATCCCGCTCAGGTACCGGTCTGGCTTCCCTATCTCCGCGGCGAGCGCACGCCGTTCCACGATTTCCGGTTGCGGGCCAGTGTGCACCGACTGGACATCGCCCAGGGACCGGAGGCGCTCATCCGGGGCGCCCATGAGGCCAGCGGTTTCGTAATCCGACGGATGATCGAGCGCTCCTCTTCGACGGCCCACCGCATCGTGGCCACCGGTGGTGGGTCCCGGTCGCTGGCCTGGATGCAGGCCGTGGCCGATGCCACCGGACTGCCGGTGGACACGGTCGAAGTTTCCGAAGGAGCGGCGCTGGGGGCGGCTTTTCTGGCCCGGATGGCGGCCGGGCTCACCTCGTCGTTCGAGGCCGCCGCCGGATGGTCCCGGGTGGGGCGGCGAGTCGATCCCGACCCGCAGTGGGCCGCCGCCGCCGCCCAGCGCTACCGACAGTTCGACGCATTGGGCCCCGGATCAGGTTGGGGGCCCGCTCAGCGTTGAGTCCCGGATCGGGCCGATCCTCAGCTCAGCGTCGAGGACCGGATTGGCAATGTTCTTGCCGGAAAATCGGCCAATTTACCGTCTGCAGCCGATACGGCCATTATCGTTTTATCGTCTCTAGACGGTAAATACGCCAATTCCCTAAAAAGGGACAACCCCTCGGGAGGTCCTTTGTGCATAGGTAACCCTGAGCAACCGGGCCCATTGCTAACCCTGCCGTCTGTGCCGCCCGCCCATCGGGTCCGGGTTCCCCCGGGGGCTGCCAGGGTTGTTCAGACGGCTAGCCGGTCCCGATCACCGTTGGGGGTGAAAGCGGCCTTGAGGACACCGCTCGACCCCGGGCGGGCCAGGGCGTTGAGCGCCCCCCACCAGTCTTCGAGGGGGAAACGATGGGTGAGCATGGAGGTGATGTCGATCCGGCCCGACTCCACCAACCCGAGGTAATGGTCGATGGCGTGGCGGCGCGCGCCTTCGAACTCCTCGATGGCGAAGGCGTTGGACCCGATGATGGTGAGCTCCTTGAAGTAGACCGGTGTCCACTCCCAGCGCCCCGGCACGGCTACTCCGGTGTACACCAGGCGCCCCCGTTCGGCCAGTACGCGCACGCCGACCTCGAGTGTCTCGGGTCGGGCCACCGAGTCATAGACGACGTCGATATGGCCGGGTTGGGTCATCGGAAGTCCGCCGAAGGCGCGGTGCAACGGGGCTCCCGACCACTCGGCCAATCGCTCGACGAGCTCCAAACGGGGCTCGTGGGCGAAGACTTCCGCTGCGCCGAAGGCGCGGGCCATGGTCTGCTGCGCCGGGAAACGGGCCACCACCCCGACTTCGACGCCGGGGTAGAGCGCATGGAGGATGGCGACGCTGCTCAGTCCCAGGGCACCGGCTCCGAAGACGAGGACCTTGCCGGTGGTGGGTGGCGGGTGGCGGATGATGGCGTGGAACGAAACCGAAAAAGGATCGGCCAGCACGGCCGCTTCGTCGGAAATTCCGTCGGGAACCGGGAAGAGCATGGAGGAGTGGCCGGCCAACTGCTCGGCCCACGCCCCGGGGGCACCGGTGACGACCCCGATGTGGACACCCGGTCCGATGTCACCCTTGGTGAAGGACCAGCACAGGTTGAGATCGCCGGCCTGGCATGCAGGGCACAGAGGCGAGATGCCACGCGGTGCGCAGGTCAACCACGGATTGAGCACCACCCGCTGCCCGACCTCCACGCCTCGAGCCTTGGGACCGAGAGCGGTCACCTCGGCCACCACCTCGTGTCCGGGAACGTGAGGGATTGAGGAGAAGGCAGCCATCGGATTGTCGATGTCACCGTCCTCGAACTCGCCCAGGACCAGTTTGGTGTCCGAACCGCACACCCCGGAGAGGATGGGCCGGGTAACGACCCAGTCGGGATGGATGGGCTGGGCATCATCCATCTCGTGCAAGCCGAACGGAAGGGCGGCCAGCCGCTGCTCGATCTCATCGGTGGGTGCCGGTCGCTTCTCGTGAGGATCGGGGCGGACCCCGAATACGAGCGCCTTCATGATTCGCTGGCTGCGGCCGGGTCGGGCGTTGCATCGACCATGGCCCGCATGCCGGCCACGAAACCCTCGAAGTCATTGGTCTTCATTTTCACCACTGCGCTCATGTCCGGGAGGTAGTGCTCGAAGCGGTCGCTGGCGATACATGCCACGATGCCGGCCGCCACTTCGTCGGCCGGAGTCAGAGGGCCGTTGTAGAACGGGGGGTCGTTGTCGGGTTGGTCCCAGATTTCGGTGTCGATCGAACCGGGCAGTACCAGCCGTACGGCGATCCCGGTTCCCACCAGGTCGGCGTAGAGCGACTCACTCCAGCCAACCAGAGCGAACTTCGCCGCGCTGTAGGCGGGTTCGCCGGCGATACCCATCCGGCCTCCCAGGCTGGATACGTTCACGATGGTGCCCGAGCCGCGAGCTATGAGACGGGGTAGGAGGGCCAGGGTGATGGCCACGGGCGAGAAGTAGTTGACCGTCATCACCTTTTCGACCTCGCCCATGGTGAGGCGCAGCGCCGACCGGCGCATGGGGATGCCGGCGTTGTTGATGATCACGTCGAGGGGTCCGAGCTCGTCCCAGATGCGAAGGCTCAGGGCGGCCGCTTCCTCCGGGTCGGCCAGATCAGCGGCCCACGCCCGTGATCGGGGGGCGTCGACCTGGCACTCCTCTACCACCGCGTCGAGGCGGTCTGCCCTACGTGCGACCAGGGCCACCGTGGTTCCTGCGGCGGCCAGGCGGCGTGCCGTGGCCGCCCCGATGCCCGACGAGGCCCCGGTGACCAGGGCGATCGGCTCCGCCGCGGTCATGCCACACCCATGAAGTGCATCTCAATCGGCGCGGCGGGCATCGAGATCATCCGATGACATTAGGCGCTCCCATCCGGCCGGCGGCGGGTCGAGCCGCCAGTACTGCTCGGGAGTGTTGGCATCCAGACGTTCGGACAAGAGGTGGTCGCGCTCCAGCGGGCCGACCTGGCTGGCGTAGAGATGGATGGCCTTGCGTTTGGCCGCCATGTCCGGTTCGACAGGCACCACCGCCGGGGTCGGCCACAGCCCGCTCCGGAACAGCTTCGACACCCGCCAGGCCATCAGGCCCGGCAGGTGCTTGTAGCCGGCGTCCTCGTAGCAGAACCAGAGTGCCCCGGCATCGGCATCGCCGCCGCCCGCTTCGCCTCCTGGCCCGGGTTCGGTCATGGCGGCACGGGCGGCCAGACCGGCGTCGTGGGTGAGCACGTGGTCGGGGTTGGCCAGGCCCATGGGTAGGAAGACGGCCGTCGGCTGGAGATCCTTGAGTACCTGGCCCAGGCGGGGTGCAACGTCGGCCGGGGTGGGACGTTGGTCGACCGGCAGGTACTGGTGGTCGGGGAACTCCAGCCAGACCGGCGTGGCCCCCAAGGAGGCCATGGCGGCACGGTCCTCCTCCCGCCGCACGCCCACCACGTCGTCACCGGTCTGGAAGCCGCCGGCTGCGTCCCAGTCGGTCACCTGGTCCGGGTAGGCCGGCGGCCGCCCTCCGAGAACAGTGATCACCGTGCTCCCCGGATAGCTGGTGAGCAGATGGGCGGCGCCGAGAGCGGCGTCGTCAAAGTGAGGGGAGACGACCACGATCTTGCGCCACGCGGACCCATCGATCGCTCCCCATAGCTGCCTGGTATCCATTGCCGCAGAGTAGCGGCACAGTCATCGGGTTCCCGAACCGGGAACGTCTATCACCCCAGGGCGCGTCGGATGAACCCCGCCATCCCCACCGCCATCAGCACGACCAGCGAGGCCACGGCCACCACGAAGCAGATCCAGGTCTGGATGTGGGGGACTTGGGGCGCCATCAGGCCGCGCAGGCCCTCGCTCACGTAGGTCATCGGGTTGAGGGCCGACAGCACCTGGAACCAGCGAAGGTGTCCGAGTGAGGGCCAGGGGTACTGGCTCGAGCCGGTGAAGATGAGGGGGGTGATGACCAGGGTGAGGGTGACGCTGATCCTGTTGGGGGGGACGTAGGTCCCGAGGATGAGACCCATGGCCGCACCGAGCAGTGAACCCAGGATGACCATCACCACGACGGCGACGCCGGTTGATGCCTGCCACGGTATGGAACCCAGGATCCAGACGCCGACCGGGAACATGACGGCCGCGGCCACGCAGGCCCGGAGGGCGGCGAAGACCACTTTCTCGATGGCTACGGCGCCGATGGGCAGAGGGGCCAGTAGGCGGTCCTCGATCTCGTTGCTGTAGGAGAACTCGATGACCAGGGGAAGGGCGGTGCTCTGCAGTCCGGTCAGGACGGCGGCCAGGGCGACCAGGCCCGGAAAGAGGACTTGTTCGTAGCCCGGCCGTGCGTAGCCGAGCTCGGTGAGCACCTTGCCGAAGACGAAGAGAAGGAAGAGAGGCTGCAGGATGACCTGGGCCAGAAAGACCGGAAACTCGCGGCCGGTGACGAAGAGGTCCCGCCGCAGGATGGCCATAAAGGTACGGCCCGGACCCCAATGGAGTTCGTCGGGCGCCGGCCCCGGCGGCGCCGGTCGACTCAGCTCGACCGTCATCGCAGGCTCCTCCCGGTCAGGTGGATGAAGACGTCCTCGAGGTTGGGTTCACCCAGGCGGACGTCGGTGAGCTTTCCTCCCGAGGCCCCGATGGCCTGAGCCACCGGGGCGACGAAGGTGGCTGCCTCGCCCCGGACGTAGATGCGCAGCCGCCAACCGTTCCCGCCCGGGTCGTCGAGGTGCTCGATCTGGCTCACTCCGGCCAGCGAGGCGATTGTGGTCTCAACCCCAGCCGTATCCGCGTCGGGCGCCCAGCCGATGGTGCAGTCGAGGGTGCGCTCACCTGTCATTCCTCGCACCAGCGCTGCGGGCGTATCGAGGGCCAGCACGGTGCCGTGGTCGATGACGGCCACCCGGTCGCTCAACGTGGCAGCTTCGTCCATGTCGTGAGTGGTGATGACCACGGTCGTACCGCTTTGCTTGAGCTCGGCCACCTTCTCCCACAGGAATAAGCGAGCAGCCGGATCGAGGCCGGTCGAAGGCTCGTCGAGGAACAGCACGGCGGGGGAGTGCATGAGAGCGCGGGCGATCATCATCCGCTGGATCTGACCGCCCGAAAAGTCGTCGGGGCGGCCGTCGGACCTGTCGGCCAATCCGAATTGGGCCAACAGCTCATCGGCCAGCGCCAGCCTGCGGGCCCGCGGCACTCCGTGATAGCTGGCGTGGAACAGGAGGTTCTGGCGCACGGACAGGGAGCGGTCGAGGTTGTTGGCCTGGGGGACGACACCCAGCACCCGTCGTGCCCCCACCGGATCGCCCACCACATCGACGCCGGCCACGGAAGCGTGGCCCCTGGTCGGACGGATCCGGGTGGTGAGGATCCCGATGGTGGTCGTCTTGCCGGCACCGTTGGGCCCCAGGAAGCCGAAGACCTCACCCCGTCGGACGTCGAAGCTGACACCGGCCAGGGAATCCTTCGGCGCCTTGGGATAGCGCTTGACCAGATCGACGACCTCGACGGCCGCCGTGCCACCGTTCATGTCGGGGGATCGCTCCTCATTGGTCTCGTGGTTGACCGGCCACGGATGGGCACGACGGGATGCCGGTGGCGGACGACGATACGGTACAGGCGGAGCGCCACTCGGGTTCCGGTGGCAGGGTGACGCAACACCGGGAGCCCGGCTGGCCCGGTCCGAACCACAGAGAGGGATCAGGAGCGATGGGAATGAGCGCGGTGAGCCGCTGGAACCCCTTGAAGGGGTTGGCCCGTTCCTGGGGTCATTTCGTCCGGCGACCGCGGGCCACCCAGATCCGGACCCTGGTGCTGGTCGGCGCCGTTCTGGCGGCCACGGTGGCCTGGGTGGCCGCCGCCCCCTCCAGCGCTTCGACCGGTTCCTCCTCGTCGTCGACCCAGAGCTCAACGGCCAACGGCAGCGGGGGCGGTGCCACCGCGGTGAGCCAAGCCAGCACCTCGACCCGTGGCGTGACCAAGAAGAGCATCAATGTGGTCTTCCCGGTGGTGTCGCTCAACTCGCTGGCCGGCCAGGAGGGATTTGCCGAGGATGCCGAGTACGGCGAACAGACCAAGGCCATCCAGCTCTACGTCAATCTCATCAACCGTTCGGGAGGCATCAACGGGCGAAAGATCAATGCCATCATCAGCAACTTCGATCCGGCCAGCGAGACGGACATGCGGGCGCTGTGCAAGACCTGGACGGAAGGCTCACCCGCCGCTTTCGCCGTGTTGGACGGGCTGGGTGCCTGGACGGGTGACAACCAGTTGTGCGTCGCCCAGGAAGGTCACACCCCCTTCATAGGCCAGTGGACAACGGTGACCAATTGG
The DNA here is from genome assembly GCA_963727955.1 of uncultured Acidimicrobiaceae bacterium. GTDB lineage: Bacteria > Actinomycetota > Acidimicrobiia > Acidimicrobiales > RAAP-2 > Bog-756. The sequence continues at coordinate 572,911 of CAVSII010000001.1, forward strand.
ACCAACCAAGGATCCCCCTACCTGTGGTGGACCGGCCCCGACCAGGCGACGATCCTGCAGACGGTGGTCAACTGGGGGCTGAGTGCCGACCTGGTCGGCGGGGCCATCAAGGTGGGCGTCATCGCCGGAAACCGGGCCTCCGATCAGCTGGCTCTCAATGATTACCTCCTGCCCGACCTGGCCCGGGCCGGCGTCACCCCGGTGGTGGAGACCATCGACGCCGACCCTTCCGACACGGCCACCACCGACAGCCAGGCTCCCCTGGCCGTGCAGCAGTTGCGCAGTGACGGGGTCACTTCGATCATCCCCCTGATTCCCTTCAATGTCTTCTATCCGGTGCTCCAGGCCGAGACCCAACAGAAGTGGTTCCCCAAACTCCTCCTCAGCGATTACGAATCGTCGATCCAGGTGGCCCTCGGGCTGCTCCCCATTCCTTACGCCGACGCTCTCAACGGCCAGGAGGGAGTGACGACGGAGACGCTCGGCGGTATCGACGACGACCGACCTCAGAGCCAGGGGGGGTACGACCCCGGCCTGCGGGCCTGCTGGACACCGTGGCACAAGGCCTATCCTCAGGTCCCTCCCGGTGACATGGAGGACTTCCTCGAGGAGCAGGGACCGGTCGCCGCCTGGTGCCAGGTCATCGCCCTGTTCGCCAAGGCGGCTCGTGACGCCGGGCCCGATCTCAACCGACGGACCTTCGTGACCGCCATGTCCAAGGTCACCAACTTCCCCGGTACCTGGGCCCCCATTCTGAGTTACGGACCCGACAAGCATTACGGCCCTGTCCAATACCAGGTGGTCCGACTGCACATCAACTCGCCGGTCTCCTCCCAGTGCAAGCTCCCCAAAAACAAGGTCCCGCAATTCACCTGCTGGGTGACCGTCCAACCGTTCGCACCGCTTCCCACCGGCTGACCCCGCGACACGACCCGCCCGAAAGGACAGTGCCTCAAATGACGTGGTGGCAGACCGGAGTCCTCTACCAGATCTATCCGCGCTCGTTCGCCGACTCCAACGGCGACGGGACCGGCGACCTCGGCGGCATCATCGAGCATCTCGACTATCTGGCCTGGTTGGGAGTGGACGGCCTGTGGCTGAGTCCCATCACGGTCTCGCCCAATGCCGACTGGGGCTACGACGTGGCCGACTATCTGACGGTCGACCCCGATTTCGGAAGCGTCGATGATCTGGACCGTCTGATCGCAGAGGCAAAGGCGCGGGGGATGGTGGTCCTGATGGACCTGGTTCCCAACCACACCAGCGAAGAACACCCCTGGTTCCTCGATGCCCGGTCTTCCCGGCAAGCGCGTTACCGGAACTGGTACGTGTGGGCGGACCCGAAACCGGACGGCTCGCCACCCAACAACTGGGTCTCCAGCTTCGGCGGCCCGGCGTGGCTGTTGGATGAGCGGACCGGGCAGTACTACTTGCACAATCATCTGCCGGCCCAGCCCGACCTCAACTGGTGGGACGAGGAGGTCCGGGAAGAGTTCGACCGCATCCTCACCTTCTGGCTCGATCGAGGAATCGCCGGCTTCCGCATCGATGTGTGCAACATGATCATCAAGGACGCCTTGCTTCGCGACAACCCACCCGCCACCGAAGACGACACCTTTGACGAGCAGCTGTTCGGTCAGCGCTCTGTCTACAACGCCAACCGTCCTGAGGTTCACGACGTACTCCGTCGGTGGCGGCGGATCAGCGATGCCCATCCGGAGACCATCCTGGTGGGAGAGACACCGGTCGAAGGGGCCGAGGCTCTGGCGGCTTATTACGGAAACGGGCGGGACGAGTTACATCTGGCCTTCAATTTCCCGTTCATCAGCTCGCCGTTGGACGCCGGCGCCATGCGCTCGATCGTCGAGAAGGTGGAGCTGGCGTTGCCACCCGGTGGGTGGCCGGCGTGGACCGGCTCGAACCACGACATGTCGAGGTTGGCCTCCCGGTGGGCAGACGGTCATCCCGAACGCGCCCGGGTCGCCGTGATGATGCTCCTGTGCCTACGGGGTACGCCCGTTCTCTATCAGGGCGATGAGATCGGGCTCGAAGACGTGGTTGTCCCCCATGAGGAGATGCGCGACCCCCTCGGTGTCCTCTACTGGCCGGCCTACGCCGGACGCGACGCCATGCGGACGCCCATGCCCTGGCGGGATGTCGACGGTGGCGGGTTCACCGAGGCCGGGGTTCGTCCCTGGTTGCCGTTCGGCGACCTCGACGCCGCCAACGTCGAGGCCCAACGAGGCGACCCCGAGTCGATCCTCACCTTCACCCGTGATCTCATTGCCCTGCGCCGTCGTACGCCGGACCTTCAGACGGGCGACTACCGGTCCCTGGATGCCTCGGCGGCCACCTGGGCCTGGAGTCGCGGCCAGCACATCGTGGTGGTGGCCAACATGTCCGACAAGGAGGGAACGGTGGACGGCGTGAGCGGAAAGGTCCTCTTCGCCACCGATGGCCGCCGCCACGGCTCCTCGTTCAGCGGCACGGTGAAGCTGCGGGGGTGGGAAGGGGTGGTGGTGGAGCGTTCGGAGGCCGATCCCTCCGATCCCTGATCACGGACGATCTCTGATCAGCCCAGGTGACCGGCTTCAATCGGGGCGGTCACCACCCGGCGTCGCCGGCCAGCCAGGTCAATCCGCCGGCCAGGTGCCGGAGGTAGTCGACGTTCTCCCACGCATGGGGGAAATGGCCGAGGGACGAGGAGAAGACCCGTCCGGCTCCCTCGGTGAAGCACCACGAGAGGGGAACCCCGAAGTCGGGGAGGGTGATGGTGCTCGGCACGCCGTCACCGCCGTCACCGGTCAATTCCGCCGGCCGGGCGGCCAACAGGATCTGGGCATCGGGCCGAAGCTCACGGAAGAGGTAGACCTCGTCGTGCCACGCCCACGACGGCCCCAGGTGGCCGACGGCGGGATGACCCGGCTCCAGCACGTCCAGGGTCATGTCACGGGTCCACGGGTGACCGTCGAAGCGGGCGCCCACCAGCAGGCGGTAATCGTCCCATCCGTAGCAGGAGTCGGTGGCGGAATGCACAGCCAGCACCGACGTGTGCCCGGCCCGCACACCGTCGAGCAAGGCAGCCCTCTGGTCTGTGGACCACGGGGTCTCCCCGATGGTGAACAGGGCCACCACCCGGGCTTGTGCCACCTGATCGGGACCGACCTGGCGCACGTCGCCCACCCGCTCGCACACCAGACCGGCCGCCTCGGCCAGTTCCGCCATGGCCGTGGCCGACTGATCGAGTACGCCGTGCACACCGGCGGGCCCGTCGACGTATGGGGCGACCTGGGTGACGTACAGCAGCCGGGGCTCGGGCATCCGACGGATCCTATCGTCGTGCCCGCAGAGCCCTTCGGCGAGAGCTTTCCCCATCGAGCCCACCCGAGCGCCGCCCCTCCCACTACCGTGTCCGTGGTGAGCTCGTGGCGCGTGTCCGTGGTGAGGTCCGGGTGAGGAGCGGACCGAGGAGGGGACCGACAGCGACGTGAACATCGGTCGAGCGACGACCCGGACGCTGCTCGGGCTGGTCACCATCCTCGTCGGCGCCTGCGGCCTCAGCGCCTGCGCGGCCGGCAGCACGGGGGCCGGAGCCGGGACCGGACGAAGCGGGTCCGTTCCGCTACTCAGCCCAGCCGAACTGGCCGACGGAGCGGCGCACGCCTGCGTCGTGTCAGGAAGCGTCCAGCCTCAGGTGGCCTGGTCCCAGCTGCGCAACCCGATCCTCTCGTCGGCTGTCGCCGGGGTCAAGGACGAGGCACTGGTGTGGAGCGGTAACCAGTGGCACATGCTGTTCAGCTACGTCACCGACCACCCGTCTTCGCCGGGCGGCGTGATGTGGGACATTGCCACCGCCACCAGCCCCGATCTCCGGCACTGGAGCAGCATCCGTCCCTGGCCGGCCCAGCCCGGGGTGCTCGGGGTGGCCTCACCTGACCTGGTCCGCGACCCGGCCGGTGGATTCTTGGTCACCTACCAGTCGGATCCGGGGTCCGGTCAGCCGCCGGGCACCCAGTCGCGGCTCTTCTACCGCACGTCTCCGAATCTGGTGACCTTTTCGCCGGCCCATCCACTGGCCGCGTCGTTGGCTCCTTCCGCCAGTGACCGGATGATCGACGGAGCCTTCGTGTTCACCGGGCATCAGCTTCTGCTCGGATTCAAGTACTCGTCGCCCGTCCAGCCGGACATCTTCGAGATGGCCCGATCGACAACAGGTCAGCCACAAGGCCCCTGGCAACTGGTGGGGAAACCCGACATCCAGGTGGTGGGAGGCACCATCGAGAACTACGAGTTCGTGATGGCTCTCGGCCACTGGCACCTGGTGGCCACCTCCAACAACCTCGACCAGCCCTGGCTGTTCACACTGGCCGGCAATCCGGCCACGGCCACCGGGTGGCTGCAGTGGACCGGCGGCTACCAGCTCGACGTTCCCTCCGAGGCATTCAACAGCGGGCCGGGACTGTCGAGCATCGGCTACGAGCACGCCAATTCAGCTTTCCTCTGCGACGCGGCCACCGCGTCCGGTCACTTCGTCTATCTCCTCTATGCCGGCAGCAACGAGCTCACCCAGTTCGGAGGATGGGGTCATGCTGCCATCGGTGTGGCCCGCAGCACCGACCTGGTCCACTGGCAGGTACCGCCGGGGTGACCGGCGGGTAGCGCCGGGGTGACCGGCGGGTACCACTGGGGTGAACCGGCCTCTGGTGGTCGGATGGCTCCTCTTCCCGGTCAGCAGCTGGATGGGGCAGCTGGATAGAGTGACGGCCATGTCACCACGACCCCGCCCTACCCGGAGCTGACCACCATGCAGATCACCATCATCGGCGGGGGCAGTTACCAGTGGAGCCCGGAGCTGCTGGCCGATCTCCTGGGTACGGCTTCGTTGCACGGCTGCCACATCGTCTTGGAGGACGTCGACCCACGGCCGCTGGAGAAGATGGTTCCTCTGGCCCAGAAGGTGAACGACGCGCTGGAGGCGGGAGCCACCATCACCTCGACCACCGACCAGAAGGCGGCCCTGGAGGGCGCCGACTTCGTGATCGTGACCATCTCGACCGGTGGTTTCGAGTCGATGGCGGCGGACTTGGAGATACCGGCCCGCTACGGCATCCGCCAGTCGGTGGGGGACACCGTGGGCCCCGGCGGCATCAACCGCTCACTGCGCAACATCCCCGTACTGGTGGGTGTGGCCGAAGACATGGCGACAGTCTGTCCGGACGCCTGGTTGCTCAACATCACCAATCCGATGACCTGCCTGACCCGATCGATCTGCCGCCAGACCTCGATCAAGGCGGTCGGCCTCTGTCACGAAGTGGGCAACTGGTCGATGGATCTGGCCATCGCCCTGGGCAAGCCGGCCGAGGCGGTCCGTCCCACCGTTGCCGGGGTCAACCACCTCCCGGTGGTCACCGCCCTCGACGTGGAGGGCGAAGACGGCTTCGCCATCTTGCGCGACATGGTGGACGAGGCCGGAGGTCTGGCCGCCCTCGCCCCCGGCCCTGACCGACCCGAGGCCGACACCTTCTCGCGGCTCGACTTCGTGCAGCGCCACGCCCTCAAACTCACCATGCTCGACATGTGGGGGGCGTTGCCGGCTGCCGGCGACCGCCACATCGCCGAGTTCGTCCCCTGGGTTCTCACCGAGGAGTCGCACTGGGGTTCCCGCTTCAACATCGAGCTGACCTCCATCGCCACCCGCCAGGCCCATCAGGACGGGTACATCGCTGACGTCGACGCATGGCTGGACGGAAGCAAGACATTGCAGACATGGGCCTCCGGCGAGCTGCCCGCCCTGGTCATCGATTCGCTTTTGACCGGTGAGGCGCGCCAGCTCCCGGTCAACATTCCCAACGCCGGCCAGGTGCCCGATGCGCCGAGTGGGGCGGTGGTGGAGTCGATCTGCGTGATCGACGCCGACGGCATACGCGGCCGGGACGTGGCCCCCCTGCCCAGCCCCTATGCCGAACTGGTGCGTCGTCACGTGGCTGTGCAAGAGATGACGGTGTCCGCCGCCCTCGACGGGGACCGTGCGCTGGCAGAGTCCGCTTTCTTCCTCGACCCTCTGGCCGGGCGCGGCGATCTTCAAGAGACCGAAGACATGGTCGGTGAGCTCCTGTCGGCCACCGCCACCTGGCTCCCGCAGTTCGCTCACTGAGGCCGGCGCCCGATCGAGGTCGAACCCGGCGCACCCCACATCTGAACCAGGGAGGATCCCATGCAGGTCGGATTCATCGGACTCGGAGCCATGGGTCTCCCCATGGCCGGTCATCTCCTGGAGGCCGGTCACCAGGTGACGGTCTCCTCCCGGAGCCCGGGGCCGGTGGCCGAGGCGGTGGCACGGGGCGCGGTCGACGGGGGTGATCCTCCGGGCGTGGCCGATGCCAGTCAGGTGGTCATCCTCTGTGTGCCGAGCTCTCCCCAGGTGGCATCGGTGGTCGATGCCATGCTGCCGGTGCTCGGCTCGGGAAAGGTGGTGGTCGACTGCTCCACCATCGACCCGGACGTGGCCCGGGCCCAGCACCAGCGGGTCACGGCCACCGGTGCCGGGTTTCTCGACGCTCCGCTGTCGGGGGGAACGGCCGGGGCCCACAAGGGCACGCTGACCTTGATGGTCGGAGGCGACGAGGCCACGCTGAACACGGCCCGCCCCGCCCTCGATCCCTTCGCCGGTCTCATCGTGCCCGTCGGGGGGCCGGGGATGGGCCAGGTGGTCAAGCTCTGCAACAACATCATCTACGCCGCCCAGATGGTGGCCACGGCCGAAGCCACCGCCCTGGCCGTCAGGTCGGGTGTCGACCTCCACAAGCTGCTCGAGGTGCTGGAGCACTCGACCGGTGACTGTGTGGCCGTGCGCACCCGCCTTCCGGTGGCCGGCGTGGTGCCCGACAGCCCGGCGTCCCACGACTGGCAACCGGGATTCATGACCGATCTGATGGCCAAGGACCTCGACCTGGCCCTCGGCTACGGCGCCAGCGCCGGCGTACCGCTCTCCAGCGCGGCGTTGGCCCGCCAGGCCCTCACCGCGGCCACCGCCGCCGGTTACGGACGCCAGGACTTTTCGGCGGTGGCCAAGGTCATCTTCGCTCTTGCCGGCCTGCCGTGAGCGGTGCCGCGCGCCGTGCCGTGAGCCCTTCCAAAAGCGGGAAAGGCGGCGGGCAGGACCCAGCTGGCGGCGCCCTCGACCCCCCGGCCCTGATACTGGCGGCCGACCATCGGGGGCGTGGTGTCATGACCATCGAGGACTACCACCTCTACCTCGGGGCCCTGCGGGCCGCCCTTCCGCACTGCGACGGCATTCTGGCCACGGTCAAGCCTCTGGCCGACCTGGCTGCCGCCGGCGACATCGGGCCCCATCAGCGCACCTATCTCTCGCTCAACCGGACCGGGTTGGCCGGCTCGGCCTTCGAGCTCGACGACCGTCTGGTGGCCACGGTGGGACGGGCCGCCTCCGACGGGTGGTCCGGCGTCAAGCTCATGACCCGGATCGATTACGCCGATCCGGCCGGCGCCGCCGCCCTGTCTCTGCTGGGCCAGGTCATCGAAGAGGCCGCCGTCGCCGGTCTGGAGGCGCTGATCGAGCCTGTGGTGTGGCGGGACGGCCGGATGTCGTGCGCCACCGACGACATCGTGCTGGCTGCGGTCATCGCCCACGACCTGGGTGCCCCCCTCCTCAAGGTGCCGGTTCCCGACGTCCCGGCCGGGGAGGCCCGGATCGCCGCCGTGGCCCGGGTGGTGGCGTCGGTCGGGGTTCCGGTTCTCTTCCTCGGGGGCCCCCACCGCCAGGAGTCGGGGGACCGGCTCCTGGACGAGGTGGGGGACGTCATGAACGGCGGCGCCGCCGGACTGGCCATCGGACGGACGGTGTACCAGGACCCGGACCCATCGAGCGTGGCCAAGAGGTTGGCCGAGGTCGTGCACGGCCGGTGATCCTGACCGTCGACATGGGCACCACCGCCACCAAGGTGGCGCTGTGGGACGTCGACGGCCTGGTCGCCCTGTCCTCCACCCCGCTGACCACCCGTCATCCGGCACCGGGCTGGGCCGAACAGGACCCGGGCACATGGTGGTCCTCGGTGGTGGGCGCATGTGCCGATGTCAGGGCGGCGGCCGCTGATCGATGGGCATCGGTGGAGGTCGTCGGTTGCACCGGCGCCCGACAGACCTTTGCCTGCGTGGCCGGCGGTGGCGAACCCCTGGGCCCGGCCATCGTGTGGTCGGACGGACGAGCCGGCGTCGAGGCCACCGCCCTGCGCCGAGGGGCCGACGGGGACGGGCCGCCGCCCTCGGGGATCGTGGTGGACGGGGGATCGGTGGCGGCCAAGCTGGCCTGGCTGGCCGCCCATGACAGCGAGAGGTGGCAGGCCAGCCGTTGGATCCTCACCCCCCGTGACCTCGTCGTGTGGCGACTGACCGGCCAGGTGGTGACCGACCTGACCATGGCCTCCCGCTCGGGGCTCTATGACCTCGACGGTCGCTTGGTCACCGCCTTGGCCGGTGCGGCCGCCCATCTGCTGCCCCCGGTGGTGGACCCCGGTCAGATGGTCGGCGGGCTGTCGGACGATGCGGCGGCGGCCCTGGGACTGGCGGTGGGGACGCCGGTGGTCATCGGTCCGGCCGACCGTCCCGCCGAAGTGGTGGGGGCCGGTGCCGGCCCGTCGTGGCCCATGGTCAGTTGGGGGACCACCGCCAACGTGTCGGTGCCGGTGGCCGGCCTCCCCGATGCCCGGCCGGAGGGAATCGTTCTGTCACGAGGGGCCGCGGGCGGCTGGCTCCAGGAAGGCGGGCTGTCGGCCGCCGGCTCGCTGCTGGCCTGGCTCGGGAGCCTGACCGGACGGCCGCCGGAGGAACTCGGCGACCTGGCCGGCTCCTGCCCGCCGGGCGCCGCCGGGGTGACGGCCACGCCGTGGCTGGACGGAGCTCGTGCCCCGTGGTGGCAGCCCACGGCCCGGGTGGCGCTGGTCGGACTCGACTCGACCCACGGTCCCGCCCACCTGGCCCGCGCCGCCGTCGAGGCGGTGGCCTGGGAGGTAAGGCGGTGTCTGGACGCCATTGGTTCGGCCGACCCTTCCGCCCCCGCCGCTGTCGGTCTGGCTCTCGGCGGTGGCGGGGGGATCCTCCCGGTGTGGCGCCAGGTGCTGACCGGGATCACCGGTCTGCCGGCGCGGCGACGCCGCTCGGGCCAGGCCGCCTCGGCCGGGGTGGCCCTGGTGGCCGGACGGGCCGTCGGCCTTCCCATCGCCCTGGACGATCTCGATCCGGTCATCGACCGGGACGAGCCGGATCCGGTGGCGGTCGACCGCTACGCCGGTCTGCGCTCACGGTCGGACACTGTGGCCCGACTGGTCATGGACCTGACCGGTCGTGCCGAGGACAGGGACCGTCCCGACGGCCGGACCGCTTACCACGACGGTCGGTTGCGGAGGCCGGGGTGCGGGTGACGCTGGCTTACGGCGTCGAAGGCCTGGCCGTGGAAGTGCCGGACGATGCGGTGGTTGTCGAACCCCGGGAACCGGTGGCCCTGGTGGACGAGGCGGGGGCGGTACGGGAAGCGCTGCGGTCGCCGGTGACCGGTCCGCCACTCGGGGAGCGCATCGGGCCCGATGACCGGGTGGTGGTGGTCTTTCCCGACATCACCCGCCCGATGCCCAACACCACCGTCCTGCCCCCGTTGCTGGCCGAGCTCGAGCGGGCCGGGGCCGGGCCCGAGCGGGTGACCCTCCTGTGCGCCACCGGTACCCACCGGGCGGCCACCGCCCAGGAGATGACCGAGCTGGTGGGCGCCGAGGTCGCCGCTCGCTACCGGATCCACGACCACCGGGCCGACGACCCGGGCCACGTGAAGGTGGGCGAGGTGGACGGCACCGCCGTGCTCCTCGATCGGCACTACGTGGAGGCCGACGTGCGCATCCTGACCGGGTTCGTAGAGCCGCACTTCTTCGCCGGATGGAGCGGCGGGCCCAAGGGAACCTGCCCCGGACTGGCCGCCACCTCCACCATTCTCGAGGCCCACAGCCCGGCCCGGCTGGCCGATCCCCGGTCCACCTGGATGGTCACCGAGGGCAATCCGGTCCACCAATTCGTGCGGGCCGCCACCGACCTGTGTCCGCCCGACCTGTCGGTGGATGTGACCATCGACAGCCGGCGCCGGCTGACCGGGGTCTTCGTGGGCCCATTGTCCGATGGACATCGCGCCGCCTGCACCTTCGCCGCCCGGACGGTGACCCAGGAGGTGGGGGGCCGTTTCGACGTGGTGCTCGCCACCAACGGTGGCCATCCGCTCGATCGGAATCTGTACCAGGCGGTGAAGGGCATGGCCGCCGCCGAGCGGGTGGTGGCCGACGGCGGTGTCATCGTGCTGGCCGCGGCCTGTCCCGACGGCCTGCCCGACGATGGGGCGTTCGCCCGCATCCTCCAACGGGCCTCGAGTGCCGACCAGTTGGTCCACCCCCGGGGGCCGGGGGAGCTCGACGGCTGGCAGACCCAGGTCCTGGGGCGGGTGTTGACCCGGGCCGAGGTCTGGGTGCACTCGGCGGGACTGTCGGACGCCGCCGTGCGTTCGGGTCTGATGACGCCGGTGGGCGACCTGGCCACCGCGGTGGGCGAGGCGTTGACCGGTCGCGGTCCCCGGGCCCGGTTGTGCGTGCTGCCCCGGGGTCCCCTCACCGTGGCCACCCCGACGGCGTGAACGAGCCGACGGAACGGCGTGCATCGACGATGTGTCCCGAACGATCGATTGGATAGTGTGGGGCCTCCATGCCCGACCAGGTGCTGTTCGACTTCGCCGTCCCCGATGAGCTGTTGCAGGAGGCGGTGGCCAAAAGCCGTGATCCCGAAGTCATCGCCGACCTCGCCGTCATGCCCGGCACCGGGGAAGGGAAGCCGCCGGCGCTAGTCGGGATCCTCCGGCAGAACGGCTTCGCTCCGCTGATCCTCCTCACCTTGGCCGCGCTGGTGCCCGGGAGCTTCGGCAACGGCATCGCTCTCATCGGGACCAACCTCGAGCACTCCTTCCACATCCATGACGCCGCCCTCGGGGCGGTGACCTTCGTGGCCGCCGTGGCCCAGTTGCTGTGGGCCGTTCCGCTGGCCCTGTGGGCCGACCGCGGCAGCCGCAAGGTGGTCGCCGCCGTGGCCCTCCTGGTCTTTTCGGTGTTCGCCCCGCTGATGGCTCTGGCCCCCAACGTCTGGGCCTTCACCTTCACCTACCTCATCGCCTCCGTCGGATTCGGGGTCAACAACACCGTCCACAATTCCTATCTCTCCGACCAGTACCCGACCGAGGGCCGCGGTCGGGTCTTCAGCTGGCACAACCTCTCGGACCCCCTGTCCCAGACAGTGGGCATCCTGATCTTCGGTCTGGTGGTCACCGTGGGCCACAACTGGCGCTGGGGCATGCTCGTGGCCCTGGCCGGCATCCCCATCGGGCTGGCCCTGTTCACCCTGCACGAGCCGGACAAGGGCGAAAACGAGGCCAGTCACATCCTGCGGTCCTCGGGGATGGACCTCCACACCCAGCAGGGGGACGCCCCCCGGGTGCTCCTGGGCTCGGCCATCACCCGCCTGTTGCGCATCCGATCCATCTACTTCGAACTGGTGGCGGTGGCCATCCTGGGCTTTGCCGGCACGGCCGCACCGCTGTTCGGCAACCTGTACTTCGTCCGGACCTGGCACCTGGACACCGCCTCGCGCAGCGAGGTCTACTCCATCATCGGCCTGGCCGCCTTCTTGGGGCTGCCCGTGGCCTACGTGCTGGGGGACAGGTTCTTCCGCAAGGCCCCCGAGCGACCTCTGGTCATCGCCGGCTTCTGCATCATCGCCTACGGGGGTCTCTACGTCGCCTCCCTCTACATGCCCAAGCTGTGGTTGGTGGTGCTGTTCCAGTTCCTGGCCAACGCTTCGGTCTCCCCCCTGGCCATCTGTATCTTCCTCACCCTGGCGGCCACCGCCCCTCCGGAGATGCGCACCATCTGCTTCGCCATGTTCGGGGTCTATTCACTGGTCTTCGGCGGCTTCACCGGGGCGGTCGTCCTCGGTGCCATCAGCGACGCCGTCGGCTACCTGCACGGCCCCACCGTGGCCCTCACCCTCATCGGGCCGGTGTGCGCCATAGGCGGGATCCTGCTGTTCATCGGGTCCCGCCACGTCAAACGGGACATCACTCTGGTCATCGAAGACGTCCTCGAGCGCTACGCCGAGGGCCAGCGCCGCCAGGCCGGCGGGGCGGTGCCCGCCCTCCAGGTCCACAACCTCGACTTCTATTACGGGACCAACCAGGTCCTGTTCGACATCAACCTGGATATCCACCAGGGCGAGATGGTGGCCCTGTTGGGCACCAACGGCGCCGGCAAGTCGACCTTGCTGCGGGCCGTGTCCGGTCTCGATCATCCCCACCGCGGGGTCATCCGCATCTTCGGGGTCAACTGCACCTACCTCGAACCCGAGCAGATCATCGACCAGAACGTGGGCCTGCTGGTCGGGGGCAAGATGACCTTTCCCGGGCTCACCGTGCGGGACAACCTGCGGATCGGCGCCACCTCGTTGCGGGGGAAGGGAACCCAGGCCCGGTCGGCTCTCGACGGGGCCGTCGACCAGTTCCCCGAGCTGGCCGGGCGCCTCGACCAGCACGCCGGCACCCTGTCGGGCGGCGAACAGCAGATGCTGGCTCTGGCCCGGGTCATGATGACCCAGCCGAAGCTTCTGCTCATCGACGAGCTGGCTCTCGGTCTGGCCCCCAAGGCCGTCGACCGGCTGATGGCCATCGTGCGTGAGGTCAACGCTCAGGGGACCACGGTGATCCTGGTCGAACAGAGCGTGAACCGAGCCATGAGCCTGGCCGAAAGAGCCATCTTCATCGAGCGCGGCGAAGTTCGGTTCGACGGGCTCACCGTCGATCTGCTCGAGAGGACCGACCTCCTTCGTCCGGTGTTCCTCGGAGCAGCCGTGACCGGGCTCGGCTAGCGGAACGCCGTGTCCGTACCCAGCTTTGTTCTGGTCCAAGGGATCATCACCGGCCTCGGCTACGGGCTGTTGGCCATGGGTCTGGTGCTCATCTACCGGACCAATCGGGTGCTCAACTTCGCCCAGGGCCAGTTGGGGGTGGTGGCGGCCGTCTTTTTGGTCAAGTGCTTCTACAATTTCGGCTTCAACTACTGGTTCGCCCTGGCCCTGGCCCTGGCTCTGGCAGCAGCGGTGGGCGCCCTGAGCGAACTGCTGCTCCGCCGGCTGTTCGACCGTCCCAGGGTGCTGGTCATGGTGGCCACCATCGGCTTGAGCCAGGTGCTGTTCGTCTTCACCGCTCTCCCCTTCATCCGGCCCTCCAACCTGTACAAGGCCTTCCCGGTGCCCATCAGCACCTCCTTCAGCATCGGTACCTACCTGTTCACACCGGGTCAGGTGCTGACCCTGATCGTGGCCCCGCTGGTGGCCATCGCCCTGGCCGTCTTCGTCAAGTGGTCTCGTTGGGGACTGGCGATGAGGGCCATGGCCGAAAACGCCGATTCGGCCCGGCTGTCGGGGGTCTGGGTCCGGCGCACCTCGACGGTGGCCTGGACGGTGGCCGGCATCCTCTCCGCCTTCACCGCCATACTGGCCTCGCCGGGACAGACGTCGTCGCTGACCCAGGTGCTCAGTCCCGAGCTCCTCTTGCTGGCCCTCACCGCAGGCATGGTCGGCGCCATGGTCAACCTGACGGTGGCCTTCGTGGCCGCCATCGGCATCGGGGTCATCCAGGAGATCCTGGTGTGGAACCTCAACAGCACCTCCCAGGTCGACCTCATCCTCTTCGCTCTGGTGATGGTGGTGCTGCTGGTACGGATCGCCTCCCTCCAGACCGGCAACCGCCGAGAGGAACGGTCCAACTGGCTCGAAGGCACCCGCACCCAGATGCGCAACGACAGTCCCCTCCGGCGCAAGGTTGGAGGGGTCGGCGTGGGTGCGGCCCTGGTGGTGGCCGTTCTTTTGCCCTTGGTCATCAGCGTTGGCAACTCGTTCCTCTTCTCGCAGATCTGCATCTACGCCGTCATCGCCCTGTCACTCACCGTCCTCACCGGTTGGGCCGGTCAGGTCTCGCTGGGCCAGTTCGGGTTGGTGGCCATCGGGGCCCTGCTGGCCTCACACCTGGAGACCAGCGTCAACTTCATTCCCCTCATGCTGCTGGCCGGGGCGGTGACCGCGGTCATCGCCGTGCTGGTCGGTCTGCCGGCTCTGCGGGTGCGTGGTCTCTATCTGGCCGTCAGCACTCTCGCCTTCGGCCTGTGGTTCATGGGGGCGGTGCTGGGCAGCCCGTGCTGGTCGCTGCCGTGGGTGCACAAGGAGCTGTGCACCGGACTGCCCAATCCCCAGTCCACTCTGCTGTCGGCGCCGAGCTTCCTCGGGATCGGCCTGTCGTCGGCCCGGGCCTTCGCCTGGTTCTCACTGGGGCTGCTGGTGGTGTCCATCGTCATCGTGCAGCTGTGGCGGGACCGGGGGGTGGCCCGGCGCCTGATCGCCGTGCGCGACAACGAGACGGGGGCCGGGGCCATGGGCATACCCCTGGCCCGCACCAAGCTGCTGGCCTTCGCCCTCTCCGGTTTCATGGCCGGCTACGCCGGTGTCTGTCTGGCCTTCGCCACCGGACGCATCTCGACCGCCACCTTCGACCCCACCTACTCCATCCTGGTCGTCTCGATGGTGGTCATCGGAGGGCTGGGCTCCATCGACGGAGCCGTCCTCGGGGCCATCTACCTGGTGGGGTTGCCGGCCATCTTCGGGACGACCTCGACCATTCAGTTCCTGACCAGCGGACTGGGCCTGCTGGCCTTCATCCTCTATCTCCCGGGAGGTCTGTCCGAGCTCCTGCACCGGCTCGGTGACGTGGCCACCATGGGCGTCGAGCGACTGAGGCGACACCCGGAGGACCCGCCGCCGGCGACAGCCCCTGTCGACCTCCCCCTCGCGCCCGTGGCCAAGGAGGTGGCCGGGTGAGCCCGGCCGACGGCACCGGAGCCGGGGCCACCGCCGGTGGACCGGGGGCCGGCCCGGCCCGCCTGGACATGGAGGAGGTCAGCGTCTCGTTCGGCGGGGTCCGCGCCGTCGACGGCGCCGCCCTGTCGGCCGAACCAGGGGCCATCGTCGGGCTGATCGGGCCCAACGGGTCGGGGAAGACGACGATGCTCGATGTCATCTCCGGCCTGGTCACCCCGCAGCGCGGCTCGGTGCTGCTGGACGGGGAGAGCCTGGTCGAGTACCTGCCCGAGGAGCGGGGCAGCCTGGGCATCGTCCGCTCTTTCCAGGACTGCCGTCTGTTTCCCGAGCTCAGTGTCGAAGAGGTGTTGTGGTTGACCCAGGACGCCCGGCGGCCGGTGGGCGTCCTCTCCTCGACCCTGCAGATGCCCTGGGCCCGCCGCACCGAACGGAACAAGCGGGCGGCGGCCGACGACGTCATCCGCTCGTTCGGGATCGAGAGGTTCCGACGTCACCCGATAGCCCAGCTGTCGACCGGGACCCGGCGGGTGGTCGATCTGGCCTCCATCGTCCTGGCCCGTCCCCGGCTGCTCCTCCTGGACGAGCCCACCGCCGGCATCGCCCAGCGGGAGGCGGAGGCATTCGTCCCCCTGCTCAAGCGGCTCCACCAGCTGGCCGACACCACCATCGTCCTCGTCGAGCACGATGTCCCCCTGGTCTTCGCCCTGTGCACCAAGGTGGTGATGATGGAGACGGGACGGATCGTGTCGGTCGGGACCCCCGACGAGGTGCGACGGGATCCGCGGGCGCTGGCTGCCTACCTGGGGGCCAGCGAGGAGGCTCTGGCCGTTTCCGGAGCGGTGGCCCCGTCGGCCCCGTCCACCCCGGCCCAAACGGACGGCACGTCGGCCTCGGTCCCCGAGCCCTGAACTGACGGCCTCAGCGCCGGGGCATGGCCGGCCCGTAGGGGACGTCGCCCCGGAGGGTGACCCGGTGGGCGATGCGGGTGGCGTCGCCATAGTCGTCGATGGCGTAGTGGAGTGTGGCCCGGTTGTCCCAGAAGGCCACCGATCCGGGTCGCCAACGGAACCGGCAGGTCAGCTCCGGTTGCTGGCAGTGGCGGTACAGCATGTCGAGGACGGCGTTGCTCTCGTTCTTCGACAGCCCGAGGATGGTCTGGGTGAATTGCGGATTGACGAAGAGTCCGTTGCGTCCGTTCTCGGGGTGGGTGCGCACCACCGGATGGATGGCCGGCCGCAGCTTCTCGTAGAACTCGCCCTGCCATTCGTAGCCTCCCCGGTCGTCGACGTCGGCGGCGAACCAGGGATCGAAATGGATGGCCACCAGGGTGTCGCACATGGCCCGCACCGGATCGGCCAGCCGGTCATAGGCATCCTGCAGGCTGGCCCAGGTGGTGTCCCCCCCGAAGTCGGGACACTCGAGCATGTAGAGGATGGACCCGAAGGCCGGTTGCTGGAGGAAGGTGATGTCGGTGTGCCACCAGTTGGCCCGGTCGACGCTCCCGTCGATGGCCAGCACGTCGGGGTGCTCAGCCAGAGGTGTGATGACCGGATGGCCCTCGGTGACCGTGCCGAACTGGGCGGCGAAGTCGGCCTGTTGGGTCGGGGTGAGATCCTGGTCGCGGAAGAAGATCACGTGGTGGGTGTTGAGAGCGGCCCGCACCTGGGCGATGGTCGGCTCGCTGAGTGGGTGCGAGAGGTCGAGCCCACCGATCTCCGCGCCGATGATGGGCGAGAGCGGACGGATGTCCAACTCGGTGGCGACGGTCACAGCGGGTTCTCCATCACCCCAGTGTGCCCCAGTGTCCGATGAGGCTCAACCGGTGGCCGTGTGGCAACGTGGGTCACCGACGTCCGGGCCGAGTGGTCCGGCCCCTGGTGAGGGAGCCACCATGACCGACAGCTTTTCCCCGCCGCGCAATTTCTCGCCCTGGTTCCAGGTGGTGAGCCGGCTGATGGCCACCTCCGAGGCCGACGGTCTGCCCGTGGGTGACCTGTCGGGATTCGACCAGTGGCGGGCCCGCTTCGAGGCCCGTCTCCAGAGCGCCCTGGCCCCGTGGCCGGTGCCGGTGCCGCTGAACCTCGAGGTCACCGACGAGACCGAGACCGACGACGACGGGTCCGCCCTGGGTTTCCGCCGCCAGAGGATCGTCTTCGACACCGAGGACACCATGTCGGTTCCCGCCTATCTGCTGATCCCCGACGGCCGCCAGACCCCGGGGACGGCCGTGTTGGCCGCCCACGGCCACGGTCCGGGCAAGTCCCGTGTGTGCGGGACCGAGCCGGGCGACCCGCCCGGGGATGACTACGCCGCCCAGCTGGCTCGTCGCGGCCATGTCGTGCTGGCCCCCGACCTTCGCTGCTTCGGCGAACGGGCGGACTGGAACCCGCCCGACCACTACGGCTGCGACACCAACCTGGTCCATCAAGTGATGGGGGGGTGGTCGCCCCTCACCCAGAACCTGTGGGATCTGGCCCGCGCCCTGGACGTGCTCGAGGCCCATCCCCTGGTCGACCCGGCGCGCATCGGCATGGTCGGCTTCTCCTACGGGGGGACGGTCACTCTGTTTCTGGCCGCCTGCGATGCCCGGGTGTCGGTGGCGGTGGTCAGCGGCTACTTCTCGTCCTGGGCCGAGTCGCACAAGGTCCCGTGGAACATGTGCGGCTCGCAGGTGCTCACGGGCATGTTGGGTCAGATGGAACATGCCGACCTGGCGGCGCTGGTGGCCCCCCGCCCTCTCCTGGTCCAGTCGGGCGACCAGGACATCCTGTTTCCGGTGGCCACCGCCGATGAGGCGCTGAGTCGGGTGCGCCCGGTGTACGACAGGTTCGGCGCCGGCGACCGCCTGGCCCACGACGTGTTCGCCGGCGAGCACCAGTGGAACGGTCCCGGGGCCTTTCCCTTTCTCGACCGCTGGCTCCCACCGTCATGACAGTGGCCAATCCGCCGTCCCGAGGGGGCGAGTCCTACCCGACCTGAGCGACCAGTGGCTGGCCCCACCGCTGGTGATGGCCGACGCGCCCTGGACGTGATCGCAGGAGACGCTCTCTAGTGATCGAAGGAAAGGAGGCGGGCCGAATCGGCGTCGAGGAAGACGGTGGCGCCAGGGGTCCGCTGGAGGATGGAGGCCGGGCAGGCGGTGGTGACCGGGCCTTCGAGGGCGGACCGCACCGGTTCCGCCTTGCGGGCCTCGGGCACGATGGCCAGGACCTGCGCCGCCCGGAGGAGGGCCGGGATGGTGACGGTCACCGCCTGCTCGGGCACGTCGTCGTCGCCGGCAAAGTGCCCTTCGTTGACCTGCTGACGGCGGCAGGCAGCGTCGAGCACGACCACTTTCAGGTCCCGATCGTCGTCGAAGTCGGCCACCGGTGGGTCGTTGAAGGCCAGGTGCCCGTTCTCACCGATGCCCAGGCAGCACAGGTCAAGAGGGAATGCGGCGAGCAGGGCGGCGTAGCGTCCGCATTCGGCCTCGGGCGGGGCCAACCCGTCGATGTAATGGGCGGCCAGGGGTGCCGTGGGCTCGACGATGCGTTGGCGTATCCACCGCTGGAAACTGGCCGGATGGTCCGGTCCGATCCCCACGTACTCGTCCATGTGGAAGACCACCACCTGGTCCCAGGGCACGCCGGGGGTGGCTCCGACCAGAGCCTCGACAAAGGCGATCTGGGAGTTGCCGGTGGCGAACATGGCGTGGGCCACACCCTTTTCGGCCACCGCGGCCCGCAGCGCGTCGGCCGCCCGGTCGGCGGCGGCCCGGGCCATGGCCAGCGTGGTGTCGAAGGCACGCACGTCGGCGCCCCGGCCCTCACCCGGCGCAGTGTCACCGGTGGCAGCGTCACCCGTGGCAGCGTCACCCATGGCAGCACTGTAGGGGAGGAAATGGGAACGACCAGGTGACTTGCGCGCTACGGTGCCGGTCGGGCACGGTAGCTGACCGTGTCACGGCCAGTTCGGCCACAGGCGCCGGACCGCTGTCCGGGCCGCCCGACCATGGGGAGCACGGGGAGGAGCCGAGGTGGCAGACGACGACATCTTGAGCACGATCATCGGAAAACCGACCGGGACAAAGGTGGTGACCGTCGAACGCGGCCAGCTGGCCCTGTTCGCCGACGCCGTCAAGGAGAAGAGCCCCGTCTACCGCGATCCGAGGGCGGCAGCGGAAGCCGGTCTGGCCGGCATACCCGCTCCCCCCACCTACCCCTTCGTCATGGAGAATTTCGGCGCCTACCCCGAGCTGCAGGTCGAGGATGGGCCCACCGGAAACCCGATGGCCGAGGTGCTCGGCCCCCTGATGGCCAAGGGTGGGATCATCCTCCACGGCGAGCAGGAGTTCACCTATCACCGTCCCGTCTACGCCGGCGACGTACTGGTCGGTGAAGGCACGGTGGCCGACGCCTACCGCAAGGAGTCCAAGGGAAAGACCATGACTTTCGTGGTCGTGGAGACGGCGTGGCGTGACCGATCGAGCGGCGAGCCGGTCTGTACCTCGCGGATGAACATCATCCACCGCATCTGATGGCCGAGGCGACGGCGGGGTCCGCGGAGGACGTGCTCCTCCGCCAGGTTGGCGGCGTGGCCTGGATCACCCTCAACCGCCCGGAGGCCGGCAACGCCATCACCTGGCGCATGCGCAATCAGATCATCGACTGGTTGGAGGAGGCGTCGGCCGATCTGGCCGTACGTGCCGTGGTGCTGACCGGGGCGGGGGAGAAGGGGTTCTGCACCGGGGCCGATCTCCGCAGCCAGGAGCCGGGCCCGGCCCGTCCGGAGGGTGCTCCCGACCGGGCGGTGGGACAGGCGTCGCGGCTCATTCGCAACGGGTGGCAGCGACTGATCAGCGCCGTCCTCGACTGTGAGAAGCCGATCATCGCCGCCGTCAACGCCACCGCCGCCGGCGGCGGGATGAACCTGGCCTTGGCCTGCGACCTGGTCCTGGCGGCCGAGGAGGCTGCTTTTATTGCCGTGTTCGTGCGCCGGGGCATCGCCCCCGACGCCGGCGGGGCCTATCTCCTGCCCCGGCTCATCGGCCCCCAGAAGGCCAAGGAGCTGTTCTTCTTCGGCGATGACCTCCCGGCGCCGGAAGCAGAGCGCTTGGGCCTGGTCAACCGGGTGGTCCCCCGTACCCAGCTGATGGCCGAGGCTGCGGCTTGGGCCGAGCGGCTGGCCGCCGGGCCGACCAAGGCCATCGGGGCGGCCAAGTACCTCACCAACCGCTCTCTCGAATCCGACCGGTCGACCGCGCTGTGGGACGAGGCCACCGCCCAGGAGCTGGTCACCACCACCGAGGACTGCGGGGAGGGTCTGCGCGCCTTCGCCGAGCGCCGATCGCCCCAGTTCAAGGGGTGGTAGCGATGGCGCCCACCCACTCCTCGGACATCAGTTCGATCGGCCGCCTCGTGGGGCGGATGGGGGCCTGACGGTGGCCATCGGTCTGCTGGACGAGCACGAGGAGCTGCGGTCCTCCGTGCGGCGTTGGATCGAGTCGTTCTGTCCCCCCGCCGTGACCCGGGCGGCCCTCGATGCCGACGCCGACAGCCTCCCTCCCTTCTGGCCCGACCTCGGTGCCCAGGGTTTACTGGGCGTTCATCTTCCCGAGGAGTACGGAGGACAGGGTGCGGGAATGGTGGAGCTGGCCGTGGTGGTCGAGGAGCTTGGGCGGGCGGCGGCACCCGGTCCTTGGTCCACCACGGCCGTGGTCGGTGCGGTGGTGGTGGGGTGCGGGAGCCCGGCCCAGGCCAAGGAGATGGTGCCCGGCCTGGCCGATGGCACCACGCCGGCCTCGTTGGTGGCGCCGACCGGATGGCCGGACGGTTCGGCCACAGAGCGCCCCGGCCTGACCGGCACGCTCGACGACCAGGGGATCCTGAGAGTCAGTGGCTCGGTCGACCCCATCGCCAGCGGGGCCGTCGTGACCCTGGTGTTGGCGCCGGTGGCCGTCGGGAAGTCGGTGCAGTGGGTTGTGATCGAACGGGACCCGTCGGTGACCGTCCACCCCCTCACCAGCTTCGACCCCTCCCGTCGCTCGGCTCGATGGACGCTGGACAACACCATGGTGCCCGCCGAGCGGGTTCTCCCCCAGGCCACCACGGACCACATCCGACAGTGGTCCCTACTGGTGGCGTCGGCCGAGGCCGCCGGGGGAGCACGGTGGTGCCTCGACAGCGCGGCCGAACACGCCCGCACCCGCCAGCAGTTCGGGCGGCCCATCGGGCAGTTCCAGGGGGTCAAGCACCGGCTGGCCGACATGCTGGTCGGCGTGGAGCAGGGGGTGTCGGCCACCTGGGACGCCGCTCTGGTTGTCGACGCCGAGAGGGTCACCCACCCCGATGTCGGCCCCGGCCCTCAGAGCCGATTGGCCGTACCCCTGGCTGCCAGTCTGACCCTGGACGGTTACGTCGAGGCAGCCAAAGGAGCCATTCAGGTCCTCGGTGGGATGGGGTTCACCTGGGAGCACGACGTCCATATCCATCTGCGTCGGGCCACCACGCTGCGCCAGCTGGCCGGCGGGACGGCGCCCCTGCGGGCGGAGGCGGCCCGTCTGGCCCTCGACGGCCAGCGGCGGACCATCGCCGTCGACCTGCCCGCCGAATCCGAACCCCTCCGACGGGAGATGGCCACGGCCGCCGCCGCCGTGGCCGCCCTGGAGGACACGGCGGACCAACGTCGGGCCCTCTACGACCACGGACTGCTGGTTCCGCACTGGCCGGCACCCTGGGGGCGGGAGGCCGGTCCCGTCGAGCAGTTGGTCATCGACGAGGCACTGGCCGACGCCGGCATTCGACGGCCGAACCTGGCCGTGGCGGCCTGGGCCCTCCCCACCATCATCGCCCACGGGACGGCGGAACAGGCCGAGCAATGGGTGGCCCCCACCCTGCGGGGCGAGGTCATCTGGTGCCAGCTGTTCAGCGAGCCGGGGGCCGGATCAGATCTGGCCGCCCTCTCCACCCGGGCCACCCGGGTGGAGGGCGGGTGGTCCCTGACCGGCCAGAAGGTGTGGACGTCGGTGGCGGCCCGGGCCCACATGGGTATCTGCCTGGCCCGCACCGATCCGGACGTTCCCAAGCACCAGGGCATCACCTACTTCCTGGTGGACATGCAGTCGCCCGGCATCGAAGTCCGGCCCCTCCGCGAGATCACCGGCGCAGCTCTGTTCAACGAGGTCTTCTTGGACGAGTGCTTCGTACCCGACGCCAACGTGGTCGGTCAGGTGGACGGCGGATGGCGGTTGGCCCGCACCACCTTGGCCAACGAGCGGGTCTCGCTGTCATCGGACTCTGCCTTCGGTGGTGTCCTCGAGGGTGTGCTCGGGCGCATGGCCGCCCAGCCCGCCCGGCACGATCCGGTCACCCTGGACCGGCTGGGTGGACTGTTGGCCGAGGCCCAGTCCCTGGCCCAGCTCGGGGTGCGGGCCACGCTGCGTTCCCTGACCGGTCTTCAGCCCGGATCCGAATCGAGCTTGCGCAAGCTGCTGGGAGCCGAGTTCGAGCAACGGGTCCACGAGTTCGGGCTCGACCTCTGCGGCCCCGACGGGGCGGTGACCGAGGGGGAGGCGGCGGTTTCGGCTCACGGCATGCTGCAGAGTCGGTGCCTGACCATCGCCGGAGGGACCAGCGAGGTGCAGCGCAACGTGATCGGCGAGCGCCTGCTCGGACTGGCCCGTGACCCCGAGCCGGGGCGATGACGACGGGGCCACGGCCCGAGTGGCGGTCGGGGCCTGGTCTAAAGTGGGGACAAGCCAGGACGGAGGTCTGATCGATGGGTGACGCGGTGCTCTATTTCGAGGACGTGGCCGAGGGCGACGAGGCCCCGGTGCGGTCCCACGTCCTCACCCGGACCGACCTGGTTGCCTATGCCGGAGCGTCGGGCGATTTCAACCCGATGCACCACGACGAGGTCAAGGCCCAGGCGGCCGGCCAACCCAGTGTCTTCGGGCACGGGATGTTCTCGATGGGCCTGCTCGGGTCGGCCATCGACGACTATGTCGGCGCCCGGCAACGTCCGTCGATATCAGGTGCGGTTCGCCAAGCAGACCTGGCCCGACGAAGAGCTGCGCACCCGGGTCGTGGTCACCGGGAAGCGCAAGGACGGCGACGACAATCTGGTCGATCTCGATGTCCGCCTGGCCAACGCGGCCGGCGAGGAGAAGGTGGTCGGCCAGGCCACCGCCGTGGTGGCCAGCCGCTCCTGAGCTGGTTCCCTGGAAGAAACTGACTTCCTAGGAGAAACTGACTTCCTAGGAGAAGCGGTCTTTCTAGGAGAAGAGGTCTTTCTAGAGAAAGCTGTCTCCCTAGAAGAAGCTGAACTTGGGGATACCGGGGGAGACGCCCTTGAACAGCTCTGCCTTGGCTCCGGCCAGCTCCTCGGGCGTCCACATCGAGTCGCGATGGATCTCGCCCACCGGGTGGAATCCGCCCATGGCCCAGACGTTGCCGCCGAAGACGACGAAGTTCTGACCGGTCACGTCGCTGGCCTCGTCGGAGGCCAGGAAGGCGACCATCTGAGCGATGTTGCGCGGATCCCATTCGTCGAAACCGTCGCCCGCCTTGGCCATCTCCCCGAAGAGGTTTTCGGTCATACGGGTGCGGGCCCTGGGCGAAATCGAATTGACGGTGACCCCGTAACGCTCGAGCTCGCGGGCCAGGACCCAGGTCATCGAGGCGATGCCGGCCTTGGCCGCCGAGTAGTTGGCCTGTCCGGCGTTCCCGTAGAGGCCGGCCTCCGAGGAGGTGTTGATGATGTGGCCGCTGACCTGTTCGCCGGCCTTGGCCCGTCCCCGCCAGTACACGGCGGCATGGCGGGAGGGAGCGAAGTGGCCCTTCAGGTGGACCCGGATGACGTCGTCCCAATCGGACTCGTCCATGTTGAAACTCATCTTGTCCCGCAGGATCCCGGCGTTGTTGACCAGGATGTCGAGCTGGCCGAACGAGTCCACCGCCTGGTCGATGAGCTCCTTGGCCCCCGACCACGAGCTCACGTCCGAGGCGTTGACAGCGCCGTCGCTGCCCCCCTTCTTGATGAGCTCGACGACCTCTTCGGCGGGGTGCTTGTCGCCCCCCCCTCCGTCCACCGAGGCTCCCACGTCGTTGACGATGACCTTGGCGCCCTCGGAGGCCAGCAGAAGAGCCTCTTCGCGCCCGATGCCCCGCCCTGCGCCGGTCACGATCGCTACCTTGCCGTCGAGCATTCCCATGTCGTCCTCCTGTATCCACTGTCGGCAGCTCGTGCCGGAACCGGGGAAGCATGGCCGAAACTCGGCCTCCAGGCAAGACAGGCACCGGTCGAGCACCCCAACCCCGGTCAGGACGGCGCCCGATGGTAGTTTCACCCTGTTCGACCGATGGGAGAGCGGAGAAGGGTGTGATCGGCCAAGTCCAGCGGGCTGACCAGCCCCGTCAGGGCACGACCGAGGACCAACTGTCCAGCGTGCGCCCATGAGGCCGGGCAGGGCGTCCGGTTCCGGCGCAACCCGGTTGGCGGCCACATGGGCCATCAGCAGCACCATCATCTTTCTGCTCATGTTGGGTTGGGCCCTGGCCACGCCGTTGGGTGCTGCTCCCGACGAACCGACCCAGATAGTCAAAGCGGCGGCCGTGGTGCGGGGCGAGCTCCGAGGTCAGCCGGTGGCCGGTGCCCAAAAGGCGTTCCGCACGGTCACCGTCCCCGAGGCCTTCTCCGATGTGAACGTGGCCGCCTGCTTTGCCGGTAAGGAGGCGGTGCCGGCCGGGTGCGGGGGCACCATCCCCGCATCCGGGGTGTCGGTCAGGGCCACCACCTACGTGGGCCTGTATCCGCCTCTCTATTACGCCATCGCCGGCCTTCCCACGCTGGTGTGGACCTCGGGATCGGCCATCTACCTCATGCGCGCCCTGTCGGCCCTGGTGGCTGCCCTGTTCTACGGCCTGACCCTGGCCATGATGGTCCGGTGGAGCCGGGCCCCACTCCTGGTCAGTGCTCTGGGCCTGTCCCTGACCCCCCTGATCGTGTTCCTGGGGGGAGTGGTGAACCCGAGCACGCTGGAGATCGCCGCGGCCACCGCCACCTGGACAGCCGGGCTGCTCCTGGTCCTCGATCACGCCGACCGACCCCCCATCGGCCTGTTGGCCGCCTTCGCCGTCTGCGGGTCCGTTCTCGAACTGGTGCGGGGCTTGTCCATAGTGTGGATGGCCCTCATCGTCCTCACCCTGTTGGCCGTGGCCCCCAAAGCGTTCTGGCGACTGATACGTCAACGGACGGTCCAGATGGCCGGTGCCCTGGTGGCCCTGGTGGCGGTGGTGGCCGCCGCCTATGTGGTGGCCGTCGGGGCTCTGTCCATCACCAGCTCGGGCCAGCCCATACCGGCCCACACATCGAAAGTCAGCGCTCTGGTCCTGTTCGCCAAGGACAACCCCACCTACGCCCGACAGGCGGTGGGGATCTTCGGCTGGCTCGACACCCCCTCACCGCTTCTGGTCTTCCTACTGACCGGCGTGGCTTTCCTGGTTCTGATCCTGGTGGCCCTGGCCACCGCCCGCCCCCGTCAGTCGTTGGTGTTGCTGGCCCTGATGGCGGTGGCCTTCCTGGTGCCGGCGGCCATCGTCGTACCCCACGCCGTGCGCACCTTGACCATCGACTGGCAGGCCAGGGACGGACTCCCCCTCTACGTGGGGATCCCGCTGCTGGCCGGGTCGATAGCCGGTCGGCGGCGTCGCTTTCGACCGGCGACCGTCCGGGGGATGACGTTCGCCTTCGTCTCGGCGATCATCGTCGATCAGGTGGTCGACTATTTCTGGGCCCTGCGCCGCTACACGGTGGGGACCTATGGCGGGCTCGACCCGTTCCGCCACGTGCGCGGCGGTTGGACACCGCCGGTTCCGATCGGCCTCCTTCTGGCTGGGTTCGCCGTTGTCGCCCTTGTCTATGGATGGTGGCTCGTCCACCTGGGGAACGGGATGGCGCCGGGGAGTGGGGCAGGGACCGGGGCGGAGCTGTCCGAGACGGTCGGCGCAGGGACGCCTCCACTGTGAGCCGCGCGGTGGGGGCGGACCGCGGCAAACGGCAGAGCCAGGTGGAGGAGAATCTCTGCTCGGGTGGTATAGAACTAACCGACCTGAGGTCTTCGTCCGAGGAGCGGTATGGATCAGCGGAGCAATGCGCATTTGGCGGTCCGCTCTCCGCACAAGCACCGACGAATGGTGGCGGCGGCTTCTCTGGCCCTCGTGGTGGTGATCGCCGCCGTGGTGGCCACCGTGGTCCACGCCGGATCCACACCGGTGGCCAAGGGGTCCGTCCGCTCATCCCGCCATGGTTCGGCCTCCCACTCGGGCAAGCGGCGTGACGCCGCCGCCCAGCCGGCCACCTTTCTCGGGTCGGACGGTGTCGAAGCGCGCTGGGTGATCGCCGAAAACAACCGACCGGGCACTACCGCGTGGAAGATCCCCTTGGGAACGCCGGCCAATCAGATCCAGGGATTCGCCAACCTGAACTACGCCGCTGCTGGTCAGACGGTCCAGCTCTACGTCTCGACACCGTCTCCCACGTTTCGGGTTGTGGCCTACCGGATGGGCTGGTATGGCGGGACCGGTGCACGAAAGGTCTGGTCGTCATCCGTGGTGGCCGGCCACCCGCAACCGGCCTGCCCCCTCACGACCGGCGTCAACATGGTCAGCTGCGACAACTGGACTCCTTCGCTGTCCATGCCGGTGACCGGTGCCTTCGTCCAGGGTGATTACCTGCTCAAGCTGACCGGCTCCGGAGGTCAAGAGGGGTACATCCCCCTGGTCGTCTGGGACCCGACCAGCCAGGCGACCTACCTGCTCGTCGCCCGCACATTCACCGAACAGGCATGGAACACCTACGGTGGGTACTCCTTCTACCAAGGGGAGGGACCTTGTCCGCCCGGCTCGGGCACTTACCCCGTCTGTAATCGGGCCCGTGTCGTGTCGCTCGATCGGCCCTATGGGTCGGGGTACGGAGCATCGGATTTTCTGGGGAATGAGTTCCCGCTGATCGAGTTCTGCGAGGAGCACGGACTCGATGTGACGTACGTGACCGATGTCACCCTTGACGCCTACCCTCAGATCGCCCTGCGGCACAAGGCCCTTCTCTCGCTGGGACACGACGAAGCGTGGTCCTACAACGAGCGAGAAGCGGCCCAGACGGCGGAGGCACACGGTGTCAATGCGGTCTTCTTCGGTGCCGCCGCCGTGCTGCGCCACGTCCGGTTGCAATCGTCGCCGCTGGGCCCCGACCGCGAGGAGGTGGACTACCGGGACTCCTCCGAAGACCCGCTCAACGGCCAGGGGAATCCCAACGAGGTGACCGGTAACACGTGGTCGTCGCCCCCGACCAGCTGGTCGGAGATCCCCTTCGTGGGTGAGAACTACAGCGGCTATCTCACCGGGACCAACACCGTCCCCTTTGTCGTCTACGACAGCTCGGCCTGGATATTCAAGGGGACGGGACTCACCAACGGATCGCAGATCCCCGGGGTGGTCGCCTCGGACATCGACCACCAGAGCCCGGGGGAGCCGGCCAATCTCCAGGTCCTGGGCCATTCCCCGATCCCTCTGTCGTTGATCTATACCAATCAGGGCACCTGGGGGAACCAGACCTATTCCGACATGACCTACTACACGGACCCGCAGAGCCACGCAGGCGTCCTGGACACCGGGACGGTCAACTGGATCTTTTCCCTGCGGCCGTGCCCGACCCCGGCGGCCAGCTGTCCGGCCCTCACCGTCCGGAAGGTCACCGGAAACCTCCTGTGGCTGTTCGGTCAAGGGCCCGCCGGTGTGACCACGCCGTCGGTGGGCAACGGCGCTGCTGTGCAACCGGCGGGCTCTTGAGCCCACCCGCATATTCAGGGACCCCGCTGCCTGAGGAAAGTCTGCATCCCGGCCCGGCGCCGGTCGGGTCGACGTCGTTGGGCGTCACCAACACCGTGGTCTGGGTGGTGTCCTCGGTGGCCGTGCTGCTCGGCCTGGGCATGCGCGCCTGGTTCCTCTTCCACCGGCCAGTCAACAGCGACGAGGCCATCGTCGGGCTCATGGCCAAGCAGATCCTGGACGGCCACTTCTCCGCCTTCTACTGGGGACAGACCTACGGCGGAGGAGAGCCCTATCTGGTGGCCGCCCTCTTCGGCATCTTCGGCACCAGCGTCTGGGCCCTCAGGGCGGTGTCCGTCCTCCTCTCGGTGGTGGCCGCCTTTCTCACCTGGCGGATCGTCCGCCAGGTGGTGGTCGATCCGGCCCTGGCCGTACTGGCGGGAGCGGCGGTTTGGGTCTCCCCGAGGATCGCGGTGTCGGCCTCCACCCTGGAGCTCGGATTCCGGGGTCTGACCACGGCGTGCGGTCTGGGACTGTTGCTGGTGGCCCTCAAGATCCAGAAGGGTGACGACCGGCTGGCCGTTTTCGCAGGCCTGGGTCTGCTGGCCGGTGTCGGTTGGTGGAGTTCGCCCGAGGTCGTCTATTACGGCCTGCCCGCTGGTGCGCTGGTGGTCGTGGCCATCGTCGGCGACACCCGGATCCGACGGGGCCGGCGCTGGCTCATCCGCCTGGTGGCCGCCCTGGTCGCCGCGGCCGTCGGTGCGCTGCCCTGGCTCTACGCCAATGTCAATTCCGGGTTGAGCTCCCTGCGGACAGGAGCCTTCCAGGTTCCGCCCGGCTCACCCCACTACACCGGTCGGCTGAAGACCTTCTTCGAGTACAGCTTTCCGATGCTGGTGAACCTGCGGAACCGGGGCAACGGAGCGTGGTTAGGGGGTGAGACAGTCGGCCTGGTTGTACTCTGCCTGTTCCTGGTGGTGCTGACCGCGGCGCTGGTGCTGTGCGCACTGGCTGGGGTACGGGCACTCATCCTTGCTCTCGGGGTGGTGCTCTTCCCCTTCCTTGTCGTCCTGTCGCCGACCAGTTGGTTCTGGCAGGACGGCCGCTACGTCGTCTTCGTCGTTCCGATGCTGGTCATCGTGCTGGTGGTCGGGTGCGCCGAGGCGGCTCGACGGATGGCCCGGGCCAGGGGCGGGGCCCAGCGGGGTGTGTCGCTGGGCCGGTTGCTGGCCAGCGGTCTGTTCGCACTGGTGATGGTGGTGAGCGCTTTCAATTTCGGCGCTTTCGTTAACTCGCTGGACACTGTCTTCTCCGGCTGGACCAACCCGGACGCTCCCACCGCCCGAGCCATCGCCGATCTCGAGGCCAGTGGCATCCGCTACGGCTATGCCGACTACTGGGTGGCGTACCGGGCTGATCTCCTGAGCGATGGGCGGCTGCAGATCACCACGGCAGGCGCCGACGACGACCGTTGGGAGTCACTCGACGCCAGGGTGAAGAACAGTCCGAAGACGGCATGGTTGTTCGTCCCGATGACCGCGTTAGGTGAGACCCAGTTCGCCGATACACCGGGAATCGAGGGACCGGGAGGCATCGATGAACCCGAGTTCCTGGCCGCACTGGGACGACTGGGCGTCCCCTACCGGGTCGTCGACACCGGACTGATTCGCGCCGTGATTCCCGATCATGCGGTGACTCCGAAGGAGATCGGAGTGCCGGGCAGCTGAGCTCGATCCGGTCAGTGACCACCGTTGAGCAGAGGAGCCGGAGAGGAGCGCCGGTGGCTTATTTGTTGAGCGTCGGCGCGTCGTCGGGCGTCCTACGAGTCGCCGTTTCCGCAGACTAATGTGGCCCGATGCGAGAGGACGTGGCTGATCGCGCACCCGATTCCTCGCCGGTCCTGCTCGAACCCGAAACTCCCGTAACCCAGGGAGAGGGCGAAGAAAACGGTCAAAATTATCAGGGGTCGCGTCTGGTAATTCGGATAGGCGCAGCCCTGTTCGTGGGCCAGTTCATCGCGCTCATCATCTACTCATGGGTTCAGTACCACCGGTTCGATCTCGGGATCGATTTCGCCACCATGGACCAGGCCACCGCCGAAATATCCCGTGGGAATCTCAATCCCTACTCGACCATCGTGGGCTCCTCGTACCTCGACAATCACTTCGGGCTGATCATGTGGCCCATCTCCGCTCTTCTGGTGGTCTTCCGTTCGCCCTATCTGCTCCTCGTCATTCAGGACCTCTGTCTTGTCGCCACCGGATTTGTGACTTTCCTGTGGGCATCGCAGATAGTCGCAGCCCGAGGGATTTCGAGACGCTTCGGCTACGGAATCGTGGCGGTGGCCGTCGTCCTTCTGCTGCTCGATCCCCTGGTGTACTTCTCGGCCGCCCTCGACTTTCACTTGGAGGCAACGGCCACCTTCTTCGCCGTGTTCGCCGCCTACGACATCTGGACAGGCCGGAACCGTCGCGCCTGGATCTGGGTGGCGGTCTGCCTCCTGTGCGGCGACCTCGGCGGTTTGTGTATCGCCGGCATCGGTATCTCCGCTCTGTTGGCCGGCAAAGCCACCCGGCGAATGGGCGGAATTCTCATCGTGGTGGGCGTGGGCTGGGTGGCCATGATCGGCGCACTCCACGCCAACCAAGGTTCCTTCCTCAATCAGTACGCCTATCTGGCCGGCCGTGCCACGCTACCCACCGGATCCGGGGCTCTGGTGGTGCTGGGGGGGATGATCACCCATCCGGGTCGGCCCTACCACGCCCTGGCCAGCAAGGCCCGACTGATCTGGCGATGGCTTCCACCTGGGGGAGTCATCGGCATCATCACGCCGTGGGGATTCGGGGTACCCGCCGTCGTGCTCCTCAGTTCGGCCCTCCAGGGGGACGTCCTGTTCATCGGTGAACCGTTCCAGCAGTTCGCGGTGGTCCCATTCGTGTTGATCGGGTCGGTCACACTGCTCACCGCCCTGGCCGCCAATCGCGTGCCCCTCTTCAGGTCATCCCCCCGCTGGACCCGTCTGTGGTCCGGCCATAAAGCAGCCCGACGGCTGGTGGCCGGCCTTCTCCTGGTCGGCATAGTGCTCGGCGGGGTTCGTTACGCCCACGAATATCTTGCAGAGTCATTCACCGCCAATGCGACAGGGGACATCCTGCCTTCAGCGGAAGGGGCCGCTTTGAGCACGGTGCTGGCAAAGACTCCTTCCGACGCCGAGGTCATCTCGTCCATCGACATCGTCGGACGGCTGAGTGCGAGAAAGTATTCCTTCATCTACCTGAATGCCACCAGCCCTGTGCCGCTGCGGGCCAAGACGGTCGAGCTGGTGATGGACACGGCACACGACCCCTTCATCTCGGCGACAGAACAGGAAGCGGCGGCCCAGTACCTTGTATCGCGTTTTCATGCGCGCACCCTTCTTCACCGAAACGGGGTTTGGGAACTCGGGTGGTCAGGATCACCTCAGCATTCCTCGGTGGTCATCCCGTAGTCGAGGGCCTGGTGTCGCCGGTTCCGCACCCCTCGTCGGTCATGACAAGTCCCGTGCGTGGACGGGGATCCTGAAGCTGCGGTTCCCATGCCACCGGGCTAGCCTTCACCCGGCATCTGACGGCGACGCAAGTCCGGAATCGTGAAAGGTAAGGTATCTCCAGCCCATGCCAGAGCACCACCTCGAGCCCAAGGACTACAAGACCCTGTCAGTCATTGTGCCCGTGTACAACGAGCGTTCGACGGTGGCCGAGATCATCCGGCGCACCCTGGCCGTCGACCTGCCTCTGGTGGTCGATCTCGTCGTGGTCGACGACGCATCGACCGATGGCACCGACAAAGTCCTGCAAACCCTGATGGACTCGTCCGTGCGTGTGGTCACCCACAAGAAGAACATGGGAAAAGGTGCCGCCATCCGGACTGCGCTCGAGCATGTCCATGGCGACCTCGTTGTCATTCAGGACGCTGACCTCGAGTACGACCCCGACGACTGGCCCCGCTTGCTCGATCCGATCCTCAAGCACAAGGCGGCGGTGGTCTACGGAAGCCGATTCAGCGGTGAGCGGAAGAACATGCTCGTTCTGCATTGGATCGGTAACCGGTTCTTGTCTCTGGTGACCAACGTGCTCTACTCAACCACGCTGTCCGACATGGAGACCTGTTACAAGCTGTTTGACCGCCGGGTCTTGGACAACATGGTGCTGCTGTCGAATCGCTTCGACTTCGAGCCAGAAATTACTGCCAAAGTCTTGCGACGCGGCTATCGCATATACGAGGTGCCGATTTCCTACGCCGGCCGGGAACCCGATGAGGGGAAGAAGATCACGTGGCGAGATGGGTTCGGAGCCCTCAGGGCGTTGGTCAAGTATCGCTTCAGCACCAAGTACTGACCCGTGGTCGTGACGAAAGTGGACGATGGCACTCGGATCCGGGGCACGCCGAACCCTCGGGTTCCATCGACCTCTGCGCCGTCTGCGACCCCTCGACGTCCATTGGCGCCGGCTTGGTTTCCCCTGCGTCCTCCGGCCAGATTGTCGGCGGTACTCAGACGGATCCGCCAGCGCACCCCGCCCCTTGCCGGACCGGCCGACGTTCGGTGGTGTTACCGATTGTTGTTGGGTCGCGAAGCGGAGACCCATGGACGCCGTGGCTACGTCGATCTGGTCACCGATAATGCGGTATCCAGGGACGATCTGGTCTCCTTCTTCGTGTCTTCTTCGGAGTTTCGCGATCGGCTGTCGGAGAAGTTCGGTCACACCGATGGCGTCCCCACGGCCACGTCGATCGACGGCCTGACCATCTACGTCGACTCCAACGACACAGCCATCGGGTCCTTCCTCAGGAAAGACGGCTACTACGAGCCAGAGGTGACGGCAGCGGTACGGAGGTACTTGAAGAACGGGGACTGCTTCGTCGATTGCGGGGCGTCCTTTGGCTACTTCTCTGTGCTGGCTGGAAGCATCGTCGGCGCCGAGGGCACGGTCCTCTCGTTCGAGCCCGGACCACAGAACCAGTCGTTGTTGCTCCTCAACCTCACAGCCAACGGGATGCACGCCGCCGAGGTGCACCAGGTGGCGCTCAGCGACGAGGTCGGGATCTGGCGGTATGGGAGGTCGGGGGCAAACGGGTCCATCTCCTCCTTCGACGGCGACCCGGCCCATATGGGGGGATATGACCTGGTGCGGTCAACGACGCTCGATCGCCTCGTCGGTCAAAGAAAGATCGACATGATGAAGGTTGATGTCGAAGGAGCCGAAGGTCGTGTTTTCCGTGGCGCAGAAGATACTTTGAAGCGTTGGGCCCCCACCCTGGTGTTCGAGTTCTCGCCGCCATCCCTGGCCGTCACGTCGGGTATGGACGGTCAGGAACTGCTTCGGTATCTCGACGGGTTGGGCTACTCAGTCGACATTGTGGGGCCTGATATCGATGCACCTCGACCGCGTTCGGCGACGGAGATCATTTCTGTCTTCGATGATTCACCTGGCG
This sequence comes from uncultured Acidimicrobiaceae bacterium, assembly GCA_963727955.1. Classification (GTDB taxonomy): domain Bacteria; phylum Actinomycetota; class Acidimicrobiia; order Acidimicrobiales; family RAAP-2; genus Bog-756. Next base: position 606,147 of record CAVSII010000001.1, read on the forward strand.
ATCACCTTGACCTGATTGCCTGGAGCCGGTAGCAGACGCTGATGGAGTCTGACCCGCCTGCCCCTGTTGGACAAGGACCGTGGAGAGGATCCGTCCTCCCCTCACCCTCACAGCGGCTTCCGAGCCAGCAGCGCCAGCAGATAGCATTCGTCGGCTTTGTAGAAGACGCCGTAGTTACGGGCCAGAGCCTCGATATCGAATTCATTTCGAGAAGCGGCAGGGCCACCCCAGTTCAGGCCGCGTTCGGTGAGGACGGCGAATCCTGCACCGGTTACCTTGGCCCGCAGCTGGTCGAGGGTGTACTCGACCTTGTGGTCGGGGTCGATGAACGCATCCTGCTGAAGCCGGCAGAGTCGTCCGTTGGGAGTGTCGATGGCCAGGTATCCACCTGGCCTGAGGATACGAAACGCCTCCTTCAAGACGATCTCGCCGTCCGTTTCGGTCACGTGTTCGATCGACTGACCGCTGTAGATCAGGTCGACGGACCCATCGTCGGCGAACGACAGATCAGCCATCGACCGGTATTCGTAACGAACCTTTCCCCGGTCGGTGTCTGAGGACCCGAACCGTTCGGCGTGGTAGAGCGGATGGCGGTCGTCGGGCGGGAGATCGACCACCACCAGCTCTTCGAAGTCATAGGGGTACCCGAGTACCACCAGGGCGCCCCGCGGGTCCGAGGTGTGCCCGCCCCCCAGGTCCACGATGTAGCGGGCCGGTGGCAATCCCACGATGAACTCACAGCGACTGGCGTGAAGTGAACTGTGCAGACTGGCCGGGCCTACTTCTACGGTCGTCCGGAACTCACTCGAGCAACGGATCCGGTCCAGTACGTCCGAACGGGACAGTGTCCCTGCCGCTACCGCCCCCGCCTGCTCGGTCCATGCCGGTTCGTCCGGTTCCCGCCGAAGCAAGACGTTGTAGGCCATCCGAACACCCTGGCGCGGAGGAAGCTGCCCGTAAGAGAGACCGGCCAGCCTTGTGGCTTCGCGGCGGACCTTTCGGTCAATGCGCTTCAACTGCGACGGAATTCTGGCTAGCCCACTGCCCGTCACATGGCTCCTGTCGTCCGTTGATCGGCTCTGGTCGCTCACACCGTCTCCGTTCCCCGTCGCTTCGGGCGCGGTGAGCCTATAGCCATTCGTCGGCGATCAGAACAAACGTGGACAACAGGAGGCGGGATTCAACTCTGGCCCGGGACGGCTGTGTCCGGCCCGCCATTCTCCACAAAAGACCTGCTAGATGGGCATGTCAGATTCCGAGCGCGACCTCTGGGACAGTACTCCGGTGTGACAGACTTGGCCGGTAATCGTCCCTGTGGAGCAAAGGACGGAGTCGTGGACAATCGTGGAAACGAGCGGACCTGGCGCCGAGGGGCGGGGTCCGCGGTTGGCGTGGTGGTTGCCGTTCTCATGGGGGCCTGGTGGGCCTCGCCTGCCGTTGCTGCATCACCCCCCTCGCGTGCCAAACTCGAGCCCGCGGCCCAGGCAGCTCAACTCACCACCGCTACCGGATACGACATGGTGGCCGCCGACGGAGGCGTGTTCGTTTTCGGCGGGAAGTTCTTCGGTTCGCTGCCCGGCCTGGGCGTCCACGTCAGCGACATCGTGGGAATTGTCGCCTCTTCTGATCTCAAGGGTTATTACCTGGTCGGAGCGGACGGCGGTGTGTTCAGTTTCGGGGACACCCAGTTCGAGGGGTCGCTGCCCGGTATTGGCGTCCACGTGCACAACATTGTTGGCATCGTCCCCACATCCGATGATCGAGGCTATTTCCTGGTGGGTTCCGATGGGGGGGTGTTTGCCTTCGGCGACGCATCGTACGAAGGTTCGATGCCCGGCCTCGGGCGGCGGGTGAACGACGTATCAGCTATCGCCTCGACCCCCTCCAACGCCGGCTACTGGGTCGTCGAGAAGGATGGAGCCGTCACCAACTTCGGTAACGCACCGAACGTCACCGATGGTTTGCCACTGGTCGACTTCAGCGACTCCCCGGCCTACATCGACATCGCCTCGACGGACGATGGGCAGGGCTACTGGGTTCTCGACTCTTGGGGAGAGGTGTGGGCCTTCGGCGATGCCCTGTTTCTGGGGGAGGTGCCAACGGTGCACGGCGGTAGTCCCGTGTCGCTCATCCCCGCTCCCGCCACCGACAATCAGGGTTACTGGATCATCGGATCGGATGGCGGTGTGTACGCATTCGCCGAGGCACCGTTCTTTGGCTCACTGCCCGGTCTCGGAGTTGTTCCCAACCTGCCGGTGGTGGGAGCCGCACCGACCTGAGCCGACAGACAACGGTGAGGGGCGCTATACAGCTGCCATTTCGAACCTGCACAGCAGCCACGCCAATCCGCTCTGCAGTCAAAAACCGGCCGCCCCCACGATCGGCCCGTTCAGACGGACGTTGCCCATCGAGCCGTAGAAGGGCGCATTTCCGAAGGAGAAGATTCCCCCGTCGCCGGCCACCAACCGGTAGCCGGACCCGTTCGAGGTGGGGGCGATGCCGGTTACCGGCGCCTCCAGATAGTGGTTGCCCATGGAGCCGTAGAAGGGCGCATTGAAAGCGAACACACCCCCGTCCGACGCCACCAGCCAGTAGCCACCTGTGGCCACGTCGACGGCTGTGCCCACGATGGGCGAGGCCAGCGATCGACCGCCCATGGAGCCGAAGTACTGAGCGTCGCCAAAGGTGAAAACCGATCCGTCGGAGGAGACCAACCGATAGCCGCGGCCGTCGGCCGTCACCGCCATTCCCACCACCGGCGCCTGTTGTTGGCCGCCCCGCGATCCTTTGAAAGCGGCGTCCCCGAAGGCGAAGACCCCTCCGTCCGATGCCACCAGCCAATAACCCTTGCCGTCAGGGGTGGCGGCCATGCCCACGATGGGCTTGTTGAGGCGGATACCACCCATGGATCCGTAGAACCTGGCGGCCCCGAAGGCGAAGATCCCTCCGTCCGATGCCACCAGCCAATAGCCACCCGTGTTGGCGTCCAGGGCCATACCGACCACCGGTGCGTTGAGACGGACGCCCCCCATGGAGCCGCAGAAGGGCGCTCCGAAAGAGAAGATCCCTCCATCCGAAGCGGCAAGACGGTAGCCGCTGAAGGCGGCCGAGGGGATGGTGCAGGCCGGAACGGACCCAGGAGCGGGGGTGCCCCCGGCATTCCCCGTCAGCCGCGGGTCGTGGTGAAACTCGGGCCACGATCCGCTGCCGACGGCCAGAGCACCGTTCGAACCGGGGATCTCGTAGTGCTCCACCTGTCCGAAGCACTGCGAGGTGGGACAGCCGTAGCCGGCAACGGTGATCCCGATGGAGCCGTTTGGGTCATCGGTGACCAGTGGCGAATTCTGTACGCCGAGCACTCCGTACTGCGGGTCGGCAGTCCCGTTGAGGACCGCCACTTGTTGATGGGACCGACCGTCGAAGATGTCGACGCCCAGCGTTGTCGGCACCAGAAGGTCTTGATAGCCATCCCCGGTGAGGTCGGCGGTGGTGACCGAACCTATGACCTCTCCTGTAGCCGGTGCGTGCCAGAGCGGTGCCCCGGTAGCACCGTCGAGTACCCAGACGCTCCCGCCACCCGACGGGGTCCCCGTCCCCTCCACGACGTCCATTGATCCGTCACCGGACACATCGGCCAGCGCCGGGCTGCTGAAGGTGGAGCCATCCAGTCTGGTGGACCACTGGAGGCCACAATTGGAATTGAAGGCCATCACCTTGTCGGTGTCGGAAGCCCCGCCAAAGTACGAACCAGTTCCCATGACGATGCCGGTACGGCCACCGCCCAGGAAACCACCGACGGCCGGCGATGAATCCATCGTCTGGTCGGTGTCGTAATGACAGATCAGCCCGCCCTGACCGTTCAGGATGCGAAGGTGACCGCCCTGCGGGTATATCTGCCCGTCGGCGAACCCTGCCGTCTGGTCACTGCCCTCGACGATCTCGGTCCGGCCGGTGCCGTAGAGGTCGGCCAGGGCGGCAGTGGAGAACACGCTGTCGGAGGTGAAGAACGGCCAGCCGGGCAGGGTCGCCCCGTTGTTGGCGTCGAGGGCATACTCCTCCTCGTCCAGTGATCCGGCCACCACGCCCAGCCCTTGTCCGCCGATCGGCCCGACGCTGAGCGATGCCTGTACGCCGTGGGCGACCTGGGGGTCGGTGCTCTGCTCCACCACCTGGCTGTGCCACATCACGTTGCCCGCCGGGCCGATGGCCTGATAGCCACCCTGGCTCGGGTAAGCGGCGTTTCCCGACCCGACGAACACCGAATCCAGACCGCCCGGGCCGAGCACCGCCGCCGACGGAGTCGAGTCGACCGGCACATGGAGGGAGACCGGCCACCCCCGCACTTCACTCCCGTTGGAGAGATGGAGGGCATAGACCCTGCCGGCCCGGTCTCCCACCACCACCGCAGGACCGCCCCCGTCGAGAGTGGCGACAGTGGGGGAGGATTCGGCGATGGCCCCGCCCACATCGCCGAGCGATCCCGTCGACCACGCCAGTTGCAGGTTCAGACTGCCCGGAGCAGTGTCGGCGGTGGCGGCGTGGGCAGGAACCAGGCCGCCCAGCGCAGTCGGGGAGCCGAAGACGGTCAACCCCACGGCCAGCACCAGGCCGGCCGTCAGTCGAAGGCACAGCCTCGGACCGTGGGGACATCGATGGTGGTCAAGTCGACGGTCAGCGTTCATGTTGACGTCCAGTTTCATAGCATCGATCCTCCTGCTATGTGCTTCGGGTCAGCCCTCCGAAACACCCACGCCGCCGATGGCCCGGAGCTCACCATGTCCGCTGGTCAGGATGGTTGTGGTGTCGGGAACCGTAGCCCCGGTCCCGCCGTCGGGCGGCGCGGTCGACGGGGCCCGACGAGCGTGCGGGCACGAGCGTGCGGGCGAGAGCGTGCGGGCGAGAGGATTCGAACCTCCATCCCCGAAGGGACCGGGACCTAAACCCGGCGCGTCTGCCAGTTCCGCCACGCCCGCGTGAGCACCAGCCTACCGACGCCTACGGTTCCGCCTCCTCGACCGACAGGGGCCGACCACCGGAAGCTCACAGGACCGAGCCGGGGGCCTGGCTATAGTCACGCTGTGCCGCCAGCGCAGTCGCCCTCGCCCTCGGTGGCTCCCCTCGAGCCGAACCCCGTCCCCGACGCCGACGGGCCCGACTCGAACGACCGGGCCCGGTACATGGACCAGGTGATGGCCGAAATCGACGCCGAGGTCAAGCGGCGACGGGCCTCGGGCGATCTTCCCGCCGGTCTCGAACGGGAGCTCGATGAGCTCTTCCTCGAATTCTCACCGGTGGGGCTCCAGGGCAAGGCCCGACTGCGGGAGACCCTGGCCCTGGTAGACGGGTCTGCCTACGTCGACACGGCAGTGCCGGTTGCGTCGCAAAAGGCGGTGGGGAGCACCGTCAAACGTCTCATCGCCAAGACGATCGGCTGGTACGTCGGCTTCATCGTCCATCAGATCGTCAAGTTCGCCTGGTCAGTGTCCCGGATGTTCCACGTGGTCGTCGACCACATCGAGGATCTCGAAGCTGCTGTCGCCACCCAGCGGACCCCCGAGCTTCCCGACAGCGCCGTGCCGGCCACCGATCCGGGCTCGAGTTGGTGGTCGGCTGACGCGGTGTCGGCCCTGGTGGGCGTCGAGGGCCGAGTCCTGCATGTCGAGTGCGGCAACGGCTCGTTGGTGGACGCGCTCCTGACCGCCGGCGTCGACGCCTACGGCGTGGAACCCGACGAGCGGACCATCGAATCGGCGGTGGAGCGGGGCCTCGACGTCCGGTCGGAGTCGATGCTCGGCCATCTGGAGGTGGTGGCTGAGGAGGCGCTGGCCGGCCTGGTGCTGACTGGCTCGGTCCAGTGGCTTCACCCCAACCAGAGGAGTCGCCTGGTCGACCTCATCGGCTCGCGCCTGGCCGTCGACGGCGTTCTGGTCATCCATTCGACCACCCCCGAGTCGTGGTTGGCCGGTGGATCGCCGCTGGTGAGCGATCTGGCCCCCGGCCGTCCCCTCCACGCCGAAACCTGGGGCCACCTGCTGGCCCCGAGTGGGTTCGGGCGGGCCACCGTGCGCACCGGCGGCGAGGACCGTCGGCTGGACAAGGTGACATCCAAGGGCGCCGATGCCGCCGCCATCAACGCGGCCATCGACGCCGTCAACGCGTCACTGCTCGGACCCACCGAATACCTCCTCGTCACCGTCCGGGAGCGGTGACCGCCGTTCACCAGTTCGTCCCCGCACTGCTGCCCAGGGACGCCACCGGCGACCACACCCTGGCGCTGCGGGATACCTTGCGCCGTGCCGGGTGGGACTCGGAGATCTACGTCGAGGCGGCACATGACGAGCTCCAGGACGAAGCCACCTACTTCGAGCGCTACGCCGAGCGAGCCCGGCCCGGCGACATCCTTCTCTACCAGTTGAGCACCGCCTCGCCCATCGCCGAATTCCTGCTGGGTCGTCCGGAGCCCCTGGTCCTCGACTACCACAACATCACGCCCACGGCCTTCTACCTCGGATGGGAGGACAGCACCGGCGAGAAGGTGGCCCTGGCCCGTCACCAGGCCGCCGCCCTGGCCCCGCGTGCCACCCTGGGCATCGCCGATTCGTCGTTCAATGCCGCCGACCTGGAGACCATGGGCTGTACCAACACCGCCGTGGTGCCCATCGTGGTCGAGGTCGAGGGGCCCGGGTCGCGGGTCGATCAAAGGGAGCGGGCCCGGCTGGGCGCCCGACACGGGGACGCCACCGTGCTCCTCTTCGTCGGACGCTTCTCTCCCAACAAGGCCCAGCACCTCCTGGTCGAAGCCCTCTGGCTCTACCGGCGCTGGTACGACCCCGATGCCCGCCTCCATCTGGTGGGCCCCAAGGTGACCGCCCCCTATGTGGAGGCCGTGTTCGGGTTCGCCGACGAGCTGGGCCTGTCCGATGCCGTCCACCACCGCCACGATCTGTCGGAGAGCGAGCTGGCCGCCTGGTACGCACGACGCCGACGTGTTCGTGTGCCTGTCCGAGCACGAGGGCTTCTGCATCCCCCTTCTGGAAGCCATGCACGCCGGCCTGCCCATCGTGGCCTTTGGGGCCGGCGCCGTCCCCGAGACCCTCGGCGACGCCGGCATCCTGCTCGACACCAACCGCCCCAGCGCGGCGGCCTCCGCCGTTCACCGGGTCCGGTCCGACCCCACCCTGGCCGACGAGCTGGTGACGGCCGGTCACCGGCGGGTGAAGGCCTTCGCTCCGTCACGCACCCGGGACCTGTTCGTCGAGGTACTCGGGCCACTGACCGGCACGGTGGGCGTCGGGTCATGAAGCTGGCTTTCGTCACGCCCCGCTACGGGCTGGACGTGATCGGGGGGGCGGAAGCGGCCGCCCGCATGCTGGCCGAGCGCCTGGCCGCCCAGCCCGGGTGGGAGGTCGAGGTGATGACCAGCTGCGCCCTGGATCACCTCACCTGGGAGAACGTGGAGCCGGCCGGAACGTCGGTCGTCAACGGGGTCACCGTCCACCGGTACCCCACAGCCAGCCGCCGGCTCATCGAGTACTTCACCCTCGACGGACGACTGCGGGTGGCCCCCGGGGCGGCCACTCTGGCCGACTCGCGCCGGTGGGTGGCTCTCAACGGTCCGATGTGCCCGGGACTGGTCGATGCGGTTGCCGGTACCGACGCTGACGTGGTGGCCTGCTATCCCTACCTGTTCGCCACCACGGTGGACGGCATCGCCGTGTCCAAGGTCCCGACCGTGCTCCATCCGGCGGCCCACGACGAGCCCGCCATCTACCTGCGTGCCTTCCGCCAGAGCTTCCGGGACATCGACGGCCTCGTCTACCACACCCGTGCCGAGCGAGACCTGATGGAGCACGTGTTCACCATCGGCGCACGTCCGCAGATCGTGCTCGGACTGGGCGTCAACGACCCGGCCGGCGCCGGACGGCCCGGAGGGGACGTCCTCGGCATCGGCCCACGCCCGTATCTCTGCTATCTGGGCCGGGTCGACGAGCACAAGGGCTGCTCGATGCTGGCCGAGTACTTCACCCGTTACAAGGAGCGCCACCCCGGCGACCTGGCCCTCGCCCTGGTCGGGCCGGTGTCGGACAAGGCTCCCCGTCATCCGGACATCGTGGTGACCGGAACCGTCTCCGAGTCCGACAAGTGGGACATCCTGGCCGGCGCCACGGTCATGGTGAACCCCTCGGCCTACGAGTCGTTCTCGCTGGTGCTGTTGGAGGCGTGGACGTTGGGCGTCCCCGTACTGGTGAACGCCGCCTGTGCGGCCACCATGGAGCACTGCCGGCGCTCGGGCGGGGGCCTCTGGTTCGACTCCTACCGGTCCTTCGAGGTGGCTGTGGACCGATTGGCCGGCGACCCCGAAGTGCGGTCGCGCCTGGGCCAGAGCGGCAGGGCCTACACCGGCCGCTACTACCGGTGGCCCTCGATCATCCACCGTTACGTCGGGTTCCTCCAACAGGTGATGGCCCGGGGCCACCGGATCACGACCGGTACCCGACGGCTGTCCCTCGAAGGGACCGGTCCGGCTTACGTACGGGAGGCATGAGGAACCAGGATGAGGCCATGACCGCCGAACACCCCGACACCTCCGGAGAGCCACCACCGGAAGGCGGCGACCCCGGCCACCGGCCGGGCCGGTCCGAAGACGAACGACCGGCTGAAGACGAACGACCGGCTGAAGACGAACGACCGGCCGAAGACGAACTTCTGGCCGCCTTCGAGCGCCGGAGCCCGCAGGGCAGTCTGCGTTGGGGATTCGACGATGCCCTGCGCCGGGTGGCCCAGCCCGACGTGGACTCGGCCGCCGGCGCCGCACCGTGGCCGGGCCTGCCCGATGACCTGTGGGAACGGGGGCGGTCGGCCCGCATCGGCCAGCGGTTCGTCGGGGACGTGGCCGGCGTTCTGGCCGACATCCTGGCCGCCGACGCCCGGACGGCGGCCGATGCCGCGGTCACCGCCGTCAACGGCGATCGGTTCGTCGCCACCTGGGACGCCCTGCGCTTCCTGGCTGCCCGGGTCGAGCTCCTCGAGGCCCGGACCGACCCCGTCGGTCTCGAAGCGGCCGAGTGGCCCGGCCCGGTCACCGATCCCAGCCAGTGGGTCGAGCAGGTGGTGGGCTGGCTGGGCCCGGTCACCGACGCCACCCTCCCGGTCATCGTGGGTGAAGCGGGAGAAGGGTCGCTGGTCGAGGCCGTGCACCGCTCGGGTCGCGCCGTGGTCGGCGTCGAGCCCCGGGGGGCGGAAGCCTGGCGGGTCCTCGACGCCGCCCGTTCTGCCGACCGACCGACCCTGTCGGTCATCTTCGACGAAGTGGAGGCCTCCCTGCGGAGGATGCCGGCTGACAGTGCGGCCGGCATCGTGTTGGCCGGCTGCGTGGACCGGCTGGACCTGCCCGCCCAGGTCAGGCTGGTGGAGGAGTCGGTCCGGGTCACCCGGCCCGGGGGGACGCTGGTCGTTCTGGCCACCGACCAGGGATGGTGGGGGAGCGAGTTGACGGCGCCGGCCCGCGACCTGGCCCCGGGGCGGCCCCTCCATCCCGAGACCTGGACCATCCTGCTCCGACGGGCCGGAACCTCCCCGCCGGTTTGGCACCAACCCCGAAAGGGCACCCTCCACGCCATCGTGGCCCAGGTGGAACGGTGAGCGGCGTCCATCTGTTCGTGCCCATGCTCCACCGGCACGACGCGGTGGGTGAGCACACCCTGGCCCTGCGGCGCCGATTGCAGGACAGGGGAACCGATTCGACCATCTACACGGAGATCCCCGACCCGCTCACCGCCGATCTGACCCGCAACTATCTGGCCTACGAGTCGGAGGCCGCCCCCGGGGACGTGCTGGTGTACCAGTTCGCCACCGAATCGGCCATCGCCGGTTGGCTGGCCGGGCGGCCGGAACCGGTGGTGGTCAACTACCACAGCATCACCCCTCCGGGGTTCTTCCGCCGTTGGAACAACGGCATCACCCGCTTGCAGGTCGGCGCTCAGCTCGAGCTGGCTCTGCTGGCGCCGCGGGCCACCCTGGGCGTGGCCGTGTCGCGGTTCGACGAGGGGGAACTGGTGGCGGCCGGATGCCCGCGGACCACGGTCATCCCGGTGGCCAACGTGGCCGATCCGCCCATCGAGCCCGATCCGACCGCTCTGGAACGGCTGCGGGCCCGGGCCGCCGGATCGGAACCGGGCCGTCAGTGGTTGTCGGTGGGGAGGCTGGCCCCCAACAAGGGGCATCACCTGACCATCGCCGCTCTCTTCGCGGCCCGCATGATTTCCGATCCGAAGGCCCGGCTGACCGTGGTGGGTGCGCCGACCGAACCGGCCTACGCGGAAGCTCTGGTCGGTTATGCCGCGTCGCTGGGGTTGGCCGAGGCCGTCGACTTCGTCTCCGGCATCAGCGACGGCGAACTGGCCGCCCACTACCGGTCGGCCGATGTGCTGGTCATGCTGTCCGAGCACGAGGGATTCGGCGTGCCCTTGGTGGAGGCCATGGGCCAGGGGCTGCCCGTGGTGGCCTTCGACGCCGGAGCCGTGCACGAGGTGCTCGACGGGGCCGGCCTGCTGGTCGCCAGTCGGGAGCCACGTCGGGTGGCCGAGGCGGTCGACCGGGTCGTCGGCGATGGGCAGCTGCGCACCCAGCTGATCGAAGCGGGCAAATCCCGCTTCGCCGCCCTGGGCCTGGCCGACGCCGGGGATCGCCTGGTGACAGCCGTGATCGGCGCCGGTCGGGTGACCACCCCGCCTTGACGTGTCGGTGACGGCTGGGCAGCCGCTCCGACCGGCCATGACCGGGCCCAGGCTGCGTCCTCGGCGAGGCCCCAGCCACTAGGCTGCGCCCATGAACGATTCCCACCCGACGATGCCCCATGCCCCGGGAGCCCTGGGCGCGGGAGCGACGGTCGACATGAAAGCTACAGCCGATATCGGCCCGGGCTCCGACATCTTCCAGCGGCTGTTGAAAGAGAGGATCGTCTTCCTCGGATCGGCCATCGACCAGAACACCGCCAATCTGGTCTGCTCGCAACTGATCCTGCTGGAGGCCGAGAACTCCGAGCGGGACATCTCCGTCTACATCAACTCGCCCGGTGGGTCGGTCACCGACGGCCTGGCCATCTACGACACCATGCAGTACGTGAACTGCGACGTGCGCACCATCTGCGTGGGCCTGGCCGCCTCCATGGGCCAGTTCCTCCTGTGCGCCGGCACCCCGGGGAAGCGGTTCGCCCTTCCCCACAGCAGGATCCTCATGCACCAGCCCTCGGGCCAGATGCAGGGCCAGGCGGCCGACATCGCCATCCAGGCCGAGCAGATCATCTACCTGAAGCGGATGATGGCCGAGCGGATCGCCTTCCACACCGGCCAGACGGTGGAGCGCATCGAAGCCGACTCCGACCGTGATCGTTGGTTTACGGCGGAGGAGGCCCGCGACTACGGCTTCATCGACGAGGTCATCCAGAAAGACGCCATGGCCGTCCCGACGGCCAGCGTGGGGGCTGCCGGCAAGTGAGTCTCAGCGTCGAGCGGCCCGCATCGGGACCGCCTGAGCGCACCCCAGTCATCGGGGGGAGCACCCGCTTCATCCCCGGGCAGAGCCACGACCGGATCACGGTCGTCAACGGCAAGGTCCAACTGGGCCAACGGCTCAAGGACCTCTGGACCAACCGCGACCTTCTCATGCTGCTGGTCCGCACCGAGCTCAAGGTCAAGTACAAGGACTCGGTGCTCGGTTACGCCTGGTCGATGCTCAACCCGGCCCTGGTGCTGACCATCTACTACGTGGTGTTCAAGATCATCGCCCGCAACCACCAACCCCACTTCGCCATCTGGCTGTTCGCCGGGCTCATCGTCTGGAACCTGTTCAACGGGTCGGCCATGGGGGCGACCGGCGTGGTGGTGGGCAAGGCCGGAATCGTAAAGAAGGTGGCCTTCCCCCGCGAGCTCCTGGCTCTTTCGGTGGTGGGCGTCAACATGGTGTTGTTCGCCATCCAGGTGGTGGTGCTGATCGGCGCCCTGCTCCTCTTCGGCATCACGCCCGACTTCCCCATGTTGGTGGTGCTCCCTCTGGCCTTCGTGGCCCTGCTGGTGTTCACCGGGGCCATGTCCATCTTCCTTTCGGCCGTCAACGTGTACCTGCGGGACACCCAGCACCTCACCGAAGTGCTCCTGATGGCCTGGTTCTGGGGCACCTCCATCGTCTACACCTATGGCCAGATCTTCTTGTCCGGCTACCAGAAGACCCACCCCGCCTTGAAATGGATCCAGTACGTTTACCTGGTCAACCCGATCACCCCGATCGTCATGACCTTCCAGCGGGCCATCTACGGAAAGACCCAGTACACATATCTGCCACCCGGCAGTGCGGCGGGCACAAAGCCGACCGTGTACCACGTGCTTCCGACCTGGGGGGTCGGTACCTATGCCGGTCTGGCGGGAGCGGTACTCGTCGTCAGCCTGGGACTGTTCCTGGTGGCCCTGATCATCTTCGGCCGGCTCGAGGGCAATTTCGCCGAGGAGCTCTGACCGGTGGCCGTCGCCATCGAGGTCAAGGAGATCTCCAAGCAGTTCCGCCTCTACGACGAGAAGCACACGTCGCTCAAGGAGCGGGTCATCCACGGCGGCAAGATGCCGTTCACCCCGTTTTGGGCGCTGCGCGACGTGAGCGTGGACGTGAACCAGGGGGAGACCTTCGGAATCCTCGGTCGCAACGGGTGCGGCAAATCGACTCTGCTCAAGTGCGTGGCCGGCATCATCAAACCCACCTCAGGTGAGATCCGGGTGCGGGGTAGCCTGGCCGCCATGCTCGAGCTGGGCGCCGGGTTCCAGCCCGATCTCTCCGGGCGGGACAACATCTACCTCAACGGCTCGCTCCTCGGCCTGCCACGATCCGAGATCGAGAAGCGGTTCGACGACATCGTGGCCTTCGCCGGGCTCGAGGACTTCATCGACAACCAGGTCAAGTTCTATTCCTCCGGCATGTACGTGCGACTGGGGTTCGCGGTGGCGGTCAACGTGGAGCCCGACGTGCTGCTGGTCGACGAGGTGCTGGCCGTGGGTGACGCCGCCTTCCAGCGCAAGTGCCTCGATCACGTGAAGAAGTTCCAACGTGAGGGCCGCACCATCGTGGTGGTGAGCCACGCCACCGACACCATCCGTCAGAATTGCGAGCGGGTCATGGTGATGAACCACGGCAAGGTGATCACCGTCGACGATCCGGGCGAGGCGATCCGGGTGTACATGGCCGACCTTCTCGGTGTGGGCACGCTCGAAGGCTCCGAGTCTGGTGGGATCGAGGGCAACGTCCTGGTGATCGGCACGGTCCAGGCCGAACACGGCGGTAGCGGCGCCCGCAGCCACATGTACCCCGGCGAGTCGCTGACCGTCACGGCCGACCTGGACAGCCTGGCCCCGGTGCCCAACGCCATGGCCACCATCGCCATCCACGACGACAAGAACGAGCTGGTTTTTGCCTCCGACCCGGACGATCCCGGCTGCGAGATGGATGTTCCGGAGGGCGGGGGGACCGTCCGGTTCTACTTCCCCGAGGTCCCCCTTCTGGACGGCACCTACTCGGTCAGTGTCGGTGTACGTAGCGCCACCGAGACGGCCATCTTCGATTGGAAGGACCAGGTGACCCAATTCGAGGTGGCCAATCCCGGCCGGTCCACCGGTCGGGTCCGTCTTCCCCTCGACGTGAGCTTCCGGCTCCGCGGCTCCGGACTCACCGGCGAGGTGCCGGTGGTGAGCCCGGACTTCGGGCCGCTGGCCGGCTGGGAAGAGTCCGCCTCGTGACGGTGACCCGCATCGACCAGGTCATCCCCTCGCTGGCCAGCAGGGATGCCATCGGTGGGCACACACTCCAGCTACGCGACCTCCTACGGGACCGGGGCTACCAGTCGGACATCTACTACGGCAACGCCACCCCCGACCGACTCGACGAGGGACTGCCGGTGAGCCGGCTGGGTGACCGGTCGCCGGGCGGCCGGGTCCTGCTCTACCAGCTGTCGATCGGCAGCGGGGTGGCCGACATCTTCCGCCAACGTAGCGAGCGCAAGTTCGTCAACTACCACAACATCACGCCGGCCGACCTCATCGAGGGCTGGGCGCCGGCTGTGGGTGAGGAGGTGCGGTGGGGCCGGGCCCAGCTCCGCGACCTGGCCTCCATCACCGAATTCGCCATCGCCGACTCCACCTTCAACGAACGCGAGCTGCGGGACGCCGGCTACCGGTCGACGACCACGGTGCCACTGCTCATCGACCTCGACGGGTTCGCCGGATCGCCGGATGTGGCCCTGGCCCGGCGCCTGGCCGCCCAGAAGGAACAGGGCGGTGCCGATCTGTTGTTCGTGGGGAAGGTGTCCCCCCACAAGGGCCAGCACGATCTGGTCAAGGCCCTGGCCGCCTATCGGCGCCTCTACGACTCCCGGGCCCGTCTCCACCTGGTGGGGGGAGCCATCAGCGACGAGTACCGCACGGCTGTGGAGCGGTTCGCCGTCGAACTGGGACTGCTCGACGGACTGGAGATCGCCGGCTCGGTCACCCACGAGGAGCTCATCGCCTACTACGCCGCCGCCGACGCCTTCGTCTGCCTCTCCAACCACGAAGGCTTCTGCGTGCCCCTCCTCGAGGCCATGTTCCATCGTGTGCCCATCGTGGCCTACACCAACAGCGCCGTCCCCGAAACCGTGCAGGGTGCCGGTGTGGTCCTCCCCAACAAGGAGCCGGCCCGGGTGGCGGCTGCCATCGACCGGGTGGTCAACGATGCAACCCTCCGGTCTGTCCTCGCTGAGGCCGCTTCGGCCCGGGTGACCACCTTCGCCCTGCCCCGGGTGAAGGAGCACTTCGCCACAGCCATCGAGGCAGCCTGCGCGGCGTGACCCGGGCGTCTCGTTCGCACCCGCGGCGTGCGGTGGGGACACCATGGCATGTGGTGGGGACACCGTGAAGGTGGCGTTCGTGGTCCCGCGGTACGGGCCGACCGTGATCGGAGGGGCTGAGTCGGCGGCCCGGGCCTTGGCCGAGCACCTGGTGGCCTACCAGGGTTGGGATGCGGCTGTCCTCACCAGTTGCGCCGAGGACTTCGTCACCTGGGACGATGTCTTTCCTCCCGGGGAGGAGTCGATCAACGGCGTGCGGGTGGTGCGGTTTCCCGCCAGCGCCGGGCGCCACCCGTCGTTCCACCCTCTTTCGGCCTCCCTCCTGGCCGATCCGGCCGGTGCCTCGCAGGCCGACGCCCAAAAGTGGGTCGATCTGCAGGGGCCGGTGGTTCCCGAGCTGATCTCTGCCGCCCTGGACCTCCGGGTCGACGCCCTCATCTTCTATCCCTACCTCTATTACCCGACGGTTCGCCTCATCGAGCGCGCCCGGGTGCCCACCGTCCTCCATCCGGCCGCCCACGACGAACCGGCCCTACGCCTCCCCGTCTTTCCCGCGGTGTTCGGTGCGGCCGACGGGTTGGTCTTCCAAACCGAGGCCGAACGGGACATCGTCCAGCATCTCTTTCCGGTGGCCACCCATCGTCAGCTCCTGCTGGGACTGGGCGTCGACGACCGGACCGGTGCCCCCGGCCCGGGCGACGCCTCTTCACCGCGGGGTTCACCGGAGGGCGCTCCCTACCTGATCTGCCTCGGCCGGGTCGACCGGCACAAGGGGACGTCGATGTTGGCCCGGCTGTTCACGGCCTACAAGGACCGCCACCCCGGTCCCCTCCGACTGGTCCTGGCCGGTCCGGTGGTCGACGTCCCGACCGAGCACCCCGACATCGAGGTGCTCGGGCCGGTGTCCGACGAGGACAAGTGGAGGCTTTTGGCGGGGGCCACGGCTCTCGTCTCCCCTTCGCCCTGGGAGGCGTTCTCGCTGGTGGTGGCTGAAGCATGGAGCGCCGGGACCCCGGTGGTGGTCAACGCCGCCTGTGCCGCCACCGTCGAGCACTGCCGCAAGTCGGGTGGGGGACTGACCTTCGGGGGATACGGTGAGTTCGAGGCCGTCCTCGACCTCCTGACCACCGACGGAGGGGTCGGCACCCGGCTGGGGAGGCGGGGCCGTGCCTATGTCGACCGGTGGTTCCGCTGGCCACGGGTCATCGACCGCTACGCCGCCTTCGTGGAGGACGTGGCGGTCAGGGGCTCGTCCTCAGATTCCCCGTCCCAGCGGGCGCGGCCCGGCCCGGGCCACGAAATGGACGCCGAGCACGACCGCTCCGGGACGCACCCGGAAGACGCTGTAGTCGCCGACCGGTAGCGCGGTCGACACCGGCCTGGCCTGGTGGTGGGCGATGAGGGTGGTCAATCCGGGAAGAGAGGGCGACGCCACCAGGAGTACCGAGCCGGACGGCCCGACAGCCACCGTGTCTCCGCTGGCGTAATAGAGGGAGCCGTGCAACTCGTTGTAGAGGAGCAGGTTGGGATGGATGAGGGCGATCCGGTCGCCGGGGAGGGACCAGCCGGCGTTGCGGTAGATGTTGGCCCCACCGTCGACGGTGTCGAAGACCACGACGTCGCCCGACCGGACCTGGGGGCCGAGGGTGACCAGGGCGGTGTCGACGGCGTCGGCGGCGCGGATGGCGGGACGGGTGTCGGCGTACGGTGCCTGGTAGCGAGGCTGGACCAGCCACACGCCGTTGGAGGCCAACAGTTTCTGGGGGAGGACACCGTTGCCGTCCAGAAACCGTTGGGTACCGGTGGCCAGCACCAGCACCACACCGAGCGAGGTGACGACCAGCCAGGCTCGGGAGGGGCGCCGACCCGGCGCCGACTTTCGGTTGAGGCAGCCGAGAGGGAGGAGGAGGAGGATGACCGCCGCAGGCAGGTAGGCCAGGAGATAGCCACCCTTGGCGAACTCGACCAGGGTCACCAGCAGCACCGGCGGAATGATGGCGGCAGCCAGGATGACCGAGCGCAGCTGGTACCACGGTCGCCGATGCATCCCCACCCCGCGGGAGCCTCCGTCCTCGGACCACGCCGACCACATGCGGTCCGTCTCGCCGGTGGGCAGCAGGGCCCGTACCGCCAGCGCCAGTCCGGCCAGAACGGTGAGGACGGCCAGCGGAGCGAGGCAGACGACGGTGTAGCCGGCGAAAGTCCCGAAGTTGAGGGCGCCGGAGGACCAGTGGACGAAGATCGATGAGGCCTGGGCCGCGCCGTTCGTCTCGATGCGGGTGGCCCGCGCCCAGGCGGCGAAGCCGCCAGGCTGACTGAGCGATAGAGGCACCAACCACACGGCCACCGCGGCGGCACCGGCCACGATGGTGGCGGCCAACTGGCTCCATCGTCGGGTCGAGGCCACCACGGCGATGAGAGCCAGCACGGCGAACGACTCGATGATCGACTGACGGAAACCGGTCAGCAGACCGAGAGCGACGGCTGCGGCCAGTCCGTGCCAACTGCCCGGCCGGGCCCGCCAGGCCAGGATGATGAGGAGCGGACAGGCGACCAGGTCGAAGGAGTAGGTGGCCACGATCGATCCGCTGAACCAGGCGAACGGACAGGTGGCCACCACCAGTCCCGCGGCCACACCGACCCAGGGTCCGCCGAGGTCCCGGCCGGCGACGACGGTCAGGCCGGCGGCCACTGCCGAGGCCAGCGCCGCCACCAGCACCAGGCTGTGGATGGTTCCCACTCCGGTAACGGCATGGACCAAGCGGCCGGCCATCACGTAGAGCCAGTAGCCGGGAGGCTGGGGCCGCCCGTGAGTGACATCGAAATGGTCGACAGCCGCCGCGTACTGGGCGGAGTCCCAGTCGGTCGGCCCGTTGGCCGCCGTGGCCAGCCGCAGGACCAGGGTGGCCAGGGCAACCAGCACCGGAGCGGCCAGCCCGCTCCGTGACTGCCGTTCTCGTCGCCGCTCGATGCGGGTCAAGGTCGGCGGCGCAACCTGTACCGGCCGGGGGGCTTCGGACACGGAGCGGGGCGCCGTCGTCGCCACAGAGTCCATGATTCAGGGTACCGAGGCCGGACCGGTCGAACGGGGCATACCCGAACGGCCGCCTCCATACCTCGCCCATCAGGGGGAACGCTCGACTTCCGAACCTCGATTCAGTTCCGGGGCCGATCGGTCGATAGAGGGAACGGGTAATGCCGCCCTGCGAGGGCGCTGGTCCGCGGTGCGACTCCCCGGCGCCAGTAGCCTCCGCCACTCCGGCCCATTGCAGAGGAGCAGCCGCATGGACAGAGCACATGACGTAACGCGGATCGAGCGACATCCGGACGGCGGAGAGCGGGGGAAGCGTTGCGATCATGGCGGAACACGTCGCGGAACTCGTCTCGGAATTCGTCACGGAGCGGTGGCCGCGCTGGCTGGCTTGATGGTCCTGGCCATGGCCGGCGTGCTGCCCGGCGTGGCTGCGCCGGCCGCATCGGCCACGGCCTCGGTCGCCCACGTGGCCCCCTTGCCATTGCAAGAGACGTGGTCGCAGACACTGCCGGACGGCGGGAACCCGGTGGCCCAGAGCTCGCCCAGCGAGGCCACCCTCGATGGTGGTGGCCCGTCAGTGGTGGTGGGGGACCGCGCCGGCAACCTGTGGGCCTTTCATCTCTCCAACGGGACGGCGGTCCGGGGATGGCCGGCCCACACCGATGCCCCCATCGACTCAACTGCGTCGGCCACACCCAACGGTTCCGGTACCGACACGGTATTCGTGGGGGCCGGAAACGCCTTCAACAACTCTCGGGTGGGCGGGTACTACGCCTTCAGCGATGCGGGATCCGAGATCTGGCATCAGAACGCCTCCGATTCCCTCGGCAACTACGGGGTCCAAGCGGGGCTGTCGGTGGGGAATATCGGCGGTGTCAAGGGCGTGGTGGCCCCCTCACTGGGCGCGCTGGAGTACGCCATGAACGCCTCGACCGGCTCGGTGCTCCCGGGGTGGCCCTTCATCACCGCAGACAGCGGGTTCACCACCCCGTCGCTGGCCGATCTGTACGGCAACGGCCAGACCGAGATCATCCAGGGCGGTGATTCCTCGCCGGGCCTGAACTACACGGCCGGCGGCCACCTTCGCATCCTGGGCGGGGGCGGCAACCTGCTCTGTGACTACAACACCAACCAGACGGTCGACTCGTCGACCGCGGTGGGCAACTTTCTGGCCGGAGGCCAGGCGGGCATCGCCTTCGGCACCGGCAACTATTACTCCGGAGCTTCGGACACCGATACCCTGTTCGCCTCGGATTCCCACTGCAACATCGTCTGGCGCACCAATCTGGGCGGGAACACCGCGTCCAGCCCCGCCCTGGGCGACATCCAGGGCAACGGCAACGTCGAGGTTCTCGAGGGAGTGGACACCGGTTCCAGCGGACTGGTGTGGGCTCTCAACGGGGCAAACGGGGCCCCGCTTCCCGGTTGGCCCAAGGCCACGCCGGGTCGGATCATCGGCGGCGTGGTCAGCGCCGACCTCACCGGAGGTGGCTACAACGACATCCTGGTCCCGACCACCGAGGGCCTGGTCATCTTCGACGGACGGAGCGGTCAGCAGGTGGCCACTCTGGGCAGCGGCACCCTGGCCCTCCAGAACTCGCCCATGGTCAGCATCGACCCCAACGGGACGATCGGGATCACGATCGCCGGTTACAACGATGCCAGCCAGGGAACCATCGAGCACTGGGAGGTCGTCGGCTCTCAAGGTCGCTCGTTGGGCCAGCGCTCCTGGCCCATGTTCCACCAGAACCCGCAGTTGACCGGATGGCTGGACCAGAACCCCCCGGGCCAGCTCAATGAACCGATGGTGGGCATGGCCGTCACCGGCAACGGAGCGGGCTACTGGAACGTGGCCTCCGACGGAGGCATCTTCTCCTTCGGCAACGCCCATTTCCACGGTTCGACAGGGAACATCCGTCTCAATAAACCGGTGGTGGGCATGGCCGCCACGTCGGACAGCAACGGCTACTGGCTGGTGGCCTCCGACGGCGGGCTGTTCGCCTTCGGTGACGCCCGTTTCCACGGCTCGACAGGGAACATACGACTCAATAAACCGGTGGTGGGGATGGCGCCCACCCCCGACGGCAACGGCTACTGGTTAGTGGCCTCCGACGGTGGCATCTTCGCCTTCGGCGATGCCCGTTTCTACGGCTCGACCGGCAACATCCATCTCAACCAACCGGTGGTGGGCATGGCTGCCACCCCCGACGGCAAGGGCTACTGGCTGGTGGCGGCCGACGGTGGCGTCTTCTCCTTCGGCGACGCCCACTTCTACGGGTCCACCGGCAACATCCGGCTCAACCAACCGGTAGTGGGGATGGCCGCCACGCCCGATGGGCACGGGTACTGGTTCGTGGCCTCCGACGGTGGCATCTTCTCCTTCGGCGACGCCCACTTCCACGGCTCGACCGGCAACATCCGACTCAACAAGCCGGTGGTGGGCATGGCCTCCAACCGGGGCACCGGCTACTGGCTGGTGGCCTCCGACGGTGGCATCTTCTCCTTCGGCGACGCCCCGTTCTACGGATCGATGCCCGAGGTGTTCGCCAAGGCGGCGGAAGGCTCCGATTGAGGTCGCCGGTGGCCGGTCGGCCGGACGTCAGCCGGCAATAAGCAGCGTCGGACCGACACTGAGCAGGGCCTGGTCTGGGTCGAGTGAGGTCGAGGTGAGACGTCGAGTGGGGTCGCCAGTGGGGTCGGGGTGGGTCGGGATGATACAGAGTCCACCGGACACCAAGAGGGCCGCACTACGGTGACCCACCGAGGTGCGTGAGGTGTCGAAGCCCGAGGTGCGTGAGGTGTCGAAGCGATCGAGGGCAGAAGGCGCCCGGGTCCGTCGTGGCACGGGAATCGGGGTGCGTCTGGCGGTTGCCGCCGTGGTGTGCACGATGGCATCGGCGGTCGGGGTGGTCGTTCTGGCTGCGCCCGCCTCGGCCTATCCCTCGACCACCGTGTCCTTCGAGGGCCACGGATGGGGATACGGCCAGGGGATGGGCCAGTGGGGTGCACTCGGGTACGCCCTCGGGGGGACCGGGTACGCCTCCATCCTCGACCACTTCTATGGCGGCACCAGCCTGAGCACCCTGACATCGGGCCAGGAGTCGACCGACGTGCGGGTAGCACTTACCGAAAACGACGACAATTCGGTCATCGTGACCTCCGGATCGCCCTTCTCCGTGGCCGGATCATCGATCAGTGTGTCCGGCAGGCAGGCCGTCTTTATGAATCCGAGCGGCGGCGGGTGGCAGGTGTTCGTCGGCTCGGGCTGTGCCGGCCCCTGGACATTGCGGGGCACTCTGACCAACCCGACCGCCGTCCCCAGTTCCGACCCCGGCCTCGGCGACCCGGCTACCGCCACCGACGCTCTCCAGCTGTGCCAGAACGGCGGCAACCTGACCGTCAGGGGATCGATCGAGGCGACCTACAACTCGGACGGTGCCGCCCGCACGGTCAACATCCTCCCCCTCGAGCAGTACGTGGCCGGCGTGGTCCCCAACGAGTCGCCGGCGGGGTGGGGGACCCTGGGCGTGGCCGGTCCCCAGGGGCAACCCTGGGGATTCCAGGAGCTGGAGGCCCAGGCGGTGGCGGCCCGCTCCTACGTGATGGCCAATCCGGGGTCCTATGGCGGGTACGCCGACACGTGCGACCTCGACTGTCAGACCTACCGTGGGACCCGCAACGAGAGCGCCATCACCGACCTGGCCGTCACCGACACAGCAGGGCGCGTCATGGAGTTCCCCGGGGGCCGGGTGGCCACCACCCAATACTCGTCGTCCACCGGTGGCTACACCGCCCCTGGCCTCTTTCC
The DNA here is from genome assembly GCA_963727955.1 of uncultured Acidimicrobiaceae bacterium. Lineage (GTDB taxonomy): Bacteria > Actinomycetota > Acidimicrobiia > Acidimicrobiales > RAAP-2 > Bog-756. The sequence goes on from CAVSII010000001.1 coordinate 627,852, forward strand.
GGCCGTGGCCGACACCGGCGACGCCGTGTGCGTTCCCGACGCCTGCAACCCCAATCACACCTGGACCAGGTCGGTGGCGGTCTCCTCCATCGAGGCGGCCTGGCCCCAGTTGGGCTCCCTCGAGTCGATCAGTATCACCGGACGCAACGGCTACGGCGAGTGGGGCGGCCGGGTGACGGCTATGACCCTCATCGGCTCGGCTCACAGTGTGTCGCTGACCGGCCAGCAGTTCGCCGCCGGCGTGGGCCTGTTGTCCGACTGGTTCACCACCAACGCCACCCTCGGGGCCGCGGCCGTGGGAATGACGGCCGGCCCGGGCCAGGCCGGCTACTGGCTGGTCGCCTCCAACGGTGACGTGGCCGACTTCGGGTCGGCCAGCTTCGAGGGGTCTGCTGCCACACTGGTCCTGGCTCGCCCTGTGGTGGGAATGGCCGCCACCCCCGACGGCCACGGCTACTGGCTGGTGGCCTCCGACGGCGGGGTGTTCAGTTACGGCGACGCCCACTTCTACGGCTCCACCGGCAACATCACCCTCAACAAACCGGTGGTGGGAATGGCCGCCACCCCCGACGGCCACGGCTACTGGCTGGTGGCCTCCGACGGCGGGGTGTTCAGTTACGGCGTCGCCCACTTCTACGGCTCCACCGGCAACATCACCCTCAACAAACCGGTGGTGGGGATGGCCGCCACCCCCGACGGCCACGGCTACTGGCTGGTGGCCTCCGACGGCGGGGTGTTCAGTTACGGCGACGCCCACTTCTACGGCTCCACCGGCAACATCACCCTCAACAAACCGGTGGTGGGGATGGCCGCCACCCCCGACGGCCACGGCTACTGGCTGGTGGCCTCCGACGGCGGGGTGTTCAGCTTCGGCGATGCCCGCTTCCACGGGTCGACCGGCGGCATCGTGCTCAACAAACCGGTGGTGGGAATGGCTGCGGCCGCAGGGGGCAACGGCTACTGGCTGGTGGCTTCGGACGGGGGGCTCTTCTCGTTCGGGGACGCCCGCTTCTTCGGTTCGGCCGCGGGGTAGCCCGCGGTGCGGCGTGGAACCCGCTCCTGGCGGGCCATCGTCTTCGCCCCGGTGGGCGATGGTCAGACCCGACGGCGCGGATCTGACGCCTTCCGTCTCGGCGCCGCCGTACTGGCCGTGCTGGTCTGTTGGTTGGCCACCAAGGCCAACTCCAACAGCGAACACACCATCGCCACAACCCTGTCCTCGCCGCCCGACGGAATCCGGTGGCTCGTCTCCACCATCTGGTGGGTGGCGTCGGTCGGGACCATCGCCCTGGTGGCTGTCCTGGCGCTGGTATCGCGCCGATGGTCGGCGATCCGTGACATCACCCTGGCCGGCCTGGGGTCGTGGTTGGTCTGTGTCATCCTCGACGCCATCCTCGGGCCCACCGGCGGCAGACCTCCCGATCCGTCCTTGCACGGTCTGGACCTCACCTTCCCCGTGGCCCGGGTGGCAGCCACGGTCGGCGTGGTCGTCGCCGCCCTTCCCTATCTGAGTCGGTGGTTGCAGCGAACGCTCGAAACCCTCACCGCTGTGTTGGCGGTGGCCGTGGTGGTCAACGGATCGGGATTGCCGGTACCGGTGCTGGCCAGCGTGGCTCTGGGTTGGGGGGTGACGGCCCTGGTTCATCTCATCGTCGGATCCCCCCTCGGTTTGCCCTCGCCCGACGAGATGGTCGTTCTGCTCGGCGATCTCGACATCACTGCCCAGTCGGTGGAGCCGATGCCCCGGCAGGAATGGGGGGTGGGACGGTTCGCCGGTGAGGTCGACGACGGCCCCGTGGACGTCTCCTACTACGGGCGCGATGCCGCCGACGCCCAGTTCCTGGCCAAGGCCACCCGCTTCCTCTTCTATCGAGACTCCGGTCCGACCCTCACCTTTACCCGACGGCAACAGGTCGAGCACGAGGCCTATCTGACCCTGATGGCGGGAAGGGCCGGTGTCCGGGTGGCGACGGTGCTGGCTGCCGGGCCGGCGGGGCCGGCCCACGACGCGCTGTTCGTGACCCGTCCGCCTGATGGCGCCCGACTGGCCGACTTCGCTCCCTATGTCCTGCCGGCCCAGCCACCGGTAGACGCCGACGGCAAGGGCGGCGATAGGAAGGACGGCGACGATCCGACGCCTGTGGTGGACCCGGCGCCCGGCGCCGACCAGGCGCCGACCGATGACGGTCCGCCGCCGCCGCTGATCCTGGCGGCCACTGTCGACGACATCTTCGGACAGCTGGGCGCCCTCCAGGCCGAGGGGATCGCCCACGGTGCGCTGTCGGGCGAGACCATTGTGGTCGACGACCACGGACGGGCCGGCTTCGTCGACTTCCGGGCGGCCACCACGGTGGCCACCGATGACCAACTGCACCGGGACACGGCCGCCGTCCTGGCCGCAGTGGCCGCGGTGGCCGGGCCGGAGGACACCGTGGCCGCCGCCTTACGGGCGCTGCCCACCGAGGCGGTCGTCAAAGCCCTGCCCTTCCTTCAGCGGGCCGCCCTCGACACGGTGGCCTCTCGGTCCTTGCGGGGGAGGAAGGCGGCGCTGGTCGCCCTGCGCGAACAGGGTGCGGCCGCCGCCGGGGTGGAAGTGCCCAAGCTCATCGAGCCCCGCCGGATCAGCTGGGTCACCCTCCTCCTGGTCATCGGCACCCTGATCGGGGGATGGGCCTTGATCGGCGTGCTCATCAACGTGGGCAAGTCGTGGAGCACGATCACCGGAGCGGATTGGGGCTGGGTGGTGGTGGTGTTCGTCCTGGCCCAGGCCGCCTATCCGGCCATCGCCATCACCACGGTGGGTTCGGTGACCGACCCCCTGCCCTACGGCCGCACACTGGCTCTCGAGCTGTCGGACACCTTCGTGGCTCTGGCCGGCGGATCGATGGCCGTGCTGGCCACCCGGGTCCGGTTCTTCCAGCAGGAGGGGTACAGCCCCACGGTGGCGGTGAGCTCCGGCGTGTTGGTGTCCACAGCCAGCTGGATCGTCAAGGGGGCGCTGTTCCTCATCGCCGTTCCCCTCGCCCTCGGCAATCTTCACTTCAGCGATTCGGAGGAGAACAACAGCAGCGGGGACTCCCATCTGGTCTTCCTCATCGTCATCGCCGTCATCGTGGTCGGGGTGGTGCTCGGCCTGGTCTTCGCCGTTCCGCGGTGGCGGCGGCTGGCGGCCGCCAAGTTGCGGCCCAAGGCGTCGGAGGTGTGGGACCACCTCAAGATCCTGGCCACCCATCCGCGCAACCTGGTGGAGATCTTCGGTGGCAACGTCGCCGCCCAGCTGTTCGTGGCCATGGCCCTCGGCGCCTCCCTCCATGCCTTCGGCCAGCACCTGGGACTGGCCACCCTTCTGGTCGTTCTCACCCTGGGGTCGATGCTCGGCGGTATCTCGCCCGTTCCGGGGGGGATGGGCGTGGTCGAAGCGGGCATGATCATCGGCCTGACGGCGGCCGGCATTCCCGAGCAGGACGCGGTGGCTGCCGTATTCGTGCAGCGGCTGTTCACCGCCTACCTGCCGCCCATCTGGGGCTGGTTCGTGCTGGTGTGGATGCGCAAGAAGGAGTACCTGTGACCCGGCGAAGGATCACCGACCGAGCGACCGGCCGCCGGCCGGTCAGTCCGAGCCGGATGTCGGGCCGGTGGTCTGACAGTCCGGGAAACGAGCGCAGCCGGCCCAGGGCTCCGAGCTTCCCGACGTTGACGCCGATGTCGGCGGTGGTCAACATCCGCAGGTCACCGCGACCGTTGCCGTAGGCCCACAGGCGGGTGGGTACTTCCTCCCGGCCGTCGATCCACGCACGTAGCCGACGGACCTTCTCCTCCCCTCGACAGTTGAGCCCCTGGTAGTGGCCGGTCAGAATCCCCTGGTCGTCGACGGCCAGACGGGTCCCGATGATGGCGTCGGCCCCCAGCTCCGCTGCCGCAGGGCGTAGGTAGACCTCGAGAGAGGCGGACACGATGACCACGGCATCGCCCCGTTGGCGGTGCCAGTCCAATCGTTCCCGCATGTCGACCCGGCCGTGTCGGGCCAGGTGCTGGTGGGCGAATGTGGTGGCCACTTCCTCGATGCGATCGACGGATAGGCCGGCCACGACCTTTTGGAGGAGCAGTTCCTTGCTTCGGTCGGCCGCCGGCCCGCTGACCAGCGCCGCGTACCCGAAGCGGGGCGCCAGGCCGGCTGATGCGGCCAGCACCGCCCGGCGTCCGGCCACGGCGCAGAGGAAGCCGAACACGCTGCCCCCTTCGGCCAGCGTGCCGTCGAAGTCGAAGGCGGCCACATCGGACATCGGTGGTCGACCGGCGGCCGTCACGGGCCCGGGGAGTCGAGGGGAGAACCACGGCGCCCAGCCCCGGTGGCAAAGAGGGCTGCGCCCCAGGCGGCGTCGGGCGAGGCCAAGCTGTCCAGACCAAAGCGCATCTCGGCCCGCAGGGCCTCCTGGAGCGGGAGCCCGGTCTGGGTCAGCGCCGACAGACGGTCGTTGCGCATGCAGGTCTGGGGCAATGCGGCCAGCTCCGTGCCCCAGGCCACCGCCCGGGCCAGGGCGGTACCCGTCGGCACTACCCGGCTCACCAGACCCATGGCCAGAGCCTCGTCGGCCTCGACGGCCCGTCCGGTCAGGATGATGTCGAGGGCCCGTCCTTGGCCGACGAGCCGGGGGAGCCGCACCGTGCCGCCGTCGATGAGGGGCACCCCGAAGCGTCGGCAGAAGACACCGAGGACGGCGTCCTCGGCGGCGACCCGTAGGTCGCACCAGACGGCCAGCTCGAGGCCACCGGCTACCGCGTACCCCTCGATGGCGGCGATGACCGGCTTGGACAGTTGCAGACGGGTCGGGCCCATGGGGCCCGGCCCGTCCTCCGACACCCGGTAACGGTCGCCTCCGGCCAGTGCCTTGAGGTCGGCGCCGGCACAGAACGTCCCACCCCGTCCCGTCAAAACGGCGACGGCCGCACCGTCGTCGGCGTCGAAAGCGGTGAAGGCGTCCAGCAGGGCCCGGGCCGTATCGGGGTCGACTGCGTTCCGCTGCTGTGGGCGGTCGATGGCCACCACGGTGACCGGCCCGTCGTGGGTGATGTGCAGGGTCGTCATGACCACAGCATGGTGGAGTGGAGAGGCAAGGGCCAGGTCCGCATGGCCGGACCCCACTGCGGACGGCGTTGGGCCCCGAAACTCGACTAACTCGGTCGACTATTGCCGGGCGAGCGGCTAACCTGGCCTCCGACGCGATCGCGGTTGACACCCCGGTCGACAACCCCATGGACCATCGGACATCAAAAGGAGCCATTCATGGCCATTCGACTGGGTGACGAAGCCCCGGACTTCACCGCCGAAACCACACAGGGAACCATCAACTTCCATGAGTACCTGGGAGACAGCTGGGGGGTGCTCTTCTCCCACCCCAAGGACTTCACACCGGTGTGCACCACCGAGCTCGGCGCCTTCTCCAAGGCCAAGGCCGAGTTCGACAAGCGGGACACCAAGCTGATCGGCCTGTCCGTGGACGATGTCTCCTCCCATGGCAAGTGGGCCGGGGACATCGAGGAGACCCAGGGCCAGGCGCTCAACTTCCCCCTCATCGGCGATGAGGACCGCAAGGTGGCCGACCTCTACGACATGATCCACCCCAACGCCAATGACACCCTGACCGTGCGATCGGTCTTCATCATCGGCCCGGACAAGAAGGTCAAGCTCACCCTCACCTACCCCGCCTCCACCGGCCGCAACGTGAGCGAGATCCTCCGGGTGCTCGACTCCCTGCAGCTGACCGCCGATTACAAGGTGGCCACCCCGGTCAACTGGGAGGAAGGCGAAGACGTGATCATCGTGCCGGCCGTCTCCGACGAGGAGGCCAAGGAGCGATTCCCCAAGGGCTTCAAGGCCATCAAGCCCTACCTGCGGGTCACACCTCAGCCCAACCGGTAGCCGGCTGGGCGGGCCGGCGTGCCCACCCCTTTCTCGCCGATCGGTCGGATCTGTCCCCGGGGGACGGTCCGACCGATCGACGCGCCCGGGTCGTTCCAGTCCTGACCTGGACCCCTCGCCACCGGTGATCCTGCTACCATGGTCGGGCCGTCGTGTTCCGTCCGTCGGCCGATACGAGAATCTCAAGGGCGACTCCTTCCATGTCAGATAAGCAGTCCACCATTGCCGAATACCGTCTCCACGAGACGGACACCGGTTCGCCCGAGGTGCAGATCGCCCTACTCAGCGAGCGCATCACCCACCTCACCGAGCACCTCAAAGTGCACAAGGGCGATCATCACACCCGGCGTGGCCTGCTCAAGCTGATCGGTCGGCGCCGACGACTCCTCGACTACGTCCGCAGCAACGACGTCGAGCGTTACCGCGAGATCATCAGTCGGCTGGGACTCCGCCGTTAGACGGTCGCATATCTTTCCGCCCGGCTTCGGCCGGGCGGTGGCCTATCCGGCCCCCGAGAAATGGTGGGGACCGGGCAGGCACACGGGTCGGCTGGTGCCGGCACGCAGCAGGGCCGGTCGCCACTCCGGTGGGTCCGGGTTGAGAGAAGACAAATTGGGCCTCCGGCGAGGTCAGTCACCAGTTGCCGATCACTCACGTCGTGGATGTCACGCTGTGGATGAGGAGTGGTCGACAACTGGGAACTGGCTCAGGGGGTCCCCGAGCAACCAAGGAGCGTCATGTCAGACGCCATTACCGTGTCGGCGCCCATCAGTGGCACCGACCGCACCCTCACATTCGAAACAGGCAAGTTGGCCCAATTGGCCGACGGAGCGGTCGTCGGGCGGATCGGGGACACCGTCCTTCTGGCCACGGCCACCGCTGCCCGTTCGGTCAAGCCGGGAGCCGACTTCTTCCCGTTGACCGTCGATATCGAAGAGCGCGCCTATGCGGCGGGCAAGATCCCCGGATCGTTCTTCCGGCGGGAGGGGAAGTCCTCCGACCAGGCCATCCTCACCGACCGGTTGATCGACCGTCCCCTGCGGCCCTCCTTCCCCAAGGGTTTCCGCAACGAGGTCCACGTGGTCGGCACCATCTTCGGGGCCGACCAGGTCAACCCGCACGACGTGCTGGCCATCAACGCCGCCTCGGCCGCCCTCATGATCTCCGGGATCCCCTTCGAGGGACCGATCGGGGCGGTTCGGGTGGCCTACTCGACAGACGGGCAGTGGATCCCGCACCCCACCTTCGAGGAGGGGGACGAATCGACCTTCGAGCTGGTGGTGGCCGGCCGGGCCCTCACCGACAACCAGGACGCCGACATCGCCATCATGATGGTGGAGGCCGGCGGGTCGGAGCGCTCGTTCCAGTACTACGACGAGGGTGCCCCCCAGGTCACCGAGGAGGTCCTGGCCGACGGGCTGGAGGCCGCCAAGACCTGGATCCGCGAGTCGATCGTGCTCCAGCGCCAGATGGTGGAGGCCTACGTGGCCGCCCGCGGTGCCATCCAGCCCATCGAGTACTCGACGTTCAACGACTACGAGGACGACGTATGGGAGCGGGTCGAGGCGGTGGGCACCGGACTGGTGGCCGCGGCCAACACCATCGTGGCCAAGGCCGAGCGCAACGCCGCCCTCGACGAGGCCGGCACCGCCATCCGGGCCGAGTTGGCCGACGAGTTCCCCGAACGCGATGCCGAGGTCAAGGCGGCCGTGCGCAGCCTGACCAAGAAGCTGGTGCGCAAGCGGATCGTCGAGGAGGGCATCCGCATCGACGGCCGCACCACCACCGAAATCCGGCCGCTGTCGGCCGAGGTGGACCTGTTCCCCACAGCCCACGGTTCGGCCCTGTTCCAGCGGGGTGAGACCCAGGTGCTCAACGTGGCCACCCTGGGCATGCCCCGGATGAACCAGTTGCTCGACACCATCACCCCCGACGACCACAAGCGGTACATGCACCACTACAACTTCCCGCCCTTCTCCACCGGCGAGACCGGCTTCATGCGCGGTCCCAAGCGCCGGGAGATCGGGCACGGACTGCTGGCCGAGCGGGCCCTGCTGCCGGTCGTCCCCTATGAGGAGGACTTCCCCTACACCCTCCGTCTGGTGTCGGACGTGCTGGCCTCCAACGGCTCGACATCGATGGCGTCGGTGTGCGGGTCGACCCTGTCGCTGATGGCGGCCGGCGTCCCCATCAAGGCACCTGTTGCCGGCATCGCCATGGGTCTGGTCTACGACGAGGGCGCCTATGTGACCCTCACCGACATCCTGGGGGCCGAGGACGCTTTCGGCGACATGGACTTCAAGGTGGCCGGGACCAAGGATGTGGTTACCGCCCTGCAACTCGACACAAAAATCGACGGGCTACCCCTCGACGTGCTGACCAAGGCCCTGCTTCAGGCCAAGGAGGCCCGCCTGACCATCCTCGACGTGATGGCCGGGGCTATCGACGAACCCCGCGGCGAGGTGGCCGCCTCGGCACCGAAGATCGTCTCCTTCGAGATCCCCATGGACAAGATCGGCGAGGTCATCGGGCCCAAGGGCAAGGTCATCAACACCCTCCAGCAGGAGACCGGTGCCGACATCGCCGTCGACGACGACGGCATGGTGGGGACGGTGACCATCGGAGCCAAGGACGGCACGGCGGTGGCCGAGGCCAGGCGTCGCATCGAGACCATCCTCGACCCGCCGCTGGCCGAAGTGGGGGCCACGTACCAGGGCAAAGTGGTCAACATCACCAAGTTCGGTGCCTTCGTCAACATCCTTCCCGGTCGCGACGGCTTGCTGCACATCTCGAAGATCGGCCAGGGCAAGCGGGTCGAGCGTGTCGAGGACGTGCTCGAGCTGGGCCAGCCCGTCGAGGTCCGGGTGGACGACATCGATCCGCAGGGGAAGGTGTCCCTGTCCATGGCCGGCGAGGCCCCGGCACCGACGTCGGGGTCGAGCGAGCGCAATGGCCGCGGCGACAGCGGTCGCGGCGACGGTGGACGCGGTCGTCCCGACCGGGGCGACCATGCCGATCCCGACGGTCGCCCCGACGGTGGGCGCCGGCCGGCCCGGGCGGGCAGCCCGCCCAGCGGAGCCGCCTCCTTCGAGGATGCCTTCGAAGTCGAGCTGGTCGAGGAGTTCGGTGATCTCGGTCCAGCCTCTGTCGAGTCGTCGGAACGCCCCAGTGGGGGGAGCGGAGGCGGCCGAGGGGGTCGCCGCCGTCGTTGAGCTCCGGGATCGACCGGACGCCCGTCCGGTGGGCGCCCACGTGATCCGAACCGACCCGTCGCCATGATCCGGACCGAAGTGCTTCCTTCGGGCCTGTCGTTGGTCACCGAGCGGATGGACGATGTCCGTTCGGTGTGTATCGGCTTCTGGGTCGGCACCGGGTCGCGCGACGAGGGCGATGGCGAGGCCGGCGCCTCCCACTTTCTCGAACACCTGCTGTTCAAAGGGACCGAGACCCGCTCCTCCTCGGACATCGCCGAAGCGGTGGACGAAGTGGGCGGTGATTTCAACGCCTTCACCACCAAGGAGTACACCTCCTTTTATATCCGCCTGTTGGCCGAACACATGGACCTCGGCCTCGACATCCTGTCCGACATCATGTGGCGCCCGGCTCTCCGCCCGGCCGACCTCGACGCCGAGCGGCAGGTCATCCTGGACGAGATCCTGATGCACGCCGACGAACCCTCCGACCAGGCCGCGGAGGAGAGCTCGGCCGCCCTCTTCCCCGATCATCCGCTCGGGCGGGAGGTGCTCGGCAGCCAGGCTTCGGTTTCGGCCATGTCCGCCACCCGGATCCGGGCCTTCTTCGAGCATCACTACCGTCCGGCCAACATGGTGGTGGCGGTGGCCGGCGACGTGGACCACCACGCCGTGGCCGCCGGGCTGGAGGACCGCTTCGACGGTGGCGCCGGTGGCCGTGCTCCGGTCCGGGAGGCACCAGGGGACAAGGTCGAGCCGCTCCGGGTCACCCGCCGGGGGACCGAACAGGCTCATCTGGTGCTGGCCGCCCGTTCCGTCTCCCGCTCCGACCCGCGTCGCTATGCCCTGGCCGTGCTCAACCACGTGCTCGGTGGCGGGCTGTCCAGCCGCTTGTTCCAGGAGATCCGCGAGCGTCGCGGCCTCGCCTACTCGGTATGGTCGGAGCGGGCGGCCTACGGCGACGTCGGATCGGTGAGCGTGGGTGTGGGCACCGCACCCGAGAACGTGGCCGAGGTTCTCGACATCATCACCGCCGAGCTGGCCCGATTGGGGGCGGAGGGAATCACCGAACGCGAGTTGGTCATCGCCAAGGGGAACCTGCGGGCGGAAACCCTGCTGGCCTGTGAGGACTCGGGGGCACGCATGAGCCGTATCGGTGCCGGTCTCCTGCTGCACGGGGAGGTCCTGACCGTGGACGAGGTCATGGCCCGGGTGGAGGCGCTGACTCTCGACGAGGTGGCGGCGGTGGCGGCCGAGGTGGTCGAGGCCCCCCGCACGCTGTCGGCTGTCGGGCCATTCGAGGAAGCCGACTTCGACCGCGTCCTCCTGCGGCTGGGCTGAGCGTCCGTCGGCAGGGAGCAGCGCCTTCCCGAGCGCTGGCCGGCACCGACGATAGGGTGACGGCCATGCGAGTCGGCGTGGTCGGTGCCGGGGGAAGGATGGGCCGACAGGTGTGCCTGGCTGTTGCCGGCCACACCGATCTCGAACTGGTGGCGGCTGTGGATCCGGTCTACGCCGGCCAGGAACTGGCCACCGTGGTCGGTCCCGAGGGCGGCGTCCTCACGGTGGCCGGCGAGCTGGAGGCCCTGGGCAGGGCCGACACCCAGGTGGTGGTGGACTTCACCCGGATCGAGGCGGCCCGCCAGACTCTTGACTACTGCGCCAATGCCGGCCTCCACGCCGTGGTCGGGACCACAGGGTTCTCCGAGGAGGACCTCGATGCCCTGGGACACCGTTTCGCCGGGCCGGGCCAGGGGAGCCCCAACTGCATCGTGGCCGCCAACTTCGCCGTCGGGGCCGTACTGATGATGCGCTTCGCCGAGATGGCTGCACCCTGGTTCGACGGTGCCGAAATCGTCGAGCTCCATCACGAGAACAAGACAGACGCCCCGTCAGGAACGGCGCTGACCACGGCCCGCCGCATGGCGGCTGCCCGGACGTCGGCGGGATCGGGCCCCTTCCCCCCCGACGGGACCCTCCACGCCGTGGTCCCCGGAGCACGCGGGGCCGAGGGTCCCGGTGGTGTGCGCATCCACGCCGTGCGTCTGCCCGGCCTGGTCGCCCACCAGGAGGTCATCCTGGGATCGGCGGGGCAGACCTTGACCATCCGTCATGATTCGACCGACCGGGCTTCGTTTATGGACGGGGTGGTCCTGGCCATCCGTTCGATTGCCGACCGCCCGGGCCTCACCGTCGGCCTCGACCCACTGCTCGGTCTCTGAGGTCGGCCGGACCGGTGGACACCACCCGGGAGCGGATTCTGGCGGCCACCTACAACTGCGTGGCCCGTCGGGGGCTGGCCAAGACCACCATCGAGGACGCCGCCCGCGAAGCCAAGGTGTCGCGGGCCACGGTCTACCGCACCTTTCCGGGAGGCCGTGACGAACTGATCAACGGCGTGGTCGGATGGGCCACCCTGGCCTTCTTCGCCCGCCTCTACGACCAGGTTCACGACGCCGCCGGCCTCGAACAGGTCATGGAGCGGGGCATCATGTTCGCCCATCGGTCGATCGTCGAGCACGAAGTGCTCCAGCGGGTCATGCAGACCGAGCCGGAAAAGCTGCTGCCCGCCCTCACCGTCGAGAGCAATCGCATCCGCCAGGGGATCGCCGAATTCCTGGTTCCCTACCTCGAACAACGGGGTGTGGTGGAGGGAGTGGACCTCAACCAGGCCGCCGACTTCCTGGCCCGGATGGTGCTGTCCTACATGGCGTCACCGGGTCGGTGGGACCTGGACGACCCCGAACAGGTGGCCCAACTGGTTCGCGCCGAGCTCCTGCCGGGGGTGGTGGCCGGTACCGGACCGGCGGTGGCCGGCCCGGGGGGCAAGCGTTGACAATGAGACAAAATACGACCTAATGTTCCAGACGTGGATGATCGGGGGACAGCGCTGCAGGTGGTGCCCGACCAGGCCGCCACCGTGGCCGTCGCCGCCTGGCCGGTAGGCGAGCACTCGTCCCCCCGGCGGGTGCGGATCGTGGATGCCACCCTGGCCTGCCTGGCCCGCTACGGAACGGCCAAGACCACCGTGGACGACATCGCCCGTGAGGCCGGGGTGTCGCGGGCCACGGTCTACCGGATCTTTCGAGGCGGCCGTGACGAGATCCTGGCCGCGGTGGTCGACACCGAGATGGCCCGCCTCTTCTCGGCCTTGGGCGTGCGTCTGGGCGAGGCCACCGACCTGGCCGACGCCCTGGTCGGCGGCATCGTCGAAGCCACCACCCGGATCCGAGGCCATGCCGCCCTGGCCTACCTGGTGGAGCACGAGCCGGAAACGGTGCTCGGCCACCTCGCCTTCGACGAGTCGGACCGGCTCCTGTCGACAGCGTCCCGGTTCACCGCGCCGTTCCTGGCCCGCTGGATGAGCCCGACCGAAGCAGAAAGGGTGGCCGAGTGGGCCACCCGCATCGTTCTGTCCTACACCATCAGTCCTTCGGCCACCATCGATCTGACCGACCCCGGTGACGCCACCCAGCTGGTCAACACCTTCGTCCTACCGGGCATCAGTGCACTGCAGAGCGCCGACGAGGCGCCGACCATCGACATCACCCCGTTCCAATTCCGAGCGACCACGCCATCAGACGACTCCCGTGAAGGAGGCATGCCATGACCACCGAAATGAGCAGCACCGAGGACATCATCGGCCGAGCCGAAATCGACGACTTCGAAGCCATCCTCTCGGTGGTCGGAACCGAAGAGGCCGACGGTCGCCACGTGGTGCATTCGGACTACGACTCCATTTTCACCTGGGACTACGAGAAGGGCGCCCGGCCCAAGCTCAACAAGCTTTACGAGAAGGCCAAGAAGGCCCAGTGGAATGGCGAGACGGACCTGCCCTGGGAGATCGAGGTGGACCAGGAGAGGCTGGTTCTGGAGCAGGCCGAGGCCACCGGTGGGTTCGGCGCCGGTTTCGATCTCACCGGAACGCCGGTCGAGAAGTGGAGCGACAAGGAGTGGCTGGCCTTCGGGGTGGAGAGCCAGAACTGGACGCTGTCCCAATTCCTCCATGGCGAGCAGGGTGCCCTCATCTGCACGGCCAAGATCGTGGAATCGGTGCCGTGGATCGACGCCAAGTACTACGCCTCCACCCAGGTGATGGACGAGGCCCGCCACGTGGAGGTCTTCGCCAAGTACCTCGACGAGAAGCTGTCGGGCCACTATCCGCTCAACGCCCATCTGGGCATGCTGCTGGACGACATCATCGGTGACTCGCGGTGGGACATGACCTACCTCGGCATGCAGATCATGGTGGAGGGGCTGGCCCTGGCCGCCTTCGGCTTCATGCACCAGATGACCGGGGACCCGCTGCTCAAGCAGCTCCTGCGCTACGTGATGGCCGACGAGGCCCGCCACGTGGCCTTCGGCGTCCTCAGCCTCGAGGAGTACTACAGCCAGCTCAACGCGGCCGAGCTCCGCGAGCGCCAGGAGTTCGCCTTCGAAGCGGCGGTGCGGATGCGCGACCGGTTCCTCCAGCAGGAGGTGTGGGCCCGGATGGGCATCGATCCCAAGGCCATCGTTCCTGTCGTCCAGCAGGCCCCGGAGCGCAGTCAGTTCCAGGCCCTTCTCTTCTCCAAGATCGTCCCCAACTGCAGGAAGCTGGGCCTCCTGGATGCGGCCGACGGCTGGCTCCGGACCAGGTTCACCGAGCTCGGGGTCATCCAGTTCGAGTCGTGGGTGGACACGGCCGAGGAGGCCGACGCCATGGCCGCCGCCCCCCCCATGGAGCGCCTCGCTTCCTGAGGCCCGGGTGGCGCCCGGCGCCGCAGCATGGGTGGCCGGTGCCGTATGCGGCCTGGCCGTGGGCGACTGGTAGCCTGCCACACCGTGACACATCATGCGGAGGACACGCCCGCGTCGGGGCCTGATCGGTGATGCCGCGCTTCGGCTCGGTGATCACCGCCATGGTCACCCCTTTCAGCGATGCCGGGGCGGTTGATCTGGATGCCGCCACCGTGGTCGCCCGCCATCTGGTCGATACAGGCAGCGAGGCCTTGGTGGTGGCCGGAAGTACCGGTGAAGGCCCGGTGCTCAGCGACGAGGAGCGCCTCGATCTCTTCCGTGCGGTTGTGGGAGCCGTCGATGTGCCGGTGATCGCCGCTACCGGGTCCAACGACACGGCCCATTCGGTGGCCCTGACCACGGCAGCCAAGGCCTGCGGTGTCCACGCCGTGCTGGTGGTGACGCCGTACTACATCCGCCCCTCATCGGCGGGGCTGTCGGCCCACTTCCGCGCCGTGGCCGCCGCCACCGATCTGCCCATGGTCCTCTACGACATCCCGGTCCGGTCCGGTCGGCGGATCGGGCCCGACCTCACTCTCGAGCTGGCCCACCAGGTGCCGACCATCGTCGGCGTCAAGGACGCCACCGGCGATGTGGCCGCCGCCACCGTGGTGATCGGCGAAAGCCCGCCCGGGTTCGACGTCTACTGCGGCGACGACTCGCTCACCCTGCCCTTCATGGCGGTGGGTGGTGCGGGCATCATCAGCGTCGCCGCCCACTGGGCCGGTCGGCTCTTCGCCGAAATGGTCGACGGCTACCGCCAGGGGCGGGTCGAGCGAGCGACGACCATCAATCAGCACCTGACCGATTCCTACCGGTTCGAGTCGTCCGACGAGTACCCCAATCCCGTTCCGGCCAAGGCCGCCTGTCGGGCCCTCGGGCTCCCGGTCGGCCAGTGCCGTCTCCCCAACGCACCCGCTCCCGCCTCACTCGACGACCAGGCCCGGGCGCTCCTGGCCACGCTGGACCGGCTCGAGCCGGCGCATCAGTCGGTTGCCTGACGCCGGCCGCCGTGACCGGGTGCAGCGCCGCTCGGGCGCGCCCGCAAAGGCGACATCGGGCACCAAGACCGCATCGAACACCAAGAGCGCATCGAACACCAAGAGCGCATCGAACACCAAGGCGGCGTCGAGCGGCAAGGGCGGTTCGGGTGGCAGGGGCGGTTCGGGCGGCAAGGGCGGGTCGACCACCAAGAGCGGATCACGGGGCAAGGATGGGCCCACCGGCAAAGGATCCGGCGGCAGGTCCGTCGTGGCCACCAAGGCGCCGTCGAGCGCCAAGGCGGCCCCGATGGCCAGGAAGAAGCTCGGCGTCGACGACGTCCGTCTGGTCTTCCTCGGTGGCCTGGGAGAGATCGGACGGAACTGCGCCTGTATCGAGGTGGGTGGTCGGATCCTCGTCCTCGATGTGGGGATCATGTTCCCTGATCCGGACATGCCCGGGGTCGACCTGGTGCTGCCCGACTTCACCTACCTGCGGGAGAACGCCGACCGGGTGGATGGGATCGTCCTGACCCATGGCCACGAGGACCACACCGGGGGACTGGCCTTTCTGCTGCGCGACTTCACCGCCCCCATCTACGGCTCCGAGCTGACCCTGGCCCTGGCCCGCAACCGGATCGATGAAGCGGGACTGACCGACCGGGCCCAGTTCGTCCCGGTCCGGGACGGCGAGCGCCGACGGATCGGCCCCTGCGACGTCGAATTCATCCCGGTCACCCATTCGGTTCCTCACGCTTTCGCCGTGGCCTTCACCACACCCCAGGGCATCATCCTGCACTCGGGCGATTTCAAGATCGACCTGCACCCGGTGGACGGCCGCCGTACCGATCTGGCCCGCATGGGGGCATTGGCGGAGGATCCCGGCATCCGCCTCCTGCTGGCCGACTCGACCAACGCCGAAGAGCCGGGCTTCACCGCCTCGGAGTCCACCGTCGGAGCCACGCTACGCAGCGTGTTTCTGGCTCGACCCGACCGTCGTTTCGTGGTGACCTGCTTCGCCAGTCACATCCATCGCGTCCAGCAGGTGGCCGACGCCGCCATCGCCGGTGGCCGGTCGGTGGCCACCCTGGGCCGGTCCATGGAGAAGAACGTGGCCCTGGCCCGGCGCCTCGGGCTTCTCGACATCCCCGACCGGTCCCTGGTCGACGTGGAGGACATCGACGATCTCGACCCCGGACAGGTGTGCGTGATCTCGACCGGGTCCCAGGGCGAACCGATGTCGGCCCTGTCCCGTCTGGCCACCGGCGAGAACCGGTTCTTCCACCTGCGCCCCGATGACGTGGTGGTGATCAGCGCCCATCCCATTCCCGGCAACGAATGGTCGGTGGGTCGGGTCATCGACGGCCTCACCCGCCTGGGGGTGGAGGTCATCCACTCGGGAGTGGAGAATGTCCACGTCAGCGGGCACGCCCGTCAGGGTGAGCTGGCCACCTTGATGTCGGTGACCCGGCCCGACTTCTTCATCCCCGTCCACGGTGAGTACCGGCACATGGCCAATCACGTCCGCCTGGCTGCGTCGATGGGTATCGACGGCAAACGGGTCCTGCTCTGTGAGGACGGGGACGCCGTTCGATTGGACGCCACCGGTTTGCGGCGTGACGGCACCGTTCCGGGCGGCTATCTGTTCGTGGACGGGAGCTCGGTCGGCGATATCGGACACGGCGTCCTCCGCGACCGGATGGTCCTGGCCGAGGAAGGCGTGGTCATGGCGGTGGCCACCGTCGACCTGCGCCGGTCCGAAGTGGTGGGAACCCCCCAGATCGTCACCCGCGGTTGGGCCTACGACCAGGACACCAAGGCCCTACTGGACGAGGCCGGTGATCAGGTGACCAAGGCCCTGGAACAGGCCCTCACCGCCGGGAGCACCGATCATGAGCACCTGAACCGGGTGGCTCGCAAGGCTCTCGGCCGCCTGGTGGGCGATCGGACCCGGCAGCGTCCGATGATCGTTCCGGTCATCGTCACCGTCTGATCAGGCCCGGGCCGGTGTCCCCGAAACGGGGACTGTGCGGGACTACCCTGTTACCCACTGTGACGACCGCCACCAAGCGGGCGGGCCGATCCGGGACGCCACGGTCGAAGGGAGGGACCGCGTCAGCGGCCCGTTCGCGCCCGTCGAACCGCAAGAAGTCCGCGCCGACGGTCACCGCCCGCCGGCGGGCCGGTTCCCGGTCCTCCGGCGGAAAACCCCAAAAGTCCGGGATGCTGGCCTCGATGGGTTCGATCGTTTCCGGCCATGCGGCCGACCTGTGGGGCGTGATGCTGGTCACCCTGGGCATCCTGACGGCGTTGGCCTTCTACGCCGACGCCCTCAACGCGGCCGGACACTATGCCCGGCTGGGCGTCGGTGACCTGCTCGGGTGGGGGCGGTTCCTGGTCCCGCCGATCACGCTGGGCGTCGGACTGCTGCTCCTGGTGGGCGGCCGGGACGAGGAGGGTGAGCGCACCAGTCGCGAACCGGCCCGCGCTCTGATCGGCGCCACCCTGACCCTGTTGGCCGTGGCCGGTCTGGCGTCATTGGCCGGTGGTTCGCCGCCTCTGTCCAGCGCCACGGCCCAGCTGTCGGCGGCCGGCGGCTGGATCGGAGCGGTGATCGGCAACCCCTTGGGCTCGGCCCTCGGCGGGGTGGGCGCCACCACCGTGCTACTGGCCGTAGTGGTGGTGGCCATGGTCGTGCTGACCGGTGTCTCGGTCAGCACCGCTGCCGCCGGCGCCGTGGGTGCTGTGCGGTGGGGGGTGAAGGTGGCGTCCGGGGGCGATCGGCGTCCCGGTGAAGGGGATCCCGACATCGATGAGCATCCGACCGATCCATTCGGTCGGACCACGGTCCCAGCCGATCCCGAACCGGACCTGGACATGAGCCTGAGCAAGGTATCCGAGCCCGAGGAGGACGAGTCCCCGGAGGTGTCGGCGGCCGATCCGGTGGTCGACCCGATCGAACCACCGTCCACCGCACAGGTGTCGGCGGGCACGCCTCTCGAGATGAAGCTCGGCCCGACGGTGGGGGAGTGGCGGCTGCCGCCGGCCACCCTGCTCAAGCACGCCAAGCCCCACACTGTCGACGAACGGGAGGTGGACGCCGGGGGTACAGCCCTGGTGGCGGCCCTGGCCGCCCACGGCGTCGACACCCGGTTGCTGGGCCGGACGGTGGGGCCCAGTGTCACCCGCTACGAGCTCGAACTCGGGGCCGGGGTCAAGGTGGCCCGGGTCACCTCCCTCTCCCGTGACATCGCCTACGCCATGGCGTCACCCGATGTGCGCATCCTGGCCCCCATCCCGGGCAAGTCGGCCATCGGGGTGGAGGTTCCCAATCGTCGCCGCGAACTGGTGGCCCTGGGCGACGTCCTCTCGTCGCCCGAAGCGGCCAAGGCCGACCATCCCCTCGAAGTGGCTCTCGGACGTGATATTGCCGGTCGTGCCGTCATGGTCAATTTGGCGGAAATGCCCCACGTGCTGGTGTCCGGGGCGACCGGGTCGGGCAAGTCGTCGTGTATCAACTCGCTGCTGACCTCCATACTGACCCGGGCCACGCCCGACCAGGTACGGCTCATCCTGGTCGATCCCAAGCGGGTGGAGCTCGGGCAGTACAACGATCTTCCTCATCTGCTCACCCAGGTGGTGGTCGACCCCAAGAAAGCGGCCAACGCCCTGAGTTGGGCTGTCACCGAGATGGAGCGTCGTTATGACCTCCTGGCCGAGGTGGGCATGCGAGACATCACCGGCTACAACGGTGCCTTCGACGACGGAGAACTGGCCGACTACGAGGAGGCCTACCAGCTGCGGATGCGGGGTACGGGAAGCGACGAGGACGGCGCCGGGCAGGCCGACGAGGACCAGCCGGCCCACTACTCGCGGTTGCCCTTCATCCTCATCGTGGTGGACGAGCTCAACGACCTGATGATGGTGGCTGCCCGCGATGTCGAGGATTCGGTGTGCCGGATCGCACAGATGGCCCGGGCCGTGGGAATCCATCTGGTACTGGCCACCCAACGTCCGTCTGTCGATGTGATCACCGGGGTGATCAAGGCCAACATCCCCTCGCGGCTGGCCTTTTCGGTATCCACCCAGGCCGACAGTCGGGTGATTCTCGATCAGGGAGGAGCAGAGCGGCTGATCGGCAAGGGTGACATGCTCTTGTTGTCGGCGTCATCGTCGAATCCGCAGAGGCTCCAGGGCCCGTGGGTGAGCGAGGAAGAGGTCCGGGCCGTGGCCGCCCACTGGAAGAGGCAGAGGCCCATGGAGGTGGTGGCGGGGATAGAGGAGGTGGTGGGGAGCGGTGAGTCGAGGTCGGGAGACGACGACGGAGACGACGATCTTCTCGAGCAGGCCATGGACCTGGTCGTGCGCTCGCAGCTGGGTTCGACCTCCATGCTCCAGCGCAAGCTCCGGGTCGGGTTCGCCCGCGCCGGTCGGCTCATGGACCTGATGGAGAGGCGTGGCGTGGTGGGCCCGTCCGAGGGGTCAAAGGCGCGGGCTGTGTTGATGACCCCCGAGGAACTGGACGCCCGCTGAGCCGGGGGCTCTCCGATCACCCCGGCTCCGAAGCGGCACCGACCGGTTCGCGGGAGATGCCCGACGTGGTGGCGCCCGGATCGGTGCCGCTAACGCCGTCGCCGACCCACGACATCACGGCCGTTGCCACGGAGGGGTTGCCTCCTCCACCGGCGTCTCCGGTGGCGGCCGCCGGAGGAGAGGTCCCCGGCCATCCGGCTGCAGTCAGCGCTGGGGCAGCCGCCACCGGGCCGGCCGGCGCTGTAGCAACCACTGCCGAGGCACCCAGCGCTGAGGCAGTCACCGGGCGACACAGGCATCGTCGCCGGGAGAAGAAGAGGTCGTGGTGGCGGTGGGTGGTGGTGGCTGTCGTCCTCGTGCTCGGTGCTGTGGCCGTGGTGTCCGGCGTCCGGATCAACCGACCGCTCACTGCACCGTCGCTGGTATCCACTGTGCCGGCCTCGTTGACGGTACCGGGCCGGGCCCCGGGCCTGCCCTGGCCGGTGGTCGGTCAGGGCGCGGTGGCGGTGCCTGCCCTCGGCTACGCCCACCAGTCAGGACCGGAGCCGTCCGTTCCCATTGCCTCGCTGACCAAGATGACCACCGCCGTTGTCATCTTGCGGGATCACCCGCTGGCAGCCGGCGCCAGTGGCCCGGTCATCACCGTCACCCCCACTGACGCACTGCAGTACGACGTCGATCTGGACAATGACGAGTCGAACATCCCCATCCAGGTGGGAGAGCAGCTCACCGAGCTGCAGATGCTGGAGGCCCTGCTCAACCAGTCGGCCAACGATGTCGCCTACAGCCTGGCCGTGTGGGACGCCGGGAGTGAGCCCGCCTTTGTGGTCAAGATGAACGCACTGGCGGCATCCTTGGGCGCCATCCACACCCACTACGTTGACGCCAGCGGGTTCGACCCGCAGTCGGTGTCGACGGCGGCCGACTGCCTGCGCATCGCCGCCGCGGGCATGGCCATCCCCGCCTTCGCCCACGTGGTGGGGATGGCAACCGTCACCCTTCCCTTGGTCGGGACGGTGGACAACATCGTCACCGAGATCGGGTCGGATGGTGTGGTCGGTGTGAAGTCGGGCTACACCTCCCAGGCCGGGCGGGTGCATGGTCCTGGCCGCCTATCGGATCGTGGGGGGACGGAGCGTGCTGGTTCTGGCCTCGGCCCTCGGACAGACGGTGCCACAGCCGCCCCCGCCCAAAAAGGCCCCGACCCACTCGGCGGCCACCACCCCAACCACCTCGACGACGACCACCACCACATCGCCCTCCTCTACCACCACCACGTTGCCCTCGTCCCCGTCGCCGACCACGACGACCACGGCCCCGATCAATCCGATGGCCTACATGTACCCGCTGCTCTACGCCGGGCCGGTGACCGAAGGGCTACTGGACGCGGCCACCGCCGCCGTCGTCCCGGCCCGGCTGGTTACCGGGGGCCAACGGGTGATGACGGCGGTGGTCACCTGGAACGGCCGCAGTCATACGGTGGGGGTGGTGACCACCCAGGGGGCGTGGCTCCTGGGGTGGCCGGGCCAGAAGGTGACCTCGGCCGTCACCGTCCGGCCGGTACCGGCGGGCGCTCGACAGGGCACCGGGGCCGGACACGTGGTCTATGCCCTGGGGACCCAGAGGGAGTCGGTGCCGCTCACGCTCACCGCCACCCTGCCCGAGCCCACCTGGTGGTGGCGCCTGATGCACAACTGACCGGCCCGCCCGCCGCCAGCCACCGATTCCGTCGCCTCGACCCCCGCCGAGTACCGTGTCGGTGTGCGAGCACGAGCGCCCGCCTCGGCGGCCAACCTTGGACCCGGTTTCGATACGTTGGCCATCGCTCTGGACAGATATGTCGAGGTCGAGGTCGAACCGGCCCCGCGCCTGGTGGTCCGGTCCGAGGGCGAAGGGGCCGAGTTGTCCGGCGACCCGTCCCACCTGGCCGCCCGGGTGGCCATCGACGTGGCCGGCACCGACCAACTGGCCATCACCGTGCGCTCGCAGATTCCGATGTCCCGCGGACTGGGATCGTCGGCCGCCCTGGCCGTGGCCGCTGCCGCTGCCGCCGGAGCCGACGACCCCCTGGCCGTGGCCGCACGCATGGACGGGCACGCCGATAACGCCGCCGCTTCGATGGTCGGTGGATTGGTGGCGGCGGCGCGGGTGAAGGGCGGGGTGCGTGCCGTCCGGCTGGCCTTGGACGTCTCGTTGGCCTTTGTGGTCATCGTCCCGGAGTTGCACCTCGCGACGTCGCGTTCCCGCCAGGCCCTTCCCAACGAGGTGAGCCGCGAGAGCGCAGCCTTCAACCTGTCGCGGATGGCCCTGCTCATCGCCGGCCTGGCCGACAGCCGGGTCCTCATCGCCGAAGCCACCGAGGACCGACTGCATCAGGACTACCGGAGCCCGTTCTTTCCGGCCGCACCCCAACTTCTGGCTGCCATGGCCAGCGGCGGTGCCCTGGCCGTGTGCTGGTCCGGCGCCGGTCCCTCGCTGGTCGGCATCTGTCACGGATCGGAGGCACCCGAAGTGGAGGCGGCGGCGTCGGCCGCCCTCAAGGCCACCGCCGTCGAGGGCCAGGTGCTCATCCTCCATCCCGACATGCACGGGCTGATCGTGGACGGCGAGGGCGGATCCGGGGTGTACGACTTCAACGCCGACGGCTGAGCCGTTAGCATAGACAGGACAGACAATTGTGCCGACCCAACCTTCGAAAGACCTCCAGGTGGTGGCCAACCCCCGCCCCGGGCGCGACTACCAGGTCCGATGTGTGAGTCCGGAGTTCACCTGTCTGTGCCCCCTCACCGGCCAGCCGGACTTCGCCACCGTCACCCTCACCTACGTGCCCGGCCCCTCGATCGTGGAGCTCAAGTCGCTCAAGCTCTACCTATGGAGCTACCGCAACGAAGGCGGGTTCCACGAGGACGTGACCAACCAGATCCTCGATGACCTGGTGGCGGCGGTGGCGCCACGGCGGATGACGGTCACCACCGACTGGCTGGTCCGCGGGGGAATCCACACGGTGGTGGAGGCCTCCCACCCCTAGAGGCGGGGCCTCCCACTGCTGACGGCGGGGCCTCCCTCGCCAGGACCGTATCCTGGGGCGGTGACCACGACCGATTCCGGAGTTGAGCCCGAAACAGGAGTGGGCACCGGACCCTCGGATCGACCCCGGACTTTCCACATCCGGACCTACGGGTGCCAGATGAACGAACACGACTCGGAGAGACTGGCCGGCGCTCTGGTGGCCGACGGTCTGGTGGCCACCTCCGACTTCGACACCGCCGACGTCGTGGTCTTCAACACGTGCTGCATCCGTGAGAACGCCGACAACAAATTCTACGGACACCTCGGGAACCTCAAGACGATGCGGGAGAACCGGCCCGACATGCAGATCGCGGTGAGCGGGTGCTTGGCCCAGATGGACGGTGAACGGGTCCGCCAGCGGGCGCCCCACGTCGATGTGGTGCTGGGTACCCACAACCTGCACCGTGCCCCTGAACTGCTGCGGCAGGCGGCCCGGTCGGGCCCGGTGGTCGAGATCCTGGACGGGCCCGTGGTGGGGACCGACGGGCGGTCCACCGCTGCGGAGGGATCCGCCCTGGCCGCGGTGCGGGACGTTCCCTACGCCGCCTGGGTCACCATTCAGACCGGCTGCGACAACTCGTGTGCCTTCTGCATCGTTCCGGCCGTGCGCGGACCAGAGGTGTCCCGCAGGGCCGACGACTTGGTAGCCGAGGTGCGGGCCTTGGCCCGAAGAGGGGTGACCGACGTGACCCTGCTCGGGCAGAACGTGAACTCCTACGGCCGCGACCTCACCCGTCGCCGACCCCTGTTCGCCGACCTTCTGCGGGCGGTGGGTGCGGTCGAGGGGATCCGGCGGGTGCGCTTCACCAGTCCCCACCCCAAAGACCTGCGGCCCGAGACCATTGCCGCCATGGCCGAGACCGATGCCGTCTGCAACCACCTGCACCTCCCGCTGCAGTCGGGCAGCGATGCGGTGCTGTCGGCCATGCGCCGGGGTTACACGGCCGACCGCTATCTCGGCCGTCTGGCCGCGGCCCGGGCCGCCATCGACGACCTGGCGGTGACCACCGACATCATCGTCGGCTTTCCGGGCGAGACCGATGACGATTTCGAACGGACCCTCGAAGTGGCGGCCGAGGCGTCCTACGACAGCAGCTACACCTTCATATTCTCGCCCCGCCCGGGAACCCGGGCGGCGGCCATGGGTGAGCACTTCGTGCCCGGCGAGGTGATCGCCGAGCGGTTCGAGCGTCTCCGGGTGGTGGTGGAGAGATCGGCCCTCAGCCGCCACCGTGCCCGGATCGGTCGGGTGGAAGAGGTGATGGTGGAGGGTCCTTCCAAGCGGGATCCGTCGGTGATCAGCGGGCGTACGGCGCAGAACAAGCTGGTGCATTTCGGTCCCCCCGACGGCGGTGGGGTGGCCGAGGGTTCGTACGCCGACGTGCGGGTCACCGGGGCCGCCCCCCACCATCTGACCGGTCGGTTGTCGGCGGTGACCGCCCGCCCGTCACACCGGGTGCTCATCCCCGTATCCGCCGGCTGACCGCGGGTTCCGGTTGACGGCCGCCGCAGACCCGCAGACCGTCGTCCTTCCTCCCGTGGTGGCCCTGGTCGGACCGACGGCGTCGGGAAAGTCCCGCCTGGCCCACCAGGTGGCCGTGCTGTCGGCGGTGACCGCCCCGGGCCCGCCGGTGGAACTGGTGTCGGTCGACTCCATGGCCGTCTACCGGGGCATGGATATCGGCACCGCCAAACCCACCGGCGCTGAGCGCCGCGCCGTGCCCTACCACCTGATCGATGTGGTCGACCCGGACCAGGACTTCTCCGTGCAGCAATTCCAGGCGGCCGGTCGTCGCGCTCTGGACGACATCGCCGCCCGGGGGAACGGAGCCCTGCTGGTCGGAGGGACCGGCCTCCATCTGCGGTCGCTGGTCGACGATCTGGCCTTCCCCGGTCGGTATCCCGAGGTGGCTGCCCACCTGGAACGCACCCTCGACGAGGCAACAGCGGCGGGGGATGGCGCCGTCGAGGCCCGCCTGGCGCTGCTTCATCAGACTCTGGTCGCACTGGATCCGGTGGCCGCCGCCCGGATCTCGCCCGCCAACCGCCGTCGGTTGGTGCGGGCCCTCGAGGTGTGCCTGGGTGCGGGGCGCCCGTTCTCGTCCTTCGGTCCCGGGCTCGAGCGCTACCCCGCCACCGGCGTCACCCTGATCGGTCTCCGCTGCGATCGGACCGAACTCGATCGCCGCATCGCCGACCGCTTCGCCCGCCTGATGGACCGCGGACTGCTGGAGGAGGTGCGCTCACTGGCGGCCCGCCCCGCCGGCCTGTCCCGCTCGGCCCGCCAGGCCCTGGGCTACCGCGAGCTGCTGGCCCATCTCGAGGAGGGTCTCCCCCTGGAAGCAGCCGTGGCTGAGGCCATCCGGCGGACCCGTGCCTTTGCCCGTCGTCAGCTGGCCTGGTTTCGCCGCGACCCCCGTATCGTGTGGGTGGACCCCGAGGATGACCTCGTCGGTCCGATCGTGGCCCTGTTCAGGAATGGTCCCTGCTCCCGGGCCGCGGTGGGAGACTGTGAGCCGTCACCATGACCCTGAACACGCCGGATATGCCCACCCTGTCCTTGACCAAGCATCACGGCGCCGGCAACGACTTCCTGGTCCTCATCGATGTGGCCGGCGCTGCCCCTCTGGGTCCGGATCTGGTCCGTGCCCTCTGTGACCGTCGGTTCGGTGTCGGCGCCGACGGCGTCATCCGGGTGCTCGACGGTGGGGGTCGTGCCGATCTGGCCATGGAGCTCACCAACGCCGATGGCAGCGGTGCCGAAATGAGTGGCAACGGTGTGCGCTGTCTGGCCCAGGCGGCAGTGGAAGCCGGCCTGGTGTCGCCGCCCGTCTTCACGGTGATGACGGTGGCCGGCATCCGTACGGTGGAGTACCGCGCCGAGGGGAATGCCGGTTCGGCCGAGGCGTCGGTGGACATGGGCGCGGCCCAGCTCGGGCCGGACCAACCTCCGCAGTACGGCGCCGACAAGGTCCGCCGGGTCGACATGGGTAACCCACACCTGGTCCTTCTCGGTCCCGATCCGGCCGAGGTCGACGTGGCCGGCATCGGCCGTCGCCTGCAAGGGGAGCACGACGGGGGGATCAACGTGGAGTTCATCACCGTCGTCCCCGGCGGCGAGGCCCTCACCCTCCGGGTGTGGGAACGGGGAGCGGGGGAGACCCGGGCGTGCGGGACGGGCAGTGCCGCCGCCGCCGCTGCTGCACGCAGTTGGGATCTCGTCGGTGACGAGGTCGATGTCCTCAATCCGGGCGGAATGCTGCAGGTCACGCTGTCGGCAGCCGGTGTCCGCCTACGCGGTCCGGTGCACAAGGTGGCCGAGGTGACGGTGGATGTGCGCCAGATCATGGAATCGGCTCCGGCGTGACGCCCAACGATTCGGCTTTCACCGACACCCTCATCTCGCGGACGGTAAGGGAGCGCATCGTCGTGGTGGGGGTCACCGTCCCGCCGGCCAACTCGGTCCACACTGAAGCCGGTCTCGATGAACTGAGCCTGCTGGTGGCCACGGCCGGCGCCGACGTGGCCGCCCGGGTGGTGCAGCGCCGGACCACCCCCGACCCGGCCACCTACATCGGCCGGGGGAAGGCCGAGGAGCTGCTGTCGGTGTGCCTGGCCACCGATGCCGACACCGTGGTCTTCGACGACGAGCTGTCCCCGGCCCAGCAGCGCAACCTGGAGAAGATCCTGGGCCGGACGGCCATCGACCGGACCGCCGTCATCCTCGACATCTTTGCCCAGAACGCCCGAACCCCCGAGGGTCGGGCCCAGGTCGAACTGGCCCTGCTGCGCTATCGCCTCCCGCGCCTGCGGGGACGGGGACGGTCCCTCAGCCAACAGGCCGGCGGCATAGGCACCAGGGGCCCCGGTGAGACGCAGCTAGAGGTCGACCGCCGCCGGTTGCTGTCGCGGATGGGGCGCCTCGAATCGGATCTCCGCCGGCTCGACCGCACCCGCCAGACCCAACGCCGTGGCCGGAGCCGGTCGCGGCAGCGGACGGTGTCACTGGTCGGCTACACCAACGCCGGAAAGTCGACGCTTCTCAACCGGCTGTGTGGATCGGACGTGCTGGTCGAGGACCGACTGTTTTCGACCCTCGACCCGCGTACCCGCCAGTTGGACCTTCCCGGCGGGGAGACGGTGCTGGTGACCGACACGGTGGGGTTCGTCCGGAAGCTTCCCCACCAGCTGGTCGAGGCCTTCCGTTCGACACTCGAAGTGGTCGGCGACGCCGACCTCCTGGTGCACGTGGTGGACGGTTCGGCCTCGGACTTCGAGGGTCAGATCGACGCCGTCCATACCGTGCTGGCCGAAATCGGAGCCGACGGCCTGCCGGAGCTGCTGGTGGTCAACAAGGCGGACGTCCTGGCCTCGGCCGGCCAGGCCGCCGGCGAGGAGGCTCGTCGCCTGCTGGCCGCCCACAGCGGATCGGTGGTGGTATCGGCCCGCACCGGCCAGGGCATGGACCAACTCCGTCAGGTCATGGGCGATCGCCTCCGGGTGGGTGACCGGGTGGTCGAGCTGGTCATCCCCTGGGCCCGGGGCGACGTGCTGGCCGCCGTTCACCGGGAGGGCGAGATCGTCGGGGAGCGTGCCGGCGAAGGCTCGACCCGTGTGCAGGTGGTGCTGGACACGGTCGGGCGTTCGCGGTTCGCAGAGTTCCTCGGATCGTGAAACCCGAGGGCGGCCTGTCCGGTTCGCCGCTACCTTTCACCCCCCCGGCCTACCCCTACGACCGACTGGCCGTGCTGGCCGGCCGGGCCGAGGAGAAGTTCGCCGGTCGCGGCGGCCTGGTCGACTGTTCGGTGGGCACCCCCTGTGACCCGCCACCGGGTGCGGTCATCGAGGCCATGGCCCGTTCCGGGGCGGAACGCGGCTATCCGTCGTCGGCCGGTTCACCCCTATACCGGAAGGCCGCGGCAGACTGGCTCATCCGTCGTTTCGGCACAGCCCTCGATCCCGACCAGCAGATCGCCGCCTGCGTGGGGACCAAGGAGTTGGTGGCGTCGACCGCCCACTATCTCCGGCTGCGGCGGCCGGAGCGCGACACCGTTCTCTACCCCGACGTGTCGTACCCGACCTACGCCATGGGGGCCGTCCTGGCCGGGTGCCGGGCCGTGCCCATCGCCGAGTCGCCGGCGGGCGGGCCCGATCTGTCCTCGGTGGCCGAGGATGACGCGTCGCGGGCCCTGATGCTTTGGACCAATTCGCCGTCCAACCCGACGGGGGCGGTGACCGACCCCGTCCAGGCGGTGGGCTGGGCGCGGGACCACGCAGTGCCCGTCTTCTCCGACGAGTGCTACGCCGAGTTCACCTGGGACGGTCCCCCGCGGTCGGTGTTGGAGTCCGGTCCGTCCGGCGTGGTGGCCGTCCACTCCCTGTCCAAGCGGTCCAATCTGGCCGGCGTGCGGGCCGGTTTCTTTGCCGGTGATGCCGATCTGGTGGGCTATCTGGCCGATGTCCGCCGCCACGCCGGTCTCATGGTGCCCGGCCCCGTCCAAGTCGGAGCAGCGGTAGCCTTGGCCGACGACGCCCACGTGGAGGAGCAGCGGCAGCGCTACCGCCAACGGCTCACCTTTTTGGCCGGGGTACTGGGGTCGGTCGGTCTGCCGGTGGCCCTCCCCGCCGGCGGCTTCTACCTGTGGGCGGCGGTGCCCGAGGAGTTCGTCGACGGATGGTCGCTGACCTCGTCGTTGGCCGATCGGGCCGGTCTGCTGGTCAGCCCGGGCGAGTTCTACGGCAGGCACGGGGCCGGCCACGTACGCATCGCCGTGGTTCAATCCATGGAGCGCCTGGCCTTGGTGGCCGACCGCCTCGACGGTGCGAAGCTGACACCGGTTGGGTAGACGGCGGCTCGTCGGTAGGTAGTCAGGGAGCGCTCGGTTGGCTCCGGTGGGCATCGGCGCCTGTCGGTCCCAGGGGTAACGTCTTGCTCCATGGCCGATCTGCGATCCCAAATCGAAGAACTGTGGCTGGGCGCCGACGGGTTGGGCCCGGACGACGCCGGCGCCTTGGCGGTGGTCACCGAGGTCATCGACTTGCTGGACCACGGAGCGGCGCGAGTGGCCGAAGTCGACCCGATCACCGATCAGGTGGTCGTGCACGAGTGGCTCAAGCAGGCCATTCTCCTCCTGTTCCGGCTGCGTTCGATGGAGACCGTCGAGGTGGGCCCCTTCGAGTACGCCGACAAGCTGCCCCTCAAACGGGATTACGCGGCGGCCGGGGTGCGGGTCGTACCGGGGGCGTCGGCCCGGTGGGGATCGTTCCTCGACCGAGGGGTGATCTGCATGCCCAGCTACGTCAACATCGGAGCCCGGGTGGGTGCCGGAACCATGGTGGACACCTGGGCCACGGTGGGGTCGTGCGCCCAGATCGGCGAGCACGTGCACCTGTCCGGCGGGGTGGGGATCGGCGGTGTGCTCGAGCCGGCCCAGGCCGCACCGGTGGTGATCGAGGACGAGGTCATGATCGGAAGCCGGTCGATGATCACCCAGGGGGCTCGGGTGGGACGCGGGTCGGTGCTGGGCGAGGGCACCATCCTCAATCCCTCGATCCCGGTGATCGATGCCGAAACCGGCGACGAGCTGTCCCGTGGCCAGGTCCCACCGTGGTGTGTGGCAGTGGCCGCTTCGCGTCGCCGCCAGTACCCCGGCGGGGAGTTCTTCCTCCCCTGCGTCCTGGTCATCCGGCGGCTCTCCGAAGGCGAGCGTCACGACAAGGCCCAGCTCACCGACATCCTGCGCCAGCACGGCGTGTCGGCGTGAGCGAGGGGATGCCCGACGGCCTGCTCGGTCTGGCCACTGCTCTGGTGGCCATCCCCTCGGTCAGCCACCACGAGGGCCCCATGGCCGACGCCGTGCAGGCTGCCCTCGAGCTCTGCCCCTGGCTGAAAGTGGAGCGAGTGGGGGACAACGTGGTGGCCCGCACCCAGCTCGGTCGTGGGACGCGGATCATCCTGGCCGGTCATCTCGACACCGTGCCGCCAGTGGGCGGCAACGAAGAGCCCCGGGTGGAGGACGGGGTCCTCCACGGAGTGGGGGCAGCCGACATGAAGGCGGGGCTGGCCGTGTTCCTCCACGTGGCCGGCGGTCTCCCCGAGCCGGCCGTCGACCTGACCCTCTGTCTCTATGTCTGCGAAGAGGTCGAGCAGCGGTTCAACGGGCTCCGCATGTTGTGGGCCGAGCGTCCCGACCTCCTCGAGGGCGACGCCGCCATCCTGGGCGAACCCACCGGGGTGGTTGTCGAGTGCGGTTGCCAAGGCGTGCTGCGGATCCGTCTCGAGCTGCAGGGGGCGCGGGCCCATACCGCCCGCCCGGCCGCCGGTCGCAACGCCATCCATCGGTTGGCCCCGATCCTCAGCGCACTGGCCGGCTACGCCAGCCGCCATGTGGTCCTCGACGGCTGCGAGTATGTCGAGCAACTGCAGGCCGTCGACGTGAGCGGCGGGGTGGCGGCCAACGTGGTACCCGATCAGGCCACCCTGCTCATCAACCACCGCTTCGCCCCCGACCGCACCGTCGAGGAGGCCGAGGCGTCGATCCGGGATCTGCTCGCCCCCCATCTGGAAGGGACCGACCGGTGGGACGTCGTCGAGTCGGCCCCGGCGGCTCCGCCCGCCCTCGACCATCCCGTGCTGGCCGGGCTGGTGGAAGCAACCGGTGCGGCTCCCCGGGCCAAGCAGGGGTGGACGGACGTGGCCTCCTTTTGGGCCCACGGGGTTCCGGCCGCCAACTTCGGACCGGGCGAACCGCAGGTGGCCCACACCCCGGGTGAACGGGTGAGCACCGGCCAGATCGAGCAGGCCGCGTCGGTCCTGGACGCCCTTCTGCGGGCCGACCGGTAGGTTCGGGCCATGTCCGTCCCCACCCGCCGACTGGGACCCGGTGGTCTCGAGGTTTCGGCCGAGGGCCTCGGGTGCATGGGCATGAGCGAGTTCTACGGCCCGGGCGACGAGAGCGAATCGGTGGCCACCATTCACCGGGCCCTCGAGCGCGGGGTCACCTTTCTAGACACGGCCGACATGTACGGGCCGTATGTGAACGAGGAGCTGGTGGGGCGGGCCATCGTCGGTCGCCGGCACGAGGTGGTGCTGGCCACCAAGTTCGGCATCGTGCGCGGACCAGGGCCGACCGACCGATCCATACGGGGCGACCCCGCCTACGTCAAACAGGCCTGCGAAGCTTCCCTGTCCCGACTGGGTGTCGACCACATCGACCTCTATTACCAGCACCGGGCCGATGGACGGGTGCCCATCGAGGAGACGGTCGGGGCCATGGCCGACCTGGTGGCGGCCGGAAAGGTCCGCTACCTGGGGCTGTCGGAAGCCACGCCCGACACCTTGCGTCGAGCCTCGTCGGTCCATTCCATCGCCGCTCTCCAGAGCGAGTGGTCGCTGTGGAGCCGCGACATCGAGGCCGAGGTGGTGGGCACGGCCCGCGCCCTGGGTATCGGCATCGTGGCCTACAGCCCGCTGGGCCGGGGCTTCCTCACCGGGCAGATCACCTCGCCCGACGACTTCCCCGAGGGCGACTTCCGTGCCCATCATCCGAGGTTCGTGGGGCAGAACTTCGCCCGCAACATCGAGTTGGTGGGCGAAATCGAGCGGCTGGCCGCCCACCTCAGTTGCACGCCCGGTCAACTGGCCCTGGCCTGGGTCCTGTCCCGGGGCGACGATGTGGTGCCCATACCCGGCACCAAGCGCCGCAGCTATCTCGAGGAGAACATCGGCGCCCTCGACGTGGTTCTCGGCCCCACCGACCTCGCCGCCATCGAGGAGGCTTTTCCGCTGGGGGCCGGCGCCGGCGACCGTTATGCCGACATGAGCGCCATCGCCGTCACCACACCGCCCGCCTGACCGGGGAGCAGTCGGATCAAAGCCGGCGGAGGACGGTCACCACCTTGCCGTAGATGGTGATCTCCGCCGGATCGAACTCCATGGGGGCAAGCCGTGGATTGGCGGGGGTCAACACGACACGGTCCCCGTTCCGCCCGTAGGACTTGACCGTCGCCTCGTCGTCGGGGATACCGGCCACCACCACGTCGCCCTGTTCGGCCTCGGGCTGCTGGCGGACCACCACGCAGTCGCCGTCGAGGATCCCCGCGTCGATCATCGAGTCGCCCCGCACTTTGACCATGAACAGTGACCCGGTACCGGTGAAGTC
This sequence comes from uncultured Acidimicrobiaceae bacterium, assembly GCA_963727955.1. Classification (GTDB taxonomy): domain Bacteria; phylum Actinomycetota; class Acidimicrobiia; order Acidimicrobiales; family RAAP-2; genus Bog-756. The sequence goes on from CAVSII010000001.1 coordinate 659,485, forward strand.
CTCGGGCAGGGGATAGAGCTCCTCGATGTTCTCCTGGGCCAGCACGCCGGTGCCGGCGGCCACGTCGCCCACCAACGGCACGTGGCGGACGGGGCGGGCGTCGGCCAGGATCTTCGACGACGGGTCGTAGCAGACCTCGATGGCCCGGGGTTTGGTCGGGTCCCGCCGCAGGTAGCCCTCTCGTTGGAGTACGGCCAGGTGGGCATGGACGGTCGAGGACGAAGCCAGTCCGACCGACTCGCCGATCTCCCGCACCGAGGGCGGGTACCCGCGGTCGCGTACCGCTCCGGCGATGCAATCGAGGATCTGCTTGCGTTTGGTGCTCAGTACCTGGGCCATCGGTCCCCTTGCTCCTGGCGCCCCGCAGCGGGCGAACGTGTGTTTGCACGGAGACCGTAACCGGTGGGGCCGAGGAAAGCAAACATCCGTTCGCCTAAACACTTGACAGCGAACAGATGTTCGTGTTGAGTGGTGCTCATGGCGAACACAGGTTCGATTGACTACTACCGTCGCACTGATCGCTCGGGCGGCTCCGGCGGCGCCGGCAGATCGGCCACACCATGGCGGTGACCTGGACGGAGTGCGTCCCCGATGCCTGGCCCGGCACAGGAGGCGAGGGAGGATCGGGACTGCGGCTGGTCGAGGAGGGGAATGCCCTCCCGGCCGGTGCGCGGCGGCGGGTCCCCCTCGAGGTCCGGCGCCGTCGCACCTTGTTCGCCGTCATGGCCGGTCTGGTGCTGGCCCTTGCTCTTCCGCTGAGCGGAACCGGTGGTCACTCCCACCCCACCGGTTCCGTTCGGGCGGAACCGGTGGCTCCGGGTGTCTATACCGTCCAGCCCGGTGACACGCTCTGGACCATTGCGGCACGGCTGGACCCGTCGGCCGATCCTCGTCCCCTGGTGGTGCAACTGGCCGCCCAAACCGGCTCGGAGACCGTGGTGCCGGGCGAGAAGATCGACCTGCCCTGAGGTCGTGAGGCGGCCCGTCGGTGGAGCGGCGCGACAGCGTGATCGACGGGGGCCGGCAGTAGCCTCGTCATGTGCGGTGTCCGTGGTGCCTGGCCGATCATGACCGAGTGGTGGATTCGCGGGTGGCCGAGGACGGGGCGGCCATCCGTCGCCGGCGCGAGTGCATCGGTTGCGGCAACCGGTTCACGACCTTCGAGCGGATAGACGAGGTTCCTCTCATGGTCATCAAGCGGTCCGGCGCCCGCCAGCCCTTCGACCGGGGGAAGGTGGTCGACGGCCTCCGGTCGGCCACCAAGAACCGCCCGGTGAGCGAGGAACAGCTCGACGTGATGGCCGCCGAGGTGGAGGACGAGATGCGGGAGGGCACCGACCCCACCACCGAACAGGTGGGACTGGCCGTGCTCGAGCGCCTGCGGGAGGTCGATGAAGTGGCCTATCTGCGTTTTGCCAGCGTCTACAAGGGATTCGAAGGGGCCGATGACTTCCGACGGGAGGTCGGGCTCCTGACCAAGACGACAGCACCCAAGGGTCAGGAGGGCTAGGGGGTGGCGGCCGAGCTGATGGTCGATGTCCCGGATCGGGCTCTGGCCATCTACGCACATCCCGACGACCCCGAGGTTTCGTGTGGGGGGACGCTGGCCGCCTGGGCCAAAGCCGGGTGCGCGGTGACCGTGCTCGTGTGCACCGACGGCGGCAAAGGATCGTCCGACCCGGACAGCGAGGAGCGAGACTTGGTGGCGCGCCGGGCCGGCGAGGCATCCGACGCCTCCGTTCTGCTCGGGATGTCGGCCCGTGAGAACCTCGGCTATCCGGACGGCGAGCTCTCGGACGACCCCGCCTTCCGTGCCGCCCTGGTGGGGGCCATCCGGCAGGTGCGCCCCCGGATCGTGCTCTGCCCCGATCCGACGGCGGTCTTCTTCGGACAGGAGTACTTCAACCACCGCGACCACCGCACGACGGGATGGGCGGCTCTGGACGCCGTCGCACCGGCCGCCGCTCTCCCCCACTACTTCCCCGAAGCCGGGCCGGCCCACCAGGTGGAGACGGTCCTGTTGTCGGGCACCCTCGAACCCGATGTGTGGGTCGACATCACCACCACGGTGGACCTGAAGGGCGACGCTGTCGGCTGTCACCGCAGCCAATTCCCCGATGGGGTGGAATGGGCGAGGACGGCGGTGAGGCTGAGCGCCGAGGACGCCGGTCGCCAGGCCGGCGTGGCCTTTGCCGAAGGATTCCGTCGGCTCCACCTCGGTGGCTGACCGCCGGATCCCGCTTCCGGGCACGCCGCCATCGGCCGAGCCCGGACCTCCCGTCGACCGGATCATCCTCCATGTGGACATGGACGCCTTCTTTGCATCGGTGGAGGTTCTCGACAATCCGTCGCTGGCCGGTCTGCCGGTCATCGTCGGGGGGTCGGGACGGCGCGGCGTGGTGGCCGCCTGCACCTACGAGGCGCGCATGTTCGGCGTGCACTCGGCCATGCCGTCGACAGTGGCCCGCCGCCTCTGTCCTACCGCCGTGTTCGCTGAAGGACGGTTCCACCGCTACGTGGAGGAGAGCCAGCGACTGCACGCCATCTTCGAAGACGTGACCCCACTGGTCGAAGGCATCTCGTTGGATGAGGCTTTCTTGGATGTGACCGGAGCCCGCCAGCTGCTGGGAGACGGCCAGGTCATCGCCGGGGCCATACGTGAGCGGGTGCGGGGCGAGCTCGGACTGTCGTGCTCGGTAGGTGTGGCCCGCAGCAAGCTGATGGCCAAACTGGCGTCCAAGGCAGCCAAGCCGGTGGCCGACCGGTTCGGCATCAGGCCCGGTCCCGGCGTGGTGGTGGTGCCGCCCGACGACGAGCTCGCCTTCCTTCATCCCCTGCCGGTCCGGGCGCTGTGGGGAGTCGGACCGGTTACCGGTCGGCGGCTCGACGCTCTTGGTATCGCCACCGTCGGCGACATCGCCGCCCTTCCCCCTGGTGCACTCGAACGCTACCTGGGCACGTCGCTCGGGGCCCACCTGGCCGGACTGGCCCGGGGCGACGACCCGCGCCCGGTGGTGGTCGAACAACCGGCCAAGTCGATCGGGCACGAGGAGACTTTCGCCACCGACATCCGTGACCGCCACGAGCTCCACCACCATCTCCTGCGGATGGTGGACGCCTCGGCCACCAACCTGCGGGGAGCCGGTCTGGCCGCTCGCACGGTGAGCATCAAGGTCCGGTTCGCCGACTTCACCCAGATCACCCGCGCTCATTCGACTCGCACGCCCATCGATACGGCACCAGCCATCGGGGCGGTGGCCGACACTCTTCTCGACGCCGTCGAGGTGGGTCGGGGAGTCCGTCTGCTCGGTGTGTCACTGAGCAGCTTCGGGCGGGCCGAGCAGGGGTTGCAACTGAGCCTCGATCTCGATTCTGATCCATCCCCGGGAGCCAATCCCCCCGACCCACATTCCCGGTCCTGGAGGTCGGCTCCGGGGGCCGGTGACCCGATCGAGAGGGTTCAACGGTCGTGGGGCCCCCTGACCACGGCGGTTGACGCCATCCGGGCCCGGTACGGCGGATCGTCGGTCGGGCCGGCCTCCCTGGTCGGGGCGGACGGCCTCCAGATCCGCCGCCGGGGAGACGCGCCGTGGGGACCGGCATCCCCGGGCGACGGTGAGGGAGCCTCTCCCGGGGCAGATGGCCGGCCACCCCCTGCAGATGATGGGTGACCGGGCACCTACTACAATGAGAGGTGGTGTTTGGTCATCGGCGCTCGCATCTGGGGACAGGGTCGGCTGTAGCTGTGCGGTGCTTTCACACCGGGAGTGCGCGATGATGGCTGGGGAGATCACCACTGGCAGTCCGAACGGGTGGAGGGGACAGACCGTTGCCGCTCTCTGAGCACGAACAACGCATACTGCACGAGCTGGAGCAGTCCCTCTATCAGGAGGACCCCGATTTCGCCGAACGGGTGCGCTCCGAAACCGTCTACCGGCACGCCGGTCGGTACTGCATCTGGTCGGCGCTCATCTTCGTGGCCGCCCTGGTGTTCATGTTCTTCACCTTCTCCCGCTCCGTGATCCTCGGCTTCGCCGGTGTGATCGTCATGTTCCTTTCCGGTGTGGTGTTCGCCAACAACGCCAGGCGTATGGGCAAAGCGGGCATCGACGACATCTCTCGGTCACTGCACAGCCGCAACATCAGCAACACCGTCCACGATCCGCGTGACTGGATCCGTGGGCGTTTCCACCGCGACGACTGATTCGTCGTTGGCGGACCCCGCCACCGATGACGGTCTCCGCTCCCGGACCGGGTCCTGTGTTCTGGCCGTCGACGTCGGTGGCACCAAAATCGCCGCCGCCGTGGTCGACGAGGGCGGCAACCTCATGGTCGAGGCCCACGCACCCACCCCCCAGTCCGACGATGCCGAGGCTGTCTTCGTGGCCCTGGTCGAGGTGGTCGAGCAGGTCGTCGGCCCTCACCGTCCGGTGGTCTGCGGGGTGGGGTGCGGCGGCCCGATGACAGCCGGGGGAGAGCAGGTCTCCCCTCTCAACATCGGGGCGTGGCGTCATTTCCCTCTGCGTCGCCGGCTGGCCGAGGCTCTCGGGGTGCCGGTCTACGTCGACAACGACGCCAAGGCCCTGGCCCTGGGGGAGGGTTGGCGAGGTGCCGCACGGGGAGTGGGTGATTTCATCGCCATCGTGGTTTCGACCGGGATCGGGGGCGGGATCGTTCTCGATGATCGGCTGCTGGACGGTGCGGCCGGCAACGCCGGGCACATCGGCCATGTGGTGGTCGAGCCCGAGGGGCGGGCGTGCGTCTGCGGTGGCCGCGGCTGCCTGGAGGCGGAGGCCTCCGGTTTGTCCATCGCCGCTTTCACCGGCCGGCCTGCCGCCGAGGCGTCCATGGAGGTACGCCGACGGACCGGTACCTTGGTCGGCCGGGCGGTGGCCTCGGTGGCCAACCTCCTCGATCTTCAGCTGGCCGTGGTGGGCGGCTCGGTCGCCCTCGGCTTCGGCCCCCCGTTCTTCGAGGCCGCCCAACAGCAGATCGACCTGCGATCGCGCCTGGAATTCTCGCGTGGGACCCGGATCCTCCCCGCCGGGCTGGGCGCCGCCGGGCCCTTGGTCGGCGCCGCCGCCGTGGGGCGCCACAACATGGTCGAAAGGAGAGAGGGCATGGTCCGACCATGACGGCGGGACGTCCCCGGGGGGTCACCCTCCGGGCCGCCTGGCGTTCGGCCCGCGCTGTTCTTCCTCGTCCCGATCTGTGGTGGACCACCCTCGGTGCCCTCTACCGCCTGGCGCCACCGGCCTGGTGGAGCCGATGGCCGCACCTACCCGTTCCCGATGGGCGCCTCTGGGATTTCCGCATGGTCACCGTGTACGGCACCGTCGACGCCGACCCGTCGCCGGAAGACGTCATCTCCTATCTCGAGTGGTGCCGTCGCACCCGTCCACCGTCGAGAACGGGTTGGCCGGCCCGCCCTCCGTCGGACAATCGCCTCGGCCGGGGCCAGCCGGGCTAATTTTCGTTCTGATGGATCGGCGTTCCAAGCCCCCCGGAAAGAATGCGACCAAGCGTCCGGTCGCCGGCACCACCGAACCGGTGCGTTCGCCCATGTCACCTTCCCGCCGGGCCCTGGTCCTCAACGCCACCTTCGAGCCGCTGGGCATCGTGTCCTCGAGGCGGGCGGTGCTGTTGGTCCTCGACACCAAGGCCGAACTCGTCCACACCACCGACAGGGTCTTCCGGGCCGAGCGGATCGCCGTGCCGGAGCCGTCGGTGGTCCGGCTGGTCCGCTACATCCAGGTGCCCCGCCACTACCGGGTGGCGGTCAACCGTCGGACAGTGTTCGCACGCGACGGTTCGCGGTGCCAGTACTGCGGTTCGGCCGCCGAGAACCTCGACCATGTGATCCCCCGCAGCAAAGGGGGCAGCCATACGTGGGAGAACGTGGTGGCCGCCTGTCGCCGGTGCAACACCCGCAAGGAGGACCGTCTGCCCCACGAGGCCGGTATGGTCCTGCGCTCGACGCCGGTGGCACCCCGTCACCGGGTCCAACTCCTGGCCCTGTGCGGCGGCGGAAGCGAAGACTGGGACACCTACCTCGGTACCGCTCCCGAACGCCGCCATCAACAGTTGACTGCCTGATCGGCCGTGCCCGGACCGACGGCGGCCACCGGGTGGCGCGTCGATGACCGACAGGGTTCGGCCGGCGAGATCCACGCCCGGTGGCCGCCGGTCGAGGAGGAACCCACCAAAAGGGCCATCGCCGTCTGTCGGGTGAGCCGTCCGTCGGTGGTGCTCGGGTCCACCCAACCCGAGTCGGTCATCGATGGTGACCGGGCGGCATCGGCTGGGGTCACCGTCACCCGTCGGCGATCCGGTGGAGGGGCGGTGTTGGTGGCGCCCGACGATCCCGTGTGGATCGACGTGTGGCTTCCCCGGGCCGATCCGCTGTGGCACGAGGACGTGGGCCGGGCTTTCGACTGGCTGGGCGAAACCTGGGTCCGGGCCCTGGAGGCTCTGGGCGTGCCCGGCCTCTCGGCCCATGGCCCGGGTGCACAGGCCACAAGCCGCTGGTCCGGACTGGTCTGCTTCGGCGGTGTCGGTGCCGGCGAGGTGGTCACCACGGCCGGATTCAAGGTGGTGGGCCTGGCCCAGCGTCGCAACCGGGACGGTGCCTTGTTCCAGAGCGCCTGCCTCCTGCACTGGGATGCGCAGCCAATGGCCGAGCTGCTGGCCCTGCCCGATCCCGACCGCAGAGCGGCCGGACGCCAGCTGGCCGATGCCGCTCGGGGAGTGGCCGACCTCCGGCAGGTCGCCGGCCACCTCGGCCCGGTAACGCCCGAGGACGTGCTCGCCTCTTTTTTCGTCTCCCTGCCCTGAACGCCCGAGGGGCCGGAGTCGGCGGTGCTTTTGCCCGGCAGCACCGCCTTTGCTCTGCAGCACCGCCTTTGCCCTGCAGCACCGCCTTTGCCCTGCAGCACCGCCTTTGCCGTTCATCGCCTGACCCCGCCGCGCCCCGGTCCGGGGCTGCTGTGGTCCACTTTTTGGTCCTTTTTGTGACCGAGTGGTTGACCAGTGGGGGAGTGGGGCGTAAAGTGGCGCAAAGTGGTGTGAAAGGGAGGAATCCGACAGACGGATTCTGAGCACTGCGGGGAGCGCTGTGGGAGCAATCACCGGTGGCACGGTTTTTCGGCAGGTACGAGCACTCACTCGACGAAAAGGGAAGAGTGATCCTGCCGTCCAAGTTCCGGGCACCCTTCGAGCACGGCGGCTACCTGAGCGAGTACCAGGACGGCTGCCTGGCCCTGTGGACGCCCGACCAGTTCGAGTTGCAGATGGAAGCGATGCTGTCCCGGGCCACCGAGGGTCGGAGCGACCGCAACCTGGTCCGCCTCTGGGCGTCGACCTCGCACGAGTTGGAGATCGACAGACAGGGGCGGATGGCCATTCCCGCCCGGCTGCGGGAGTACGCCGGTCTGGGGGGCGACGTGCTGGTACTGGGGGCGATCGACCGCGTGGAGCTGTGGAACCGGGAGGCCTGGGACGCCAAGGTCCTGCCCGAAGAGGAGCGCCTCACCCAGGGCGACGACGGTTGAGCGGCCCGGTTCTCCTCCAGGTCGTGCCGGCCGAAGCCGGAGCTGCGACCCTGGCCGACGGCACCGAAGGTCCGTCTGTCCATCCGGCCGGATCGGCCATCGGGCAACCCCTCTACCCTCACCAGACGAGACCTCATGAAAAGGGCGTCCGATGGACCATCTCCCGACCCACTTCTCCCCACGTCTCTCCACCGGACGCGGCGACCGCCCCCCGGCCGACGGAGAGCGACCAGCCCGGTCGACGACCGACGCCCTATGAGTCCGGGCTCGCCGCCGTGGCCCGCCATGACGTGCACATCGAACGTGTCTGGCCCATGCGCAGTCCCCCGACTGGACCCCTGGAAGCAACCTCCTCCGCTTACTTCCAGCGTGAGAGTCGCGGCACTCCACCCGCAACCGTCGTGCCGGTCGGGGGACTGCGGATGAACCAGGCATTCGAGCACCAGCCGGTCATGACCGCCGAGGTCGTCGACTTGTTCCGGACGGTACCCCCTGGCCTGATCGTCGACGCCACCCTGGGCGGGGGGGACACGCCGCCGCTCTTCTCCAATCCCATCCGTCCATATCCATCCTGGGCATCGATCGGGACCCCCAGGCCGTCGAGGCCGCTACCGAAGTGCTCGCCCCCTTCGGTGCCCGGGCCGTGGTCCGCCGTTCGCGGTTCGACGCACTCGACCGGGTGGTCGGCGACGTCCATGACCAGCTCGGGGTTCCCGACGAGCGACGGGGGCTGAGCGGGGTCCTGTTCGATCTCGGGGTGAGCTCCCCCCAGCTCGACGAGGCCGGTCGGGGTTTCTCGTATCGACGCGACGCCGTCTTGGACATGAGGATGGACCCCACATCGGGTCGTACCGCCGCCGACGTGGTCAACGACTACGACGAAGACGCGCTGGTCGAACTGTTCGTCGATAACGGAGAGGGGCGCTTCGCCCGCCGCATCGCCCGCGCCATTGTGGCCGCTCGACCCCTCAACACCACCGGCCAGTTGGCCGACGTGGTCAAGACCGCCATACCGGCTGCCACCCGCCGCACAGGCGGTCATCCGGCCCGTCGGGTCTTTCAGGCCATTCGCATCGCCGTCAACGAGGAGCTCGGCCAGTTGTCCCAGGCCCTCGAGGAGGCTCTGGCCCTCCTGCAGCCGGGCGGTCGCTGTGTCGTCATCTCCTATCACTCGGGTGAGGATCGCCTGGTCAAGTCGTACTTCGCCCGGATGGCCACCGGCGACTGCCACTGTCCACCGGGCCTGCCCTGCGTGTGCGGGGCCGACCCTCAGTTCCGGCTGGTGACCCGCGGTGCCCGGCGTCCGACGGCCGAGGAGATCGGCCGCAACCGTCGAGCGGAGGCCGCCCGCCTGCGGGTCATCGAGCGCCTGCCCGATACCGAGCGTCGTTCCGAGGCCAACGGCGAAGTGGCCTGATGACACCGTCGTCTCCCGCCACCGCCCGCCGGGCCGCACCGGCCACACCACGTTCCACTCCGGCCCGCCGCCCCCCGCTGCGGGTCATGGAGCCCGCCCCCCGTCGGCGCCCCAAGCCCGACCAGGTCCGGCGGTCGACCATGTGGCTCTCCGCCGTTCTGGTCATCGGCAGCCTTCTGGCCGTGGTGGTGGGGGATGCCCTCGTCACGCAGGGTCAGGTCCACCTGGCCTCCGAACAGAGCGCCCTGGCCACTGCGGTGGCCGCCCAGAAGACGCTCGAGGTGGCGGTGGCCGAAAAAGCGGCGCCGCCGGTGGTGGTTGCCCAGGCCAAGAGCCAGGGCCTCATCGTTCCCCCTGAGGTGGTCTATCTGCCCGAGGTACCTCTCAACGTCCCGCTCCCCGCTCCCCAGACCTCGCCCCTACCTAGCCGGTGAGTCCCTCTCTCCTGCTGGGCCGGCGCTCCCGCGCCATGCGTCTGGTGGTGGCCCTGGTCTTTTTGGCACTGACCGTGCGTCTGGTGGCCGTACAGGAGCTCTCCCACCAGCACTACGCCCTACTGTCCACCTCCGAACTGACCCAGACGGTCACCATCCCCGCCGTCCGGGGGGGGATCTACGACCGCAACGGCGAGGTGCTGGCCGAATCGGTGACCAAACAGACGGTGGTGGCCGATCCGCTGCTCATCACCCACCCCGGCACCACCGCCGCCGCCCTGGCCCCGGTTCTGGGCATCCCTGTCGACCAACTCGTCGCCGATCTCACCGGGCGGTCCGGTTTCGTCTATCTGGTCCACCGGGTGTCCAACGCCGAGGCGGCCAAGGTGAGCGCCCTCGACCTGACCGGGATCAACCTCATCCCCGAGTCCCAGCGGGTCGAACCCGACGGCCAACTGGCCCAGCCGGTGGTGGGCACGGTGGGCTGGAACGGCAACGGGACCTCCGGGCTCGAATACCAGTACCAGTCGATGCTGGCCGGAGTGGCCGGCTCAGAAGACCTGTTGGAGTCGCCCGACGGGGTCACACTGCCCGGGAGCAGCGACCGGTCGGTGGCCGCCCGGGCCGGAACCGGTGTGGAACTGACCCTCGACGAGTCGGTCCAGTACGTCGCCGAGCAGGCGCTCGGAGCCGAAATCGCCGCCTCCCACGCCTACAGCGGGACAGCCGTGGTCATGGACGTGAAGACGGGCGACATCCTGGCCATGGCCGATCTCCAGGCCACCAGCGGGACGGCCACCACCGGGGCCGTGGCCGATCCACCGCCGGCCCCCTCGGCGGCCAGCCCCACCACATCGGGGGCCACTCTGGTGTCGGGGGCGGACACCCTGCCCAAAGGGGTCGAGGAGGCTCCCTCCAACTCGGCCGTCACCCAAGTCTACGAACCGGGCTCCGTGTTCAAGCTGGTCACCTTTTCGGCCGCGTTGGCCGACAACCTGATCACCCCCAGCCAGGTCATCGACGTGCCCGCCGATCTGCGCATGGGGACCTACACCTTCCATGACGCCGAAACCCACGGCACCGAGCAGCTGACGGCGGCCAACGTGCTGGCCCAGTCCTCGAACATCGGGACCATCGAGATCGCCCAGCGGTTGGGTGAGAACGGCCTTCTGGCCCAGATCAGCAACCTCGGTTTCGGCCACCCGACCGGGCTCAACTTTCCCGGCGAGTCGGAGGGGCTGGTGCCCGGGGCCGACAACTGGACGCAGACCTCGATCGGATCCACCCCCATCGGGCAGGACGACGCCGTCACCGCCCAGCAGATCCTCGACGCCTACAACGCGGTGGCCGACGGAGGGGTGTTCGTAGCCCCCCGCCTGGTTCGTGGCACGATCAGCCCCTCGGGCACGGTCAGCCCGACCCCGTCGTCGCCGACCCACAGGGTGATCAGCCCGGCCACCAACGCCCAGCTGGTCTCGATGCTCGACGGGGTGGTCACCTCGGGAACCGGTACCGAAGCGGCCGTCGACGGCTACACCGTGGCCGGCAAGACCGGCACGGCCCAGATCCCCAATCCGAGCCATCTGGGCTACATCTCGGGGGCCTACGTGGGTTCCTTCGCCGGTTTTGCGCCGGCCCAGGACCCGGTGCTGTCGGCCATCGTCGTCCTCGACCATCCGACCCCCATCTACGGGGGGGCGGTGGCCGCACCGGTGTTCTCCACCATCATGTCCTACGCCCTGCACCACTACGAGATCCCCACCACGGCGGCGGCCACCACCTCCTCGTCGAGTTCGGCCATCGGCGGCACGGGTAGCATCTCCGTGCCGGCCGGGGCCACGACGGAAGGGCCGTAGGTGAGCCCTGGTCGTGGCCATACCCCCCTTTCCCTCATCTGGAGCTTCCGGAACACCCACCTGTGCTGATGACCTCTCTGATCCACGACATCGACGTCGTCGGTGTACGCGGCGATCTGGCGGTCACCGAGGTCCGGGGTGTCGAGTACGACAGCCGGCGGGTAGGCGAGGGGTCGCTCTTCTGCTGTGTCCCCGGGCTCCGGTCCGACGGTCACCGCTTTGCCGCCGAGGCCGTGGCCCGGGGCGCCTCCTGTCTGTTGTGCGAGCGCACCCTCGATCTCGACGTGACCCAGGTGCAGGTGGCTCCGGGCTCCATCCGGGCGGCCATGGCCCGCCTGTCGTCGACCTTCTTCGGCCATCCGTCCCGTTCCATGACCATGGTGGGGGTCACCGGCACCAACGGAAAGACCACGGTGACCCACCTGGTGGCCTCGATCCTGGAGAGAGCTGGCTGTCCGACCGGCATCATCGGGACCCTGGGCGGCGAACGGACGACCCCCGAGAGCCCGGTGACCCAGGGACTACTGGCCGGGTTCCGAGACGAAGGACGGCAGGCGGTGGCCATGGAGGTCTCCTCCCACGGTCTGGCCCAGAACAGGGTGGACGGGATCGTCTTCGATGTGGCCGCCTTCACCAATCTGAGCCGCGACCACCTGGATCACCACGGCACCATGGACGAGTACTTCGCCACCAAGGCCAGGCTGTTCGAGAAGGGGAGGACCAGGACAGCGGTCATCGACGTCGACGACCCCTGGGGCCGCCAGATGGCGGAGCGGGCCTCGGCCGACCGGGTGGTGACCGTGCAACGGTCCGACGCCACCGACATCTCCCTGTCCATCGGTTGGTCCTCTTTCCGGTGGCAGGGCCGGTCGGTCACTATGCCCCTGTCGGGGATGTTCAACGTCGACAACGCCCTGGTCGCCGCGGCGGTCGGCCACTCGCTGGGCATCGACCTGGACCTGGTGGCCGAGGGCCTGGCCGCAGCTGCGCCGGTTCCCGGGCGGATGGAAGTGGTCTGGCCCGGGCCCCCTTTTGCCGTGGTGGTCGACTACGCCCACACCCCCGCCGGACTGACGGTGGCCCTGGCTGCGGCGCGCCACCTGGCCTCGTCCGGTCGGGTGGTCAGCGTGTTCGGCGCAGGAGGCGATCGTGACCCGGGCAAGCGGGCGGCCATGGGAGAAGCCGGTGCCCGGGGTTCCGAACTGGTGGTCCTCACCTCGGACAATCCGCGGTCCGAGGACCCGGCGGCCATCATCGACCAGATCCGTTCGGGGATCGGCACCGCCGCCCAGGTGGTGGTCGAGCCCGACCGGGCCGAAGCCATTGCCACGGCCATCGGCCGAGCCTCGGTCGGCGATGTCGTGGTCATTGCCGGTAAGGGTCACGAGGTCGGTCAGTACCTTGCCGATCGGGTGGTTCCCTTCGACGATCGGGTCCAGGCCCGCCGGGCCCTGGCCGGACGGGGGATCGGTACCGACACCACCGGCACCACCGGCAGCACCGGCAACGCAGGCGGTGGAGACCAGTGATCTCGCTCATGACGTCCGGAGGGGTGGCGCTCTGGGTGGCCGTCCTGTCCACACCGGTGCTCATCCGGTGGTTGATCAAGCACAACATCGGCCAGCAGATCCGCGAGGACGGTCCGCAGGTCCACGTAGCCAAAGCCGGTACACCCACCATGGGGGGCATCGGGATCGTGTGCGCCGTCGTCATCGGCTATCTGGTGGCCCATGCCATACCCGGGGTGCACTTCTCGCGGTCGGGCGCCCTGGTCATGCTGGCCCTGGTGGGGGCGGCGCTGATCGGATTCGCCGACGACTGGATCAAGGTCCGCAACCGCAGGAGCCTGGGGCTGAACAAGCGGGCCAAGTTCGGTGCCGAGGTCGGACTGGGCGTCCTCTTCTCCCTATTGGCCGTGTATTGGGCCCACGCCGGAACCACCTTGTCGTTCACCCGTTACGACTCGATCGGCTTCCACATGGGGACCGGATTGTGGGTGGTGTGGGCGACGGTGGTCATTGCCGCGTCGGCCAACGCCGTCAACCTCACCGACGGCCTCGACGGCCTGGCCGCCGGATCGTCCACCTTCTGCTTCGCCTGTCTGGCCATCATCGGCTACTGGCAGTACCGCCATTACGCCATCTACCACGTGGCCAACGCACTGGATCTGGCTCTGGCCTCCGTGGCCCTGGCCGGGGCCTGCCTCGGCTTCCTGTGGTGGAACGCGGCGCCGGCCAAGATCTTCATGGGGGACACTGGATCGCTGTCCATCGGCTCGGGTCTGGCCGCCCTGTGCCTGCTCATGAACCTCGATCTCCTGCTGGTGGTGATCGGGGGCCTGTTCGTCATTGTGACCCTCTCGGTGGTCATCCAGATCATCAGCTTCCGGGTCTTCCACCGCCGGGTCTTCCTCATGGCGCCGCTCCACCACCACTTCGAACTGATGGGCTGGCCGGAGACGACCGTGATCGTCCGTTTCTGGATACTGGCCGGGCTGTTCGCCGCCCTCGGCCTCGGCATCTTCTACGGCGACTTCCTCTCGGTCACCAAGCTCACATGAGGGAAGCCGGGTCTGGGATGGACAGAGTCAGGGAACAGGACAGCGTCAGCCAACGGGGCAGAGCCGGGGAACAGGAGAGTCGGAGATGACAGCGGGGTCGGGCATGAAGACAGAAAGCAGCCTCCACCACCCGGGCGTCCCGGTGAACAAGGCTCTGGGGATGGACGGCACCACCGGGACGGCGGTCAGTCAGACGGCGCTCGGGGAACGAGGGAGGGATGACCATGGCTGAGCGCACCTCGACCGGCACGGCCACCCGGGTGCGTCGGATGCCGACAGTGCCCCGCCCGTCCCGGTCGGCATCGTCCACGGCCACCGTCACCCCCCTGCCGGGCCGTCCGATCGGCGCTCCCCGGATCAGTACCTCCCGCGCCCTCGCCCTGGTGGTAGGCGTCCTGTGCGTTTTCGGCCTCATCATGGTGGGGTCGGCGTCGCCGGTCATCTCGCTCGGTCTCTACGGGTCCCCCTGGGCCATCTTCATCCGCCAGACGCTGTACATGGGCGTCGGCGCCTGCGCTCTGCTGCTGGCCGCCCGCATGAACTACCGCGTCTGGCGCAAGATCCGTGGTCCGCTTCTGGTCGGGTCGCTGGGACTGCTGGTGGTGGTCCTGATGCCTCACATCGGGGTGACGGCCGGAGGTTCGTCGCGCTGGATCGGAGTCGGGATGCTCCAGATCCAACCGTCGGAGATCATGAAGCTGGCCCTCGTCGTCTTCGCTGCCGACCTTCTGACCCGCCGGGCCCACTGCGCGGCTGATCCGAAGATGGTCATCGCTCCGGTTCTGGCCGTGCTGACCATCGCCGGCCTGCTCATCCTCAAGCAACCGGACATGGGAACCGCCCTGGTGCTCTGCTGCATCGCCTTCGGCATCCTCTTCATGGGCGGTGTCCCCATGATGCCGATCATGAAGATCATCGGTGGGTTCGGCGTGCTGGCCCTCATGGTGGGCTTGGCCGACCCGTACCGGCGCGACCGGATCCTCTCGTTCCTCAATCCGGGGGCCAACAAGTCGGGAACCGGTTACCAGGTGTGGCAGTCCCTCATCGGGCTGGGATCGGGCCATATCTTCGGCCTGGGCCTCGGGGGTGGCCGCGAGAAGTGGGGGACACTGCCCAACGCCCACACCGACTTCATCTTCTCGGTCGTCGGCGAGGAGTTGGGGCTGGTGGGAGCCGTCGTACTTCTCGCTCTGTTCTTCGCCCTGGCCTGGTTCGGACTACGGACGGCCACCCGGGCCCCTGACCGCTTCGGCAGCCTGATGGCCGTGGGCATCACCACCTGGATCACCAGCCAGGCGGTGATCAACATCGGCGCGGTGATCGGCGTGCTGCCGGTCACCGGGATCCCCCTCCCGTTCATCTCCTTCGGCGGTTCGTCCCTCATCATCACCATGGCCGCCGCCGGCATCCTCATCAACATCGCCTCGCAGGAGCGCATGGCGCCCCGCGCCGAGGCCCCCCGCCGGCAACCGTCCCGCCGGTGAGCAGCCGGAGGTACGCGCTGGTGGCCGGGGGTGGGACCGCCGGTCACCTCCAGCCCGCGCTGGCCATCGCCGAGGCGCTGGTGGCGGCAGGTCACGAGCGTGAGACCATCGAGTTCGTGGGATCCCGACGCGGCCAGGACGGTGACACTCTGGCCGGCCGGGGATTCCCCTTCACCCTGCTTCCCGGTCGGGGCATCGTCCGCAGCCTGCGTCCCGCCGACCTGGCCGCCAATGTCGGGGCCGTTGTCGGGCTGGGTGTGGCCGCGGTGGAGGCCCTGGCCCTGGTGGCCCGGGCCCACCCCCAGGTGGTGGTGTCGGTGGGGGGCTACGCCAGCCTTCCCGCCTCGGTGGCCGCTGTCGTCCTCGGGGTGCCCCTGGTGCTGGTCAACGTCGATGCCGTCCCCGGCGCGGCCAACCGGTTGCTCGGTCGCTTCGCTCGGGCCAGTGCCGTCGGATGGGCAGGGACGCCCCTGCCCCGGTCGGTGGTGACGGGGACGCCGGTACGACCGCTCATCGCCGCTGTTCGTCGTGGGCCCGCAGACCGACGACGGGCCCGACGGGAACTGGGACTGCCCGAAGACCGGGCCACCGTGGTCTTCTTCGGCGGATCTCTCGGGGCTCGGCGGATCAACCAGGCGGCCGTGGGTCTGGAGCGTGAGTGGCAAAACCGTGGTGACCGCTCGGTGTACCACATCGTGGGACGGAGGGATTGGGAACAATGTCCGTCGATGGCCGGTGTTTCACTGGCCGGTGCATCGATGGCCGGGCCGCCCGATGGTCAACCTCGGGACACCGAAACCCGACTGGCGGCGGTGCGGGTCCCCTACGAGGAGCGGATGGATGTGGTCTACAGCGCCGCCGATCTGGTGGTGTGCCGGGCCGGCGCCATGACGGTGGCCGAGCTGGCCGCGGCCGGGGTGCCCTCGGTACTGGTCCCGCTCCCGGGAGCACCCGGCGACCATCAGACCGCCAACGCCCGTGTCCTCGAAAGGGCCGGAGCCGCTGTCCTCCTGCCTGACGGGGAGTGCGAGCCCGACGCCGTCGGCCGGTTGATCGACCGTCTTCTGGGTGATCCCGGCGGGCTGGCCACCATGGAGAGGGCGGCGGCGGGCCTGGGACACCCGGAGGCGGCGGCGGCCGGGGCGGGCGTGGTCGAGAAGCACGCCCGGACCCACGCCGGGAGCGGGCGGTGAGCCCGGCAGGGACGCCGGCCGGGCCCCTGGGCGGGGCCGGTGACCGTCGGACCGTGCACGTGATCGGTATCGGCGGCGCCGGCATGAGTGCCATAGCCACCGTGCTGCACGCCATGGGCCACACCGTGACCGGCAGCGATCTCCGGGCCTCGACCGTCACCGAGCGTCTCACCCGGGCCGGTGTGCCGGTGACCATCGGCCACCGTGCCGACAACCTGGGCCCTGCCGATCTGGTCACCGCCTCCCCGGCGGTGGCCGACGACAATCCCGAGCTGGTCGAGGCCCGACGACGCGGCATCACCGTCCTGACCCGAGCCGATGTCCTGTCGGCGGTGGCCGCCCTCAAACGTTGTATCGCAGTGGCCGGTACCCACGGGAAGACGACCACCGCCTCGATGCTGGCCCTCGAACTGGTCGACGGGGGGACGGCACCCTCCTTCCTCATCGGTGGCGACGTCAACGAGATCGGGACCAACGCAGTGTGGGACGCCGGCGACTTGTTGGTAGTCGAGGCGGACGAGAGCGACGGCACCTTCCTGTCGCTGGACGTCGACATCGCCGTGGTCACCAACGTCGAAGCCGACCATCTCGATCACTACGGATCCTTCGCCGCCCTCCGCCGTGCCTTCGAGGACTTCGTGGCCCAGGCCCACCAGCACCGGGTGGTGGGTGGGGACGACCCGGTGGCCGCCTCCATCGGTCGGGCCGCCGGCGCCGACACCGTCGGGACCGCCCCGGAATGCACCTACCGTGTGGTCGACCTGACCCTGGCCCGCAGCGCGGTCTCCTTCGCTCTGGTGGGACCGGGGGGGACCGAGCTGGGCCGACTGGCCGTTCCCGTACCCGGCGCCCACAATGCCAGGAACGCGGCGCTGGCCACGGTGGCCTCCCTGGCCGCCGGGGGCTCCTTCGACGTGGCGGCCCGGGCCCTGGCCCGGTTTGCCGGGGTGGCCCGTCGCTTCGAGTTCCGGGGCACGGCCCACGGGGTCACCTTCGTCGACGACTACGCCCACCTGCCCGGCGAGGTGGTGGCCGTCCTGGGCGCCGCCCGCCACGGGGACTGGCGACGGGTGGTGACCGTGTTCCAGCCCCACCGCTACAGCCGGACCGCCGAGTTGGCTGCCCAGTTCGGTCAGGCATTCGGTGACACCGACCTGGTGGTGGTCACCGATGTCTACGGCGCCGGCGAGCCACCGGTGCCCGGCGTGACCGGCGAGTTGGTGGTCGACGCCATCCGACGCTCGTCTCCGCAGGTCCTCGTCCACTACGCCCCCAGCCGAAGCCAGCTCCGCCAGGCGGTGACGGCCATCCTCGAGGAGGGAGACCTCTGTCTGACCCTGGGGGCCGGCGACCTCACCGCCCTTCCCGACGAGCTCATGGCCGACCCGAGCTGGTGAGCGAACGATGAGCACTCGCACCGACGACTTGGCCGCCCTCAACCTGGCCCTGGACGGGCGGGCCCGTCGCAACCATCCGCTGGGCGCTCTGACCACGTACCGGGTCGGGGGCACCGCCGCCCTCTTCGTCGAGCCGGACGACGAAGCCGAGCTGGTAGCGGTGGCTGCCGCCCTGTCCGGCCTGCGGGTCCCCGTGCTGGTGGTGGGCCGGGGCTCCAATCTGCTGGTGGCCGACGGCGGCTTCGCCGGGTTGGTGGTCATGCTGGGGAGCGGATTCGAGGACCTGTCGATGGCCGGGCGTACGGTGCGGGCGGGGGCTGCGGTCAGCCTCCCCGTTCTGGCCCGCCGCACGGTGGCGGCCGGGCTCACCG
Source organism: uncultured Acidimicrobiaceae bacterium (assembly GCA_963727955.1). GTDB lineage: Bacteria > Actinomycetota > Acidimicrobiia > Acidimicrobiales > RAAP-2 > Bog-756. Next base: position 677,747 of record CAVSII010000001.1, read on the forward strand.
GTCTCGAATGGGCGGTCGGTGTGCCGGGCTCGGTGGGGGGTTCGGTGGCCATGAACGCCGGGGGACACGGAGCCGACACGGCGGCCACCCTGGTGTCCTACCGAGCCGTCGACCTGACTTCGGGTCAGGCGGCCGACTGGCCCGCCGACCGGCTCGGGTTCGGTTACCGGCAGGCCAAGGTGGCGGCCACCGACGTGGTGGTGGCCGCTGTACACGAACTCGTCCCCGGTGATCCGGGGCGGGGCAAGGCGGCCATCGACGAGATCGTGCGTTGGCGACGGGCCAATCAGCCGGGGGGCAGCAACGCCGGGTCGGTATTCACCAATCCGCCCGACGACTCGGCCGGCCGTCTGATCGACCGCTGTGGACTGAAGGGCCTCAGGATGGGCACCGCCCAGGTATCGCCCAAGCACGCCAACTTCATTCAGGCCGACGCCGACGGTTCGGCCGACGACGTTCATCGTCTGATTGCCCATGTGCGAGAGACGGTGGCCGCCCGGAGCGGGGTGCACCTGCAGACCGAAGTGCGCATGGTGGGGTTCACCGATGGCGAGGGGGGAGCGCCGTGAGCACGTCCACCGGGACCGCCCCCAAGACCAGGCCGTCCATCGATCCCCGCATCCGCCAGCGTCGGGTCGAGGTCCGCCGGCACCAGGGGCGCCGGCGGTTGCGCTGGTTCGTCGGGGTGGCGGTGGCCGTGGTCCTGGTGGCGGCCGGGGTGGCCATCCTCCACTCGCCCTGGTTCAGTGTCCGGGTGGTGACCGTGTCCGGCGCCCATCCCCACACCAGCGAGGCGGCCATCGTCGGGGCGGCCGGTATCGGGCACCACCCCGCCCTGATCAGCGTCGACCCCGGTGCCACCGCCGCGCGGGTCGAATCCCTGCCCTTCATCGCCACGGCCGAGGTGCAGCGGCACTGGCCCGACGGTGTGGTCATCAGCGTGACCGAGAGAGTGCCGGCCATCACCATGGCCGGGCCGGGGCACTCGTGGTCGGTGCTGGACACCCAGGGACGCACCCTCGAGGTGGTTCCCGCCCGGCCGGCCGGACTGGTGATGCTGGTCGTGCCGGCGGCCAGGGGGACGACGTCACCGGCTCCAGTGGGGGGGACCGTGCCACCGGCCGGCTCCGCCGGCCTCGCTGTGTGCCGTACCTTGCCGCCGGCCTTCGCCTCCCAGGTCACCACTGTCACCGAGGCGTCGGACGGCTCGATCGATCTGGCCCTCAACTCGGGCCTGACCGTGCTGCTGGGGGTCGACACCGACCTGCCGGCCAAGTACGAGGACGTGGCGGCCATCCTCGCCCACGCCTCCCTGCACGGGGCGACGGCCATCGACGTGACCGTGCCCGCCTCGCCGACCGTCACCGGCTGAGGAGCCCGAGGAAGGCTCCCGGATGGTGTCCTCCCGGTGTCGACTGTGCTTGACCAGGTACTCCGCTGACCGTATCGTGGTCCTCAACTCGCCGGTTGGAACGGTTTCAACCTTTGGTCGAGGGTAAGGGATTACATGACCGTTCCGGCACAGAACAACTACTTCGCCGTGATCAAAGTGGTGGGTGTGGGCGGGGGTGGTGTGAATGCCGTCAACCGCATGATCGAAGCCGGACTGCGCGGTGTCGAGTTCATCGCCACCAACACGGACGCCCAGGCCCTCCTCATGAGCGACGCCGATCTCAAACTCGACATCGGCCGCCAGCTCACCCGTGGCCTGGGGGCCGGGAGCGATCCCGAGGTGGGGCGCCTGGCCGCCGAGGAGCACCGGGCGGAGATCGAAGAGGCGCTGAAAGGCGCCGACATGGTCTTCATCACCGCCGGCAAGGGCGGCGGGACGGGGACCGGTGCTGCCCCGGTGGTGGCGGAGATCGCCAAGAGCCTCGGGGCTCTGACCATCGGCGTGGTCACCCGGCCGTTCACCTTCGAGGGCCGGCGCCGTTCGGTCCAGGCCGAACAGGGGATCCAGAACCTGAAGGAGAAGGTCGACACCCTGATCATCATCCCCAACGACAGGCTGTTGACCGTGTCCAACGAGAAGACGTCGATGGTCAACGCCTTCAAGATGGCCGACGAGGTCCTCATGCAGGGCGTACAGGGGATCACCAGCCTGATCACCGTGCCCGGTCTCATCAACACCGACTTCGCCGACGTCAAGATGATCATGAGCAACGCCGGCACGGCCATCATGGGGATCGGCTCTGCCACCGGCGAGGGACGGTCTGTCAACGCCGCCCGCGCCGCCATCACCAGCCCGCTTCTGGAGGCCTCCATCGAAGGGGCCCGGGGCATCCTCCTCAACATCGCCGGCGGTCCCGACCTGGGCTTGTTCGAGGTCAATGAGGCGGCCGAGATCATCCACGGTGTAGCCCATCCCGACGCCAACATCATCTTCGGCAGCGTGATCGACGAAGCCATGGGCGAAGAGGTACGGGTCACGGTCATCGCCGCCGGCTTCGAACGGTGGGAAGCCCAGTCCCGGGGCGGCGGCCATACCGAGTCGGCCGGTCGAGAGGACACCCGCAGCCGCGTGCTCGGCACCGAGAACGCCCACGAGGATATCTTCGCCACCCCGACCGACGAAGAACTCGACCTGGGCGACGACGACTTCGACGTACCCTCGTTTCTGCGCTGAGGCCCCCGTCGACCCGATTTGCGTCGTCGGGCCGGTGTGGGCCGCCTGGAGCGATGCCACCCATGGTGACCTGCGCCCGGCCGAGGACGCCGGCCGGGGCCTGGCCCGGTGGGTGGGTCGTGTTGCCGGCGCCGATGCCGGCACCGACGTCAGTGCCGACCCCGGCACGGAAGACACTGCCGGCCGCGGCCCTGTGGGCCGGGTCCACTGGTTGACCCAGGTCCACGGGACCGAGGTGGTCGTGGTCGGTGGGCCCGTCCGATCGGCCGACCGGCCGGCCGCGGTGGAGGCGGTGCACGCCGGCTCCGGCGACGGACTGGTGTCGGATGCGGGGGGCAGCGCCCTGGCCATCCTCACCGCCGACTGTGCCTCGCTGGCCCTCGGCAGTGCTGAAGGCGTTTTCGGGGCCGTCCATGCCGGTTGGCGGGGGCTGATGGCGGGGGTGGTCGAAGCCACCGTGGCCACCATGCGGGCCATGGGTGCCGTCGACGTGGTCGGCGCTCTCGGCCCCTGTATCCATTCCGAGTGCTACGAGTTCTCGGAGGCCGACCTGGCCCCGGTGGTGGCTGCCTACGGGCCTGGCGTGCAGGGCCGGACGCGGGCCGGCCGACCCGCCCTCGACATCCCGGCCACCGTGGCGGCCGCTCTGGCCGCCTGTGGTGCCGGCCAGAGCGGGGGGCGGTCGGCCTGTACGGCCTGTGACGACGGCCACTTCTCCTACCGCGGCCGCCGTGACGCCGCCCGCCAGGCCCTGGCGGTGTGGTCGACCGACCCACCATGAGCCCGGTGATGGCCGAGGGCGGACGGTTCGACCGGGCCGGTTTCGCCCAGCGGGTGGAGACCGTCGAGCGCCGGGTGGAGGGCGCCGCCGCCGATCCCTCCTCGGTCCGGGTGGTGGCCGTCACCAAGGGATTCGGACCGGAGGCGGTGGCCGCCGCCGTGGCCGCCGGTTTCACCGACATAGGCGAGAACTATGCCGACGAGCTGGTCGACAAGGCGGGCACCGTCGAGGGGGAGGTTGCCCCGGTCTGGCACTTCCTCGGTTCGGTGCAGCGCAACAAGGTGGCCCGGTTGGCTCCGCTGGTCAGCTGGTGGCAAGCCGTGAGCCGGGTCGAGGAAGGCCGGGCCATCGCCCGCCGTCGCCCCGGTGCCACGGTGCTGGTGCAGGTCGACGTGGCCGGCCTCCCGGGACGGGGCGGCGTCGCTCCGCAGGACGTGCCCGATCTGGTACGGGCTCTGGGTGACGAGGATTTGGAAGTGCGCGGCCTGATGGCCGTAGGTCCTCCCGGTCCGCCGGCTGGGGCACGGTCGGGCTTCGCCCTCGTGTCACGGCTGGCCGATCGGCTGGATCTGCCCGAGCGATCCATGGGTATGAGTGACGACCTGGAGGTGGCCGTGGCCGAGGGATCGACCATGGTGCGGCTGGGCCGGGCTCTGTTCGGGGCGCGGCCGCCGGCCCATCGATGACCGTCGCCCACCCACGGCCCGGGGGCTGGTCGGCGCCCGGCAGGACCTGCCTCGATCGGGGCCGGACACTCCCCCCCGACGAGCGTCCGGCGATCCACCGATCCCTGTAACCACGCACTACGCTGTGCCCAGGAGGACATCATGCCTGCTTCATTCATGAAGAAGACCATGGCCTATTTGGGCCTGGTCGATGACGACTACGACGACTACGACGACTACGAGACCCGCTCACCTGTGGCTGCCGGTCGGGTCGGCCAGCGGTCGGCAGGCATGGTCGACGACATCGAAGAGCCGACGACGTCGATGCCCAGTCCCCGGATCCGTACCCTGTCGGCGGCTGAGGCGTCCGGCTCCTCGGCTTCGGCCCCGACCGCCGTCGGATCGCGCAGCGCGGTGTCGACCTCCTCGGTTCGGCCCATTTCGCAAGAGACCTCCAGCGCCCGCGTCCACATCGTGGCCCCCGCCCGGTTCGCCGACGCCCAGGAGATCGCCAATCGACTCATGAACAACCAACCGGTGATCGTCAACATGCAGAGTGCCGAGCGCGATCTCCAACGGCGGATGATCGATTTCTGCAGCGGTGTCACCTACGCACTGTCGGGAGGCATGGAGCGGGTGGCCGACGAGGTGTTCCTCCTCACTCCTTCGAACGTCAAGGTCTCCGATGAGGAGCGCCAGCGTCTGGCCGACCGAGGGCTGGTGAACCCCTGAAAAGGGCTCAAGCCGTGTTCCCCTCCCACCGCTCGGGGCGCTGAGCCATGTTCGGCTTCATCGTCCTCATCCTGTACCTGTTCCTGTTGGTCCTGTTCGCCTACTCCATTCTGAGCTGGGTGGTGGCCATGGGCCGCACCGCCTACGACTCGCCGGTGCGCAAGATCCAAGACGTCCTGGCCCGGATCTGCGAGCCGATTCTGCGGCCCATCCGACGGCTGATTCCGCCGGTCCGGGTGGGGGGTGTCGGACTCGATCTGTCGGTGCTCATCGTGTTTCTGGTGGTGTCGGTGGTCCTCATTCCGCTCTTCTCATCCTGATCCCCGCAATCCCTGGACCCGGCCAGCACCGCCGCTAGCATGGTCGGCATGGATGCTTCTCAGTCTGCACTCGATTCACTGCGAACGGTGGAGTTCCGCGAGACCCTCAAGGGCTACCACCGGGACGATGTCGACGAGTACCTCGAAAAGGCGGCCGTCGAGGCCGAGGGGCTCCAGGAGCAGCTCCGCCAGAGCGGCGAGCGGTTGCGCCAGGCGGCCGAACGAATCTCGCAGCTGGAGCTGGCCCTCGACCAGCAACCCGAGCCCCAACCGGTCGAGCCGGCGGCGCCGGACGACACCCTGCAGAGGACCCTCGTGCTGGCGCAGAAGTTCGTAGACGAGACCAAGGCCGATGCCGAGGCCCAGGCGGCCCAGACGGTCTCCGAGGCCGAGGCCAAGGCGCGCATGATGACCGAGGATGCCCGGTCGCAGGCGTCACAGATCGCCGCCGAGTCGGAGCAGAGGCTGCGTGACGAAATCTCACGGCTCGAGACATCACGGTCGAAGCTGACCAACGAGGTCGACGCCATGTCCCGTCATCTGGAGGGCGAGCGCAACCGGTTGCGGTCGGCCCTCGGCGACATCTTGCGATGGGTCGATGAGAACGTGCAGCCGGCGCGACCGCCCAGCGAGGCCCCCTCGGAGACGGCGCCGGCGGTCGACGGGGCTACGGCCGGTGCGGCCCCGGCCCCGGCTCCGGCTCCGGCCGGAGCTGCTTCGAGCAACCGCCCGGCATCGCCCGAGGGAGGGACTGCCCCCCAGGTCAGTGGTACAGGACCCAGTGGGGAGGTCACCCAGATGAAGCCGGCCGGGGTCACCACCCGACCGGCCAACACCAACTCGCCGCTCCCTCTCTAGAGGTCCGGGTTGGATTCCCGGTCCATCGACCGGGGGGCCATGACGGCCGCTACGCGTCGGTGTGATTGGTGGAGGGCGGACCACCGCTATGGTCCCTGGGTCAAGTTCCCCCGGATTGCCGCATCCTGACCAGCACGGTAGGGTCACCCGCCCACCAGGTGTCGGGGATTGGTGTGGTCACCCGAGCCGATGGTCGCCATCACGCGAGGGGACGCACCGCCAAGGAGGTCGATGTGACCGCAGCAAAGAAGGCAGCTCCCTCTTCAGCGAAGAAGGCTGCGCCGGCACACAAGAAGGCGACGGCTCCATCGGCGTCCAAAGCCTCTTCCTCGGTCAAGTCGACGGCCAAGAAGAGATCGGCCGCCGGGGCCGGAGGGACCAAGCCGGCTGTAGCCAAGAAGGCGCCGGCCAAGAAATCGACAGCGGGTGGCACCAAGAGCGCGCCCAACACCAAGGCGTCGCCGGCCACCAAGGTGGCCCCGGCCAAGAAGCCACCGGCCCCGGCCAAAAAGCAGGCGGCGGCCGCCACCACCACGACCACGCCGACGGCCAAGAAGGCGGCCACCCCCAAGCCGCCACCGAAGAAACCGTCGGTGGGCCCGTACGCCAAAGAGCCCAAGTTCCTCGAGGAGCAGCGGGCCCTCCTTCTCGAAGAGCGGTCGGTCTACTCCGGCCAGGCGGTCGATCTCCGGGCCGAAGCAGATTCGCTGGCCCTGGAGCGCGAGCCGGGCGACGTCCAGTTCGACGAGGAGTCGGGGGAGGGAGGGACGGTCACCGTCGACCGCGAGCGAAATCTGGCCTTGTCGGCCCAGGCCTCGGCGGCCGTCGAGGAGATCGATGACGCTCTGCGCAAGATCGAGCGCAAGAGCTACGGGGGATGCGAGCGCTGCCATCAGCCCATCCCCAAGGCCCGTCTCCGGGCTCTGCCCTTTGCCAGGCTGTGTGTGGCCTGCAAGAGCGGAGGACTGTCACGGCGCTGACCGACCCGCCGGTCCGAACCAGGGAGCCCGGGGGGGCTCGCTCCGGCGTGCGCTCTCTGGCGGTGGCGGTCTGTGTGGCGGCCAGTGTGGTGCTGGTCGACCAGCTGACCAAGTGGTGGGCGCTGAACCGGCTGACGTCGGGCCCGATTCATGTCATCGGAACACTCGATTTCGTCTTGTCACGCAATACCGGTGCTTCCTTCAGCTTGTTCCAGGGCAGGGCGGCCATCCTGGCTCCGGTGGCAGTGATCCTTATCGTGGTGCTCGGCGTGATGGCATGGCGGGCTCCGAGCGCCGGGCGGGCCGCGGTGTTCGGCCTCATCATCGGAGGGGCGCTGGGCAATCTGAGCGATCGGCTGTTCCGGGGGGACCACGGCGCCGTGGTCGACTTCATCGCCCTCCATTTCTGGCCCACCTTCAACGTGGCCGATGCCTGCATCGTTGTCGGGTGCGCACTCTTGGTCGTCTCGCTGGCCCGGACGTCGTGGCGATGAGTGCGGTGACCGTGGTCGTGCCGGCCGCCCTGGAGGGCGTCCGGGTGGACAAGGCGGTGGCCCTGGTGGCCGACCTGTCCCGGTCTGCTGTCAACGCCCTCATCGACGGTGGCCGCGTGCGCATCGACGGCACCCCCGTCACCAGCCGCCGCACGGTTCTGCGCAGCGGTCAGGAGCTGACGGTGGAGCCAGACGCGGCGGCCGCCGTCACCGTGCCCGAAGCCGATCCCACCGTCACCTTTACTGTCGTGCACGACGACCCCGATCTCATCGTGGTCGACAAACCGGCCGGTCTGGTGGTCCACCCCGGTGCCGGTCACCGCACGGGGACACTGGTGCACGGACTGCTGGCCCGCTACCCGGACCTGGCCGCCCTGGCCGCGGAGGCCGACATCGATCCCGAGCGACCCGGGATCGTGCACCGACTCGACCGGGGCACTTCCGGCCTGATGGTGGTGGCCCGGACACCGGAGGCCTACCGGACACTGGTCGAACGTCTGGGGGCCCGACAGGTCACCCGGCGCTACGAGGCCCTGGTCATGGGGAGCGTCGAGGGCGATTCCGGGGTGGTCGACGCTCCCATCGGCCGGTCGGCCAGCTCACCCACCCGGATGGCCGTGTCGCGACGGGGGAAAGAGGCCCGCACCCACTACCGGGTCGAGCAACGGTTCGATCAGCCGGCCCCGGCCACCCGCCTCTCGGTCTTCCTGGAGACGGGGCGCACCCACCAGATCCGTGTCCATCTGGCCGCCATCGGACACCCGGTGGTGGGCGACGTCGCCTACGGACGGGGTCGGGTCCTCTCCGGTGCGACCATCTCCCGCCCCTTCCTCCACGCCGGCGTCCTGGCCTTCGACCATCCGCGCACCGACCAGGCGGTGGCCTGGGAGGCCAGGTTGCCCGACGACCTGCAAGCCGAGCTCGACCGGCTGACCAACTCGACCGTCTGACCGGGTGAGGGTGGCCACCCGGACCACCGGGCGGCCGATCCGATCAGGTCGGGGTCAGGCCGCCTCGTGGGCCGCTTCGAGGACCTGGCTGTCGGCCAGGGCCTCGAGAGCTTCCGCCTCGGCCTGGCGCACCTTTCGCACGCCGATACCGAGCCGCTCGGCGGTGGTCTGCAGCGACGCCGGGTCGCTGCCGTCGAATCCGAACCGGTGCCGGATGACCTGGCGCTGGAGATCGCTCAGGCGGTCGACGGCCTGACGGACCAGATCGAGGGTGAGCTCGACAGCCACCTCGTCCTCGAAATCGTTGAGGTCGGTCGAGACCAGATCGCCCAGGGTGGCGGTCGAGTCGGTGGCAGCCGGTTGGTCGAGGCTGGCCACCACCCGGGCCACCTGGGCCAGATCGGCCCGCACCGAGGCGGTGGTGTTGGTGGCGTTGTCCATCTCCTCGTCGGTGGGCGGCCGTTGGAACTGATGGGTCAGCTCCCACTGGGCCGCGTCGACCTGCTGGTTGCGCTCAGCCACCTCCATGGGCAGCCGGATGGTGCGACCGTTCTGTTGGACGGCCCGTTGCAGGGCCTGGCGGATCCACCAGGTGGCATAAGTGGAGAACCGGAAACCGCGCTCCCAGTCGAACTTGTCGACGGCTCGCATGAGCCCGAAAGTGCCTTCCTGGATGAGGTCGGGCAGATCCACGCCCCGGTCCTGATAACGCCGGGCCCAGTGGACGACCAGACGGAGGTTGGCCGCCACCATCTCTTTGCGGGCGGCGTCGTCACCGGCCGCCACCCGCTTGGCCAGCTCGGTCTGAGCCTCGTGGTCGGGGAGCGGGTGGTGGTCGAGGTCACGCAGGAACAGACCCAGGCTGTCGGCGTCGGCGCTCCTGTTCCGGGGCGCGCCGGCCGGGCGAGCGGGCCGCCCCGGGGCGGCACTCTCCTTGCCCTTGGTCGTCCGTGCCGTAGCCGGCTGGGCCGGCCCTCCCGCCCCTGCCCGGCTCTTCTCCCTACTCATGGTGCCAGTCGTCATCCCTCTCCTCAATCATCGTCACAGGGTCGACAGCATCTTTAACGCCGGTATGGTCCGAGACATTCCATGGATGTGATTCCAGGGGATCTACCCCGGGAGCCGCGTCAGCACACCGGGCTTGCCTTTTCCCTGTTCGGAGTGGTCGGCTGTCGGGATGACCGCCCTTAACCGGTGCTTCCTCGTCCGACACGGCGAGACGGCATGGAGCCGGAGCGGCCGCCATACCGGGCGCACCGATCTTCCCCTCCTGCCCGAGGGTGTGGCCCAGGCCGAACGGCTGGCCCCGGTGCTGAAGGAGCGCCCCTGGGCCGCCGTCCTCACCAGCCCCCTGCTCCGAGCCCGCCAGACGTCCGCCCTGGCCGGCTGGGCTGAGGTGGCCGAGGTCGATCCGGACCTGGCCGAATGGGACTACGGGGCCTTCGAGGGCCTCACCACATCCGAGATCAGGAGCGAGCATCCGGGATGGGACCTCTTTGTCGACGGTGTCCCGGGAGGAGAGTCGGCCGAGGATGTCGGCCGCAGGGCCGACCGGATCATCGCCCGGGTGCGGAATGCGCCCGGCGACGTGGTGTGCTTCGCCCACGGTCACGTGCTGCGGGTGATGGCCGCCCGCTGGATCGGCCTGCCGGCCACAGGCGGGGGGTCGCTCACCTTGAGCCCGGCTTCGTTCAGTGAACTGGGTTGGGAGCGCGAACGCCCGGTCATCGCTGTGTGGAACTGCGGCTGAGGGAAGTGGCGCTGATGGCTGGGCCGGGGGAGGCGGCTGCCGGCAAAGAGACAGCCACCCGGGGCGCGGTCAGACGGCGCTCTGGCGAAGGGTCGGCACCCGGCCCTGGGCCCGGGCCACCATGTCCTCCAGGGTGTACGAGTCGAGGTGGGTGCGCATCCGCTCCCCGAGGTCGGCCCAGACGGTTAGCAGCACGCACTGCCCCTCGTGGTCGCACGCCCCGTTCTCGTGGGGAAGTCCGAAGTCGCCGGCCACGATGGGTCCGTCGACGGCCGACACGATTTGGGACAGGGTGATCTCCTCGGGCGGACGGGCCAGGACGTAACCTCCGCCCACGCCCCGCTTGGACCGCACCAGTCCGGCCCCTTTGAGGGCCAAGAGGATCTGTTCGAGATAAGGCTGGGGGAGCCCGGTCCGCTCGGCGATGTCCCGCACGGCGATGGGCCCCTCCCCGTCCGTGTGCAGTGCCAGAGAGAGGAGTGCCCGGCTGGCATAGTCACCCCGGGTCGAGACCTTCACGTACCCATGCTATTGCCTGAAGGCCGGCGACGGGCGTGGCCGGTCCGGCCCGGCCTCCGGCGACTCAGCGTCCGCCCAGTCTTCCCGCCGCCAGATCCTCGGCCATGGCCCACCCGAAGGCCACCAGGCGGGCCCCGCCGCCCACGTCCACACCTTCGAAGAAGACCCCGATGTCCTCGCCCACCGGGCCCTTGGGAGAGACGAAGTCGAAGCCACCGGCCTCGCATCCGTCGCCAGCCACCACGAAGCTCCGGTCATCGATCCGACCGTCGGCACCGAATCGCTTGGCCAGCCGGCGACCCCAGGCCCGCTCCTCGCCGGTGGCCTTGTGGTCGGCCCCGGGGACCACGTCGGTCAGTCCGGCAAAGGCCCGGAAGCCCTCGCAGCCGAGCAGGCGGGTGCCCACCAGCACGTCCTCGTCGGGAAAGGCCAACAGGGCCCGTCGGTACTTGTCCCCCATCATGGCTCGCAGGACCGAGTCGGCCCGCGAGGTGCGGTCGACAGTGGCCAGGCCGATGAGCAGGGAAGGAGTCCCACCGATGCGCTCGAGGGTGGAGAAGGAGTAGCCCCGCAATTTGGCTCCTTCGCGCACCCGGGTGACCAGGACCCACTCCTCTCGCTGTTTGGAGAGGAAACCGATATCGAAGCGCGGTTCTCTCTCGGCGCAGAGGTCGGCCATCTCGGCCAACTCGGCGTCGCTGATCGATGTGCAGTCCTTGGTGTCCACCTTTATCGACATGTGGCGTTCCGTACTCCTCGGTCTTCCTGCGGCTTCTACCGCCGGCCCCGGTCTGCACCAGATTCCCCCGTCGTCCCGGCCCAGCCGGGTGGGCGGGACGGAGCTTGGGGGCCTCCACGCAGGAGCCGTCCCACGATTTTACGAGATTTGAAGCCCCCTGTCGTATCCGCATGCCGGTCGGGCCCCTTGACCGGCGGTTGTGGACCCTTGGTGGCTAGCTCCGGATGGCGTTGGGCCCGAGCAGCACCCGGAGCTCGCCTACCAGGCCACGGCGGCTGTCGACGTTGAACTCGGGTGGTAGGCGCAGCACCTTCTCGCCGACGTGGAGGAAGACCGGCGAATCTCCCGGATGCTCGCTGAAGAGGCGTTTGAGGCCCTCCACGGTGCGATCGGTGAGGGTGTTGACCGGGAGGGCGATGCGCAGGTCGGTCCGGCCGTCGGCGGCCAGCTCAGGCCGGCTGACCTCCATGCAGACCAATTTGAGCCGATCGTCCCGCAGGTCCACCCGACCCTTGAGGACCACGATGGCGTCGTCATCGAGCAGGGCACCGTGCTCGGCCATGGACTTGGGGAACACGAACACCTCGATCGAGGCATTGAGGTCCTCCAGGACGAAGGTGGCCATGAGCTCGCCCTTCTTGGTGTAGCGCCGGGACAGGTCGGTGACCACCCCGCCCACCGTGCGGATCTGCCCCTCGCCGCCGTAGCCGGCCGCCCCGCCCCGGGCCATGTCGGCCACCGGGTCGCCGTCCCGCAGCTCGGCCAGGGTGCAGTCGGTCAGGCGGGAGAGCGAGCCCTCGAGACCCATCAGCGGGTGGTCGCTGATGTAGAGGCCGAGCATCTCCTTCTCGAAGGCCAGTCGCTGCTCCTTGGTGAATTCGCTGTCGGGGATCTCGACCCTGGTGTCGGCGAAGCCGACCGTGCCGTTTGCGTCAACCTGTTCGAGCGATGCGAAGAGCGAGAGGACGCCGGCGTCGTGCTCCCTCCGACGCTCGAGTGTCCGGTCGACGATCTCCTCGAAGGTGAGGCACAGGCCCTGACGGGGATGACCGAGGGAGTCGAACCCACCGGCTTTGATCAACGACTCGATGGTCCGTTTGTTGAGCACCTGGGGGTCGACCCGCTGGCAGAAGTCGTAGAAATCGGCGAAGGGGCCACCGTGTTGACGTTCGGCCACGATGTGGGCCACCAATCCCTCGCCCACGTTGCGCACGGCGGCCAGTCCGAAGGTGATGGCTCCCGGAGTAGTGGCGCCGTCGGTCGATCCATCGGGGCGGTCGGCTCCCCCCGAGGCGAACTCGGCCAGCGAGCGGTTGACGTCGGGCACCAGCACCTCGATGCCGAGGGATCGGCACTCGGCCAGGTACACCGCCGTCTTGTCCTTGTTGTCCTTGACTGACGTGAGCAGGCTGGCCAGGTACTCGACGGGATAGTGGGCCTTCAGCCAGGCCGTCTGGTAGGCGATGAACCCGTAGCCGTAGGCGTGGGACTTGTTGAAGGCGTAGTCGGCGAACGGTTCGATGATGTCGAACAGGTCGGTGCCCAGGGACTCCTCGTAACCGGTGGTCACACAGCCGGCTACGAACTTCTCGCGTTCGGCCTGGATGAGGGCGCGGATCTTCTTCCCGCACGCCTTGCGCAGATTGTCGGCCTCGGACAGGTCGTAGCCGGCGATCCTCTGGGCTACCCGCATGACCGACTCCTGGTAGATCATGAGGCCGTAGGTGTCGGCCAGCACCTCCTCCAGGTCGGGATGGAGGTAGGTGACCGGCTGCCGGCCGTTCTTGCGGTCGGCGTAGTCGCGGTGCATGTTGGCCGCCATCGGGCCCGGCCGGTACAGAGCCACCAGTGCGGCCACATCGTCGAAGGTGGTGGGGGCCAGCGAGCGCATGAGCGAGCGCATGGGACCGCCTTCGAGCTGGAATACCCCCGACGAGTCGCCGCGGCACAACATGGCGAACGTGTCCGGGTCGTCGAGAGGGATGGCGTCGATGTCGGGCCTCTCCCCGGTCGAGGCCTGGATGAGATCGAGGCTCCTCTCGATGACCGACAAGTTACGGAGCCCGAGGAAGTCCATCTTGAGGAGCCCGAGATCCTCGACACCGTGCATCTCGTACTGGGTGACGATGGGGGCGTTGTCCGGGTCGTTCCCGTCGGGCTTCCGCTGGATGGGGACGTACTCGGTCAGGGGCTCGTCGGTGATGACCACGGCGGCGGCATGGATACCGTCCTGCCGGCGCAATCCCTCGAGGCCCTTGGCCACGTCGATGACCTGTTTGGCATCCGGATCGGCGTCGTACATGGTGCGTAGCTCGCCGGCGGCGGCGAACCCGTCCTCGTGGCCTTCGGTGCGGTCCAGACAGGCGGCCAGGGGGGTGTCCCGGCCCATGAGCAAGGGGGGCATGGCCTTGGCGATCTTGTCGCCGACGCCGTAGGGAAAGCCGAGCACCCGGGCCGCGTCGCGCACCGCGGCCCGGGCCTTGATGGTGGAGAAGGTGACGATTTGGGCTACGTGATCCGAACCGTAACGGTCGGCCGCGTACTTGATGACATCGCCGCGGTAGCGCTCGTCGAAGTCCATGTCGATGTCGGGCATCTGGGCCCGTCCGGGGTTGAGGAACCGTTCGAACAGGAGGTCGTAGCGGATGGGATCGAGGTCGACGATGCGGAGGCAGTAGGCCACACAGCACCCGGCGGCCGATCCTCGACCCGGACCCACCCGTATGCCGCGGGACCGGGCGAAGCGGATGAGATCCCACACCACCAGGAAGTAGGCGGCGAAGCCCATGTCACCGATGACACCGAGCTCGTAGTCGAGGCGAGCCATGACCTCGGCGGGCACCGGTGACCCGTAGCGCTCCTTGGCCCCTTGGACGCTCAGATCCCGCAGATAGGCGGCGGCACGATCCTCGTAGGTCTCGCCCTTGAACTCCTCGGGCACCGGGAAGCGGGGCAGGTTGGCCCCGCCGAAGTCGATCTCGACCGATGCACGCTCGGCGATGACCAGGGTGTTGTCGCAGGCCTCGGGGAGCTCGGCGAAGAGGTGGCGCATTTCGGCCGCCGACTTGAGATAGTGCTCCTCGCCCTCGAACTTGAACCGTTTGGGGTCGGCGATGAGAGCGCCGGTCTGCACGCACAGGAGGGCGTCATGGGCGACGTGGTCCTCCCGGTGGGTGTAGTGGCTGTCGTTGGTGGCCAGCAGAGGCGCTCCGATCCGCCGGGCGATCTCGACCAGGGCCGGATTGGTCTTGTGCTGCTCGGGCAGACCGTGGTCCTGGAGCTCGACGAAGAGGTTGTCTTTGCCGAAGATGTCCTGGAGCCGGGCGGCCAGTGCCTCCGCTTTGATCCGGTCGTCGGCCAGCAGGGCTTGGAGCACCACCCCACCGAGGCAGCCGGTGGTGGCGATCAGCCCGGTGCTGTGCCGGGCCAGCAGTTCCCAGTCGAGACGGGGTTTGTAGTAGTAGCCCTCCAGGTAGGCGGCCGACGACAGCTTGAGCAGGTTCCGGTAACCCTGGGTGGACTCGGCCAGGAGGGTGAGGTGGTAGTAGAGCTTCTCGCCCCCGGCCACGTCGCCACCGGTGTCGTCGACCTTGCCCTTGCGTACCGGTCGCTCGTGCCGCGATTCGGCGGCCATGTAGGCCTCGGTGCCGATGACCGGGTTGACGCCGGCCTTGCGACAAGCGGCATAGAAGTCGAGAACCCCGTACATGTTCCCGTGATCGGTGATGCCCAGCGCAGGCTGGCCGTCGGCCACGGCCGCCTTGACCAGATCGTCGACCCGGGCAGCCCCGTCCAGCATCGAGAATTCGGTGTGGGTATGAAGGTGTGCGAATGAACGAGTGCCCAAAGCGCCGGATCCTTCCTGGGAGCGGCCGAAGCCCCCGTGAAAAGCCTTTCTCCACAGGGTGTGGACGAGTTACAGCGGTGTCATTCCGACCATAGCGCGGCTCGGGCCGCGGGCGGCGGGTTGGGGTGGCCCCGATCGGTAGGAGGCGTCGTCGGGTTGGGCGACGGCCCGGTCATCGGGGTCAGAGATAGGTGCCGGGGCGCCCGGCGGAGGCGTCGGGTCCTTGCGGGAGGGAGCGCTGGCGCATCTCGTCGAGCTGGGCCCGGGCCGCCACCTGCTGGGCCACCAGCGTGGCCTGGATGCCATGGAACAGTCCTTCGAGCCAACCCACCAGCTGGGCGTGGGCCACTCGCAGCTCCGACTCGGACGGCGTGGGCGAGTCGAAGGGGATCGACACCCTGGCCAACTCGGCCACCAGATCGGGCGAGAGCCCCTCGGCCAACTCGCGGATGGATTGCTCGTAGATCTCGCGCAACCGGCCCCGACTGGCCTCGTCCAGAGGTGCCGATCGCACCTCCTCCAGAAGTTGCTTCACCATCGAGCCGATGCGGAGGAGCTTGGCCGGTTGCTCGATGGACTCGGTCCGTTCCTCGGCGGGGGTGACCGCCGCTTCGGCGCCCGGGTCGGGCCCTCCGACCCCGGCCGTCGGCGCCACCGAACCTGCGGTACTGCTCCGGTCGACGATCTCCGGCTGCAGTGCCTCGGTGCCCGGGGGAGCGGTGCCAGGGGACGCAGCAGTGCCCGGGGACGCAGCGGTGCTCGTGGACGAATCGGTGCTCGGGGACGAATCGGACGGGCTGGCCATGGTCAGATTTTGCCCCTTCCGGACAGGGCGACCAGCGGGACCAGCATCTCGGCGCCGGTCAGGGAGCCGTGCCGACTGGCCAGGCGGTTCTCGCCGGTGTCGGCCGGGTCGATGAAGGCGAGGGGCGCGTGGGGGATCAGGGCCACGTCGCCGAGGCGGTGCAGATGGTCATCACCCACCGCTCCTCCGAACACGCCCTCGTCGATGAGCTGGTCCCGCTCCCTGACCCACGTCGTGGCCCCGTAGCACTCCGAGGCCATGGCGGCCAGGTCGGAGGCGGCTCCCGGTCGGGCGTGCAGCCAGCGGAAGCGACCCTCTCCGGAGATGAAGGCCACCGCTTCCATGATGTGGCGCCCGAGCAGCTCGACCCGGGGCCCGACGTCGATCTGACCGTGATCGGCGGTCACCACCAGGACGGCACCGGGCGGCAGTACGTCGACCACGTCGCCCACCAGGCGGTCGACAGCCCGCAGCTCGGCGTCGTAGTGGTCGCCGAGCCCGGTGCCGTGGGCCACCTTGTCGACGCCGTCGTAGTAGGCGTAGACGAAAGCTTCGCCGGCACGCAGGAGGCCTCCCACTTCGACCGGCAACGACGACAGAACCCGGTAGCCGTGGAGGGGCGAGTTGCCCAGGTGGGCGGCGGTGAAACCGGTGCCGCCGAATTCGTGCTTGGACACGACCGGAACGATCCGGGGTGCCCCGGGGAACGAGGGGCAGGGTTGGACCTGTCGGGCCGGCATCGAGCGACGGGCGTCGACGGTCCGGCCGCTACCCAACGTCCAGCGCAGGACGTTGAGGATCTCGTCGTCGACGGCCAGGCGATAGCCGAGGAGCCCGTGTCGATTGGGGCGGGTCCCGGTGGTGATGGAGGTCAGGGCGCACGCCGTGGTGGTGGGGGCCACCGACGTGATGGCGCGGTCGATCCCCTCGGCTCCGGAGAGCGTGGGGGCCAGGTGCGGTCGGGCCCGAAGCTGTTCCCACCCCAGTCCGTCGAGGACCAGCAGGACGATCTGTCGGGCGTGACCGACCGACGTGGGCATCCAGGTGTCATCGGGACGGTTCCCGAGGAGTGCGGGCACCACGTTGGCGATGCAGGGACCCTCGTAGTCGGGCAGGACCAGGGGCGGCGGCTGTGACGCCGGGGCCGGGGACACGGAGGGGGTGGGGGAGGAGGACACTGAGGGTGACTGTAGGCCACGTCCGACGGAGACTCAGCTTCGGGGTAGGAGGGCCCGCACGGTCTTGTAGCAGTGCCCGTCACGGGGCGTCGAGAGGGCGGCCACCAGGTAATGGGTCTTGAAGCCGAGAGCGTTGGAAAGATCCTTGCCGTGGAGGCGTTCCCGCCGGGCCACGTCGAGGGTGCGCTCGGCCTGCGGGTCCTCCACCGGCAGCCAGTTGTCGCTGCGGCCCCACCCGAAGCGGACCCAGACCGAGCGATCGTCCACCCGCCGGAAGAGCACGGGTCCTTTGCTGGGCACGATGAGGGCCAGCGAGGGCCGGTGGCCTCGGAACTCCCAGTAGGGAGCCGAGGCTCCCGGAAAGCCGAGGACGTGCTCCTCCACCGGTGCCACCAGGCGGTGGAGGAGATGACGGACCCGCCGACCATGGAGGGTGCCCAGGTGACGGGGGAGGCCGACGGCCGTTACCGCCTCGGGTTGGGCCAGGTCGTCGCGTTCGGGCTCGTCGGCCAACCGGGCTTCGACCACGTCGAAGGGTGCCAGGTCCGGCCCGTGGTCCTCGGGCCACACCACACGGACCCGGACCAGCGCTCCCGATGCCAGGTCCACCCCGGTGGTGTCCTCAGGGTGGCACGACAGCACCAGCAGGGTGAGGGCCGTGCCTCCGGCCACCTCGATCTGGGCCCGGGGCTTGAGGCCGCGGACCACCTGGCGGGCGGTCCCGCCCCGTGGTGTGCGGGTCGAGTCGGCACTCATCGGGACCCCTCGGGCGACGACGAGACCGTGGCCGATGCCAGCTGCTCGGCCAGTGTCGACGGGTCATCGGTCGGCAGCCGGCAGGTGAAGTGCTCGCACAGGTAGGCCCGTCCGGCCTGCCGGTCCTCCCACAGCGGTGAGGTGGTGGGTTGGCCCCAGGCCAAAACGGCGTCGGGCAGCCAGCGGCGCTGCACGGTGGCCAGGAGGTCGGGTCGTTCGCCGGCTATCACCACCTGGGTCCATCCCTGGGCCAGGTGCAGGGCAGTGAGAAGGGTGTGGGGAAAAGCCGTCGGATGGCGGCCCAGGAGCGGGCCCAGCATGGCGACCACGCCGGCGGCGGCGGCGGTATAGCGCTCGGTGCCGGTGAGTGCACCCAGCCGGGCCAGGGCCAGAGCGGCTACCGCGTTGGCCGACGGGGTGGCTCCGTCGAAGACGTCCTTGGTCCGCACGATGAGAGCTTCGCCGTCTCGTCCGGTGGTGAAGAACCCACCGGTCTGGTCGTCGCCGAACAAATCGATAAGGGCCTCGGCCGCCTCGACAGCCCGTTCGGTCCAGGTGCGGTGGCCGGTGAGCTCGGCCAATCGGGTGAAGAAATCGACCAGCCAGGCATAGTCGGCGGCGTAGGCCAGGTGATGGGAGCCGCCGGGGGAGCGCCAACTCCGCCGCCAACGACCCCCGTCGTCCCGCAGATGGTCACAGAGGAACTCACCGATGGCCACGGCGGCCTCGCCCCACGCCGGGTTGGCGGTGGCCGCCGCCGCTTCGGCCAGGGCCGAACCGTACATGGCGTTCCATTCGGTCAGCACCTTGTCGTCGAGACCCGGCCGGACCCGGGAGGAGCGTGCAACGAACAGAAGGTGCCGGCCCCGCTCCACCGTTTCGGGTCCCCACAGGGGGGCGCCCACCGGCCGGCGCAGAATGGTGAGGCCTTCGAAGTTGCCCGCCTCGGTGACGGAGAACCACCGGCTGACCGCCTCGGCCACACCTTCCGGGTCCTCGTTGTCGGCCACTGCCTCGCCCACCAGAGCCGGTGACCACAGATAGAAGCGCCCTTCGACCCCTTCGGAGTCGGCGTCCTCGGCCGAGTACACCCCGCCGGCCGGGGAAGTCAGGTCGCGTCCGACATAGCCCACGATCCCCTCGATCACCCGGAGGTAGTCGGCCCGCCCGGTGACCTGCCACCCGTGGAGGAAGGCCCGTACCAGTCCCGCCTGGTCGTAGAGCATCTTCTCGAAGTGGGGCACCAGCCACCGGTCGTCGGTGGCGTAGCGGGCGAAGCCGCCGCCCAGGTGGTCGTGGATGCCGCCGGCGGCCATGGCGTCGAGGGTGACGGTGGCCATGGCTCTCGACCGATCGGCGGCCGGCGTGCCCCGGTCGCGGAGCGCGTGGTACATGAGCAGGTCGACCAGGGTCGGCTGGGGAAACTTGGGCGCCCGTCCGAACCCGCCCCACTGGGGGTCGAAACGCCGGGCCAGTTCCTCGACCGCCGGCAGGAGGAGGTCGGGAGGACTCTCGTTGGCCAGAGCGGTCCGACCGCCTTCGACCACCGAGCGCGAGGCCACCGCCTCGGCCAGCTCGGAGGCCTGGGCGTCGACCTCGGTCCGGCGGTTGTCCCAGATATCGGCGATGGCGGCCAGCACGGTCCGGAACGAGGGTGTGCCCGGTCGGTCATCGGGAGGGAAGTAGGTGCCGCCGTAGAAGGGCCGTTGGTCGGGGGTCAAAAAGACGCTCATCGGCCATCCGCCCGACCCGGTGATGGACTGCACCGCCTCCATGTAGACGGCGTCGACGTCGGGGCGTTCCTCGCGGTCCACCTTGATGGAGACGAAGGAGGCGTTGAGCTGTCGAGCGACAACGGGGTCTTCGAAGGACTCGTGGGCCATGACGTGACACCAGTGGCAGGCCGAGTAGCCGATGGACAGGAACACCGGAGTGTCGCGGCGACGGGCCTCTTCGAAGGCGTCGTCACCCCAGCTGTACCAGTCCACCGGATTGTCGGCGTGCTGAGCCAGGTACGGCGAGAGATCGCTGTCCGGAGTGTCTCTGATGAGCGGCAACGCGCGTCCTTGCGTGGTCCGGGGGAGGGTCGGTGGTGACCGCCGTCAAACTTAGGGGCGGTCAGTCCAGACCGTGCGCCTTTCCAGCCGGCAGACCGCCACTCTGCCCGACCAGGAGGGCGAAGCCCCGCCAGCGCCACAGGCAGTCCACCTGGGGCAGACCGGCCGCCCGCATCCAGGCCAACTGGTCATCGGTGGAGGCCAGACGGTCCTCGGGATCGTCGGCCGGCCGACCGATGAGGCGGAGGAACTCGTCGTGCAATTCAGGGGTGGCCGAGGCCACCACCTCGAGGTTGGCGAAAAGACCGTCCGGAGACAGCTGATCGGCCACCTCGGCCAGCAGCTCTCGTTTGCGCTGGTCCTCGAGGTGGTGGATGGCCGCTCCGGACACGATCACATCGAAGTGGCCCAGCGGTCGGATGGATCGGGCCATGTCCCACCGTCGTACCGTCACCCGCCGGTCGCCGGCGAAGCGGCTCTGAGCCCGGGCAACCATGGGCGGGGAGGCGTCCACGGCCACCACCCGGACCAAGCCGGGTCGAGCGTCCAGCGCCAGTGCGGCCAGCCGCCCGTCGCCACAACCGAGGTCCAGCAGAGAGGCGGGCCGGTCGGGGAGCACCGAGCGGAGCACGTCCTCGCCGGCCTGTCGCGGGGCCAGACCCTCGACCCGCCTCAGATAGCGCTCGACCAGGTGCTCGTCGCCCCAGCCGGACGTGGGACGGGGGTGGGGATGGGCGACCGGTGCCACCCCGCCATTGTGCCTCAGCGGACGGTGGGCCACGCCCCCTCCGGATTTCAGGTCTTAGGGTGGCGGGCCATGGAACTGCGACTGGACGGCAAGACGGCACTGGTGACCGGCGGGTCCCGGGGTATCGGGCAGGCCATCGCTCTGGCCCTGGCGTCATCGGGGGCGTCGGTGATGATCGCCTCGCGCAGGGCGGAGGGGCTCATGGCCTCGGCCGCCACCATCGATGCGGCCAAAGGCGGGCGGTCCGGCGAGGTGGACTGGCGGGTGGCCAACGCCGGCGATCCGGAGCAGGCCCGCGCCTGCGTCGAGGCCACCGTCGACCGCTTCGGATCAGTGGACATCCTGGTCAACAATGCGGTGACCAACCCCTACTACGGGCCCATCATCGATCTCGACACGGCCCGGGCCGACAAGACGGTCAGGGTCAACCAGACCGGCTACCTGGCGTGGGTGCAGGCCGCCTGGCGGGCCGGCATGTCCGCCACCGGGGGCGTGGTCCTCAATCTGGCCTCCATCGGCGGGCTCACCGTCGAAGGGGGCATCGGCTGGTACAACGTGACCAAAGCGGCCGTCATCCATCTGACCAGCCAGCTGGCCGGTGAGCTCGGACCCCTGGTCCGGGTCAACGCCCTGGCTCCCGGGCTGGTCAAGACCGATTTCGCCCGGGCCCTGTGGGAACCGGGGGAGAAGGCCATCGCCAGCCGTCTTCCCCTGCGTCGACTGGGCCTGCCCACCGACGTGGCCAACGCCGCCCTGTTCCTTTGCTCCGACGCGGCGTCCTGGATCACCGGCCACACCCTGGTGGTGGACGGCGGGGCGCTGTGCATGCCCGGCGGCGGTCTGTCCTGAGACGGGCGCCCGGCCGGTCGACGGGGGCAGGAGGGGTGGATCAGGCCAGCTCGGACCGGCGGACCTTGCCGGTGGCCGTCCGGGGCAGCGAGGACACCAGTTCGAGCTCCCGGGGGGCGGCCCACCGCCCCAACTGTGCACCGACGTGTTCACGGAGGTCGGCCAGCACCGGAGGCGACCCGCCGGCGACCGGTACCACCCAGGCCACCACCCGCTCGCCCCATTCGGGGTCGGCCCGCTTCCACACCGCCACCTGGTCGACGTCGGGGTGGGTGACCAGTACCTCTTCGACGGGGGCCGGCCACACCTTCTCGCCCCCGGTGACGATGACCTCGGCCATGCGGCCGAACACGGTGAGCGTCCCGCTCCGGTCGATCCGTCCGGCGTCCCCGGTGGGCAGCCAACCCCCGGGCAACGCCGGCTCCTCCCCGTCCCGGTAGCAGCGCAGCAGCATGGGGCCGCGTACCAGGATCTCGTCCCCGGCCCCGAGGGTGCCGTCACCGGTCCGGAGGTCGACGCCGTCGAGGGGCACGCCGTCGTAGACGATCCCCGATCCGGTCTCGGTCATCCCGTAGGTGGTGACCACATTGGACGGGAGCCCACCGGGCGGGGCCGATCCTCCCAGGAGCACCCGGCGGTAGCCGGAGACGTCGGTGCGCCGGAAGGCGGTGGCCACCAGCGACACCAGCGTCGCCCCCTCGGTGCCCAGACGCTCGACCTCGGCCGGGTCGAACCGTTCGCACACCGTGAGCGGGGTGCCGGTGAGGAGGGCCCGGGTGACCACCGACAACCCACCGATGTGGGCCAGGGGCAGACAGGCCACCCACCGGTCGGCGGCCGGGTCGACCGAGAGACGGTCCGAGGTGGCCACGGCCGAAGCGGCCACGGCGGCGTGGGTGAGGACGACCCCCTTGGCCTGGCCGGTGGTGCCGCTGGTGGGCACGACCAGAGCGTCGCCCGCCTCGACGGACAGGCCCGCCGGTCGGCGGTGGCTCCCCTCGGCGTCGACCACCCTCCCGGGTCGGAGCCGGGCCATCAGGGCGCTGAGAGCCGGAGGAGGAAGCCGCCGGTCGAGCGGGAGGACGGCGTGTCCGGCCTCCCAGGCGGTGACCAGGGCCTCCATGAAGGCGGGGCCGGCCGGCAGGTCGAGAGCTACCAACTCCGGCATGGCGGTAGCCTAGCGACCGTACGAGTATTGACTCTAGGAGTAGATGGTCGAATGGTTGCAGCGGAGGGAACGGAGACGGCAACCGGGGGCGGTGGGACCACGGTGGTGGGCCCGCCGGTCGATCCGGTCGAGCGGTTCCGGGAGGCGCCCGCCCCCGACTGGGAAAGCCGGGGCCAGTACGGGGACATCCGCATGGAGGTGGCCGAAGGGATGGCCAAGCTGACCATCGCCCGCCCCCAGGTGCGCAACGCCTTCCGTCCCCAGACCCTGTTCGAGCTGGCCGACGCCTTCACCCGGGCCCGTGACGACCCCTCGGTCGGGGCCGTCATCCTGACCGGCGAGGGGCCCGACGCCTTCTGCTCGGGCGGTGATCAGAAGATCAGGGGCGACGACGGCTACATGGGTGACGATGACGTGGCCCGCCAGGGGATCGGTCGGCTCAACGTCCTCGACCTCCAGATCCAGATCCGACGGATGCCCAAGCCGGTGGTGGCCATGGTGGCCGGGTACGCCATCGGGGGCGGTCACATCCTCCATCTGGTCTGTGACCTGACCATCGCCGCCGACAACGCCCGGTTCGGCCAGACCGGGCCGAAGGTGGGCAGCTTCGACGGTGGTTACGGGGCCAGCCTGCTGGCCCGGACCATCGGGCTCAAGCGGGCCAAGGAGGTGTGGTTCCTCTGTCGCCAGTACGACGCGACCACCGCTCTCCAGTGGGGACTGGTCAACACGGTGGTGCCGCTGGCCGAGCTGGAGCGGGAGACGGTGGCGTGGTGCCGGCAGATGCTCTCGCTGTCGCCGATGGCCCTGCGGATGCTCAAAGGAGGATTGCATGCGGCCGACGACGGGTTGGCCGGCCTCCAGCAGTTCGCCGGTGATGCCACCATGCTCTTCTATATGAGCGACGAGGCACAGGAGGGCAGGAACGCCTTCCAACAGCACCGAGCCCCGGACTTCGGTCGCTTCCCCCGCCGTCCGTGACCGTCCCGACGGTCCGGCCACGGCCGTGACCAGGAACAGCCCGGCCACGGCCGACCTCCCCGGCCCGGTCATGCGCTGGGTGGTGGGGGCCCGGCCCCGCACTCTGCCGGCCGCCCTGGTGCCGGTGGTGGTGGGGACGGCGGCCGCCCATCCGTGGGCCGGGGCCCCGGTGATCGGCGGTCCCCGCATAGCCAGCGGCTGGTGTGCCCTCGGAGCCCTGGTGGTGGCCCTGGCCATCCAGGTGGGCACCAACTACGCCAACGACTACTCCGACGGCATCCGGGGGACCGACGAGAGTCGGGTGGGCCCTCTCCGTTTGGTGGGATCGGGGCTGGTTTCGCCGCCGGTGGTCAAGGCGGCGGCGGTCATCGCCTTGGCGGTGGCCGCCGTGGTCGGGCTGGGGCTGGCCTGGGCCACCTCGTGGTGGGTCCTGCCGGTGGGCGCGGCCTGCCTGGCCGCCGGGTGGTTCTACACCGGCGGCCCCCGTCCCTACGGCTACGTCGGCCTGGGCGAGGTGTTCGTCTTCGTCTTCTTCGGGCTGGTGGCCACGGTCGGGACCTTCTACGTGCAGACGCTGCGGTGGAACAGTCTCATCGTGTGGCTGGCCGCCGTCCTGGTCGGCCTTTTGGCCACCGCCCTGCTGTTGGCCAACAACCTGCGGGACATCGCCACCGACGGCCCGACCGGCAAGCTGACCCTGGTGGTGCGCATTGGCCGCCGGGGCGGGGGGCACCTCTATGTGTTCTGTGTAGTGACGCCGTTCGTCGCCACCACCCTGTGGGCTCTGGGTTCGTTCGCCACGGTGGGCGATCCCTGGCGGGCCGCCGCCGCCCTCCTCCCCCTGCTGGCCGTACCCCTGGTGGTGGCCCCGGTGAGGACGGTGCTCAGCGACGCCGCCGGTCGCGCCCTGCTCCCCGTGCTGGCCCAGACCGGTCGCCTCCAGCTGGTCTTCGGCGTGCTGCTGGCCGGCTCGCTCTGGCTGTGGATCCGGTGACCGCCGCTCAGTCCTCGGCGGTTCAGTCGTCGGCGGCCCGGTTGGACCGGGGCTCAGCCTGGGCCGACCCGGCCGGCCAGCCACCGCACCCGGTCGGCGACGTCGCCGGGTTGCTGCAGGTGCGGGGAGTGACCGGTCCCGGGCACCACCTGATGGGTGGCGTTGGACCCGATGGAGGCGGTCAGCCGGCGACCGAGCTCGGTGAACTTGCCGTCGTCGGCCCCCGAGATGACGAGCACGGGAAAGGACAGGGCCGACAGCTCCGGCCACGACGGACGTTGGGTGCCCGCCCCGGCCAGGCGCAGGCTGGAGGCCAGCCCGGCCCCCGTGTTGGTGCATCGCTCCTCGAATCCGTCGGCCCCGGGGGGGATGCCGGCGAACAGGGGTCCCGCCAGCCACCGCCGGAGGAAGGTGGGCACCGGCAGGCCGTCCTGCCCGTCGGGGGGATCCAGCTGGTCGGCCAGGGCGGCATCGGTTCGGCACCGGTCGTGACGTTGGTCGGCATCCTCGATCCCCGCCGTGCCCGAGATGAGCACCAACCCGGCCACAAGGTCGGGACGGGCCAGGGCCAGTTCGAGACAGAAGCGCGCCCCCATCGAGTACCCGACGTAGACAGCCCGTCCGCCGGCTTCCCCGACGAGCAGGGACCCGTCGGTGAGGCCGGCCCGGACCGAGGAGGAGCGACCGTGACCGGGCAGGTCGACCCGGGCGATGCGGTGGTCGGAGGCCAGATGGTGGTCCATCCCGCCCCACACCCGCCCGGTTTGGGTGAAGCCGTGGGCCAGCACCACCCGGACCGGGCCGCGCCCTATGACTTCGGTGTGCAGGTGCACCTCATGCAGCGGGGTCGGAACAGGGTCGGAGAGAGGGTCGGATGACATGAGAGCGGATCACACCGGGAGGTGCCGGTGAGCGTAGCGACCGCGGTCAGCCCGGCCGACAACCAGGCCGCCTTCGCCGCCACCCTGGTCGACGAATGGGTGCGGGGCGGCGTGGCCCACGCCGTGGTGTGCCCGGGATCCCGCTCCACTCCTCTGGTGAGGGCGCTGACTTCGCACGAGGGAATGACCATCCATGTCCGACTGGACGAGCGCTCGGCCGGGTTCACCGCCCTCGGCATCGGTCGGGCCACCGGCCGACCGGCACTGGTGGTCACGACCAGCGGGACAGCGGCGGCCGAGCTGCACGCCTCGGTAGTCGAGGCCGATCTCTCGGGCGTTCCCCTCATCGCCTGCACCGCCGACCGCCCGCCCGAGCGGCGCGACGTGGGCGCCCCCCAGACCATCGACCAGTGGCATCTGTTCGGGCCATCGCCACGGTGGTTCGCCGACCCGGGGGTGCCCGACCCCGCCGCTCGGTCCTCGTGGCGCTCGCTGGGGGGGCGGGCGGTGGCCGAGGCCCTGTCGGGCCCCCGCGGTCCGGGGCCGGTCCACCTCAACCTGCCCTTCCGGGAGCCTCTTTTCGGCGATCCGGCGTCCGGTGGCGGCATCGTCCCCGGTCGGGGCGAGGATGCGCCCTGGCACCGGGTGGAAAGGGCCGGGGGCTCCCCGGACCCCGCGGTGATCGACCGCCTGGTGGGGGCCGGGCTGGCCTCCCCGGCACGGCGCGGGCTGATCACCGCCGGTGCCGGTTGTGGCGATCCGGCCGCCGTGGTGGCCCTGGGGTCGGTGCTGGGCTGGCCGGTTCTGGCCGAGCCGCGCTCGGGTGTACGCCTTCCGGAGCCGGGAGTGGTAGCCGCCGCCGACGGCATCGTGCGCGCCGCCGGTTTCGCCCAGGCCCACCGGCCCGAGGTCGTTCTCCGCCTGGGCGAGCGCTGGGCGTCCTCGGCGGTCGAGACCTTCCTGTCCACCGCCGTCCAGCGGGGTGCCACCGACATCGCCGTCGATCGGTGGGGGAGATGGCGCGACCCCGACAACGCCGCTGCCCACGTGGTCCCTGCCGACCCCGGCCTCTTCTGCCGGGAGCTCGCCCGTCAGCTGGCTGGGAGCGGAGCGGCCGGTCATGAACCACGACCGGTTGCCGAGTGGTCGGCGTCCTGGGGTTCGGCCGAAGCCCGGGCCCAGGAGGTCATCCGGTCGATGTGCGCTGCGGACGGATCCGACCCCAGGCTGACCGAGCCCGCTCTGGCCCACCGGCTCTTTGCCCGGATGCCGGCCGAGGGCACCCTGGTGGTCTCGTCCTCGATGCCCGTCCGTGACGTCGAAGCCTTCGCCGCCCCTCGACCCCGACCGCCGCGGGTGGTGGCCAACCGGGGGGCCAACGGTATCGACGGGGTCGTCTCCACCGCCCTCGGGGTGGCCCTTGCCTCTGCCGGCCCCACCGTGGCCCTGGTCGGGGATCTGGCCTTCCTCCATGATGTGTCGGCCCTGGTCCGGGGGGAACCGACCCGGCCCTGGTGGTGGTGGTGGCCGACAACCGGGGTGGGGGCATCTTCTCGTTCCTGGAGGCGTCGGCCGTGTTGGACGGAGCCTCCTTCGAGGCTTACTTCGCCACCCCCCAGGACAGCGACGTGGCCGCCGTGGCCGGCGGATTCGGCTGGACGGTCGACGATCTGGGCGAGGGGGCGACCACCTTCGAGGAGGTGCTCGACGCCCGTATGGAGGAGGGCCGGGCCTCGGTGATCCGGGTGCGCGTTCCCGGTCGGGAGGAGAACGTGGCCGTCCACACCCGTATCAACGCCGCTATCGCCGAGGCCGTCGAGGGCCGGACTGTGGTGTCCGCCGGTCAGCAGGGGCGCGGATCGTAAGGGGGGATCGGGTTGGGTGCCACCGACGAGGTCAGCGTCACCGGGGTGCCGGCGGCGGCCTGGTCGACGGCCGCGGTGGTGGCCGTGATGGTGGCGAACGGGAGCTGGAGGGGGTTGCCGTAGGCGTCGAGCGGCGGCGTGGTCACCGTGCCCACCGCTCCGCCCAGGAACTGGCTGATCATCTGGGCGGCCGCCTCCGGCTCGACGACCTCGACGTCGCCGGCCCCGTCGGTCTCGGCCCCGGTGGTGGGCAATGTATAGGACTGCAGCTGGGATCCGGAGAAGGCGTGGTACCGCTCGGCCAAGGCGAACAGATCATCGGCGCTGAGCCCGTCGTCCTTGCTGAAGTCGTGGGTCAGCGAGTCGAACAGGGAGTTCAATGTGAGCGGGTTATAGGTCGATTTGGCCTTGTCCAGGACGGCCTCGATGATCAGGTTCTGACGTTCGATGCGACCGATGTCCGACGTCGGGTCCGAGTTCCATTGGCCGTCCTGGTAGTACTCGAAATACCGCGACCGGGACAGGGCCAGGGCCGTTTGACCCTCGAGCACCTGGCATCCGGTGGTCGGGATGTTCAACCCGGCGTTGTTGTAGCAGACCCCGGTCGAGCAGTCCTGGTCCCGCACCGGATAAGGGACGTCCATGGAGATGCCGCCGAGGGCGTTGACCGCGTCCTCCACCCCGAAGAAGCCGATGACGATGTAGTGGCTGATGGGTATGCCGAAGCTGCTCTCGATGGTCTGGATCAGGGCGTTGGGCCCGCCACCGAAGGCGGCATTGATCTTGTTGGGCCCGGCCAGGGGGTTGCTGGAGGCCATGCCCGACACCGTGACGTAGGTGTCCCGCGGGATGGAGAGGGAGGTGGCCGTGTCGGCAGCCGGGTCCACCCTCACGATCTTGATGGTGTCGCTGCGCTGACCGGCGGCGTCGGTGGGGCTGCCGAACTGCTTGGCTTCGGCCGCCGTCTCGCCCGACCGGCTGTCCGAGCCGATGATGAGGACGTTGTAGGGCTGGCCGTTGGCGGCGGCCACACAGGCGGTGCAGGGACTGGACGAGACCTTGCTCCACTGGTAGCGGAAGTACCCGTACCCGCCGGCCACCAGCACCAGCAGAACCACCACCACCACCACGGCCACCCGCAGGACCCGTTCGGCCGCCGCCGCCGCCGGTGGGTGGCCTTGCGACGCTCGCGCCGCGAGGGCACAGCCACCTGGCCCCCGAGGATGGGTCCGGGGAACTCGGCCTGGGTGCCGCGCCTGCTCACTCGGGACGGAGAGGTCCGTGAGTGCCCGGTCGGTTGTCCCGAGGAGCGGCCGGAAGGCCGGGAGCCGGGGGATGTCGATGGATCTGTGGGTGGCAAGGTGTGGGCAGGACGGTGGCATGGTCGGCCCGGGGCGGTCGCCGATGGACCGGATCGGGCTGGTCGACGGGGTGTGCCAGTTTCGCGCGCCACCTGCGCCCAGTGGTGGCACCCTGCTTTCCCCGGCGGGCAGGCTCAGCTGTTGGCCGGCACCCACGAGCCGTGAAACCCGAAGGGCACCCGGGCGGGCAGGTGGACGGTGGCCACCGGTGGCCCGCTGAACGAGGTGGCGTCCAGGACGACCAGGTCGCTGGCGTCACGTTCGGCGTCGTAGACCACAGCGAGGATCCAGCCCTCGTCCTCCCCCCGACCGTCGGCCGCCCGCACGAACACCGGTTCGCCCACCGAGCGATGGGGGCCCGGGTCGAACCGGGTCGACTGGTCGCGGGTCAGGTCGTACTTGATCAGGGCGGTCATGTCCGGATGGTCCAGGTCATCAGCCATCTGGGCGCAGTACCCGTAGCGGTGGGGGCGGCCGGCCACGGCGTCGTCGATGCGGGGGAACTCGACGGGGAGGTCATCCAGTCGCTGCTCACTCACCTTGTCGGCCAGCGGGTCGATGCGCCAGCGGGCCAGCGCCGGTCGGCCGGTGGCCAAGGGCTCGCCCGGTTCCGTGTCGAAGGCCCGGTCGTAACGGACCACGTCCATCACCACCTGGTCGCCGTCGTCGTAGGCGTTGAGCACATGGAAGACGTAGACGGGGTCGACGGGGATCCAGTGGACGTCTGCCGCCGGGCCGTGCCGGGCCATGACGCCGACCCGGGCACCCGCTTCGGGCATCCATCGGAAGGGAAGGGAGCGACCGGCGGCAGCCAGGGCCAGATCGAACACGATGGGAAGGTCGAGGAACACCACCCGGGAGTCGGTCACCCCGAAGTCGTGCATCATGACGGCACGCGGTATGTCGATGGCCCGTGTCTGGACGAGGGCGCCGTCGGCGTCGGCCACGTGATAGCGGAGGAAGGGCGGACCGAAGACGTCGTATCCGAAGAAAACCAGCTCCCCGCTTTCGGGATCGTGTTTGGGATGGGCGGTCATGGGTGAGGCCAGTCCGCCGTCGAAGTCGTGGATGCGGGCGCGGTCGAGGCCGGTCGACAGAGCATGGGGGAACCCGGTCTCGCACAGGGCCAGGGTGGTGCCCGCGTGTCTGATGACGTGGGTGTTGGCCGGCCCGTCGATCGGCTCGCTCGGGCCCGGGGGCGGTGGTGTCTCCAGGGTGCCGGCCAGTTTGCGGGTCCTGACCCAGCGATTTCGGTACCCGGTGGCCGTGCCTTCGGCCAGCGAGATGGCGTGGACCATCCCGTCGCCGCTGAACCAGTGGTAATCGGCGTCGGCCTGCACCGCGGCCGGGTTGGGACCGTTGCGGAGAAGGCGGCCGTCCAGGTCGGGGGGAAGGACCCCGGTCACCGGGAGCGGGTGGTCGTCGCTCCGCTCGAGGTGCACGGGCGCAAAGTTTCCCTGGAGATATGGATTGGGCATGGCGTACCTGCGACCGTGGGTTCGGACCGAACCGGTGCCGATGTGACCCGATCGTAGCGGTCGATGTCCCGCCCGGTCGGTGGTGACGTGGCAGGCTGAGACGGTGCCTCCGCTCGTCGACGACCTCCGTTTCCGCGGCCTGGTTCATCAGATGACCGATCCCGGGCTCGAGAGACGGTTGAACGGCGAGAGCCTGACGGCCTACAGCGGATTCGATCCGACGGCCGACAGCCTGCACGTCGGCCACCTCCTCCAGATGTGCACCTTGCGTCGCCTGCAACAAGCGGGTCACCGGCCCATCGCCGTGGCCGGGGGCGGGACCGGCATGATCGGCGACCCGGGCGGGAAGTCAGAGGAGCGCGCCCTCCTCTCGCCCGAGCAATTGGCGGCCAACCTGGCCGGTATCGGCGCCCAGCTCGGACGGTTCATGGACTTCGAGGGGAGCGGCGGGCACGGACGGGCGCTGCTGGTCAACAACGCCGAGTGGCTGAGCGGCCTGTCCTTCCTCGATTTCCTCCGGGACACGGGGAAGCACTTCACCGTCAACCAGATGGTGGCCAAGGACTCCGTCAAGTCGCGGTTGGCCCGTGCTGAACAGGGCATCTCCTATACCGAGTTCAGCTACATGCTGCTGCAGGCCTTCGACTTCCTCCACTTGTACGACGCTTTCGACTGTCGCCTGCAGGTCGGGGGCAGCGACCAGTGGGGGAACATCACCATGGGCATCGAGCTGATCCGCAAGGTGCGCCAGGGTGACGCATGGGGGCTGACCACCCCCCTGGTGGTGAAGGCGGACGGGACCAAGTTCGGGAAGACCGAGTCGGGCACCGTCTGGCTGGATGCCGACCGGACCAGCCCGTACCAGCTCTATCAATTCTTTCTCAACACCGAAGACGCCGTGGTGGGCACCTACCTGCGCTACTTCACCTTCCTCCCCCACGAGGCCATCAGCCAGCTCGACCGGGCCACAGCCACCGGGCCGGAGGGGCGTGCCGCCCAACGGGAGCTGGCCCGTGAGGTCTGCACCCTGGTGCACGGGGAAGGTGAGACCAGGCGGGTCGAGCAGGCGGCCACCGTCCTGTTCGGGGGCGAGATCGGTGACCTCGACGAGAAGGACCTTCTCGAGGTCTTTGCCGAGGCCCCCTCGACCATCATGGGGAAGAGCCGGCTCGACGGTAGCGACCTGACGGTGGTGGACCTGCTGGCCGAAACGGGGTTGGTGCGGTCCAAGAGCCAGGCCCGCACCACGGTGGAACAGGGCGGCGCCTACGTCAACAACCGGCGCCAGACCGACGCCGACCGGACCGTCGGGACGGGTGACCTGGTGGCCGGCCGCTACGTGGTGCTGCGCCGCGGCAAACGTCAGTACCACCTGGTCCGCTTCGAATAGGGCCGGGCCACCGCCGTACACTGGGCGGCGATGACCGATCCGCCAGCACACGACCAACCCGCCCCGGCGTCCGAGGTCAAACCGGTGCGCCTGACCACCGGTCTGCCCGACACCGTCCTGCCCGAGGAGCCGCCGGCCCTGGTGTCGGCCCTCGATGCCGCTCTGGCCCAACCGGGCGAGCGTCGGCGCCATGCCGTGGCCGACGTGGTCCGCTCGGCCCCCCGCTCGTCGACGGCGTGGGCGGCGCTGGGCTCGCTGGCCCGGGACGACGTGGAGGCCTACGCCTGTTTCCGGGTGGGCTACCACCGCGGGCTGGACGCTCTGCGGGCGGCCGGCTGGAAGGGGTCGGGCCTGGTGCGCTGGGCCCATCCGTCCAACCGGGGCTTCCTCCGGTGCCTTGATGGTCTGCGCTCGGCGTCGGGAGCCATCGGCGAGCACGACGAGGAGGAGCGCTGCGCCCAATTCCTTCGTCAGCTGGACCCGTCGTGGCGGCCCGACTGGACGGGCATCCCGGCCTAGTGGGCGCCCGGCGCCAGCGCCCGGCAGTGGTCACCGCCGCCGTCCTGTTGGTGGGCAGCCTCATTCTGTGCGGGTGCACCCTGGACCAGGTCGGGCCACCGGCCACCCAGGTCACCAACTGGATGTCCACTACGGCCGACGGTGCCGCCATCGGCCAGGTCGAGGTGGACAGCCAGAACATCGACCTGGCCCTGTCCCACCACGATCCTCCCTCCGAGATCAAGACGGTCTGTGCCCTGCTCACCACCGACGCCCAGACGGCCATCGGCAACCTCCCCTCACCCGACACCACCCTGACCGACGACCTCAACACGGCCTACGAGGACGCCGCCGCCGCCGGCAGTGACTGTTACAACGGCGCCTCCGGGGGGCCACTGCTGCGGCGTTCGGCCGCCGACCGCAAGAAGATCGTGCCCCTTCTGACCGTGGCCCTCGACCGGGTGGCCACCATCACCGGCCACACCCCGTCCACTTCGACCACCGTGGCCAGTGACGCCGGTGACGACCCCTTCGGGAACTGACAGTGCCTCTCCCGGCCGGCGCCATCGGACCCATCCCCCCCGGTCGGCAACCGGAGGAGTACGACAGGCTCCGGCGCCGGGTGCTCTGGTCGTTGCCCACCGGACTGTTCGTGGTCGGAAGCCGAGCCGGTGAGGAGAGGAACCTGATGACCTGCAACTGGGTGATGCAGGTGGCCACCGTGCCCAAGCTGGTGGCGGTGGCCGTCGAGAGCGATTCAGTGACCCGCCGGCTCATCGAATCGGGCCAGGGCTTCGCCGTGAGCGTCCTGCCCCGCTCCGAGCGGGCCGTGGTGAGGCGTTTCGTCAAGCCCACCGCGTCGGTGACCACCGACGCCAACGGGATGGCTCTGACCATGCAGGGCCAGCCGGTGCGGGAAGTGGCCGGCGGTCTGCCCCGGCTGGCCTCGGCCCGATCGTGGCTGGTCTGCGAGGTACGCCACCTCCTCGACTGGGCCGGTGCCGGTGGCGATGGTCAATCCAGTCACGTGTTGGCCGTCGGTGAGGTGGTGGACGCCGGCGAGGCCGACGGGGATCCGGGCCCGGGGGACGGGGTTCTCCGCATGGAGGACACCCGCATGAGCTACGGGGGCTGACGAGCGGGTCAGCCCGCCTCTGTCCCGGGGGGTCGGAGGTCGATGGTCAGGGTCAGGATCCCCTGTTCGAGCGAAGGGACGGCATCACCGAGCATGGCAAAGTCCATGTAGTCGGCCTGGGCCTGTTGCTTGAAGCGTTGGCGATCGGGTCCCTCGACGGGCGGCAGCCCACGAGATCGCACCGCCGCCGCCCGGGCCCGGAACCTCTCCACCATGGCCTGGGGATCGAATTGATCGGGCATGGCCCGATGGTACCGGGGTCGGCGGCGGCGCCACCAAAGGGAAGCTCCGCACTACACTGGAGAGCGTTGGTGATCGGTCAACCCGGCGAGTCAGAGACCGAGTGACGTGCCACCCCTGGTGGGGCAAGGAGTTGTTTCCGTGAAGAAGGGACGCCATCGGCGCTTCGAGGAAGCGCGCAGTCTGAAGAGGTCCGTGGCGACGGCCAACGGTCGCTGTCCCGAATGTGGAGCGGAGCCGGATGACACCCACGCGTCGTGGTGCCTGGCCGCCGAGGACGACTACGACGAGATCCTGGGAAACGCCCCGAAGGACCCGTCGTTCGCCGAAGACGATCCGCTGGCCGAGTAGCCAGAGCCTGACCGGGTCAGCCCGACCGGGTCAGAGGGAGCGGCGCCCAACGGCGTCGTCACGGTGACCGGTCAGCGCCGCAGAGCCGGATGGGGGAGAAGGGTGACCCTCGAGCGCGGCGCCATCCGATCGTCGAGGTAGTTCTTGAGCAACTTGTAGACCTTGGTGCCGGCCATGGTCTCGAGCTCGGTGCGCATGCTCAGGTAGACGGGCTCGTGGCCCACGAATGCCTCGGGGTCCTCGGTGCACCACCAGTGGAAGTCATCGCCACCCTCACCCCAGTGCCGCCGGTCCCACTGACGGACGACAGAGGTGACCCTTCCGTCGGTGGCCGTCTCGTCCTCGCGTCGGAGCGGGAGCTGCCAGCACACCTCGGGCTTGAACTCGACATGGCTGCGCCCCTCGGCCTCGGCCGCCTTGTGGAGGGCACAACCGGCACCGGCAGGAAAGCCGGGCCGATTGAGGAAGATGCACGCTCCGTCGACCATCCGGGTGCCGAGGTCGCCGTCGGGCAGCTTCTTGACGACACCCTTGCGGCCCTGTTTGTGGAACTGCCAGATGTCGGGCGAGAGCGTCTTTGCCACCCGCTCCACGTTGCGAGCGTCCTTCTTGCCCGTGAAGTGCGCCCCGTACGAGCAGCACCCCTGCACCAACTCGGGAGCCGGCCCGGTCAGGACCCCTTGGCAGCCCTGTCCGAAGATGCAGGTCCAGGGGCTGACCAGAAAGGTGATGTCGAACTGCCAGGTGCGTTCCTCGTCGGGGTCGTCGAAGCTGACCCACTCATGAGCGTCACGGGGCGGGGCGTGCTTCCGGTTGGCTGACACGCCCTTATGATGGCAGGCATGAGCGAAGACCGTGAGGACGTCCGACCGGTGCTGACCGTAACGCCCGAAGCGCGCGCCACCGTGCTGGAGGTGTTGGCCAACGAATCCGAGTCCGACACTCTGGCCCTGTGGCTGGAGATCAGCGGCGTGAGCGACGGCGCCTATGCCTATGACATGTACTTCCAAGCGTTGGGTGATGCCAGCGGTGGCGACGTGGTGCACGACGACGACCAGCTCCCGGTGGTCATCCCTCAGGAGAGCATCGACAGGCTCCAGGGTGCGACCCTCGATTTCGTCACCGATGCCGACGGGGAGGGCGGGTTGGTCATCGTCAATCCCAACACGCCGCCGGCACCCAAGGTGAGTGCCACCGCACCGGGCGGGTCGGTGGACCTTTCCGATCCGCTGGCGCAACGGGTCGTCTCGGTGTTGGACGAGCAGGTCAACCCCAGCATCGCCGCCCACGGCGGACGGGCCGACCTGGTGGCCGTGGAGAACGCCTCGGTCTACCTCCGACTGAGCGGTGGGTGTCAGGGTTGCGGGATGGCCAAGGCCACCTTGACCCAGGGGATCGAGGTCATCCTGCGCGAGGCCATCCCCGAAATTGCCGACATCGTGGACGTGACCGACCACGCCGACGGCACCAACCCCTACTACGAGCCCGCCCTCAGCTGACCTTCGTCAGGGAGGGACGGCGTCGGCCTCCTGACGCCGGCGTCCTCGACTGCATGCCCGATCGGGCCAGGTGGGTCCGGTACGTTGCGTGAGGTGAATGCCCTGTTGATCACCGGAACCTCGCTGGCCGGTGTGATCATCGGTGGGGCCCTCGACCCGGTCGGACAGCGCTTCGCCGACCTCAGCCGGGCCGAGGACGAGCGCCGTCGTGCCCAGGCGGAGCAGACCGATGACCGGGGTCCGGCGGACCCACTGGCCGACCCAGCTGTTGACGTGCCGGCGGACCCACCGGTGGACCCACCGCCCGTCGGCCCGGACGAGGTACGCAACCTCCTGCCGGCCGGCCACGCCCCGGGCCGTACCGTGGGTGCCGCTCTGGTCACCGGTGTCCTCTTCGGTGCGGCCGCCTCCCATTTCGGGCCCGACGTGATCGTGGCCCCCTTCTGCCTCTTCGTGGCCATGTTGGTGGCGGTCTCGTCCACTGATCTCTCGCACCGTCTGGTGCCGCGTCGCCTCCTGTACGGACTGATGGCCCTGGTGGTCCCGCTGC
This sequence comes from uncultured Acidimicrobiaceae bacterium, assembly GCA_963727955.1. GTDB lineage: Bacteria > Actinomycetota > Acidimicrobiia > Acidimicrobiales > RAAP-2 > Bog-756. The sequence goes on from CAVSII010000001.1 coordinate 713,792, forward strand.
TGGTGGTGACCTCCGCCGTGGACCACCGCTGGTACAGCCTCACCGGCTCGGTCATCGCCGGTGCCGTGGCCTTCGCCGCCTTCTTCGCCGTGTGGTGGTTCGTCCCCCAGGGCATGGGCTTCGGCGACGTCCGTCTGGCCGGAGCCATCGGTGTCACCGTCGGCTACCTGAGCCTGCTGCACGCCTACGTGGCCTTCTTCGCCGGCTTCCTGATCGGCACGGTCTTCGGGTTGGTGATGGCCACCGTATGGTCGTCGGGTCGCAAGACCCGGATCCCCTTCGGCCCGTCCCTGGCGGTGGGCGCGGTGATCGGGATCCTCTGGGGAGGACCGGTGGCGCACTCCGTGTTCCATACCGGCTCCGGAGTCATAGCCGGCTCCTGAGTAGATTTGCGCTAATGCTTCGCTTCCTGACAGCCGGTGAGTCACACGGGCGCGCCCTGGTGGTGATCGTGGAGGGCATGCCGGCCGGACTGCTGGTCACAGCGGACGACATCGGGAGGGCCCTGGCCCGCCGGCGGCTCGGCTTCGGGCGCGGTCCGCGCATGCGCTTCGAGGCGGACGAGGTCACTCTGGTAGCCGGGGTCCGCCACGGGCGCACATTGGGCTCCCCGATCGCCATCGAGGTGGCCAACACCGAGTGGCCCAAATGGGAGGAGGAGATGTCCCCCGAACCCGGACTGCCCTCCAAGGTGCTCACCCAGCCCCGTCCCGGTCACGCCGACCTGTCGGGCATGCTCAAGTACGGGTTCAGCGATGCCCGTGACGTGCTCGAGCGGGCCTCGGCCCGGGAGACGGCGGCCCGGGTGGCGGCCGGCACCGTGGCCAAGCTCCTCCTCGGCCAGATCGGCATCGACATCCTCAGTCACGTGGTCCAGCTCGGTCCCGAGCAGGCCGATCTCGATGTCCTGCCCGTCATGGCCGACCTGGCCCGGATCGACGAGTCCCCGGTGCGCTGCGTCGACCCCGAAGCCGAGCAACGGATGGTGGCCGCCGTCAAGGCGGCGGCCAAGGAGGGCGACTCTCTCGGGGGGGCCGCCCAGGTCATCGCCTACGGGGTGCCGGTCGGGCTCGGGAGCCACGTCCACTGGGACCGGAAGCTGGATGCTCTGCTGGCCCAGGCGCTCATGAGCATCCAGGCCGTCAAGGCAGTGGCCTTCGGGGACGGCGCCGACCTGGCCGGGCGCCGGGGCAGCGAGGGCCACGACGCCATCAGGATGGCGTCGGCCAGCGGAACCGACACCGCCGAGCAGTCGGCGTTGACCGGTGGTTACGCCCGCGACACCCACCGGGCCGGTGGCATCGAGGGTGGCATCTCCACCGGTTCACCCATCGTGGCCCGGGTGTCGATGAAGCCACTGGCCACCCTCAACCGTCCGGTCCTGGGTACAGTCGACGTCGTCTCGAAGGAAGCCACGGTGTCCTTCAAGGAGCGCACGGACGTGACCGCCGTGCCGGCCATGGGGGTGGTGGCCGAAACCATGATGGCCCTGGTGCTGGCGGGCGAGGCGCTGCGCAAGTTCGGCGGTGACTCGGTCGAGGAGTTCCGGCGCAACCTCACCGGCTATCTGGCCTCTTTGGGTGAGACACCGTCGGCGTCGGTGGCACCGGCGTCCGATGGTTGACCGGATCATCCTGGTGGGGATGATGGGGGCGGGGAAGACCACCGTGGGCAGCGCCTTGGCCGGCCGGCTCGGATGGGGCCACTGTGACTCCGACGCCCAGGTGGTGGCGGCCACCGGCCGCACCGTGCCCGAGTTGTTCGCCGAACGCGGTGAGGCGGCTTTCCGGGCCGAGGAGTCACGGGTCCTGGCCGAGGCCCTGTCGGGCCGGGACCCGGTGGTGGTCTCGGCGGCCGGAGGCGTGGTGCTGGCCGAAGCCAATCGGGACCTCATGGTGCGCTCGGGTGTGGTGGTGTGGTTGCGGGCCGATCCGCAACTGCTGGCCCGGCGGGTGGGCCGGGGCGAGGGCCGCCCCCTCCTGGGCGAGGACCCGCCCGCCCGCCTGGCCGACCTGGACGCCGTCCGCCGTCCGTTCTACGAGCAGGTGGCGGCGGTGGCGGTGGACGTCGACCGGCTGTCAGCGCCCGAGGTGGTCGAAAAGGTGCTGTCCTCTGCCCCCGTCCGGGCGAGGGGTATCACCGCCGGTCGGGACCGATGAAGGTGGTCACCGTGGCCCTCGGCCAGCGGGGCTATGACGTGGTGGTCGGCCCCGGCGCCCGTCATGAGCTGGCCGCCACCGTGGCCGCCGCCGTCCCCGAAGCCCGTCGGGCGGTCATCGTCACCCAGGCCGGCATCGACGTGGACGTGGACACCGGGCTACCGGCCCAGCGGGTCGAGGTCCCCGACGGGGAGGGGGCCAAGTCGTTGGCGCAGCTGGAACTGCTCTGTCGTGGGTTTGCCCGGGCCGGTATCGGACGGTCGGACGTGGTGGTGGCCGTGGGTGGCGGCGTGGTGACCGATCTGGCCGGCTTCGCCGCCGCCTCGTTCCATCGGGGCATGGCCTACGTCAACGTGGCCACCACCCTGTTGGCCCAGGTGGACGCAGCCATCGGGGGGAAGACGGGCGTCAACCTGCCCGAAGGGAAGAACTTGGTCGGTGCCTTCTGGCAACCGAAGGCCGTCCTCTGCGACACCGAGGTGCTGGCCACCCTGCCCCCCCGGGAGTGGGCGTCGGGGCGGGGGGAGATGGCCAAGTACGCCTTCCTGAGCGAGCCCACCGTTTCGGGCTCGCTTCTCGATCAGTCCCTGCCCGATCAGGTGGCCCTGTGCGCCGCCATCAAGGCCGAGGTGGTGGCGGCCGATGAGCGCGAGGGCGACCGTCGCATGGTTCTCAACTACGGCCACACCCTGGCCCACGCCCTGGAGGCCAGCGCCTTCGACGGCCGGGACGGGCTCGACCTCCGCCACGGCGAGGCGGTGGCGGTCGGCCTGGTCTTCGCCGCCCTTCTGGCCCGCCGGCTGGGTCGTATCGACGAGGCGGAGGTCGAACGGCACCGGCGTGTGGTGGCCGCCTTCGATCTCTCTCCCCACCTCCCCGAGCAGGCCGACCCCGAGGAGCTGCTCACCTTCATGGCCCGCGACAAAAAGGCCCGTCACGACCTCACCTTCGTCCTCGACGGCCCGCGAGGCATCGAATTGGTGGGTGGCGTCGACCAGGCCGAGGTGGTCGCTACCCTGGCGGAGATGCGAGGCCCGCCGTCCGAGGTTCGGTCATGAGCGCGGTGCCGACCGTGGTTCTCCTGTCCGGACCCAATCTCAACCTGCTGGGAGACCGGGAGCCGGCCCTCTACGGAACCGAGTCCCTGGCCGACCACGTGGCCACGGCCACCGAGGCGGCTACCCGGCGGGGTCTCTCCCTCGAGCACGTGCACAGCAACCACGAAGGGGACCTGGTCGATGCGGTCCACGCCGCCCGGGGCCGGGCGGACGCCATCATCATCAACGCCGGAGCCCTCTCCCACACCTCCTGGTCGCTGCGCGACGCCTTGGCTGCCTTCGACGGGGTGGTCGTCGAGCTCCACCTGTCCAACCCGGCCGGCCGCGAGCCCTTCCGCCACACGTCGGTCATCGCACCGGTGTCCGACGGTTCCATCGCCGGGTTCGGAGGGATGGGGTACGACCTGGCCGTCGAGGCCGTGTCCCGTCTCCTGGACTCCCGCGCCGGCACCCGATGACCGCCGACCCCGATTCGCTCCCGCCGCTGCGGGTCACCGGCCGGCTCGACCGGCTGCGGGCCCGGTTCGTCCCCGACGACGACGGACCGGCGGTGACGGCCTTAGTGGTCACCACGCCGGCCAACATCCGTTGGCTGAGTGGCTTCTCCGGGTCGAGCGGGCTTCTCCTGGTGACCGGCGACGGTGCCCTCCTGACCACCGACGGCCGGTATCGCACGCAGTCCCGCGAGCAGCTGGCCGCGGCTGGGGTGGGCGACGCCATCGACATCGCCGTCGGTGGCGTCCAGGTCCAACGCCAGGCGGTGGCCGACCGGATCGGCCCATCGGGATCGGTGGGACTGGAGGCCGACGACGTGACCTGGTCGGGCCAGCGGGCGTGGGCCGGTGTCTTCGGCCCACGTGAGCTGGTGCCCACCCAGGGGATGGTCGAGGACTTGCGGGTGAACAAGGATCCCGCCGAGGTGGTTCGCATGGAGCAGGCCGCGGCCATCGCCGACCAGGCCTTGGCCGACGTCCTCCCCCTTTTGGCCTTGGCCGGCGGTGGGGGAGAGGAGGGCGACCTGACCGAGGCGCGGTTCGCCGCCGCCCTCGACCACGCCATGCGCCAGCGGGGCGCCGAGGACAGTGCGTTCGAGACCATCGTGGCCTCCGGCGAGAACTCGGCCAAGCCGCACGCCCGGCCCGGCCACCGACCCATCCGACCCGGCGATCCGGTGGTGGTCGACTTCGGGGCCGTCTTCGACGGCTACCGGTCGGACATGACCCGCACCTTCTGGGTGGGCGGACCGCCCACGGGCGAGATGGCGGCGGTCTTCGAGGCGGTGGCCGACGCCCAGCGCGAGGGGGTGGCCGTCGTGGCTCCGGGGGTGTCGGCCGGGGCTGTCGACCAGGCCTGCCGCCAGCTGCTCGGGACCCGTGGCTGGGCCGACAGGTTCGAGCACGGGACCGGCCACGGGGTGGGGCTCGACATCCACGAGCGGCCATCCGTGGGTCCGGGGTCGACTGCTATCCTCGACGTCGGCACCGTGGTCACCGTGGAACCGGGGGTGTACCTACCCGGTACGGGTGGCGTGCGCATCGAGGACACACTGGTGGTGACAGAGGACGGCGGCCGACCGCTCACCCATTTTCCGAAGGAAGTCGTGGTCTGATGGCCGTCTCCACCAACGATCTGCGCAACGGCATGACCCTCGACCTGTCCGAAGGGCTCTTCGCCGTGGTCGAGTTCCAGCACGTCAAGCCGGGCAAGGGCGGGGCCTTCGTGCGCACCAAGCTCAAGAACCAGCGCACCGGGGCGGTGATCGAACGGACCTTCCGGGCCGACGAGAAGCTCGAGCAGGCCATCATCGACAAGCGCGAGATGCAATTCCTCTACCGAGACGGCACGCAGTACGTGTTCATGGACACCACCTCCTACGAGCAGTTGCAGGTCGAGTCGTCCCTGTTGGGAGAGGCGGCCAACTATCTGAAAGAAGGGGACGACGCCGTTCTCCAGTTCTACGGAACCGAGATCGTGGGCGTCGATCTGCCTGCCGCGGTGGAGCTCACCGTCACCGACACCGAGCCGGGGCTCCAGGGTGACCGGGTGTCCGGTGCCCGCAAACCGGCGACGGTCGAAACCGGTCTGGTCCTCCAGGTACCCCTCTTCGTCAACCCAGGCGAGAAGATCAAGGTGGACACCCGTACCGGCGAGTACCTGACACGAGCCTGAGCACGGCCGGAGGGGCGTTGCTTGGACCCCGTTGCCCGTTCGTGACCTGACCATGGATCCCGTACCCCGCCATCAGGCCCGCGAGCGAGTGGTCACCCTGCTCTACGAGGCGGACCTCAAAGGAGACAGGCCGACGGCCGTACTCGATGCGCTGGCCGTGGCCCCTGATCCCTACGCCACCGCTCTGGTGGAGACGGTGGAGTCGGAGAGCGACCGTATCGACCGGCTCATCGGTGAAGCGGCCATCGGGTGGGAGGTCGACCGGATGGCCGTGGTGGACCGCAACATCCTGCGTCTGGCCGTGGCCGAGTTGTTGTCCTTCCCCGAGGTGCCCACGGCCGTCATTCTCAACGAGGCGGTCGAACTGGCCTCGGCCTACTCGACGGATGAATCCGGTCGGTTCGTCAACGGGGTCCTGGCCACCGTGGCCGCCCAGGTCCGGCCGTAGACCGGCGCCGTCGGGGGGTCGGCCATGTCCGACACCGCGCCGTCGGGGGGTCGGCCATGTCCGACACCGACCGGGTATAGTCCAAGTCTGACCGTGAAGCGGGTCCCGTGAGGCCCGTACGGACAGGAGGAAGAAGTGGCCGAACGGGAGCGCAGTCACACCCGCCCGCGGGGTGCGGTGTTCGTTCCCCGTGCGCAGGTGATGTCGGAAGCCGACGTGCGCCGGGCCATCACCCGGATGGCCCATGAGGTGGCGGAGCGCAACCGCGGTCTCCACCAGGTCGTGCTGGTCGGCCTCCAGACCGGAGGGGTGGCCATCGCCCAAAGGTTGGCCGCCACCCTGATCGACGTCGAGGGGGCCACCGTCCCGGTGGGCACCTTGGATGTGGCCTTCTATCGAGACGACATCGGCCTGCGCCCCGTCCTGCCCGAAGCGGCCACCGACATCAGCTTCGATCTGACAGGCTGCACCGTGGTGCTGGTGGACGACGTGTTGTTCACCGGCAGGACCATCCGGGCCGCCCTCAACGCACTGGGCGAGTACGGACGAGCCCAGCGGATCGAGCTGGCCGTCATGGTCGACCGCGGCCACCGCGAACTACCCATCCGCCCGGACTACGTCGGGAAGAACCTGCCGACCCGACGCGACGAGATGGTGGACGTGTCCGACGAGGGGGTCGCCCTCGGAGACCTGGTCGTCCGGTGAGCACGTTCCCCACCCACCTGCTCAGCATCGACGACCTGGCCGCTGACGACATCACCGAGGTGCTCCGGGTGGCCGATTCCTTCGCCGAGGTGGGTCGACGGGCCAACCCGAAGGTGCCCACCCTGCGGGGTCGCACGGTGGCCACCCTGTTCTTCGAGGACTCCACCCGGACCAGGATGTCCTTCGAGACGGCGGCCAAACGGATGTCGGCCGACGTCCTCTCCTTCGCCGCCGGCTCGTCCTCTTTGAAGAAGGGGGAGTCGTTGCGCGACACGGTCGAGACCGTGGAAGCCATCGGCATCGACGCCATGATCGTCCGCCACGCCTCTTCGGGGGTGCCGGCACAGATAGCCAACTGGGTGGATCACTGCGTGGTCATCAACGCCGGTGACGGATGGCATCAACACCCGACCCAGGCACTGCTCGATCTGTTCACCGTGCGCCAGGCCCTGGGTGGGGGCGACGAAGGGCTGGCCCGCTTCGAGGGCCTGCAGGTGGTGATCGTCGGGGACATCCGGCACAGCCGGGTGGCCCGGTCGCAGATCGGGGCCTACACCGCGGTGGGTGCCGAGGTCACCCTGGTGGCGCCGCGCACGCTTCTGCCCCCCTCGCTCGAGGGGTGGCCGGTGGCCGCCGTCACCCAGGACCTCGACGACGTGCTGGAGAAGGCCGACGTGGTTTCGCTGCTCCGGGTGCAATCGGAGCGAGGCAGCGGGGAGTTCGTCCCCACCCTGCGCGAATACACCTCCCAGTTCGGGCTGACCGCCCGCCGGGCGGCCGTGCTCCGGCCCGAGGCGATCATCCTCCACCCCGGTCCCATCGTGCGCGGCGTGGAGATCGCCTCCGATGTGGCCGAGCTGCCGGCGTCGCTCATTACCGAGCAGGTGAGCAACGGGGTGGCCGTCCGGATGGCTGTGCTCTTCTTGTTGTTGGGTCGGGCCCCGACGGTGGAGGGCTCAGGTGACTGAGGGCAGGCGACGGACGACGGGTGGTCCGCCCACGGTGCTCATCCGGGGCGGGACCGTCCTCGACCAGGATGGCCAACGCCGGGCTGACGTCCTCGTGTCCGGAGGCCGGGTCGAAGCGGTGGTCGACTCGATCGAGGCCCGGTCGGGAGCCTTCGTCCTCGACGCCGGCGGCTGCACGGTGGCCCCGGGGCTGGTCGACCTGCACACCCATCTGCGTCAGCCGGGGCGGGAGGAGTCTGAGTCGATCGAGACGGGTGCCCGGGCGGCCGCCCTCGGGGGTTACACCGCCGTGGTGGCCATGCCCAACACCGAACCGCCGCTCGACACCGCCGAGGCCGTCCGCAGTGTCCTCGACCTGGCGGCCACGGCCACCACCGAGGTGGCCGTGGCCGGGGCCATCACCCAGGGACGGGCCGGGGAGCGCCTGGCCCCGCTGGCCGAAATGGCCGCCCTCGGGGTGCGGCTGTTCACCGATGACGGGGCCGGGGTCCAGTCGGCCGGGCTCATGCGCCGTGCCCTCGAGTACGCCCGGGGTATCGGGGTGACTTTGGCCCAGCATTGTGAGGACTCCTCGCTGGCTGCCGGTGGGGCCATGCACGAGGGAGCCTGGTCGAGCCGGCTGGGGATTCCCGGCGTGCCGGCCGCCGCCGAAGAGGTCATGGTCGGCCGTGACATCGCCTTGGCCCGCGACACCGGCGCTCGTATCCACTTCCTCCACCTGTCGACGGCAGGATCGGTGGCCATGGTGCGGTGGGCCAAGTCCGAAGGACTACCGGTGACGGCGGAAGCGGCACCTCACCACTTCACTCTCACCGACGGTTGTACCGCCGGATACGACCCGGTGTTCAAAGTCAACCCCCCCCTGCGCCCGGCGGCCGACGTGGAGGCGGTGAAGGCGGGGTTGGCCGACGGCACCATCGACGCCATCGCCACCGATCACGCCCCCCACCCACCCGAGCTCAAGGATCTCCCCTTCGATCAGGCGCCGCCGGGGATGCTCGGTCTGCAGACGGCCCTACCCCTGGCCCTGGGTCAGACCGGGCTACCCCTGGCTCAGGTGCTGGCCCTGCTCAGCTGGCAGCCGGCGGCCATCGCCGGGCTCGACCCCTCACGAGGCGGTGGGCAGGGTGGTCCGATCGTGCCCGGGGCGGCCGCCCATCTGGTGGTCATCGACCCCACCGCCCAGTGGACGGTGGACGTCGGCGCCCTGGCCAGTCGCAGCCGCAATTGCCCCTACGCCGGGTGGACGTTGACCGGCCAGGTGAGGCACACCCTGTTCGCCGGCGAACCGGTGGTCGTCGATGCCGAGGCCCAGCGATGAGCGGCCGGTACGGGATGGTCCACCGACCCGAGGCCCGTTTGGTACTGGCCGACGGCACCGTCTTCGAAGGTGAAGCCATGGGAGCCGAACCCGATGGGGGGGTGGCCACCGGCGAAGCAGTGTTCAACACCGTTTTGTCGGGCTATCAGGAGGTGATCACCGATCCCTCCTACGCCGGCCAGGTCATCGCCTTCACCGCTCCCCATATCGGCAACTACGGGGTCAATCCGGTGGACGACGAGGCCGGCCGCCCCCACTGCCGCGGCGTGATCGTGCGCGACGTCTGCGACCAGCCCAGCAATTGGCGATCGACTGGATCACTGGAGGACTTCCTGGTCCGGGCGGGAGTGCCCGGCATCACCGGCGTCGACACCCGCCGGCTGACTCGGCACCTGCGCGACCGGGGGGCCATGCCCTGTGCTTTCGGAACGGCCGGCGAGCAGGAGTTGGTGGCGGCAGCGGCCGCCGCCCCGCCCACCGATGGGCGAGACCTGGTGTCCACCGTGACCACCGCCACCACCTACAGCCGGGGTGATGGTCCCTACCGGGTGGTGGCCTACGACTTCGGCATCAAGGAGGCCATGCTCCGCCAGTTGGGGGCCGTGGCCACCCTCACCGTGGTGCCGGCCTCGACCCCGGCGGCCCAGGTGCTCGACCTCGGCCCTGACGGTGTCTTCCTGTCCAACGGCCCGGGGGACCCCGCCGCCCTCTCCCCCATCGTGGCCGAGATCCAAACCCTGGTGGCGGCGGGCACCACCGCGGTGTTCGGGATCTGCCTCGGCCATCAACTGCTGGCCACCGCCCTCGGTGCCTCGACCTTCAAGCTTCCCTTCGGCCACCACGGCGGTAACCACCCGGTGCGGACCCTGGCCACCGGACGGGTGTCGATCACCTCGCAGAACCACAACTTCGCGGTGGCCGAGGATTCGTTGGCCCGGAGCGAGGTCACCCACGTCAACCTCAACGACGGGGTGGTCGAAGGCCTGGCCAGCCGGGACAGTCCGGCCTTCAGCGTCCAGTACCACCCCGAGGCCGGACCCGGTCCTCATGACGCCCGCACGCTGTTCGAGGAGTTCCGGAACCTGATGGATGCCACCGGGGCGCGAGGAGGGTCCTGATGGGTCGCCGCACCGACATCGAGTCGATCCTGGTCATCGGGTCGGGACCCATCGTCATCGGTCAGGCCTGCGAGTTCGACTACTCGGGCACCCAGGCCTGCCGGGTTCTGGCCGAGGAGGCCTTCCGGGTGGTGCTGGTCAACTCCAACCCGGCCACCATCATGACCGACCCGGCCATGGCCGACCGGACCTATGTGGAGCCCCTCGACCCTGACGTCTTGACCTCGATCATCGAGAAGGAGCGTCCGGACGCCCTGCTCCCGACGCTCGGCGGGCAGACCGCCCTCAACCTGACCATGGCCCTGTCCGAGCGGGGGGTCCTCGAGGCCTACGGCGTCGAGGTCATCGGAGCCAACGCCGAAGCCATCGCCACCGCCGAAAACCGCGAGCGGTTCAAGGAGGCCATGCAGGAGATCGGCCTGGCCGTTCCCGACTCGGGCTTCGCCCATTCGCTGGACGAGGCCCTGGCCATCGGCGACGCCATCGGCTACCCGATCATGGTCCGTCCCAGCTACATCCTGGGGGGAGCCGGAACCGGGATCGCCGCCACCCGAGACCATCTGGTCCGGTTGGCCGCCGAGGGCCTCGACGCCTCGCCGGTCAACGAGGTGCTGGTCGAGCAGTCCATCGCCGGGCACAAGGAGTTCGAGCTCGAGGTGATGCGGGACGGGGCCGACAACTGCGTGGTCGTCTGCTCCATCGAGAACCTCGATCCCATGGGGGTCCATACCGGGGACTCGATCACCGTGGCCCCGGCCCAGACGCTGACCGATGTCGAGTTCCAGACCATGCGGGACGCCGCCTTCGCCTGCATCCGCCGGGTCGGCGTGGAGACAGGTGGCTCGAACGTCCAGTTCGCCGTGGACCCCACCGACGGACGCCAGGTGGTCATCGAGATGAACCCGCGGGTATCCCGGTCCTCGGCCCTTGCCTCCAAGGCCACCGGGTTCCCGATCGCCAAAATCGCCGCCCGACTGGCCGTGGGCTACCGGCTGGACGAAGTGGTCAATGACATCACCGGAGCCACCCCGGCCTCCTTCGAGCCGACCATCGACTACGTGGTGACCAAGATCCCGCGCTGGGCCTTCGAGAAGCTGCCGGGCGCCACCGACCGCCTCGGGACCCGGATGCAGTCGGTGGGTGAGGTCATGGGGATCGGCCGGACCTTCCCCGAGTCGCTGCAGAAGGCGGTGCGCTCGCTCGAACAGGGGCGGGCCGGCCTCAACGCCGATCCGGCCGAGGAGCTCGACGAGGCCGTCTCCACCGCTGATCTGCTGGTGCGGGTGGCCACGGCCACGCCGGAACGCATCTTCCAACTCGAGACCCTGCTCCGCCGGGGCGTCACGGTGGACGAGCTGGCCACCACCACCGGCATCGATCCATGGTTCCTCTCCCAGATGGCCGAGGTCAGTGACGCCCGCATGTGGCTCGACCTGCAGGTCACGCTGGGGGTGACCGTCGACGATCTCGACCGCCGGGCCTGGCGTCGGGTCAAGCGGCTCGGATTTGCCGACCAGCAGCTGGCCTATCTGTTCGGCCCACCGGTCACCGCCGCCGACATCCGGGCGGCCCGCACCGCTCACGGGGTGGAGGTGACCTTCAAGACCGTCGACACCTGTGGTGCCGAGTTCGAGGCCCACACCCCGTACCACTACTCGACCATCGAGGACGAGGACGAGGTGCGGCCCTCGGACCGCCCGCGGGTGGTCATCCTGGGGTCCGGTCCCAACCGCATCGGCCAAGGCATCGAATTCGACTACTGCTGCGTCCATGCCTCGCTGGCCCTGCGCGCGGCCGGCTACGAGACGGTCATGGTCAACTGCAATCCGGAGACGGTGTCGACCGACTACGACACGTCGGACCGCCTCTACTTCGAGCCGCTCACCCCCGACGACCTGGCCGCCGTGCTGGCCGCCGAGGAGCGGGCCTCGGTGGGAGGGGGACGCCTGGTCGGGGTCATCGTGAGCCTGGGGGGGCAGACCCCGCTCAAGCTGGCCGCCTCGCTCCCTCCCGACCTGGTGCTGGGGACGCCCCCGGCCGCCATCGACCTGGCCGAGGACCGCCACCGGTGGAACCAACTGTGCGAGTCACTGGGCATCCCCCAGCCGCCGGGGGGGACGGCCAGCACGCCGGCCGAGGCGGTGAAGGTGGCCGCCTCGGTCGGTTACCCGGTGCTGGTGCGGCCGTCCTATGTCCTCGGGGGGCGGGCCATGGAGATCGTCTATGACGACGACAGGCTGGTGGCGGCGGTCGAGGCCATGTCCGGCCTGGGCGGGTCGCTGGGCCGCGAGGGCGGGGTGACCAAGGACCGCCCTGTTCTGGTCGACCGGTTCCTGGAGGACGCGGTGGAGGTGGATGTCGATGCCATCCGCGACGCCACCGGCGACGTGGTGATCTGCGGGGTGATGGAGCACGTGGAGGAGGCCGGGGTCCATTCCGGCGACTCGGCCTGCGCCCTGCCCCCCCAGACGCTGTCGGCGGCCATGGTGGACGAACTCGAACGACTGGTCCGCTCCATCGCCGAGGCCCTCCAGGTCAGGGGCCTGATCAATGTGCAGTTCGCCGTCAAGGACGAGCGGGCCTACGTGCTCGAGGCCAACCCGCGGGCCAGCCGCACGGTGCCTTTCGTGGCCAAGGCCACCGGTGTGCCGGTGGCCATGGTGGCCGCCCGGGTGATGGTGGGGTCGACACTGGCCGAACTACGCCAGGAGGGCCTGCTTCGTCCCCCGGTCACCGGCCACGTCTCGGTCAAGGAGGCGGTTCTCCCCTTCAACCGGTTCCCCGGGGTCGACACTCTGCTCGGCCCGGAGATGCGCTCGACCGGCGAGGTCATGGGAATCGGATCCACCTTCGGCCTGGCCTTCGCCAAGAGCCAGATCGCCGCCGGCAACCGCTTGCCGGTGGACGGCACCGTCTTCCTCTCGTTGGCCAACCGGGACAAACAGGCCGGTGTGACCGTGGCCCGACAGTTCCGGGCCCTCGGGTTCGAGCTGGCCGCCACCTCGGGGACGGCGGCCCTGTTGGAAGCCGAGGGGCTGCCCGTCGCCACCGTGGTGGCCAAGGTGGGCGACACCTCGCCGGGCGTGGTCGACGCTGTCGATCTCATCGCCGGCGGGAAGGTACAACTGGTGGTCAACACGCCCCGGGGGCGGGGGCCGCGGGCCGACGGCCTGCACATCCGGGCCGCCGCCCTCGAGCACCTGGTTCCCTGCCTGACCACGGTGGCCGCCGCCCGGGCGGCGGCAGCCGGCATCGCCGACTGGATCCGCCACCCGTTGTCGGTGTGCTCCCTCCAGGAATACCACCAGCGGTGAGGGGATGAGTCCGCCGGTGCCCACCTCCCGTCGAGTGCGACCTCCCGGTGACGGCATGGTCGATCTGGCGGTCGCCGTGGGATCGGTAGCACTGCCCAATCCGGTCATGACGGCATCGGGCACCGCCGGGCACGGCGACGAGCTGGGGGCCTACTTCCCACTGGGGGAACTGGGTGCAGTAGTGGTCAAGTCATTGTCGGTCGACGCCTGGCCGGGCAACCCGGCACCCCGCCTGCATCCGACCGAGGCGGGGATGCTCAACAGCGTGGGCCTCCAGGGCCCCGGACTGGAGGCGTGGATCAGCGACGATCTTCCCCGTCTGGCCGCCACCGGGGCCAGGGTGGTGGCCAGCATCTGGGGTCAGCGGGTGGCGGACTTTGCCAAGGCCGGGTCGATTCTGGCCGGGGTGGCCGGCCTCACCGCCGTCGAGGTCAACGTGAGCTGTCCCAACGTGGAGGATCGCCGCCGGATGTTCGCCCACTCGGCGGCGGCCACCGCCGAGGTCCTGGCCGCGGTGGCGGCCGAGTGCCGGTTGCCGTTGTGGGCCAAGCTCAGCCCCAACGTGGCCGATGTGGCCGAGGTGGCCGGCGCCGCGCTGGAGGCGGGGGCGGAAGCGGTCACCTTGATCAACACCGTCCTGGGCATGGCCATCGATGTCGACAGCCGCCGGCCGGTCCTCGGTTCCGGTGCAGCCGGTGGGGGGTTGTCGGGCGCCGCCGTCCATCCGGTAGCGGTGCGGGCCGTGTTCGATGTGCGCGCTGCCCTACCCGAGGCCGCCATCATCGGGGTGGGGGGAGTTGCCACCGGCGCGGACGCCGTCGAGCTGGTCATGGCCGGGGCGGCGGCTGTGCAAGTGGGGACGGCCACCTTCCGCGATCCGCGGGCACCACGCCGCATCCTCGAGGAGATGGCGTCCTGGTGTGAGAGCCGAGGCGTACAGCGGTTGAGCGAGCTGAGAGGAGTGGCCCATGGCTGAGGTTTCCGACGGCGGCTTCCGGGCCCGGGTGGCTGCCGCCGTGGCCGCCACCGGTCCACTGTGCGCCGGTATCGATCCGTCGCCGGCCCTTCTCGAGCAGTGGGGCCTGCCCGATTCGGCCGACGGCCTGCGAACCTTCGGCCTCCGCTGTGTGGAGGCCTTCGCCGGTGCGGTTCCGGTGATCAAGCCACAGGTTGCCTTCTTCGAGCGTCACGGCTCAGCCGGCCTGGCCGGCCTCGAATCGGTCCTGGGCGCGGCTCGCCAGGGGGGCCTGCTGGTCATCGCCGACGCCAAGCGAGGTGACATCGGAACCACCATGGACGCTTACGCCTCGGCCTGGCTGGATCCGGGCAGCCCCCTCTGCGCCGATGCGGTGACCGTCCATCCCTACCTGGGCCTCGGCGCCCTGCAGCCCGCCTTCGAGCTGGCCGCCGCCGGCGGTCGGGGGGTGGTGGTGGTGGTGCGCAGCTCCAATCCCGAGGGGCGTTCGCTCCAGGAGGCCGTGCTCCGTGCCCGACCAGATGACGGAGACCGGACCTCGGTGGAGGACGATCTGCTGACCTCCATCGCCGCCCTCAACCACGGTCCGGCCGGGCTGACCGGCACGGTCGGCGCCGTGATCGGGGCCACCCTGGCTCCCTCCCGTTTCGATCTGGGCAACCTGGGCGGGGTGATCCTGGCTCCCGGTTTCGGCGCCCAGGGGGGGACGACCGCTACGGTGGCCGCCCTCTTCGCCGGCTGCCCGCCGGGGACGGTCCTGCCCAGTTCGTCGCGATCGTTGCTCGACGGTGGGCCCGATCGGCAGTCCCTGCGCAAGGCGGCCCTGTCCGCCCGGGACGAGGTGAGCCGGGCCTTCCCTTAGCCGGCCCGGCCTCCGTCAGGTCAGGTGGCCGCCTCGGTGGGGAACCAGCCGACCACCCGTTCCGACAGCAGGTGCTCCTGGTGGAGGTAGGCGCGCCGGGCCGCAGCAACGTCGCAGGGCGAGAAGATCACCTGGTCGCCGGGCTGCAGCTGACCGACCCGGGGGAGGTCGGCGGCGATCACGCAGGCCACCACCGGGTAACCGCCCACGGTGGCGTGGTCGGGTCCGAGGATGATGGGGTTGCCGTCGGGGGGCAGCTGGACGGCGCCGGTCACCATCCCGCAGGACGGTACGGCCAGGTCATGGGGCCGGGCCGGCCGGGCCGGCCGGGCCAGGCGGACGCCCACCCTGTTGGACTCACCGCCCACTGTCCACGGGGGGGCGGCGAGGAGGTCGTCGGCCGCACCGGGCGGAGGGTGGGGCCCGAGGATGACCCGGACCGGCACCGGTCCGACGCCCGGCAACCCATCGCCGGGCAGCAGGCTGCCGCGGGGCCGGGTGGCCGGGCCGATGGTCAGCCGGTCGCCCACGGCCAAGGGGCCGGGCCCCAGCCCCGAGAGGACATCGTCCGACCGGGCCCCGACCGCCGGCGGCGGCTGGAACCCCCCGGACACGGCCACATAGGCGCGCAGGCCGACCAGGACCCGACCCACCTCGACCACCTGACCGTGACCCACCGGGGTCAGGGTGGCATCGGGCACCGGCAGGTCGTCCACCCTGACCTCCACCCCGTCGGACGACGCGGCCACCACGGCCAGGTACCCATCGCCGCTCAACCGGAGCCGGGGGCCGGTGGCGGTGACCTCGATGGTGGCGGCCCGGTCAGGGTTGCCCACCAGCCGGTTGGCCAGGCGCATGGAATCGGTGTCGGCCGCACCGGCCGGGGGAACGCCGATGCCCGAGGTCCCGCGCCGTCCGCCGTCTTCGACCAGGCTGAGCAGACCGGCGGCGACCACCTCGACGTAGCGCCGGCCGGCGGCGTTCAGGGGTCGGCGCACCTGTCTGGCCTCGGGGATGGGACCGGCCTCGGTGGCCGGACGGGCGGTGAAGCGCACGGTGTCACCGGCGGCCAGAGCGGCGTAGGGCGGATGGTCGGGGTCGAAGAGGGAACGCCCGGTCCGGCCGAGCAGCATCCAGCCCCCCGGTGTGGCCTGCGGGTAGATGGAGGCGAACCCGCCGGCCACCGCCACCGACCCCGGTGGCACCGCCGCTCGGGGCGAGGGGCGGCGGGGGATCGAGGCCAGCGGCGGTGGCAGGCCGACCAGGTAGGGGAAGCCGGGGGAGAAGCCGACGAAGGCCACGGTCAGTTCGGTGGTGGTCATCAAGGACACCACGTCCTCGGTTGTCACCCCGGCCACGCCGGCCACCGCTTCGAGGTCGGGTCCGTCGAAGACGACCGGCACCTCGAAGGGCAGCCACCCGTCCCGCCCGGTCCCACCGGTGCCCGCCGCCGACCGGTCCGGTTGATCGTCCACTGGGAGCTCGCGCAGCCATCCCTCGGCGGCGTCCAGGTCGCTTCCCGGTTGGAGGGTGACCACCACACTGGCCAACCCGACGACGGTCTCGTCGACATCGGGTGGAGCCCGACCGTCCCGCCGTTGCCCATCGATGGCCGCGGTCAGCCGGTGGGCCGACCATACGTCGGCCACGCTGATCAGCAGAGCGCGGTCACCGAAGGGTGTGGCGTCGGTGATCCCTGCCCGTTGTCCAAATCCTCCGCCGGTCATGACCGCCACGCCGACGGGTCGACAAAGGAACGGACGACGAACCCGGCTGCCTCGAGGGCGGCGCGGACGGCAGCAGCGGTGCCGGGGGCGATCGGTGCATCCCCGTGGATGCACAGTGTCTCGACGTCGACCGATAACAACATCCCGTCGACAGATCGGATGGGGTCGCGGCCGGCCATGGCCACCGCCCGTCGGGCCACGTCGGCCGCATCGTGGATGAGGCCGCCGGGATGGTCACGCGGCGCCAGCTGCCCGCTGGTCAGGTAGCCCCGGTCGGGGAATCCCTCGGGAACCACCCGGAGTCCCGCCCGGCGGGCGAGTGCCACGATGGCTGTCCCCGATTGGGCTACCAGCACGCCGCTCGGGTGACGCGACACCGCTTCGACCACGGCGGCGGCCATATCGTCGTCCACGCCCATGAAGTTGTACAGAGCTCCGTGGGGCTTGATGAAGGCGACCTCTCCTCCCACCGAGTGGACCTCGTGGTCGAGGATCTGACACTGCTCGACGATGTCGTCGACCAATTGCGCCCCCGACACCTCGACCCGCCGTCGCCCGAACCCCTCGCGGTCGCGGAACGAGACATGGGCTCCGATGGTTACGCCGCGTGCAAGGGCCGCCTGTGCGGTGGACCGCATCACTTCCCTGTTTCCGGCGTGGAACCCGCACGCCAGACTGGCGCTGGTGACCGAGTCGAGGACCAGCCGGTCGGCGGGCGTCGGCGTGTCGCCCTCGGCCAGGTCTGCGTTGACATCAACCACCGGCATCTGCCCAGTATGGCCATGGCCGACCACCGGCCCCCGACATGGGGGCTGGCCGCCGCAGACCCCGAAGGGAGCGCCGGCGTGCGGCCCGACCTGGGAATGGGCGTGGATGAACTTCGCTCGCAGAGGCGCTATGGTCTCGACCATGCCGCAACCGCCCGCACTCACACCCGAACAGCGCCAAGCCGCCCTGGCCAAGGCCGCCAAGGTCCGCCGGGAGCGGGCCGAGGTCAAGGAGAAGCTCAAGCTGGGTTCGATCACCTTGTCGGAACTTCTGACTACCGCTGACTCCAACGAGACCGTCGGCAAGATGAAAGTGCTCTCGGTGCTCGAATCTCTGCCCGGGCTGGGCAAGGTCAAGGCCCGGCGGCTGATGGACTCGGTGGGGATCAGCGAGAGCCGTCGCCTCCAAGGTCTCGGAAGCAATCAGCGCGAGTCCCTCCTGCGCGAGACCGCTCGCTGAACGCACGACCCGTTCGCTGAACAAGACGCACGAGGACGGCGCCCGAGTCGGGGGTGATCCTCTTCTCTTCGTTCTGTTCGGGCCAGGGGGTGCCGGAAAAGGCACCGTGGCTCAACGGCTGGCCGAGGAAGACCCGTCGTTGTGGCTGAGTCGGTCGTGGACCACGCGGCAGCAGCGACCCGGCGAAGCGGACCAGGCCTACGTCTTCGTCGACCGACCGACCTTCGAGGACAAGGAGCGGGCCGGCGGGTTCTTCGAGTGGGCCGAGTTCCACGGCCACCTCTACGGGACGCCGATCCCCGAGCCCGGGGCGGGACGCGACGTGCTCTTGGAGATCGACCTGCAGGGTGCGCGTCAGGTCAGGAACCTACGGCCCGACGCCACCCTGATCCTCCTCCTTCCCCCGTCGCCGGAAGACCAAGAGGCCCGTCTCCGGGCCCGCGGCGACGACGAATCGTCGATCGCCCGCCGGGTCACGACCGGTCGGGAGGAGGCCCGGGCCGGCCGGTCCATCGCCGACGCCGTGGTGGTCAACAGTGAGGTGACGCGGGCCACGGCCGATGTGGCCGGTATAGTGGAAGGTCGTCGTCTCGCCGTCGGTCGAGGCATCACCTGATCTGACCCTGATCATCTGATCCGACACTGTTGCCGGGGACCGTCCCCGGATCGCACGCCGACCCGAAGCTCAACCACCAAAGGATCCCGATGGCCCACAACCAGATCACTCTCATGGACCCACCCATCGAGGATCTCCTCGACAAGGTCGACTCGAAGTTCACGCTGGTGGCCCTGGCCTCGCGGCGGGCCCGTCAGGTGAACAGCTACTACAACTCGCTGGGCGAAGGCCTGGGTGTGGTGGTGCCCCCGCAGGTGGCTTCGGTGTCGGGCAAGCCCTTGTCCATCGCCTTCGAGGAAGTGGCGGCCGGAAAGGCGACCTACACCCGACCCGATCCCGAAGAGGTGGCACTGGCCGAAGCGGCCGCCCTGGCTCTGCTGGCCGGTGAAGAGGCGGAGGGGGAGCTCCCCGCCCCCGACGAGACTGTCGACTAGCCCGTCGAAGGCGGGCCGGGGGCGAGACAACCATGACGTTCGCAACCGCACAGCGCTGCGGTCTGGCGCCAGAGGAGTAATCCGGTGAGCGAAGCGCGCAGGGATGCCCCCTTCGTGGTTCTCGGGGTGGGCGCCGGCATCGCCGCTTACAAGGCGGTCGAGATCTGCCGTCGGCTGGTGGATGCCGGCATCCACGTGGCCCCGGTTCTGACCGAGCGGGCCACCCGTTTCGTGGGCAAGGTCACCTTCGACGCTTTGGCCTCGGAACCGGCGCAGACCGGCCTGTGGGACGAGGCCATCGTGCTCCCCCACACCCGGCTCGGACAGACGGCAGATCTCATCGTGGTGGCCCCGGCCACCGCCGATCTGCTGGCCCGCTACGCCGGCGGTTTGGCCGACGATCTGCTCACCGCCACCCTGATCGCCACCGCCGCCCCGGTTGTGGTGTGTCCGGCCATGCACACCGAGATGTGGGAGCACCCGGCTGTGCAGCACAACCTGTCGGTGCTCCGGGCCCGGGGCGTCGTGGTGGTGGAGCCGGAATCGGGCCGACTGGCCGGCGGGGATAGCGGAACCGGACGCCTGGCCGACGTCGGAGTGATCGTGGCCACGCTGCTCGGGATGGTCAGTGGGGGAGAGGGACGCCGTCGGGACGAGGACGGGCCGCCCCGCGCCACCGCCGCCGACCTGGCCGGGGTGCGGGTCGTGGTGTCGGCCGGTGGCACCCGCGAGGCCATCGATCCCGTCCGCTACATCACCAACCGCTCGTCGGGCAAGCAGGGCCACGCCCTGGCCGCGGCGGCGGTCCGTCGGGGAGCGGAGGTCGTGTTGGTGACCACCAGCGGGCAGCCGGTGGCCGACGGCGTGGTCGTCGACGCGGTCGAAACGGCCGCCGACATGGAGAAGGCCGTGCTGGAGCGGGCCGAACAGGCCGACGTGGTCATCATGGCTGCGGCGGTGGCCGACTTCCGGCCCAAGACGGTCCAGGCCAGCAAGATCCACAAGTCCGACGGCGTTCCCGACATCGTGTTGGAACCGACCCCCGACATCCTGGCCGAGCTGGCGCGACGAAGGCGATCCGCGCAGATCCTGGTCGGGTTCGCCGCCGAAACCGATCATGTCGACCAGAGGGCGCGGGCCAAGCTGGCGGCCAAAGGCGTCGACCTGATGGTGGCCAATGACGTGTCGGCGGCCCACGTGGGATTCGATCACGACACCAATGCCGTCACCTTGTTCGGATCGGACGGATCGGCCCACACCCTGTCGTTGCGGACCAAGGCCGACGTGGCCGAGGCCATATTGGATAGGGTGTCGACTCTGTTGGCGGGCTCGTGACCAGAACGCCAACACCTTCGCCCGCCCAACGGGCCGGTTGTCCGAACAGCCCCATCCTTCCCGCCCCCTTGGGCCGTTGCCCCCGACCAGATTGGATCCAGCCGTGAGTACCCGATACACCTTCACCTCGGAGTCGGTGACCGAAGGACATCCCGACAAGATGGCCGATCAGATCTCCGACGCTGTCCTCGACGCCCTGTTGGCCGACGACCCGGAGAGTCGGGTGGCCTGCGAGACCCTGTTGACCACCGGTCTGGTCCTGGTGGCCGGCGAGATCACCACTTCGACCTACATCGACATCCCCAAACTGGTCCGTAAGACGGTGCTCGACATCGGTTACGACGACGATGCCTACGGGATCGACGGCAACACCTGTGGTGTGATCGTCTCCCTCGACGAACAGTCTCCCAACATCGGCCAGGGGGTCGACAACGCCTTCGAGGTGCGGGCAGGAACCGGTGGCGAGGACCTGCTCAACGCCCAGGGCGCCGGCGACCAGGGGATGATGTTCGGCTACGCCTGCGACGAGACGCCGGACCTCATGCCTCTTCCCATCTGGTTGGCCCACCGGTTGGCCCAGCGACTGGCCCAGGTCCGCCGGGTCGGTGTGCTGCCCTATCTCCGACCGGACGGCAAGACACAGGTGAGCGTGACCTACGAGGACGGGAAGCCGGTCGCCCTGGAGACCGTTCTCATCTCCACCCAGCATGATCCCGGGGTGGACCTGGAGACCCTGCTGCTGCCCGACCTCCGCGACAACGTGATCAACCCACTGCTGCCGCCCGAGCTCGACACCTCCAACCTTCGCATCTTGGCCAATCCCACCGGCGTGTTCGAGCTCGGCGGGCCCCACGCCGACACCGGGCTCACCGGACGCAAGATCATCGTCGACACCTACGGAGGCATGGCCCGCCACGGCGGCGGGGCGTTCTCGGGCAAGGATCCCTCCAAGGTCGACCGCTCGGCCGCCTATGCGGCCCGCTGGGTGGCCAAGAACCTGGTGGCGGCGGGGGCGGCCACCCGCTGCGAGGTCCAGGTGGCCTACGCCATCGGCGTGGCCAGGCCGGTATCCGTTCTGGTCGAGACGTTCGGCACCGAGCGGGTCGACCCCGACCGGATCGCCGCAGTGGTCGACGAGGTCTTCGATCTTCGTCCGGCTGCCATCGTGCGTGATCTCGACCTCAAGCGCCCCATCTACAAGAAGACGGCGGCCTACGGACACTTCGGCCGGTCGGACAAGGAGTTCAGCTGGGAGGACACCGGTCGGGCGGACGACGTGAAGCAGGCCCTCGGACTCTGAACAACCCCTCGCCACCGAGCACCACGCGCCTCGTGCGGGTGGTGCCCGACGTCCCGGCTATTCACCGCCGCTTCGATTACACCGTCCCATTGGCCCTCGACGAGGAGATCGGTGTGGGCAGCCGGGTCCGTGTCGACCTGCACGGACGACGGGTGGGCGGATGGGTGGTCGAGGATCGGGTCGATCCGGTGGCCGGCGTGGAGGCCAAGCCGTTGGCCGCCTCGAGCGGGATGGGCCCTCCGGCGTCGGTGGTCTCGTTGGCCGAGTGGGCGGCATGGCGCTGGGCCGGGCCGCTGTCGTCTTTCCTGGGGACAGCGTCGCCCTCCCGGGTGGTCCGACGACCGGTGGCCCGTCCCGATGATCCGACCGACGGTGGGCACCACCCCCTCCGGTCGCCCGGAAGGCCACCGCCCTCGCCCGGGGGAGGGTCGGTCACTCTGGTCGCCGGCCTATTGGAAGGCCAGGGTGGAGTGGCGGTGGTACGGCTGGCCCCCGCTCTCGACGCCGCGCTGGTGGTTCTCGAGCTCATCCATCGGTTGGGAGCCGACGGCGTACTGGCCCTGGCCCCGTCGCACGTGCGGGCCCGGGCCTTGGCTGTGCGACTCCGGCAGGCGGGGGTAACGGTGGCGCTGCTTCCCGAACAGTGGGCCGAGGCCTCCGCCGGCCACGCAGCGGTAGTGGGCACCCGGGCCGCGGCCTGGGCCCCGCTCGACCGGCTGCGGGCTGCGGTGGTGCTCGACGCCCACGATGAGGCCTACCGCGAAGAGAGGTCGCCCACCTGGTCGGCGGTGGACGTGGTGGTGGAACGGGGCCGACGCGACGGTGCCCCGGTGGCCCTGGTGACACCGTGTCCGCCGGTGGCATTGACCGAGAACCGTCCCCTGGTCACCACCACACGCCCGGTCGAACGTCGGGGGTGGCCGCTGGTCGAAGTGGTCGACCGCACCGGAGACGACCCCCGCACCGGCCTGTTTTCGGAGCGTCTGGTCCACCGGCTGCGTGGGGTCCTCGACGGGCCGGAGGGAAGGGCGGTGTGCATCCTCAACCGGACCGGTCGTCTCCGCCTCCTGGCGTGCACCGAGTGCGGGGCGCTGGTCCGCTGCGGCCGATGTGGGGGGGCGATGACCCAGGACGAGAAGGACGGTCCCCTCCGCTGCCGGCGGGGGGACGAGACTCGACCGCCGGTGTGCGCCGTGTGCGACTCCCCCCGTCTCCGCACCCTGCGGATCGGGGTGCGGCGGGCCACCGAGGAGCTCGCCGCTCTCACCCACACCGAGGCGGTGGAGATCACCGCCTCCTCGGAACCGGGCCACGGTGACCGGGCACCCCTGGTGGTCGGGACCGAGGCGGCCCTCCACCGTCAGAGCTGGGCCGACCTGGTGGCCTTCGTGGACATCGATCAGCACCTTCTGGCTCCCCGGTTCGGCGCGGGAGAAGAGACCCTGGCCTTGCTGGCCCGGGCTGCTCGCCTGGTCGGTGCTCATCACGGCCGTGTGCTGGTGCAGACCCGGCTTCCCGATCACGAGGCACTGCGGGCGGCGGTACAGGCCGACCCCGGGGTGCTGACCGAGGTGGAGCGGCCCCTGCGCCGGACCCTCGACCTTCCCCCTTTCGGGGCCCTGGCTACCGTTGGCGGCCCAGGGGCGTCGGCCCTGGCCGCCGACATCGGCGCAGCCGGCGGGGTGACCGTGTCATCGTTGGAGGAAGCTCGGTGGCTGGTCCGGGCTCCCGACCACCAACAGCTGTGTGACCGGTTGGCCGCCGTTCCCCGCCCGGCCCAACGGGTGCGGGTCGAGGTCGACCCCGTCGACGTGTGATGCGGTCGACCCCGTCGACGTGTGATGCGGTCGACCCCGTCGACGTGTGATGCGGTCGACCCCGTCGACGTGTGATGGGGCAGTGACCGTCGGGCCACCGGACAGCGGGCACGGACGTGTCCGGCCGAACTGAGCCCGTAGACTGTGGCCATGGCCTCCTATACCGTCCGGGTGTACGGCGATCCGGTGTTGAAGCAGCGGGCAGGCGAGGTCGACGAGCTCGACGGCTCGCTGGCCCGCCTGGTCGAGGACATGATCCAGACCATGTACGACTCGGAGGGGGCAGGGCTGGCCGCTCCCCAGGTGGGCGTGCAGAAGCGCCTCTTCGTCTACGACGTGGGCGATGGCCCCCAGGCCGTCATCAATCCGACCATCGTGGAGAGCGGGGGAGAGTGGTACCACGACGAAGGCTGCCTTTCCATCCCCGGCCTGCGACTGGGCATCGTGCGTCCGAACCAGGTGCACATCCGCGGCTTCGGCATCGATGGTGAAGAGGTCTCGCTGGAAGCCGACGAGTTCCTGGGTCGTGTCTTCCAGCACGAGGTCGACCATCTGGACGGCGTCCTGATGGTGGAGCGCCTCGAAGAGGACAGCCGCAAGCTGGCCATGAAGGTGCTGCGCGACCGGGCCCTCGGGTTCGACACCTCGGTGATGGAGGCCAAGCTGGTGTCGGCCGCCAGCGAGCAGGAGGTCTGACCGGCCGCGGCGGCGACCGGTAACGTCGCCCCCCATGGCCAAATTGGTGTTCCTGGGCACGCCGGAGGCGGCGGTGCCACCCCTGATGACGCTGGTCGAGGCCGGGCACGACGTGGTCCTGGTGGTCAGCCGGCCAGACAAACGGCGCGGTCGGGGGTCCGAGCTGGTCCCCAGTCCGGTGAAGGCCGCCGCTCTGGGGTTGGGCCTGCCGGTGACCGATTCGCTCGATCGGGCCTCCGAAGCGGGCGCCGAAATGGGCGTGGTGGTGGCCTTTGGTCGCATCATCCCGGCCGCCGTGCTCGACCGCCTCCCCCTGGTCAACCTCCACTTCTCCCTGCTGCCCCGGTGGCGGGGGGCAGCACCGGTCGAGCGGGCCATCCTCGAAGGGGACGCCGAGACAGGGGTCTGCCTGATGGCCGTGGAAGCGGGCCTGGACACCGGCCCGGTCTACGCCGAGCAGCAGACCGACATCGGCGAGGAGGAGACCGCCGACGAGCTGAGGGCCCGGCTGGTGGTCATGGGGTGCGACCTCCTGGTCCGGTACCTGGCCGAGGGCCGTCGCAGTCTGCCCGTCCCCCGTGACCAGGCCGGCGTGCCTTCCTACGCCGACAAGATCGCTTCCTCCGAGCGCCAGCTCGATTGGGAGCGGCCGGCCCTCGAGCTCCGCCGGGTCGTACGGATCGGTCGGGCCTGGACCACCTTCCGCGGCCGGCGGCTCACTGTCCATCGGGCGGCCGGGGTGTCGGACCCCTCTGCGCCCGGTGGGCCGGCCGCCTCCGGCGACCCTGGGCCCGACCCCGACCCGGGTCAAGCTCCGTCGGCGCCGGGGGAGCTGATCGGGACCGAGGTGGTGGCCGGTCACGGCAGCCGCCTCCGGTTGATCACCGTCCAGCCCGAGGGGAGGAGGCCGGTGGACGCCGAGGCCTGGGTGCGCGGTGCCCGTGTGGCTCCGGGGGAACGGTTGGGCCGGTGAGGCCGAGCCGGCATCCGTCCTGTAGGCGTCGGTCTCGCCCGTCCGGAACGTCCAGGTTCCCACCGACCCACCATTAGGCTCGCAGCCGATGCCGAGAGCCCCGGAAACCCCCCCGCTGCGGGTGGCACCGTCCATCCTGTCGGCCGACTTCGGGAGTTTGGCCGACGCGGTGGGCCTGATCGCCCCCGGGTCCGACTGGCTGCACGTCGACGTGATGGACGGCCACTTCGTGCCCAATCTCACTGTGGGGCCGCCGGTGGTGGCGTCTCTCCGGGAGCACACTGGATTGTTCTTCGACACCCACCTCATGATCACCGATCCGGCCCGGTACCTCGAGCCCTTCCGCGACGCCGGGGCCGACGGGTGCACCGTGCACGTGGAGGTGGGACAGACGGCCACCCTCATTGGCCAGATGCGGGATCTGGGTCTCCGGGTGGGCCTGGCCCTCAATCCGGACACCCCTTTCGAGGCGGTCGCCCCCTATCTGGACCAGGTCGATCTCCTCTTGTGCATGACCGTGTTCCCCGGGTTCGGCGGCCAGTCCTTCATCGGCGAGGTCATGCCCAAGGTGCGCCAGGTACGGAGAGCGGCAGCCAAGGCCGGTCTGACCCTCGACGTCGAGGTGGACGGCGGGATCGACGAGAACACCGTGGTGGACGCGGCCCTGGCCGGAGCCAATGTCTTCGTGGCCGGATCGGCCGTGTTCGGTCGACCGCACCCCTTGGAGGCGGTGACCGGCATCCTCCGGGCCGCCGTCGAGGCGGTGGCGGTCGACGCCACCCCGGCCCAGGGATGAGCGCGGTCGAGCCGGACGACACCGCCTGGATGCGACGGGCCATCACCGCGGCCGAGCAGGGCCGCGGCCGCACCGCGCCCAACCCGTGGGTGGGGGCGGTGGTGGTGCCCGCCGGTGCCGGCGATCGATGGTTCGGGGCCGCCACCGCTCCACCGGGCGGGTCGCATGCCGAGGTGACGGCCCTGGGCCTGGCCGGGGCGGGGGCCGAGGGGGCCACCCTGTATGTGACCCTGGAGCCGTGCGCCCACCAGGGTCGGACTCCTCCCTGCACCGACGCCGTCATCGCCGCCGGCATCCGACGGGTGGTGGTGGGCATCGAGGATCCCGACCCCCACGTCAGCGGGCGTGGACTGGCCGCACTCAAAGCCGCCGGGGTCGAGGTGGTCGTCGGGGTGGAATCGGCGCAGGTGTCGGAACAGCTGGCCCCCTACCTCAAGCATCGGCGGACCGGGAGGCCATGGGTGGTTCTCAAACTGGCTGCCTCTCTGGACGGGCACACGGCGGCGCCCGACGGCACCAGTCAGTGGATCACCGGAGCAGCGGCGCGGGCTGACGCCCACCGCCTCCGCGCCCAGTCCGACGCTGTCCTGGTCGGCGCGGGCACCGTGCGGACCGACGACCCCGCTCTCACCGTGCGGCTCCCCCCCGATGATCCCTACGCCCGGACCGAGGCCGATCAGCCGTTGAGGGTGGTACTGGGCCGGGCCCCCGCCGATGCGGCGGTGCGGCCGGCCCTCGAGCTCGACGGCGACCCGGTGGCCGTACTCGACGAACTGGGAAAGAGGGGAGTCGTACAGCTGCTGGTGGAAGGCGGAGCCACCGTGGCCCACGACTTCCACCGCGCCGGTGTGGTGGACCGCTATGTGTTTTATCTGGCCCCTACCCTGCTGGGAGGGGATGACGGCCGTGCGCTCTTCGCCGGTCCCGGCGCACCTACTCTCGACCAGGCCTGGAGGGGGCGCCTGCTGTCGGTGACTAGCCTGGATGGTGATTTGAGAGTGGAGTTGTCGGGTGCCGACGGCTGAAACTCCATGCTCGAGCACCAGAATTGCCTAAGGCCAGCCCATTGTCGGCCGACATAAGAGGGGAACCTCCATTCGAGACACAGGCTCAATGCAACGGCAGGGTTGCCGGAGGACACGGTTGAGGACCGGGTCGGCACCGGGTCGAGAACGCACCAAGGGAGCAGGAACGCAGCGCCGATGAACGCAGAGCACACGCAGGCAGAGCGACCAAACGGACAGACCGAGGGAGACGGGGGTTCATGCCCTTCTCAGCAGTAGAGGACGCCATCGCGGCGATCGGACGGGGCGAGATCGTGGTCGTGGTCGACGACGAGGACCGCGAGAACGAGGGCGACCTGATCATGGCGGCCGACGCCGCCACCCCGGAGAAGATCGCCTTCTTTTTGGCCCACACCTCGGGTCTGATCTGCGTTCCTCTCACCCCCGAGCGGGTGGAGCAGCTCGACCTTCCCCTCATGGTCACCTCCAATACCGAGGTGCAGCGCACCGCCTTCACCGTCAGCGTCGACTACCGCCACGGGACCTCGACCGGCATCTCCGCCGCCGACCGGGCCGCCACCATCAAGGCCCTCGTCGACCCGCATATCCGCCCGTCGGATCTCAACCGGCCCGGCCACATCTTCCCTCTCCGCTATCGGCCCGGTGGCGTGCTCAAGCGGGCCGGTCACACCGAAGCGGCGGTCGACCTGGCCCGGGCGGCGGGGATGTCCCCGGCCGGTGTCCTCTGTGAGGTGGTCAACGAGGACAAGACGGGGATGGCCCGACTCCCCGAGCTCACCGTCTTCGCAGCCAAGCACGGCCTCCGCATGATCTCGATCGCCGATCTCATCCGTTACCGCCGGCACAAGGACAAGCTGGTTCGGCGCATCGCCGACGCACGCATCCCCACCGACTACGGGGAGTTCACGGTGTACGCCTACGAGTCGGTCCTCGACGGGGAGCACCACGTGGCCCTGGTCAAAGGGGAGGTCAACGGCCAGGCCAACACCCTGGTACGCGTGCACAGCGAGTGCCTGACCGGCGACGTCTTCGGCTCGGCCCGTTGTGACTGCGGTCCTCAGCTCCACGCAGCCATGGCCGCCATCAGCGAGAACGGTTCGGGAGTGATCGTGTACCTGCGCGGTCACGAGGGACGGGGTATCGGACTGGCCCACAAGCTGCGCGCCTACAACCTCCAAGAGGAGGGGTTCGACACCGTCGATGCCAACCTCGAGCTGGGCCTGCCGGCCGATTCCCGGGAGTATGGGATCGGTGCGCAGATCCTGGTCGACCTCGGGATCACCACCATGCGCCTCATGACCAACAACCCGACCAAGTACGGCGGCCTCGAGGGCTTTGGCCTCGATATCGTCGAGCGGGTGAGCCTACAGCCGACGCCCACCGCCGAAAATATCGAGTATCTGCGTACGAAGCGCGAGCGCATGGGCCATCTGCTCGAGGGGCTCGATGACGTCCTCTGATCGGACGCTCATCCCAGCCGATGCCAAAAAGCGTGCCGCCATCCGGGTGGGGACCGTCGTCGATCCGGAGAGCCAACCCGCACCTTCCGGGCGGGGGATCCGGGTGGGGCTGGCCTGTGCCGAGTTCAACGGGGGAATCACCGATCGGCTGCTGACCGCCGCACTGGCTTCGTTGGAGGCAGCCGGCAGCGATCTGGCCGACGCCGTCGTGGTGTGGGTGCCGGGGGCGTTCGAGCTCCCGGTGGTGGCCCAGGCACTGGCCAGGTCCGGAGCGGTGGACGCGGTGGTGTGCCTCGGTGCCGTCATCCGTGGCGACACCGGTCACTACGATTTCGTGGCCGGGGAATGTGCCTCGGGCCTGCAACGGGTGCAGCTGGAGACCGGAATGCCTATTGTGTTCGGAGTTCTGACCACCGACACCATCGACCAGGCGCTGGTCCGCTCGGGCCAGGACGAGAACAACAAAGGTCGGGAGGCGGCGGTGACGGCAATCAGGACGGCCAGAGCACTCGACGGGGTGACCGCTGTGTCCTCGGCCGGCCGGGTCGGCTTCGCCGTCGGAAAGAGCTGATGCTGCGCCTGGTCCTGCCCAAAGGATCGCTGGAACGAGCCACCCTGGAGCTCTTCGCCGCAGCCGACCTGGGCGTGGTCCGTTCGTCCGAGGTGGACTACCGGGCCACCATCGACGACCCCCGGATCGCCGAGGTGCGCATTCTCCGTCCTCAGGAGATTCCCCTGTATGTGGCGGACGGACTGTTCGACATGGGCATCACCGGTCGCGACTGGGTGGACGAGCGCGGGAGCCAGGTGACCTCGCTGGGCGTCCTGCACTATTCGAAGGCCACCGCCAACCCCATCCGGGTGGTATTGGCGGTGGCGGCCGACTCACCCGTCTCGTCGATGGCCGAGCTGGCCGAGGCGGCCCGGGGCGCTGGTTCCACCGTGCGGGTCGCCACCGAATATCCGGCCCTCACCCGGCGATTTCTCGACCAGCACAACGTGCCGGCTGAGGTGAGCCTGTCCTACGGAGCCACCGAGGCCAAGGTGCCCGACATCGCCGACTGCGTGGTGGAGATCACCGAAACGGGTCGGGCACTGCGGGCGGCCGGGCTCAAGATCATCGAGACCCTTCTGGTCTCCCACACCGAGCTGATCGCCAATCCCGAGGCGGCCAAGGACCCCGACAAACGTCATCAGATGGACCAGTTGATGACCCTGCTCCAGGGGGCCCTGGAAGCCAGAGACAAGGTGCTGGTCAAGCTCAATGTTCCCGCCGACCAGTTGGCCGGGGTGATCGAGGTCCTTCCTTCGCTGCGGGCCCCGACGGTGTCGGAGCTGTTCGGCGGCGGCGGGTTTGCGGTGGAGACGGTGGTGCCCAAGGCGGAGATCAACACGTTGATTCCGGCGTTGAAGGACCGCGGTGCCACCGACATCATCGAACTCTCGCTGTCGAAGATCGTCCATTGACGATGGCGGCGATAACCGACGCCGACGGGTACGAGTCGGCGGCGAACCATGCCTGGTTCGATCTGGCGCCGGTCGGTAAGGCTCCGCTGGTGGGTGACGTGGTCGAGTTCGACGACGCCGCGGGAATGGGCGTCGTGGAGTACGGCCCCGGGCGGCGCTTGGCCTTCCACTGCACGGCCATCACCGACGGATCCCGGTCCATTCCGGTGGGTTCGGTGGTGGCCTTCGTGACCACCCCGGGGCACCTCGGTCGCCTCGAGGCACGGTCGGTACGGCCTCTGCCCGGGGTCATACCTCCCGGGGCGACCCTCGAGGCGACGCATGTGGTCAGAGTGAAGCCCGCCCGTGGTGGCGGTCACCGGGGGTCTGGCGGGTCCCTGTCCGATGGGGACCCGGTGGGTTCGGGTCCGGTGGGCCCGGGCTCGACCCCTCCTGGCCCGGGAGAGGCGACGCCCCCCTCCGGGACGGCGGTCGACTGATCGCCGTCGGTGTCGTCGGACCGGTCGCCCACCTGGGTGCTGTCAGCCGTGGCCGGAGGATCGTCGGCGTAGGGGTTCCCCAGGATGTCGCGGGCCATGTCGATGACCACCGCGCTGTCGGCGTCTTCCTTCGTCACCACCCCGAGTAGGGGCGCGGCGAGCAGTCCGGTGACGATCCCGGTCTCCGCCATCGACTCGGCCTGGACGATGCTCCACTCCCACAGCCGGCGGACCATGTCCGGGCTCGAAGCCTTCTTTTCGGGATAACGGAGCCAGCAGTTGACGGTGGCATGGGCCAGCCCGGTGGCTGCCGGAAAGAGCCAGATGAGCCGGTAGTTGCCGGTGGCGTCGATGACCACGGCGGCCACGTAGGCCAAAATCACACTGCACAGGTTGAACGGAGCCAAAAGGACGCCGAGGCGCTGACCGAGGCCGCCGGCCCGCGGCAGTAGGCGCAGGAGGAGGGGGGCCATCACGATGATGTATGCGCCGATGAACGGTGCTCCGATGTAGCTCAACACCACGGCTTGCCAGATGTGGGTGTCGAAATACTGCACGCCGGCCAACACGGCTCCGACCAACGGTGCGCCGACGGCCAGCTGCATGGGGCTGAGTACCCGGCTGAGGGGAACTCCGAGGGCGATTCCGAGTATGAAGACGGGAAGCCCGGTGGCCAGACCGGCGATGGTTTGGGCGCTGGCTCCGGCGTGCAGGACCCTCTGGAAGAAGAGGATGGCGACGTAGGCGGTGGACCCGACACCCGACCAGAACAGCAGTGATCCGGTCACCAGAACCTTGGCGTTGGGCCCGGCCAGGATGTCCCGGAGCTCGTCCCAGGTGGGCCGGGCCCGTTCCCGCCGGTCGGCGGCGGCGCCGTAGGTGGCTGTCGGCGCCTCACGCACCAGCAGGAGCACGGCGATCCCCACCGCCACCATGATGGCCCCCGCCACCTGGAAGGGAAGATCCCAGGTCGACGGTTTGCTCTGGTTCCAGCTGGCGATGACCGTTCCCTTGATGGCCAGGCTGGCCACCGTGCCGAGGACGGTTGTGAGTAGAAGGGCTTTGATCCACCGACTGCGGCCGAAGACCTCGGGGACCACGGCCACATTGGTGAGGGTGAACACCGATGCCGCCTGTCCGGCGACCAGGATCATGGCCACCAGGGGCCAGTATCCGGGCACCACGGTGAACAACCAGGTGGTCACGCCCAACACGATCAGGCTGCCGGCCATGTAGGGCGTTCGTCGTCCCACCCGGGTACGGGTGCGGTCGCTCCACCTTCCCGCCAACGGATAGGTGAGCCAACTGACCAGCCGATCGGCGGTCAGGGCGAAGGTGACGGCCAGCGCACCCGAAGCCCGCTGCTGGACGAACAGGGTGATGAGGACGCCCGACACGGCCAGGTTGGCGCGCGGCCCGACCAGTCCGATGGAGAGCCCGATGAAGCTGCGGACCCGGGAAGCGTCGATGCCACCGGCATCGCCGGCACCGCCGGCTGTCGTCCCGCTGGTGTCAGCGCCCTCGGGCGAAGACCCGCTCGACCCGGTCGGTAGCTCGGGGATGCCCTCGGGCTCCCCGTTCACCCTGGCCCGTGGGTGGCGGCGTCGGGCGGAACACCCTCGTCGCCGGCCGATCCCCCGTTGACACCGGCGGCGGTGGCCGCTTCTGCGCCCGCCCGTTGCGCACCATCGATCTGTACGTAGGCCAGCCGAAGTTGGCTGAGGGCGTCCTTGAGCTGCTCCTCCGCCTCACCGAGCCGGCCCTCGAGTCCGTCGACCAGGCAGCCCAAGGCATCAATGGCCAGACGGGCCTGAGGGAGCAACGGCGGCTGCTGGGAGAGGTAGACGGCGGACAGCTCGAAGAGCCCGTAGCAGTGGTTGGCCACCACCACCTCGACCGGTGAGTTGACCAGCTCGGCGCGCATGGCCGCCATCTGCTCGGCCAGCTCGACTTCGTCCATGTCCTCGGCACCGGCCGGCCCCGGTCGGGATCCGGTCAGATCGGGGTCGGCGCCGCCGCCTGCCGGACTCCCGGGGGAGTCCCGCTCGACCGGGTGTTCGCCGTCAGGTGTCCACAAAGAGCTCACGACTGGTAGCCTAAAGCCTGCAAGACGAGGAAGCGGAGTCTTCAGGTGAGGCTCCCACCCGGCCACGATGGGAAATTGTGTGTGCGCCGGGTCGACGGGAGGACATGTCGGCGTAGGCCGGCTTGTCCGGCTGTGGCACCGCTCCTCTTTATGGTGATCGCGGGAGGTCCGTGATCCGAAAACAGGGAGTGAAGTCGCATAGCAGCCACCGCAACCACCAATGAAACCCGTATCAACGATCGGATCCGCGCCCGCGAGGTAAGGCTGGTCGACCCCGATGGGGAGCAGCTGGGGATCAAGCCCCTCCCTGAAGCGCTGGCCATCGCCCGGCAACTCGATCTGGACCTGGTCGAGGTGGCACCGGGGGCCAATCCGCCCGTCTGTCGCATCATGGACTATGGAAAGTTCAAGTTCGATGCGGCTCAGCGTGCCAAGGAGTCGAGGAGGAAGGCGGTCCACGTCGGGATCAAGGAGATGAAGTACCGCCCGAAGATCGGACCCGGTGACTTCGACACCAAGACCCGACAGGTCGCCAAGTTCCTCGAGGAGGGTCACAAGGTCAAGATCACCATCATGTTCCGGGGCCGTGAAGTCTTCCACCCGGAGCTCGGGAAGAAGATCCTGGACCGGATCGCCGGCCAGATGGACGGAATGGGCAAGCCGGAAGCGGTACCCCGCCTGGACGGTCGCAACATGGTCATGGTTCTGGCGCCGGACAAGCGGGCCAAGCAATCGGCGGCGTCGAGGGGATCCCACGACACCAACGGTGCCGATCCCCATGTCGGGCGATCTTCGACCTCGGAGGCAGTCGAGGCGCAGCCTTCGGGAAGCGGGACGGTTGCCGGGCCGGTGGCCGATACAGCGACGCAGGCGGCCACGGACACACCGGCGGTGAATGACACAGCGGCGGTGAATGAGACAGCGGCGGTGAATGACACACCGGCGGTGAATGACACAGCGGCGGGCAACGGAGCCCGGCCGGATGAATCGAGCGAAGCAGAGGGAGTCGGCGATGCCGAAGATGAAGACTGACAGCGGGGCCCGGAAAAGAGTCAAAGTGACCGGTTCGGGTCGGCTCCGTCGGCGCAAGGCTTTTCGTTCTCACCTGCTCGAAGGCAAGTCGAGCGTGCGCAAGAGGCGTCTGGGGCGAGAGACCGATTTCGCCAAGGGCGATGCCCGGCAAGTCAAGAGGATGCTCGGCCTCTAGTCGGAGAACTGCCCGCCGATCAGCGGGCGTGACGTCGAGTCCACGACGTGGATCGACGAGGACGGCACAGCGGCCGACAGCGCCGCACCTGGGCAGGGGACGTGGCCAACCAAGAGCCTCGTGCCGTGCCCGCCACACACATTCGAACAACCCTCACAGAAAAGGAGACCCCATGGCCCGTGTAAAGCGTGCGGTACACGCCAAAAAGCACCATCGTGCCGTCCTCGAACAGGCACAGGGTTATTACGGCAACAAGAGCCGCTCGTTCCGAGCCGCCAACGAGCAGGTCATGCGGTCCATGCAGTACGCCTACCGCGATCGGCGGGCCCGCAAGGGCGACTTCCGTCAGCTCTGGATCCAGCGGATCAACGCCGCCGCCCGTCTCAACGGGTCGAGCTACAGCCGGTTCATCGCCGGCCTTCACCGAGCCGAGGTGGAGGTGGACCGCAAAGTCCTTGCCGACCTGGCCGTCACCGAACCCGAGGCTTTCGCATCGTTGGTACAGGTGGCCAACGAGGCCCTGGCCGGTGCCCAGGCGAAGGCCGGGGCCGGTTCCTGAACCAGGACGCGGCCCACAGCGACCCATCGTCGGGTTCGTCGGCTCCGACAGCTCCTCCGCAAGCGCAGTCTGCGCAGCTCCGAGGGGGTCGTCGTCGTGGAGGGTGCGGAGCTGCTGGCGGCAGCTTTGAGTGCCGGCGTGCCGGTCGAATCGGTGTACGTGGCTGTCGACGGTCGTACCAACCCGGCGGTGAGCACCGTGGTGGAACGGGCCTTCGCCTCCGGAGCGCGGGTCTTCGATCTCGCTCCCGGTGTCATCGGGCGGGTGACCGATACGGTCACCCCGCAGCCGGTGGTCGCCGTGGTCTCCTTCGAGCCGGCCGCCCTGGCCGACCTGGAGCAGGCGGGAATGGTCATGGTCTGTATCGACGTACGCGATCCGGGCAACGTGGGCACCATGATCCGCACGGCTGACGCCGCCGGGGTCGACGCCGTCGTCTGCTGCCAGGGCACCGTCGACCCGACCAATCCCAAGACGGTTCGGGCCTCGGCCGGCTCCCTGTTCCACATACCGGTGGTGATCGGCGGGGACGGTCCCGCAGTGGTGTCGACCCTGCAGACCGCGGGAATGCGGGTGGTGGGTGCGGACGTGCGAGGGGGAGTCGACTACACCACCTTCAATTGGTGCCAGCGGGTCGCAGTGGTGTTCGGGAACGAGGCGTCCGGCCTCGACCCTGCCACCCGTTCCGGTCTCGACGGTGGTGTCTCGATTCGGATGGAAGGGCGCGCCGAGTCGCTCAACGTGAGCGTGTCGGCCGCCATCCTCAGTTTTGAAGCCTTGCGTCAGCGCCGGCAGTCGGGTGAGTGGGCCGGAATCTCACCGGGGACGGGCGCTGTTCGCCCTACGATGCCGGGGATGCAGAGCGGGTCGTCAATCGGCGAGCAGGGGGGCGGGAGCCCGGGGGGTGTCCGATGACGGTTGGCCCGGACGTCGGCGCCTTGGTGGAGGCGGCCCGAGAGGCCGCTGCCGCGGCCGGCACCACAGAGGAGATCCGCCAGGTTGCCGCCTCGGTCTCCGGCAAGAAGTCACCACTGGCTGAGGCATCGCGGGCTCTCGGCTCCCTTCCTCCCGAAGACCGCAAGAGCCTGGGTAAGCAGTTGCACGAAGCCCGTGCCGACATCGAGGAGTTGATCGAGCGACGGCGGTCGGAGATCGCCTTCGACGAGTTGGCCCGCGAAATGGCCGACAACCGGATCGACCTCACCGAGTTCGTGCCCGCCTCCCTGCCGGCCCAGCCCCTGCGAGGCCACCTCCATCTGGTGTCACAGACCCGTGACGAGCTCGAGGACGTCTTCGTAGGAATGGGATTCGAAGTGGCCGAAGGGCCCGAGATCGAAACCGACTGGTTCAACTTCGGCGCCCTCAACATCCCACCCGCCCATCCGGCCCGCACCATGTGGGACACCTTCTACCTCAACCTGGGCGCTCCGGAGTCCACGCTGTTGAGAACCCACACCTCGCCCGTACAGATCCATCTCATGGAAGAGGGGGTGGTCAACGGGACACTGCCCATCCATGCCGTCATTCCCGGCCGTTGCTACCGGAGGGACACCCCTGACGCCCGCCACCTTCCCGTGTTCCATCAGATCGAGGGATTGGTGGTGGATCGGTTCATCACCTTCGCCGATCTGGCCGGCACCATCGAGGTGTTCACCACCGCCTATTTCGGGCCCGATATCCACTCTCGCCTCCGACCCGCCTACTTCCCCTTCACCGAGCCATCGGCCGAGTACGAAGTGACGTGCACACTCTGCCGCGGCCAAGGCTGCCGGACCTGTTCCCAGACGGGGTGGATCGAGCTCGGGGGTTGCGGCATGGTCGATCCCGCCGTTTTCGCAGCTGTGGGGATCGACCCCGAGGAGTGGTCGGGATTCGCCTTCGGGTTCGGAATCGACAGGTGCGCTCAGATGCGGCACCAGATCACCGACATGCGGGCGCTGACCGAAAACGACATCCGCTTCACGCGGCAATTCTGATGTCCGGGCTCTGAGAGGACTTCCGTGCGCGTACCACTGTCGTGGCTGGCTGACTTCGCCCCTTTCCAAGGGTCGCCCTCCGAGATAGCCGCCGTCCTCGACGACCTGGGCTTGGTGGTGGAAGGGGTGGAATTGGTGGGGGAGGGCCTGGCCGATGTGGTGGTGGCCCGGGTGGAGAGCATCGATCCCATCGAGGGCGCCGACAAGATCCGACGGATCGGCGTCGACGACGGGAATGGCCCGGTCGAGGTGGTCTGTGGAGCCTGGAATTTCGAGGTAGGTGACCGTGTCGCTCTGGCCCCGGTAGGTGCCGTCCTGCCCGGAGGCGTCACCATCCGCCGTCAGAAGCTGAAGGGTGTGGCGTCCAACGGCATGTTGTGCTCGGCCGGCGAACTGAACCTGTCCGATGACCACGAGGGGATCTTGATCCTCAACGACAACGACGGGGCGACACCCGGACGGCGCCTGACCGACGTCTTGTCGATCGAGCCGGACGCGGTGTTCGACATCGCCGTGGAGGCCAACCGACCCGACGCCCTCAGCGTGGCCGGAGTGGCACGCGACCTGGCCGCCCGCCTGGGCCTGCCGTTCGCCTTCCCGGTCGTCCCGACGGTGGAGGGGCGGCGAGGATTGAAGGTGGAGGATGTGGCCTCGGTGGAGGTGACCGACCGAGAGCTGTGCCCGCGCTTCAACGCACGGGTGGTGACCGAGGTGCAGCTGGCTCCCTCGCCGGACTGGTTGGCCCGACGGCTGTCGATGGCCGGCATGCGCCCCATCAACAACGTGGTCGACGCCTCCAACTACGTGATGCTGGAGCTCGGCCAGCCCACCCACCCCTACGACCTCGACCGTCTGGCCGGTGGGGGATTGATCGTCAGGCGGGCCCGGCCGGGTGAGACGTTGGTCACTCTGGACGGCACGGAACGCACCCTGGGGCAGCCCGGCCCAGGCCTCGACGACACGGGGCAGGACTGCCTCATCTGCGACGCCGAGGGAACACCGGTGGGCATCGCCGGCATCATGGGAGGCGCTTCCTCCGAAATCGACGACAGGACCACGCGGGTCCTGCTCGAGACCGCCTATTTCGCACCGATGGCCGTGGCCCGGACCTCCAAGCGCCTGGGACTGAGGACCGAGGCGTCGACAAGGTTCGAGCGGGGTTGCGACCCGCACGGCATCGACCGCGCCGCCCTCCGCTTCTGCCAGCTTCTGGCGCTGACCGGCGGTGAGGAGATGGAGGTGGCCGAGGGATCGATCGACGTACGCGGTGAGCTACCCGCCCCTGTCGAGCTCACTGTACGCCCGGCGAGCATCAATGCCCTGTTGGGGACCTCGCTTCCGGCCGACACCATGGTCGACCTTCTCACTCCGCTGGGCTTCGTCGTCGAGCCAGCGGGAGCAGGGGAAGAGACGGGAGCAGGGGAAGAGGAAGGCCTCCATGTGGTGGTCCCTACCTTCCGGCCCGATATTCGGCCCGCACCCGAGGGCCGGGCCGACATCGCCGAAGAGGTGGCGAGGACCTACGGTTACCGGCGCATCGTCCGCCGCACTCCGTCGTGGCCGCAGCCGGGGCGTCTCTCCCCCTACCAGCGCGACCGCCGGCTGATCAAGGACATCCTGTGTGGCCTCGGCTGCAGCGAAGCGTGGACGGCCACGTTCGTGTCGGAGTCCGACCAGATCCTTTCCGGTTTCGATCCCCCTTACGTGGAGGTCACCAATCCGCTGGTCGAATCGGAGCGGTACCTGCGCGGGTCGATGGCCCCCGGTCTGATGCGCGCCGTTCTGTACAACAACGAGCGTCGGCGGGGGAGCATCCGCCTGTTCGAAGTGGGGTCGGTATTCCGGATGGTCGAGGATCCACCGGGCGACCCCGTGGACGGGCCGCCGGTGGACGAGCCCGAACACCTGAGTGCTGTCTTCGCCCTCGAAGGCGATGACGCCTGGGCGGCGGCGGCGGCTTGGCGGACCATCGCCGAAGGATTGCGGATCGAAGACTGGGTGATGGGCGACCAGCCCCACCTCGGTCCCGAGCCCCGGGTGCTCCATCCCTACCGTTCGGCCTCGGTGGCCAGCGTGGCTGTGAGGCAGACCGACGAGGGCAGGGCCGAACACCCGACTCTGGTGGGTGTGGTGGGGGAGCTCGATCCCTACCTGGTGGGACAGTTCGGTCTGGTCGGACCGGACGGTCGTCCCCGTCGGGTGGGCTGGCTCGACCTCGACCTCGGCGTCCTCCTCGACCGTGAACGTGTGCCGCGTCGATCCGAGGAGTCCCGTCCGATCAGCCGGTTCCCATCTTCGGACATCGACTTGGCCTTCGTGGTCGACGAGCAGGTGCCGGCCGGTTCGGTGGCCCGCGCCTTGCGCACCGCGGGTGGTGACCTGCTCGAGTCGGTCGACCTGTTCGACGTCTACCGGGGCCCGTCGGTGGAGGACGGATCTCGGAGCCTGGCCTTCCGCCTTCGGTTCTGTGCCCAGGATCGCACGCTGACCGATGACGAAGTGGGTGAACTCCGGACCCGGTGTGTCGAGGCGGTGGCCAGCCGCCACGGGGCCCGCCTTCGCTGAGCCACCCTCACCCGCGCCCGCCAGCCGCACCCGCCAGCGCCACCCTCACCCGCGCCCGCCAGCCGCACCCGCCAGCCGCACCCGCCACCCGCACCCGCCAGCCTTGCCGAGCGCCGCTGTTTCTGCCCGTCCTTCCCCTGTGACCCTGGCACCAACGGCCGTAATGGGACTCCCCGGCAAAGCGGACGGCGTGGGCAGTGGGAACCTGTCTGCATATTTATGCAACCGTGCTTGCATATTAATGCAGTAGTGTGAATATACTTGCAGAGAGAGTTCAGGGCATTGGAGGGCGAGGAGTGAAGTGAGCGGAGAGCCGTGAAAGTCGGGGTGGCAGGTGCCTCGGGGTACGCCGGCGCCGAGCTCCTGCGTCTGTGTGCTTCGCATTCCGATCTCGAAGTGGTGGTGGCCACCGCCGGCGAGCACGTGGGTCAGTCGGTGGCTGTTCACACGCCCTCTCTGGCCGCCGCCTTTCCCACGCTCCGGTACTCGCCGACCTCGGCATCGGAGTTGGACGGCCTCGACCTGGTGTTCCTGGCCCTACCTCACGGTCGCTCGCAGGCGCTGGTTCCCGCCTTGTCCACAGCAGTGGGAACAGTGGTCGACCTGGCCGCCGATTTCCGGCTGCACGACCCCGGGTTGTACCCCACCTGGTACGGGAGTGATCACCAGGCACCTGAGCTGTTGGGGCGGTTCGTGTACGGGTTACCCGAGCTGCACCGTCAGGAACTGCGGGGGGCCGAGCTCATCGCCGTCCCCGGCTGCTACCCGACGGCAGCCATCCTGGCCCTGTCCCCACTGGTGAGGGCCGGTGTGCTGACCGACAACCCTCCGATCATCGTGGATGCGGCCAGTGGGGTGTCAGGCGCCGGCCGGGCGTCGACCGAGGCGCTCCACTTCGGCACGGTCGACGAGGATTTCGTGGCCTACGGGCTGCTCGACCACCGCCACACGCCCGAAATGGAGCAGGGCCTGGGCGCCCACATCCTCTTCACACCCCATCTGGCCCCCATGGTGCGGGGGATCCTGGCCACCTGCTACGGACGCCCCGAGGAGGGGCGGCCGACCAGCACCGCCGAGGCCATGGCCGTGCTCCACGATGCGTACGACGGTGAGCCCTTCGTGGTGGTCACCGACCGGTCGCCGTCGACCAAGGCCACCAGCGGTTCCAACTGTGCCCACCTGACCGTCCGGGTCGACCCCCGCACCGGCTGGGTCATGGCCATCTGTGCCATCGACAATCTGATCAAAGGGGCAGCCGGACAGGCCGTACAGTGCGCCAATCTGGCCCTGGGCCTGGCCGAGGACACCGGCCTGCCGGTAGCCGGGGCCTACCCGTGACCATCACCGACCCCGCCGGGTTCGTAGCCGCCGGTGTGGCCGCCGGGATCAAGGCATCCGGGGCCCTCGACCTCGCCCTGCTGGCCACCGAGGACGGCGTCCCGGTGCCCACCGCGGCCACCTTCACCACCAATCGGGCCGCCGCCGCCCCGGTGCGGATCAGCCGCTCCCACCTGGCGGCCAGCGGGGGGATGGCGGCCGCCGTGGTGGTCAACAGCGGTAACGCCAATGCGGCCACCGGAGCCGACGGTCTGGCCGATGCGGCACTCATGTGCGAGCTCACGGCCGATGGGCTATCGGACGGCGACCATCCGCTGGCCCCCCATCACGTGCTGGTGTGCTCGACCGGACTCATCGGCATCCCTCTGCCCATGGAGGTGGTGGTCGGAGGCATTCCCACCCTGGTGGCGGCCCGCCACTCCTCGACGGAAGCGGCGGCCGACGCGGCCACCGGCATTCTCACC
This sequence comes from uncultured Acidimicrobiaceae bacterium, assembly GCA_963727955.1. Lineage (GTDB taxonomy): Bacteria > Actinomycetota > Acidimicrobiia > Acidimicrobiales > RAAP-2 > Bog-756. The sequence continues at coordinate 754,437 of CAVSII010000001.1, forward strand.
ACCGACTCGGGTCGCAAGGAAGTTCTCGTGGCGGGCGACGGTTTCGCCGTGGCCGGAATGGCCAAGGGGGCGGGCATGCTGGCCCCCCAGATGGCCACCATGTTGGCCTTTCTGACCACTGACGCACGCATCGAGCCCGGCCCCCTGACCGACCTCTTGCGTATCGCTGTTGCCGACTCCTTCAACTCGATGACCGTCGACGGCTGCACGTCCACCAACGACACGGTCATCCTCATGGCCTCCGGACGTGCCGGTCGGGCGGATCCCAACGTCGTGGTGGATGCGGTCACCGAAGCCTGCGCATCACTAGCCGGTCAGATGTTGGCTGATGCCGAAGGAGCCTCCCGGATCGTCCAGATCCGGGTCACCGGAGCGCGCTCGGACGGGCAGGCCCACCAGGCGGCCCGGGCGGTGGCCGATTCGCTGTTGGTGAAGTGCTCGGTCAACGGGGCCGATCCCTACTGGGGGCGGGTGGTCAGCGACCTCGGCTCGGCTGGTGTGGAGTTCGATCTCGATCGACTGGACATCGCCTACGGCGGGGTGACCGTGTGCCGCCGGGGGGTGGCGGCTGCTCACGACGCCACCGCCCTGGCCGACCACATGGCCGGCAACCTGATCGACATCCACTGCACCCTGGGCCTGGCCGACGGCGATGCCGTCGTCCTCGGTGTCGACCTCGGTTACGGCTACATCGACGAGAACAGGACGACATCATGAGGCCGGACCACGCCCTCACTCCCGGGGACAAGGCGGCCGTCCTGGTCGAGGCACTTCCCTACATCCGCCGCTTCTGGGGAAAGGTCGTCGTGGTCAAATTCGGGGGCAACGTGCTGACCCCCAAAGCGGGCGACGATGCCATCGACCCGGAGGACGCGCTGGCTTCGTTCGCCGAGGACATCGTCCTCATGCGGTCGGTGGGGATGTTGCCGGTGGTGGTCCATGGTGGGGGACCCCAGATCGGCGAGCTGATGGCCCGGGTGGGGAAGGAAGTCGAGTTCCGCGACGGTTTCCGGGTAACCGACGCCGACACCATCGATCTGGTCAGGATGGTCCTGGTGGGCAAGGTCAATCGCGACATCGTGAGCTCGATCAACATCCACGGGGCCCTGGCCGTGGGTCTGTCCGGCGAAGATGCCAACCTCATTCAGGCCACGGCCCGTTCGGAGGTGCTGGGCTACGTCGGTGACGTGGTGCACGTCGATCCGATCATCGTCCATCAGCTACTGGCCCAGGGCCTGATCCCGGTGGTGGCCACCATCGGGACCGACCGGTCGGGGCAGGCGTTCAACATCAACGCCGATACAGCGGCCGGAGCACTGGCCAGCGCCCTCGAGGCGGAGAAGCTGGTCATGCTGACCGATGTGACCGGTCTGCGCTCGGTGCCCGACGACCCGGCCACCCTCATCAGCCAGGTCGTTGCCGACGATCTCGATCGGCTCATCGCCGAGGGGGCGGCCACAGGGGGGATGATCCCCAAGGTCGAGGCGTGCGCCCGGGCGGTGCGGGCCGGCGTGGGGCAGGCGCACATCCTGGACGGGCGCACCCCGCACGCCCTTCTCCTCGAGGTCTTCACCGATCAGGGTGTGGGGACCATGGTGAGTGCACTCTGATGATCGAGTCCGACGCCACCGACGGCGGATCCGTCGGGCCGGACCGGACCGTGCCTTCGGTCGACCGATCCGCCCTCATGCACACCTACCCCGATCCGCCGGTGACCTTCGTGCGAGGGCGGGGGAGCCTGCTCTACGACGACCGCGGCCGGGAGTATCTCGACTTCTTGTCGGGGCTGGCGGTGACTTCGCTCGGTCATGCCCACCCGGTGGTGACGGCAGCCATCGCCGAACAGGCGGCGACCCTGTCGCACGTCTCCAACCTCTTCGGTAACACGGTGGGGCCCGAGGTGGCGGTCACGCTCGACCGGCTCATCGGCGGGGGAACGACCCGGGCCGGCGGACAGGTCTTCTTCGGCAACTCGGGGGCCGAGGCCAACGAGTGTGCTCTCAAGTTGGCCCGTCGGTGGGCCGGCCCGGGACGCTTCGCCGTGGTCAGCACATGGGACGCCTTCCACGGCCGGACGCTGGCCACCCTGGCCGCCACCGGTCAGCCCGCCAAAAGGGAGGCGTTCACCCCGATGCCCGAAGGGTTTGTCCACGTTCCCTTCGACGACCTGGCAGCCATGGACGAGGCCTGCGATCCCGAGCGGGTGGCCGCCGTCCTGGTGGAGCCCATACAGGGTGAGGCCGGGGTGGTCGTACCGTCGTCGGACTATTTGGGTGGACTGCGTGAGTTGTGCACGGAGAGGAACATCCTGCTGATGGTGGACGAGGTCCAGACCGGCCTGGGCCGCACCGGCCGGTGGTTCGCGTTCCAGCACCTGGGGATCGACCCGGACGTGGTGACCGTGGCCAAGGCTCTGGGTAACGGGATGCCGGTGGGGGCGTGCTGGGCCCGGTCGGAGGTGGCCGCTGCGTTTCATCCGGGTGACCACGGCAGCACTTTCGGCGGTCAACCTCTGGCCCTGTCCGCCGCCCGGGCCACGCTGGCGGTGATGGAGGCCGAGGACGTGCCGACCCGAGCCCTGCTCGCCGGGGCCCGGCTGCGCACCGGCCTCTCCGATGTAGCCGGGGTGACGTCGGTGCGAGGCGAAGGTCTCCTGTTGGCGGCCGTGCTCGACCAGCCCTGCGCCCAGGACCTGTGCCGGTCGCTGCTGGAAGCAGGTCTGGTGACCAATGCACCCCGGCCCGATGTCCTCCGTTTCGCACCGTCGCTGTTGGTGGACGAGGCCACCATCGACCGGGCCGTCGCCTTGGTGGACACGGCGCTGAACGGATCACACCTGTCCCGGTCGGTGGGAGACGGCGGTTCCCGTGAACATTGACAACGACAGTAGGGACCAGGTGGGGGCACCCCAGGGCACGGGGCCGAGTCGCCATGTCTTCGACGTCGACGACCTCGGCGCCGCCGGCATCGCCGCTGTTCTCGATCGGGCGGCGATGGACCCGGCCGGCCTCCCTCGTGTTCTGTCCGGTCGTGGTGTCGGCCTCTTGTTCGAGAAGGCCTCCAACCGCACCCGCAACAGCACCGAGATGGCGGTGGTCGCCCTCGGCGGCCACCCCGTCTACATCCAAGGGTCCGAAGTCGGGCTGGGCGTGCGGGAGTCGCCGGCCGACGTGGCCCGCACCCTGTCCTGCTATCACGACGTCCTCTGTGCCCGGGTCATCGACCATGCGACGTTGGTGGCCATGGCCGGGGCACTCGACGAGGCCGGGGTGGACGTGCCCGTGGTCAACCTTCTGTCCGATCGGGCCCATCCGTGTCAGGCCCTGGCCGACGTCCTCACCCTGCGGGATGTCTTCGGGCCACAGACCCTTCCCGACCGCACCGTGGCCTACGTGGGGGACGCCAACAACGTCTGGCGATCATTGGCCAAAGCGGCGGCGCTGTGCCGGATGACGACCCGCGTGGCATCACCGCCCGGGTTCGGGCCTACAGCCGAGGACGTGGCCGCCATCGGGGACATGGGTGGTTCGCTGCTGGTCACCACCGATCCGGTGGAGGCGGTGGCCGGGGTCGACGCCGTCTACACCGACGTCTGGACGTCGATGGGACAAGAAGCAGAGGCCGAGGACCGGAGGCGAGCTTTTGCCGGCTACACGGTGGACGAGAAGTTGATGTCCGGTGCGGCCTCCCACGCCGTGGTCCTCCATTGTCTTCCCGCTCATCGCGGCGAGGAGATCAGCGCCGGGGTCATGGACGGTCCCCAGAGCGTGGTCTGGCCACAGGCCGCCAACCGCATGCACGCCATGCGCGGCCTGCTGTCCTGGCTGCGGGACGGGTCGGGGGAGGACACCACAACGTGACCAAGCAACAACGCCAACACCGGATCACCAAATTGCTCGAGAGCAAGGCTGTGGGCAGCCAATCCCACCTGGTCGAGCTCCTGGCCGCCGAGGGTGTCGAGGCCACCCAGACCACGGTCTCCCGCGACCTCGAAGAACTTGGCGCACTGAAGGTGCGGTTGCCCGGGGGGGACACGGCCTATGCCCTACCTGAGCTGCCGTCCCACCAGATCGCTCCCGAGGACCACCTCCGGAGGGTGCTCGGGGAATGGGTGGTGGAGGCCGACTATTCCGGCAATCTGGTCGTCCTCCGCACCCCGCCCGGATCAGCTCATGTCGTAGGCTCGGCCCTCGATCGCAGCGGGTTTCCGGGGGTGATCGGGACGGTGGCGGGCGACGACACCGTTCTGGTGGTGGCATCGGAGACTTTGGGGGGCGCAGCTGTGGCCGACAAGCTGGCCGCCGTGGCCGGCCTGGATCCGGGCTGGTCGAACCGTCCCCCGCCACACACTGAATCAGCACCGGATCGAACACCGAGCGCGAGACCATCGCGGGCAGGAGGGTGAAGTGAGTCAACGAGTCGTTTTGGCATACAGCGGTGGTCTGGACACCTCGGTGGCCGTCCGTTGGCTCCAGGAGAACAGAGGCGTGGAGGTGATCGCCGTCGCCGTCGACGTGGGCCAGGCGGCCGAGGCCGACGGCGAGGACTGGGACGCCATCAGGAACCGGGCCCTGGCCGCCGGCGCCGTCGAGGCCATCGTGGTCGATGCCCGGGCGGAGATGGCCGAGGAATTCTGCGTTCCCGCCCTCATGGCCAACGCCCGTTACGAGGGCAAGTACCCCCTGGTTTCGGCCATCTCCCGACCGGTGATCGTCAAGCATCTGGTCCAACAGGCGCGTCTCCACGGTGCCGCCGCGGTGGCCCACGGGTGCACCGGCAAGGGAAACGACCAGGTGCGCTTCGAGGTGGGCACCCGGGCCCTGGCCCCCGATCTCGAGGTGATCGCGCCGGCCCGCCTGTGGGGACTGTCGCGGGAGGAGTGCGTGGCCTACGCGGCCAAATGGGACATCCCGCTGACCGTCACCGAGGAAAAGTTGTACTCGATCGACGAGAACCTGTGGGGCAGGGCCATCGAGTGCGGCGTGATCGAGGATCCCTGGAACGAGCCGCCGGAGGACGTCTACACCATGACCCGACCGACGGCCACCACGCCGAGAGAGCTGAACGTGGGCTTCGAATCGGGCGTGCCGGTATCGGTGGACGGGAACACGATGAGCCCCGAGCCGTTGATCGCCGAAATGAACCGGATCGTCGGTTCCTACGGTTTCGGCCGGCTCGACATGGTGGAGAATCGCCGGGTGGGGATCAAGAGCCGCGAGACCTACGAGTGCCCCGGTGCCCTGGCCCTCCTTCTGGCCCATGCCGATCTGGAGGACCTGACCCTCGAGCGGGACCTCCATCACGAAAAGGCCCGACTCGAGCCCCGTTGGTCGGAGTTGGTCTACGACGGTCTGTGGTTCTCACCCCTCAAGGCCGCCCTCGACGCCTTCATCACCGAGTCGCAGCGCCACGTCACCGGCGAGGTCCGGTTGGCCCTCGACACCGGACGGTGCTGGGTGGTGGGACGGCGTAGCCCGGTGAGTCTCTACGATCACGGCTTGGCCACCTATGACGGCACCGACACCTTCCGGCACCAGGACGCCGAGGGCTTCGTGAAGCTGTGGGGACTGGGCATCACTACCTGGGCGGCCGTCCAACAGAGCCACGGCACCGACAGCGCCGAGTCGTTGTCATGACCCTGTGGCACGGCCGGTTCACCACCGGGACGGCCGATGCGGTCATGGAGTACTCGTCCAGCCTGCACTATGACCGCGCCCTGGCTGCTGATGACCTGGCCGGCTCCCGTGCCCATGTGCGGGGCCTGGGTAGGGGCGGCCTGCTCGACGCCGATGAAGTGGGCCGGCTGCTCGATGCTCTCGGGCAGGTCGAGCGCGAGCTCGAGTCGGGTGAGTTCACCTTCGCTCCCGGGGACGAGGACATTCACACCGCCGTCGAACGACGGGTCACCGAGATCGCCGGTGACCTCGGGGCCAAGCTGCATACAGGCCGGAGCCGCAACGACCAGATCGCCACCGACCTCCGGCTCTACACCAAACGCCAACTACGGGCGGTGGCCTCGGAGATCATCGCCCTCCAGGAGTGTCTGTTGATGAGGGCCAAAGAGGTGGGTGACAGCTATCTGCCGGGCTACACCCATTTGCAGCGGGCCCAACCGGTTCTGCTGGCCCATCACCTGCTGGCTCACGGATGGGCCCTGTCGCGTGACGTCGACCGGCTGCTGGCCACCGTCGATCGTCTCGATGTGTCCCCCCTCGGAGCGGGGGCCCTGGCCGGATCGTCGCTCGAGCTGGACCCCGACGGTGTGGCCCAAGAGCTCGGTTTCCTCTCCCGTTTCGAGAACTCGCTCGACGCGGTGTCCGACCGGGATTTCGTGGCGGAAGCCCTCTTCGATCTGGCCCTCCTCGGAGTCCACCTGTCGCGCATCGGCGAAGAGATCGTGCTGTGGTCCACCGACGAGTTCGGGTTTGCCGTCCTCGACGATGCCTACGCCACCGGCAGCTCGATGCTGCCGCAGAAGAAGAACCCCGACGTGGCCGAACTGGCCCGGGGCAAAGCCGGTCGGCTCATCGGCAACCTGACCGGACTTCTGGCCACCTTGAAGGGCCTGCCGCTGGCCTACAACCGCGATCTCCAAGAGGACAAGGAACCGCTGTTCGACTCGGTGTCCCAGACCCACCTCGGTCTGGCCGCCCTCACCGGGCTGATGGCCACGGTGCGCTTCGAGATCGAACGCATGCAGCAGGCCGCAGACCAGTCATTGATCGCCGCCGTCGATCTGGCCGAGTGGCTGGTACAGCAGGGCATGCCCTTCCGTCAGGCCCACGAGGTAGTCGGTGGACTGGTGCGGGACTCACTCGAACGACATGTTCCGCTGGCCGAGCTGGTCGAGGCGCACCCGGCTCTAGGGGCCGATGCCGTGCCTCTTCTCGAACCCGGCGTAGCGGTGACCCGACGGACCACACCGGGGAGCGCGGGTCCGCTGGCCGTCACCGTGCAGCTCGAGCGCTTCGTCCACCGTTTGGAGTCGGACCGGAACCGTACCGGCATCGACACCGCCTTCGACGGCTGACCCGCTGGAAGGGACCGACCGTCGGACTGATGCTGTAACGCGGCACCGGCGTCGGGGGACAGGACCTCGGTGAAACCCGTGGTGCCAGTCGAATCATGCAGGTTGCAGCCGCCGGTCGGCGGGGAGTCGTCCACCTGTCTGCTGCCAGGGGCGACATCGACCGGCCGGTGTCCCATGGGAAGCTGATGTGGTGATCGAGCTCATCCTCATCGGATTCCTCGGTGGACTGGTCACGGGCATCTCCCCTTGCATTCTGCCCGTAGTCCCGGTGATCTTCGCGGCGGGGGCGGCCAGCGGACTGCCCGAGGAGGAGTCGATGCCGGCCACTGCGGCTGCCGCTCACGCCGAATTGGTCGGAGCCACGTCCAGCAGGTCGCACCCCGGTGCTGTGACCACCCTCCCTGCCGTCCCCGGGTCGGAGGACGAGACCGTGCCGGGAGCCGAGGCGCCGACCCTCCGGGTCAGTCCGGGGTGGCGGCCCAGCTTGCCGACCGCCGCCGGCGCCGGCGGCCTTACGCCGTGGTCGGCGGGTTGGTGATCAGCTTCACCGTCGTCACCCTGATCGGGTCGTGGCTGCTCAGCGTGCTGGGGCTTCCCCAGGACGCACTGCGCTGGATCGGGTTGGTGGTTCTGGGCGTGGTCGGACTCGGCCTGTTGTTCCCCGTGTTAGGCGATCTCCTCGAGATCCCCTTTGCCCGTCTCAGCCGGGGCAGGGTACACAACCAAGCGGGGGGCCTGGTCCTGGGCTTGAGCCTGGGACTGGTATTCGTTCCCTGTGCGGGGCCGGTCCTGGCCGCCATCACCGTGGTCGGTGCCACCCACCGCTTCGGGTTCAGCGCCTTCGTCCTCACCGCCGCCTTCGCCGTGGGCGCCGCCGTTCCTCTACTGATCTTCGCTCTCCTCGGCCAACGGCTGACCGGACGGATGGCCGGGATCAGGACACGGGCGGCGGCCATCCGGCGGGTGGTGGGTGCCGTCCTGGTGGCGACGGCCCTTGTCCTCGCTTTCAATCTGACCGACGGCCTCCAGCGGGCCGTTCCCGGCTACACCGATGCGCTGCAGAACCACATCGAGGGAAACCCGTCGGCCAGACAGGCCCTCTCCGGCGTGACCGGTAACAACACCGACGGATCGCTGAGCTCCTGCAGTCAAAGCAGTCCGACCCTGGAGGAATGCGGCCCGGCGCCGGCTTTCCGGTCCATCACCAAGTGGTTGCACACGCCCGGGGGCCGGCCGCTGACCATCGCCGGCCTGAAGGGTCGGGTGGTGCTGGTCGACTTCTGGACCTATTCGTGCATCAACTGCCAACGGTCGCTTCCCCATGTCGAGGCGTGGGACAAGGCCTACGCTGCCGACGGGCTCACCGTGGTCGGGGTGCACACCCCCGAGTTCGCCTTCGAGCACGTGCCCTCCAATGTGGCCGCTGCCGCCAAACAGCTGGGCGTCGATTACCCCATTGCCATCGACGACGACTACGGGACCTGGGACGCCTACGAGAACGAATACTGGCCGGCCGAGTACCTCATCGACGCCACCGGCCACATCCGTCACGTGGACTTCGGTGAGGGCCTGCTACGGCCAGACCGAAACCCTCATCCGGCAACTGCTCAAGGACGCCAACCCGAAGGTGGTTCTCCCCCCGCCGACCGACGTGCCCGACCTGACCCCGACCGATCAGACCACGCCCGAGAGCTACCTGGGCAACCAGCGCCTCGAGAATCTGGATGACCAGACAGTGGAGGCCGACGTGATGGCCGACTACCAGGCACCAGCAACCGTTCCCCAGAACGAGCTGGCCTATGGCGGCAATTGGCTGATCGGCAGCGAGAGCTCGACCGCCGGCACCGGGGCCAAGTTGTTGCTCAACTTCCAGGCCAAAGACGTCTACCTGGTGCTCGGAGGCAGTGGGACCATCAAAGTCTCCGTCAACGGGATACCGACCAAAACGGTAAAGGTCAGCGGGGTGCCCAGGCTCTACCGACTGGTGGGCCCCGGCTCCTATCAGCAGTCTCTGCTGTCGCTGTCGTTCTCGCCCGGGGTGCAGGCCTACGACTTCACCTTCGGCTAGGGCCCACTCTGTCGTGAACAGATCCTTCGGTCCGCTCGTAGGACAGGGCAGAGGAGGTGTCGGACCGACGGCCGCCGGCCGTGGGACGGGCTCTGGCCACGTACAGGCATCACCCTCCGTGGGAGGATGAGGACGGAAGGAAATCGATCCGGTGGAATCGAAGACACGGTTGTTCGCAGCTCCGTCCATCTCCCGGTGGGCGGCGGTACTGGCCCTCGGTGTGGTCGTCGTGGTAGCCGCCGCCTGTAGCTCGGGGGCGGCCACGTCGACCGATCCACCTCCACCGCTGTGCCCCTAGCGCCTCCACCGGGGCGTCGGCCGGTGGCTCGGGGTCGGCCGTGGTCCACCTGGCCACCATCGGGCCACTGGGCACCGGGTTGGTCAGCCGTTCGGGTCTGACCCTCTACCGGTTCACCCCGGACGGCACCGGCAAGTCGGTGTGTACCGGAACCTGCGCATCAACGTGGCCGCCCGCTCGTCGTTCCCGCCGGCACGTCCCATCCAGAGGCGGGCCCGGGCCTGGCTTCCGCCGAGCTTGGTGTCATCGTGCGGTCCGACGGCTCCCATCAGGTGACCTTCAAGGGGATGCCCCTCTACACCTATTCCGGCGATACCCGGTCGGGAGAGGCGACCGGCGAGGGGTTGGACGGAACGTGGTACGCGGTGATGCCGGCCACCGCCCCCCCGACGACCGTCCCGCCGTCCACCGCGACCACACTCCTCCGGTGGCTACGGCTACTGATCCCGCCACCGGTGCCCGCAATGGTGGCCACCAGCCCGCCGACGTCGACGCCGGCATGAGCGCGGCGGGTGGGGCGGCCTCGGACAACCAGCAGACCGATGCGGTCACCCCTCACCCGGCTCCCACCCCGGCCGACGAGCAGGGGCTCAACCGGGCATTCGTGGCCTATCGCCCCGAGCTGACGGCTCTGGCCCGGCGGGCCCTCGGGAGCACCCACCTGGCCGAGGACGCCGTGCAGGAGACGTTCGCCCGGGCGTGGCGCTCTCGTCACCGGTTCGACGCCACCAAGGGCTCTCTCAGAACCTGGCTGTACTCGATCGAACGGCACCTGCTGGTGGACCTGTCCCGCACCCACCATCGCCAAGAGATCCGGGACCGGCGTCTCGTTCCAATCCCCGAGGCCGTCGTTGACCAGGTCGAAGGGGCCATCGCCTCGTGGCAGGTGGAGGAGGCCATCGGCCAGCTGTCGGAGCCGCACCGCGCCGTCATCGTGGAGATCTACTTCAACGGGGAGGACGAGCAAGGAGATGGCCGATCGGCTGGCGGTGGCCGAGGGGACGGTCCGGAGCCGGCTGTTCTACGCCCTCAAGGCTCTGCGGTTGACCCTCGAGGAGATGGGGTGGCACGAGTGACGACCGCCGACTGCACCGAGTGGCGCGGCCTGATGGCCATGGACGCCATCGGCAGAGCCAGCGACCATGAATCGCCGGCTCCTGGCAGAACACCTCTCCCAGTGTGAGGCCTGCCGGGCCGACGCCCAGCAGGTGGGGGAGGCGGCCAGGGCTCTGGCTCTGGTGGACAGGGCCCGGCGCCCTGATCGGGACGGTCACCAGGTCGACGGTGCAATCGGTCGACGCCTCACCTGTCCCTCTTCCGACTCTGGTCGTTCTTCCTTCCGGGGACGAGCCGTCCGAGGGGGCAGTGGAGGAGCGGCCGCCTGGCTCGGGCCGCCGGCGCCGCTGGGTGGCGGTGGGAACGGTGGCGGCCGGTAATTGTGGCTGTGGCCTTCTTGCTGTCGCAGGCGCCGGCGTCCCCGGTCCGAACGGTGGCGTTGTCCGGCCAACCGGGGGTGCACGCATCGATCTCGTTGTCCGGGCAGAAATGGGGCACTCGGGCCACCTTGCGGGAGTCGGGCCAGGCGGGAGGCCAGGTCCTCACTGTCTCCATGCAAGCGGCCTCGGGTCGCTGGTGGGTGGCCGGGAGCTACCGGACAGTGGGGGGGCGGCGACCGGTGACGGTGCAGCTGACCTGCGCCGTACCGGTGAAGGAGGTGGCCGCCGTGTGGGTCCGAGACGCCCAGGGGCGCACCGTGCTCGACGGATACCCGTAGACTGGGGAACCAGGCGCCGGCCCCTCGTCGAGCCGTCGCCCGTCACTCCTGCGGGGCCGGGCCGTTGTCGGGCTCTCTCATTGACATGCCCTTGGGCGTGCGTTAGGGTGACTAGTCCTGGTGTGCGACCCGGAAGGGCGCATTTCAGGCACCTACAGAATGGGGCTCTAGCTCTCTGCATGTGGAAAATCCGGCACCAACGTCTATGGACGTGTGCCCGATCGCTCCTTGAAAACGGAATAGTGATAGCCAAAAGTCAGTGCGGGTGGTCGCGGGGAAACCCACGATCGCCAGTCAGTTCAGCATTGAACGGACAATGTCTGTTCTTTTGCCAGTATTCAGTTGACGGAGAGGGGAAACCCTCGAAGTCAGCTCTTCGATTTCGGTCAGGCCTCCGGGTCTGACTGGGGTCTCAATGGAGAGTTTGATCCTGGCTCAGGACGAACGCTGGCGGCGTGCCTAACACATGCAAGTCGAACGAGGTCCAACCGGTAGCAATACTGGTGAAGATCAAGTGGCGAACGGGTGAGTAGCACGTGAGCAACCTGCCCCGAAGACCGGGACAACACCGGGAAACCGGTGCTAATACCGGATATCCCCACCGAGTCGCATGGCTCGGTGAGGAAATGGATTCCGCTTCGGGAGGGGCTCGCGGCCTATCAGCTAGTTGGTGAGGTAACGGCTCACCAAGGCTTCGACGGGTAGCTGGTCTGAGAGGACGATCAGCCACACTGGGACTGAGACACGGCCCAGACTCCTACGGGAGGCAGCAGTGGGGAATCTTGCACAATGGGCGAAAGCCTGATGCAGCAACGCCGCGTGAGGGACGAAGGCTTTCTGAGTTGTAAACCTCTTTCAGCAGGGACGATTGTGACGGTACCTGCAGAAGAAGCCCCGGCCAACTACGTGCCAGCAGCCGCGGTAATACGTAGGGGGCAAGCGTTGTCCGGATTTATTGGGCGTAAAGAGCTCGTAGGCGGCTTGGCAAGTCGGATGTGAAACCTCCAGGCTCAACCTGGAGTCGCCATTCGATACTGCCATGGCTAGAGTTTGGTAGGGGACCACGGAATTCCTGGTGTAGCGGTGAAATGCGCAGATATCAGGAGGAACACCAGCGGCGAAGGCGGTGGTCTGGGCCAATACTGACGCTGAGGAGCGAAAGCGTGGGGAGCGAACAGGATTAGATACCCTGGTAGTCCACGCCGTAAACGTTGGGCACTAGGTGTGGGGACCTATCGACGGTTTCTGTGCCGCAGCTAACGCATTAAGTGCCCCGCCTGGGGAGTACGGCCGCAAGGCTAAAACTCAAAGGAATTGACGGGGGCCCGCACAAGCGGCGGAGCATGTGGCTTAATTCGATGCAACGCGAAGAACCTTACCTGGGTTTGACATTTAGGGAAAAGCCGTAGAGATACGGTGTCCTTCGGGGTCCTAAACAGGTGGTGCATGGCTGTCGTCAGCTCGTGTCGTGAGATGTTGGGTTAAGTCCCGCAACGAGCGCAACCCTTATTCTATGTTGCCAGCGCGTAATGGCGGGGACTCGTAGGAGACTGCCGGGGTCAACTCGGAGGAAGGTGGGGACGACGTCAAGTCATCATGCCCCTTATATCCAGGGCTGCACACATGCTACAATGGCTGGTACAACGGGTCGCTAATCCGCGAGGAGGAGCTAATCCCCAAAGCCAGTCTCAGTTCGGATCGCAGTCTGCAACTCGACTGCGTGAAGTCGGAGTCGCTAGTAATCCCGGATCAGCAACGCCGGGGTGAATACGTTCCCGGGCCTTGTACACACCGCCCGTCACACCACGAAAGTCGGCAACACCCGAAGCCGGTGGCCCAACCTTTTAGGAGGGAGCCGTCGAAGGTGGGGTCGGTGATTGGGGTGAAGTCGTAACAAGGTAGCCGTACCGGAAGGTGCGGCTGGATCACCTCCTTTCTAAGGAGTCACTGTCCGGGCCATTTCGGCTCGGATACTCCTAGTCGATCACTGGCTATTCGCTGTCACCTCCACCCCGCCCCTGGCGGACCGCACATCTTCGGATGTCCCGTCCGTGAGGCCTGTGGGCTCTGCGGTTGGCAGTGGGCATCACTATTCCGTTTTGAGGGAGCGACCCTCGGTCCTGCCCTTCTGGGTAAGCCCGAGGCGATTCCACCCTCCGACGCGACGCCGTGGCTGCCTTCGGGTCCGGCGGCCTCTCGCCCGCGCCCACTCCACCCTTTCATCGGTCTGTTCATTTGGTGTCCGTGGCCCGGTGGGCGCGCCTGTGCGCACCTTGAGAATTCCATAGCGAGCACGAGCATCTATGTTCTCCAAGTTATAAAGAGTCAACGGCGGATGCCTTGGCGCCTGAAGCCGAAGAAGGACGTGGGAGGCTGCGATAAGCCACGGGGAGCTGCCTACCAAGCGCGGATCCGTGGATGTCCGAATGGGGAAACCCGACACCCGTCATGGGGTGCCACCCTGGTCTGAACGCATAGGACCAGCGGAGGGAACCGGGGGAATTGAAACATCTCAGTACCCCGAGGAGAGGAAAACAACAGTGACTCCCTGAGTAGCGGCGAGCGAAACGGGATGAGCCTAAACCGAGTTGGTGGTAAAGCCTGATGGCGTTGCCAATTCGGGGTTGTGGGAGCCGATAGAAGGTGCATCAGAACCTTCACGGAGTTACAAAACCAATTGTCTAGTGGAAGCATCCAGGAAAGATGCGCCGCAGAGGGTAACAGCCCCGTACACGAAAGACATTGGACTCCGATTGGATTTCCCGAGTAGCGCCGGATCCGGGAAAGCCGGCGTGAATCTGCGAGGACCACCTCGTAAGGCTAAGTACTCACAGGCGACCGATAGTGAACTAGTACCGTGAGGGAAAGGTGAAAAGTACCCCGGGAGGGGAGTGAAATAGTACCTGAAACCGTTGACTTACAATCAGTCAGAGCGTCGTCGGCACTATGTGCCGGCCGTGATGGCGTGCCTTTTGAAGAATGAGCCAACGAGTTACGGTGTGTGGCGAGGTTAACCCGCGATGGGGAGCCGAAGCGAAAGCGAGTCTTAATAGGGCGAATTAGTCGCATGCTGTAGACCCGAAGCCGAGTGAGCTAGCCATGGGCAGGCTGAAGCGGGGGTAAGACCCCGTGGAGGGCCGAACCCACCCTGGTTGAAAACAGGGGGGATGACCTGTGGTTAGGGGTGAAAGGCCAATCAAACTCGGTGATAGCTGGTTCTCCCCGAAATGCATTTAGGTGCAGCGTCGGGCGTTCAGCATCGGAGGTAGAGCACTGAATGGGCTAGGGGGCCTACAAGCTTACTGACCCCAATCAAACTCCGAATGCCGATGCTTTAGAGCCTGGCAGTGAGACTACGAGGGATGAGCTTCGTTAGTCGAGAGGGAAACAGCCCAGACCGCCAGCTAAGGCCCCTAATTTTTGACTAAGTGGAAAACGATGTGGGAACGCGAAGACAGCCAGGAGGTTGGCTCAGAAGCAGCCATCCTTAAAAGAGTGCGTAATAGCTCACTGGTCGAGTGGTCCTGCGCGGACAATGTAACGGGGCTCAAGTCAAAAGCCGAAGCTGCGGATTTCCATTCCGCCCGAGTTTAACGATGTCGAAATGCGGTTCGCCGCGGACGATGTCGTAATCACGCTCGGGAGTCACGGGACGGGAGTGGTAGGGGAGCGTCGATCCTGCTGAGAAGCGGCGGTGGAAACCGTCGTGGAGCGAGGTCGAGTGAGAATGTTGGTATGAGTAGCGAGAGAGGGGTGAGAAACCCCTCCGCCGTAAGCCCAAGGGTTCCTGGGGAAGGCTAATCCTCCCAGGGTAAGTCGGGAGCTAAGGCGAGGCCGAGAGGCGTAGTCGATGCACAACTGGTTGATATTCCAGTACTTCCGTGTCCGCGCCCAATTCCAATACCGGTGTCCTAAGGGGCTGTCCTTCGGGGCGAACCGACCGACCCGGTGGCGGAAAGCGAAGGAGGGACGCAGGAGGGTAGGTGAGCCCAGGCGTTGGTTGTCCTGGGGTAAGCGTGTAGGAGGAGGTCTAGGCAAATCCGGACCTCATGAACTCTGAGACGCGATGCCGAGCCACACCAGGTGAAGTCACTAATCCCATGCTGCCGAGAAAAGCTTCTAGCGAGCTGGCACGGAACCCGTACCCCAAACCGACACAGGTGGGCGGGTAGAGAATACCAAGGCGATCGGGAGAACTGTGGTTAAGGAACTCGGCAAAATACCTCCGTAACTTCGGGAGAAGGAGGGCCTCACTAGGATGACGAACTTCGCGTTCTGAGTCTGAAGGGGCCGCAGAGAATAGGGGAAAGCGACTGTTTACTAAAAACACAGGAGCGTGCGAAGTCGTAAGACGATGTATACGCTCTGACGCCTGCCCGGTGCCGGAAGGTTACGGGGAAGGGTTAGCCCTCGGGCGAAGCTCTGAACCTAAGCCCCGGTAAACGGCGGCCGTAACTATAACGGTTTGTACACCACTGGCCGTTAGAAAACCCCGCTATATGCTGGAACATCCGAGTATCCGGTGGTACTCATCCATGTTACACCTGCTTCGTAGGGTGACGACATGGGAAGTGAAAATCCATCCGGTGCGGACAATCAGCAGGAAACTGCCGTTCCTAGTCTTGTGCTCGATCCCAACTGGATCGTTGGTTTTGTGGACGGCGAAGGTTGCTTCTCTGTTTCGGTTCATCGCAGTTCGATGATGCGCCGACACGGGGGCTGGCACCTCCAACCGGTATTCCAGATCTACCAACACCAGGCTTATCGAGAGGTTCTCGAGGCGATGGTTGCGATTTTTGGCTGCGGGCAAGTTCGCCCAAAGGGTCCAAAGAGCAGTGTTTTGACCTATGCGGTTGAATCCCTGCAGAATCTGGAAACGGCCATTGTGCCGCTCTGAGAAACATCCTCTTGTCGTGACGTGAAAGGTTCTGACTTCCGAGCGTTTGCCGCCATCGTGCGGTCGATGCGACGAAAGGAGCACCTGACACCTTCCGGGTTCGAGCAGCTGGTGCGTCTTGCGTATGGCATGAATGCCAATGGCAAGCAGCGTTCCAGAAGCGTGGAGCAGGTATTGGCAGGATCCTCAGAGACTGCACGCGAGGCGCCGAAATTGCCAGAACTCCAGTTCCCACTGGAGGGAGGTGATCGAGGCTGAAGATACAGTCCGACCCCCATGGCGACATGGGGAGCCAGGCAGAAATGATCTGGCCGCTCGAGGCTCTTGCGCCAGTAGGTTTGGTGTTTGAAGTCCCGAGTAGTAACAAAAGTGCCTAAGGTAGGGATGCCCCTTTGCAGGCAAAGGGGTGCTGCCCCTCGTATTGGTGACAATGCGTGAGCAGTCGGCTATTTGCTGGAAACTCCGTTGTATCCTCCACTACTCGTTGTCCAAGTCTGATAGATACAGCTTTTTGTATCGTCGGAGTATGGACGGCAGTGACAATGTGAGAGGTGCGGACAATCAGCAGGAAAGACTCTGGATCGACGGATGGATAGCTGGTTTCGTTGATGGGGAAGGCTGCTTTAGCGTCCCCATCTTCCGGAATCACAAAACGAAGCTTCGCTGGCAGGTACAGCCGCAGTTTGTGGTTGCACAGTTGGCGTCGAGTCGTGATGCTCTGGAAGAGCTTGTCCGAGTCTTCGGATGCGGCAAGGTGTATCTGAATCAGAGACACGATGACCACAGGGAGCAGTTGGCCCTGTACAGCGTGAAGAGATTCGCCGATCTGCGGGATGTGATTGTCCCGTTCTTTCAAGAGCACCAGCTCCGAACATCGAAGCGTGAAAATTTCGATAGGTTCGTGAGGGTTTTGCGTCTCATGGAGGAGCGAAAGCACCTCACGGTTTCGGGATTGATAGAGATCGCCGAAATCGTTGAGACGATGAATCGTCGGAAGCCATCTGAAGTCCTGAGAATCCTCAGAGACCATACGCCGACCAACTCATGAGAATCATGGTGAGTTGAAGATATGGTCCGAGCCCTATGGCGACATAGGGAGACCGGCGGAAACGACCGGTCCGCTGATCAATCGAATTGGGTTGATCAGTTGTAACAGAACTAAGCGAAATTCCTTGTCGGGTAAGTTCCGACCTGCACGAATGGCGTAACGACTTTCCTACTGTCTCAACCACAGACCCGGCGAAATTGAAGTACGAGTAAAGATGCTCGTTAGCTGCATCAGGACGGAAAGACCCCGTGGACCTTTACTACAGCTTGCTGTTGAGTTTTAGTACATATTGTGTAGGATAGGTGGGAGACTTTGAAGCATTGGCGCCAGCCAGTGTGGAGTCAACCTTGAAATACCACCCTTTATGTGCCGGAACCCTAACCTCGGTCCGTTATCCGGATCAGGGACAGCGTCAGGTGGGTAGTTTGACTGGGGCGGTCGCCTCCTAAAACGTAACGGAGGCGCCCAAAGGTTCCCTCAGGCTGGTTGGCAATCAGCCGTCGAGTGCAATGGCACAAGGGAGCTTGACTGCGAGACCTACAAGTCGAGCAGGTGCGAAAGCAGGGCATAGTGATCCAGCGGTTGCTTGTGGAAGCGCCGTTGCTCAACGGATAAAAGGTACCCCGGGGATAACAGGCTCATCTTCCCCAAGAGTCCATATCGACGGGAAGGTTTGGCACCTCGATGTCGGCTCGTCGCATCCTGGGGCTGAAGCCGGTCCCAAGGGTTGGGCTGTTCGCCCATTAAAGCGGTACGCGAGCTGGGTTTAGAACGTCGTGAGACAGTTCGGTCCCTATCCGATGCAGCCGTAGGAGATTTGAGGAAGGCTATCCCTAGTACGAGAGGACCGGGATGGACGAAGCTCTCGTGTGTCAGTTGTCCTGCCAAGGGCACTGCTGATTTGCGACCTTCGGGTGGGATAAGCGCTGAAAGCATCTAAGCGCGAAGCTCGTTCCAAGATGAAATCTCCCACAGGGTTAACCTGGTAAGGCCCGTGGCCAGACGACCACGTTGATAGGCCGGAAGTGTACGTGCGGTAACGCATTCAGCTGACCGGTACTAATCGGCCGAGGGCTTGGGAACTTGCTCGTGCTCGCTATGGAACGCTCAGGGGTGACCGATCATCGGTCACGCCGGGCTCGGACGTCGACCCTGGTGGGCGGCCGTCCTCGAGCCCCGGAGAGCGCACAGTTTCCGGTGGCCATGGCGGCGGAGAGACACCCGTTCCCATTCCGAACACGGCAGTTAAGCCCGCCAGCGCCGATGGTACTTGGGGGGTAGCCCCCTGGGAGAGTAGGACGCCGCCGGGATTTCTCCAGACAATGCCCCCGCGCGAGCGGGGGCATCGTCGCGTATGGCTTTGCTCGCATGCAACGGGATACGAGCACCGAGGTCCGAGGATTCGCGGTGACCTGGTCAATACAAGCGCGCACATCGTTGTCGAGCTACGTCGGTGGCCGCTGCGTGCTTTCAGGGCGAAGTGTCCAACCCGGGCCGGATCCATTGGAGTTCGGCTCGGGCTGCCATTGCGTCGAGGGCTGATTTGAGGAAGGGTAACCGGTTGGCTGTTCCGGAGATCCAGTCATGGATGGTCAGGGAAAACCAGTCACCGGATCGATCGAGGCGCTCGAGGAGGGCCCATATGGCGTAGTCGATGAGCGCGGGGTCGGTGTCGGCAGTCGGGTCCGGCAGCCCGATCAGGTCGCAGTCCATCGGCGAAAGAACCGGGTATTCCGTAAGCGGACCGCGCTCGAATGGACGAGGACCCCGTAGCAGCCAACGGGCCGGAGCGTTGAGGTGGCCTCGCCGCCATTCCTGGAGGAGAAGAGCCGGATTGAGGCCTACCACCAGCGGTGGTCGCAGGAGCAGACTTCGCAGCACCGCCGAATGCCGGAGACCATTGGTGGTCATCAGTCCCGGCCGGAACAGCTCTTCAGGCCAGCGGATCTCGCGATTGCTGGCCCAGGTGAAGTCCAGGTCGGCGAGGCAGCGATAGACAGCTGGGTCATAGAAGGCCGGACTCATCAGGTAGGGGGCGTGGAACCCACACGGGCGGTATCCGCAGAGCTCGGCGATCTGGTCGCAGACCAGCGCCAGGTCGTTGGCGAAGCGATCAAACTGTACCGGCCCCGCCTGCTGGATGTGGCTGTGGCCGACGCCGTGCACGGCAACCTCATGGCCGTCTCCGGCGATCGCCTCGATCAGATCCTGCCTCTCTGTTACGAGTTGGCCTACAACGAAGAACACGCCTTTGATGCTCCGGCGGCGGAGGGCACCGAGAAGATGAAGTGTCGCCGTCTCCAGGTCGTAGCCCGGTGCCGGCTGGTCCATGCCGTAGATACCTTCGAAGTCGACGGTGAAGATGGTTCGGACGGTCATCGACCGTCCTGCTTTTGCGACCGCCGGCCCATGGCGGATAGGCGGGGGCGCCGTCGGTCGACGGTCAAGATGGCCCGAGGCGGAGTGGGCCAACCGGAGCGTTGAACCGAGCGGCAAAAACCCGGTTCGGTCCGCCGGTACTGCAACCCTCTCAGCACTGTGCGCCCACTCTCGTCCCTGACCATTTCCACCGTCGGAGCTTTCAAGCAGTGTCGCAAGGATCTTCCGCACGCTCAAGCACCGATGTCCCAATGATTGGTGTCCAGTCGAGGACTGGCCGCGGACACCGCCGTGTAGCCGAACATAGTTGATAGGGACGGCGGCGTGCTGATGTTCCGCGCCCGGTAGCCGCGACCGGACGTTGCATTTTCGCCAACTCCGCTGGTGGGCCCACCACCGGGGTCAAGGTGGGTCGGACCGACCGGAACAGCCGACGAACTGGATGCGCAACCTCAGCTCAGATGGGAGGACCACCTTCGACCATCACGGCTCCGGGACAGCTCCGCCGAGGGCGGCGGCCGGGGATGGATCGAGGGGTAAGGGGTGTTGTCTTACCGTCAGCCGTTTGAGACGGAGTGCCGGACGTTCGATGGCGATGCACGAAATGAAGGCACATGCCAGGGTGATTCCCACGGTCAGTAGCGTGAACGGCAGGTAACCCCACCGGTAGACGTGCCACACGGCCAGTACCTGAGCCACGACGAAGCCGTAGATATAGGTGCCGTACGAGATGTCATAGGTGGAGCCGATGGTCTTGCTCGGAATGTGGATCGCAGCCCACACACAGAGGTATGCGAGTGGCGGTCCGGACAGCACCTCGGGGTTCCGCAGGAACGTGCCGGCCACGAACACCACGGTGAACACGACGAACAGGATTCTGCTATCGGGAATGACATCCCGATAGAGCCACAGGACCACGCCGGCAAGAAAGATCGGTACGAATCGGATGAGGTTGTAGCCCGGCCTGTCGTCGAAGGTGGGAATCCCGGCTGCTGCCGCACCGATTGCCACCGCCAGTGAGGACGCCCAGAGACCGAGGACCAACGCTCGTCGACGGAGAATGGTCGTGGCCGCCAGAAATGCGACTATCAAATAGCAGTAGAACTCGTAAAACAGGGTCCAGAGGGAGCCGTCCCAGGCATTCGGGTAAGGGACCCGGCCAGGTGTGCCCGCGATTGCGTAGGTGTGCATGCGGAGGAACCAGTTGACAACCACGTAGTGGATCGGACCCGCAGGAGCCGACCAGTAGGTGCCGAGTGACCTGCCTTCCGCCACCCAACCGATCGGTGCGATCAGGAAGGCAGTGACCAGCAGGCAGACCCAGAAGGCAGGAAAGATGCGGAGAAAGCGCTGCCAGAGATAGCGAAGGACGTTGTTCCTCGAGGCAGATGCGGCGATGAGGAACCCGGAAACAGCGAAGAACGCGTCGACGGCGATATCCCCGAGCGTGCCATGCCCCCACAACATCTCGGAGCGATACCCACCGAGAACGATCGAATGGGAAAAGATCACCAGCAACGCGAAGCAGAGCCGCAGGAAGTTCAGCGCATTCCGCCGAGGATCAAAGTTCTCGCCGATCGAAGCGGCGTCCATGGAGAGAAATAATGAAGGAAACACGTCCAGGTCAACCGGAATCGTAGATCTGATGGTCCTTACCATGGCATCTTATTGGATCGGGCCGAATAGGTATCGTGCCACGGACCGGCTGGCCATGGCTCGAGAAGCTGTGTTTCCACATCATTTCTCTCAACCCGGGCTGCGCTCTTGCCGATGCAATTGGTAGGCGCTCGCGGGCAGGATGAAAGCGTGTGAAGCACTTCAGAGCAAAGGTGGTGTGGACGGCCGTGGCCGCGGCCGTTGCAACCCTCTCGCTCCTGACGATTATTCCTGCCGGAGGAATGACGGCTTCGGCGTGGCTCAAACCCGACGGTCAGATCCTGAGTGGGAACTCGAAGACCAACTGTGTCTATCCGGATGACAGCCTGACCGATCTCTCCCGGTTGGAAGCGGCCGCCGGAACGACGTTCAACTGCGTCCTCCTCTACAACGACTCCGATCGGACCTGGGCCGATTGGACCAACGTGTGGTGGGCCAGTCCTCCGAGCCCGGATACCAACTGGTTGGCGTGGAAGCAGGCTGTGCCTGGGCGGCGCATCATCATCACCCAATCCATGGTGCCCAGTGACGCCCCGTCCAACTGGCGCGTGCTCGGTGCCGCCGGCGACTACGACCAGTACGCCACCCAGTTGGCCACCAATCTGGTCCGAGAGGGCCTGGGCGACTCGGTCATCCGATTGGGCGCGGAGGCGAACGGCAACGATGATCCGGAGAGCGACCTCGGTACCGATCCGTCCCAGTACCGGGACTGGGCACGGTACTGGGCCAATGTCGCCCAGGCCATGGAGCGGTCAGCCGGAGCCCAGTTCCTCTTCGATTGGACCGTCAATCAGCACGTCCAGCCCATCCCCCTCGACGAATGGTACCCAGGCAACACCGCGGTGAACATCATCGGCATTGACGCCTACGACTCCGGTATCGGTCAGACCGGCCTCACGCCGGAACAGCGCTGGCAGACCCTCAGCAACGAGTCCGACGGCCTGAACGCACTCGCCGCCTTCGCCCGGGCACACGACAAGCCGTTGAGCATTCCGGAGTGGGGTCTGGCCCCGCACTCCCAAGGTGGTGCCGGTGACGATCCGACCTACGTCGCCGGACTCGCCTCGATCATCCGGAACGATGACGTCATCTACAACTCCATTTTCTACGATCCTCGAGTTTCGGCGGTCATTCCTCTGACCGACGCTCCTCTGTCCCTGGCCACCTACCGCCAGGACATTGATCCGACGGAGCTGTTGTTCACGAACGGTGAGGGCGCGCGTGACTGCCGTCACCGCCAACGGTTCGGCCGCGGTGGTGCCTCCGTTCCCGCCCTCAATGAACCCATCGTGGGAATGGCCGCCGCTCCTTTCGGGGATTGGCTATCTGCGTGTGGCAGCCGACGGAGGTGTGTTCACCGGCGGCGATGCCCAGTTCTACGGATCCACCGGCGACCTTCAACTCAACAAACCCATCGTGGGAATGGCCGCCACCCCCGACGGTGGCGGTTACTGGTTGGTGGCCGCCGATGGCGGGGTCTTCGCCTTCGGCGATGCCCGGTTCTACGGATCCACCGGCGACCTTCAACTCA
The DNA here is from genome assembly GCA_963727955.1 of uncultured Acidimicrobiaceae bacterium. Lineage (GTDB taxonomy): Bacteria > Actinomycetota > Acidimicrobiia > Acidimicrobiales > RAAP-2 > Bog-756. The sequence continues at coordinate 777,118 of CAVSII010000001.1, forward strand.
ACAAACCCATCGTGGGAATGGCCGCCACCCCCGACGGTGGCGGTTACTGGTTGGTGGCCGCCGATGGCGGGGTCTTCGCCTTCGGCGATGCCCGGTTCTACGGATCCACCGGCGACCTTCAACTCAACAAACCCATCGTGGGAATGGCCGCCACCCCCGACGGTGGCGGTTACTGGTTGGTGGCCGCCGATGGCGGGGTCTTCGCCTTCGGCGATGCCCAGTTCTACGGATCGCAGGTGCAGGGTACTGCGGTATTGCTCCTGGTGGCACCCTCGGGCGGTGGATACTGGATCGTGAGAGCGATGGGACGGTACAGCCATTCGGCGACGCCTGGACGGTCACCCCGGCTCCTTCACCCGTCGTCGGTGGAGCCTTCGTGTAGAGGATCGCCGTCCAATCCACTGGGATGGCGGGTTGTGCCGATGATGCGGGCGTTCGTGCACCGAGAAACCGCCGCCCGGCCTCACCGCTGACTTCAGCAGCGCACCACCCCGAGGTCAGTGTTTCGAGCCGAACCTCAGGAGCCTCTCATGTGCCCGCCTGGTCACCGAGCCGATGACGGCAGTGGCACTTGGGCGCACCACAACGCGGTCGAGTGGACGACGGGTATCCGTCGAGGTCAGCTTACGGGCGATACCCCAACTGTCGAGCTCCTCGAACTCTCCCCACCGAGGGTCGACCTGAAGCAGGAGCTCCCATACCTTGCGTACCTGTGGCTCGCGGGCGACGTCGGCGGTCATCGACAAGACCCTGGCCACGATGTCCGGCGCCGTCGATGACGCGAAGGACCAGTCGAGGTCGTCAAGGACGAGCACCCCGCCGGGGATGACGAAGCGGTCGAGGAGGAGGGCGGCGAACCCGTCGACGAACCAGTCGTGGGCTCCATCGAGGTAGACGAGGCTGTAGCGCAGGCTGACGCCCTTCTCGAGCTGTTGTTTCATCCACCAGACATAGCCGTTGTCGACGAAATGGAGATCGACGTGATCGGCGACTCCGGCTTTCTCGATGGTCAACTCGGCCGCGGGCTGCCTATCTCGGGCCGACAGGTTGTCGACACAGACCACTCGCCGGCTTCTCTGAGCTGCCAGTGCACCTAAATAGGCGCTTCCCTTGCCGTAGGCAAACCCCAGTTCCAAGATGTCACCGTCAGGACACGTGTGCCAAAGGCGCTGCAGTGTTCGGGCCTGCCCCAGCGTCATGTACGGCGTGTCGTGGACTGCCTTGTCGACGTCTTCAACCGAAATCGGCATCATTTCCCCCTCCGTTGCCATGTGCTCCCACCCATCGGCTCAGGAGAATCGGACCGGCACGATGGATCGGACAGGTGATGAAAATACCCGCGCCGCCAATTTGCCCCGTGGTTCATACCCCGTCATTGGTGCACCTCCGATCGACGGATACCCGCGCCTTCAGCTTCACGATCCGCTGGTGCAGTTCGTCGGGGATTCCGCCGAGCAGGATAGAGAACGCCGACATACAGGACGACCTCTCCGCCGGCAAGAACCCCGGCGACGACCAAGCCCCGCGACTGGCGCGACAGGATGACGCGGAACAGCAGGACGCACATGATCCCGACTGCGACCGGCCGCACCAGGATCGTACCAGTGGGAGCTTGAGCCCGACGTCCCGTCGAAACACGAGGTACACACCGCATAGAGTCACGAGCTCGGAGAACAAATAGGCCGTGGCTGCACCGTTGATGCCGTAGATGGGGATCACGACGATGTTGGTCATCACGTTGACGGCCAGTCCCAGCAGGCTCACGACGATCATCTTGTGGTGACGGTTCCGCGCAACACTGGCGAATCCCAGCGCGGCATTCAGATAGGAGAAGACGCAGGATACGGCCAGGATCGAGAGAGGTACTGCCGCGGCCGCGAATTTCTCGCCGGCCAGAACCCGGATGACCTGGACTGCCAAAGCAGAGGGTTCCGGCGGCGACCAGGACGCCGGCGGCGGCCAGATAGCGGATCGCCCGGTCGACGATCTTGCCGAGGTCGGATTCGGTGGCGGTTGTCATCGCCGGCAGGAGGCTGGTCATGAAGATGCTGGGGATAAGGAGGAAGAAGGTGATGATGGCGTAGGCGACACCGTAGATTCCGACAGCTGGTGGAGGTGGAGATGATGCTCAAGATGATGAGATCAGCCTTTAGGTAGAGAAGATTGATGATCTGAATGATGCCGATACTGAAGGACTGCGCAACAATTGTTCGCCAGCGCCTCAGATTGAAGCTGCGGTCCGAATCGAATAGTGCGGCGGGTGGCAACGAACGTCGTCACTCCGGTGACGGCCGTGGACACGAGATAGCGCATAGACGCAGGCAATGACGCCCCAGCCGATCCAGAGCGCGACGATGATCAACCCGACGAAGATCACCTGCTGCACCAGGCTGATGACGGCGGTGACGTGGTTCCGGACACCTGCGACAAAGTATCCGAGGCACACACTTCGAAGGGCGTCGAACGGGTACGGCGCAGGCGGCGATGACGACGCAGTACCGCAGGGTGGCGTTCGAACCCGAATAGGCGAGAAAGCCGAGGAACGAGACGATGGGAACGAACACGACGCTGAGCGTGAGCCGGAGCCCGAGGTTGTGACCGAGGATCGATGCTGCGTGTTCCGGGCTCTTGGCGATCTCGCGTCCGGTGATGGCGTTGACGCCGAGGTCGGCGATCGAGCATGGCCGAGGCCACGAATGAAAGCGAGGCGACGAAGTCCCCGTACTGGGACGGCCCCAGCCTTGTCGTCATGAGCCTCAGGGAGATCGTCCCGAGAAGGGCGACAAGGAGGTTGCTCGAGAGCACCGATGTCGTGGAGATCAGGACGCGGCGGCGATAGAGGTCGGGCGCGACCGGTGTCGTCCGAGATGTGACGGCCGCTCCGTGGTCGGAACGCCGGGTGTTCACGCGGACTCACGTTGGGCGAGCCGTCCGGCGCGCAGGGCACGTGATCATGCGGCGGGATTGTGATCTGCGTTGGTGGTCAGAGTCGCTCACAGCGCCCAGACCTTCCCTGCCAGAAGTCGACGTAGGCCAGAGCCAACGCACGAGAAGTGCCGAGCGCGGCGCGATACCCCTTGTTGCGGAGTGACCTCTCTATTCTCCAGGCCGACTCCCACAGGCTGTTCCATGTGAGATCGAGGCGGGTCCGGACTGGTCTTTTCGTTGAAGAGCCGGAGACGGTTGCGGAGGAAGTAGTACTCATAGATCTTCGAACCCGATCCTCCTGTCGTCGAGCTGACGGAAGTGGGTGGCGGACGCCTGGGGGACGAATCCGACGAGATGACCGGCCTCCTTGAAACGCAGCGTCCACTCGGTCTCCTCCCAATACAGGAAGTAGGAGGGATCCATGTGGCCCACTTCGTCCACGACGCGTCCGCCGCACGAGCATGGCGCAGCCGGTGGGCCGACCGGTTCGGGTGACCCCGGCTCGCCTTCACGTCGGGCTCCGTCGCCGGTCGAGGTGGTCGAAGTGGCCATGTGCTGAGGTCCAGATCGGCTCCGGCGTACCAGATGTCTCCAGATGAGCCACTGAAGATCATCGGGCTGACGACGGCCAGTTCCGGGTCCGCATCCATGGCCCCGAGCAAGGCCTCGATGCACGGGAGTCGACGGTGGCGTCGGGATTCAGAAAGAACAGATAGTCCGGATGGAGCGCCTGTGCGGCCCGGATACCGAGATTGCACCCTCCGGCGAAGCCCAGGTTCTCGCGTTGTTCGATCAGCGTGGCGTCGGGAGCCATCGAGCGCACCATTGCCGGAGTGCCGTCAGATGACGCATTGTCGACCACGAACAAACGGTGACGGAACGGTGGATTCATCGAGTGATCGGAGGCACTCGGCCATCGTGTCCGCACAATTGTGGGTAACGATGATGGTCGCCAGGGATGTGCTCATGTCGCATCTCGATTCCATCGACGGAGAGCGGCGGTCATCATGGCGCCTGAGGTGCACCGGCCGGTACCGCAGCAGGTTGTAGGTCTGCGTCGATTCGCTTGACCATGTCCTGGCGGTAGGTGGCCAGGGACAGAGGAGCGTCGGTCAGAGGAATGACCGCCGAGACCCGGGGATCGTAGAAAATGGAGTTGTAGATGACGTCATCGTTCCGGATGATCGAGGCGAGTCCGGCGACGTAGGTCGGATCGTCACCGGCACCACCTTGGGAGTGCGGGGCCAGACCCCACTCCGGAATGCTCAACGGCTTGTCGTGTGCCCGGGCGAAGGCGGCGAGTGCGTTCAGGCCGTCGGACTCGTTGCTGAGGGTCTGCCAGCGCTGTTCCGGCGTGAGGCCGGTCGGGCCGATACCGGAGTCGTAGGCGTCAATGCCGATGATGTTCACGGCGGTGTCGCCTGGGTACCACTCGTCGAGGGGGATGGGCTGGACGTGCTGATTGACCGTCCAATCGAAGAGGAAGTGGGCTCCGCTGACCGCGTCCATGGCCTGGGCGACATTGGCCCAGTACCGTGCCCAGTCCCGGTACTGGGACGGATCGGTACCGAGGTCGCTCTCCGGATCATCGTTGCCGTTCGCCTCCGCGCCCAATCGGATGACCGAGTCGCCCAGGCCCTCTCGGACCAGATTGGTGGCCAACTGGGTGGCGTACTGGTCGTAGTCGCCGGCGGCACCGAGCACCCGCCAGTTGGACGGGGCGTCACTGGGCACCATGGACTGGGTGATGATGATGCGCCGCCCAGGCACAGCCTGCTTCCACGCCAACCAGTTGGTATCCGGGCTCGGAGGACTGGCCCACCACACGTTGGTCCAATCGGCCCAGGTCGGATCGGTGTCGTTGTAGAGGAGGACGCAGTTGAACGTCGTTCCGGCGGCCGCTTCCAACCGGGAGAGATCGGTCAGGCTGTCATCCGGATAGACACAGTTGGTCTTCGAGTTCCCACTCAGGAACTGACCGTCGGGTTTGAGCCACAACCAAAGACCAGCAGCAAGGAGAACGCACACCAGGCCGGCAACGACCCACGTCCAATAGGTGCCTTTCATCGTGCGAGCCATCCGCTGCCATCTCTGATCGGGATGTCGCTCCCGGATCGCCGCGTTCCCCATTCCCTCCGTCCGTCGAGCTCCTGATCAGTCTGATCGGTGTGCGGGATGGCGTGGTGGCCACTTCGCCGGAACCACCTCTCCCTGCCCCGGGCCGCTTCGAACCAACACCCGGTCATCGATAGACCCTCGCTCCGGGACTCGAGTAGACGAGGTTCTTGGCATTGTCGAGAAAGTTCGTCGGGAACCTGTAGGTGGCCGTCTTATTGTCCACCGATCCGTATGCCCATCCGGCGATGTTGTATCCGGTCGCCAAAACCCAGGCCCCTTGATCGGTCGTGGCCGGGGTGAGGTCGGTGAGGGGGCCTCCGGTGAATGAGGTCCCGGCCCAGATACGCAACTGTCCGTACTCGTCGGTCCATATGAGCGGTCTCGGTCCTGCCGCGGTCACCAACCACTTCGACGCTGCCATTTCCGGGTCGGTCATGTAAAAGGCGTTGTAACCGGCACCAGAATTGTCGAAGAGCACACTGCCTCCGTTCCCGATCTGGTCCGCCAGCCCGGTCGAGTAGACGCCCAACAGGAGAAGACCGGATACGGCACCGAGGGTGGCCAAGACACCGATCCGGCCGATGAGCCATTTCATGGCAACCCCGAAACCGACGCTGAGGACGATGCCCGCCTGAATCTGAGCCCGTGACTGGTTGTAGAAGACGGCAAGGGTTCCGCTCACCCGGATCAGCGCCAGGAACCCGAGGACGGCCAGTTCGAGTAGCGCAAGTTCGAGTGGCACACCGGAACGGAAGCGGCGCAGGCCGGCTTGAATCTGGGCTCGGGTCCGGCCGTGGAAGACGGCGAACGGCATCGGAGAACGGTGACGACGGAAGAAGGTGACTGCGGTTCCCACTACGACAACGAGAAGGAACAGCTCGGCCATGGCTGTGCTTGCTTCCGAGAGTCCGGCGAGGGCCGCGCCATGGCCGAGGCCATCCGGAGGGAGAACGGGAGCGGAGGCCGCTGGATACCGGGCGGTGAGTGATGCGGGATAGCGGTTCAGCCACGGTTGTGACGCGAGACTCGCGTGTTCGGCCAGGCGGTAGAAGCTGGACGGACTGATGGCTTGGGCAACGTTTCCATCGAGCCAGCTGTGAAGAATCGAACCGCCGAAACTGGGGAGAATATTGGGACCCTGCTGCGCAAAAACGGTCAGGAACTGTGACGCATTGCCGGTGGACGCGGTAATACCCACGTCCCATATCAGGATCATGGTGATACCGCTCAAGACCAGCGCCGGGTTGATGACAGGGCGGGTCGACCGGTGCCGGGCGAAGAAACGGCTGACCAGCCGGACGATGGCGAAGGTCACCCAGGTGACAGTCAGCACGATGACCGTAATGTATGACGTCGTGTAGTGGGACACGACCATCGCTCCCATGATGCCGATGGCCACCAGTGTGCGTTTGCGGCTGCGGATTGTCGGATCGAACAGAACAACGAAGAGGAGCACGAAGTAGAACATGGCGACTTCTTGGCGGGCAATTGAGCTCAACTGCTGGGCAAACTGGCTGAGGACGACCAAATAGACGGTGGCGATCATTGCCGGACGGGCGGGGACCCATCGCCGTGCGAAGCCGTAGGTCAATGGCGGAACGGCAGCCAGAAGGAGGGGATAGAAGCCCTTGAACACGTACAGGCCGGACAGGCCGGTCGTCTTGACCAGAACCGCGGGCAGTGCCGTGATGCTGAGCATGGCACCGTAGGGGTCTCCGTCGGTGGGCGGGGTCCACCGACCAGCGTAGGCGATGGCCGAGAACCGTTGGAATTCTCGCTGAATGTCGGAACCGAAGAGATGGTTACCGCGGTAGGTGTACAGGTAGATCAGCGTGAGTCCTGCGCTGAAGAGCAGCAGCTGGACTCGACTGTCGGACCAAATTCCCGCATTCCATACAGTGGCGGCGAGGACCAGAAGAGTGACGAGGACGACGACGAACACGATCGTTCCACCGCGACCATCGTTCACCCGTTCGACACCCGCAATTCCCGCCAGGGGGAGGATGATGGATCCCGCGAGTACGACGATCGACCGGCGCGACCAGTTCGGAACGTCGACGAGATCCAGCACGGGATCGCTGTTGCCGGGGCAAGCGAACGCGGCGACGATGACAATGGCATTGATGGCGATAGCGAGTGGCAAGGTCTCCAGAGGACGCTGGACTCCGAGGTGAGGCAGCAGAGCGCTGGCCAGCAACGCCCATCCCATCAGACTGGCGACACCGGCGCCGGCAACGAGGGCGAATTGGGACACCCGGCTCCCGAGCTTGACTCGAAATGCTCCGAGGAGGGTGACGCCCGGCAGGAGGACAACCAGCAGCAGTGCGCAAAGTCTGCTGGCCAGGAAGAGATGGCTGGATGCCATGGCCAGATCGAGCACAACCAGCAGCACCGCTGTTGCTCCCACCTTCGACGAAAGACCTTTTGGAGTAGCCGGGCGGCAGGGGCGTGTGTCACGGACATCAAACAGCGGTAGCTCGACGATCGGCATCTCGATGGCAGGCTCCATGGCGACTGGTGGCGGGCTCACGGAGTGCCTCCGCCAGGTGCCGGGGCCACGTGGAGCTCCAACGGCGCCAGGCTCCGCCCCGGTGTGCTGATCCTGATGGTGACTTCCGAGCCAGTGTCGGGCATTTGAACATGGACGGGAATGGTGACGGTGGCCCCAGTCCTTACCCGAGCCCGGCCGTTGGCGACAACTTGATGAGGCAGTCCGGTGCCCGAGAGGTCAACGACCCATCGCTGGCGGATGACTGCTGTTGTGGCGTTGGAAATGGCGAAGTCGAAGTCGATCGGCGCGCCGGGTTCTCGTTCCACAGGAAGAGTCGTCGGGTGGGGCAGCGACAGGGCGACATACGGTTGGCGGACGGCAACCACCCCGAGGTCGCGGAGCTCGGGACGGCATGCTTGGATCAGGGTTCCGGCCCCTGCCAGTACGGCGAGCGCGACTAGCAGGCCGACCCATCGATGAGGAAGAGCCCGTGTCTGTGCCGGCTGTTCCACGGCAACGACATTCACGGCACCGCCTCGATGGCAGTGATCGAATGCGGGTGTGTCCCCGTTTCGTCTATCGCGGCCTCGTACGCGGCGCGGGCGGTCGATGCCACGACCGGCCAGGTCTGTTCACCGGCGAACCGGGTGGCGCAGTCGGCCAGTTCTTCCAGCTGGGCCCGGCCGAGGCCCTCTACGTGATCGAGCGCCTCGGCCAAACCCTCATCAGTGTTGGCGAAGCGGATGGTGGCCCCATGAGGGAGGTCGGCGAACTCCGGGATATCGGGCACCACGACCGGAAGGCCCGCTCCCAGGGCGAGCAGCACAGAGCCGCTGTTGGCGATAGCGGTGAAGGGGAAAACAGCCAAGTCGGCGGCGGCCAAATAAGTGCCCAGGTCACTTTCGGACATCCACCCCAGCACGAGGCGGACCTGGGGACCTGCCGCGTGGGCGAGCTCGCTCAACCGGGATTGATAGGCCTGATCGGGACAGGCTCCGGCAATCAGGTACCACGGGCCGCCGGGGCGCGATCCGACCTGTGGAGCAGGCGATGGGTTCCCTTGTACGGCCGTAACGCTCCGACGTGGGCGATGACCAGCGATTCGGCAGGCAGTCCGAGGCGTACCCGTGCTTCTCTCCGGCTCGGCAGGTCGTGATACCGGTCGACGTAGGACCCCTGTGGCGCCACCGCGACGCGGCTCGCTCCGAGGTCCCGAACGGCCTCTGCCGTGGCGTGGGAGTGGGCGAGCACCACGGAAGCGGATCGGGCCAGGGTCTTTCGAGCGGCAATGTCATCGGCAAAGACCTGCTCGTGGGGCAGGACGTTGTGTGCGGTCCAGACAACCCGCAGGCGTGCCTGATGGGCCACCCAGAGACAGCCGTTGAACCAGGCCTGCGCCAGGCGTCTGCCCCAGACGCTCGACTGTGCCCACGTGGGCACGAAGTCGTAGACCCAGTGGATGTGCAGCACCTGGGTTCCACGCAGCCGACGCCATACCAACTGCACCGGTCGGACCAGAAGGTTGAGCGTCTGGGAGCCGGTTGGTCCGTCGAGGTAGGACACCTCGACACCTTGGAGGCGCAACTCGGCATGGAGGAGCTCTTGGTAGGGATTCGCATCCTTGGGAAGGAACGCCACCTTCACCTGCCGACTCCCCGAGCGATGGCAGTGAGCTCCTTCAAGCTGCCGATGCCCTCTGCGAAATGGCAGGCGACCACCCGGAACGGGTAACGGCCGCTTTCTCGCCCGCCACAGAGGTACGGCGACAAGAAGCAGATAGCTGCGGTAGCGCAGGGCCAACGGCAATCCGAGGATGTACAGCGGGTAGAGAACGGGAACGGGGTCGTGGGCCAGGAGGGTGCGCTGTCGGTCCCGATGCTTGCGGTAGAGCCGGATGCGAGCTTGTCCGTACTGCCTCGATCGCTTGAGCTGCCGGCGGAACGTTCCCCAATCGTGATCCACGATGGCATCGGCTACATATCGGATCTTCGTGCCCTGATCGATCAATCTCCAGGTGAAGTCCACGTCTGACCCGTATTCGAAGTTCTCGTCGAAACCCCCCACCGATCTCGAGGAGCTCTCGCTTGAACGCCAAGTTGGCCGTGGGTGCTTCCTCCACGTAACGAGGCACGGGCGCACCCCGTTCAGGCGAATACACGCTGTCGCCCATCGACATCGGGCCACACGTGACCCATTCGCCCTCGGCGATGATGGGCATGAGCAGCCGAGCCAGCCAGTCTTCGGCCGGGATGCAGCCCGGCGTCGGTGAAGACAATGATCTCCCCGAGTGCCGCATGGACACCGGCATTGCGCTGATGGGGAATCGACACACGAACTCCGGGCGGCGGGGTGAAGTCGATCCACCTGACCGAGGGATTGGCTCTGGCGATGTGGTCCAGGCGTCCCTGCGACGCGTCGACGACCATCACCTCAACATCGTGAGAGTCCCAGATCTCATCGATGCTCAGGTGGGCCGCCAGCGCGTCGAGGGTATCGGCCAGCGCTTCCTCGTCTTTGGACAGACGATGATCGAGATCTTCATGAGTGCCTACCTTGGAGAAATCATGACGGCGGGCGCGCCACCATCCGGATGCGAATCCTAGCGTTGGAAGCACCTTCTTGGAGAATCTGCACGTAGGCGTAAGCCAACGGCTCGGCCGATCGGGACCGCAGGGCATGGACGAACCACCGGGGTGAGAAGAGCAGTGGGAGGGCCGAGCGTGGGCAGTGACCAGCGGCGGCGTCCGGGCCCGATCAGGAGTGCGACCATCCACAGGACCGGTGCGGGATAGATCGTCGGCCCCCAACATCGTGCTTGGCGTATTGCGGGCGTTGCCCTTCCCCATAGCCCATCGCCCGGCGCAGGACATCGCGGAGCCGTACGTCATAGTCGTGCTCGACCACGGCGTCCGGCATCAGGCGAATGGATGAGCCGGGAAACTTCAGGTGCAGCCGATAGCAGATATCCCCGTCTTCTCCGATGCGGATCCGATCGTCGAAGCCGCCGAGGGCTTCGAAGACCTCCCGTCGGAACGAGAGGTTGGCGCCGGCAAGGAGATAGGCGTCGCGCTCTCCGGCGGGCACCCGCGGGGCGACGTTCTCGCGGGCATAGAGCCAGAAGCGGTACAGCAGCGACGAACTGCGCCCGAGCGTTGCCTCGAGGGGGCCGAACGGCTGCTTGCAGGTGAAGTAACGCTCGAGGTACCGGGCTTGGCCCGATCCGACAACTGGGCCACCTGCTGCTCCGACATGCCGGTCCTTGATACGCGGACGAGGAGCGAACTGGCCCACTCCGGCGCCGGGCGGCAGTCGTCATCGGTGAATGCCACAATCGGCGCAGAACTGGCCGCGGCTCCGGAGTTGCGGGCTGCTGCGGGCCCCCTGTTCATTGCATGGCGCACCAGCTTGGCCCCATTTCGGCTCACTTCACATCGGTCAACGGATGGGCTCGAACCGTCATCGACGATCACGATCTCAAGGCGGTCTCGGATCGTTTGTCGCTCGAGCGCCCGGAGGGTGGCGCCGAGCCGGTCGGCGCGGTTGTAGCTGCAGACGACGATGGACATGTCGGGCGTAGCGGTCATGCTGGCACCAACGATGTGTAAATGGTTCCCAGATCATCGGCAAGCGTCTGCCATCCGGGCATGGCTCTCCCACGTACCTGCTCGGGGGCCAGCGGGCACGAGAGCGCCCTCTCCAGTGCGTCGGCTAGGGACTCGACGGTCGGGCCACAGAGAAAACCGGTCACACCATCCTCGATCAAATGTCGAGCCTGGTTGTCGTCGTGATCGGTCGTGACCACCTGCGTGCCGCAGGCCAACGCCTCAGCTACCGCGATTCCGAAACCCTTCTCGCGTTGTCGGCAGGGCGAACACCGTGGCGCTCTTGATGAGGGCGAACACCGACTCCTGAGATTCGAGTCGACCGAGGAACTCGACACCAGTGCCCAGCCCAGCCGATTCACCAGCCGTTCCAGTTGGGGCTTCTCGGGCCCTTCTCCGACGATGGCGCAGCTCACGCCGGGGTTATTGCGCTGGCGCAGTTCCTTCAGGGCTTCGAGCAGGACGTCTGCGCCCTTGTGATTCAGCAGACGACCGACGAATACGATGTCGTAGCAGCGCCGGGCGGGGCTGACCAACTCGATGGCATCGGTGTCAATTCCCGACGGGAGGACAGCGATGGCTTTCCGATCCACGCCGGCAGCGGTCATGGTGTCGGCTGTCTGTTGCGTCGGGACGATGAGACAGTCGGCCAGGGATACGACGAATCGTTCGAGTCGTGCCGCTAGTTGCCCCGGCCGCCCCAGATACGACCGCCAGTACGCCTCACCCCACCACTCGTGCCACGTGACGATCAGGGGGATACCCCGCAGGCGAGAGATGACTTTCAACGGCAGCAGCTGAAGGTAGGGCATGTGGTCCGCATCGATGACGTCTGCCTCAACGGTCAGAAGGCGGGTACACGCAAGCGCGAACATCAGGGCCTGGACCAATGAACGACGCTCGCCGGCGTACATGCACCAATTGCGGCATATGGCATGCAGTGAGACGCCATGCTCTCGGCGATCCCGAGGACCGTCCCACCAGTGCATCGTAAAGACATCGATTTCGATCTCCGGGCCGGCAAGGTGCCGGAGTAACTGGTGAAACCGAACCTCCTTGCCGCCCTTGAAATATGGGTAGATGCCGTCAGTGACGACCGCTACCCGTAGCGGCGTCAACGATGGGTTTCCAGCTTGCGATGATTTGATTGCCCCTCGCCCCTTTCTCATCCAACGCTTTCCGTAGGTGCCCGTAGCGATCGAGGGATGCCCGTAACCCGGCCGACGAGGTAGGCGCCGAGGAAGACCGTGTTCGTTGCAGTTGCCAGGGCAAAGTGTCCGACGTCGCCTCTGATCTCGAACTTTCGTGCCATGTGGAGTCCGGAGGCGACGAAGAGATAGGCGCACGGAGCGGACCAGGCAATCCGTCGATCGGCTCCGTCGTCGCGCCGCGGTCACGCCGAGGATGACCGTGCTCAACTGGCCGGCAAGGACAAGGTCGGGTGCTCTGATTTGCCGATAACGGGCCAACTGGCGGGAAGCCCCCATCCCGCTCTTGTACAACCAGCGCAGCGAAGTAATGAAGCCCTTTGTTTCGCGGTGCTCCACCACCAGCTCGCCAAGGGTACGGCTACGGAGCCCGGATGCCTCCATGGCCCGGTTGAGGGCGACATCTTCCCCTTCGGCCAACAGTGGATCGACCCGGACCGAATCGAACACCCGGCGTTTGTAGAGGCCGTTGCTCCCGGAGACCGGATCGCCGGGGGCACTGAGCGGGGGCGGAGAGCGAACCGATTGCAGACATAGGTGACGTCGCCGTCCGGCACGGCGATTCCTCCAACCGCGTCGGCGCCGTGGGTCTCCATCGCGGCCCGGCTCTGGACCAACCAGTCGTCGGGCAGCACGATGTCCGCATCAACCATGGCGATCAGGCCACCCCGAGTAGCGGCAATGCCGGTCGGATCGCGCCGCGCCACGCCCGAGATTTTCCGGATGCTCGATCAATACGATGTCGGCCCTTTCGGCCGCGACCTCCGCCACCAGTGATGCGGTGCCGTCATCGGAGGCGTCGTCGACGACGACCACTTCGATCGATGCGCCGCCGACTTGCGAGGTGATCGATGTGAGGCAGCGGACGATATTGGCCGTCTCGTTGTACGCGATGACGACGAACGACACGTCCGGGGGCTGTGGGCTGTACAGATCTGTTCATACCGGCATCACGGCTCCGCTGAGCTGATCATTGCTGTGAGAGATGATTCCGTTCGACTCAGGTGTTCAGCGCTCAGACTTGCGGTTCTCGGCAGGACCAGGAGCAGTCGGATTGGCCGCTACCGGCACCCGGACCCGGCTCTTGGAGCGCGGGGTGCGTGGAACGATGGAACCACTGAGGGTCAGGCCGGGGCTGTCGAATTTCGGGTCCCGCACCGCTGTCTCCGCGGCTCCGCTCGGCTCCGCTCCGAGTTCCCTCTGGACCACAGGAGGTGCCACCGGTGGCAGAGGTGCCACCGGTGGCGATGCCGGCGAGATCCGGCCGCGCAGCCGCACTCGGCCCAGTACAGCGAGACAGTCAAATCCGTCCCGCCAGGTGATCTGTTTCCCCTGTGCGTGCGACCGACCGACATAGGTGACGGGAACCTCGAAGGGCCGAAAACCCCGTCGGAGAAGCTCGCCGGTAATCTCTGAATCGAGTCCAAAACCGACGTGCTTCAACTTCAATTGGCGGAACAGCGGAACCGGAAACATCTTCAGACAGGTGTGGATATCGGTGAGGTATGCACCGAACAGCACATTGGCGGCAAAGGTGGTTGCCCGGTTGCCCAAGGCGTAGCTGAACGACGGGAACAGCGTGTTCATGCCGAACACCCGGGTGCCGAAGACGACCTCGGCACGACCTTCGACGATGGGTTCGAACATTCTGACCAGGTCATAAGCCCGGTATTCGTGGTCGGCATCGAACACGACCATGTGGCTCCCCGTGGCCGAGGTGGCGCCGTTCAATACCGCGGCACCCTTTCCCAAGTTGGTATCGTGACGGCGGAGAAAGACACGCGGATCATCAATTCTCTGGAGAAGGTCCGGAGTCCGATCCGAACTGCCGTCGTCCACCACGATCAGTTCGAATCGGTGGCCGAGTTTCATGTCGAGGATCTCGGCGACGGCCTGTTCGATCGTGCGTTCTTCATTGTGGGCGGGCATCACCACCGAGAGTGAGTAGTCCTCGCCTTCGGCCAACGGGATCTGCCCGATACGCAGGATTTCGTCGGGTCTCGTCACCGAATCGCCCCATAAACTGCATCCATCGGAGCGAAACCCGAATTCCGGGGTCCTGTCGCTTTGCCTTTCCACCAAATAAGGGATCCCACCGAATGCGCCATCTGCTGCCCCTCGCTGTAGAGCCGGGAGTACGTGGGTCCCGACCCTCGTTAGTCATCTCGCCCGATCCGGAGTTCCGTTCGCTCTCGGCGAACGAACCGGTTTGACATTGCATGGCCCGCCAAGTGACGCGTAGCCAACCACTCTATGCGGTTAGCTAACTACTCTCTGTGCTTGGTGAGTATTGCTTCTGACGACGGGGGCGTCAAGGTGGTTTTCGCAAGATTCACCCGGATCAGGCCACAAGCGACATTCAGGGATAATGAGATGGATCGAAGTGACGGGACAACGAACGGACCCACGTCATCGGGATCGACCGGTGGCCGAGGTGTGCTGTGTGTCCGTTTCGACGCGGCCGGTGAACGGCCCGAACCCCGAGGACATCCACGTGTCGCCGCGGGAGAGCACGCACTGTCCACCGTTGTCCCATGTCTGTCGCTGAGTCATCTCACCTCGCTGACCAGCAAGAGCAAAGGGCGACCGGGAGGTGGGATGCAGCCAGCGGAGATTCACGGCAGCCGAGAGTGGTGGGGACCGATGGGTGTTGCCGGTGGAGTCCTCACTGCAGCAGGTCGGAACGGCTCCAGCCCTTCGATTGTCTAGCCCGACGTCGCTAGGGTGGTGGGGGAAGGGGAGGTCGATAGTGCCTGGTGGCAGAGGTGCAAAGCGGATATGGAGGATCGTCCGTCTGGTAGCCGTGTGTGCATTGGTGGCCTCGGGGACGACGGCGACGGAGGTCGCCCGTGCCCAGGCTGCGTCGGCATGGTGGGTGCCACCCCTCGGCAACCAGCCCTGGCAGTGGGAGCTCGATCATCCCCTCAGCCTGGCCAGCGCCAGCGACATGGGCACCGACGACAAGCTGCCCGACGGCAAGACCGCCCCGGCCCCGGTCATCTACGACATCGACGGCATCATCAATCCAGCCTCGACGGTGTCGGCATTGCACGCGCGGGGCAAGCACGTGGTCTGCTACGTCGAGGTGGGGGCGGCGGGCAATTACTATTCCGCCGCCCAGGAGCGCACGACGACCACCTACTACAAGCAGCTCGAAGAGGATGGTGTGATGGGGAAGAAGGTACCGGGCTACCCGGAGTACTACCTCAACATCACGTCGTCCAAGACGATTTCGATCATCGAGTCGATGATCGATCACCAGTCCGCGGCAAAACGATTCGACGCAGTGGAGACGGACATCGACGACGAGTACACCGACGAACACGGGTTTCAAGCTGACCAAGGCCATCGAAGAGAAGTACATGACCACATTGGCCGATTACATGCACGGCCTCGGGCTGGGATGGTGGATCAAGAACCCCGATGACACCGGTGACAGCTATGCCACCGACATGTACCCGCTGGCCGATGCCGTGTTGACCGAGCAGTGCAATCAGTACGGGACCTGTCGGCGCTTGTCCACGTACGTGCACCACAAAGCGGTGTTCAACGCCGAGTACACCCTGAAGACGTCGCAATTCTGCGCCAGCCGACGACGAGCGGGGCTTCAATGGGGCCCAATTCAATGTTGACCTCACCGGCGTTCGTGACCCATGTCGATGACAGTCCGACCTCCCGCCGGGGATGAGCGGGACCGACTCGGACTGCGACGGAACCACTGGCGGCGCTGGACGCGTACCGCCGACCCGACCCGCAGATCCTGCCTTCACCGGTAGTTGAAGACGAGAGGGTTCGACGTCCCTGAGTCGGTGGTGATGGTCACCGGGGCGGACCAGGCGGGTCCCGGGTTCGGGGGGATGACGACAGTACAGGCGGTTTGATCGGGACAGGCCACCGGCGCCGTCTGGCCGCCCACCTGCGCGCTGATACGGCCGGAGGAACTCAAGAAGTCGGACCCGGTCACCGTCACGGTCTGACCGGCCCGACCGCTCGCCGGCGCCAGCGCCGACAGGGCCGGAGGTCCGGCGGGCTCAGCCAGCGTCGGGCCAGGAGAGGGAGCGGTGGACGTGGACGTGGACGTGGGAGTCGGGTTGGAAGTGGGAGGCGGGGTGGACGTCGACGGAGACGTGGGTGGCACCGCACCCGCTCCTGAAGACGTGGCCGTCGTGCCGGTCGGTGGCCGGCTGGACCCGGCCCCGGGGGATCCGGTGGTCGCTATCGGCTGACTCTCGGGCAGGCGGCCGCCACCATTGGCTGTAGCGACGAGAGCAGCCACGAGAACGACGAGGACGGTAGCAGCGGCGGCGATCGCCCACCGCAGCCGCCGTTCGCCCGAGCCCGTCGGTCGGGCGCCCGGGCGGATGGCGGCCGGAGATTCGGTTGATCCGGCACGGCCGGCCGACGGGGCGGACTCCACCCCTCGGATGGCTTCGATGGCCGGCACCGTCGCCGTCGCCTCCGGACCATGAGAATTCCTGTTCGGCTCAGCGGGCGCGTCCGCCCGTACCCTCGGCGCATCCTCCGGTGCCGGCGTGTCCAACCGCTGCGGAGCGGTGGGAGCGAGGTCCGTGGGTGACGTCGTCATCGCCGCCTGGGGTGCCCGGGGCGCCTGGGGCCGAGCCGGTGCGGTGGCCTGTTCGTCAGTGGTCCTGTGCGAATCGGGCACGCCGGGCCCGATCCGGTGAAGCTCCGGGCCGGCCCCCGCCTCGCGGGATCGGCGTGCCGCCTCGGCCATGGCCGCCAATGCCCTGGGGCTGAGCTTCCGGTCCCTCTGGCTTCCCGGTCTGCGTGGTTGCACGATGTTCCTCCGGAGGGAACCTGCCAGTCGTTGCCGACGCCGCGTCAGGCGCCGTACCCACCTCCATTATTCGCCGTGCCCCGGCCCGGCGGGGGTCGCGCCCCACCACCCTGTCCACTCTCTGTCCCCGGACTCCCAGGTCCTCGCCCCGGGCTCCCAGGTCGTACGCGCACCCTCTGATCTACCCGCACCGATCTACCCGCACACCGCCGCCATCAACCGCCTGGGTATCGAACGCCGGACCGCCCTCCGTCCGCTCGAGCACCAGGAGCCAGCCAGCCGCCGGACGCGCATCCATGCTCCGGGGCCGCCGCCTCCCTACGCTACGGGGATGAACCCCATCCCGATGGAGGGTCGGGTCGCCTTGGTCACGGGGGCGTCTCGGGGAATCGGGGCGGCTTCGGCACAGGCCCTCGACCGCGCCGGTGCTCGGGTCGTACTGGTGGCCAGGAGCGGCGACGCTCTCTCGCAGATCGCCCGGCAGCTCCATCACGACCCTGTTGTCCTCGTAGCCGACCTGCGTGATCCCGGGGCTCCGGGCTTGGTTGCGCAGCCGGCGCTGGACGCGGTCGGCACCGTTGATGTCCTGGTGAACAACGCCGCAGTGGCCGCCAGGCTGGACACGGTGGACACCGATGCAGGAATTGATCGATCACATGCTGGCGGTCAACGTCCGGGCACCGCTCCTGCTCATCGCAGCCCTCGTTCCGGCGATGGTCCGGCAAGGTTCGGGATCGATCGTCAATCTCTCGTCGGTATCCAGCCTGGTCGGTACACCACGGCGCGCCGCCTACGCGGCATCGAAGAGGAGGCCTCGATGCCGCGACCCGGTCCCTCGCCATCGAACTCGGTCCGTCCGGGATCCGGGTCAACGCGGTTGCTCCCGGGGTGGTCGACACCGCCTTGTGGGCCAGGAACAAGGCGATACCCGGCGTGGTCGAGACGATCGTCGGCCAGACGCCCCTCCGCAGATGGGCCAGGCCGGATGACATTGCCGACGTCGTTGTCTTCTTGGCGTCGGACCAGGCCCGCTTCGTCACCGGCGAGATCATCTCCGCCGATGGCGGGATGGCGCGAACCCTCGACCTGTTCGGCGGGGAAGCGTGAGAAGTCGGCGGGGGTCGGGACAGAGGGGATCGCAGCTCACCGCCACGTAACTGTCAGGTGCCATGGAGCAGCCGCTGCCGGTAGCTTCCGAACTCTTCGTTGTACCTGTTCGCCAGTTGTAACGCGGCGCTCAGATTCGGCGCGATGACCACCGTGCTGCGGCTCGGTACGGTGACTTGTAACGGAACCTGGTCGTAGGACAGACGCTCCTGGATGGTGATGTGCAACAACGCACGCGGTGTGGCTTGCACTTGCGTGAAGGTCAGATCCAACTGGCGCGGAAGGCCTCGGTGGTCAGACCAGACGTCGATTCGCAGGGTTTTGGCCGTGGCCAGGCTCTGCTGCTCGAGCGAGCGTTCCGACGGAAGGGCATCAGCGAGATAGGCGCTGACCGGCACGGTCACTCCGTACCCCGTTGTCTCGACGGAACCGATGGTGCGCTTCCCGAGGTGCACCACCGGGCCGCGCGCCTGCCGCAGATAGCCCAATGGCAGGCCGTTCGGGGTACGACCTCGCTGTGCCGGATACGCGGTGCACGGACGCTTGCCGATCTCGTTCCATGCGGGTTCACACGGCAGGTAGACCAACGAGCCGTCCGAGAGGTAGGTCACGCTCTTCGTCGGCGGCCCTCCCGGGTACACGAGATTGATCGCGTACTCGAACGCATTGCTGCCGGGGCTCAAACTGCCCTGAGACCGATAGCCGATGATCGTGTATCCCTGCGGAGCCCGTTCGACCTCGTCGGAGGTAAAGCGGATGGTCTTGAATGCCGTGGCCGCCAGGGACGGACTGCGTTTGATGGTGGCCAGAACCATGGCATCAGAAGGTGCCGTCGACCCCAGGGCCAGGAAGACCGAGACGGCGGCCGCCACCGCGACACCTGTCGTCGTCACCAACCACTGCGCGCGGCGATGTCGCGCCCGACGCGGGTGGGCTCGTCGGTTCGGTCGGGCGGGAGCGTCCGCTTCACTGACCTCGGTCCGGCGCAGGATGCGTTCGGCCAGATCTACTCCCGGTGGGGGCACTGAGGCCACCGCCGCCCTGGTGACGTCCGAGACCCTTTGCCACGCCTCGATCTCGTGCCGGCATGCGGGGCACTGGTCGACGTGGCTTTCCGGGACCGCTTCGGCCGGCCCGTGCAGGGCGAGAGTGATCAACTCCTGTTCGTCGAGGTGCCTGGTCCGTGTCATGCTCGGTCCTCCTGTCGCCATCTCCGCCCAACGCTCGGGCCCCCTGGCGCCGGGTTTCCCGACCGGCCAGCAGTGCCGAGATGCCCAGTCCGACCATGGTGATGGCGGCGAAGGTGCCGCACGTCAGCGCCGTCACCACCCAGATCCACGCCCGCCGGTGTCGGCCCGACCACAGGTCACGCCCGGCCAACAGGACGAACGGGGTGGAGATGGGCTCCATGTGGAAGTCGAAGGAGAGGATCTGGTAGGCGCCCGGATTGACCACCAGCACCGCAAGCACCACCGAGGCCACACCGGCCGCGGGCCACCACGGCACCGTGCGCCGCTCGAGGTAGTCGACGATCCACAGGAAGACGACGAAGCCGCTGGCGGCCACGGCCAGGTCCTGGATCCACAACAGGGCCACCGACCCCGGGTACACCAGGTGGACGAGGGCCAACGGCCAGATGATGAGCTCGAAGTCGCTCTTGACGAAGGGGACGTGGTAGATGGTGTCGTACGGGTTCAGGTGGCCCTGGCCGATGAGCGTCCACGCCTGGTTGTAGGTGGCGAAGTCCTCTCCCAGGATGGCGTGGTGGTAGATGGTCGTGGAATAGAGGACCAGGCCGATGCACCAGAGCCCCATGACCACGGCCCCGGCCACCCGCAGCGACCTCCACCGTTGCCGAGGAACGCCGCTCGGCCCCAGACCTTCGACCGTTGTGTCCCGAGAGTCCGGGCCGGCGGTGTCCACGGCCACGGCCAAGGCGCCGTCGGTGCCGCCGGGTTCCTGGCGGTCGGTCCAGGTGGGGGAGGGGCTCCGGGTGCCGACCGCCCCCTCGGGGGAGGCGTGTCCAGACGTCTCGACACCGCCCGGACTGCGGGTGCCGACTGCTTTATGCAACAGATGCTCCGGAATCCGACTGCGTCCACCCTCCGCCACGACGGGGAACCCCGGCCACATGGGGTAGAGAGGTCATGCCGCTTCCTCCGACCCGAGGGACCGGGGTCATGTCGCTCCGTTCGCACATGGGCAGGCTCTTCAGAGGATCCACCTACCCTGACTCTCCCACCCGTTTCGGGTGACCGGCTGTCCGCTCGGGGGCCCCGCCGGACGCCCCGGCGATCCCGATGAGCAGGTCGGTGACCAGCTCGGGCACCTCGAGCATCATGTCGTGGCCCACGCTCAGGTCGTGGCACGCCCATCCGTCGGCGACGGCCCGCCGGTAGGAGCGGTCGAGGCTGGCCAGCGGGGGACCGGTATGGCGTACGTAGACTTTGCCGCGCTCCGGCCAGTGTCGCGTCGTCGAACATGGTCAGCTCGGTCTGGCAGCGGAGAGGGAAATCGGTGAGCCGCGGTCCCACCCAGGCGGCCAGATCGACGTCGGTCATCCCCCACTGGTTGAGGAACGACGGATCGGCGGGAACCAGCCATCCGTCGCCATCGGTGTCCGCCTGTCGGCGGTAGCGTGCCGCCACCTCGTCCGGCTCGACGTCGAGCAGGCACTCGCCGGAGCGGGTGATGAACCCTCCCAACAGGGTGACCGAGTCCACGCACTCGCCCGCCCGGGTGACGATCGGACCGGCGAGGATCCCCGCGTAGCTGTGGAGGACCAGATGGACCCCGGTCAGGTCCTCGAACCAGAGCAGGTCGGTGATGTCGGTGACGTGGGTGCCCACGCCAACCTCCGGCGTGCATGATGATCGTCGGTCGCCCTGCCCGGTCAGCGTGGGGGTGAAGACCAGGTGCCCCTTGTCGGTGAGTCGCCGTCTGACCTCGCCCCAGCACCACCCGCCGTGCATGGCCCCGTGGACGAGTACGAAGGTGGCGATCGACCGATCGTAGTGGCGGTGATGAGCGCGGAGGGATCCCCCACCCTCCCCCGCCGTGCGGTCCGACCGGCCATGATGGACAGGTGCGCCGCCTGGTCCTCTCCGTCACCTGTCCCGACCGCACCGGAATCGTGGCCGCGGTCACCGGGTTCATCGCCTCCCACGGGGGCTGGGTGGTGGAGGCTGCGCAGCACGGCGACCTGGCCACCGGCCGCTTCTTCCAACGGATCGAGATCCTGGCCGAGAGCCTGGCCTTCGGGTCCGACGAGTTCGGCAGCTACTTCTCGGACATCGCCGACCAGTTCGGACTGGAGTGGCACCTGAGCGATACCGATGTCCGCAAGCGGGTGGTCATCCTGGCCAGTCGCGAGGACCACTGCCTGGCCGACCTGCTGTACCGGTGGCGCAGTGGCAATCTCGACTGTGACATTCCTGCGGTGATATCCAACCACCCCGACCTGCGCCCGCTGGTCGAATGGCACGGTATCGATTTTTTCCACGTCCCCATCACGCCCGATCGCCGGACCCAGGCCTTCGACGAGATCGTCTCCCGTTTCGAGGCAGCCCGCGCCGACACCATGGTCCTGGCTCGCTATATGCAGATCCTCCCCGGGGAGCTCTGTGAGCGTTACCCCGGTCGGATCATCAACATCCATCACAGCTTCCTCCCTTCCTTCGCCGGTGCCCGGCCCTACCACCAGGCCTTCGAACGGGGGGTGAAGCTGATCGGGGCCACCTGCCACTACGTGACGGCCGATCTCGATGCCGGACCAATCATCGAACAGGACACCAGTCGCATCGACCACGCCGCCACGGTGGAGGACCTCATGCGCATCGGACGGGACATCGAGCGTTCGGTCCTGGCCCACGGGCTCCGTTGGCATCTCGAGGACCGGGTGCTCATCAACGGCGACCGCACCGTGGTCTTCGCCCACTGAGGGACACCTGCCCGATTGTAGCGACCGAGATCGATTACGCCTGGACGTACGTCGGAGGTTCGGAGAAGCTCGTGGCATCACTCCTCGCCACCCCTGCCCTGGAGGCGATGCCGACAGCGACTGAGCGACCGACCCTTCGTCGACGGCGACACGATCAACGCCGCACTCGACGACCGGTAGCTTCAATCGTTGGTCCTGGAGGGGTCGGTCACCGCGTACAGCCTCCACGCCTCCGGGACGCCTTTGAGCTCACGTTCTCCCCGGTCCTCAAAGACCAGGCCGGCCCCGGCGACCAGATCCTTGACGGTGGAGGACACGAGCACCTCACCGGCGCCAGCCGTCGCCGCGACCCGAGCGGCAACGTGGACGGCCATTCCGGCGACATCGTCGCCACGCAACTCGACTTCGCCGCTGTGGAGTCCGGCCCGTATCTCGAATCCGAGATCTTTGACCGCGGCGGCCAGGTGTCGGGCACACTCGATGGCCCGGGCCGGACCGTCGAAGGTGGCCAGGGTGCCGTCTCCGGTCGTCTTCACAGAGCGGCCTCGGAAGCGTTCAAGCTGATGACGCACGATCTCGTCGTAACGATCGAGCGCCGCTCGCCATTGCCGATCCCCGAGCCGGGCAAGGTGCTCCGTCGACCCGACGATGTCGGTAAAGAGGACTGTTACCGACACGCGGTCCAGAACTGGCAGTGGCCGAGTGCCGGTGAGGAACTCCTCGACTTCATCGAGGAGATCCTCGGCTGGGCCGACGAAAGGAAGGTGGTCATCGCCCGGCAAGGCAATGAACCGGGCCCCTGGGATCCGACGTGCGACGTAGCTGCCGTGCTCGGACCGCACGTGGCGATCCCCCTGTCGGCTCATCACCAGGGTCGTGCCTGGATGGCCGGGAGCACGTGGGTCACGTCGCTCTCCATGACAGCCCGGTTGGCCGCGGCCAGAACGTCCGGAGTCACCGTCAGACGTTCGATACGGCCCCAATGCCGCCTCGCTTGTTCGGTCTTCACCAGGCTCGGGGCGAGGAACTCGATCGATGCTCCTGTGCCCCAGGCGTCCCGGATGGCGGTGACGAAGGGGCCGATCTGCGCTGCGGGAAGCGCCCAAGGGGTCTCCGGGCTCCGGCCATAGCGTGCGTACGCATTGACCAGAACCAGGCTGACGGTCCGTTCGGGGTACGTGGCTGCAAAGAACATCGTCGCTCCGGCACTCTCACCCCACGAAAGGAACGCGGCCCGTTCGGAACCGACGGCATCCATGACCGTTCCCAGGTCGTCCTTCCATGCCTGTAACGCCGGAACGTCGTCCACGCTCAGCCTGCCCGAGCTGCCGAATCCCCGCGGATCGAAGGTGATGAGACGGGAGAAGGATGCGAGCCGGGAAATGAAACGGCTGAAGGACGGCTCGTCCCAAATCAACTCGACCGATGCGCTGCCGGTAATCGGCATCACCACGTCGATGGGTCCGTGGCCGGTGACCTGGTAGGCCAGGTAGGCCCCTTCGGCCGTTCTGGCGTAACGGGTCGAGAGCGGCTCGGTCACAGGGAAAGCGTATGCCGTGGACCGTCTTTGGACTGCGGCAACGGAAGGGGCCGAGCAAGGCGCGGATCGTCATCCGGGCCGACAGGTCAAAACAGTCCACGCCCGTATGCCAGGTCACCGGTGACGCCCGGTGGGCAGGCGAAGATTCCGCTGCCGGTGTGCACCAGGTACTCGGACAGGGCGTCGATCTGGGAGAGATGGGTCTGGATGGGGATGAATTGCAGGCGCGGGTCTTTCTGGAAGCAGATGAAGAAGAGGCCCGCGTCCAGCTCCCCCGACAGTGGGTCGATGCCGTCGGCGAAGCTGTACCCGCGGCGCAGGATGGCCTGGTTGCCGTTCGAGCCGGGAGCGGCGACCCGGATGTGGGCGGCGGCGGGAATGGTCGGCTGGCCGTCGGCGCCTACCGCGTAGAGGTCCACAGGATCCGACTCTCTTGTGCCGCCGAGGGGCGCGCCGGTCGCCTTGACCCGACCGATGGTCTGCTCCTGGTCCTCGAGCGTGCCGCGGTCCCACTCCTCGAGGTGGATCCTGATCCGTCGGGAAACCAGGTAGGTGCCGCCGGCCATCCACGGCTGGTCGGAGTCGTGGTCGACCCAGACGAACCTGTCCATGGCGCCCTCGTCGCCGGCGTCGAGGTTTGCCGTGCCGTCGTGGAACCCGAGGAGGTTGCGCGGTGTCGGCTGGCCCGCCCCCGGCGGCGGCCGTCCGGCCGAACGCGGACTGCATGGTGCGGATGGTGGCGGCGCCGAACGCCAGCCGGGTCAGGTCGCGGACGGCGTGGAACGCCACCTGGGCATCGTTGGCGCATGCCTGGATGCAGAGGTCGCCACCGCAGCGAGCGGGTTGGAGGTCGTCGTTGGGGAAGGCGGGCAGGTCCACGAGGGCGGCCGGGCGTCGATGGGCCAACCCGAAGCGGCCGATCGAAGAGGCTCGGTCCGAACCCGAAGGTCAGGCTCAGCTGGGACGGTGACAGGCCGAGGACTTCGCCGGTGTCAGGTGGCGGAGCGAAGGGTCCTCCGGGACCCTGCAGCGGATTTCCCGCCGTCAGCCGGGCCGCGGCGTGCGTCCACTCGGCCACCAGCGCGGCCAGTTCGGTGACCTCACCGGTGGTGACGTCGTAGGTGGCGAAGACCATCTGGTCCTGTTCGGGTGTGGTGATGCCGGCCTGGTGGGTTCCACCGAACGGGATGGCCGAATTGCCCGAGGGCTGCGGGGAGGCCTCGGCGCCGGCCCGGCCCACTCCGGCCGCGGCCACCAGGGCCGCTGACGCCACGCCGGTGCCGGCCAACAGGCGCCGCCTGCTCATCCGCCCTGTCATGACGAGGGTCCCGACGTCCCGAACGGGGCCAGCGCGGCCGCCAGCTGCGACAACCCTGCCCGCGGTGGCATCAACGTGCTGGGAGAGCGCAAGGCGGCTGGTCGCCGGGATGTCCCGGTCTGGAAGTTGGGCGGGGTTGCCGAGCGACCCCACCACGCTGAGCAGTTGGCTGAACTGTTGGCCGACGGAACCGGTGAGCGACGGGTCGACCAGATGGCCGAGCGGTTGAATGGTGACGAAGGCGTCGTGGGCGGCGGCCACGGTGGCCATGATGTCGACGGCATCGCGCCGTGAATACAACTCCTCGCGGCCCGGGACGGCCATGTCGTCGACCCAACTCAACTCGTCGACCCCGGTGGTACCGATCGTTTCGGGGGCCAGCACCTCCTTGGCCAACAGGTACTGGGCCACAGGCGCCTGGGCGACAAGGCCGGTGATGTCCTCGGCCGCGTTCCCCGAAGTCCACAGGTCGCGCTCCACCGCGTGCAACCCACCGAACGACTGGTGGGCACCGACGTCGCTGTCCAGCTCGTCGAGGGTCGCGGCTGTTATCTGGTCATCGACCTCCAGGAGGCGGATTCTGTCGAAGCCGGCCTGGGCGGCCAGCTCGTCCGTCCGTGCCTCGGACACATCGCCGCCATCGACCGCCGACTGGAGCCGGTCGACGTCGGACACGAAGGCGGCGGCGTCGTGGTCGATCTCCGCTCGGAAGTCGACGGTGGCGGCCTCGGCCGCCGCGCTTTCCGCACTGCTCGGTGCGGCCGGCGCGGTGGGGGCGGACCTCGGTGGGGCGGACCCACCGCTACGGCCCTCGGCGGCCGCCGACCGGCCGCACCCACAGGCCAGCACTCCGGTCAGCACCACCGTGAGGACGACGACCAGCGGCGATCCGATCCGACCCGACAGGCGGACCGGGGTCGAATGGGTCGAGCGGGGAGCCCGGACGTCGAACGGAGAAGCAGGATCTGGTGGCACGGTCGGATCCAAGGGTAGGGGAGGTTTCGGGGCCTCCGGCGGCGGGCGACGCCCCCATGACTCTCCGTCCACCGCCGTCACCCGGCCCCGGCCGGACCGGGAGGCACGGGGGAGGAGACGGAGTGGCGGGGACCGCTCCCGGTACACTCGACCGGATGGCAGCGTCCAAACCTCCTGGTCCTCCGCGCTCGCGAGGCGCCGGCGCGCCGGACGGACGCCGCCCGGGACGGGCAGGGGGGTCAGGACGACCGGGCGCTCCCGAGCGGTCGCCCGGGCCAGGACGGTCGTCGACATCGGGCGGATCGACCGGGGCGGATCGATCGGGCAGGCCAGGCGGATCGGGCAGGCCAGGCGGATCGGGCAAGGGCGGCGGATCGGATCGGTCAAGCAAACCGGGACGGTCGGACAGGCCCAGCGGGTCGGGTCGGTCGGGCCGGCCGGACCGGTCGGGCCAGCCGGGTACCTACGGCGGTGACGACCGTCGACGCCCTGGCGGGCGGACGGGCTCGGGCGACCGGAGCCAGCCGACCGGCTCTCGGGGAGACCGTGGCCGACCCGCGGGGACCGGCCAGCGGGGGAGCGGCAGTGGCAGATCCGGGTCACCGGACGACCGCCCCGACCGCCCGCCTCGCCGCGAACGTCCGACCGGCGGCTGGCAGTCGGATCGGCCGCAGGCACGGAGCTCGGGGCCGCCGGTCGTGCGCAAGGGGTGGGGGAGCGTCGCCCGGCGGGGGGCGAGCACGGTCCGCGGCGGCGACGACCGGCAACGGCCCGGACGCCGGACACCCCCGAGGGCCGGCGCCGGGTCCCGGACCCGTTCCGACGAGTTCGTGCCCGAACGGTGGGTGCGGACCGACGGCCGGCACCGGGCGGGACGCCGCCAGGCTCCCAGAAGCTGCGCCCGCCGGCCCACCGGTCGGTCCAGGCGCCGGCCGAGCTCCCTCCCGACATCGCCAAGGAGCTGGCCTCGGCGGCCGGCCCCGACTGGAACCACCTCCGGGACCGGATCACCGAGCGGATGGCGGCCGGCATCGGCGCCTACGAGCGCGAGCGGTACCGGGACGCCTCCCGGATCCTGCAAGACGGTGGTCGACGCCGTACCCAACGCACCGTCGGCCCGGGAGCTGCTGGCCCTCAGCCAGTACCACCAGGGCTACTGGAAGGCCGCCCTGCCCAACCTCGAGGCGTTCGCCGCCCTCACCGGCTCGGTCGACCAGCACCCGGTCCGGATGGACTGCCATCGGGCCCTCGGGCGGCCGAAGCGGGTGGAGGCCCTCTTCGAGGAGCTGCGCCAGGGGTCGCCCGATCCCGAGGTCCTGTCCGAGGGCCGGCTGGTCCTGGCCGGCACCCGGGCGGACAACGGCGACCTCGCCGGGGCGGTGACCCTGCTGGTGGAGGCGGGCGCCGGGCGCCTGGTCCGCAACCCGGCCGAGCGGCACCTCCGCCAGTGGTACGTGCTCGGCGACCTGATGGAGCGCTCGGGGGATCTGGCCAAGGCCCGCGAGCTGTTCCTCCGGGTCGCGGGCGGCCGATCCGGACGCCTACGACGTGGCCGACCGGCTCGAATCGCTCGGGCCGCCGACCAAGGCCCGGCGCACGCCGAACCGGTCCCGCGGCGCCCGTTAGGCTGTGCGCCATGAACCTCGAACAGCTGCTCGGCGACGAGGCGGACTCGCTGCTCAACCACGAGGCAAAGGCGTTCCCGTCCGAGCATCTGATCCTCCCGGGCCCGACCATCTCGACCGCGTCTTCATGGACTCGGACCGCTCGGCCACGGTGCTGCGCAACCTCGGCACGCGTGTACAACACGGGCCGGCTGGCCGGCACCGGCTACCTGTCGATCCTGCCCGTCGACCAGGGCATCGAGCACTCGGCCGCGGCCAGCTTCGCCAAGTTCCCGGCCTACTTCGATCCGGCCAAGCTCTGCGACCTGGCCATCGCCGGCGACTGCAACGCCATCGCCACCACCCTCGGCGGCCTCGGCATCGTGTCCCGGCGCTACGTCCACAAGATCCCCTTCATCGTCAAGCTGAACCACAACGACTTCCTCAACTACCCGAACACCTACGACCAGGTCATGTTCGGCTCGGTGCAGCCAGGCCGTCCGACCTCGGTGCCGTCGGGCGTGGGGGCCACCATCTACTTCGGCTCCGAGGGTGCCGACCGCCAGATCGTGGAGGTGTCGCGGGCCTTCGCCGAGGCCCACCGGCTCGGGATGTTCACCGTCCTGTGGTGCTACCTGCGCAATCCGGCCTTCAAGCAGGACGACACCGACTACCACCTGTCGGCCGACCTCACCGGCCAGGCCAACCACCTGGGCGTGACCATCGAGGCCGACATCATCAAGCAGAAGCAGCCGGAGAACAACGGCGGCTACAACGCCCTCAAGTTCGGCAAGACCGACCCGCTCGTCTACGCCAGCTGACCACCGACCACCCGATCGACCTCACCCGCTGGCAGGTCGTCAACTGCTACGCGGGCCGGATCCCGCTGATCAACTCGGGTGGGGAGTCCAAGGGCGCCGACGACCTGGCCCAGGCGGTCCGCACCGCGGTGATCAACAAGCGGGCCGGCGGCGCCGGGCTGATCGTGGGCCGCAAGGCCTTCCAGCGGCCGACCGACGAGGGTGCGGCCCTGATCCACGCCATCCAGGACGTCTATCTCGACGCGATCGGTCACGATCGCCTGACCGCGAGTCGGCGCCGTAGCCGGCCGTGCCTCGGCTGCCGACGCCGCCGGGCAGCACGCGGGCGGCGGTAGTGTCGTGAGGCCTGCGCCGAATCCGGCGTCCGGCCGGAGCTCATCCGGGCGGGCGCCGGTCCACAGGCAGCGGCGCCGAGCTCGAGTCCGGCGACGAGCGCGGTCGAGCAGCACGAAGAGGAGCAAGGTGTCCGACACCACGACCGAACCGAAGTCCCCCCACCTGATCGACCGCGTGGTCATCCGGTTCGCCGGCGACTCGGGGGACGGCATGCAGCTGGCCGGGGACCGCTTCACCACGTCGTCCGCCCTGTTCGGCAACGACCTGGCCACGTTCCCCGACTTCCCGGCCGAGATCCGGGCCCCGGCCGGGACCCTGGCCGGCGTGTCGGCCTTCCAGGTCCACATCTCCGACCACAACATCTCGACGCCGGGCGACTCGCCCAACGTGCTGGTGGCCATGAACCCGGCCGCCCTCGGGCCAACATCGAGCGCTGCCCAGGGCGCCACCATCATCGTCAACTCGGACGCCTTCGAGGAGCGCAACCTCGACAAGGCCGGCTACGAGGCAATCCGCTGGCCGACGGGTCGCTGTCGGCCTTCACCGTCTACGAGGTGCCGATGACCTCGATCACCACCGAGTCTCCAAGGAGCCGGGGTCAAGCCCCGCGACGCCGAGCGCTCGAAGAACTTCTTCGCCCTCGGGCTGATCAGCTGGCTCTACACCCGCCCGATCGAGCCGACCGTCGAGTGGATCGCCGAGAAGTACGCCGGCAAGCAACTGGTCATGGAGGCCAACCTCCGGGCCTTCAAGGCCGGGCTACCACTTCGGCGAGACGGCCGAGCTGTTCGAGTCCTCCTACCAGGTCAAGCCGGCCGTGCTCGAGCCCGGCGAGTACGCCAACATCACCGGCAACACCGCCACCGCCTGGGGCCTGATCGCCGCCTCGCTCGCGCGGGCTGCCCCTGTTCCTCGGCACCTACCCGATCACCCCGGCCTCGGACATCCTCCACGAGCTGTCGAAGCACAAGCAGTTCGGGGTGCGGACTTCCAGGCCGAGGACGAGATCTCCGGGATCGGCGCCGCGCTCGGAGCCGCCTTCGGGGGTGCCCTCGGCGTCACCACCACCTCGCGGCCCGGCATCGACCTGAAGTCGGAGACGATGGGCCTGGCCATCAGCCTCGAGCTCCGCTCCTGATCATCGACATCCAGCGGGGCGGGCCCTCCACCGGGCTCCCGACCAAGACCGAGCAGGCCGACCTGCTCCACGCCATGTACGGCCGCCACGGCGAGGCGCCCCTGCCCATCGTGGCCGCCAAGACCCCGTCCCACTGCTTCGAGGCCACCATGGAGGCGGTCGGGATCGCCGTCAAGTACCGCACGCCGGTGATCCTGCTGTCGGACGGCTATCTGGCCAACGGCGCCGAGCCGTGGCGGCTGCCCGACCTCGACGACCTGCCCGACATCGACCCGGGCTTCGCCACCGGCGACCAACCACATCGACGCCGACGGCAACGAGGTGTTCTGGCCCTACATCCGTGACGACGAGACCCTGGCCCGCCCGTGGGCCCCGCCCGGGTGGCCGGCCTGGAGCACCGGATCGGCGGGCTGGAGAAGTCCGACGGCTCCGGCAACGTGGCCTACGACGGTGCCAACCACGAGCGGATGACCCGGCTGCGGGCGGCCAAGATCGCCGGCATCGCCGCACGACATCCCGCCGACCGACGTCGACGACGAGGACGGGGGCCGAGGTCTGGTCATCGGCTGGGGCTCGACCTACGGGGCGATCGCCGCCGGCGTGCAGCGGGTCCGGGCCCGGGGCCACAAGGTGGCCCAGGCCCACCTGGTCCACCTCAACCCGTTCCCGGCCGACCTCGGGGACGTCCTCGGCCGCTACAAGCGGGTGCTGGTGCCCGAGGTCAACCTGGGCCAGCTCAGCCGGCTGCTGCGGGCCGAGTACCTGGTCGACGCCCAGTCCCTCACCCAGGTCCAGGGCATCCCGTTCCGGGCCGCGGCCATGGAGGCGGCCATCCTCCAGCAGATCGAGGGTCGACCCCCGTGACGCCGACGACGACCGCCAGAGGACCATCGCATGACCGCCGTGCACCGGAAAGGAGTCCGGCCGATGACCGACCTGGCCGATGCCGACGTCGCCCGTCCCGCTGACCACCCGCAAGGACTGGTCCTCGGACCAGGAGGTCCGTGGTGCCCCGGTTGCGGGGACTATTCGATCCTGGCCGCGGTGCAGATGCTATGCCCGACCTCGGCGTGCGCCGGGGAGAGCACGGTGTTCCTGTCCGGGATCGGCTGTGCCGCCCGGTTCCCGTACTACATGAACACCTACGGGATGCACTCCATCCACGGTCGGGCCCCGGCCATCGCCACCGGGCTGGCGACGACCCGCCCCGACCTCGACGTGTGGGTGGTGACCGGCGACGGCGACGCCCTGTCCATCGGCGGCAACCACCTCATCCACGCCCTGCGCCGCAACGTCAACATCACCATCCTGCTGTTCAACAACCAGATCTACGGGCTGACCAAGGGGCAGTACTCACCGACGTCGGAGGTGGCCAAGGTCACCAAGTCGACCCCGTTCGGCTCGCTCGAGCAGCCTTCAACCCGCTCAGCCTGGCCCTGGGGGCCGAGGCCGGCTTCGTGGCCCGGACCCACGACATGGACCGCAAGCACATGATGGAGACGTTCCGTCGGGCCCACGCGCACCGGGGGCCTCCTTCGTGGAGATCTACCAGAACTGCAACGTGTTCAACGACGGGGCCTTCGAACAGATCACCGGCAAGGAGCACCGGGCCGACATGCTCATCCCGCTGGTCGAC
>CAVSII010000002.1:0-251746 GCA_963727955.1 uncultured Acidimicrobiaceae bacterium
TCGTCATTTCACCCACTCCAAGGTGATGGCCTGGGTGGCCATCGACCGTGCCATCAAGACGGCGGAGAAGTACGACTTCGACGGGCCGGTCGACCGCTGGAAGAAGGTACGTGAGGAGATCCACGACCAGGTGTGCGACCAGGGTTACAACGCCTCGAAGGGCTCCTTCACCCAGTACTACGGATCGGACCAGCTCGATGCCAGTCTGCTCATGATCCCTCTGGTCGGATTCCTCCCCGCTCACGACCCGCGGGTCCGAGGGACCATCGAGGCGGTCGAGCGGGAGCTGGTGGACGGAGGCTTCGTCCTCCGCTACCGGACGGTCGACACCGGCGACGTGGACGGTCTGACCGGACGGGAGGGAGCCTTTCTGGCCTGTTCGTTCTGGTTGGCCGACTGCCTCGGCATGCTGGGCCGCGACCATGATGCCCGCCAGCTGCTCGACCGACTGCTCGGACTGCGCAACGACCTCGGACTCCTCTCCGAGGAATACGACCCGGTGGCCGGGTGCCTGGTCGGCAACTTCCCCCAAGCTTTCTCGCACGTGTCACTGGTCAACTCGGCGTCGAAACTGTCCGGTCACGACAAGCCATCGTCCAGCCATGTCATCCTCGGGCTGGCCCAGCCGCGCCCTCAGCACCTCGAGAACCGGCTCGGGAGACAAGCGTCTCATCGGACTCAACGCCCGCACCATGATCGACCGCCTGACCCGACCCACAGCGCCCGAGGGACGGGCGGCCCACGTGGTTCGAGAAGCCATCGGCGCTCCTCCCGCATCGATCATCAACCAGCGCGGAAAACCGACCCGTCCACCGGGAGGACGTGCGAAGGTCGGTGCCACTAAATCGGCCGCCCTCAAAAAGACGGCCAAAGCGGCTATCAAGAAAAAGGCGGGCGTGAACAACGGCGACCGCACCGCCACCAAGCCGGCGGTCTCGAAGAAATCGGCACCGGCCAAGAAGACCGTGGCCACGGCGGCTACGGCCACAAGAGCCGCAGCCAACAAGGTGGGCTCTCGGGCCGCTCCAGCCAAGACGACGCAAGAAGACAGCCAAGGCGACCAAGAAAACAGCCAAGACGACCAAGAAAACAGCCAAGACGACCAAGCGGGCCACGAGGTCGGGTGCCGGTGGCGCCCGAGGATGACGGACGTCGGGTCGGGGAGCGGGACCGATCTCCCTCAGCCGGGGACCCGGGTGGCCGACGGTGTCATCCAGTTGGACACCCTGCTCGGGGGTTGGGAGCGGGTCACGGCCGGTTACCTGATCGAAGGAGAGAGCCCCATCCTGGTGGAGACCGGGAGCCAGAGCTCGGTCCCGGTGCTCCTGGCCGAGCTGGACCGGCTCGGTTTCGGACCCGGCGACCTGGCCGGCGTGGTCGTCACCCACATCCACCTCGACCATGCCGGAGGGGTGGGAGATGTGGCCCGGGCCTTTCCCGCGGCCACCGTCTTCAGGTCCACCCGAAGGGAGCTCGCCATCTGGCCGATCCCGACCCGGCTCATCGACTCGGCTGGCCACGTCTACGGACCCCTTCTCGACTCGCTCTACGGGCGGCTCGACCCGACGCCGGCCGAACGGATCCACGTGCTCGACGACGGCGAGTCGATCCGGGTCGGACCGGCCCGCTCGCTGGTGGCCGTGGACTCGCCGGGCCACGCCAAGCATCACGTCGCTCTGCACGACACCCTCAGCGGGGTCCTGTTCGCCGGCGACGCGGTGGGGGTGAAGCTGCCCGACGCCGGTGTGCTTCGACCTTCGACTCCGCCACCCGACTTCGACCTGGACCAGGCTCTCCACTCCTTGCACCGGTTCACCAAGCGCCGTCCCACCGGACTGGCCCTGGCCCACTACGGCTTGCTGGTCGACCCGCTCGATGTGCTCGACGAAGCCGAAGGGACGCTGCGGCAGTGGGCCGAAGTGGCGGAGGCGGCCTTCCTCGCCGGCGAGGACGTGGCCGTCGCCCTCGAGCGAGCGTTCGCCTCCGATCTCGACGGCGTGCACGAGGGCCACCGACACAAGCTCGAGGTGATGAACGGTGTGCACTCGAATGCCGCCGGGCTGACCCGTTGGCTTTCCCACCAGGCCCGAGGCGACGACACGGGTTCCGATGGGTGAACGGATCCGGTTCGGCTGACGACGGCGCCCCCGGTGCCTACATCGCCCGGTCGGCCGGGGGTGAGCGTCCGATGGCGGCTCGGGCTCATCGACCGCCCTCCACGAACCGGCCAGTGGTCATTGGCCGTGAGGAGGCCGATCGGTTTGGTTGGACAGGGCTTGCGCTGGCCGCCCTGCTGGTATTCAATGGCCGGTAGGTACTGACCGCGCCATCGCCGGGGTGTCGAGTGTGGCCGGAGAGGGGTCTTCTCGATGAGCACTGTGTTCCGATGAGCTGTGTTTCGTCTTTGATGAGCACTGTGTTGCGATGAGCACTGTGTTGCGATGAGCATTGTGTTCGCCCTGTTGGGGGCGTTCAGCCAGGCCCTCACCTCGGTCCTCCAGCGGTTGGCCAACATCGCCGGCTCCGACCAGAAGAGGTCGATGTGGGCCACGACAGTGTTCCTGGTCCGCCAGCCCCTGTGGTTGCTGGGGATGGTGTACGTGGGCGGAACCTTCGTCTTCACCGCCCTCGCCCTCTACTTCGGCGAGCGTTGGCCACCGTGCAGCCCATCCTGGTCTCCGAGCTCATCTTCACCCTGGCTCTTCGCACCTTCTGGTTGCACGGATGCCACCGGCACCGCGGACCTGGGGTGCCGCCGCTCTTCTCTGTGCCGGCCTCATCGGGTTCCTGGTGGTTGCTCAACCCCACGAAGGACACGGCCATCCCACCGCGGCCGGCTGGGTGGTGGCCGTCGGGAGCCGATCGGTCCTGGTCGTGGTGCTGATCATCGCCAGTCGGTGGGGGTCGCCGCCCCGTCGCGCGCCGCCCTGCTCGGGGCGGCCGCCGCCCTGGTGTGGGCCATCGACGCCGCCTTCGTCGAGGCCCCGATGCTCTGGCTCGTTGCGGCTGGCTGGGCATTTCCTGCACTGGTCGGTGTCACGGTGGTGCTCAGCGGCGTGGTCGGCACCATTCTCCCTCGAGTCGGCCTCGCCATGGGCCCGCTGGCCGCCTCCCAGTCGGCCCTCCTGATCGTCGATCCGTTGGCCAGCATCGCCCTGGGATCGAGCTGTTTCGCGAACAGCTCGACAACTCGCCGCTCGCCGTCACCTTCGAGGTGTCTTCCTCCTCCCCATGTTCGCCGGGTCGTGCTGCTGTCGCGATGAGCTCCTCCGGAGATGAAGGCCGCACCCGTCGTTCCCCAAGCTGGTGAGGACCGCGATGGCCCGCCCGCCCGGCCTGAGCCGGAAGGGGCTCACTCGACGGCGATGGCAGCCAGGACGTCGAGTCGGGCGGCGCGACGGGCCGGCCAGGTGGCCGCCCAAGGCCCAACAAGGCGGACAGACCAGGAACACGTCAGGCTGGCGATGGGGAAGACGATGTCGGTGATCCCCTGTTGTTTGAGTGAGGCGGCGAAGGCAATGCCCAGGGCGGTGCCGACCAGCACTCCGATGATGGCCCCGAACACGGAAATTATGACCGCTTCCGATCGGATCATGGCCCGGACCTGTCGACCTTTCGTCCCGACCGCCCGGAGGAGACCGATCTCGTGGGTCCGCTCGAACACCGAGAGCATGAGGGTGTTGACGATGCCGATGAGGGCGATGACCACCGCCAGGGCCAACAGGGCATAGACCAGGCCCAGCAGCTGGTCGACCTGCTGCTGTTGCGACTTCTCGAACTGGGCCCGGGTCTGGATCTGCAGGTTCGGATAGGTGGTCTTCAACCGGGCATCGAGCGCGGCGCTGAGGGACGGGTTGACCCGTCGGTACGGAGGAGGACGGCTACGGGGAGCGGGTCGTTGAAATGGTCGAGGAAGAACCGATCGCTGACCAGGTAACTGCCGAGAAGGGAATTGGGCTTGTAGATGCCACCGATGGTCATGGTGGACCGGCCGGTTTCGGCGAAGGTGGGCCGGACCACGGAGCCCACTGCCAGGTGATCGTTGTTGGCCGTGGTGGTGTCGATGAGGAGGTGCCCCGGGCCAGGGCCGGCTGTCCCGAACCGGCATCCATCCGCAGGATGACGGTATCGGCCAGATGGTCGGCGGCCACGGCGGTGAGCCCGGTCGGTGAGCCCCGGATCTCGAACTGACCGCTGTACACGGTCGAGACGGCACCCACGCCGGGAACCTTCTCCGCCTCGGTGGCCACCGAACTGCTGAACGAGCCCGACCCGTTGCCCGAGGAGGTGATGATGTAGTCGGCGCTGACCGCCTCGTCGACACTGCTGGTGGCCGATTTCGAAGTGAGGCGCCGAAGACGGCGATGGTCGATACCAGGGCCAGGCCGACCATCAACGCCGAGGACGTCTGGGCCGTGCGCCGCGGGCTCCGCATGGAGTCTCGCGTCCTGCTTGCCCGAAATGCCGAGGAGCCCGGCCAAGGGACGACCGACCCCGCCGGCCACCGGTCGGGCCACAACGGGGGCCAGCATGCCGATGCCCACGAACACGGCCACCGCCCCCAGACCGACCAGCTGGATGGCCGGTTTGGTGAGGCCCGCCACCAGGGCGGCCACGCCGAGGAGGGCGATGATGCCGCCGACCAGGATCTCCGCCGGGACGATTCGGCGTCCGACCGGGCGTGGTCGGAGAGAGCGGCCACCGGTGGGATTCTCACCGCTCGCCGTGCCGGGCTGAGTGCCGAAACCACGGTGACCCCGACGCCGACCACGAGAGCGGCCACCACGGTGTGGAACTCGAAGACCAGGGGACCGGTGGGCAGGGTGATGCCGAATCCCTTGAGCAGGGCCTCAATACCCACGGCGCCGAGCACCCCCAGTCCGAGACCGACCAGGGAGGCCACCAGGCCGACCAGGGCCGCCTCGAGCAGAACCGAACGGAATACCTGGCGGCGGCTGGCCCCGACGATTCGGAATAGGGCCAGCTCCTTGGTGCGCTGGCCAACCAGGATGGAGAAGGTGTTGAAGATGGTGAAGCCGCCCACGAACAGGGAAATGAAGGCGAACACCAACAAAGCCGTCGAGAAGAAGGACAGAGCCTGGTTGATGGAAGCGGTCTGCTCGGCGGCCACTGTCTGTCCGGTGACCACCTCCACCCCGGCAGGCAGGACGGCAGCGATCGACTTCTCGACGGCTGCCTTGTCGGCGCCCGGTCGGGTCAGGACCAGGATGGAGTCGTAGCGCCCGGCCTCACCGAACAGGTGCTGAGCGGTGGGCAAGTCGAAGGCAGCCAATGTCGCTCCGGCCAGATTGTCGGCCGTCCCGAACCGGACCAGTCCGGAGATCAGGAAGGTCTGCGGTGGACCGGCCAGAAGGATGCGCACGTGGTCCCCCACCGCGAAGTGGTACTTGGTGGCCGTCCCTTCGTCCATGACCACTTGGTCGGCCTGGTGGGGGCGGTCCCGGCCACCAGGTCGAGGGAGGACAGCTGGGCGTTGGGATCGAAGGAGAAGCCGAGGGTGGGCGCCCCCCCGGTGGTGATGGCCTTGCCGTCGGGGGCCACGAACTGGGCATAGCCGCTCACGCTCCCCTCGGCATAAGCCACCCCCGGTAGGCGGCGGACCGCCACGGCAATGGATTGGGGATCGGGTTGCGGACGGCGGTGCCACTGTTGTCGTTGCCGCTGAAGGCCGCTTTCCCCCGGATGGCGAAATCGACGTTCTGGTAGACATGGCCGAAAAGGGTGGTGAAGGTGTCGTGCAGGGTGTCGGTCAGCACCAGCGTTCCCGAGATGAAGGTCACGCCGAGCACGATGGCCAGGGCGGTCAGACCCAACCGCAGTTTGTGGGCCAACAGGCCCTTGATCGTCACCTTCCACATGTCAGCCGTCGAGCTGCTTCATCTGTTCCAGGATCGAGTCGGCCGTGGGCTCGGCCAGCTCACCGACTACCCCTCCGTCGGCCAGGAAGACCACCCGGTCGGCGTAGGCCGCTCCCCTCGGGTCGTGGGTGACCATCACGATCGACTGGTCGAACTCGGTGACCGATCGCTTGAGGAAGCCGAGCATCTCGCCGGAGGAATTGGAGTCGAGGTTTCCGGTGGGCTCGTCGGCGAAGATGAGGTCGGGCCGACCGATGAGCGCCCGGGCACAGGCCACCCTCTGCTGCTGCCCGCCGGACATCTCCGACGGTCGGTGGGTCAGCCGGTCACCGATCCCCAACTGCTCGACCAGGAAGGCGAACCAGTCCGGGTCGACCTTCCGGCCGGCCAGGTCGGCGGGCAGGGTGATGTTTTCGGAAGCTGTCAGGGTGGGCACCAGATTGAACGACTGGAACACGAATCCGATCCGGTCCCGCCGCAGCTGTGTGAGGCCGGCGTCGTCGAGGAGCCCGATCTCGCGGTCGCCCACGAACGTCCGCCCCGACGTGGGGGAGTCGAGGCCGGCCATGCAGTGCATGAGGGTCGACTTCCCCGAGCCGGACGGGCCCATGACGGCGGTGAAGCGGCCCCGGCCGAACTCCAGCGTGACGCCGTCCAGGGCCCGGACCACGGCGTCGCCCTTGCCGTAGGTCTTGACCAGGTCGACGGCCCGGGCGGCGGCGGGCGCCCCACCGGAGTTTGTCTGATCGGTGGTTGTCATCACGTGCCTTCCTGGGTCTCGTGACACGGGGCCGGCCGTGCCGCTGCACCTCGATGCCGGCGGTGGGTCAGGTATGAGCGCTGATCGGCGTCTGGTGGTGGCGACAATTGGCTCGGCCCGAACATAGTGGGTGCCGGTCCGCTGCTGAAAATACCGACCAGGGGTGGGGCAGTGCCGGTGTCAGGGTGCCGTGTCAGGGTGCCGGTGTCAGGAGATGGTGCGGATGAGGTCGCCGGTGTCGGTGTCCATCTGGGTCAGCGAGCTGCTCCCCTTGCTCACCACCCAGAGATTGTCGCCGTAGACGGCGGCCGACTGCGGATTGCTGAACAGGTAGGGGCCGTTGGTATTGCACTTCATCCAGGCCACCGTGCCGGTGCTCGGCTCGATCTGGCTCACCATGGGGGACACGCCCGGGGGGCTGACGGTAAAGACGTAGCCGTCGCCCACGGTGATGGGCCCCGGCGTAGGCAGGTTGGTGTGGTCGACCACCACCCGCACCACTTTGCCGGTGGCCGCTACCATCTCGGTGGCCGAATCGCCTCCGAAGTTGGCGACCCACACGTTGCTGCCGAGGACGGTGACTCCGGTCGGAATGCTGAACTTGTAGGCCGATCCCTTGAGGATGCTGGTCAACGTCATCGTCTGGTCGTCGATAGCGGTCACCGAATTGTCGGCACTGTTGGTGACGAAGAGGTCAGCGCCGGCCGCGGCGATCCCCAAGGGAGCGCTGAAGCCGAATTGCGGCCCCGACGCGCTGGCCTCGATCTGGCCGTCGGGGATGGACACCTTGGTCACCGAACCCGGTGCGTTCAAGACGTACAGATTCCCGTCCCCGGTGGCCAGGGCGATCGGTTCGGTGAAACCGGCGATGATTCTGACCAGGGCGTGGCTGGCGGCATCGATCTCGGTCACCGTATCGGCCGACCGGTTGGCCACAAAGAGGTCCCCGCCGGTGGTGACGATGGCCGACGGGCTCCCGAATCCGTAGGAGGGCCCAATGATGGTGGTCACGTGCGCACCGGTCGAGGCGTTGACCACGGTGACCGAGTTCCCTCCACCGTTGGCCACGTAGAGGTCAGCTCCCACCAGGGTGACCGACGTCGGGCTCTGGAGCCCGTAACCGGCCGAGGCCTGGGCTACCGAGGCCGCCGGTGGACCGTGGAGATGGTGGTCGGCCTTGACCGCCCCGATGGCCAGCACCGCCCCGAGCACGAGGAGTCCCACTCCCACCAGAACCGCCCTGCCCTTGTGGTCGATGAACATGTGCTCCAGCCGATCCTGATCCTCACCCAGCCACGGCCTCCTCGGCGGGACTCAGAGCGGGGGCGAGGTGAACGGTTTGCGATTGTCAACAAAAAGGGTACTTCACCAGGCCAATCGAGAGGTGTCAGTGACCGCCGTCTCCTCCGTCGGCCGGTCCCGCTCCGTCTGCGGGCAGGGTCGGTCCGTCGGTCCGCACCTCGGTGGCGGTGGCGTCGATGATGCCCCCCCGGCCCGGGCCTCGGGCCGGTGCCTTCCCCCGGGCCACCCGCCAGACCCGCTGGGTGACCAGGGCGACCCCGGTGACCAGGATGCCGGCCACGATGACGGCCACTACGGCCAGCCCCACGACGGCGAACAGGGCTACGGCCGCCAACCCCACCACGAGCATGAGGACCGAGCCGAGACATCCGAGGGATGTACCGGGCCCACCCCGACGGGTTACGTAGACACGAGCCACCAGGACCAACTCTCCCGCACCGGGACGTCCGAATCCACTCGCCTCTTTGGGACGGGCGGGCCCCATGCGCGCCAGGAGGCTACCGGTGCGCCCCGGGGGACTCGAACCACCCAACCTGCGGATTAAGAATCCGCTGCTCCACCGTTGAGCTAGGGGCGCGGCGGCAGCATAAGGCCGGCCCTGGTGGCCGTCAACGATGGATCTGCGGGCAACCGGAGCCGAATCGGACGAGCGCTCAGGGGGATCCCGGTGGGCAGCTCCCATCTCCACGCCCCGTCGTGGCGACCCACTGACAAGGGGACCGAACTACTGGCAGCAATGATTACGGTTATCGGGAACCACCCGGTGATCAAATCGACCTCGACGACAAGGAAGTTCGCGATTTCTGGGTGCCTAAGATGACCAGCGCGATCCTGGCGAAACTGGGACCGATCGACGGGGCCAACCAAGGAAGAGGGCTTGATCGTGGCAGAGCCGGATGGCGAGGAACCACAAACTTCGACTGTGGAGGCGCTTTCCGCCGAGCGCCGTCGGAAGCGCCACGAACTGGTCGAAAAGGGTATCGATCCCTACCCGATCCGTTTTGATCGCACAGCCACGACGGCGGAACTGCGGGACGAGTACGGCGACCTGGAAGCCGACGTCCGAACCGGCCAGACGGAGCGGGTTGCCGGCCGCCTGACCAGCATCCGCGGTCACGGCAAACTCTCCTTCGCCAACCTGGAGGACGTCACCGGCAAGATCCAGCTCCTCGTGCAACAGGCCAACCTCGATGATCGGTCCACCACCGTGCTGGCCAATTTCGATCTGGGTGACTGGATCGGTGCCGAAGGCGAGGTGATCACCTCGCGGCGGGGTGAACTGTCTGTCGACGTAACTGGTCTGTGGCTTCTGTCCAAAGCGCTCCTGCCGCTGCCTGACAAGTGGCATGGTCTGGCGGAGACCGATACCCGCTACCGACAGCGGGAGGTAGATCTGCTGGCCAACCCGGCCAGCCGCCGTGTCTTCGACATCCGCTTCAAGGCCATCGCTGCTCTGCGCCGCCTGCTGGTGGCCGAAGACTTCGTCGAGGTGGAGACGCCCATCCTCCAGCCTCAGGCCGGCGGGGCGCTGGCCCGTCCCTTCATGACCCACGCCAACGCCCTCGACATCGACCTCAGTCTGCGCATCGCCCCCGAGCTGTACCTCAAGCGCCTGGTGGTTGGCGGCTACGAGCGGGTCTTCGAGATAGCCCGCAACTTCCGGAACGAAGGAGTCGACACCCGTCACAGCCCCGAATTCACCGCTTTGGAGGCCTATCGGGCCTTTGGCGACGCCAACGACGGGATGGATCTGACTGAGCGGCTCATCGTGGGTGCGACCCAGTCGGCTACCGGGCGGTTGACCTTCACCATCGGCGATCGACACATCGATCTCACCCCGCCCTGGCCCCGACGAGAGCTCCTCGATTGGGTGGAGGAGGGGGTGGGCCATCGCCTGCATCCCGATGATCCGGTGGAGGCGGTGCGTTCGGTGTGCAAAGAAAATGGTGTCGACTTCCTTCCCGAATGGGGATCGGGAAAGCTCATTTTCGAGCTCTACGACACGGTTCTGCTGCCCACGGTGGTCGACCCGGTCTTCGTGTGCGGTTTCCCCGTCGAGGTCTCACCGCTGGCCCGCCACCGCCAGGACGACCCATCGCTGGCCGATCGATTCGAGCTGGCCATCGACACCAAGGAGTTCGCCAACGGTTACAGCGAGTTGAACATCCCCGAGGAACAACAGGAACGCTTCTGGGGTGAAGCCGAAGCGATTGCCCGGGGCGACTTGGAGGCGCACCCGGCCGACATGGCCTTCGTGCGGGCCCTCGAGTACGGCCTCCCGCCGACCTCCGGTATCGGCATCGGTATCGACAGGCTGATCATGCTCATAGGTGAGGTGGAGGCGATCCGCGACGTCATCTTGTTCCCCATGATGCGCCCCGAGGCGACCAATTGACGGAGGTCAGGTCGGCCGAGTTGACGGAGGTCAGGTCGGCCGAGCACCAGGCGGCCGGACGCCGTCCCTGAGCGCTCGGTCCTGCACCGTTTCACCGAGACCGTGTCGCGGCAACCGGCCCACACCCAGGAGCCGGTCACAACCGGCGAGAATAATTGAACGGCGCCCGTCGCCCGGTGCACGGTCGCCCTTCGTACTCCCTGCGCTCATGACGGACCATCGATGCCTCAACGCCATCGCATCTCCACAAAGTTGGGCTGTCGGCTCGCGCCTGTGCTTTTGTGGACCTTCCTATTGGTTTGCTGAGGCTCCTTCTAGTTGTTCCGTCACCACCTTTCAATTGTCCGGCGATTCAATCGTGCTTGATTACTTCCGTGTCCGGCGAATCAATCGTGCTTGATTACTTCCGGCGCCGGACTGTTTTTCGTGCGTCCTTCCTTGGCTGCACTGAGCGACTGACGTGGTACAGACGCTTCAGGTGCCCTCCTGCGTCCGCCCTTTTGTTGGTCTTCCGCATTCATTTAGCTGTCTTTCAACTCATTTCTTGATCGATCCGCAAGAGCACACGCGCAGCACTGTCAATTTTTAGGATTGCAAAGTATTGACCCTGTCATTAGTGTCCCTTCGATCGGAGTGTGATTGGGCAGGAAGGCGGGGGGAACCGTCAAATCTTGTCATGGGGTCGCGCGCCGGCGGAAGATGATCGACGGAATAGGGGGATCACATGCACGAAGTTCCGGTGCTTCCAGCCCGTGCAGCGCGCTCCGGTGCGCGCCGAGCCATACGACTGGGACTCAGTGTCCTTCTTTTGCTGGGGGTGGCTGTCGGAGCGGAGCTGTCCCTCGACGTCACCAATGCCTTCGCCGCCACTGCGCCCACCTGGGTGACTGGTCAGTACTTCTCCGCCATCAAGGGTGTCCCCTTCTGTTACGACGTCTCCGTTTCCAACTCCGCTTCCCTCCCTCTGACCAGCATCACTGCCGGTACCACCCCGGCCAACGTCGCCAACTATTCGATCCAGGACGTCAATCTAAACGCCGGCACGGCGCAGGTCTGTGGCACCAATAACAACAACGCTGCCAGCGCACCGGTGACCCTGGCCCCGGTGGCCGCCAACTCCGCGGGGAGCTCTACTGACAGCGTCAACCTGTGGTCGCAGAACGAGTGCACCTGGGCATCCACCGGAACCGGCCTCAGCACGGCGGTGTCCATGTTCGACTCCAACCAGGACC
The DNA here is from genome assembly GCA_963727955.1 of uncultured Acidimicrobiaceae bacterium. Taxonomy (GTDB): domain Bacteria; phylum Actinomycetota; class Acidimicrobiia; order Acidimicrobiales; family RAAP-2; genus Bog-756. Next base: position 11,569 of record CAVSII010000002.1, read on the forward strand.
TGGAGCAGGCCGGTTCGCAGTCGGCCTTCGGCCAAGCCATCACCAACGGGGTGAAGGGCGGAACCAGCCTCGACAAACCGACGTGCACCGGGGGCGTGGGTGTCTCGGCGGACGGTGGGGCAGGCGACGCCTGGACCATGAACACGGCCAATCCGCTGCCCACCCCGACCGATTCCAACCCCTCGGCCGCCCAGGGCGATCTGCCGTCGTCCAACCTCGACCTCACCAGTGCCAGCGGCGGCGCGGTGGGAGGCTGTTACGGAGCTCTCAACCTGTTCGCCTCGACCAGCACCTCCGCTTTCGGGACGTCGACCGCGTCGATGACCCTGCCCAGCTCCTGGGTGAACGGGGGCGACTGCGCCTACGGGTCTCTCGGCTCCAACTCGGCGGGCGGCAACACCGACACCGAGGCGAACGGGCCGACCGGGGATGCCAACTGTCCTCCCAGCCAGGCCGACGTCAATGCCGGTTTGGTCAGCTGCGCCGTCATCCTCTCATCGGGCAACGACGAGAACGGATCGACCAACTACTCGAGCCTCGACCTGTTCTACAACGGGCAGCCCGTGCCCCAGACGCCGACCGCCACCCTCTCGACCGGCGGGACCGCGCCAGGCGGGACGGTGAGCGTGACCGGAGGGACCAACTGGTGGGGTGCCCCCGACGGAGCGCCAAATGCCGCCCCCTACGGTGACTTCCAGAACAGTGCCGCCAACTTCTACCCGGTCAGCGCGCCGTCGGTCTACATCGGCACCAGCCGGGGATCGGCCGTGCCCGTGGTCAACTCGACGGTCGCCATCCCGGCCAACACGTACTCCTGCACCGGTGCGGAGAGCACCACGGTCGGCCCCAATCCCTGCACCTTGACGCCGGGGACGCCTTCGGGCTCCTTCCAGGTTCCAAGTGGCCTCAGCCCCGGTACGTACAACATCTACATAGATGAGACCAACACCTCCCCGCTACCGGGGAATGGTCCCAACGACTCCTACCAGACGAGCCGGGACACGAGCCTGGGCACAGCCGAGTCGGCCAACACCCTGGTCGTGGGGACCCCGCCGTCGATCACATCGGCCGCCAGTTCGACCTTCACAACGGGCAGCGCCGGTAGTTTCACCGTGACCACCTCCGGGTCGCCGAACCCGTCGATTTCCGAGTCCGGCGCTCTGGATGGTCTGACCTTCAACGACAACGGCAACGGCACGGCCACCCTGTCAGGCACGCCTACGGCCAGCGGCAGCTTCCCGATGACCATCAACGCCTCCAACGGGATCGCACCGGCGGCCAGTCAGTCCTTCACCCTCACCGTCGACGCCGCTCCGGCCATCACCTCGGTCAGCTCGACGACCTTCACAACTGGCAGTGCCGGTAGTTTCACCGTCACCTCGACCGGCAATCCCAAGGCAGGCCTGTCGGAGACCGGCACACTGCCGACGGGTGTGAACTTCGTCGACAACGGCAACGGCACGGGCACCCTGTCCGGCACGCCCTCTGTTGGTGGCAGCTTCCCCTTGACCATCACCGCAACCAACGGCGTGGGCAGCCCGGCCAGCCAGTCCTTCACCCTCACCGTCGACGCCGCTCCGGCCATCACTTCGGCCAGCTCGACCACCTTCATCGAGGGGAACGCTGGCAGCTTTACCGTCACCTCGACCGGTAATCCCAACGACACCCTTTCGGAGACCGGCACGCTGCCGGCCGGGGTGGGCTTCGCTGACAACGGCGATGGAACAGCCACCCTGTCCGGCACGCCCACGGTCAGCGGGACCTTCTCCTTCAGCATCAAGGCCTCCAACGGGGTCGGTAGCCCGGCCACCCAGTCGTTCACCCTCACCGTCGACGCCGCCCCGGCCATCACTTCGTCCAGCTCGACCACATTTACCGTGGGCAGTGCAGGCAGCTTCACCGTCACCTCGACAGGCAACCCCACCGCCTCTTTGTCGGAGAGTGGGTCGCTTCCCACCGGGGTGACCTTCGCTGACAACGGCAACGGGACGGGCACCCTGGCCGGCACCCCGGCCGCCGGCACCGCCGGGAGCTACTCCTTGACCCTCAACGCCAGCAACGGGGTCGGCAGCCCGGCCAGCCAGACCTTCACCCTCACGGTGGACGTGGCCCCGGCCATCACCTCGGCCAGCTCCACCACCTTCACCGAGGGCAGCGCCGGTAGCTTCACCGTGATCTCGACCGGCAATCCCAACGCCGCCCTTTCCGAGTCCGGCACGCTGCCGGCCGGTGTGAGCTTTGCCGACAACGGTGACGGGACGGCCACCCTGGCCGGCACTCCCACCGTGAGCGGGACCTACCCCTTCATCATCACCGCCAACAACGGCGTGGGCAGCCCGGCCACCCAGGCCTTCACCCTCACCGTCGACGGTCCGCCGACCATCACCTCGACCCCCGGCACCACGTTTGCCGAAACGGTCATGAGCTCCTTCAAAGTGACGACATCGGCCACACCCACGGCTGCCCTCAGTGAGACGGGAGCACTGCCCGACGGGGTCACCTTCACCGACAACGGTGACGGAACCGCCGCTCTGGCCGGCACGCCGGCGAGCGGCACCGCCGGCACGTACATCCTGACCATCGATGCCAGCAACGGCTTCGCCCCCGATGCCAGCCAGACCTTCACCCTGACGGTCGACGAGACCCTCCAGTCCCCGTCGATCACATCGGGGAGCAGCGCCACCTTCGGCCAAGGCAGCGCCGGCAGCTTCACCGTCATCTCCACGGGAACGCCTACGCCCTCCCTCGCCGAGTCCGGCCCACTCCCGTCCGGGGTCACCTTCAGCGACAACGGTGACGGCACGGCCACCCTGGCCGGCACGCCGACGGCCCAGGGAGTCTTCCCCCTGACCATCACTGCCTCCAACGGTGTGGGCAGCCCGGCCAGCCAGTCCTTTACCCTGACCGTGCAGGCCGCGCCGGTTATCACCTCGGCCGACTCCGCCACCTTCACCGAGGGTGACGGGTCCTTCACGGTGACCTCCACCGGTACGCCGACACCCGCCCTGACCGAGTCGGGCCCCCTGCCCTCCGGGGTCACCTTCAGCGACAACGGTGACGGCACCGCCACCCTGGCCGGCACACCGGCCTCCGGTACCCGCGGCAGCTACCCGATCACCATCGGCGCTTCCAACGGAGTGGCCCCCGACGCCAGTCAGTCCTTCACCCTCACGGTAGACGCCCCCCCGGCCATCACCTCGGCCGACAGCACCACCTTCGCCGAGGGCAGCGCCGGCACCTTCACTGTGACCTCGACCGGAAATCCGACGGCGGCACTGTCGGAGACCGGTTCACTGCCAGCCGGGGTCAGCTTCAGCGACAACGGCGACGGCACGGCCACCCTGGCCGGTACCCCCACGTCACAGGGCGTCTACACCATCACCATCGGCGCCATCAACGGGGTGGCACCGGACGCCAGCCAGTCCTTCACCCTCACGGTGGACGCGGCCCCGGCCATCACCTCGGCAGACAGCGCCACCTTCACCGAGGGCAGCGCCGGGTCCTTCACCGTGACCACGACGGGCACCCCCACCGCCGCTCTGTCCGAGTCGGGGAACCTGCCTGACGGGGTTACTTTCAGTGACAACGGTGACGGGACGGCCACCCTGGCGGGAACGCCAGCCGCCGGTGCTGGCGGCAGCTACACCTTCTCCATCGGCGCCACCAACGGGGTGGCACCCGACGCCAGCCAGTCCTTCACCCTCACGGTGGACGCGGCCCCGGCCATCACCTCGGCCGACAGCGCCACCTTCACCGAGGGCAGCGCCGGCACCTTCACTGTTACCTCGACCGGAAATCCGACGGCGGCACTGTCGGAGACGGGTTCACTGCCAACCGGGGTCAGCTTCAGCGACAACGGCGACGGCACGGCCACGCTGGCCGGCACACCGACCGCGCAGGGGGCATTCACCCTCACCATCCACGCCGCCAACGGGGTGGCCCCCACTGCCAGCCAGTCCTTCACTCTCACGGTGGATGCCGCCCCGGTCATCACCTCAGCCGACAGCAAGACGTTCACTGTAGGCAGTGCGGGCACGTTCACCGTGCGGTCGACGGGGACGCCGACCGCAGCCCTGACCGAGACCGGCCCTCTGCCCGGCGGTGTGACCTTCAGCGACAACGGTGATGGAACCGCCACCCTGGCCGGTACGCCGGCGAGCGGCACCGGCGGGAGCTACCCGATCACCATCGGCGCCACCAACGGGGTCGCCCCGGACGCAAGCCAGTCGTTCACCCTCACGGTGGACGGCGCCCCGTCTGTCACCTCGGCCAGCTCCAGCACCTTCAGCGAAGGCAGCGCCGGCACCTTCACGGTGACCTCGGCGGGCTATCCGACGGCGTCGCTGACAGAGACGGGGGCTCTGCCAGGAGGAGTCACCTTCACCGATAACGGTGACGGCACGGCCACGCTGGCCGGCACGCCGACCGCGCAGGGCACCTTCCCGATCACCGTTCACGTCGCCAACGGGGTGGCTCCCAATGCCAGCCAGTCCTTCACCCTCACCGTGGACGCCGCCCCGGTCATCACCTCGGCCAGCTCAACCACCTTCACCGAGGGCAAGCTCAGCAACTTCCCGGTGACGGCCACCGGGACACCGGCGCCGACCGTCACCGAATCGGGCGCACTACCCAGCGGTGTGACGTTCAGCCACGGGGCGCTGACCGGCACGCCCAGCCAGACCGGGACGTTCGCGCTGACCTTCGGGGCTTCCAACGGGGTGGCACCCGATGCCAGCCAATCCTTCACACTGACGGTGGGCACCGAGCCGGTGTTTACCTCGGCCAACAACACCACCTTCGCCGAGGGCAGCGCCGGGTCCTTCACGCCGACGGCCACCGGCTACCCGACACCCTCAATCTCCGAGTTCGGCAACCTCCCGAGCGGGGTGACCTTCAGCGGCGGTGCCCTGTCGGGCACACCGACCCAGAGCGGCACCTTCCGGATCGGGTTCGACGCCACCAACGGGGTTGGTGCGGGTACCGTGCAGGACTTCACCCTCACGGTCAGCGGTCTGACCATCACCTCGACCTCACCGCTGCCACCGGTGACCGAAGGGACGCCCTACAGCTACACGTTCACGGCCACCGGCGGTGATCTCCCGCTGAAGTGGGGCAAGGTGGGCAAGCTGCCCACGGGCCTCTCCATCAAGAAGACGGGTGTCCTCGAGGGCACGGTCAGCGCCGCTCATGTGGCTCCCGGCGTCTACACCATCGAGGTCAAGTGCACCGATGCGACTCCCAAGCATCACCAGAAGACCACGGCCACCTTCTCCATCACCATCAATTCTTAGAGCCACGTGCGGAACGGACGGGACATGCAACGCGAACGCAGTAATAGCAAAGCGATAGGGGAGAGACAGATGAGCGGTCTGCGCAACCTGACAAAGAGGATGGCAGTGGGCACTAAGGCGTTGGTGGCCGTGGTCCTCATGGGCGGGGTTCTCACCATCGCCACGGCCGCCACGGTCGCCACCCCGGCGGCCGCCTTCTCGTCGAGCCCGTCGTGGTTTACCACCGGCGGAGTGGCCGCGCCCACCTTGGCCTGCGGTACCTGGTACGTGACGACCATGGGCGCCCAGACCGGGGGCGGGAGCGCCACCATCACCCTCATCGGCGGCGGCGGCGGCGGCGGCGGGAGCAGCACGAGCACGAGCTTCGGGGCCGAACAGTCCAACACCGGTACAGGCGGCGGCGGCGGCACGGTGGTCGGCACGTTCACAGCGTCCGCCGGGTCAGACGATCGCCACCTACATCGGATGCGGCGGCGGCGGGGGCGGCGCCCAAGTTCGAGCGGGAGCGGGTCACCGGTGGGCATCGGTGGAGCGGGTAACTCGAACGGTGGGCAGGGCGGCGACACCGACCAACACAGGACGAACCAGTCGGGTGGCGGTGGCGGTGGCGGTTCGACGGCCGTATGTGTCTACGGGAACGCCGTCGAGCCCGTGCTCGGCCCCCCTGGCCATCGTTGACGGCGGCGGCGGCGCCGGCGCCGGTGGTTGCACCGGCAACGGCGGGAACGGCGGGAACGGCAACGCCGGGGCGACGACCGGCACGACAGCCAATAGCAGAGCCCAACGCCGGCAGGCTCGGCCGCCGGACAGGGCTTCGGCGGCGGCGGCGGCGGTGCGGACTGGGACACGCAGGCAGCCGGCGGCGGCGGCGGCGGCGGTTTGGGCGCCAAGAGTGGCACCACTGGCGTCACCGCCAACGACGGGCTCGGGCGGTGCCGGCAACAGTGCCGCCGGCGCTGGCGGAGCAGTCCTCAGTGGCGGCAGCGGACCGCCGGACGGCGGGCTCCGGCCCCGACGCCTCAGGCACCGGTGCGGCCGGTGGTACGGCCACGGCCGATAGCCAACACCCAGGTGGCGGTGGCGGTGGCGGTGGCTACTACGGCGGCGGTAGCGGCTCGGGGAACGGGTGCACCTTCTACCCGCCCTCGGCGCTGGCGGTGGCGGTGCCGGTTCTTCGTGGGTCTCGACGCCGACCTGACCAGTTTCACCAACGGATCAACCCGGCCTTCTACGGCAGGGAGCGACGACAAGCTCAAGGCGTGCGCAGAGCAGTCAGACACAAGGGCACCTCGGGCGCTTCCACCGGTGCCGGGGGCAAGATACTGGACCAACCTCAACCAGCAGCATGGCGGTGGTTAGGCCGGTTGTCCAGGCAACATGACCCTCAGCTGGACGGCCCTACCCGGTGCCCCATCGGGAGTTACCGCTACGGCCGGTAACGCTCAGGTGACGGCCAGCTGGACGGCCCCCGCCGACTCGGGCACTGCGTCGATCAGCGGCTACAAGGTGACGGCCACGCCGGTGCCCAGCGGCACCGCGGTGAGCCAGACCTTCAACTCGACAGCCACCACCGAAACGCTCACCGGACTGACCAACGGCGACGAGTACAACATCTCGGTGGCAGCTATCACCAGCGTGGGCACCGGCCCGTCGGCCAACGCCTCCAACAACCCGATCACCCTGGGCATCGCTCCGTCGATCACCTCAACCAACGCCACCACCTTCACCGCCGGATCGGCAGGAAGCTTCACGGTGACCACCACCGGCAGCCCGACGCCTTCGATCAGCGAGAGCGGAGCCCTGCCCGCTGGCGTGACATTCGTCGACAATCACAACGGGACGGCCACCCTGTCGGGGACGGCATCGGCCAGCGGCTCCTACCCGATCACCATCACGGCTTCCAACGGCATCGGCAGTCCGGCCAGCCAGTCCTTCACCCTCGCCGTCGACGCCGCCCCGGCCATCACCTCGGCCAGCTCGACGACCTTCACGGTGGGCAGCGCCGGTAGCTTCACCGTCCACTCGACCGGCAATCCCACCTCGGCTCTGTCGGAGAGCGGGACCCTGCCCACCGGGGTGACCTTCGTCGACAACGGCAACGGGACGGCCTCCCTGTCCGGGACGCCCGCAGCCGGCACCGGTGGTAGTTACTCCTTCACCATCACGGCCAGCAACGGTGTGGGCAGCCCGGCCACCCAAACCTTCACCCTCACGGTGGACGCGGCCCCGGCCATCACCTCGGCCAACGGAACCACCTTCACCGAGGGCAGCGCTGGGTCCTTCACCGTCACCTCCTCGGGTGTGCCCACCGCGGCTCTTTCCGAGACCGGTACCCTGCCCGCAGGGGTCACCTTCGTGGACAATCATGACGGGACGGCCACCCTGGCCGGCACCCCGACGACGAGTGGTGCCTACGTGATCACCCTCAATGCGGCCAACGGGGTGAGCCCGGCGGCCTCCCAGACCTTCACCTTGAGCGTCGACGCAGCCCCGACCATCACCTCGGGCGACAGCGCCACCTTCACCGAAGGCAGCGCCGGGTCCTTCACCGTGACCACCACCGGCTATCCCACCTCCGCTCTGACGGAGACGGGGTCGCTACCCACCGGGGTCACCTTCGTGGACAATCATGACGGGACGGCCACCCTGGCCGGCACCCCGGCGGCCGGCACCAACGGCGTCTACACCGTCTCCATCGACGCCTCCAACGGTGTCGCCCCCGACGCCACCCAGACCTTCACCCTGACCGTCGATGTCGCCCCGCAGATCACCTCGAGCGACAGCGCCACCTTCACCGAAGGCAGCGCCGGTTCCTTCACGGTGACCACGACGGGACTGCCGACAGCCGCCCTGTCGGAGACGGGTACGCTTCCCGACGGAGTGACCTTCAACGACAACGGTGACGGGACGGCCACCCTGGCCGGCATCCCGACGGAGGAGGGTGTCTACTCGATCACTATCGACGCCTCCAACGGGGTCGCCCCCGAGGCCACCCAGACCTTCACCCTCACGGTCGACGGCCCGCCGGCCATCACCTCGGCCGATAGTGCCACCTTCACCGAAGGCAGCGCCGGGTCCTTCACGGTGACCTCGACGGGCACTCCCACAGCGTCCCTGTCGGAGACGGGTTCGCTGCCCAACGGGGTCAGCTTCGTGGACAACGGTGACGGCACGGCCACGCTGGCCGGAACGCCGGCGGCCGGCTCGAATGGTGTGTACACCTTCGCCATCGACGCCACCAACGGGTTCGTCCCCGAAGCCTCCCAGACCTTCACCCTGACCGTCGATGTGGCCCCGCAGATCACCTCGGGCGCCAGCGCCACCTTCACCGAAGGCAGCGCCGGTTCCTTCACGGTGACCTCTACAGGACTGCCGACCGCTGCTCTGTCCGAGACCGGAGCGCTCCCGACCGGGGTGACCTTCAGCGACAACGGCGACGGCACGGCCACCCTGGCCGGTACCCCGACGGAGGAGGGCGTCTACTCGATCACTATCGACGCCTCCAACGGGGTCGCCCCAGATGCCACCCAGACCTTCACCCTCACGGTCGACGGCCCGCCGGCCATCACCTCGGCCGACAGCGCCACCTTCGCCGAGGGCAGCGCCGGATCCTTCACGGTGACCTCGACGGGTACGCCCACCCCTTCTCTGTCGGAGACCGGTGCATTGCCCACCGGGGTGACCTTCAACGACAACGGTGACGGCACGGCCACCCTGGCCGGCACCCCGGCGGTGGGTAGCAACGGGACCTACACCTTCACCATCGACGCTTCTAACGGAGTGGCTCCAGATGCCACCCAGACCTTCACCCTGACCGTCGACGGCGCACCGCAGATCACCTCGGGCGACAGTGCCACCTACACCGAAGGCAGCGCCGGATCCTTCACAGTGACCACCACGGGCACCCCCACCCCTTCTCTGTCGGAGACCGGTGCATTGCCCACCGGTGTCACCTTCAGCGACAACGGTGACGGTACCGCCACCCTGGCCGGTACCCCGACGGAGGAGGGCGTCTACTCGATCACCATTGATGCCACCAACGGAGTAGCCCCGGACGCCACCCAGACCTTCACCCTGACGGTGGACGGGCCGCCGGCCATCACCTCGGCCGACAGCGCCACCTTCACCGAAGGCGGCGCCGGATCCTTCACGGTGACCACCACGGGTACGCCCACCGCCTCGCTGTCCGAGTCCGGAGCGCTCCCGACCGGGGTGACCTTCAGCGACAACGGCGACGGCACGGCCACCCTGGCCGGTACCCCGACCGAGCAGGGCGTCTACAACTTCACCATCGACGCCACCAACGGTTTCGCTCCCGACGCCAGCCAGTCGTTCACCCTCACGGTGGACGGCCCACCGGCCATCACCTCGGGCGACAGCGCCACCTTCACCGAGGGCAGCGCCGGGTCGTTCACGGTGACTTCGACGGGGACGCCTACGGCCTCGCTGTCGGAGACCGGGGGCAGCGGCCTGCCCACCGGGGTCAGTTTCACCGACAACGGTGACGGCACGGCCACCCTGGCCGGTATCCCGGCAGCCGGCACCAACGGGACCTACACCGTGACCATCGACGCTTCTAACGGTGTGGCTCCAGATGCCAGCCAGACCTTCACTCTGACCGTCGACGGTGCGCCGGCCATCACCTCGGCCGACAACACCACCTTCACCGAGGGCAGCGCCGGGTCGTTCACGGTAACCTCGACGGGGACGCCCACTGCGTCGCTGTCGGAGACCGGGGGCAGCGGCCTGCCCACCGGGGTCAGTTTCACCGACAACGGCGACGGCACGGCCACCGTGGCCGGCACCCCGACGGAGGAGGGCGTCTACACCGTCACCATCGGCGCTTCTAACGGGGTGGCGCCGGACGCCAGCCAATCGTTCACCCTCACCGTGGACGGGCCGCCGGCCATCACCTCGGCGGACAGCACCACGTTCGATGAGGGGGACTACGGGTCCTTCACAGTGACCACCGCGGGCACGCCCACTCCATCGCTGTCGGACCCGGGGACACTCCCGACCGGAGTGACCTTCACCGACAACGGTGACGGCACGGCCACCCTGGCCGGCACCCCGGCAGCCGGTAGCAACGGGACCTACACCTTCACCATCGACGCTTCTAACGGAGTGGCTCCAGATGCCACCCAGACCTTCACCCTGACCGTGGGGGCGGCCCCGGCCATCACCTCGGCCGACGGCACCACCTTTGCTGAAGGCAGCCCGGGAAGCTTCACGGTCACCGCCGTCGGCGCCCCGGCTCCGACGATCACCGAGTTCGGCAACCTGCCTGCCGGGGTGACCTTCTCGGGAGGCGTCCTGTCAGGCACGCCGGCGGCCAGCGGAACCTACAAGCTCATCTTCACCGCCAGTAACGGCGTCGGCGATCCGGCCAACCAGTTCTTCACCCTGACGGTGAGCGGACTGACCATCACCTCGACTTCGCCGCTACCTGCGCTGACCGAAGGCAGCCCCTATAGCTATCAGTTCACCGCCACCGGCGGCGTCCTGCCGCTCAAGTGGGCCAAGGTTGGCAAGCTGCCGAAGGGTCTTTCACTCAAGAAGACAGGGGTGCTCGAGGGCACGGTCAAGACGAGCGTGGCCACCGGTACCGTCACCATCAAAGTGAAGGTGACTGATGCCACCAAGAAGAAGCACCAGACCACGACGGCGAGCTTCAGCCTCACCATCAATTCCTAGTTGGCTGGCGACCGGGGTTGCCAAGCAACCCCGGTCGCGGCGAGCATCCATCGTCCAAGACCGATAGTTTCTCATGACGATGAAAGTCCCTGGTCGGAGATGGGTCCTGGTCGCGCTGGTCGGATCGACTTTGGCTTTGGCCGCCTGTTCGTCAGGATCCACCAGTCCCCCGCCTTCGACCACGGCCCATGCGGGGGTCGCCGTGCTCGGTGCCACCACCGCCGAGTGGCAGTCGGCCCACCCTCCGGTCACCGTGGGCGGGTCGGCGGGATATGGATCCAGTGTGACCGTAGACGGTCAGTCCGTCCCTCAGTTCACCGCCCTCCAGGAGAGCGGCGGCCGGGTGGTGGGGTTTCACATGTCGATCCCACCGGCCACCCGGCTGGCCACCGCCGAACAACTCGTCCGTGCCCAACTCCCCACGGACGTAGAACAAACGGCCTCGTGGCGGGGCACCTTCAAGAGCACTGGTGGATACTGCGAGTTCGTCAACTACAGGAGCGCCAAGCTGGCCGCCCAACTGCCGCCGGCCACTGCCTCGGCCAGCAATGTCGGCATCAAGGTCTACGAGGTCAAGAACGGCAAGTCGGGAACAGCGAGCATCCGCATCGTCAACTCGGCAGACGTGAGTACCACGCCGGGTGTCGTCGGTCAGGCATGCTGAGCCTGAGTCGAGGCGCCGGATTGCGTCCCTGGTCATCCACGCAGGCCCCGAAGGCGCCACCAGATGAACAGCGGCACGTCATGAACAGGGAACGGTGAAGATGAACCGACGGCACTTCATCGGCGGAAGCGTGTTAGGTGCGGCTGCCGTTCTGAGCGGCTGTGGCGGTTCGTCGTCGGTCTCCTCATCGACAACAGAGACGACGTCATCGACGACCCCCATGGTGCCCAAATCCGCCGGGTCACTGCCCCGCCCCGAGCTCGCCGCCGGGACCGACCAGGTACCCGAGATCGAGCACATCGTCGTGGTGATGATGGAGAACCACTCTTTCGACAACATCGTGGGCACCCTCGGCAGGGGTGACGGATTCACCATCGGCTCCAACGGCCAGCCGACGGCCAAGAACCCCGACGGCCACGGTAACGACGTCCATGCCTTCCACATGCCCACCGAGTGCCAGACGCTGGGCGTCCGCAATGACTGGACGGCCGCCCACGAGGCCTACGACGGGGGTACGTGTCAGGGGTTCGTGACCAGCTCCACACCGGAGGCCATGGGATATTTCACCAAGGAGGACCTGCCCTTCACCTGCGGCATGGCCGGCACCTTCCCCCTTGCCGACCGCTACTTCTGCTCGGTGATGGGGCAGACCTATCCCAACCGCCGCTATCTGATATCGGGAACCTCACTCGGTCTGATCAACGACACCTTCCCCATGGAGCTTCCGCCCAACGGCGTCATCTACCAGCAGTTCGACAAGCACGGCATCACCTGGAGGGACTACTACACCGACACGCCCACCCTGGGCGTGTACATCGAATATCTCGAAGAGGGCAATCCCCTCAGCAAGGGTGTCGTCAAGATCGATGAGTTCTACACCGACGCGGCGGCGGGGAACCTACCGTCCTACTGCCTGGTCGAGCCCAATTACGACGAGTCCTCCGAAGAGGATCCCCAAGACATACAGTTCGGTGACCAGTTCATGGCCAAGGTGGTCAACGCCGTCATGTCCAGTCCCAATTGGTCAAAGACCATGTTGATCTGGACCTACGACGAGCACGGTGGCTATTACGACCACGTTCCTCCGCCTCCGGCGATCCCTCCCGACGACATCCCCCCGAACCTGGCGCCCGGCGATCCTCCGGGTGGCTTCAACCAGTACGGCTTCCGGGTCCCCGCCGGGGTGGTCAGCCCCTACGCCAAGAAGGACTTCGTCTCGCACACCGTCTACGACCACACTTCGATTCTCAAGACAATCGAAGAGAAGTGGAACCTACCCGCTCTGACTCGCCGCGACGCCAATGCCAACAGTCTGTTCGATATGTTGGACCTCACAGCAAAGCCGGCCTTCCTGAAGCCTCCGAAGCTTCCGGCCGGGGCCAACCCGGTGGCCAAACAGGGTTGCCTGGTCACCGGACCCGGTACCATCCCGCCACCTTCGGCGGTCACCAAAGCCTGAGGCCAACGGCTGTGCCGACGGCGGTCCTGGTCCGGCGACGGTGAATGGGGTGGGGAGCACGTGGGCATGACGGCAACTTTGGGTGGACCGGGGGTCGGCGGGCCGGGCAGCCCGGGTCCATGACGACCCGGGCTCTCCTGGTGGTTGTCGGGGCCGCCGCCGCCGTTCTGTGCGCCGCCGGTATCTGGATCGCTGTCAATGACACCACCCCCGCCACCGTCACGCCGACGGGGTCCTCTTCGATCGTGGTGGGCGACTACAGCTGTGGACAGGGCTGGCGGCCTCCGCATTCCGGCCAGCGCCAACTGACTGTGGTCAATTCAGGTAGCTCGGTTGTCGATGTCACCCTGGTCGGAGCATCTTCCTCGCTGGTCTACGGCGAGCTCGATGCCCTGGGCCCGGGAGTCCTTCGGACCATGAACGCGGCGATCCCTCCCGGTCGCTACCGGGTGCAGTGCACCTACGCCGAAAACGCCTCGGTGGAGTCGCCGATCGCGGTGGTCACCGGCCCGGCCGTCAGCGACGCCCATCCCTATGCGCCGGTGACCTTCTACGAAATGCAGCCGTCGGTGGCCACCTACCGAAGCGACGTGTCGGCCGGCTTGACCGTCCTGGCCTCCGATACGGAACGTCTGAAATCCCTGGCCGACGCCGGCCACCTGGCTCAGGCAAAGAGCGCCTGGCTGGTGGCTCATCTCGACTACGAGCGTCTGGGGGCGGCCTACGACACCTTCGGCAACTTCAACGACGAGATCGACGGCCGCCCCAACGGGCTGCCACAAGGGGTGCACGATCCCCAGTGGACCGGATTCCTCCGCCTCGAGTACGCGCTCTGGAACAACCAGCCGCCGAACACCATCGCCCAGGTGGCCAATACCCTGGACGGCGACGTCCACGCTCTGGCGGTCGCCTTCCCCGATGAAACCGTCATGGCCAACGATCTCTCGTTGCGCACCCACGAGATCCTCGAGAACACACTGCAATTCCAGCTCACCGGTGAGTCGGACGAGGGAAGCCACACCAATCTGGCCACCGCCCTGGCCAACGTACAGGGAACGGAGATGACGCTGGCCGCCATCGCCCCGCCCCTGGTCCGACGCGATCCCGACCTCCTGGCTGCGGCCACAACCGACCTCCACCAGTTGGCCCGACTCCTGAGCTCTTACCGGCAGCCGGATGGGGCGTGGACACCTGTCCAGTCGCTCACTCTCACTCAGCGCCAGGTGTTGGATGGGGCGATCGGCAATTACCTCGAGACGGTGTCACCCGTTCCTGACCTGCTCGAGCTCCAGCCGGAGGCGCAGAGCCCATGACACCCGACCGACGGCAACCGGAGGAAGAGCTCGCCGAAGGGTTCCCTGACGGCGGCGCCTCCCCAGCCACCTCGGACAACGTCAATGCCGAGGACGCAGACCGGTCCGGGCCCACACTGTCGCGCCGGGGCTTTCTGCAAGCGGGGGCTCTGGCTACCGCCGGGGGTGCGGTGGGGGCCATGGCATCGGTGGTGGGGGCGACCCCGGCCGGAGCGGCCACCGGGGTGCCGTTCCACGGGATTCACCAGTCGAGCATCCTTTCCCTGCCATCGCCAGCGGCTCTGTTCGTCTCCTTCGACGTCGTCGCCTCCGACCGTTCCAGCATGGTGGAGCTGCTCCACACCATCACCGATCGTGCTCGCATCCTGGTGGCCGGTGGCGTACCGCCCTTTGCCGGACCGGCCGCACCGACCTCGGACAACGGCATCCTCGGTCCAGTGGTCCCCCCTGGCCAGGTCGCACTGGTCATCGGAGTGGGATCGTCTCTGTTCGACGACCGTTTCGGATTGAGCGGAGCCAAGCCAGCCGTTCTCAAACCGATGGGCACCTTCCCCGACGACAACCTGGACCCCGCACAGTGTCAGGGGGATATGAGCCTGGGCCTCTTCGCTGCCAATGCAGACACCGTCATCCACGCCCTCCGCGACATCACCAAGTACACCCGGGGGGCCATGCAACCCCGCTGGCGCATCGACGGGTTCGTCAGCCCACCCCGGCCGACCGGCGTACCTCGCAACCTGCTCGGTTTCAACGACGGCATCGCCAACCCGAACGTCCACTCCGCCGAGGCCATGGATGAGCTGGTCTGGGTGCGACGAGGCGCTCCCGAACCAGCCTGGACCTACGGGGGGTCCTACCAGGTCATCCGCATCATCCGCATGTTGGTTGAGTTCTGGGACCGGGTGTCACTGGATGAACAGCAGCTCATGATCGGTCGTAGCCGCGACACCGGAGCACCCCTCGACGGCAACCGCCAGACCGATATTCCCGACTACGCCGACGATCCCGAGGGAGCGATCATTCCGACGACGGCCCACATCCGGGTAGCCAACCCGCGCACCCCGCAGACGGCGGCCAGCCGGATCCTTCGGCGTGGCTTCAACTACGACCGGGGAGTCGACGTCAACGGCAACCTGGATCAGGGGCTGATCTTCACTTGCTACCAGCAGGACCTGACCCGCCAGTTCGAAACCGTGCAGACCCGACTGGCCGGCGAACCCCTCACCGACTACATCAGCCCGATCGGCGGCGGCTATTTCTTCGTCCTGCCCGGCGTGGACCACGCCGCGGACTACTTCGGGCGTTCCCTGGTCGAGGCCACCGGCAGTTAGATCACCCAATCAACCCGGCCCAGTTCATTCCGGGTCAACGCCCAGGCCCCGGGCGACAAAGGAGATCGCCCCTTCGATGAAGGACTCGTCGACCACTTCGGGTTGGAGAATGCGCAGTAACCCGATCCCCCGAAACAGAACTTCGATAATTCGTGCGGTCTGAATCGGATCCTCCAAGGGTTGGGCGCCCAGATGCTCGCGTTCATCGGCAATGAGCTCGGCCAGGGCCCCCACCGCTTCGTCATCGATCTGGGTGAATTGCTCCCGAACGGCCGGGTTCCGTGCGGCGTAGAGCCAGAATTCCTGGTAGAGCAGACCGAAATCATCCCTGGCGGTGTGGGTCTGATCGCGGAACAAGGCGACGAAATCCGACAGCCGGGATTGGGAAGGCACCTCGGACGCATCCAGGGTGGCCCGCAAGGCCTCCGTCTCCTGCTCGTAGCGTGCTCTGAACAAGGCCAGGAAGAGATCCTCCTTGTTCTTGAAGTTGGAGTACACGGCCCCCTTGGTGAAGCCGGCCACGGTCGCCACTTCGTCGAGAGAAGCGCCGTGGAAGCCCCGTTCGGCGAATACCTGGGCCGCCGCCGCCAACAGGTGCTCCCGGGTCTGTTGCCGCCTTCGCTCCGGGGTGAGTGGTTCGATCGCCATAGGTTGCGCTACGGCTCAGCATACTAGATACTAAAGAGTATGCACGATGCCGAACAGTATGAGATTCGGTCGGAAGCTGGCCCAGCCGGGCAACTCACCCGGGCACGGGGGGCGATAGAGGCAGAGGGCCTGGTCCGGACCTTCGGGCCGCAGGTCGCCGTCGACGGCCTCGATCTCACCATCCGACCAGGGGAGATCTATGGGTTCTTGGGGCCGAACGGGGCCGGCAAGTCGACGGTCGTCCGCATGCTGTGCACGCTCCTGCGTCCGAGCGGGGGGCGGGCCTGGGTCGCCGGCCACGACGTCGTCCACCAGCCCCGAGCTGTCCGGCTCCGCATAGGGGTGGCCCTTCAGGACGCAGCCCTCGATGACCTCCAGACCGGGCGCGAACTGTTGCACTTCCAGGGGAGGCTGTTCGGGCTCGGTGAGGACCAGATCACCCGGCGGACCGTCGAGATCCTCCGCATGGTGGACATCGGGGGCGCCATCGATCGGCGAGTCGGCGGCTATTCGGGTGGGATGAAGCGCCGGCTCGACCTGGCCATGGCCCTCATCCACAACCCCGAGGTGCTGTTTCTCGACGAGCCGACCACGGGACTCGACCCGGCCAGTCGTGCCACCGTGTGGGCGGAGGTGGAACGCCTCAACCGTGAGCTGGGCATGACCATCTTCCTCACCACCCAGTACTTGGAGGAGGCCGATGTCCTGGCCCATCGGGTCGGCATCATCAATCGAGGCAAACTGGTGGCCGAGGGGCCACCTGATTCGCTCAAGCGGTCGATTGCCGACGATCTCCTCATCGTCGACGTGGATGGCCACGACGCCGAGGCCATGGCTCGGCTCGGTCAGCTCCACGGGGTGCATTCCGTTGGGCGTCAAGACGATCGGATCACCATGCGGGTCGTCGACGGTCCGGCCGCCCTCAGCTCGGTCGCCGTCGCCTTGTCAACAGGCGGTGTTCGGGTTCGGAGCATCGCCATGCGGACCCCGACCCTCGATGACGTGTTCTTGGAACTAACCGGTGGTCGTATCGAGGAAGCGGCGTGACGTCCGCGCCCGGTGAGGCCATTGTTCGGGGCCGGGCCGCCGGATTCTGGTCCGACCTGGTGGCGGTGGCCGCGAGGGCTCTGCGCCAATTGCGTCGCGAACCGGCGTCTATCTTGCCCGCGGTGTTCATTCCGGCCTTTTTCTATATCGTGAACCTCGGGGCGCTCGGACATGTGGCCGACGGAGGGGGGCTCGACTACAAGGCCTTCCTCCTTCCCATGGCCATTGCCTTCGCCGTTACCGGGGTATCGCGGGCCCCGAGTCTGGTCAGTGACATTCAGAGCGGGTACTTCGACCGGCTCTGTCTCACGCCCGTCCGCCGCTCGGCTCTTCTGCTCGGCCTGATGGCGGCAGACGTCGTGATCATCATCGCTCTCACTATCCCGGTGCTGGTCCTGGGCTTTGCCCTCGGTGTGCGCTTTGCCACCGGGGCCGAAGGGGTGGTGGTATTCGTCGGTCTCGCTGCTCTCTGGGGGCTGGTGTTCACCGGGTTCCCCTACGCCGTCGCCCTCAAGACGGGTAGTCCGGCGGCGGTCAATGCCACCTTCATCGTCTTTTTCCCCTTTGCCTTTCTGACCGATGCCATCATCCCCAAGGCGGACCTGACCACCTGGTTCTCCACCGTGGCCACCTACAATCCGGTCACCTACTTGCTCGACGCCCAACGCTCGGTCATCACTGGTGGCTGGCAGGCCGGTCCCCTTCTGGACGGGCTGGCTGCCTTGGTCGGGCTGGGCCTGGTCAGCATGACGATGGCCTTGATGGCTCTCCGCGGACGCATTCGACGAGGAGGGTGAGGCGCACCCCGTAGGATTTCGTGGGTGATAGCCGACCGACTCGAAGAGCTCGGGATCATCCTTCCACCGGTCTCCCCTCCTGCCGGCAACTACCTCGGTTGCGTGATCGAGGACGGCCTGGTCTACGTGGGTGGCCACGGACCAATCAGCGGAGAGACCATTATCCGTGGGAAGGTGGGCGGCAGCGTCTCATTGGCCGACGGACGGCAGGCCGCCCGGCTCACCGGACTGTCCATTCTGGCCACGCTGGAAGCAGAGTTGGGCGACCTCGATCGCATCGAGCGCATCGTCAAAGTATTCGGCATGGTCAACGTTGCCCCTGGCTTCAGCCAGACTCCCGGGGTGATCGACGGGTGCTCCGACCTTCTGGTGGAGATCTTTGGCGATGCTGGACGCCACACCCGTAGTGCGGTGGGTATGGCCGAGCTCCCCTTCGACATCGCCGTCGAGATCGAACTCACGGCGCGACTCCGTACCCGATGAGGACAGCAAAGGAAGACAGATGATCGAGATGGTGGTCGGTCGCTGGCGTGCCTTCATCCAGGGCGAACTGTCAGGCGGTCTGGACGAACTACTCGATGACGACGTGGTCTTCTACTCACCGATCGTGTTCACGCCGCAACGGGGGAAGCAGATCACGTCGCTGTACCTACAGGCGGCGGCTCGGACGTTTGCCGGGCCGAGTTCGACGGGTTCGGCTTTCGATGATCCGGCCGGGGGGTTCAGGTACACCAAGACTGTGCTCGCCGACAACCTGGCGGTGTTGGAGTTCGAGACCACCATGGAGGGGAAGTATGTCAACGGCGTCGACATCATTCGGTGCAACGACGAGGGACGTATCATCGAGTTTCGGGTCATGATCCGCCCGCTCCAGGCTGTCAACCTGGTCCATCAACAGATGGCGGCTATGGTGGAATTGTTGGCAGGGCGGGACTGATTGGTCTGTTGCGACGAGCGCCGCTCCACCACCGGACCGAGCCCTATCTCCTCGGTCACGCCGTAGGGCACCTGCACTGAGGCGGACGTTGCCCTCGGTCGCTGTGCTCTGGCCCGGACCACAGTCCGAGTTCAGGCGTGACTCCCGCACTTGAACACGCCCTCGACGTCGTGCCCGAGTGCCCGCCATTCGCCAGCCGTCAGGAAATCGTCGTTCCACGTGAAGGGCGTGCCTGCACAGTGCGAGTACCTGTTGGCCGAGTAGGTGATGGTTGGATCGGAGAACACCGATAGATCGCCGTCGTCCTGGACCAGACCCATCGAACCGGACCCGAGATCGACGGTGTTGCCGTCGATGGTGACGTCGTGGAGTACGAGCGGGTCACCGTCGGGGCCATCACCGCGGTCCTGTTGGATCAGGCCAATGGCGTTTGCGTTGCCGACGACTGTGTTGTCGCTCACGGTCACGCCACTCGACTCTGCCACCAGAATTCCCGACCCCCACAGCCAGACGTTCATCCCGAATCCATTCCTGCTGACGTCGTTGTCCGAGATGAGGCCATCGCTACTGATCTCGTAGAGGATGCCGGCCTCTGCATTTCCTGTGACAGTGTTACCTTCGAAGGTGACGTCGGCGCTCTCCACGTCGCTCCACAGGCCCGGTCCTTGGTTGTCGCGTACCACGTTGTCCTGCACGATGAGATCGGAGACTGCGCCCCACTTGGCCCCTCCTGCCTCCCACCCCGGATCGAACCCGGCCCAGTTGTTGTCGGCGATCACGTTGTCGATGACCACGGTGTGGTCACCCGTTCCTCCGATCCCCTCCTCCCCGTTGTCGCTGGCGTCGACGTGTTCGATGTGGGCGTCACCCTCGGTGGTCACCCCTGCCCCGTGGTTCATCTCGACCCGATCGTCCTGGATGATCCACCCGGGTGCGGCGGTATCGATGGCCCCGTGCTGGGCGGGCGTGGCGAACATCTCCACGGTCAGTCCGGTGACCGTCACATCCGGGTCCCCGGCGTCGGGTTGGGAGGTGATGGCGGCGGACGCCAGGGCGACGTCGAGCCTGTGGCCGCTGGGATCGCCGTAGACGTAGACGGTATGGCCGTGGGTGTAGAAGTCCCCCCGGCTGACGGCGTCGAGGGTCATGACCCGGGTGAGCGGCCGACCGTCGGAGAAGACCGCATTGGGGAGCTGACACGCGTCCTTGGTGCCCGAGAGGCATTGGCCTGAAGGGGATCCGAGGTCACCGGACATCGTGGTGTCCCACCTGTGGGATCCGGCCGCCTTGAAGCCGACCAGGGGTTCTGTCCCGATCAGCGTCGCTCGTCCCTCCCCGTCGATTGTCTGTCCTCTGTTGGGCTCGACCGGTTGGGCGATCACATACGTACCTCGAGCGAGACAGATGGTCGCCCCGCCGGGGGAGTCGGCCACCACCCGAGCCAGACTCTCGGAGGGACGGACGAGCACGGTGCAAATGGTCGATTTCCCCTCGGCAGCACCGAACCCGCCGGCGGCTGCTTCCCCCGGGTGTAGCAGGAGGGCGATCACGGAGAGGGCCCCAACCATGACGGTACAAACGACATCCACCCCGCTTCGACTGACCGAGCCCACTGGCCCGACCATATCAATGCCGGATGGCGTCTTGTCAGGCGGTCAGCGGGCAAAGGTGTTCTCGACCGGGAACGTTCCATGTGCGTTCGGCTCGGTGCGTACTCGGCCCGGCATCATGCGGACCGGCTCGTGGTCCGATCTAGTGAAGCCACATCCTCGGATCCTTTCCGAACCCGGTCTCCAGTACTTCCAAGCTCTCGGAGACGGTAGCGGCCAAGTCCCCGCCGTCAAAAAACCAGCGGGCGTGGGCGGTCTGGATGATCCCTCCCGCTGCGGCGGCCAGCATGGTCGGAACCAGAGCGTCGCCCGGCACCCCCAGTCGGGAACCGAAGAAGTCTGCCACCACCCGTTGGAACTTGATTTGTATGCCTCCCACCACCGCCTTCAGAACACCCGGCGTAGCCTGAACGACGGCGATCCAACGGCGGAGGGCTACGGGATCTTCGTTGGCGAGCACCTCACCGAGGGCCAGACGGAGCGACAGCAGGGGCGGCTCATGGTCAGGGCGGGCGGCAAGTGCCGCCCCAAGGGCTTCGCTTCGTTTGTCGATGTGCGCCTGCAGCACATCCTCTTTGGCAGGAAAGTGCCGGTAGAAGGTCCGGGGCGATATGTGGGCATCGGTTGCGATCTCGTCGACCGTCACCGCCCCGAATCCGCGTCGTTCGAACAACCGTAGGGCGACGTCCTCCAACGCATCCGTCATCATCTGAGACCGTCTCGCCCTGAGCTGGGTGGCCAGCGATTGATCTTCCACGTCCCGTTCTCTCCTAACAGACACGCCGATCGCCAGCACAGCCCGTCCAAATGCCTTGGGTAATGGGACCGACGCTGACCCAGCGCGGCCGGCCCTGGTCTCGGACACTCTGCTGTTCGTTGACAGAATAAGACTCTACTGACAGAATCTGCCAGCCGCTTGACACTAGGGGGGGGACTCCGTGACTCGAAGTGTGACCCGGGCGTTGGTCGTGCTCTGCGTGGGAGCGGCAGTTTTGGTGGGGTGTTCTTCCCCCTCCAGCCCTACCGCTACTGGAGGAACGACCGCCGCCGAAGCATCGGTACCGACGCCGACGATCCAGGGCCCCATCCTCCCGAGCAGCAAGATCTCGTTCCTGGGATCCACGCTCTTCTCGCCGTCAGCGGTGGGCTATGAGCAGTCCGAGTACTTTCTTTCCGGCACCGCCAGCTCTTATACGAGCCCAAAGCCTCTGTTGAAGAACGGCCAATGGGACGTCGAACCGGCTACCACCGCTTCCTACAAGACGCGCATCGTGGTCTACCGGCCCAGTGACCCAGCACACTTCGACGGGACCGTGGTGGTCGAGTGGCTCAATGAGACGGCGGGTATCGATGCCCCGGCGGCATGGCTGAGCGCCCACGTCCAGATGATCCGGAGTGGCATGGCCTATGTGGGTGTGGATGCCCAGGCGGGCGGGATCAACGGTCAATCGGGCTCGCTTGCCGCAGAGGACGGCGCGGGCGCTCTCAAGCAAACCGACCCCGCCCGTTACGGCTCCCTCCACCATCCCGGAGACAGCTACTCGTACAGCATCTACCAGCAGGCCGGCCGAGCCATCCGCACATCAGGATCGCGACTGCTCGGCGGACTGCAGCCCAAGCGCGTCCTGGCCCTGGGGGAATCCCAATCAGCGCTTCGGCTGGTGACCTACATCGACGCCCTTCAGCCCCGTTCACCCGGCATCTACGATGCCTACTTCGTCTACAGCCGGGGTGGCGGTGCCGCCAATCTCTCGCAGTCGCCTCAGCCCACCGTCAAAGCCCCGACCCCGACGCTCATCCGTTCCGACATCCATGTACCGGTCTTCCTGTTCGAGACGGAGACTGATCTGCTCGGCCTCGGCTACCTGTCGGCACGCCAGTCGTCGACCCCGTACTTACGGGAGTGGGAGATCGCCGGGGCTGCCCACGACGACAGCTACGGCGTTGTCTACGCTCGCGCCGACATGGGCAACGGCGTGGCCGACACGGAGGCGTTCGAGTCGATGCTGAACCCGCCGAAGGACCCCATTCCCGGGATCGTCGATTGCGCCGAGCCCATCAACACCGAATCTCATACCTACGAGCTTCGGGCGGCCATGGTGGCGGTCAACAGGTGGATGACCACCGGGCAGGCACCGAAGCAGTCACCGCGGCTCGAGGTGAACCCTTCCGACCCCCACACCTTTCTGACCAACCCCGTGGGCAACGCACTCGGTGGGGTCCGCCCTCCACAGGTGCAGGTTCCCGTAGCCAAGTTGTCGGGCCTGGGTCAGCCGGGCGCCGGCACATCGAGCCAATCGAGCCAATCGAGCCAGATGAGCCAAGCGGAGTCGATCTCGGGACCCGCTCTGTGCTCGATCCTGGGCACGACGGCTCCATTCGATGCGGCCCAGCTCTCGGCTCTCTATCCCACCCACGCCGATTTCGTGGCCAAGTGGGACGCGGCGACGGCGGCCGAGGTGAAGGAGGGTTACCTGCTCCCGGCCGACGCCCTCACCCTCGACAGAGTGGCGGCACAGTCCAACGTCGGAGGCTGAGGGATGATCGTGTGGCCCGGGCGGGGGATCACCGCTTTCCGGTGGCCACCGCCGATCCGATTCACCCCGTGACCGGGACGGTGTCGAACTCGATGTGGAGGTCGGAGAGTCCCCGGAGGATCCACGTCGGCTCGTACCGGAAGTGCCGATCACCGGCGGATCCGTGATGTTCCTCGGACAGCCGGATGTTGCGGGTGCGGTCGAGTATGCGCTCGATGCTTACCCGCCCCTCGGCCCGAGCGAGGGGGCCGCCCGGGCACGAGTGGACGCCCCGCCCAAATGCGATGTGGGAATGGGCATTGGGGCGATCCGAGCGGAACTCGGCAGGACACTCGAAGTGCTTCGGGTCGCGGTTGGCCGCACCGTTGAGCAGCATGACCGGTGTGCCGGCGGGGATATCGACGCCGCCAATGGACGTCCTGCGGCGGGCCAGGCGGAAGTCGGCCTTCACCGGGCTCTCTACCCGTAGGACCTCTTCGAGGAAGCCGGGTATCCGGCCGGTGTCATCTCGCAGTTGGTCTTGGGTCTCGGGGTGTTCGGCCAGGTATTTGAGCGCGGCGGCCAGCAGCCGAGCGGACGTCTCCTGACCGGCAGCGAACAGGAAGGTCGCCGTCCGCACCACCGAGGTGACGTCGGGCGTTGTGCCGTCGGGGTAGGTGGCCTGCGCCAGGTCGCTGAGCACATCCTCCTGCGGGCGGCGTCGCCGGTCCTCGATGTACTGGGCGAACCACTCGTCGAGCCAAGCCAGCGGGTTCTCGCCGGGACTCCCTTCCTCGCCTGCGCCGACGACGCCGGGGGAGCTGCTGAGACCGAATCCCTCACGGAACCGTTGATGGTCCTCCTCGGGAACCCCGAGCAGGTCGGCCACGACCAGCATTGCGAAGGGCTGGGTGAATGCGCTGATGAACTCGCAACGACCGTCGCCGATGAACTCGTCGAGCTGTTCGTCGGCCAGGCGCCAGATGAACTCCTCGTTGTCCTTCAGCCTCTTCGGGGTGATGAGCCGCATCAGCAGGGCCCGTTCGCGGGTGTGATCGGGCGGATCCATCGTCACCATGTGCTCGTGCATCGGCAGCTGATCACGGTAGCGATCGACGACGTCGCTGACGTCGTCACCTTCCAGTGGCACCGGAAAGGTGGCAAATGGGCCAATGACCGAGTTGCACGACGAGAAGGTGTCGGTATCCCGGTAGACCTCCATCGACTCGTCGTAGCCGGTCACCGCCACCACCCCGAGGTGAGGGAGCTGCAGTACCGGCCCCTCCGCCCTTAGTCCGTCGAAATACGGGTACGGATCTTCGACCAGGGACTGGTCGAAGAAGAAGTCGATGGATTGCCAGTCACTCACTGCGGTCTCTCCCTCTCCCAGCACTGCAGTGCGTGGGCGCGCCGGTGCTGAGCAATTGCTTAGCACAGTGGCTGTCTCGCTATGGCAAGGTGTCGGCGTGACCCCACCTTCGACCCGCCGCATCGGAGCCGAGGACTCCAAGACCCGGGCCCAGCTCCTTGATGCCGCCGAGCTGCTCCTCCTCGAGGAGGGCTACGCCGCCGTCACATCGAGACGGGTGGCGTCCAGAGCCGGACTCAAGCCCCAGCTCGTCCACTACTACTTCCGGACCATGGATGACCTCTTCCTCGAGGTCTTCCGGCGCAGGGCCGAGGAGAACGTGGCGCGGGTCGAGCGGGCCATCGCCGCCGACGGCTCGCTCCGGGCGCTGTGGCAACTGAACGACGACCCCGGCGCGGCCCGATTCAACATCGAGTTCGTGGCCCTGGCCAATCACCGCAAGGCGATCCGCACCGAAATCGCACGCTACGCCGAGCGTTTCCGGGCTGCTCAGTTGGACGCGGTGACGGCCGCCCTGCGCCCATTGGGCATGGCCGAAGACGATCTTCCGCCCATCGTGGCGCTGCTGGTGATCACCGGCCTGTCCCAGGTCCTAGCCCTGGAGGAGGCGCTCGGCGTCACGGCCGGTCACGACACCACCCGTGCTTACATGGAGAAGACAATCGCCCGGGTCGACCGCGGTCACTAGTGATCCGTCGCTGATATAGCTCTGATAACTAACGGAGTTTCACCCCAGCCCGACGAGCTGTAACTGCCGCACGTCACCTGGCACTCACCTGGCACGTCTTCGGGCGCGGACTCCGGCCGAGCGCAACTGCGTGACCCGATTCGTAAGTTCTTGACTGATTAGGGAATTTCCCTGTCATCGTGCGCGTTCCTCCCATTGTCAGCGACGATGGGAGGCAGCGATGGGAAAACGAGGACCCGCACCGGTCGAAGTGGTGCTGAGTGATGACGAGCGAGCAACTCTTGAGCGGTGGGCCAGGCGGCCGAAAAGCGAGCAGTCCCTTGCCTTGCGGTGTCGCATCGTGCTCGCCTGTGCCGACGGTCTGGGTAACTCCGAGGTGGCAGAACGGCTCGAGGTGAATGTCGCCACGGTCAGGAAGTGGCGGAACCGCTTCGCTGCTGACCGGCTCGAGGGGCTGCACGACGAGCCCAGACCTGGAGTCCCACGCAAGTTCGGCGATGATGACGTTGAAGCGCTCATCGTGAAGACGCTGACCGAGAAGCCCAAAGGTGCGACCCACTGGTCCACTCGGGACATGGCCAGGGCCACCGGCATGAGCCAGCCGACGGTTGCCCGCATGTGGAAAGCGTTCGGGCTGAAGCCCTGGGCCACGGACACGTTCAAACTCTCGGAAGATCCCCTGTTCATCGAGAAGGTCCGTGACGTTGTCGGCATCTACATGAATCCGCCCGAACACGCCGTCGTGTGCTGTGTCGATGAGAAAACCGGCATCCAGGCCCTCGACCGGACTCAACCCATTCTTCCGATGCGACCCGGTCAGGTGGAGCGTCGCACCCACGACTACAAGCGCAACGGCGTGACGGATCTATTCGCGGCTTTGAACGTCGCCACCGGTGAAGTGATTGCCACGACGAGGCGGCGTCATCGGGCCGAGGAGTTCAAGCAGTTCCTCACGGAGATCGACAAGGCGGTTCCTGCTGACCTCGAGGTCCATGTCGTCCTCGACAACTCTTCGACGCACAAGACACCAGCCATCAGGACGTGGCTGTTGCGGCATCCCCGTTTCCACTTTCACTTCACACCGACCAGCTCGTCCTGGCTCAACCTGGTGGAACGCTGGTTCGCAGAACTGACCCGCAAACTCCTGCAGCGTTCGGCCCACCGCAGCGTCCAGTCACTCGAGAAGGACCTCCGCCAGTGGACGGCAACGTGGAATGAAGACCCTCGTCCGTTCGTGTGGCGCAAGACCGCAGACGAGATCCTGGAGTCCCTGGCTGGATACTGCCAACGAATCTCTGAATCGGGTCACTAGCCGGTCAACGCCGGCGGGCCGAAGGAATGGCTGCATCGATGCAGAACTGGCTGATCTCCTGGAGCTCCGTGCGGGTGGGTCGGGTTCCGGCCCACAGATAGTCCGACACCTTTCCGAGAATAGCGTGAGCCACCAGCGAGGCTTCGGTTTCGGGGGAGCGACTCCCGAGGGCGGTGAAGGGCTCGAGTAGCAGAGCGCCCAAGGGAACGCTGGCATTGTGACGTCCCGCCGTTACGCCGATGCCGATGCCGCTCCCGTTCCACAGGACAGCCAAGGTGGCGGCCGCTACCTGCCCGCGAGTTTGGGACAACATCCCCTCCACCCAGCAACGCACCTTGTCCTCCGGTGCCGCCACCTTTCGCATCTGGTGCGAGATGTAGCTGGCCAGCCGCTCGGTACCGTCTTCGAGCAAGGCAATGATCAACGCATCCTTCGAGGGGAAGTGTCGGTAGAACGTGTCGTTGGACACGCCGGCGGCGGCCACGATGTCGGCCACCCGAACCCGGGCGGAAGTGCCCATATCGCCGATCACCACAAGTGCGGCGTCCAGGAGACCCCGCACCTCATCGGTGTAGTCGGCCCCACGCTTGGCCAGCGTCTGGGCAGCGATGCGAGCAGCTACGTCGCCTTGGGCAGCGTCCTTGTTCTCCGGCACGAGAGCTAGATATTTCCACCGCCGCCGACAAGAGGCAACGTCGTGGCTTCCACTCGGTGATCCGATCTTGTGGAGAGTGGACCTCCCTGGCCCGAACGACCCGTTCCGGTGAGCGCCGACGAACGGTTGTCCCGATGAGCGGGGGGAGAGACGAAGCACCTCACCACGGGCTGCTCATCCGACCGTCATCTTCTGTCGCCCTGTCGTCGCCTCGTCCGGAGCGGCAAGGCTGCCCGGGCTAGGCGTCCGTTCAGCGGGGAGGAGAACCTCGGGGGGCGACCACGGTCCGATCAGTGGAGCGGTCGGGGAGCCCCAGCGGGCCGACAATGATGCGAAGGCGTCGAGGATGCGCAGCTTGGTGCTTCCGAGGGCGATGCGCTCGCCCTCCCAGTCCACCTTGTCCACTTCGTTGAACTCGTAGATTCTCACCATGGTGGCCAACGTGGAAAAGCGTTCGCGGTCGGACCGACGACCATGGTCATCGTTGAGCGGGTAGAAGACGACGACCGGGATGCCCATGGCCAAGGCGGGAAGTGCGGAGTGAAGCAGGGTGGTCACCACCAATCGGGCCCGGGTCCGGTACCGCTCCAAAAGTACGCCCGCTCTCTGGAGATTGGCGTCAAAGTCGCTGGAGCCGGAGTAGTGATTGACGAAGATGGTCGGTCCCAGTGAAGGCGGCAGGAGATCCATTATCCGCTCATCTCTGGATGCCACGATGACATCTGTCTGCTGTCGGGAATCGTCCAGCCTTCGGGGAACGATCAGGCTGAGGCAGTTGCTGAGGAAGGCATCGACTCCACGGTCGCGGAGCAAACCGAGGGTGAACTGGTCACGGCAGCCAATCGGTTGGTGGGCGCGATAGTGGTCGAGGGCCTCCTCGCTCACCAAGCTGGGAGCCTGATGAGGCCGGATGTGGAACCCCAGAAAGATCGGGTCGAGTGTTTCGTGGGGCGGCCATTCCGAGGGATTGGTCTTGTGCCAACCGTTCAGCAGGATGGGATGGGGCCCGGCATTCAGTGTGGTGGGAGGCGAGGCGATCTCGTTGTCACGGTCAACCAGTACTCCGGGCTTGAAGCCATATCTGTCCAGGAGGTCTCCAGCCGCCAGAATCTGTATGTGGTCGCCCAGGTTTTCGGTGGAGACCTTCAATCCAGCACACGTGGGAGGAGTACCGGGTACGTTCTCAGCGTCAGCGGGAGGAGAAGACGCCGGCGACCTGAGGTCCAGGTGATCGAGGATGCAGCCAGGTTTGGCGGCGTCGGGGTCGAACCGGTTGGTGAGCTTGAACACGGGTACAGACCAGTCCACCGGAGGTTGCATGGTGGCCAGCTCTTCGTACATCCTGGGCCCTGAGAACGTGTGCGGCCCGTCTGCGCTGACCGACGGAACGCTGTCCCATAGCGAGCGCATGATGGGATCGGTGTCGTAGCGATCACCGAACAGGTGATGGAGCCAGAAGTAGTCGTCAGTCTGAGTCCGGCCCCGCCAGTAACGGACCATGGAATCTGTCCACATGGCGCAGAGGTCAGTGCTCTCCTCACTTGCGATGAACCATGTGGCCAACTTTCGGTCGGGGCCAGGATTGCCGAAAGCGAAGAAGCCGCCGCCGAGGAAGGGATCCAGCCACTGGTCGAGGGGGGAGTTGCAGTAGAGCGTGGCGTCTGCCCACACGCCCCCGTATTCGTGGAGCAGCAGGAGACGGATGATGTCCGACAGGGAGGCAGCGGTAACGGCTGACCGGCGGAGATCGACGACATCGTCGACCTTGACGAACCGTCCCACAGTCCGCGCATCCAGACAGCGAACCTCCCACGACGGGTTTTCGCGTTCCCAGCTGGCGATGCATCGTTCCACCAGCCCCGGCGCATGCGAGCGACCTTGGAGCCACAGCGTCCAGATGGTCTTTTGCTTCAATGCGCCGAACCGATCTGGGCCATGACCCGCCCACAGTACCGTGCACCGTGCGTGTAACAGTGTTTGCCCCAGTCCTCGGTCGAACGTCTTCCATCGGCCCCGTCGGGCGCTTGCATCCGACCGACAGTCCGCAGTGAGGGCCGCTGGTCCCGTCGCCCTCATCTGCCAGGAATTGAATTCTTGGCTGGAAGAACACTATTCTTGGCCAGCCGAAAGGAGCCGCCATGGCATGGGATTTCGAGACCGATGCTGAGTACCAAGAGAAGCTGGACTGGGCCGGCCAGTTCGTGCGGGCAGAGGTCGAACCGCTGGATTACCTCTTTCCCCACCAGCAGTTCGTTCCCATGACCGATGGCCAGCGAAAGATCATCGACCCGCTGAAGGACGAGGTGCGCCGTCAGGGGCTGTGGGCCACCCACTTGGGCCCCGAACTGGGTGGTCAGGGCTTCGGCCAGCTGAAACTGGCCCTCCTCAACGAGATCCTGGGGCGTTCGCAGTGGGCGTCCACCGTTTTCGGCACCCAGGCACCCGATACCGGCAATGCCGAGATCATCGCCCACTACGGCACACCCGAGCAGAAGGAGCGCTACCTCCAGCCACTGCTCAACGGAGAGATGTTCTCCACGTTCTCGATGACCGAGCCCCATGCCGGGGCTGATCCGACCATGTTCACCACCCAGGCGGTCAGAGACGGGGACGAATGGGTCATCAACGGCTGGAAGTACTTCTCCTCCAACGCCAAGACGGCATCGTTCCTCATCGTGATGGCCGTCACCAATCCCGACATCAGTCCTTACCAGGGGATGTCAATGTTCCTGGTGCCGTCGGACACCCCCGGCGTCAACATCGTCCGCAACGTGGGCCTGCCGGGGGAGCCCCTCAACGAGGGCTTCCACGCCCTCATCCACTACGAGGACGTGCGTGTACCCGCTGATGCCCTACTCGGCGGGGAGGGTCTGGCCTTCGTCATCGCCCAGACCCGTCTCGGGGGCGGACGGGTCCACCATGCCATGCGGACCATCGGGATGGCTCAAAAGGCGCTGGACATGATGTGCGAGCGGGCCCTCAGCCGCGAGACCCAAGGGAGCATCCTGGCCGAAAAGCAGTTCGTGCAGGGCTACATCGCAGACTCCTACGCCCAGCTGGCCCAGTTCCGGCTGTTCGTGCTGTTCACCGCATGGGAGATCGACAAGTACAACGACTACAAAAGAGTGCGCAAGGACATCGCCACCGCCAAAGTGGTCATGCCCGGGGTCCTCCACGACATCGCCTGGCGGGCCATGCAGGTGCACGGGGCGTTGGGGACGACCAACGAGATGCCCTTTCCCATGATGATCAATGCGGCCGCCATCATGGGTATCGCCGACGGGCCCACCGAGGTCCACAAGCTGACCGTCGCCCGGCAGGTCCTACGCCAATACCGGCCGGCGGACGGTGTGTGGCCGTCGGAGTGGATCCCCGGGAAGGTGGAGGCGGCCAAGGCCAAGTTCGCCGAGTACATGGAACTGGAGGAGGGGAACCTGTGATCGACTTCGAGCGGCTGGCCACCTGGATGGACGCCCAGGGGCTGCCGGGCGAGGGCGCGCCCATCGAACACCGCATCCTGTCGGGTGGCGCCCAAAACGACATCTACGAAGTCCGCCGGGGTGAGACCAGCTGCGTGATCCGCATTCCGCCACCGGAGGCGCCGCCCGACCGAGATCAGGGCATTCTGCGCGAGTGGCGCATCGTAAAGGCTCTGGACGGGACCGAGGTGCCCCACACCGCCGCCGTGGCCGTCTGCGAGGACGCCTCCGTTTTGGGACGGACCTTCTACCTGATGGGGTTCGTCGACGGCTGGTCGCCGATGGGCCGCGACTGCTGGCCGGCGCCCTTCGACACCGACCTGGTGGCCCGTGCAGGGCTCGGCTACCAGTTGGCCGAGGGCATCGCCCTGTTGTCCAAGGTGGATTGGCGGGCCCGCGGCCTGGAGGGACTCGGTCGTCCCGAGGGTTTCCATGAGCGCCAGGTCGACCGGTGGACCTCGTTCTTCGAGAACGTCAAGATCCGGGAACTCGACGGCTTCGACGTGGCCTCGGCCTGGCTGCGTTCGCATCGGCCGATCGACTACGTTCCCGGCGTCATGCACGGTGACTACCAGTTCGCCAACGTCATGTACAAGGAGGGAGCACCGGCCCAGCTGGCCGCCATCGTCGACTGGGAGATGGGCACCATCGGGGATCCCAAGCTCGACCTGGGGTGGATGGTCCAGGGATGGCCCACCGACACCTCGTCAGCCGAGGCTTCCGAGTCGAGCTACGTGGACCTCCGGGGGATGCCCGACCGCCAGCAGGTGGTGGCCCGCTACGCCGAGGTGTCCGGCCGGCAGGTCGACGACATCGACTACTACGTGATCCTGGCCAAGTGGAAGCTGGCCATCGTTCTCGAAAGGGGCTTCGCCCGGGCCGGCGACAACGAGAAGCTTCTGGCCTTCGGGCCCATCGTCGTCAACACCATGAAGCAGGCCGCCGACCTGGCAGAGACGACCGACTACGGACGGTGATCCCATTGGGGACGGCGCCCGGCTCGGATCGCCTCCTCGACCAGCTCGATGACCCAGGCGATGCCGGCCGTTGCTCGGTCGTGGTCGAGGTGCCAGTCGACGGCCAGGCGCTCGTAGGCCCTCACGCTCCAGAGCACGTCGAGCATGGCCGACGCCACCCGGCGATCGGCCTCTGGCCATTCGGGGGTGTGGTCCTTCACCGTCCGAAGGAGTGCGTCCCGCTGTCGTCGGCCCGCCTCCTCGAGGGTCGAGTCCAGGGGCGGTCGCTGCTCGAGGGGGTGGGTGGAGACGCTGGCCAAGATCCGGCCCGAAATGCTGGCTATCTCGCCCAGCTCCATCCGGTCGAGGTCGATGCCGGCTTCCTTCTCCAGCTGACGCATGACCGCATCCTTGAGTCCCCGCTCGGTACCGAAGTTACGGAAGACGGTGCTCTCACTGACGCCGGCATGGTCGGCCACCGCCCGGATGGTCAGACCTCGCCAGTCCCTGATGGGCGTCTTCCGAAGAAGATCGCAACCGGCGGAGACGATCCGGGTCCGGGTCTCGTCCGCCTGTCGGCGTCGCAGCGAATTGTCGTAGGTCCGGCGCAGCCCGGCTGAACCGCTCACCGGGGCACCGGCTAGGCCAGCTTGGCGGTCCAACCGCCGTCCACCGGGATAGTGGCTCCGGTGACGAAAGACGCCCGGTCAGAGGCCAGGAAGGCACCGACCTCGGCCACCTCGTGAGGCAGGCCGGCCCGGTTGAGAGCCGCCTTGGCGGCGATGTCCGGTATGAAGTCCTCGGCCCCCACCGACATGATCTCGGTGATGATGAACCCAGGACATATGACGTTGACCCGGATCCCCTGGCCGCCGTATTCGATGGCAGCGCATTTGGACGCCCCGATGATTCCGTGTTTGGCCGCCGAATAGACGCTCACGCCTGCCGTCCCGTTGATGCCCCCGATTGAGGACCAGTTGATGATGGAGCCGCCGCCGGTGGGGAGCATGGTGCGGATGCCGTGCTTCATCCCGTGAAACACGCCCCGCAAGTCCACGTCCATGAGCTTGTCGTAGAGCTCCATGTCGAGGTCGGCGAGCATGCAGCCGTCGGCCACGCCGGCCACGTTGAGGACAGCGTCCACCCGACCGAAGGCCTTGACAGCGGTAGCCATGAGGGCCTCGACCTCATCCTCCTTGGTGACATCACAATGGACCGGCAGCACGTCACCGCCCACCTCCTCGGCGGTGGTCTCCTCGGCCCCACTGATGTCGGCCGCCACCACCCTGGCTCCTTCCCGGATGAACACCCTGACCGACGCTTTGGCCATGCCCGAGCCCGCTCCGGTGATGACCGCAACCTTGTTGTCCAACTCGCCCATTGCGCTCCTCCTCTGTCCCTTGGTTTCCCTTGGGTCTCTGTTTTTGATGATCGGGGGGATCACTACTGAATCCCGGGACCGCATCCCGCCGGGGGGATCGGGCCGGGTCGGACCGGCCAATATTGGTGAAAGTTGTATAGCATGAATAGGTCGAGCCGGTCCGGGTGTGGCCGGCGCCGAGGCATCGGGTAACCCCGGAGCCGATCCCGTCAGGCCGCGCCGCACGTTTCTGCGGGTCCAGAAGGCGGATGGTGCGGCCCGACCGGACTCCTCCGGTCGGTTGTCTCCCCAGCCAGGCTGCCTTACCATTCGGCAATGGTGTCCGACCGCCGACCAGCGCAATTCCCGACATTCGACGACACCAGTGACGAGAGGCGACACCGTAAGCAACGGCTGGCTGCCGCATTCCGGCTGTTCGGACACTTCGGATTCGACGAAGGAGTGGCCGGTCACGTGACGGCGCGGGATCCCGAGCTCCTCGACCACTTCTGGGTCAATCCGCTGGGGATGAACTTCAAACTGGTCCGGGTGAAGGACCTCATCCTGGTCAACCACCGGGGCGAGGTCGTGGAGGGCAACTGGCCGGTCAACGCCGCGGCCTTCGCCATCCACTCGCAGGTTCATGCGGCGCGACCCGACGTGGTGGCCGCCGCCCATGCCCACTCGGTCCACGGCAAGGCGTGGTCATCACTGCGGCGCCCGCTGGATCCCCTGACCCAGGACGCCTGTGCCTTTTACGGCGACCACTCGGTGTTCGACGACTACACCGGTGTGGTGTTGGACATCGAGGAGGGCAAGCGCATCGCCCACGTGCTCGGGGACCACAAGGCGGTCATCCTGTCGAACCACGGCCTGTTGACAGTCGGTCAGACGTCGGTCGACGAGGCGGCGTGGTGGTTCATCACCATGGAGCGCACCTGCCAGGCGCAGTTGCTGGCCGAGGCCGCCGGTACCCCTGTGCTCATCGACGCCCATCAAGCGGCGGAGACAGCACCCATGGTCGGGCGCCCGATGGCGGGATGGCGCGCCTTTCAGCCGCTCTTCGAGTGGATCGTGTCAGTCCAACCCGACCTGCTCGAGGAGTAGGAGGCCTTCTACCGGTCAGTGACGACGGCCAGAACCCCGGCTTGATGCCAACCGGCTCGGATCAGGACCCTTCGCTGACGGCGGACCAGGTGTCACCGGGCACCTCGACGTTGATGATCTCCGGAGCTGCGGCCAGCCAGCGGGGCATCTCGGCCATGGCCGCCGCGAAGTGGGCCGACGTGACGTGGGCCTCTCCCGCCTCGGCATCGCGGTAGGCCTCTATGAGCACCCACAGGTTGGGGTCCTCGGCGCTCCGGTACCAGTCGTAGGAGATGTTGCCCGGCTCGGCCCGGGTGGCGGCGCTGAATTCCTCGACCAGTGACGGCCACTCATCGGCGTACTTGGCCCGCACCGGCTGTTTGACGACGATGAAGATCATGTGCGCCTCCGTGACGCCGTTGGGAACGACGTGGTCACCATCAGTCGGTCGACCCGGCTGCCGTCAACTCCAGGTTGAGCTGGGTCAGGCCGCGCAGGATGTAGGTCGGGATGTACTGGTAGCGCCGGGAGTCGGCGGGGCCGTGGTGCTCCTCGGAGATGCCGATGGTCGTCGTCCGGTCGAGGAGCCGTTCGATGCTCACCCGGGTCTCCATGCGGGCCAGCGGTCCCCCGGGGCAGCTGTGGACGCCACGCCCGAAGGCGAGGTGCTCGCGTGCATTGTCACGGTCGACCCGGAATTGGTCCGGATCGGTGAAATGGCGGGGATCCCGGTTGGCGGCACCGTTGAGCACCATCACGGTCACCCCGGCCGGAATGTCGACCCCGGCCACGGTCGACGGTCGCCGCGACAGCCGGAAGTCACCCTTCACCGGTGCCTCGATCCGGAGCATCTCCTCCACGAAGTCGGGGATGAGATCGCGCCGGTCCCGGAGCAGTTGCTGGAGGTCCGGACGCTCGCCGATCAGTTGCAGAGAGCTACCCAGCAGGCGGACCGTCGTCTCCTGGCCGGCGGCGAACAGGTTGGCTGCCACCCGTACCACGTCGATGATCTCGGGCAGCTCCCCGTCGGGGAATGTAGTCGTGGCCAGCGCGGTGAGCACGTCATGACGCGGCTCCAATCGACGGTCCTCGACGTAGCGGCTGAACCTCTCGTAGAGCCATTCGAGCGGGCTGTGGGCCATCTCGTCATGAGTGCTGCCCACAGCGTCGGTACGGGGACGCCGGGCCAGTACCTCACGGAACTCCTGATGCTCGTCTTCGGGTACCCCCAGGAGGTCGGCGATGACCAACAGGGTGAAGGGATTGCAATAGTCGCCGATGAACTCGCATCCGCCACTGTCGATGAACTCGTCGATCTGACGGTCGGCGATCCGCCACATGAACTCCTCGTTCTCCTTCAGCCGCTTGGGTGTGAGTTGCCTCATCACCAGGTGGCGGTGGTCGTGGTGTTTGGGTGGGTCCATGGTCGTGATCTGATCGCTGAAGGGAAGCTCATGGCGGTGTTGGTCGATCAGTGCACTCACGTCGTCGTGACCATCGAGCGGAACGGGAAAGCCGGGGAACGGTCCGGTGACCGCATTGCAGGACGAGAACGTATCGGTGTCGGTGTA
Source organism: uncultured Acidimicrobiaceae bacterium (assembly GCA_963727955.1). Taxonomy (GTDB): domain Bacteria; phylum Actinomycetota; class Acidimicrobiia; order Acidimicrobiales; family RAAP-2; genus Bog-756. The sequence continues at coordinate 47,352 of CAVSII010000002.1, forward strand.
GACAGCCCGGGCCTCGTCGTACCCGGTGACCATGTACACGCCCTGTTGCGTTTCACGGTGTACCGGGCACTGCGAGCGCAGCCAGTCGAAGTAGGGGTAGGGGTCGTCAACCAGTTCGTTACCGCGGAAGAAGTCGATCGCCGCGAATTCGGCGGAGGAGTCATCCATGGTGGTCCTTTCGGTTTGCTGGCCCAGTGACGAAGGTGGCGGCACGATGGTGGAATCGCCAGACGCCTTGGTCGTGATGGAGGACATCGTGGTAGCGGCCCACCAGCTGGATGGTCCAGCCGGCGTCGCCCCGCAGGGCGAAGACGACGTCACTGACCGCCGTAGCCTCCTGGTCGCCGCGGGCTGTGACCACGGTGTTGAGAACGAGGTGGCGCTGGGGTCGCTCCGGCGTCCATTGCCCGTAGGCCTGGCGGAGTGCGTCGTGGCCCCTGTGGGTGCCGAGTCCCGGTATGTCGCAGACGCCGTCCGGACAGAAGGTGGCGACGACGTCGTCGGTGCGGCCATCGTCCAGGGCTTGGGTGTAGGTGGCGAGGGTCAAGCGGACGCCCTCGGCCATCTCTGCGAACGACATGTCGGTGCTCACCTGTCCTGGCTGCCGGTGCGGAACCACCGCCTGGTCATGGTCACCGTCCACTCAGAGGTCGATGTCGGCGACGGGACTCTCGAGGGGGTTCACGTTGACCGACCGCAAGGCCGGCAACAACCTCTCGTAGGGGAGACCGGCCAAAAAGCCGTCGAGGGTTCGCTCGAAGTTGGCGATACCCCCCTCGGCCCGTTCGGACAGGCGCATGTACTCGAACCCCCGGGCATGCAGTCCCCGCTGCTGCCGGGGGAGATTGGAGAAGTCCTGGGCGGGGATGGGTGGCCAGCGTGGGTCGTCGCACTCCCAGGGATCGGGTGGCGTGGGCCGTTCCGGCTGGCTGCCCTCGGGGAACCGGGTCAACGACCACATCTCCATGAGGGTCTCCTCCGGTTCCAGCGGTCGGAACCGATAGGAGGAGGCGCTGCTGTACATGGGCAGGACGAAGTAGTGCGGAAAGCAGTAGCCCATCGGCTGGTTGAGCCCCTGTGCGTCGAGCTCATTGAGATCGGGCATGTCACAGCCGGCTTCCCGGTGCCAGCGCACGACCTCGTCGTTGAGCGTCCGGTTCCATGTGGCCATGGCCGACTTCGGGTCCGCCGGCAACTCGATGTCGCGGAGGCTCTCGGCTACCCGTACATCGTTGGCGTGCACCATCCCGGCCATGCCCTCGCTCATCGTGCGCAGATAGTGGATTTCGGCATCGACGAAAGCCCGTGGGTCGAAACTCTCCCCGTTGCGGGGTGGCATTCTGCCGGAAATGACAAGCTGGGGATGGGTCTCTATGACGTGGTACTGCTCCATGAACGCCTCTTCGGCCAGCTTCCAGTTGACTGGGAGACGGCAGGCGTACCACCACTCGGTGCGCAGCGATTCGACCTTCCAGGCGTCGAGGATGGAGGCGAACGGTTCGATGCACTCCCGCAATGGAGGAGAGTCTTCGTCGAGGTTGATCCACGCGCACCCGCCCCACACGTCGCACCGCACCGGGGTCAGGTCGAGGTCCTCCGGCTGAAGATTGTGCCGGGCGAACGTTTTCGACTGGGTGACGAAGGTGTTCCTCCCGTCCGGGCCGTAGCACCACCCGTGGAAGGGGCAGATGAACCCGCTCCCGCACGTCCCCCGGCCCTCGACCACCCGCACGCCCCGATGGCGACAGGTGTTCTGGAAGGCCCTGGCCCCCGACTCCTCGGTTCGGACCACCACGATGGATTGGTCCAGAATCTGGTACTCGACGAAATCGTCGGGCTGGGGGATCTCCTCGAGCCGGCATGCCATCTGCCACACCCTGGGCCACAGCAGATCGGCCTCCATCTGGTAGAAGTCCGGGTCGAAGTAGCGCTCCTTGCGCGCCCGGTCCGGGAACTCCATGGCGTAAGGCACGGGGAGTGCCGACCATCTCCGATCTACGATCGCCACGGGATGCCTCTTTCCTTTTGGCGTGCGTTTGGCAGAGTGTATACTCACCGCTCGACCGGTCGGTACAAGTTTTGGCGCCGGCACCAGGAGCTGAGGATGTGCACGCCGCTGGCCGTGATGGGCTCCCTGACGGCGATCGCCCCGGAGGCTCATGACACTCGCTGAACCCGCACCGGATCAGAGCCGGGGCCGGAGCACCGCTGACGTCGATGTCCTGATCGTCGGCTCCGGAATTACCGGTATCTACCAGCTCTACCGCACCCTCGAGGCCGGCTTCTCGTCCCAGCTGCTCGAGGCCGGCGACGGCGTGGGGGGCACCTGGTACTGGAACCGCTATCCCGGAGCCCGGTTCGACTCGGAGAGCTACACCTATGCCTACCTGTTCTCGAGGGAGCTCTTCGAGGGCTGGGAGTGGCAGGAGCACTTCGCCCAGCAACCGGAGATCGAGCGCTACCTCAATCATGTGGTGGATCGTTTCGATCTTCGGCGGCACATGCGATTCGGCGCCAGGGTCACCTCGGCCGTCTACGACGAGTCGGCCGCGGGGTGGACGGCAACCACCAGCGAGGGCACCGAGTACCGGGCCAGGTTCTTGGTTGCGGCCACCGGCATCCTCTCGGTCCCGTACTTCCCGGACGTGCCCGGGCGTGACGATTTCCGGGGCGTTTCCCACCACACAGGAAGGTGGCCGACCACGGCCGTCGACTTTGCCGGCAAACGGGTGGCGGTCATCGGGACCGGATCGAGCGGCGTCCAGGTGATCCCTGCGGTGGCCGGGGAGGTCGCCGCCCTGACCGTGTACCAACGCTCGGCCAACTGGTGTACCCCTCTCAACAACCGACCGATCACTGGTCAGGAGCAGGCGGAGCTCAGGTCCGGTTTCGAGGCGATGTGCGAGACGCTCAACGCCTCGCCGTCCGGATTCCTTCATCCCGTACACGATCGTCAAACTTTCGACGACTCGATCGATGAACGCTTGGCCTTCTTCGAGGAGATGTGGAACAGCCCGGGCTTTTCGAAGTTGACCAGTAACTACACCGACTTGACGGTGAACCACACCGCCAACGCTCTGTGGTGCGAGTTCATCGCCGAAAAGATCCGCGGCATCGTCAGGAATCCCGAGACCGCCGAAAGACTCATTCCCAAGGACCACCTCTACGCCGAAAAGCGACCGCCGTTTGTGACCGCCTACTACGAGGCCTACAACGACCCGAAGGTCTCACTGGTCGACCTCAAGCAGACACCGATTGTGCGTATCACCGAAGGAGGGATCGAGACGACGGACGGCGCACGCCGGTTCGACATCATTGTGTGGGCGACGGGCTTCGACTTCGGGACCGGCGCCCTGACACGCCTGGGGGTCCGTGGGCGGCACGGACTGGCGCTCGAGGAGTACTGGGCCGACGGTCCCAAGACGTTCCTCGGCATCCAGACCTCCGGCTTCCCCAACTTCTTCTTCCCCGGCGGGCCCCATGCTGCGGCGGGCAACAACCCCCGTTACAACGGTGACCAGGTGGACTTCATCATCGACACGCTCGTCTACCTGCGGGCCCGGGGTTACGACACCATCGAGGTGGACCCTGCGGCCGAGGAACGCTGGACCACGATGGTGGACAGCGGAGCGGGGTCGTCGCCCTTCAGTGAGGCCAGCTACTTCTTCGGGACCAACATTCCCGGAAAGCCCCGCAAGTACCTCCTCAACTCGGGCGGCCGGCCGAAGCTCCTCACCGAGATCAGGAGGGTCAAAGAGAACGGCTACGAGGCCTTCCTACTGTCGCGTTCTTCCCACCCCACGCCGGCGGTATGAGGGAGGGCCGATTCCCGCCGGACAGGCGCCGGCCACTCAGACGGTGGCCACCGGCGTCAGGGGAGAACCCACGATACCGGGCAGACGCAGGGGGGGAGCGGTGAGCAGGAACCGGCTCCGGTTGTGCTGGCGAAGCCACGACGCCAGCTCATGGAGGTACCACATTTCACCCAGGGGGACGCCGAGCCTGAACAGGCAGAGGTGGTGGATGGGGAGGAACGAGTGTCGGCTCGGGTCGCGGTCCCGGCCGAGTAGGCCCTCGACGGCGTAGTTGTCAGCCACTAGCGCGGAGATACCGGAGTCGCTGATCCACTGCAGCAACGACTCGTCCCGGGCGTCGAGGTAGCTGCACAAGGTGTGGATCTTCACCGGATCCGGGTGGCGGTCCCAATTGAGGATCTCGGTGGCGAACCCGGTGTGCAACAGGAGCATGTCGCCCGGCTCGACGGAGACATCGTCGGCCGCCATTATCTCCTGGAGCGTGGTGAGGTCCACGCCGCGCCAGTCGTGACCCAGGTGGTGGGCCAGGTCGACCAGGACACCACGACCCTGTACGCCGTGGTAGGCCATGTGCTCCAAGCCGAGATGGTGGGCGAAGCAGCGGTGTCCACCCCCGTCGCCGGCGGCGTCGGGCTCGGGTCCGACCAGATCCACGCCGGCGCGGTACCCGTTGTAGTAGACGGCCTCCTCGACCCCGTCGTCGTCGGCGTCGAACTCGGCTCCGACGTGGGCCAGCGAGTCCCACTGGGTCGAGTACTGGAGCGACAGGGTCACCACGTCGTCGGCCCACACGTCCACGTACTTGGGATCCCCCCAGTCCTCCATCTCGCTCATGCGTACGTTGTAAAAGGTGTCGGCCGCGCCCTTCATGTCCTCGGTCGGCGCCAGAACCGGTGGGTACCGGCGTTGGTTGAGCGCGGTACCGCCGGGGTAATCGAGCGGCAGGCTCAGGCAGAAGCTGATGCCGGCTTCGACCTCACGCACCCCCTCGAGCACCTTCTCGGGGGTGAGCAGGTTGATGCGGCCGAGCTCGTCGTCCTCGCCCCACTCTCCCCACGTCGAGCCGGGTGGGCGTTGTTTCCACCGCTGGGTCACGAGCTCTTCTCCTTCTGGCCGCAGCAGCCGGCGACCGGCTGTCAGCGTTGCCTGTACCGACCGGTTGGTCTAGGCTCAAACCGCAGGGTAGCGCGTGCGCGGGCTCCCGTTTCATCGAGAATCTCGGGTCGGCGCAGGAAGGTCACTCCATGGCACACAACCACCTCGTCGTATCGGCTGACGGCCACATCCTCGAGCCCACCGACCTGTTCACCACCCGGCTGCCCAAGCATCTGCGTGACCGCGGGGTCTGGGAGGACGACTTCGAGATCGAGCCTCTGGTCGAGGGCGGAGCCCGGGTCTTCCGGCGCCTGCACACACCGGGCTTCGAGGGGTGGACGATCTCCCGGTACCGCCAGACCGGGGGACGGATGCCCGAGGGCGACCCCGAGGTCATCGTCGAGGACCTGGCGTCCGACGGCGTCGACGTGGGGGTCATGCACCCGAACCTGTCGCTCTTCGGTCTCTACACCGACGACCATGAGCTGTCCATCGCCCACGCCCGCGTGTACAACGACTACATCGTGGAGCGGTTTTCGCCCTACTTCTCGCGCCTGGCTCCCACCGCCCCCATTCCCCTCACCGATGTCGACGATGCGGTGGCCGAAATCGAGCGGGTTGCCGCCGCCGGCTTCCGGGCCATCCTGCTGCCCTCCACGCCGCCCCAGCCCTACTTCTCGCGGGACTTCGACCCGGTGTGGGCGGCGGCCCAGGCCAACGGCGTGCACGTGTTCATCCACACCCAGACGGGCGGGGTCAAGGTCAACGACCCCGAGGCCGTCACCCTCAAGGTGGTCATGGAGAACGCCGCCCAGGTCAACCAACCTGTCACCGAGAAGTCGGCTTCCAAGCGGATGGTGACCCAGGCCATCTACAGCACCATCGTCCCCCAGCAGATCATCTGCCAGCTCATCGGGGGCGGCGTACCCGAGCGCTACCCCGACCTGCACTTCGCCCTCATCGAGTTCAACGCCCACTGGCTCGCTTCGCTGGTCGGCAGCATGGACAAGTGCTGGGTCACCGGGATCGGCCAGGACCCCGACTGGTGGCTGGGTGTCTGGGATGAGTCCCTGCCCCCGACCGAGCAGAGCAACATGGCCCGGTTGTTCAAGCTCAACGAGAAGTGGCCGTACCCGCTGATGCCCAGCGAGTACGTCCGGCGCCAGTTCCACGTCTCGTTCCAGGACGACCCGGTGGCGGTGGCCTGCCGGCACATCACCGGTCTGTCGACCATCGTCTGGGGAAACGACTACCCGCACGCCGAAGGGACGTTCCGCGGCAGCCGCGAGCTCATGGACAAGCTGTTCACCGGGGTGTCGGCCGACGAGCGGGCGGCCATGGTGGGGGGAACTCTCGGAGACCTTCTCGGATACAACGCACCGGTGGCCGCCGCCGCCTCCTAGTCCGCGGCGGTTGCCATAGGCCATGGCGCGGGCGGACCCCACCTGCCCACTGCTTGTATGGACATCCGCGTCCCATTCTGACAGAGGGGTACCGAAGGGCAGGTTGGTGGTGAGCACCTACAGCTTCGAGGGCCGGGTGGCGGTGGTTACCGGCGCCGGGCGGGGTATCGGTCGGTCCTATGCCCAGTTGCTGGCCGACCGGGGCGCCAGCGTCGTGGTCAACGACCTGGGCGGGTCCATGGACGGCACCGGAGCGGACGCCGACGTGGCCGCCACCACCGCCGCAGACATCGTGGCCGCCGGGGGAGCCGCCTTGGCCGATACCAGCGACGTGGCCACAGTCGACGGGGCACAGGCGCTCATCGATGTGGCCATCGAGCAGTTCGGGGGCCTCGACATCCTGATCAACAACGCCGGCATCATCAGATGGGCGGGCCTCCCCGAGGCCGACGCCGACAACCTGGCCCGGCACCTCGCCGTCCATGTGGTCGGCTCCTTCAACACGACCAGGGCGGCATGGCCCCACATGGTGAAGCGGGGTTACGGCCGGATCGTCATGACCACCTCCTCGGGGCTGTTCGGACTACCGAAGAACCTGTCCTACGCCACCGCCAAGGGTGGGGTCATCGGGCTCACCCGCAGCCTCACCACCGCGGGGGCCGACCACGGCATCAAGGTCAACCTCATCGCCCCTGCGGCATTCACCCGCATGGCCGGCCAAGCCTCCTCGGAGGACACCTCGTCCGAAAGCGGCGGCGCCATGCAGATGGCGCCCGAGCTGGTGGCACCGATGGTGGCCTTCCTGGCCCACGAGGCCTGTCCGGTCAGCGGGGAGATCTATGCAGCCGGCGCCGGGCGATTCGCCCGTATCTTCATCGCCTCTACCGATGGGTACGTCCATCCCACGACGCATCCGACCATCGAGGACGTCGCCCAGCATTGGGGCACCATCAACGACGAGAGCGGGTACTACGTGCCCACCGACCTGATGGCCTGGTCGGCCGCCTTCCTGGCCCACCGGTTGCCCGGCGGCGATGACCCCACTGCCCCGTAGGCGCCCGGCCATGGAGATCGGCCGGATCACACCCGGCTTGTGCCGAGCGGTTCAATAGGCTGCCGCCATGGATCTCTCCCTCGACGAACCGGAACGGGAGCTGGTCAACCTCTGCCGCGACTTCGCCCAAGGGGAGATCGCCTCTCGTGCCCCTCTGGCCTGGGAGGAGGCCCGGTGCCCGACCGACCTGCTGCGTGAGATGGGCCAACTCGGCCTGCTGGGCATGCTGGTCCCCGAGGAGTGGGGAGGGATCGGCATGTCCACGGTCGGCTTCGTCGCCGCCATGGAACAGATCGGCCTGGCCGACCAGTCGGTGGCGGCGGCGTGGCAGGCCCACGTCACCATCGGCTCGCTGCCCCTCCTCCTGTTCGGCAACGACGCCCAACGGGAGCGTTGGTTGCGGCCGCTGGCTGAGGGGCGGGTCCTGGGCGCCTTCGGGCTCACCGAGCCCGAAGCCGGCTCGGATGCACGCGGCATTCGCACCCGTGCCGAACGGCACGACGGAGGCTGGCTGATCAACGGCGGCAAGACGTTCATCTCCAACGCGGGAACCGATATGTCCTTTGGGGTGACGCTGCTGGCCCGCATCGAAGGGACTGAAGGTCCGTCGACCGGATTTGCCAGCTTCGTGGTCGAGAAGGACACTCCCGGTTTCACCATGGGACCGAAGATGCGAGGCATCGGATGGCGCGGCCTCGATACCCGCCAGCTGTACCTGGACGATGTCTGGGTTCCCGACGAGCACCTGCTCGGCCAACCCGACCTCGGACTGGGCCAATTCCTGCGCACCCTCGAGGTCGGGCGCATCTCGGTGGCGGCGTTGTCGCTGAGCCTGACCCAGGCCGTGCTCGACATGGCCATCGCCTATGCGCGGGAGCGGGTGCAATTCGGACAACCGATCTCGCAATTCCAGGCCATCCAGTTCAAGCTGGCTGACATCGCCACCGAGCTCGAGGCGGCACGGTGGCTGACCTACCGCGCCGCCTACCTACGCGACTCCGGTCAGCCCTTCCAGAAGGAGGCGGCCATGGCCAAGCTCAAAGCCAGCCGGGTGGCGGCCTGGGCAGCCTCGGAGGCCGTTCAGATCCACGGTGGCCTCGGGTACATGCTCGAGACACCGGTCGCCCGCTTCTACTGCGACTCGAAGGTACTCGAGATCGGAGAGGGGACCAACGAGATCCAGCACATGGTCATCGCCCGCCAGTTGGGTTGTTGACCTACGGGCTGCTCGGCTAGACGGCCACCAGGCGGCGGACGGCGTCGGCGATATCGTGACCGTTGGGGAGCCAGGCCCGCTCGAGGTCGGGGGCATAGGGAGGCGGGGTGGGTGCCGCACCGATCCGCTCGATGGGTGCATCGAGGTCCCAGAATCCCTCACGGGCCACAGTGGCGGCGATCTCCGCACCGATGCCGAAAGGGACCACGGCCTCGTGGGCGACGAGCAGCCGGTTCGTCTTGTGCACCGAGTCGAGGATGGGGGCAACGTCGAGGGGAGCCACGGTTCTCAGATCGATGACCTCGACCGAGATGCCCTCGTCGGCCACCTGCTCGGCGGCGGCTGTCGCCTCGTGGACCATCCGTGACATCGACACGACGGTCACGTCGGTTCCGGGGCGGACCACCGCCGACTTTCCGATCGGCAGGATGAAATCGGATGGCGGTTGCGGACCCTTCATGCCGTAGAGCAGCCGGTTCTCGATGAAGACCACCGGATTCGGATCCTGGATGGCGGCGCGGAGGAGGCCGTAGGTATCGGCCGGGGTCGAGGGCATGATGACGGTCAACCCGGGGATGTGGGCCAGTAGCGCTTCGAGGCTCTGCGAGTGCTGGCTTCCCGATGATCGCCCGGCGCCGAACTGGGTGCGTACGGTGAGCGCCATCTCCGCGCTGCCGCCGGTCATGAAGGGCAGCTTGGCCGCCTGGTTGAGCAGCTGGTCGAAGCAGACGCCGAGGAAGTCGAGGTACATCATCTCGACCACGGGGCGCATCCCGGCCATGGACGCACCAACGCCGAGGCCGATGATGGCCGTCTCGGAGATCGGGGTATCGCGTACCCGGTCCCCGAACTGGTCGGCCAGACCTCGGGTCAGCCCGAAGACATTGCCTCCCGCACCCACGTCGATGCCGGCCACGAACACCCGGTCATCGCCGGCCAGCTCGGCCTCGAGTGCCGAACGGACGGCGTCCATGGTGCGGAACGCCGGTGCATCGTGGGGCGGAGGCGGGGGTTCGGCGCGGGCCGGTCTGGCCCGTACGACATAGTCGGTCAGCGTGGCCGCCGTCGGGCTGGCCAGCCGGCGCGCCGCCTCGATGGCTTCATCCAACTCGGTGGCCACCGACGATTGGAGGACTTTGATCTCGTCGTTCCCGACGCCGGCGGCCCCCAGCCGCCTCTCGTGGGCCAGGATCGGGTCGCGTTCCTCCCAGGCCTGCACTTCCTCGGCTGATCGGTAGCGCTGCGGGTCCCCTTCGTAATGGCCGTGCCAACGGTAAGTGGCGGCCTCCACGATGGCCGGACGTCCGGCCCGAGCGGCCAGCACTACGTCTTCCATGGTGGAGGCGGTGGCTACGACATCATTTCCGTCCACGGCAACGTAGTGGAGGCCGTAGCCGGCGGCCCGTTGCTCGAGCGACGCCCCGTGCTGGGTGGTGGCCGGTGAGAACTCGGCGTAGCCGTTGTTCTCGCAGAAAAAGACCATGGGCAGATGCCACACGGCCGCCAGATTGAGTGCTTCGTGGAAGGCGCCCTGGGCTGACGCACCGTCGCCGAAGAAGGCCACCGCTACGCTCCCGTCCGCCCGGAGCTGGGCGGCGGTGGCTGCCCCCACGGCGATCGGCAGTCCCGCTGCGACGATCCCGTTGGCGCCGAAAATGCCGAGCTTCGGGTCGGCAATGTGCATCGATCCTCCACGACCCCGGTTGGTCCCCTGATCCTTGGCCATCAGCTCGGCGAACATCCCGAGCGGGTCCAATCCCTTGGCCAGGCAGTGCCCGTGCCCACGGTGGGTCGAGGTGATGACGTCAGTCGGTCGCAGGGGCCAACAGGCGCCCACCGCCGTCGCCTCCTGGCCGATCGAGAGGTGGACGAAGCCGGGAACGTCGCCGTCCCGGTAGAGGACGGCCACCCGCTCCTCGAAGTAGCGGATGACCAGCATCCGGCGGTGCATCTCGACCAGATCGGCCGTCGAGAGAGCCGATGGCGCAGAGGGGTCGAAGGTCACAACCTGTGTATCATACTGATCGGTCGGTACAACGAGGGAAGAGCGATGATCCCAGGAATCGAGATCCCTGAGTCCTTCCCCGATCCGGGTGCGGTGGCGGGAAAGCGGGTGGTGATCACCGGCGCCAGCCGGGGCCTCGGAGCCCTGTTGGCCCACGCATTCTCGGACGCAGGAGCATCAGTGGCGCTGGTGGCCCGCACGGAGAGGGACTTGAAGGCAGTCGCCGAGGCCCTGCCCGGTCCCTCCCTGGCCTTCAGCGGCGACGTCACCGACGAAGACTTCAACGAGTCCGTTGCCGACGGAACGGTGACCGAATGGGGGGGCGTCGACGTGTGGATCTGCAACGCCGGCATCTCGCCGGTGGTGGCCGGCCCGCGCCAGACCCATGCCGCCGTGTGGCGGCAGATCCTCGAGGTCAACCTCACCGGTGCGTTCCTAGGGGCCCGGGCCGCAGCCCGGGTGATGGACCCGGGCGGGCGAGTGATCTTTACCGGTTCGGTACTGGGGGAGCGGCCGCGCAAGGGACTGGCCGCCTACAGCGCATCGAAAGCCGGATTGGTGGGTGTGGCCAAAGGCCTGGCTTTGGATCTGGCCCCGTCCGGGATCACCGTGAATGTCGTGGCCCCGGGATGGTTCGATTCGCCCCTGGCCGACGGCTGGAAGAGTGACCCCGACCTTTCGGCCGCCATTACCGGGCACACGGCTCAGAGGCGATGGGGAGCGTCCCCCGACCTGGCCGGTGCTTACCGGTTCCTGGCTTCGGACGCCTCGGCCTTCGTCACCGGGACCGTGGTCAACGTCGACGGCGGATACCTGCTGGTATGAAAGCCGGGAGGCGGGTGGTGGTGATCACCGGAGCGGGTGGTGCGCTGGGCGCGGCCATTGCCCAACAGCTGGCCGGCGAGCCCGCCACCGACCTTGTGCTCAGCGATGTCAGCGCACCGTCGCTGGAGGCGACCGTCGCCGGTCTCACTGGTGCCGAGGGGTCGGTGGAGACGGCCCTGGCCGACGTGAGCGAGTTGGCCGAGGTCGAATCGGTGGTCGCCCTGGCGGTCGAGCGCTTCGGCCGACTCGACGTTCTGATCAGCAACGCCGGGGTGCTCTCGACCAACGGACGCATCCACAATCTGGCCACCGAGGAATGGGAGCGTGCCTTCCGGATCAACCTCCTCGGTGCTGTCAACGGCATCCGGGCGGCGGTGGCCGTCATGCGGCCCCAGCAGTCGGGCTCGATCATCCTCACCGCATCCGTCTCCGGCCTGACGGCCTGGTCCCATGCGGCTCCCTATTGCGTCACCAAGGCGGCGGTGATCCAACTGGCCAAGGTGGCTGCCGTCGAATACGCCCGCGACGGAATCCGCGTCAACTGCGTTTGCCCGGGGACGTTCCGATCGGCCATCCACGATGACCTCCCTCCCGACGCCCTCGATGCCGTCGCTCTGCGTCATCCGCTCGGGCTCGGATCAGCCGCCGATCTGGTAGGTGCGTACACATATCTGGCCGGTGACAGCTCGCGTTGGACGACCGGGTCGGCCATGGTGGTCGACGGTGGGTACGCGGCGCCGTGAGTGCTACGTGTGTTCTCCGGCGGTTGGATTGACGATCCCCTGCATGAAGATGTCGGCAAACGGCTTGGCCACATCCCGCGCCGACAGCTGCCCACCCTTCTTCAGCCACAGGTATGTGTAGTTGTGCATACCGAGCCAGGCCATCGCCGTCAGCCTCGGCTGCAGAACCCGGAACTCGCCCGAGTCCACGCCGGCCTGCAGGACCGTCTCGACCCGTCGCTCGTACTGGCGCCGCCGCTCGCGGAATTCGGCGGCGCGCTCGCCGGTCAGCGCCGGGAACTCGTGCAGGAAGACCCAGACATGGTCGGGGTAGTTGTGAATCACGTCGAGCAGTTCCTCGCCCAACATGGACAACTGCTGTGACGGTGAACCGCCCGCCTCGGCGACACGATCGGCCCCCAGCATCACTTCGTCCATCACCCGGTCGTGGATGGCGGCGAGAAGCTCCTCTTTGGACCCTATGTAGTGATAGAGCGCGCCTTTGCCGAGGTCATTGGCAGCGCACAGGTCCATGATGCCCGTGGCGTGGTACCCACGCCGGGCAAAGACGGGCGCCGACGCGTCGACGATGACCTGGCGACGCGCTTCCCAGTTGCCCGTACGCGGACTGTCGGCGCTCCCTCCCGTCCGTGGCATCGGTAGCGAGGTTAGCGGGCCACCCATGAGGGAGGCGGATTCTCGATGAAGGCAGTGGGGACTGTGCCGGCCTCGCCCGGCACCTGCGCCCGGGAGCGGCACTACCCATGACTGCCTCGTCGACCATGCAAGCCGACGTGAACTGGTTCGGTGTACTCGAGCACCACGCCGCCCGCACGCCGGACAAAACGATCACGGTGTTCGAAGGCAAGGCCACCACCTACGGGGAGATGGCCAGGCGGGCGGTACGTCTGGCCGGCGGTCTGGCCGACCACGGCGTCGAGCGGGATCACGTTGTGGCCATCCTGTCCTACAACTGCCCGGAGTTCCTGGAGACGGTGTTCGCCGCCAACTACCTCGGGGCTATAGCCATGCCCATCAACTGGCGGCTGGCCGCCCCCGAGGTCCGGTACATACTCGAGCACTCCGGAGCCCGCGCCCTGGTGTGCGACCAGGCACTGGTCGCCCTGGGCAATGAGGCGACGGAAGGCATAGAGGCCACTCTGGTACGGGCCTCTGTCTCCCCGGCCCGAGCGGACGGATGGACGACTCTCGACAGTCTCCGGGCCGACGCCCGAACGGCAGTCCGTGCCCCGACCGCGGCCGATGACGTCCACCGCCTCATGTACACCTCGGGCACGACCGGTCGGCCCAAAGGGGTGATGATCACCCACGCCAACCTGGCCTGGAAGAACCTCGCACACGTGATCGAATTCGGCTTCGCCCACACCGACCTGGGCCTGGCCTGCGGTCCGCTCTACCACGTGGGCGCCCTCGACCTCACCACCACGTCGCTGATCGCCGCCGGGGCCACGATCATCATCCACCGTTCGTTCGAGGCAGGCGACGTGGTCGACGAGCTGGAACGGTCGCGGGTCACCACCGTGTGGTTGGCGCCGGCCATGGTCAATGCCATGTTGGCCCTGCCCGACATCGAGCGGCGCGATCTGTCGTCGGTGCGGGTGGTCATCAACGGCGGGGAGAAGATGCCCATCCCGCTCATCGAGCGCATCCAGCGGGTGTTCCCCTCGGCCTGGTTCGCCGATGCGTACGGTTTGACCGAGACGGTGTCCGGTGACACGTTCCTCGACCGGGCCAGCATCGTGACCAAGCTCGGCAGTGTGGGACGTCCGTGCCTCTACCTCGAGGTCGACATCTGGGACGGCCAGGGCAGTTCGTTGTCGGCGGGGGAGAGCGGGGAGATCGTCCTACGGGGCCCCAAGGTCTTCAAGGGTTACTGGCGGGACCCCGAAGCCACCGCCGCTGCCTTCGCCGGGGGCTGGTTCCACACCGGCGATATCGGGGTCCGCGACCCGGACGGCTATCTCTACATCGTCGACCGCCTCAAGGACATGGTCGTGTCGGGCGGTGAGAACATCGCCGGCTCCGAGGTCGAGCGTGTGCTCTACGAGCATGAGGCTGTGCTGGAGGTGGCCGTGGTGGGCCGTCCCGACGACCGGTGGGGTGAGGTGCCGGTGGCCTTTGTCGTCCTCCGGCCGGAGGCCACGGTGACCACCGACGTGCTCCTCGCCCACTGCCGTGCCCAGCTGGCCCGCTTCAAGGTTCCCCGGGAGATCACCTTCATGGACACTCTGCCCCGGAACCCGTCGGGGAAGGTGCTCAAGCGCCAACTCCGGGCCGATGGATGAGTCAGCCGCTCACGTCAGCCGATCCCGCCGTTCGCCCCTAGACGCTCTTGCCCTTGATCTGCGTTCCGCACACCGGGTCGTTCCCGGCGATCAGGTGAAAGGTCGATCCTGACAGCTTGGTCATCCAGAAGCATTCCGTCAGCCCTTGGGGCCGCTTGCTCCAGTCAACCGTTTGGTGGCCGCCCCACAGACCCTCGGCGTTGTAGTTGGTGATGTGGGACAGGGAGGTGATCACCGAGCTCTGCGTCGGGTTGGCGCCGGCGCCCTGTATCCCCTGGACCAGACCGAGGACGGACAGGTAGCCGATGTACTCGGCAAAGGTCGGATCGGTGTGGACGTCGGCGTACTTTACCAGCGCACTCTGCAGGGCTTGGGTGGACGACGTGTGCATCTCAGGCGGTTCCCAATCGGAGAGGAAGTCATCTCCCTGGGCAGCCTGAATGGCCGCCGGTCCCGAGGCGATCAGGTCGCCGCCACCTCCGGTGGGAAGAACGGTGGCCTTGAGGTGGACACCTTCCTGCTGGAGGGCGGTGGCCAAGGCGAAGACGGTGCTGGGCTCGGTGTCGGCCACCAGGGCATCGACCCCGGCGCTCTTCATGGCCAGCGCCGCCGGTCCGACGTTGGTGCTCCCGAACGGGAAGCTGTCATTGAGGTATCCGACCTTGATGCCTTGTTCTTGAGCCGATACGGCCGATGCCCGAGCTGCCGCCGCTGAGCTCGGTGACACCGAGTAGCCGATCGACCCGAGGTTGGTGACCCCTTGGCTCTTCAGGAAGACACCGGTGGTGGTGTACACCTTGGTGAAGTCCTGGTTGCCGATGACCGAAAACATGTTGTAGCTCTTGGGCGACAACCATTCGGAGCTGTCGTAGGCCCCCCCGACCACCGGAATGTGGTTGGACGTGAGGTACGGCGCCGCTGAGAAGAACAGGGCGGAGGCGGCGATGACCCCGAACACGTGGTCCTGCTCGACCAGTTGCTGGGCGCCGGACAATGCCCCTGTCGTACTCGTGGCTGTGTCGGCCACGACGTACTTGATCTTGTACCCCATGGTGGCCGCCACCCCGATCCCCGCCTTGGCCCCCAAGACCGAAGTGGCCGATTCGGAGGCCCCGGGTCCGGATGCGTCCGTCAGGATCCCGATGGTGAACGTCTTTCCGCTCCCGCCACTGGCCGTGCTGCCCGTTGTGGCTGCCGTGGTGGTGGTGGCTGTCGTGGTGCTGCTACTGCATCCGGCAAAGATGAGCAGGACGACGCACGTCAGTCCGGCTGCGAGGAGCTTGGTCTTGCGTTGGGGCATGGTCTCTCTTCCTGGTCGTGCGTTGACAGGCAACGCCGTTTTTACGAAATGTGGGCCATAGGGGTCGCCGGTTGCGTGCCGGCGGTATCGGGCGGACCCGGCCCACCGGGACGCCGGTACCTCAACTCCTTTCATGGAACCGCCGTCATCGAATCACCGAGGTAGTGGCGAAGCAGGTCCTCTCCCGTTCCGTCGGCCGGGCCGTGCCACGCCACCGACACCGCGTTGGAGGACGAGGCACTCGTCGGCGAACTGCAGGGCCCGGTGGACGTACTGCTCGATGATGAGCAGGGTCACACCGGTCTCCCGGGACCGGGCCAGTCCTTCGAATACCGCGTCGACGAGGAGGGGGGCCAGGCCGAGGGAGAGCTCGTCAGCGATGAGAAGGGTGGGAGAGGTGACCAGGGCCCGGGCCAACGAGAGCATCTGCTGCTCGCCGCCGGACAGGTTCCGGGCCGGGAGTTTCCGCCGGGCGGCCAGGCTGGGGAAGAACTCGAAGGCCTGTTCGATGGCGTCGTGCCGGGCTTGTCGACCGCGCAGCCCCACCGTGGCCATGCGCAAGTTGTCGATGACGGTGAGCCTGCGGAATACCCCCCGTCCCTCGGGCAGGTGGACCACGCCCGCCCGGCGGACCCGGTGCGGTGGGTCGGCCGTGATGTCCCGGCCGTTCAACGTCACGGTCCCCGACGAGGCAGGGACCAGGCCGGAAATGGCCCGGGCCAGGCTGCTCTTTCCCGCTCCGTTGGGGCCGAGGATGGCCAGGGCGTGCCCCCGTTGGATGGTGAAGGAGGTCTTGGACACGGCTATGGCCTGTCCGTAGTGGACGCAGAGGTCCTCCACGGTGAGCGTCGTCGAGGGTGTCGGCTGGTCGGCGTGAGCGGACACGGCTTGGGCCGGAGTGGGTGCCGCCGGCTCGGTCATGTCTGTGTCGCCCGAGACCGTCACTGCCGGGTCGGCCCTGTCGTCGGGGCCTGTGTCGGCCCTGTCGTCGGGGCCTGCCGGGTCCATTTCCTCGCCCAGGTATGCCGCTTGCACCCGTCGGTCCCGGCGGATCTCGTCGGGGGTGCCTCCGGCGATGAGGACCCCGAAGTCCAGAACGTAGATCGAGTGACAGAGCCGCATGACCAGCTCGACGTCGTGTTCGACGATCAGTACCGACACCCCGTGGTCGTTGGCGATACGACGGAGCGTGCTCTCGAACTCGTCTGTTTCGGTCGAGTCGAGTCCGGAGGAGGGTTCGTCGAGCAGCAGGACCGTGGGTGAGGTGGCCAATGCACGACCGAGCTCGACCCGCCGGGAGACCCCGAGAGGTAGGCCGACCGCCAGTCGATTGGCCACCGGGCCCAGCCCCAATGAGTCGATCAACTCGTCTACCAGTGCCTTTTCGACGGGATCAACCGGCCGGAGGCTTCCGAGGGTGAACAGGTCGGACCAGATCCTGCGCTTGGCCGTACGCGTGCGGTGGGCCAGGACCAAATGTTGGCGGACCGTGAGGCCACCGAAGATCTCCGGGTGTTGGAAGGTGCGGGCCAGGCCGCGCTCGGCCCGTACCTGGGGCGAGGCGTTGGTGACGTCGTCGCCATCCAGGAGGACGGTGCCCTGTGACGGTCGGATCAAGCCGGAAAGGACACCGAACAAGGTGCTCTTGCCAGCGCCGTTCGGGCCGACCAGACCCACCAGCTGTCGTTGGGGAACGGCGACGGTGACGTCGTCGACGGCCACCAGTCCCCCGAACCGAACCGTCACCCCGCTGCAGGAGAGACGGGGCGGGAGCGGTTCGTGGCCGACGCTCATGATCCCATTCCGGGGACGGAGGAGGCGGTGGCCGACGACGCGGTGGCCGACGACGCCGTGGCCGAGGAGGCGGTGCTAGAGGAGGCGGTGCTAGAGGACGCGGTGGCTACCGCCTCGGCGCGACGGTGCGGGGCCGTCCACAGCAGGGTGATCAGCTGCCGGAGCTGGCGTCCGGTCTTGACGACCACCCCGTCGGGATCCCTGGCCACCGAGATAGCTCCCAGTCCGAAGAGGATGGCCGGCACTTCCGCCCACCGGACGGGCACATAGGTCTGGAAGACGCCGGGCAGCAGAGCGAAGGCCAGCCCGGCGATGGCGGCGCCGGCGATGGACCGGACCCCCAGCGTGACCACCACGGCCAGCCAGACCAGGCCGGCGAACGTCTCGAACGAGGACGGCTGGGCCACGCCCACGTCCATGGCCAGGAAGGCCCCGCCCACCCCGGCGACGAAAGCACCGAGCGAACCGACGATGACCTTGACCTGGACGACGCTCACACCGAGGGTCCGCGATGCGGCCTCGCTGTCCCGTACGGCCCGGAGGGCGAGCCCGCTTGTGGAACGGCGCAGGTTGACCAGGAGGGCGGCGAAGATGAGGAAGACGACCAGCGCCAGGTACGAGAAGGCAAGGTCGCCCCCGGCAAAGTCCGGCCGATTGAGGGTCACCCCCAGGCCCCCCTGGCTGAAGGGGTTCAAGGTGAAGATGAGCGTCTCGACCAGGAGCCCGAAGGAGAGCGTGACCAGGGCCACGTAGAGGTCGCCGAGCCGGATGGTCAGCAGGCCGATGATGGCTCCGGCGATGGCCATGGTGATCCCGCCGAGGAGAACGGCGAACAGCACGGGGAGGTGCCACAACGTCACGAATTGGGCGGTGGCGATGGCGCCGCCGCCGGCGAAGATGACCTGGGACAGCCACAGCATCCCGCCCTCACCGGTCACCACCGTGAAAGAAAGGAAGGCGATGGCGTAGCACATCCCCCCGGCCACCAGCCCCAACCAGTAGGGCGAGCCGTTGAAGATCAGCGGGACGGCAGCCACCACGGCCAGGGGAAGGAACGAGAGGGCGGCCGAGACGCGACTGGAGGAAACATCGGCGGCCAAAGGCACAGGTAGCGGTGCATCGTGGTCGGCCGGGCGTATGGCCTGGTCCAGCGGGCCACCGCTCTGGGCTTCGTCGGCCACGTTCCCCGATCGCAAGAGATAGATGACGAGGAAGACCAGGATGAAGGCGAAGGGGATGCTCGGGATGATGGCGGCGGTAAACGAACTGGACGGCGGCAGGTACTCCTGGACGACGTCGGTGACCACCCCCATGGCCAGCGAAATCACAACCGCACCCACCAGCGAGCGCAGCCGCGCCGCTACCACCGCGGCGAAGGCGGCCGCCATCAGCGTCGCCATCCCGATCGTCGTCAATCCGTTGGTCGGCGCCACCAGGATGCCGGCCAGCCCGGCCAGCATGGCGCTCACCGACCAGACGCCGACCGCTATCCGTCCCGGGTTGGTGCCCGACAGCGAGGTCATCGACTCGGAGTCGACACTGGCCCGGACGTAGAGGCCCACCCGGGTGAACCGGAGGATGAGGGTGCCAACCAGCACGATGAACAGCACGAACCCGTAGGTGATGACCTGATCGGTGGTCACCGGTGCTCCGAGGAAGTGGAACGGCTGGTCTGAGCTGAGGGCCAGCCCCGGTGCGGTGGCGATCGTCTGGGAGCCGAAGATGAGATCGGCCACCGGGGGGAGGGCCACCGACAGCCCGATGGTGACCACGATCTTTACCAGGGTGGACTTGTCGCGGATGAACCGGAAAAGCACGGCGTAGAGGAACACCCCGAATAGGGGGGCCATGACCAGCAGCGACACGAGTCCTGCGTTGGTGGTGGTCCATCCGTGTTGGGTGTTGAGCCAGTAATAGAAACGGGCAACCACAAAGGCCATGGAGCCGAAGGCGAAGTTGAGGACGCCGGTCGATACGAAGGTGACGACCAGTCCGGCCGAGGCGACGGCATAGATCGAGCCCAGTGCCAGTCCGGCCAATATGTACTGCAGCATCAGCCGTTACCTTCAGCGCCCCGTCGAGAGCGCCACCACCGATGCCGGTAGCCGAAGACGACCGCCCCGCTCGAACCGGTAGCCCGGGCAGGCGGCTAGCGGTGCTCCGGCCAATCGGAGCCCGGATACAGCCCCGAGGGGACCGCGCACACCGCCTCCGCCGGCAAGCGGGATCACGGTGCGAACTGGGTCTGTCACTAATTCCCCCTTGCTCCGAGCAAGTACGTCGGTCACACCGCCTGTATATGGCGCGACTATAGCTTGGCGCCCACTTTGGTGCCATGGCGTTCTGTTCGGATGATTGTGCCGTTCCGGTTGGATGGTACGCACCCCACCCGCAGTGGAAAGCGTGTTGGACAGCGGTATCGTCACGGCGGAGGGAGCGAGTCGGTCCGTCTCGGCCGCCTTGGGCGCGCCCACACCTCTGGCGCCGATGGCTGCTAAGTCAGCGCTGATATAGGGTAATTGCGTGCTCCGGAGAGGGGCATTCTCGGGAGGGAGCCCCATGAACGAGACCGATGACCTCATTCTGATCAGCGTCGATGATCACATCATCGAGCCGCCCGATCTCTTCGTGAACCATCTCGCTCCGAAATACCAGGACCGGGCGCCCAAGCTCGTTCGCAACCAGGAGGGGTCGGACGTCTGGGTCTTCGGCAAGGTGGTGATGGAGACGGCCGCCCTCAACGCCGTGGCCGGGCGACCCCGGGAGGAGTACGGCCTCGAGCCCCAGAGCCTCGACGAGGTACGGCCGGGCTGTTACGACGTGCACGAGCGGGTCAAGGACATGGACGCCGGCGGTGTGCTGGCCTCCATGAACTTCCCCTCGTTCCCGACCTTCACTGCCCGGGTCTTCGCCAGCGACGACCCCGATCTTTCTCTGGCCCTGGTCCGTGCCTACAACGACTGGCACATCGACGAGTGGTGTGGGGCCTATCCCGAACGGTTCATCCCGATGGCTGTCCCTGTCATATGGGATGCCGAGCTCACGGCTGACGAGATCCGGCGGGTGGCGGGCAAGGGTTGTCATTCGCTCAGCTTCACCGAAAACCCGGCCGCCCTCGGCTACCCGAGCTTCCACGACGAGTACTGGGACCCTGTGTGGCGGGCCTGTTGCGACACGGGAACTGTTCTCTCCATCCACCTCGGATCTTCGGGGCGGCTCTCCATCCCGGCCGTCGACTCGCCCCCCGATGTGATGATCACCCTGCAGCCCATGAACATCCAGTCGGCGGCGGCGGATCTCCTGTGGTCGCGGGTGCTGAAGAACTTCCCCGAACTTCGGGTGGCCCTGTCCGAAGGGGGCACCGGATGGGTTCCCTACTTCCTGGAAAGGGTCGACCGGACATTCGAGATGCACCACGCATGGACCCTCCAGGACTTCGGGGGACGCCTCCCGAGCGAGGTCTTCCGCCAGCATTTCCTGACCTGCTTCATCAGCGATCCGGTGGGAATCGTGCTCCGTGAGCGCATCGGTATCGACAACATGGCCTGGGAAGCCGACTATCCGCACAGCGATTCGATGTGGCCCGAGGCTCCCGAGGAGTTGATGGCCGAGTTCACCAAGAATGCTGTGCCCGCGGACCAGATTCGGAAGATGAGTCACGAGAATGCCATGCGCTGGTACTCGTTCGACCCCTTCGGCCATCTGTCGCCCAAGGACGCCACGGTGGGCGCGCTCAGAGCCCGGGCGGTCGGCCACGACGTATCGGTCATGTCTCGTAGCACGCGAGTGCGGACCGCCGACGAAAAGCTCGAAGGGTACCGGGTCCGGGCCCGAAGAGCCGTGGCCGCCGCCGGAGCCTGAGCGCGCTGGCCATGAGCACGAGGTGGGTCCTGTTTTTTCTGAGAAGTAGGTCTACGATGCCCCGGTGAGATGGCCGCAGCGGTTGGCACCGTCATTCCTGGTGCTAGCCGTTGCCGTTCTGGTCACCGCCTGCTCGTCGATGACGAAGGCCGCCGTGCCGACAATGGCGGCAAACGATTCCTTTACCGGAGCTCCCTCCCAAGTACTGTCGGCCGGCATCGGGCAATGGCCCCTTCCCAACCACGACTACGACAACACCCGGGACGCCGGCGCCTCGCCGATCGACGTGGCGTCGGTCTCACATCTGAGGACGTCATGGACGGTGTCCATGAAGGGACCGCTGACCACGTCCCCCATCATGATCGGCAACCGGATCTACGTCGAGGACAACCTGGGAGACGTGGTGGCCGTCGACCGCTCGACCGGCTCTGTGGTGTGGAGGAGCGCACCCGTCGGATTTTCCATCGGCCCGGACGGCGTCGCCGTGGGCTGGGGCATGGTCTTTGCCGCCACCTCGGACGGGGTGGACGCCCTCAACGCCAAGGATGGAGCCTTGGAGTGGTCTCGACGTCTCACCACCACAGCGGGCGAAGGCGTGGACATTCAGCCCACCGTGGCGGAAGGACGTGTGCTGGTGGCAACGGTGCCGGTCGGCGTCGGTGGCATCTACCTGGGTGGTTCCCGAGGGTGGTTGTTTGCCCTCGATGCGACGACCGGTGCCACCGACTGGTCGTTCGACACGGTGGACTCGCCGAACCTCTGGGGAGATCCAGCCGTCAACTCGGGTGGCGGTGCGTGGTATCCACCGTCGATCGACGTCGCCGCCAATCGCATCTATTGGGGAATAGCCAATCCGGCACCTTTCCCGGGCACGTCTCAGTATCCCAACGGATCCAGCCGACCGGGTCCCAATCTCTACACCGACTCCACGCTGGCCCTCAACCTCGAGACGGGGCACCTGGACTGGTACCACCAGGCCACTTCGCACGACATCTTTGATCGCGATTTCATCAACACAATGATCGTCGACGTGACGGGAACAACACCACATCAGGTCATCGTCGGTGCGGGAAAGAGCGGCGTTGTGTTCGGTTTCGCCCCCGATTCCGGTCGGCTCCTGTGGAAGATCGCCGTGGGTGTTCACCACAATGGCGAACGGCGCGCTCTCGACGGTCCCACCCAGGTTCTCCCCGGCACCTACGGAGGAGTCCTCACCCCCCCGGCGTCGGCCGATGGAACGGTGTACGCGGCCACGTTGAACGCCCCGGACATCCTGTATCCGGACAAGACCGCCTACTTCGGTGGGAAGCTGGGGACGTCTCCCGGCGACGTGGTTGCCATCAACGCATCCGATGGAAGGCTGCTGTGGGACACCAAGGTCCCCGGCGATCCCACCGGTGGGGTGACCGTCGTCAACGACCTTGTGTTGACGGCCACCTATCAGGGGACAATGGTGGCTCTCGATCGGGCGACCGGAAAGATCGTCTGGGACCATGCGCTTCCCGGTGCGGTCAACGGGTGGATGTCGATCTCGGGCAACCTGATCGTCGTGCCGGTGGGCGGCGCACACCCTCCCGCGGTGGTGGCGCTCCAGCTGCCTGATTCATCCGGTTGACCATCCACACCCGGCGTTGCCGGTGCCGACCGCTTGGCCGCTGGGTCAGGCGCCGGCGGAGGCCAGTTCCCCGTTCGGGAGCCGGGCCCGCAGCCAGTCGCCGAGGGCAGCACCGGCGTCCAGGACATGGGATTCGTTGAGGACCCGCGCCGCGTCGGCATCGCCACGGTCGATAGCGTCGAGCAGAAGGGCGTGATCGTCCTGGCTGCGACGGACACGTTCGGGGAACAGCTCGAAATAGCTGGTGGGTACGGCCCGGACGGCCTGGCGCAGGTAGGTCAGCAGGCGCGGCGATCCCGACGCCCGGTTGAGAGCTCGGTGGAAACTCCAATTGGCGGCCACCACGTCATCGGCATGGACAACGGCGTCGGCCAGATGGTGCAGTTCGTCCCGTCCCGACGGCGTGATGCGGGCGGTGGCCCATTCGGCGGCCTTGCCGGCCAGCGTGGCCAGCACTGCGAAATTATCGACGGCGTCCTCCGGGGTGATGCCGACCACGGTGATCCCGCTGCGGGGCGTAACCGAGACCAGTCCCTCGTAGGAGAGCTCGAGGAGGGCTTCGCGCACGGGCGTACGGCTGGTCCCGAACTCCCGGGTGATCTCGTCGAGGTCGATGCGCGAGCCGGCCCGGAGCTGTCCGGTGAGGATCCGGTCACGAAGCTCGCCGGCCGCGCGGGCACGCACGGTGCTTCCGATCGATTTGATATGTGGCATATCAGATATTACATTTTATCCAGAGGGTTGGGCCAGCGTTTAAAAAGACCGATGAAGAGGAGCGGTGGGCCGCCATGGACAAACGGCAGATGTCGTTGGTGGGATTCATGCAGGCTGGAAGCACAACGGTCTACGCCGGATCGTGGCGTCACCCGGCCACCGAGCACGGATTCCTGACCGCCGGGTACTACGCCAAGCTCGGTCGGACGCTCGAAGAGGGTTGCTTCGACATGATGTTCTTCGACGACCGCCTGGCCATGCCCGGGATCTACGGCGGATCGGTCGGCGACGCCGTCCGCCTCGGGGCCCGTCCGGTCAAGTTGGACCTGAGCGTCGTCCTCGGCGTGGTGGCGGGGGCGACGGATCGGATCGGCCTTGGCGCCACCTATTCGACCACCTACTACTCGCCTTTCCACGTGGCCCGCACCTTCGCCACCCTCGACCACCTGTCCGGCGGCCGGGCGGCGTGGAACATCGTGACCTCGGTCAACGACAGCGAGGCCCAGAACTACGGGTTCGAAGAACACCTGGCCCACGATGCCCGCTACGACCGGGCCGACGAGTTCCTCGAGGTGGCCACCGGTCTGTGGGACACCTGGGAGGACGACACCCTCGTCCTCGACCGTGACAGCGGCATCTTCGCCGATCCCGACAGGGTCCACGAACTCGGTCACCGAGGAAAGTGGTTCAGTGCCCGCGGACCGCTCACCGTGCCGAGGTCGCCCCAGGGCCGACCGGTTCTCCTCCAGGCCGGATCGTCGGGTCGGGGACAGGAGTTCGCGGCCCGTTGGGCGGAGCTCATCTTCACCGGCGATCCCGACATGGAGATCGCCCTCTCGCACTACAAGAACCAGAAGGAGTCGATCGCCGCCGTCGGGCGTGACCCCGAGTTGGTCAAGATGCTGCCGATGGTCTACACCGTCGTCGGCGAGTCCCACGCTCACGCCGTCGAAAGGGAGGATCTGTTCCTCAACTCGCTGGTCGATCCACAAGCATCCTTGGTCCTGCTGTCGGAGCTGATGAACTACGACTTCTCGGGGTTGGCCATCGACGCACCCATCACCGACGAGCTGATCGGTTCCGTGTCGGGAATCCGGGGGCTGGTACAGAACCTCAAGAAGCACATCGGTGGGGACACGGTGACCCTGGCCGACCTGGCCGGGCATCGGGCCACGCTGCTCCAAGGCCCCCGGTTCGTGGGCACGGGACCGGAGGTGGCCGACCAGATGGAGGAGTGGGTCGAGGCCCGGGCCTGCGACGGTTTCGTGGTGGCGGCCACCCACTGCCCGGGGGCCTACGAGGACGTCGTCCGGCTGGTCGTCCCTGAGCTCCAACGACGCGGGGTGTTCCGTGACCGCTACACCGGTGGGACCCTGCGCGACACGCTCGGGCTGGCCCGTCCGGCTTCGGTGCACAGTGCCTGAAACCCCGGTGCCACTCGAGGGGATACGGGTGGTGGACGCGGCCACACTGGCCGCCGGCCCTCTGGTGGCTACGGCAATGGGTGAGTTCGGCGCCGACGTCATCAAGGTGGAACAACCGGGGGCCGGTGATCCTCTCCGCACCTGGGGCGACCGCAAGGACGGGATGGGGCTGGTGTGGAAGAGCATGAGCCGCAACAAGCGTTGTGTCACTCTCGATCTCCGACACGCTGACGGTCAGGGGCTCTTCCACGATCTCCTCGCCCAGAGCGACGTGCTCATCGTCAACAACCGGCCCAGTGCGCTGGGCCGCTGGGGGATCGACTACGAGTCGGTGCACGATCGCCATCCGGACATCGTCATGCTCCACGTGAGCGGCTACGGGCGGGGAGGGCCCAAGAGCGACCGGCCCGGGTTCGGGACCCTGGCCGAGGCCATGAGCGGTTTTGCCCACCTGACCGGCCAGCCGGAGGGTCCTCCGACCCTGCCTCCGTTCATGCTGGCCGACGGCGTGGCCGCCCTGGCCGCCACCTACGCCGTCATGATGGCCCTCTACCACCGCGACGTGCACGGCGGAGGGGGGCAGTTGGTGGACGTGAACCTCATCGAGCCTTTGGCCCGTCTCATCGAGTCCGCCACCCTGGCCTACGACCAACTGGGGAAGGTCACCGGTCGGGCGGGCAACCGCATCGACGCCAGCGCACCGCGTAACGCCTACCGGACCGCCGACGACAAGTGGCTGGCCCTCTCCAGTGCCTCCCCCAACATTGTGGTCAGGCTCTATCGGGCCATCGATCGCCCGGACCTGGCCGATGACCCCGACTACGTCGACCCGCTCCCCCGACAGGTGCGGGCGGGCGAGGTGGACGGGCTGGTGGCCGACTGGGTTCGTGATCGCACTCTGGCCCAGGCCATGGCCGTCTTCGAGGCGGCCTCGGTGGCCGCCGCACCCGTTTACGATGCTCAGCAATTGATGGCCGACGACCACCTGCGGGCCAGGGGGACTTTCGTCCGGGTGGACGATCCCGACCTCGGCCCGATGACCGTGCAGGCGCCGGTGGCCGTCCTGACCGAGACCCCGGCTCGGATCACCCATCTGGGGCGAGCCCTGGGCGCCGACAACGACGCCGTCTATGGTGATCTGCTCGACGTCGGTCCGGAGCGACTCGCAGCCCTGCGGGCCGCCGGCATCATTTGACCGCCATGTCCATGGAGGCACCCATGCGGGGACCCCGAGCCCGACGCTCGGAGCTGGCCACGCCGGCCAGCAGCGAGCGGATGTGCGAGAAGGCCGCCGGCTCCGATGCCGATCTCGTCTTCCTCGATCTCGAGGACGCCTGTGCCCCGGTGGCCAAGGAGGGGGCGCGGGGGACAGCGGTCGCCGCGCTCACCGGTTGCGACTGGGGACGGACAGTCCGGGCCGTCAGGGTCAACGGGCTGGAGACGCCGTGGTGTTACGGGGACATCATCGAGGTGGTCACCGGTGCACGGGAGGCGCTGGACGTCCTCATCGTCCCCAAAGCGCGATCGGCCCGCGATGTCTGGTGGGTCGATGTCCTCCTCACCCAGCTCGAGTCCAAGCTGGGACTGACCAAGCGCATCGGGCTCGAGGTGTTGATCGAGGAGGCGGAAGGTCTGACCAACGCGGCGGCCATCGCCGGCGCCAGCAACCGGCTCGAGGCGATCATCTTCGGGGCTGGTGATCTGTCGGCCTCGCTGCGGGCCCGGGTCGACGGCAATTTCGACCCGGTGAGCGCCTACCCGGGCGACTTCTGGCATTTCGCCCGCGTCCAGATACTGGCGGCGGCCAGGGCGGCCGGCATCGACGCCATCGACGCGCCGCATCCGGCCTACCAGGACCCCGAGGGATTTCGCCGATCGGCGGTGTACGCCAGCCTGTTGGGCTTCGACGGCAAATGGGCCATCCATCCCGACCAGATCCCGATCGCCAACGAGGTGTTCGCCCCCACGCCAGACGAGGTCGAGGACGCCCGTCAGTCCATCGAGGCCTACCGCACCTCGGAGGCCGAGGGCGTCGGCGCCATCGGCCGCCACGGCAAGCTGGTGGATGCCGCCCACATGCGGCTGGCAGCCAACGTCCTCTACAAGGCGGGGTTGGCCGGCCAAGCCGACCCGACTTCGTGAACCGGGAAGGGACCCAGAGGTGAAGTCATGACCGGGCCGCACAGCGTGGAGCCGTACAGGGTGGTTCAGTGGGCCACCGGCAACATTGGGGCACGGTCCCTTCGTGCCGTGGTCGAACACCCCACCCTGTCGTTGGCCGGGCTCTACGTCTACGCCCCCGACAAGGTCGGTCGGGACGCCGGCGAGCTGTGCGGACTTCCGACGACCGGGGTGGTCGCTACCGACGACCTCGAACAGATCGTCGCCCTCGGTGCCGACTGCGTCCTGTACATGCCCCGCCAGTGCGAGATCGACAACCTGTGCCGCCTCCTCGAGTCGGGGGTAAACGTCGTGACCACCCGGGGCGAATTCCACCACCCGGCAGCATGGATGCCCCCACCCGGCAGCGCATCGACGACGCCTGCCGGCGGGGCAACACCTCTATCCACAGCACCGGCAGCAGCCCGGGGTTCATCTCCGAGGCCGTCCCACTCGGTTCTGACCTCGATACAGAGGCAGATCGAGGAGGTGGTCATCGCCGAGTTCGCCGATCTGTCCCAGCGTGACTCCCCGGAGTTGTTGTTCGGGCTGATGGGCTTCGGGCGTGATCCCGGAACCTTCGGGGACGACCGTTGGTCCCACGGGGCGCAGAGCTTCGGTCCGTCGCTTCGACTGGTGGCCGAGTCGCTCTCCCTGCCTCTCGACTCGGTGGAGGCCAGCGGCGAGATCGCCGTGGCCACCCGTTCGATGGAGATCGCCGCCGGAACGCTCGAGGGCGGTACGGTCGCCGGGCAACGCATGAGGGTGAGCGGGATGCGTGGCGGGCGCCCGCTCCTCAGTTTCGTGGCCACCTGGTTCTGTACGACGGAGCTCGAGCCGGCATGGGATCTGGGCCCGACCGGCTGGCGCATCTCGGTCGTCGGGGACGCACCGTTGGAGGTCGAGATGCGTTTTGCCGTCCCCCTGGAGAGCATGGGGGATTGGACGCCGGGCTACACGGCCAATCGGGCCGTCAATGCCGTGCCTTTCGTGTGCCAGGCCGAACCGGGCATCCGCACCAGCGTGGACCTGCCCCAGATCATCGGAACCCTGCGACAGGGTCCGGTCGACCGGCGAGCGCGGCGGTCGAACGGATGAGGCCCCTGCCTGAACTGACACCGGCCACCGAGTGGTTCTGGACCTCCGGTGCCGATGGTCGTCTGCGCATCCAGGGGTGCACGGACTGTGGCTCGCTCGTCCACCCGCCCGTCCCCATCTGCCCCGTCTGCCGGAGCCGCCGCTCGGAACCCACGGTCGTCTCCGGCCGGGGCACCATCGTCGGCTACACGGTCAACCATCACCAGTGGTCGCCTGACTTCGCGCCGCCCTACGCACTGGCCGTCGTCGCTCTGGCCGAAGACCCGAGCGTCCGCCTCACCACCCGGATCGTGGGGTGTGACCCCGACGAGGTCGCCATCGGCCAGGAGGTAACCGTCCGGTTCGAACAGTGCGAGGACGTCTGGCTCCCCCTGTTCGAGCTCACCGGCGAGATGGTGGCGGATGACCCGGTCCCTGCCCCCGAACGCCCCAGCCCCGCGTCGGCCGCTGGGCGACCACCGGTTCGAGCACCGTTCCGTACTGTCCGGCGTGGGGCGGTCGCAGCTGGGTCGACGACTGATGGTCGATCCGCTGTCGTTGACCATGGACGCCTGCCTGGCAGCGGTGGCCGACGCCGGATTGGCGCTGGAGGACATCGACGGGCTGTCCACCTATCCGGGGCCGGCATCGATGGGCATGAGCGAGGGCGGCACCGCCGCCGTGGAGGAGGCCCTGCGGCTGCATCCCACCTGGATCAACGGAGGGGGCGAGCTCCCCGGCCCGGGCGGCGCCGTCATCGCCGCCATGCTGGCCGTGGCCGCCGGCCTGTGTCGCCACGTCCTGTGCTTCCGGACCGTCTGGGAGTCATCGTTTGCCGCCCTCCGCCTGGGCGGCCCCGGTGGGGGCCGCTCGTCGGGCCCGTCGGCCTTCCGTGTTCCGTTCGGTGCACTGTCGGCGGCCAACTGGATCGCCATGAACGCCAATCAGTACCTTCACCGCTACGGCGCCTCCCGGGAGATGCTCGGCCTGATCGCGCTCAACGGACGAGCCAATGCGGCCCGGAACCCGGCCGCCATCTACCGCGACCCCATGACCATGGACGACTACCTGTCGGCCCGGCCCATCACCTCGCCTTTCGGGCTCTTCGACTGCGATGTCCCCTGTGACGGATCGATCGCCGTTGTGGTATCCGATGCATCGGTGGCGGCCGATCTGCCCCGGCCGGCCATCCGCATCGAGGCGGTCGGAACCCAGATCGCCGAGCGGGTCTCCTGGGATCAGGGAACCATCACCCACGAGCCCCAGGTGATCGGCCAGTCCGCCCATCTCTGGTCCCGGACCAGCCTCGCGACCTGCCGATGTCGACCTGGCTCTGCTCTACGACGGGTTCACCTTCAACGCCATCTCGTGGCTCGAGGCGCTCGGGTTCTGCGGATTCGGCGAAGCCAGTGACTGGCTCGAAGGCGGTCGCCGCATCGCCCCCGACGGGGAACTTCCCGTCAACCCCCATGGCGGCCAGCTGTCTGAGGGGCGGACCCACGGATTCGGCTTTCTGTACGAGGCCGTCGTCCAGCTGCGCCACCAGGCGGGAGCACGACAGGTCCTCGGGGCCGGCACCGCCGTGGTCACCTCCGGGGGCGGCGTTCCCTCAGGCGTTCTTCTCCTCCACGCCACGGGGCGTAACGGTCCTCCAACGCCACGGGACGTGACGGCCAGACAGCTAGAGCGGTGGACGGGGCGAGCTGTGCATGCGATGTGCGGCGGTGGCCTCGACCGACGGAGCCGGACTGTACGCAACGATTGGCTGGATCATTCACGCACGGTGGCATGTGTGCGGCACATCGTCTGGCTTGGCATCTATCTCGAGCGACATGGTGCTGGATGGGCACTAACATGTATGCGCCTGGTGGCACGGCGGCGTGTGCGCGCGTGGACGGCGCTGGTTGGAACGGTGCTTTCTGGCTGAAGATGGCGCTTGCGACATCTGTGGTGATGTTATCGCCTGCGCACGCATCAACGTAGGCGACGAGCAGCGGGGGGCTTATGAGCGCTGTGGCTCAGGAGACGCCAACCGCTGTCGGCGGATCCTACGGCGGGACGGATCGACCAGTGGATCTGCTGGTGGAGCATGCGGTTTCTACACCTGTTGGGCTGATCTTCGTGGTGCTGGCGGGTGATGCACGCCGCGATGTCCCACCCGCAGATTGTGGGTTCTTCACGAACACGCACTCACCATCAAGATCGGATTCGTGCTGCTGTTGATCGTGATCGGCTTTTCCACCTGGGCAACGGACTGGTTGCCCACCACATGAAGCGGATGTCGGTTGGCTCCGGGTGGGCTTACGCCTACCTGGCGGCACTGTCCGTCGGCGCCCTCCGGTTGCCTCTTCGCCGCCTTCTGCTTCCTCACCGCCGTGTTCCGTCCCGACCGGAACCCGCACATCGTTGTGATGCTTTACGACATGGGGCTCCTGTTCTTCGTCGGGTCCTGGGTGCTTCATAACCATGTATCTGGTTTTCGCTCTGGCCATTCTCCTGGACAAGAACCAATCTCCCAAGTGGCTGGCGTACGTGACCATCTGGCAGATCATGACCGAAGTTCTGGCCGCGCCCATCTTCATCTTCAAGAGCGGACCGTTCGCCTGGAACGGTGCGATGAGCTTGGCAGGGCACCCTGATCTTCGCGGTATGGCTGAGCTGCCAGATCATGCTCCGGAAGGCGATCGAGCAGCAACCGGCTGGCGAGCCGATCCAGGACTTCTGATGGGTCAGAGCCGGTCGGCGGCTACCGCGATGCGCGGCAGTGGGAACGCCCGGTGATACCCGCCGGGCAGGCCAGTCCGTGCGAGACGGTGCTCCAGGCGAGCCAGCCGACGCCGGTTCCCGGCGAGAGATCCGCTTGCCAGGGGAGGCCAGCATGTGGGTCTTCGTCCTGGGGGACATGGTCATCTTCGCCATGTACTTCATCGTCTACATGGTCGAGCGCGGGCGCCAGCCAGCGGTCTTCCTGGCGTCGCAGCAGGACCTCAACCAGAACATCGGACTGATCAACACCTTGTTGATGCTGACCAGCTCGTGGTTCGTCGCCCGGAGCGTGCTCGCCGCCCGCGCCGGCAAGCGGCAGCAGACGGTCCGGCTGGTGGAGGCTGGCGCGCTGTGCGGCGTCCTGTTCATCTTGGTGAAGATCTACGAATGGTGGTCAGAGATCAGCCACGGTCACACCCTGGTCACCAACGAGTTCTTCACCTGGTACTTCATCCGACCGCGGCACCTGGTCCTACGAGGTGGTGGGGCTGATCATTCTGACCGTCGTGCTCCGGGACCTCCGGCGCCCCCTCCCGTACCGGGTCTCCCTGGTGGGGTCGGGAGCCACCTTCTGGCACATGGTGGACCTGCTCTGGATCGTGATCTTCGCGTTGATCTACGTGATGCGATGAAGCGATGACGACTACCCCCACCAAGCGCCTGACCTACGTCTGGGTGATCACCATCGCCATCACCATCGTGGCGTCCTGGTTGGGCCGCACCACCCAGGTAAACGGTCACTACGTAGCCAGTACAACGGTGACCGCTCTCGTCCTGGCCATAGCGCTGGTCAAATGCCGCCTCATCATCGGATTCATGGAGGTGCGGACGCGATGGCTGGGCTCAGATTGGTGTAGTATGGGGAGGTTTTTTTATTTGAAGGAACAGGGGTGGATGAAAGGCGGGGGATCGGCCCCGGGGGACGTCGCGGAAGGCGACGTTCCGGTCCAGCGCCGGCTCCCGGGGCATTCCGAGCACCCGTTCACTGATCACGTTGCGGGCCATCTCCGTGGTACCGCCGCCGATGCAGGGAATCTGGCGCATGAGGAAGTCCGTGCCGCACAGGCCCAGGTCTCCGTCGTCATCGGTCCAGGCGCCCCCGGCCTCTCCGGCGATCTCGAAGGCAATGGTCCGGATGCGGGTGGACGCCACGCCGGCGAAGAGTCTGCCGATCGCCGCCGACTGGTCGGCCATGGTTCCGGTGGCGATGCCGTTCCCGATCCTCCGTCGCAGCTGGCGGTCCACACCCTGGAGCATGAGTGCCTCGCCGACCAGTTGGCGGACCGAGGGATCCGACTGGCGACCGGTGGCCCGTGCCACCTGATCCACGAAGAAGGCGTCTTCGCCCTCGTGCATGTTGCCGGCCGGTACCGTGACCAGCGGTGAATTCATGAGCATGCGCTCGTGGAACATCCAACGGGTGCCCACTGTCCAGCCGTCATCGACTTCGCCGATGCGGTCGGAATCGGGAACGACCACATCGGTCAAGAACTCCTGGCAGAACTCCTTCGAGCCATTGAGCATCTCGATGCGATGGACGTCGACCCCCTTCTGGCCTATCGGGAGCATGAACACGGAAAGGCCACGGTGTTTGGGCACGTCCCAGTTGGTACGAGCCAGGCACAATCCCCAGTCGGACCACCAGGCACCCGTCGTCCAGATCTTCGAACCGTTGAGTATCCACTCATCACCGTCGCGCACAGCGCTGGTGAGGGCCCCGGCTACGTCGGATCCGCCGCTCGGCTCGGACAGAAACTGCATCCAGATCTCGTCGCCCCGCAGGATGGCGGGAATGTGCCGTTGCTTTTGGTCTTCAGTTCCGAAGTCGAGGAGGACGGCGGCGCACGGCGAGAGGGTGGGTGCCTGCAGCCGCGCCGGGTACTCATAGCCGGTCAACTCGGTGTTGAGGACGCGCTGGTGCTCAGGTGTGAGGCCCTGGCCCCCGTAGGCCCGCGGAAAGCAGACGCCGGCCAGCCCGGCCTCGAACAGCATGCGTTGGACCTCCCGGTCCCGGGCCACCGCGGCGAGCTCCTCCTCGTCGGTCCGGATGTTGCGGAGCGGGTCCACCATGGCGTTCGGCAACGCCGGTCGAAGGTGGGTGTGAATGAAATGGCGGGCCCGCTGTCTGAAGCTGTCGAGGTCCTCACGGTTCTCCGCCCTCATGCCGGGACCGCCTGACGGTCGCCTGCGACGGCCAGCCGTCGGAGATGGTCTGCCGGTGTTCCGAAGAGGGTGCGGTTCAGGGTGTGGCGACGGAGAAAGAGGTGGAGATCGTGTTCGAATGTCACACCGATGCCACCGTGCATCTGGACACAGTCCTGGATCAGCTCCGTGCCGTAGACCCCGATGAATGCCTTGGCCGCGGCCAGAAGCTCGTCGGCATCGGGGGATCGGGAGGCCACCGCCTCGACGGCGGCGTCGCTGATGGCGTGGCTCGCCTCCAGCCACGTCTTCATGTCGGCGAATCGGTGTTTGAGTTCCTGGTAGGAGGCGAGGGGCCGACCGAATGAATAGCGGTCGAAGGCCCATGCGACGGTCATGTCGAAGGCGGACTGCATGGTCCCCACCGACTCGGCACTGAGAATGGCCAGGGCGATGGCCACCTGCCTGTCGATCTGCGCACCAGCGTCGCCGACGTCGCCAACAACTGCCGACAAGGGGATCCGGACATCATCGAACCTGATGACCGAGAACCGTCGGGTCATGTCGAGGGTATGCATGGGCGTGACCGACACGCCCGCCGCGCCCGCCGGAACGAGAACCTGGGTCCGTCCTGCCCCGGCCCGGCCCGACACCAGGAGATGGTCGGCCTGGACGCCAGATTCGACCGGTCGCTTGATGCCGTCGACCACCACGTGGTCGCCGTCGACCCGGATCTCCAAAGACAGGGCGCCGAGTCCGTCGTTGGGGCGTGGTTCCCCGAAGCACCAGGTGGCCACCGACGTTCCCGACAACAGGTCGTCGATCACCCCTTGATGGGCGCTGCCGTCAGTGTCGCTCAGGGTCGAGGTCACCACGTTGGTGGCGATGAGCGGCCCCGGTGCGGCGCGACGACCGAACTCGTAGGCCACCAGCGAGAGGTCGACCAATCCCTGCCCACTTATCGAGCCCCCGCCACGGTCTTCGCTGACCAGGAGGGACGTCCATCCCAGCTCGGCACCACGCCGCCAGTACTCCCTGTCGAAACCGTCAGGATGGTGGCGCAGCCGGCGCAGCTCCTCAACGGGGACCAACTCCCCGAGGAGCCTGGCCGTGGTGGCGGCAAACAGCTCCTGGTCGGGTTCGAGGGTCAACAGCACGTGTGGCTCCGTTCCTTCGTGACTCGGGGGTTCACATCATCCCCCTGGGTAGGTGGGGACGTTCCCCACGAAAGGGAGCGAAGTCCGGATGGGTCGTGTGCCCGAGCAGGCCACCCTCCTCCATGTGGGACAGGTGGGTCAATGCGGTCTCTCCTCAGCCGGCCGGCCAGGCCAGGGATTTCGCTTCGAGGTACTGGTCGAACCCGAGGATCCCGTTCTGGCGACCGATCCCGCTCTGCTTGTAACCCCCGAAGGGCAGGTCCGATCCATAGGGCATCCCTCCGTTGACGCTCAGCATGCCGGCGCGCACACGCCGGGCCACGCCCAGCGAGCGCTCGAGGGATCCCGACATCACCCCCCCGCCCAATCCGTAGTCGCTCTCATTGGCGATCCGGACGGCGTCGTCGTCGTCCTCGAAGGGGATCACCACCAGGACCGGGCCGAAGATCTCTTCCTGGGCGATGGTCATTGTGTTGTCCACCCCGGCGAACAGGGTGGGCTCGACGTACCAGCCCTTGTCCAGATCGGTCGGACGGTGGCCACCCGTTACCAGGTTGGCACCCTCCTCCACCCCCCGCTCGATGTAGCCGAGGACGCGGGACCGCTGCTTGGCCGAGATCACCGGGCCCATGATCACGTCCGGACGCTGCGGGTCACCGTAGGGCACCCCGGAGAAGTAGCTGGTCAGGAGTTCGACGCCCTCCTCGTAGCGGGACCGGGGCAGGAGCATCCGGGTGGGGATGGCGCACCCCTGGCCGGCATGGGAGCAGACGGCCAGACCCGACATCATGGCCGTGGGGAAGTCGGCGTCATCGAGGACGATGGTGGCCGACTTGCCTCCGAGCTCGAGGAACAGTCGCTTGAGAGTGGCCGCCCCCTTCTCCATGATGCGCTTGCCCACGGCGGTCGAGCCGGTGAACGAGATCAGGTCGACCTTGGGGGACAGGGTGAGCTGTTCGCCGACCAGATGATCCGAGGAGGTGACGATGTTCAAGACCCCGGGGGGAATGTCGGTGTGCTCGGCCGCCACCCGTCCCATCAAGGTGGCGTTCCACGGAGTGTCCGGGGCCGGTTTGAGCACCACGGTGTTGCCGGTGGCGAGGGCCTGGGCCAACTTGGTCACGGACACCTCGAACGGGTAGTTCCAGGGGACGATGGCACCGACCACGCCGACCGGCTCCTTGAGGACGTGCCGCGAGTTCATGTTCCCCCGCATGTCCAAGGCATCGCCCAGGTCGGTGTCCCAGGCGTACTCGTCGATGAGCGCGGCCGGATAGGTGATGGCCGAGTCGAGCGGGACATCGAGCTGGGGACCGCCGGTCAGCATCCGCGGGCACCCGACCTCCAAGATGAGCTGCTCCCGTAGCTCCTCCCGTTGGTCCGCCAGCGCCTCTTGGAACTGGAGGAGGCACCGCTGTCGGAACGTCCGGTTGGTCGACCAGTCCATCTCGTCGAAGGCGCGCCGGGCCGCCCCTATGGCCAGCTCCATGTCGTCGGCAGAGGCGTCGGCCACCTGGCCCAGAACCTGCTCGGTGGACGGGTTTATGTTGTCGAACATCCGTCCCGAAGCAGCCTCGACCAGTTTGCCGTCGATCAACATCCGCGTCTCGGGGTTCACTGTCGGAGTTTCTGTCACGGTCCTCTCCTCTCCTCGGGCCATCTTGTTGTGCTCCAACCATCCGGTGGTCGGGGACCCACTGCTTCGACGTGGCCCCGATGTACGCACAGGGACCAGGACCCGTCGGGTGGCGGGCGGTCGGTGGTCGTCTCCCCAGGCCGGCCCTCATCCCGATAATAGCGTTTCGTCAGAGTGGCTGCCTTGGTCGGATAAGGCGGAAGTGGAGTTGTGGTTATTGGAGATGGTAGTTATCGTCAGGTCAGGGCGACCGGATCCGCCGGCGGGCGGCACCGGCCGAAGAGAGCCACGGGAGAGGGGACGGCACGCTCGTCGTGTTGCCGCCCACGGAGGAGGAAGGCAGTCATGCACGCAGAGGGACGGTCGGCCATTGTCACCGGCGGAGCCGGAGGCCTCGGGGAGGCGACGGTCCGCCGGTTGGTGGACATGGGCGCCCGAGTGGTGGTCTTTGACCGTGACGGCGACCGGGCCGCCGCATTGGCGGAGACACTGGGCGAGGGGGTCACCGCCGCCTCGGGGGACGTGACCGATGACGACGATGTGCTCGGAGCCGTCGAGGCGGCCCGATCCCTCGGGTCGCTCGGCATCCTGGTCAACGTGGCCGGTGGTGGTGTCGGGGGCGGTCGTACGGTGGGTCGGGGCGGGGTACCTCACGACAAGGAGTCCTTCGTCAAGACCATGGAGATGAACGCCACCGGGACGTTCAACACCACCCGCTTGGTGGCCGCCGCCATGGGCGAGGGCGAGCCCGACCCGGACGGCCAACGCGGCGTGGTCGTCAACACAGCCTCGATCGCCGGCATGGAGGGAAAGAGCGGACAGGTCGCCTACAGTGCGGCCAAGGCGGCCATCCTCGGGATGACCCTACCCATGGCCCGGGATCTGGCCCCGATCGGTGTGCGGGTATGCGCCATTGCACCGGGGGTGATGGGGACGCCGCTCATGCTCGGTGCCCTCGAGCATCTCAAGGAGGATCCGGCTCAGGGGATCGTCTTCCCCAAGCGGATGGGCCATCCCGAGGAGTTCGCTCTACTGGTGGAATCGATCGTCCGTAACCCGTATCTCAACGGCGAGAACATCCGGTTGGACGGAGCTCTGCGGTTTACGGCCAAGTAGTTGTCGGAGGATGATTCCCAGCAGGAAGGGATCTGAGGCATGCGCATCGGCTTGATGATCGGCCCCGAGCGTGGGCGCTACCGGACCAAGGTGGAGCGGCTCCAAGCGGATGCCCGGTGGGCCGAGGAGTCCGGTCTGTCCACCGTATGGATCCCCCAGATCCCGGACGAGTTCGATGCGCTCACCGCCGCCGCCGTCGTCGCCACCCAGACCAGCGGCATCGAGATCGGCACGGCGGTAGTGCCCGTGCAACCCCGACACCCGATCGCCCTGGTCCAGCAGATCCTGTCGGTCCAGGCGGTGTGCCAAGGGCGGTTGGCCGTCGGCCTGGGCGTGTCCCATCACTGGGTCATCGACGAAATGCTCGGTCTTCCCTACGAGCAGCCGGTGGCCACCATGCGCGCCTACCTCGACGTGCTCGACCAGGCCCTCGACGGGCCCGGGACGGTGGATGTGGAGAACGAGCGCTTTCGTGTGCACAACCCGATCGACATAACCGACATCACACCCACCCCGGTCCTGTTGGCCGCCCTCGGCCCGTTGATGCTCAAACTGTGCGGTGAGCGGGCCGACGGCACCATCCTGTGGATGGCGGACGAAAGGGCCATCGGGTCGTAT
Organism: uncultured Acidimicrobiaceae bacterium; assembly: GCA_963727955.1. Classification (GTDB taxonomy): domain Bacteria; phylum Actinomycetota; class Acidimicrobiia; order Acidimicrobiales; family RAAP-2; genus Bog-756. The sequence continues at coordinate 85,173 of CAVSII010000002.1, forward strand.
GTCGTTCCCACTCTGGTCCGTGCCGCCCAATCGGCTCAACGGCCGGCGCCCCGCGTCGTGGCCGGGGTCCCGGTGTGCCTGTGCGGCGACGACGAGGTCGACGTGGCCGTCGCACGCACCAACCGGATTCTGGCCGAGGCCGAGGTCTCGCCCAACTACCAGCGCCTGCTCAACCAGGGTGACGCCCAAAGCGTCGGCGACATCCTGGTGGCCGGAAGCGAACAGAGCATCAGGAAGCGGCTCCAGAGCTTTGGCGACGCCGGCGTGACCGATCTGTCGGTCAGGGTGGTGCCCATCGGGGAGACCCGCGACGAACGCATCGCTTCGTCCAAGCGCACTCGCAGCCTTCTGGCTTCGCTCGCCCCGTCGCTGTGATCCCTCTCGCTGGTGACCCCGCCATGGCGGACGGCGGGGTCACCAGCGAGAGGGAGCTCGCACAACTGTTGGGCGGCCGGCGATGACGGTCACGGTGATCACCGGCGCGGCCAGCGGCATGGGGCGGCTCTGTGTCGAGAGGCTGCGAGGGACGACCGAGCATCTGGTGGCCGTCGATCTCCTCGCTCCTGAAATCGAAGGAGTGGTGGGGGTGGCCTGTGACGTCGCCGACCCGGGTGCCGTCCAACACCTTGTCGAGAAAGTGGCGGGGCTCGGCCCCTTCCGGGCGCTCGCTCACGCCGCTGGGGTCTCGCCCACCATGGCCGACGCCCGGCGCGTGCTGGAGGTCGACCTGGTGGGAACGGCCAATGTGCTCGACGCCTTCGAGCCGTTGGTCGGGCCCGGTTCGGCCGCCGTGTGCTTCTCCTCCAGCTCGGCCTACCAGATCGCCCTCCGGGGAATCGATCCCGGCATCCAAGCCCTGGTGTCCGATCCCCGCGGCCCCGGGTTTCTCGACCGCGCCGCCGCCCGCCTCCCGGACAGCGGTCTGGCCTATGCCTGGGCCAAGCGCGGCGTCATAGCGGTGGCTGGTCATGCCGCGGTGACCTGGGGCCGGCGGGGCGGACGGGTCACTTCGGTCTCCCCCGGACTCATCGACACGCCCATGGGTCGCCAGGAGGCCGAACAGCAACCGATCATGAAGATCATGCTCGACAACACCCCTGTCGGCCGTCTCGGACAGCCCAAAGAAGTGGCCGCCGTCGTCGCCTTCCTCCTCTCCGACCACGCCTCCTTCGTCTCCGGCATCGACGTCCTGGTGGACGGAGGGATGCTCCAGGGCCTGACCGCCGCCTTCCCCGCCTAGGCCGGATTTCTTCAGAGGGGTGGCCAGGCCGGGAGCTCCCGGCTGGCCACCAGCTGGCGTCCGAACTCGGCGGTGAGCGTCCGGGCCGCACCGAACAGCTCATCCAGGACCAGGGTGCGGAGCACGTAATGGTGCAGGTCGTGCTCGGTGGTGAAACCGATGCCGGCCAGAACCTGTTGGCAGTGACGGTCGGCCGTCCGGGCCGCCCGCCCGGCCAGGGCCTTGGCCATGCCGGCGCAGGAGGAGGGGGAATCCTCACGCCAGGCGGCATCGAGTGCGGCGTCGGCGGCCTCGACCGCCACCAGGGTGTCGGCCAATCGGTGTCGGACCGCCTGGAACTGGCTGATCGGGCCGCCCGAACTGGGTCCGCTCCACGGCGTGGACCCGGGCCAGTTCGAGCATGGCCCGGGCGGCGCCGACCAGTTGGTGGGCCACGGCCAGCCGGGCCTGAGCGACCGCCGCCGGCCACTGCCCCACACTGAGCTCGTTGCGGACCACGTAAGGCGTCCCCTCCTCGGCCACCACCTCCACCAGTCCCAGGCGCGGATCCATCCCCCGGACCGTCCGACGGGCCAGATCGGTGACCTTGACCTCGGCCACCACGTGGTGCTGGTCGGTGTCGGTCACCAGAAGCACGGTGTCCTCGCCGTCCGGTGAACCCGTCATCACCCCCTGGGCCGCCACGTGGCCTCCCGACCCCACCCCAGGCGGAGTGGCCCGGCCCAGGGGAGGCAGGATCCAGGAGCCGGAGGAACGGTGGGAGGGGTCCAGAGCGGAACCGATCACCTGCGACAGCGCCGACGAGCTGGTGTTGGTCGCCCCCTGTAGGTCGAACAGAGAGGACACGGCCGTTCGTGGGTCGGCCACCAGCGCTTCAGCCCACCCGAGATCTTCGAGGGCGGCGTCGAGGGCCGCACCGGAGTGGGCGGCGCAGGCCTGGTGAAGGCTTCTTTCGAACAGGGAGCGCTCCTCGGCGTCCATCAGAGGTCAGGTCCGAGGTCGAGCAATCGGCGGGCGATGATGTTGCGCTGGATCTCCGCCGTCCCGCCGTAAATGGTCGCCGCCCGCGAGTAGAGGAACTGGCGCCGCCACCGCACGCTGTCGGGGTCGTCCCCGACGGCCAGTTCGGGGCCCAGGGCGTCGAGGGCGAGGTCGAAGACGGCCTGTTCCGCCGTGGCCACCAGCACCTTGTCGACCGAGGTCTCCGCACCCAGTCGCTCACCGCTGTCCAGGCGGTGCTGGGTCAGGCGGGAGCGGGCACGGAGGGCGTAGACCAGTTGTGTGACCTCGCCGACGACGACGGGATCAAGCTTGTCGGCGGGGACCGCCTCGACGACGTCGCGCAGTCGACGCTGCAGGAAGGCGACACGGTGCCAGAGCGCCGTGCTTCGTTCGAAGGGAAGAAGGTCCATGGCCACCGACCACCCCTGACCTTCATGGCCGAGCATGCGGTCGAAGGGCACCACGACGTCGTCGAAGAACACCTCGGAGAACTCCGGGGCGCCGTGCATGGTCTCGATTGGTCGCACAGTCACCCCCGGGCTGTCCATGTCGACGAAGAGGGCGGTGATCCCCTTGTGGGCCGACTCGGGTGTGCCGGTACGGGTGAGCAGGACGCAGCGGTCGGCGTACTGGGCCAGGCTGGTCCAGACCTTCTGGCCAGTGACCCGCCACCCTCCGGCGGACCGGGTGGCCCGGGTGGTCAGGGAAGCCAGGTTGCTCCCGGTTCCCGGCTCCGAGAATCCTTGGCACCAGGTCTCCTCGCCCCGGAGTAGGCGCGGGACCATGGCCGCCGCCAACGCCGGTGCGGCGTAGTCGATCATGGTGGGGGCCAGGACCTCGGTCATCGAGTAGATGCCGGGCTCGACCAGGTCCCGGGCGGTGAGGGCTTCGCCCAGATAGGCCCGGTGGAGGGTCGACCCTCCGAATCCGCCGACCCGTTCCGGCCACCCCCAGCGCATCCATCCCGCATCGAAGGCGAGGCGCTTGACCCGGGACAGCTGGGCCATCTGGCCGTCCAGGGTCTCTTCAGCGCCCGGCCGGGAGGCGAGGACGGCCGCGTTCTCCTCGAGCCAGGCGTCGAGAGACGCCCGGAAGGCTTCGAGCTCCATCAGGAAGTGGTGGGGGCCGGTCGGGTCTCGTCGTGCGGTCGGCCTGCATCACGGGCCCCGCTCTTGCGCAGGAAGGTCATCGACCGGGTGTGCAGTCGCCATCCGCCCGAAGTCCGCCGGTAGGTGTCCGTGTAATAGCCGACGCGCATGTCGTGGGTCTTCTGGTCGACGAAGCACAGCGGCTGCTGGCCGGTCCCGACGTCGCCATCGAGCTCGAAGACCGGAGGGCCGACCAGGAACAGCCCCTTGGGGGCGGCCGCCACCAGCATGGGGAAGTCGACCAGTTGGTAGGTGTCCCCGAAGGCGCTGTAGGAGCCGTCGGGTGTGAACACCTCCATGACCGCCTCGACGTCGTCCTTGGTCATGCAGAGGGCGTAGCGGGCCAGTAGCTGCTCGAGCTCGAGGACGTCTTCGATGGGCAACGGGGACATCAATCCTCCTCGTAGCGCACGTGGACGAGTGGGCTGGTCGGGAGGGACTGGCAGGTGAGCACCCACCCGTCGTCGACCTCGTCGTCGGTGAGAGCATTGTTGACGTGCATCGACACCGACCCCTCGATCAGCTTGGCCATGCAGGTGGCGCAGCTCCCCGACTCGCACGAGAAGGGCGGCGACATCCCCAGCTGTCGGGCCGTCTGCAGCAGGGTGGTGCCGGGGCGATGATCGGTTGTCTCCTTCCGGCCACCGAGCTCGACGGTGATCCGGGTGGTGGTGGACAGGTCGACCGGGTCCTGCTCCGGCGGCCACTGCCCCGGGGTGAAGCGCTCGATGTGGACGTGTGCCGGATCGACCCCGTGGTCCCTTAACGCCGCCTCCACCACGTCCATGAACGGTGCCGGGCCGCACAGGTAGAATTCGGCGTCGTCGGAGCCATCGGAATGTTTGGCGTCCTCGGCGAAACGACGGACCGTGTCCGGTCGGATGAACCCGCGCTCGGCGTCGAGGTGGTGGGTCACCATCAGCCGCTCACCGTGCCGCTCCTTCAGTTCATCGATCTCCGAGCGGAAGATGATGTCGTCACCATCCCGGTTGGCGTAGAGGAGGCGTACTGCGCGGGTGGTCGTAGCCAGTGCCGATTTGACCAGCGAGATGACCGGGGTGATCCCGCTTCCGCCGCTGAAGGCGACCAGATCGCCGCGGCCCGCGGTCAGGCGGAAGAAGCCGGCCGGTTTGGCCACCTCGACCAGATCGCCGGGGGCCAGGTGGTCGTTCAGCCAATTGGAGACGACACCGCCGGTCGTGCGCTTGACCGTCACCCGCAGCTCGGGGTCAACGGCGGGGGAGGAGGACATGGAGTAGCAGCGCACGTAGGACTGGCCGTCCACCGGTACCCGGAAAGTGCAGAACTGGCCGGACCGGTAGGCGAACACCGACAGCAGCTCGGGGGGTACCTCGAGCACGTAGGAGGTGGCGTCTCCCGTCTCCGGCACCACCCGGCCCACCCGCAAAGTGTGGAACGTGTGGTCAGCGGGCACGCCGGGCGCCACCGCCACTGGCTCTGAGAGTGCCATGTTGACAAATGATAACGAAGTTCTCCTAGACTGGCAACGAACCTAGGCAGTGTCCCGCCGAACCGGGCCGAAGGAGAGGGCGTGGGGGAACCGAAGAGCACGGCGGCGGACGGGTGGGGCTTGCGATCGGTCTCCCCCGAGCTGGCCCGCCTCTACCGGGCCGAGGGGTGGTGGACGGACGCCACCCTGGGCGGTATGACGGCCGAAGGTCTGGCCGCCATGGGACGGGTGGGTTTCGAGGTGCACTCAAGGACCAGGCCCTGGCGTGGCACTTTCGCCGAGGTCGACCGGGCGGCACGGGCCCTGGCCGGCGCCCTCCTGTCCCGGGGGGTCGGTCCCGGGGCTGTGGTGGTCATCCAGCTCCCGAACTGGCTGGAGGCGGGCATCGCCTTTTGGGCCGCGGCCTACCTGGGCGCGGTGGTCGTCCCCATCGTCCACTTCTACGGGTCCAAGGAGGTCGACTACATCGTCGCGGCCACGGCGCCGGATGTGGTCGTGACGGCCGACCGGTTCGGGCACAGCGACTACCTGTCCACCTACGGCCCACTGGTTGAACGGCGACCCGTCCCGCTATGGCTGGTGGTCGGGGACACGCCCGGCCCGTCCCTCCCCGGTGGGGCCACAGCGTTCGCCTCGATGCTCGACGGTGAGCCTCTCGTCACGCCGGCGGCGATCGACCCTGACGCCCCGGCCATCATCGGGTTCACCTCGGGGACGACGCGCGACCCCAAGGGGGTGGTGCACTCACACCGGACGATCACCTCCGAGGCCCGACAACTCGATCATCTCTTCCCGAGGGGCGGCCCGCCCCAGATCACCGGCTCACCGGTCGGGCATTTCATCGGCATGCTCAACGCCTTCGTGATGCCCCTGATCCGCGATCATCCCGTCCACCTGCTGGACGTCTGGGATCCGACCGAAGTTCTGCGCATGATGCGGAAGGACGGGATCGGGGTCACCGGAGGGGCCACCTTCTTCCTGACCAGCCTGCTCGACCACCCTGAGTTCACCGCCGAGCATCTGGCCATGATGCCGTTCGCCGGGCTGGGTGGGTCGACAGTCCCCGTGGCCGTCATGGAGCGAGCCACCCGTCTCGGTATCAAGGCCTTCCGCTCCTATGGCAGCACCGAGCACCCCTCGGTGACCGGCTGTCTCCTCGACGAGCCCGAGGACAAGCGGATCCGCACCGACGGACGGCCGCTGCCCGGCGTCGAGGTCCGTCTCGACGGGGAGGGCCAGATCCTGACCCGGGGTCCCGACTGCTGCCTCGGCTACACCGATCCGGGCCTCACGACGTCGGCCTTCGACGCCGACGGGTGGTACCACACCGGTGACATCGGCGTCCTGGACGGGGAGGGCTACCTCACCATCACCGACCGGCTGTCGGACATCATCATCCGCGGTGGCGAGAACATCAGCGCCCAGGAGATCGAGGAGCTCCTCTTGGGCCTGGAGGCCGTCACCGAAGTGGCGGTCGTGGCCGAAGCGGACGCTCGCCTGGGCGAGCACGCCGCCGCGGTGGTGACGGTTCGCCCGGGCATGTCGACGCCGACTCTCGGGCAGGTGCGTGACCACCTGGCCGCTGCCGGTCTGGCCCGCCAGAAGTGGCCGGAGACGATCTGCCAGGTGCGGGAATTCCCCCGGACCCCGTCGGGCAAGGTCCAGAAGTTCCGGCTTCGTCTGATGCTGGCCGAGGGGGGAGCATGACAAACGTCCCCGACCCCGGACGACGACCAGGGCCCTGCGACAGGCCGACCTCTGAGAACACAGTTCTGCAAAAGTAATAGTCTTGCTCTATCAGCTACCCCAGGAGAGTGCATGACCGTGTTGACGGCGGAGAAGCTCAGCGCACAGGTCGGAGCCGAGGTCATCGGTATCGACCGCGACCGGCTGCTGGACGACGACGCCCTTCCGGCCTGGATCCTCGAAGCCCTGGACGTGCACGGCGCCCTCGTCTTCCGCGGCGTCCACGTCGACGACGAGGTCCAGGTGGCCTTCTCCCGGAGGCTCGGCCGCGTCGAGACCCTTGGCTCCGGTGTCCACCCCGAGATCTTCCTGGTGACCCTCGATCCGGCCCGAAATCGGGCCGCGGCCTACCTGCGGGGGACGTTCGACTGGCACATCGACGGTTGCACCGATGATGTGCCCATCATGGCCACCATGCTGAGTGCCCACGCCGTGGCCGACTCGGGGGGCGAGACCGAGTTCGCCAGCACCTACGCGGCCTACGACGCGCTGTCCGAAGAGGAGAAGGACCGCTTCGCTTCGCTGCGGGTCGTGCACACCATTGAGGCTTCGCAGCGGCTGGTGAACGACGATCCCTCCCCCGAAGAACTCGCCCTGTGGCGATCGCGGCCGACCAAGGAGCACCCGCTGGTGTGGACCCACCACTCGGGACGGCACTCGTTGGTGCTCGGGGCCACCGCTTCCCATGTGTCCGGCATGGACGTCGACGAAGGACGGTCACTGCTGGACGACCTGCTGGCCCGGGCCACCACGCCCGATCGCGTCTACCGTCACCAATGGTCGGTCGGTGACCTGGTCATGTGGGACAACCGGGGCGTCCTCCATCGTGCCTGCCGTTACGACCCCACCTCACCTCGCGACATGCACCGAACCACACTCAGCGGAGAGGAGCCCATCCAGTGACGCCTGCCCGCACTGCCATCGTGACCGGCGCCGGTTCGGGGATCGGGTTGGCCATCGCCGAACGGCTGGCCGCCGACGGGAACGCCGTCGCCCTTCTCGATCGGGACGGGCTCTCGGCCGAGGCGGCGGCGTCACGGATCGAGGCCGCCGGCGGTACCGCCATCGGCCTGGAGGTCGATGTCACCGACCGCCTGCAGATCGACAGAGGCGTGTCCGAGGCTCGCCAACGCCTCGGTGCACCCACCATCCTGGTCAACAACGCCGGCCTCCAGGGCTTCGACCGCTTTCTCGATATCACCCCCGAGAAGTGGAACCGGATCCTGGCCGTCAATCTCACCGGGACCTTCGACTGCTGCCAGGCCGTGGTGCCCGACATGGTGGCGGAGGGCTGGGGTCGCATCGTGAACATCTCCTCGTCGAGCGCCCAGGGTGGACAACCGCTGATGACCCACTACGTGGCGTCCAAGGCCGGCGTCATCGGCTTCACCAAAGCGTTGGCTCTCGAACTGGGCCCCCAGGGGATCACCGTCAACACCATCCCGCCCGGCTTCATCGACACGCCCATGTTGCGCAAGTCCGAGCAGAAGGGACTGCTGGGCAAAGGGGCGGACTACCACGCCACCACCACCCCGGTGCGACGGATCGGGAAGCCGGAGGACATTGCCGCCGCCTGTTCCTTTCTGGTGCGGGACGAGGCCGGCTACATCACCGGGCAGGTCTTCGGCGTCAACGGCGGACGGACCACCTGATGGCCCGCATCTCCCCCCTACCCCCCAACGAGTGGCCGCCGGCCATGCGCGAGGCCTTCGCCGCCCTGCGCCCACCCCACACCACCCAACCGGCCCTCCGTACCGAGGGTCGGCCCCGCGCCCTCAATGCCCTGGGCACATTGGCCCACCACACCGAGCTGGCCCGCGCCTTCAACACCTTCAACGGCCACATTCTCTACACCTCGACCCTGTCGGCTCGTCAGCGCGAGCTGCTCGTCCTACGGGTGGCCTCGTTGCGATCCTCCGAGTACGAATGGGCCCAGCACGTGGTGTTGGCTGCCGACGTCGGCATCACCGACGACGAGATCGCCCGCATCGCCATCGGATCCGAGGCGCCGGGGTGGCCCCCGCTGGACCGGGCCATGCTCCGGGCGGCCGAGGAGCTGGTGGGCGAGGGCATGGTCAGTGACGCGACATGGCAGGCCCTGGCCGATCACCTCGAGGTGAAGCAGCTCATGGACCTGGTCTTCACCGTCGGGACCTACGAGATCCTGGCCATGGCCTTCCGGTCCTTTGGCGTCGAGCTCGATGACGACCTGCAACGGAAATAGCATTCTGTATTTAGAAGATTAATGATATCGTATTCGTAAAGGGACCTGGAGGAAGAGGATATGGCCCATTTCGCCAAGCCCGACGAGGGCAGTTGGACCGAGCACTACCCCGAACTGGGCACGGGGCCGGTGTCCTACGAGGACTCGATCTCGCCGGACCACTACGAACGCGAACGCACGGCCATCTTCGCCCGCACCTGGCTCAACGTGGGCCGGGTGGAGCAGCTTCCCCGCAAGGGCAGCTACTTCACCAAGGAGCTCGACGCCGCCGGCACCTCACTGGTGATCGTCCGCGGCACCGACGGGGAGATCCACGCCTTCCACAACATCTGCCGCCACCGGGGCAACAAGCTGGTCTGGCAGGACTACCCCGGTGAGGAGACGTCCGGGACCTGCCGCCAGTTCACCTGCAAGTACCACGGGTGGCGTTATTCCACCGAGGGCGAGCTCACCTTCATCCAACAGGAGTCGGAATTCTTCGATCTCGATCGGTCGGACTACGGTCTGGCCGACGTCCAGGTCGAGACGTGGGAGGGCTTCATCTTCGTCAACCTCGACCGCCAGAACTCGACACCGTTGAAGGAGTACCTGGGCGAACTCGGGGCCGGCCTGGCCGGCTATCCGTTCGACAAGATGACCCAGGTCTACAAGTACCGGGCCGACGTCGGCAGCAACTGGAAGTTGTTCATCGACGCCTTCGCCGAGTTCTACCATGCGCCCATTCTCCACGCCAAGCAGGCCACAGCCGATGAATCGCGCAAGCTCTCCGGTTACGGGTTCGAGGCGCTGGCCTACAAGCTCGACGGTCCCCACGGCATGGTCTCTTCGTGGGGAGGGATGGCCCCGCCGAAGGACCCGGCCATGGTCAAGCCGATCGAGAGAGCCGTCCAGAGCGGGCTGTTCGGTCCGTGGCAGCGTCCCGACATCGACGGCCTCGACGATCTACCGCCGGCGCTGAACCCGGCTGGTCACCGGGCCTGGGGAGTCGACTCGTTCATCTTCTTCCCCAACTTCATGTTGCTGATCTGGCAGCCGGGCTGGTACCTCACGTATCACTACTGGCCCACCTCCTACAACACCCACATCTTCGAGGGCACGCTCTACTTCGTGCCACCCAAGAACGCCCGCCAACGCCTGCGCCAAGAGCTGGCCGCCGTGACCTTCAAGGAGTACTCACTCCAGGACGGCAACACCCTCGAGGCCACCCAGACGATGCTCGAGTCCCGGGCCGTGTCCCACTTCCCTTTGAACGACCAGGAGATCCTTCTCCGTCAGCTGCACAAGACGGCCGGCGACTACGTGGACGAGTACGAACAGAAGCGAGCCACGCCCGTGCGCATCTCCAGCGCCTCCTAGGAGCAGATGTGACATCCCAGACTTTCATGCTCACCGGAAACACCGTTTCCGGAAATACGGTCCCCGGAAACACATTGGAGTGGGCATGACCGTCCTCCCCCCCGCCTTCGCCGACCTCGAGCCGTTCGCCGACTGGTCGCTCGAGACCGAGGCGGAGCGGTACGGCAAACGCCTGTCGAGCACCATGGACGAGCTCCAGTCCTTCTACGACACCGCTTTCCCCCGCCTCGAAGAGGCTCTCGCCCACCTCGACGGGCTCGATCTAAACGCGCTCCCCGACGATGGGAAGCGACTTCTCTGGCTCACCTACTCGCTGGTCAACGCCTCCTTCCCCGTGGAGGTGTGGCGGCAACCGCGGGTGCCGGACAGCGGTGCCGCCAGCCTGCAGATGGTCATCGAACCAGCCGTCTGAGCCGCTCGGGGGAGTTCCGACTTCACCCGTCACCGGGTAGGCCCGGTGCCCCCGGTTCCTCCCGGATCCGATGGGCCACCGTGGTGCGACGGCCATCGTCCGGCGGTGAAATGGCTGTTTCCGAAGCTACCGGCCGTCGGTTCCGAAGCTACCGGCCGTCGGGCCTGATCCGCCCTCGGGTACGATCTCGTCGGTGATCGACAACGAACCGGCAACCGACACGATCGAGGACGAGGGCCTCAGCTGGCGAGAGCAGGCCGTGGCCCGGTCGCTCGACTCCGCTCGGCTACGGGCCGAAAGCCGTGTTCAGCGCTTTCTGGATGCGGCCGTCGAACTGTCCAACTCCAGGTCGGGCAAGGACTTCACGGTGCAGGAGGTGGTGGAGCTGTCGGGCCAGTCGCTCCACAGCTTCTACCAGTACTTCGGCGGCAAGCACGAGCTCCTCCTGGCCCTGATCGAGGAGACGGTCAGCACTACCACCGACCGGCTGCGGGAGGAGATCGCACAGGAGAGCGATTCATTGGCCCGGCTCCACCGGTTCGTCGTCGAGTACTACCGGTTCTGCCGGCCGACCGAGTACGCCGACGCCGGTTCGGAGAACCGGGTCCATTTCCTGGCCGAGTTCGTCCAACAATTGCTCACCGAGCATCCGACGGAGGCGGCCAGAGTCTTCTCTCCCCTGGCGTCCCTGTTCGAGGAGGTCCTCGATGAGGCAGCGGCGGCCGGATCCGTCCGACCTGGGCTCCGCCATGGTCCCATCGTGGGCATCGTGCTCGAGGTGATCATGTTCAATGCGTTCTCCTCAACCATCGGTGGCCTTTCGTTGCGCCCCAACGAAGGCGACAACGCCGAGGATCTGTGGAATCTGATCCTCTACGGGATCGGTAACGAGTCCACCGCCTGAGCGTCAGCGCCGGCCGGTGGGGCCCAGTGAGCCGGCCCGAATGGCCATTTGGGGCCAAGGCGTCCGCTTCTGGCGAAACCCCGCTCTCCAGATCGGGCCTACCGGCAGTTCTTCCTGATCCGTCTGGTCTTCGGGATCAGGAGAGACGAACCGTGTAAAGGTCACTTCCTACCCCGTCTGGTCAAGCTGGACCGAGCTGTCGAAGCGCTCCGATTAGCACCCGGAGCGACAATTCCACCACTTAAAGACCTGATCAGCTCCCTTTTTCGGCTGCCAAGGGAAATCCAATAACCATCCTCTGCTGCCAGCGAAATGCCGAATGCCGAATAATTGAGGATGATTTCGGATTTAAAGCGGTGTAGCCTCTGCAGAAGAAAGAAATGGGGCGCGGCAACCGGCTTCGCCCGGCAAACAATTGGGAGGGAAACCATGCGTCATTCTGTTCGTCTGACGGTCTGCGGCCTGCTTGCGGCGGGATCGTTTTCGTTGGCCGTAGCACTGCCCGGAGGTATCGCCTCGGCGGCGGTGCCCAAAGATCACCTGCACCACCTTGAGCGGTAGCGAAACTGCGCAGAACCTCTCGGGTTGTACGCCCACGACCGACATCGGCGCGGCTGGCACTGGCGCCATCTCGAGACATCTCCGAGACTCTGAACGCGAAGGGGACTGCCTTCACCGGTACCGCCACCGTCACATGGGCCAACACCAATGCCTATACCGAGACGTTCAAGGGCAAGATCACCTACTACACGGCGACCAAGAACAAGGACAAGTGCCCGGCACCGCGTGGGCGGTGCGACCCGCTCGCCGAGATCAAGCAGACTGGGACGCTTGCTGGTAGCCGGCCCTCTGAATGGGGGCAAGACCAAGGGAACGGATTGCGCTTACGTGCCGACAGGTGGCGGGGTTGCGGTGAGTAACTTCCCAGGTACGAAGGTGGACTTCTAAGTCAGGAAGCTCTACTGAATCACTGAGCTGTACGGGACGATGCCCCGCTCCTCCGTTGAGGGCGGGGCATCGTCGCGCCTTCAGGTAAACGACCACATGATCGACGGGCCAGCGGCCCATTTGACCCGGACTACGTCGACGCACTCTCGTGGTGGAAGACCTCGCCGCCCTTCATGACGAAGCGGACGTCCTCGGTCACAACGATATCGGCCAGCGGGTTACCGGGGACGGCGATCACGTCAGCAAAAAGGCCGGGTTCGAGCCGTCCCCGGTCGTCCACGTCGATCAACTCAGCGGCCACCGTGGTGGCGGCCCGGATGGCCCCGAGGGGTGTCATGCCCCGGTCGACCAGGGCCACCAGCTCCTTGGCGTTCTTCCCGTGGGGGATGGCCGGTGCGTCCGTTCCGCAGGCGATGCGGGCCCCGCGGGCGACGGCCTTGCTGATGGTCTGCTTGGCCCGGGGGAACACCTCGGCCGCCTTGGCCTGCAGTTCGGGCGGCGCATGGGACACGTCCATGCCGTCGGCCAGATAGGTGGTCGGCACCAGGAACCGCTCGAGCCTGATCAGCAAGTCGAGTGTTTCGTCGGTCATCAGCGAACCGTGTTCGATGCAGTCGACTCCCGCTTCCAGGGCTGCCCGGATGCCGTCGTCGCCGTGGGCATGGGCCGCCACCCGGAGTCCGGCCCGGTGGGCTTCGTCGACGATGGCCCGCAGTTCCTCGTCGGAGTACTGCTGTGCCCCCGCCGGACCGGTGTGGGACATGACCCCGCCCGACGCACACACTTTGATCAGCTCGGCCCCGTACTTGATCTGGTAGCGGACGGACTTGCGGACTTCGCTCACCCCGTTGGCGATGCCCTCTTCGACGGTGAGGGGCAGGACGTGCGGCGCAAAGGCCTGGAACATGGTGGGATCGAGGTGTCCGCCGGTCGGTGTGATGGCGTGTCCGGCCGGCACCACACGGGGGCCCTCGATCCAGCCCCGGTCGATGGCCTTTTTGAGGGCCACATCGAGGAGCAGGCCGCCCGTCTGGATGAACAGACCGAGATTGCGCACGGTGGTGAACCCGGCCCGCAGGGTGCGGCGGGCATTGGCCACCGCCCGCAGGGTGCGCACGGCCGGATCATCTTGCACAGCCACCAGGGGACTGCGATGGTCGGGCCCTCCCAGTAGAAGGTTGACCTCCATGTCCATGAGCCCCGGTAGGAGGGTCAGGTCGCCCAGATCGATGACAACGGCATCACCGGGCACCGCTGTCGGGGCCACCTCCCCGATGCGTTCGCCCTCGACCAGCAGGCTGCCCGGTGACACCAGCTCACCGGTGACGACATCGAGCAGTCGGGCGCTGCGCAGGTGGATGCGTTCCGGCGTGCGAGGTCGGGGCATAGGGGGCGCTCCTTGGACCTGGACGGAATTGGGATTATCTCAAGATCAATACAGCGTTGTTGAATGTAGAGAGTCCAAATATCGTAGCAACCGGGCGGGTCGTGCCGCCGGAAGGGTGAGAGCGGATGGACCATGAACTCGGTACGCCGATGCTCCGTCTCGAACGAACCGGGTCGATCGCCTGGTGCGTGATCGACCGGCCCGAGGCCCGCAACGCCTTCACGCCGGCCATGTACGCCGGCCTCAAGCGGGCCGTCCATCTGGTCAACAGTCGTCCCGACCTGGCCGCCTTGATCATCACCGGGGTCGGCGACGTCTTCGCCCCCGGCGGCGACCTCGGGGGGCGCTCCGAACCGGGGGAGACCCCGCCGGATGGGGCCGGCGAGGACATCCTGCCCTTCATGGCCATCCGTGACAGCCGGGCGCCGGTGGTGGCCGCCGTCAACGGCATCTGTCAGGCCGGTGGCCTTCTGGTAGCCATGATGGCCGACATCGCCGTGGCCAGCGACCGGGCCACATTCCGGGTGCCCGAGCTCCTCCGGGGCATACCGGACGCCACCTTCGCCGCCGCCCTTCCCGCCCACGTGGGCGTGGCCGTGGCCCGTGACCTCCTCCTGTCCGGCCGTCGTTTCGACGCGGCGGAGGCGCAGCGCCTGGGAGTCATATCCCGGGTGGTCCCGCATGACCAGCTCAAGACGGCGGCCTTCGCCGCGGCCCAGGAGATACTGCAGACGGCCCCGTCGGCCCGGGCCCACGTCAAGCGCATGCTCAACGAGCGGTACGGTCCCATCGACTACCAGACCATGTTCTGGGCGCTCGACCAGTCGGACGAGCCGCGGGAGGGCATGCGGGCCTTCATGGAGAAGCGTCCTCCCCGCTGGTATCCGACCGATGCCGAGGAGTAGGCGTGCACCTGGTCCGCCCTCCGTGGTCCTGTTTTCCCCCGTGGAGGAGGGGTTCGGAACTTGAGAACGGCAGTCTCACAGGACTAGATTCACTCTGTCAGTTATCGGGGGCTTGGCTCTGCACAATCGATTCGTGGGTTCGGACCTGGTCCTTTTCACGGGTCCGCCCCGCCAGGGCCGTGGCGCAGTGCGACGATGTCGGAGGTTGGTGTGACCGCTGTTCTAGATGGTGTCCGGATCCTCGAGGTGGCCGAGCACACCTTCGTTCCGGCCGCCTCGGCCCTCCTGTCCGACTGGGGTGCCGAGGTCATCAAGATCGAGCACGTGGAGCGGGGTGACGCCATGCGCGGTCTGGCCTCGACCGGCCTGGCCGTGGTGCCCAACGACGTGCACGTCCTCCTCGAGCACTCCAACCGCGGGAAGAAGAGCCTGGCTCTCGACCTGGCGTCGCCCGACGGCTTGGGAATCCTCTACAAGCTGGCCGCCACGGCCGACGTGTTCCTGACCAACAAGCTCCCGAGCGTCCGGAAGAAGCTCACCATCGATGTCGACGACATCCGGGCCCACAGTCCGGGCATCATCTACGTGCGGGGAACAGGTCAAGGCGAGCGCGGCCCCGACGCCGACAAGGGCTCCTACGATTCGCTGGCCTTCTGGGCCCGCGCCGGCGTGGCCGTGGGGGCCCAGCGTCCCGAATACGATCTGGTGCCGGTACCACCGGCGCCCGGCTTCGGCGACTCGATCGGCGCCATGACCATCGCCGGCGGCATCCTGGGAGCACTCTTCCATAGGGAGCGGACCGGCGAAGCGACGACGGTGGATGTGTCCCTGCTGGGCACCGGGCTATGGGCCATGGGCCAGGCCGTGGCCCTCTCCCTCGTCCTGGACATGCCGTGGAGACCACCCCCCGTCGACCGCATCGGCAGCAATCCCCTCTCCCGCAATTACGAAGTGAAGGACGGCCGGGTGCTGGCCTTCACCTGCCTCCAGCCCGGGAAGTACTGGGCGCCCCTGTGCGAGGCCATCGGACGTCCCGAATTGGCCACCGATCCACGCTTCGCCGATCACTCCTCGCTGATGGCCAACAGCGGGGCCGCCGTGGAGATCCTGACCGAGGTCTTCGGGTCGGCCACCCTGGAGGAGTGGCGCCAGCGGCTGGCCGGGTTCAGCGGTCAGTGGGCAGTCGTGCAGGACACGCTCGAAGCATCGGCCGATCCGCAGACAGTGGCCAACGGCTACCTCCAGGAGTGCCGTACGGCGTCAGGAACCCCGTTCCGGTTGGTGGCCGCCCCCGTCCAGTTCGACGGGGAACCGGCGGTACCGGGCCGCGCTCCCGAGTTCAACGAACACGGTGACAGCATCCTGGCCGACATCGGTTTCGACCAGGATGCCATCATCGATCTCAAGATCCGCGGCATCGTCGCCTGACGATCGCATCGCCGCCCACACAGAAGAGGAAGCCATGTCATCCTTCGACGCATTTCGCTACGACGGCAAGCGGGTCCTGGTGGTCGGGGGGGCCACCGGCATGGGGGCCGCCGCCGCCGAACTGGCCCAGGACGCCGGCGCCGACGTTGTGGTCATGGACTTCGCCGAGGTCAACCTGCCCGGCGCCCGGGCCATCCATGTCGACTTGGCCGACCAGGCGTCGATCGACGCCGCCGTCGCCGAGTGCGGGGGGACGGTGGACGTCCTCATGTCCTGTGCCGGCGTGGCCGACGGCACGCCGGGCATCGAGAGGATCAACTTCATCGGCCACCGCCACATGATCGACAGCATGATGGCCATCGGGATGATTGGCAGCGGTGCCGCCATCGGGTTCATCTCCTCGGCCGCAGGCCTGGGCTGGGAGGCCAACCTGCCCCAGATCCAGGAGCTGCTGGCCACACAGGACTTCGACAGCGCGGTGGCCTGGGTGGACAAGAACGGCAAGGCCGACTATCTGTCGATGAAGCAGGCCGTCTGCGCCTACGTGGCCAGCCAGGCCTTCCCCTTCCTCAAGCAGGGGATCCGCATCAACGCCATCTGCCCCGGCCCCACCAACACGCCGCTGGCCGAGGCCAACAAGGAGATGTGGTTGGGCTTCGGTGCCGACTACCGCGATGAGCTGGGTATCGAGGCGTCCACGCCCATGGACCAGGCCTACCCCCTGGTCTTCCTGTGCAGCGACGCCGCTGTCGCCATCACCGGCATCACCATGATCACGGACGCCGGCTACATGAGCTCGGGGGTGACGGGATCTTTCCCCGCCGCCACCGGCGCCGCCAACTTCCTACTCGGCCGCTTTTAGGGCCGGCCGCCCATCGGCGGTGCCGGCCCGGTCCGGCGCTCAGGCCGGTGGTCGGGGAGTGATGGATACCGACGGGATGTGGGCGCTGGCCCCACAGCGCAGGACGGTGTCCACCACCCGGACAAGTTCGTCCACGTCCATGAGTGAGCCGGCCAGGTAGTTCCGGGCCTGCCAGATGGGGTGGAACTGGGCTGCCAGGTCCCAGTCCCACTGGTTGGCGAATTCGGTGGCGGATGCCCCCTCACCCCCGGCACAGTCCCCGACCACCACCCGGGTGAAGCTGACGGCTGGGTGCTCGTTGCGCCACGCCTCCACCATCGTCTCGAGAGCCGCCTTGCTGGTGGCGTAGACCCCCAGACCGGGCCACGGAGGGGTGACCGAGGCGCTCACCGAGGAGAGGTAGGCGGCCACCCCCCGGGATGCGGTGAGATGGGGGATGGCGGCCGCCGTCACCAGCGACGCCCCGATCACGTTGGTGTCGAAGGTGCGGCGCCAGGTGTCCGCGCTGGCGTCGACCAACCGCCCGAGGGGACCGACCCCGGTGGCGTAGACGAGGGCGTCGAGACCACCCAGTCCCTTTACCGCCTGGTCGATGGCAGCCCGGCACGACGCCTCGTCGGTCACGTCACAGACGATGGCCAATGCTCCGGGGCCGGCTTCCTTGGCCGCGTCGACCAAGCGGTCCTCTCGCCGGGCCATCAGGGCCACCGTGGCCCCCCGCTGGCCCAGGCCGATGGCGATCGACCGGCCGAGGCCGCTCGAGGCGCCGATGACGGCGGTTCTCATGAAGGGGTTCTCCTGAAGGGGCTCATCGAAGCTGGATCCTTTCTGGGTGCGGATGCACGCCCGGCTCAGGACGTGATGACGGGAAGCTTCTCCCAGCCTCGCACCGTCGAGGTCCGGGCCTGGACGGCATTGTCCCAGTCGACTTCCCATGACGGGAACCGCTGGAGGACCTCGTCGAGGGCCAGGCGTCCCTCGAGCCGAGCCAGAGCCGACCCCAGGCAGAAGTGGATGCCGTACCCGAAGGCCAGGTGGTGGTCGATGGTGCGGTGGATGTCGAAGCGGTCCCCGTCGGGGAAATGGCGGTCGTCGCGGTTGCCCGAGGCGGTCAGCAGAAGCATCACGCTGCCCAGCGGGACGGTCTGGCCGTAGAGCTCCACGTCCTTGGTCACGTAACGGGCCTGGACGGGTGAGGGCGACTCGTAGCGCAGCAGTTCCTCGATGGTATTAGCCACCAGAGTGCGGTCCTCGACCAGTTCCTGCCGCTGGTCGGGATGGTCGGCCAGCACTTTGCCCGTCCATCCGATGAGGCGTGTGGTGGTCTCGTTGCCGGCGGCAGCCAACAGGTTGACGTAGCCCAGGACCTCCTGGCGGGTGAGGTTGCGCACGGTGCCGGTCTCGTCCTCGAACTCGGCCTGCAGCAGGTTGGTCATGAGGTCGTCGGAGGGGTGGGTGGCCCGCCACTCGATGTACTCCTCGAAGCCGTTGCCGGCGCTGAGGCCCTCGCCGAAGGAGGCCTCGAAGTCGGGCATCTCGCTCTCAGTCAGCCGCAGGCCCTCATCGATGCGGTCACGGAGAGCCTCCTGGTCGGACTCGGGAATGCCCAGCAGCATCCCGATGGTGCGCATCGGCATTTGGGCACCGAGATCGGCGATGAAATCGAAGCCGCCCGCTTCGACCAGCGGGTCGAGGCTGCGGGCGCAGAACTCGCGCACCTTGGGCTCGAGATCGTTGATGCTCCGGGGTGTGAACACCCGGGCCAGGATGCGGCGGTGGATGTGGTGGGCGGGAGGATCCTCAAAGATGATGCTCCCCGGTGGCAGCTCCATGCCGCTCTTGATGAGCTCGAGGAGGGTGCCCTTGCCGGAGATGTAGGTCTCCCAGTCGATCGAGCACCGGTCGACGTCCTCGAACCGGCTGACGGCGAAGAAGTCGTACCGCTGGTTGTAGTACAGAGGTTGCTCGTCGCGTAGCCGCTTCCAGATCGGATAGGGGTCGGAGTCGATCTCGAAGTCGTACGGGTCGTAGTACACCTCGGCGTCCATGGTGGTCATCTCAGCCCCCCTCGGTGGCAGTTGCTGTCAAAGAATTGCGGGCAGGCGGGGCTTGGGCCCGTGGCCATCCCGCCCGGTTGGCGGCCCCTCGGCTGACTAACGACATGTTCTGAAGCACGCCGGCACCTTTCGGGTGGGAACTCGCGCTGGCCAGGTACAAACAAGCATTGCACATCTTCAAGAAGCCTATTCTCATTTTCTGCGTGGCCGTTGTGCCATCGCCGGCCGGCGCCGATCACACGGCCCGTTCCGCGGCCGCCACTGTCTGGCCAGACGAAGCGCCGTTCGGTTCCATCCCAGGCCAGACCACAGCAGGGCGAGGGTGGCCAAAACGCATCAGAAACTGTACTCTCACCAGTACGTAGTGTCATTCTCGCTCGCAAAGGACGGACAAAGAGCCATGACGGGACGATCGCTGACCATCCCCCTGTTCGACGCCGACAATCACCTCTATGAGACCCGCGAGGCGCTGACCAAGTTTCTGCCGGAGCGGTACCGCGGCGCCATCGACTACGTCGATGTGCGCGGCCGGTCCAAAATCGTCGTCCGCGGCCAGATCAGCGAGTACATCCCCAACCCGACCTTCGACGTGGTGGCCCGGCCGGGCGCCCAGGAGGACTATTTCCGTTACGGGAATCCCGAAGGGAAGTCCCGGAGGGAGATCTTCGGAGAGCCCATGAAGTCGATCCCCGCCTTCCGGGAGCCGGCGGCCCGTCTCGCCTTGATGGACGAGCAGGGGATCGACCGTGCCCTCATGTTCCCGACCCTGGCCAGCCTCATCGAGGAGCGGCTGCGCGATGACCCGGAGCTCACCCACGCCGCCATCCACGGGTTGAACCAGTGGCTCCACGAGACATGGACCTTCGACTACCAGGGGCGCATCTTCACGACGCCGATCATCACTCTCCCGATCGTGGAACGGGCCGTCGAGGAACTCGACTGGGTTCTCGAGCGCGGGGCGCGTGTCGTTCTCATCCGGCCGGCGCCGGTGCCCGGCTACCGCGGGCCACGGTCGTTCGGCCTCGAGGAGTTCGACCCGTTCTGGCAGAAGGTGGTGGACAACGACATCCTCGTCGCCATGCACTCCTCGGACAGCGGATACGAGCGCTACGCCAACGACTGGATGGGCAGTGACAGCGAGATGCTCCCGTTCCAACCCCAGGCGTTTCGCATGCTGTCGGCGTGGCGCCCGGTGGAGGACGCCGTTTCGGCGCTGGTCTGCCACGGCGCCTTGTCGCGGTTCCCCGGCCTCAAGATCGCCGTGGTGGAGAACGGCAGCAGCTGGGTCGAGCCCCTGTTGAAGAACATGGCTGACCTGTTCAAGAAGATGCCGCAGGATTTCCTCGAGGACCCGGTCGAGGTGATCAAGCGCAACATCTACATCAGCCCCTTCTGGGAGGAGGACCTCGGCGCCTTGGCCGAGTTGATCGGCGTGGATCACGTCCTGTTCGGGTCCGACTATCCGCACCCCGAAGGACTGGCCGACCCGGTGAGCTATGAGGACGAGCTCGACGGCCTCGACGATGACGCCGTGCAGAGGATCATGGGTGGCAACCTGGCCAGGTTGATGAACGTGGCCGACGCCATCTCTCGATGAGCGACGGCGTCGGGGGTCGGGATCTGACCCTTCCGGCGGTCACGGCTCGTGCCGCCGAAGAATTCGGCGATCGAACCGCCATCGAGGACGGCACGACCCGACTCACCTTTGCCCAGCTCTTCGCCGCCGCCCGCATGTTCGGCGGGGCGCTCGTGGCATCCGGCATCGAACCCGGCGAGCGGGTCGCCCTGTGGTCCTTCAACTGTGCGGAATGGGTGGTCGCCGCGCTGGGTCTCGTTCAGGCCGGCGCTGTCCTGGTCCCGATCAACACGCGCTTCAAGGGGAGCGAAGCGGCCGACATCCTCCGCCGTGGCCGTGTCCGGGCGCTGGTGACGGTCACCGAATTCCTGGGAACCGACTACGTGGCCATGCTTCGCTCCTCCGATGTCGAGTTGCCCGACCTGGAGACGGTGATCGTGGCCCGCGGTCCCGTACCGAGCGGCGCTGAATCGTGGGACGGATTCGTGGCCCGGTCCACACAGGCCGACCGGGTGGTGGTCGACCGGCGGCGGGCCGAGTTGGATACCTCCGATCCCTCCGACATCCTCTTCACATCGGGGACGACCGGCGCCCCCAAAGGTGTGGTCATGACCCACGGCCGAACGCTCCGAGTAGCCCGCGACTGGGTGGAGATGACCGGACTGTGCAGCGACGACCGCTATCTCATGGTCAACCCCTACTTCCACATGTTCGGATTGAAGGCGGGCGTTCTGGCCTGCGTGGTCAGCGGAGCGACGATGCTCCCCCAAGCGGTGTTCGATGTGGACCGGATCCTGGAACGTATCGAGGAGGATCGGGTCAGCGTGCTCCCGGGCCCGCCCACTCTGTACCAGGCGATACTGGACCATCCCGAGCGGGACCGTCACCGTCTGTCGACACTGCGGGTGGCGGTGACCGGTGCCGCCGACATCCCGGTCGAGCTGGTGCGCCGGATCACGGCTGAACTGCCGTTCTCCACCGTCATCACCGGGTACGGGCTGACCGAGGCAGGCACGGCCACAGCCACCGGACCGGGAGATGACGTCGAGACCATCGCCACCACGGTGGGCCGGGCCCGTCCGGGCTTCGAAGTGCGCATCGCCGGCGACGGCCGCCCTCTGGGTCCGGAGGAGCCGGGCGAGGTGGAGGTGCGCGGCGAGAGTGTGATGTCCGGGTATCTCGACGACCCCGAAGCCACCTGGGAGGCGCTGTCCTCCGACGGGTGGTTGCGGACGGGGGATATCGGTGTGGTCGACGGGGCCGGTTACCTGCGCATCGTCGGCCGGCTCAAGGACATGTTCATCGTGGGGGGCTTCAACGCCTATCCCGCCGAGATCGAGAACGCTCTGTTGCGACACCCCGCCATCACCCAGGCCGCGGTGATCGGCATTCCCGACGATCGCCTGGGCGAGGTGGGGATGGCCTTCGTGGTGACGGCGGCAGAGTCGGCGACGTCGGCACAGTCGGTGACGTCGGCCGACATCATGGCCTGGTGCCGGGCCGAGATGGCCAACTACAAGGTTCCCCGGGCGGTGGCCATCGTCGACCAGTTGCCGGTGAATGCCACCGGAAAGGTGATGAAGGACGAGTTGCGGGCCCGTGCCGGTCAGGGTGCGCCGGGGCCGGGCCGGTGAGTGCCGAGCCGGAGCCCGCCCCGCCCCTTCTGGCCGGCCTGCGAGTGGTGGAGCTGGGCGTGTGGGTGGCGGCGCCGTCGGCCGCCGCCCTGTTGGCCGATTGGGGGGCCGATGTGGTCAAGATCGAGTCGCCCAAAGGCGATCCCATGCGACAGGTCTTCGACTCGCTCGGCATCGACAGCGACATGCCCAACCCGGCCTTTGCCCTCGACAACCGGGGTAAGCGAAGCGTCGTCCTAAATCTGCGCCGGCAAGAAGACCGCGACCAGCTCGAGAGCCTGTTGACCACTGCCGACGTCTTCATCACCAATCTCCGGCCTGACTCCCTCGACGGGCTCGGACTGGAGCCGGCCGCCACCGCCGCCCGCCACCCAAGACTGGTGTACTGCAGCATCACTGGTTACGGCCTGCAAGGTGCAGATCGCAACCGACCGACCTACGACATCGGTGCCTTCTGGGCACGATCAGGTCTGTCCGTACAGATGGCCGATCACCAGGGGAGCCCCCTCAATGCCCGCGGCGGCATCGGCGATCACATCACCGGGCTGGCAGCACTGGCCGGCCTCCTGGCCGCCGTCATCGACCAGCGTCAGTCCGGTCGCGGGCGGGTCGTCGAGGTATCGCTCCTGCGAACCGGCTCCTATGTGCTCGGGTGGGACCTGGGCCTGCAGATGACGCTGGGCAAGGTCGCTCGGGCCGAGCCACGGGACCGCAACCAGGCACCACTGATGAATCCCTACCGCGCCGGGGACGGGCGGTGGTTCTTCTTCACCGGGCTCGAGGCGGCCCGTCATATCGCCCCGGTCTGCCGGGCTCTCGGACACCCGGAGCTGATCGATGACCCTCGTTTTTCCGACGCCACTGTTATCCGTCGGCACAGGACCGAGGTGATCGCCCTTCTCGACGCCATCATCGCCGAGCAGCCGCTGGCCGTGTGGGCCAAGAGATTCGATGACGAAGGGGTGTGGTGGGCTCCAGCCCACACACCGGCGGAGGTGGTCGACGATCCCCAGGTGCTGGCCAACCACGGGATCGTCGAGATCGATGGTGGCGGCATGGGCCGGCCCCAGCGCTCGGTGAACGGCCCGGTGACCTTCTCCGACCTGGCCGTCGATCGTTACGCCGCCGTCCCGTCACTCGGCCAGCACACCGACGAGGTGCTCGGCGAGCTGACCGAATGATCAGCTACTGGGCCGACGACCCCTCCTGCCGGGCCCGGGCGAGCAGGCCGCGGGCGATGACCAGCCTCTGGATCTCGTTGGTTCCCTCGCCGATCACCATCAGGGGAGCGTCCCGGTAGTAGCGCTCGATGGGGATGTCGGTCGTGTAACCGATACCACCGTGGATGCGCATGGCCTCGGTGGCCAGCTCGAGGGCGGTCTCGCTGGCGAACAGTTTGGCCATGCCGGCCTCGACATCACACCGCAGCCCGGCCGTCTTGCGTTCGGCCGCGTTGCGGGTCAGAAGTCGGGCCGCCTCCAGACGGGTGGCCATGTCGGCCAGCTTCAGCTGGATGGCCTGATGCTCGGCGATGGGCTTCCCGAAGGTGCTCCGCTCCTGGGCGTAGGCCAGAGCGGCTTCGAAGGCGGCACGAGCCACGCCTACCGCCCGCGACGCGATGTTGATACGCCCCACTTCGAGGACGCCGAGGATCTGGGCGAGGCCCCGGCCCGGCTCCCCGATGAGATTGCCGGCGGGAATGCGGTGGTCGGTGTAGGTCATCTCGACGGTCTCGACACCCTTGTAGCCGAGCTTGCCCACGTGCCGGGTGACGGCGATGCCCTCGAACTGTGGTCCCGGTTCCTTTTCGACCATGAAGGCCGAGATGCCTTCCTCTGTGCGGGCGGCCAGCGCAACCAGTCCGGACCGCTCACCGTTGGTGACCCACGATTTGGTCCCGTTGACCACGTACTGGTCGCCGTCGCGCTGCGCCCGGCAGGAGATGTTCCGGGTATCGCTGCCGGCGTCCGGCTCGGACAGGGACAGCGCCCCCCGCCGTTGGCCGGAGGCGAGGAGGGGCAGCCACCGTTGCTTCTGCTCGTCGTCTCCGTGCTCGAGCAGCAGGGTCGCCGCCATGGTGTGGGTGTTGACCACACCGGTCAGGCTCATCCACCCCCGGGCCAACTCCTCGATGACCCCGACATAGGTCAGCAGATCGAGGCCGAGGCCCCCGTAGGCCTCGGGGATGGTGATGCCGAACAGACCGAGCTCGCGCATCTGGTCGACGATCTCGGTCGGGAACCGGTCGTCACGCTCGAAGGCGGAGGCGACCGGCACGACCTCGCCGTTCACGAAACGGCGGACGGTCTCGATGATCTCCCGTCGCACGTCGTCGTCGATCATGGGGACGCGCGCCTCGTCTGCACAGAGCGGAAGTGTACCTCTGATAAATGTTGACGGTCGATCTCAATTCAGAGAAGAATGTTTCCAATGCCAGCAGCCCCGATCGACGCGGCTCTCTTCCGAGCCGCTGAGCGCTTCGGGGAGCGCGAAGCCGTGCTGAGCGGGGAAGAACGGTGGTCGTTCCGCCAACTCGACCAACGGAGCAACGCACTGGCCCGTCATCTGGCCGCGCAGGGCGTCGGCGGGGGTGACCGGGTGGCCCTGATGATGGCCAACCGGGTCGAGTTCATCGTGGCCGTCTACGCCGCCAGCAAGCTCGGGGCGCCGGTCGTCCTCTTGAGCCCGGCGTGGAAGTCGACCGAGGTGGGCCATGCCATCGATCTGACCGAACCGGTCCACGCGGTGGCCGACGGCGACGGGTCGACCCTTTTGGCCGAACACCTGGGCACCGGAGGGGTGACCGACCTCGACGACCAGTCGACCGACCCCTTCGACTACAGCCGGAGCCCGATCCAACCCGGCCGGTCGGCCGCGGTCGACGAGGCCGTTCTCGTGTTCAGCTCGGGCACCACCGGCCTGCCCAAAGCGGTGCGCCACACCCACGCCTCGATGGGACTGGCCACCGACCATTGGAGGGTTGCGCTCGGGCTGGGTCCGCACG
Organism: uncultured Acidimicrobiaceae bacterium; assembly: GCA_963727955.1. Taxonomy (GTDB): domain Bacteria; phylum Actinomycetota; class Acidimicrobiia; order Acidimicrobiales; family RAAP-2; genus Bog-756. The sequence goes on from CAVSII010000002.1 coordinate 110,477, forward strand.
ATCGCTTTCAGGTGGCCACCCCTCCCTCGCACATCCTCGGGCTGCTCAACCTGCTCGCCGCCACCTCGGCCGGCGCCACGGTACGGCTGCATCGCCGATTCGACCTGGACGAGGTGCTCTACCGGATCGCCCACGAGCGGATGACCCTGGAGATGGCCGTGGCCCCGATCGCCCTGGCCCTGGCCAACCATCCCCACCTCGAAGACCACGACCTCTCGTCGCTGCGCTACATCATGTGGGGGGCGACCCCGGTCAGCGAGAGCGTGGCCCGGGTGGTGACCGAACGGACCGGGGTGCGCTGGCTGCCGGCCTACGGGGCCAGCGAGGTTCCGGTCATCGCCGCCAATCCGGTCGATCGGCCCGAACTGTGGCGGCTCGACTCGGCCGGACTGCCGCCCCCGGGCGTCGGGATCCGCACCGTCGACCTCGACAGCGGGGCCGTTCTGGCCACCGGTGGGGTCGGGGAGATCCAGGTGAGAAGCCCCTCGGTGATGGCCGGTTACCTCCCCGACGAAGCCACCGCCGATGCCTTCGCCGGCGACTGGTACCGGACGGGCGACGTCGGATGGCTCGAGCCGGACGGATGGGTCCATCTCACTGATCGGTCGAAGGAGATGATCAAGGTCAACGGATTCCAGGTGGCACCGGCGGAGGTGGAGGCGGTGCTCCTGGCCCATCCGGCCGTGCTCGACTGCGCCGTCTTCGGTCTGGTCGACGAGCGGGCCGGCGAGGTGCCGGTGGCCGCCGTGCAGCTCGAACCCGGTCGGACGGTGGGGAAGGGCGAGCTGGAGGACCTGGTGGCCGGATCGCTGGCCACGTACAAGCGCCTGCACCACGTGGTGGTGGTGGACGAGATCCCCCGTCTCCCCTCGGGCAAGGTGCTGCGACGCGTGCTGCGCGACGAATGGTCGGCCCCGCTCCTTTCTCGACCGACGGACGGCTGATGGACGTCCGTCTCTCGCCGGAACAGCAGGTCCTGGCCGAGTCCGCAGCCCGCCTCGTCGATCGGCTCGGGCCTCACGCCGTGGGCGAGATCGACGATGGCCAGCGGGCGGCGAAGCTCGATGCCGCCGTTGCCGCGGCTGGATGGCGGGAACTGCGGACGGGTGACGACCAGGGCCACCCGTTGGCCTCCGGGGTGGAGGCCGGCATCGTGGCCGAGGAACTGGGCAGAGGACTGGCCGACGTCTCCTTCGTGGGGCCGACCCTGGCCGGCGAGCTCCGACGATTGACCGGTGCGCCCCCGGGGGATGGCCTCGAAACGGTCGTGCTGACCGCCGATCTCTCGTCGGTGGCGGTGGCCCAGGGCGACCTCGTGTCGGGTGTGGCCATCGATGTCCAGGGCTCCGCCCACGCCCTGGTCCTCGTCACTGGACCCGACGGCTACCGCCTGGCTCGGGCCGACCTGGCCGTGCCCGGTTCGGGCGTCGATCTGACCCGCCCGTCGATCCGGGTCGGACCGGTGGGCGGCCTGACGCCCATCGACGGGGACCGGCCTCTCACGTCGGACGACCTGGCCCGGTGGACGGCCCTCGGGGTCTCGTTGGCCTGCGCCGACCTGGTGGGGACCATGGACGGCGCGGTACGGCTGGCCACTTCCTACGCGGCGCAGCGCAACCAGTACGGTGCCCCGATCGGGTCCTTCCAGGCCATCCAGCACCTGCTGGCCGACGCCTGGGTGCAGGCCGAGGGATCCCGCAGCGTGACCCGTCATGCCACCTGGGCCGTGGACGGGCTGGCCCCGTCCGAGGCTTTGGCCGCGGCCACGGTGGCCAAGGCCTACTGCGCCCGGGCCGGCCGTGAGGTGTGCGAGACGGCCATCCAGGTGCACGGAGGCATAGGCCACACGTGGGACTGCCTGGCCCACCTCTACCTGCGCCGCGCCCTCCTCTCCTGTGACCTTCTGGGCGACGCCGGGGCCAGCCTGGAGCGCGTGCTCCAGCACCAGGGCATAGGAGGCGGCGATGGACTTTGGTGACTCGTCCGCCGAGTCGGAGTTCCGGCGGCGATTGCGCGAGTGGTTGAAGGTCAACAATCCCGGCCTCCCCATCTCCTCGACCGACGACGACTACTGGGCGGGGGCGGCGGAATGGCACCGGACGCTCTTTGACGCCGGCTTCTTCGCCCTGTCGTGGCCCGTCGACATCGGTGGGCAGGGGTTGCCTCCCGTGTACGAGGTGATCGTCGACGAGGAACTGGCCGCCGCCGGAGCGCCCCCCCGCCCCAGCCTCGGCTATCTGGTGCAGGGCCTCCTCGAGCACGGAGGCGACGAGATCCAAAGGCGGTTCCTGCCGGGTATCGTCAACGGCCGCGACCGGTGGTGTCAGGGGTTCAGCGAGCCTGACGCAGGATCGGATCTCGCCTCGCTCCGTACCCGGGCCGAACGGTCCGGTGACCATTACGTCATCACCGGTCACAAGGTGTGGACGAGTTACTCCGACGAGGCCGACTGGTGTCTCGTCCTGGCTCGCACCGACCCGACGGTGGCCCGGCACCGAGGCATCTCCGCCTTCGCTGTGCCCATGCACCAGCCCGGTATCGAGCAACGTCCCCTACGGATGATCAACGGGGTCACCAAGGAGTTCGGTGAGGTCGTCTTCGACGGGGCCCGTACCGCCGTCGGCAACATGATCGGCGAACCGGGGGAGGGCTGGCCCTTGGCCATGACAGTGGTGAGCCACGAGCGCGAACCCGGCGAGCTCGGTTACGTGGCTCGTTACAGCAAGGTGGTCAACGACCTCGTGGGTAGGGTGCGGAGCCATCCGGAGGACTACCGAGCGGAGCAGCGACGCGACCTCGGGTGGGCCATCGTGGAGGTCGAGATGCTGCGCCTGCACGTCCGCCGTCGACTGTCCGAGCGGCTCGACGGGATCTCCCACGGTCCGGCCGGCTCGGTGGACAAGTTACTGATGACGTGGGCAGAGCAGACCGTGGGCCACGCCGCTGTGTCTGTCGGGGGTATCGATCACGGGGGCGAGGAGAACGCGTGGTTGAACACCTACCTGTACAGCCGAGCCCAGGGCGTCATGGGCGGCACATCGCAGATCCAGCGAAACCTCGTGGCCCGTCGCATTCTGGGATTGCCCGGTTCGTGACCCATCGGGCATCCTCGCCGCGGAAACACCATTCTGCAATCGGAAGACCAGTGCTACTGTCCGTCCGGCTACCGATCGGAGGATGACCGTCGAGATGACCGCGTTCGATGTCCCCGACGAGGTCGTGGTCGAGGTGGAAGGCCCAATCCGGGTCATCCGACTCAACCGCCCCGACCGTCTCAACGCCACCAACCACGAGCTGCACCGGGGCCTGGCCGGACTCTTTCCGCAGATCGATGCCGACGAAGACGCCCGGGCCGTGGTCCTCACCGGGAACGGGAAGGCCTTCTCGGCCGGCGGCGACTTCAGCTACCTGGACGAGCTGGCCCGCGACCCGGCGCTGCGCAAGGAGACGCTGGCCCACGGCCGGCAGATCGTGACCGGCATGGTGAGGTGTCGGGTGCCGATCGTGGCCGCGGTCAACGGACCGGCCGTGGGTCTGGGCTGCAGCCTGGTCGCCCTGTCCGACGTGGTGTTCATGGCCGAAAGCGCGCACCTGGCCGACCCGCACGTGATGATGGGCCTGGTTGCTGCCGACGGTGGCCCGGTGACCTGGCCGCTCATGATCAGCCTGCAGCTGGCCAAGGAGTACGCCCTGACCGGTGACCGCATCCCAGCCCAACGGGCCGCGGCCATAGGTCTTGTCAACCACGTGTGCCCCGACGACGAGGTAGTGGATCAGGCCATGGCCTACGCCCGTCGGGTAGCAAGCCTCCCCCGACAAGCCGTGGAGGACACCAAGCGGATCCTCAACATGCACCTCGATCGAGCCGTCCTGGCCACTTTGGACTTCGCTCTCAGCGCCGAGGACCGCTCCTTTGTCTCGCCCGAGCTCCGGGCCAACCTCGACAGACTGCTGGCCCCGGGCGACGACGGAGGCAAAGGGAGTGGGATCTAGCAGGGGAGTCGGATCGGTCGGTAACCGGTGCCGGTCCTTGGCGTCCTTGGCGGCGGGGACCGACGGCGATAGTGCATTTTCGGAATTGGTCGTTTTACCGTCTCCAGGCGATAAAACGATCGATGGCTTATCGGCTGTAGGCGGTAAAATTGGCAATTCTTGAAAATGAGATAGAGGACCGGCGGTCGGCCCTTCGATTGATCCGACGAGTGACAGGCCGCTGATCCGACGAGTGACAGGCCGGCCGAAATGAACTGCCCGCGTCGAACAACCGAAGGGGCCTTGCTCCCCACCCGGTAGAACCTGGTTCTCTCCAGATATACCCTTTGTCGCCACTTTGAGAAGATCGAGTGTGCACTGCATTTCGGGTACGCTTTCCGCTGTGGCGAAGAACGAGCCGGCCTCCGATGCCCCCGAGGCCGACAGCCTCAGCTGGCGGGAGCAGGCCGTGGCCCGTTCGCTGGATTCGGCCCGGATGCGAGCGGAGAGCCGGGTGCAGCGCTTCCTCGATGCCGCCATCGAACTTTTCAACTCGGGCTCGGGCAAGGACTTCACCGTGCAGGAGGTGGTGGATCGTTCCGGCCAGTCGCTGCGCAGCTTCTACCAGTATTTCGGCGGCAAGCACGAGCTCCTGCTGGCACTCTTCGAGGAGTCGGTCCGTTCCACCACCGAATACCTTCGTGAAAAGATCGGCGAGGAGACCGATGCGCTCGAGCGCCTCCATCGCTTCGTGGTCGAGTATTACCAACTGTGCCGGCCGACCGGGGACGGTACGTCGGGTGTGAACGGCCGGGCACCCTTCATGGCCGAGTTCGCACAACAGCTGCTCACTGATCACCCCAAGGAGGCGGCGCGCGTTTTCTCTCCCCTCGTCTCCCTGTTCGAGGAGGTCCTCGAGGAGGCTGCCGCCGTTGGCGCCGTCAGGTCCGGGCCCCGTCACGGTCCGATCGTGGGCGTGGTGCTCGAGGCCATCATGTTCAACGCCTTTTCGTCCACCATCGGTGGGCTGTCCCTGCACGACAATGGACAGGGCACGGCCGAGGACCTCTGGGACCTGATCTTCCATGGCATCGGGACGGGCCCCTCCCGAGGATGACGGTACGCGGATCAGACCGCTCGACTGTGTGACAGCAGTGACTCCGTGAGGGACCAGCGTCGATCCCGTCGGATCGCCATGACGGCCGAGGAGCGGGATGATTTCCTCGACGGGGAGCGCACCTGTCGGGTGGCCACCGTGGGTACCGATGGCCCCCACGTGACACCCCTGTGGTTCGTGTGGGACGGCCAAGCGGTGTGGCTCACCTCCATTGTCAGGAGCCAGCGCTGGACCGATATGCAAAGGGACCCCCGTATGACGGTTCTGGTCGACGCCGGTGAGGGATACGCCGAGTTGCGCGGCGTGGAGATCAGGGGGCGAGGACGATCGGTCGGCGAGGTGCCACGCACCGGCCAACCCATCGACAGCCTGATCGAGCCGGAGCGACGGTTCGGGGCCAAGTACGGGGGTGGGGTATTCACCCACGACGGTCGTCATGCCTGGCTGCAGGTGATCCCCGACAAGATCGTCAGCTGGGACTTTCGCAAACTCGGACTGACCTGATCAAAAGCTCACATGGCCCTGGTCGGATCCCTCCCTGCCTCCTCGGTGTCCGAGTGGAACCGGCGGATCATGGCCTGCACCGAGTAGGAAGCCAGTAGTCGGCCGTCCCGGCTGAACACTCTCCCCTCTCCATGGCACAGTCCTCGACCCGACCAGGTTGCGCGGTTGGCGTAAAGGAGCCATTGGTCGAGGGGGGCGTCGTCATGGAAGGCGATGGCGACCGACATCGGCCCGGTCGAGAGACTGACATGGGCCTCCGCCTCACCCATTCCCTGGTGCGGGCGCATGGCCGCGGCGATCGTCCAGTGGGTGGAGGCTTGAGCGAGCAGGGCGTTGCGCACGTGGAGGTGGACCGGGTTGTCCCGGAAGCGGAGCCACACGTTGAGTTCCGGCGGACCGATCCGGTCCGGATCGGGCGAGTACGCCCCGTCGACCACGCGGACGGCCCGTCCGATCACCCGCATGTCGTGGGGTTCGCATTCTTCGGGACCGGCGACCTCCGGCATGGCCACCGTGTCCCGTATGACGTCCTCGTCGACGTCGGTCCCCATGAGCACCAGCGCAGGGCTGACCAGGGCGCCTCCCTGCTCCCCCCGGACCGAAAGAGTGGAGAAGGTGCGGCCCAACCGGAGAGGCTCCACAGCCAGTTCGACCGGTTGGTCGAAGCTGGCCGCTTTGGGGAAGGCGATGTAGGCCGACGTGAGGCGCTGTTCGGGGACGGTCCTGGCTGCCGCCACCAAAGCCTGGGCCAGCAGCTGACCTCCCTCCACCACGTTGCGGGTGGTGTCGTGGTATCCCGGAGCAACGAAGCGGCTGGGCCCGCTGGGCTCGGCTTCGATCAGGCCGAGGAGGTCGTCCTCGTCCCCCCAGGCCGGGAAGGCCACGGTGGATATGGTCGGGTCGGCATCCCAGTGGGTCTCGATCTCGACCCGCATCTTCTCGTGATAGACGCCCAGGTAGCCCTCGATGCCTGCCACCTCGGGGAAGGGGCGGCGGTAGGTCCAGAACGCGTCCTCCACCGGATCGTCAGGTCTTTCCAACGACCAGTAATCGGCCTCCCCTTTGAACGGGCAGACCGTGTGATGGTCGTTGGCCTCGAGGAGCGCCACGTGCACATCGGCTTCGGGGAGGTAGAGCCGCTCGACGTGGTCGGTCTCGATGAGGCGTACCGCCCTGTCGCTCTCGGCCAGCAGGAGGTCGCCCTGCCAGACCCGGGCCGTGCCCCGCACCGGGACCAAATCGATGCGGTAGTCGGGATACCTGGGCCATGCCGATTCGACTGTCGCCATCGGTCCTCCTGTGCTTGATGCGGAGCCGTGGTGGGGGACTCCGGTCGTAGGACGTTCGTTAACCCACGGGCGTGAATTCGAGGTGGAGCCGGTCGTGGCCGCGGAGCATCCAGGTGGGGGTGTACTCCCAACGTCGGTCGTCGGCCGGGCCGTGGTGAGACTCCGAGATGTTGATCGCCGCCATCCGGTCAAGGATGCGCTGGAGAGAGACGTTGGACTCGGCCCGGGCCAGCGGAGCCCCGGCGCAGGTGTGGATGCCGTGGCCGAAGGCGATGTGTTGACGGGCGTTCTCCCGGTCGAGCAGCAGCTCGTCGGGACGGTCGAACTCGCGGGGGTCCCGATTGGCCGCGGCCGGCAGGATCATGAGGGTGCTGGCCGCCGGGATGGCAGTGTCTTTGACCGCGGTCGCCGTCCGGGCCAGACGGAAGGTGCCGTTGATGGGAGGCTCGAGGCGCAACACCTCCTCGATAAAGGGGGCCACCAGGTTGCGGTCATCGCGCAGCCTCTGCTGAAGCTCGGGGCGCTCGGCCAGGGTCTGGAGGGCGGTGCCGAGCAGCCGGGCCGTCGTCTCCTGGCCGGCGGCGAAAAGGTTGGAGGCGATCTTCATCACGTCCTCCACCGGAGGAAGCGTGCCGTCGGGGAAGGTGGCGGTGGCCAGCCCGGTCATGACATCGTCTCGGGGTTCCCGCCGCCTGTCCTCGATGTAGGTGGTGAACTGAGCGTAGAGATACTCGAGCGGGCTGTGGGTCATCTCGAGGTGGTCGTTGTGCATGAGCTTGCGGAGGAACTCCTCGTGGTCCTCCTCGGGCACGCCGAGCAGATCGGCCACCACCAGCATGGTGTAAGGCTGGGCGTACTCACCCACGAACTCGCAGGCACCCCTGTCGTGGAATCGGTCGATCTGGTTGTCGGCCAACCGCCGGAGGGAGGCCTCGTTCTCCTTCAGGCGCTTGGGCGTTATCAGCCGCATCAGGAGACCGCGCTGGGCGGTGTGCTTGGGGGGGTCGAAGCTGGGGAGCTGGTCACCGAAGGGAAGGTCGTACCGGTAGGTCTCGATGATTTCGGTTATGTCCTCGCCCTGCAGCGGAACGGGGAACCTGGCGAAGGGCCCGATGGCCGATACGCAGGACGAGAAGCTCGACTGGTCGTGGTAGACGTCGATGGCCGCGTCGTAGCCGGTCACCATGAAGACGTCGTGGAACGGCTCTTGTGTGACCGGGCACCGGGCGCGCAGCTGTGCGAGGTAGGGGTAGGGGTCGTCGATGAGCTCCTTGGTGCCGAAAAAGTCGGTGGAGTCGAAAGTCTCGTCGCTCACGGGTGCTCCAGATTGGTTAGGGGCGGGGGCCGTCATCGGATGGGCGCGAAGGTCAGATGGCAGCGTTGCCCGTCGTACGTCCACGCTAGGTTCAGGTGCCGCGCCTGACTCGGAGGCGCCAGCTGGCGCAGAGTCATCGGCTGGCGCAGAGTCATCGGCTGGCGCAGAGTCATCGGCTGGCGCAGAGTCATCGGCTGGCGCAGAGTCATCGGCTGGCGCAGAGTAATCGGCTGGGGCAGAGTAATCGGCTGGGGCAGAGTAATCGGCTGGCGCAGAGTAATCGGCTGGCGCAGAGTAATCGGCTGGCGCAGAGCAATCGGGGCTGTCCCCCGGTGTCGGCTCCCAGCGGAAAGGAATCGTCGGACATGGGCACGGAACTCTCGGGGAAGGTTGCCATCGTCACGGGGGGTGCCAGTGGCATCGGCCGTGCCGCCGCCGAGCTGTTCGCCGAGCAGGGTGCCAAGGTGGTGGTGGCCGATGTTGCCGTGGACGAGGGTAGGGCCGTGGCCGCCGGACTGGGCGAGGCCGCCACCTTCCGGCCGACCGACGTGTCCGACGCCGACGACATCCAGGGTCTGATCGACTTCGCCGTGGACAGGTACGGCGGCTTGCACGTCATGGTCAACAACGCCGGTGTCTCCAGCTCGTTCCGTCGTTTCCTGGGCGACGATCTCCGCGACTTCGATCGGGTGATGGCCGTCAACCTGTTCGGCGTGGTCGTCGGCACCCAGCGCGCCGGCCGGCATATGGCCGAGCACGGTGGAGGCTCGATCATCAACACCGCGTCGATCGGCGGCCTCACCGGCGGTGGCCCTCCGATCGTCTACCGCATGTCCAAGGCGTCGATCGTCCACTTCACCCGCATTGTGGCCACCGATCTGGGTGAGTTCGGCATCCGGGTGAACTGCATCGCTCCCGGCCACATCCCCACCGGTATCACCAGTTACGATCTCGGTCCGACCATCGAGCGAGATCAACCGCTGCCGCGCCAGGGGAGTCCGGAGGATGTGGCCCAAACCATGCTCTTCTTGGCTGGCGACCGCTCGGCCCAGATAACCGGCATCGTGGTCCCGGTGGACGGGGGGACGGTGGCCGGACGCCCGGTGCGACAGGTCTTCCTGGACCAGATCCGTACCAAGGACGACCCGACCCGTTGACCGTCGTCGCCGACGGAGCTCCGGTGTCACGTGGGCACCCGACCGTCCCGAACGGCGTCCGCCACCAGACCTATGACCCAGGTGATCCCCTCGACGGCCTGCTCGTGGTCGATCTCCCATTCGACGGCCAGACGTTCGTAGGTGGCCACGCTCCAGAGGGCGTCGAGCACGCCGGCCACCACCATCTGCCGCTCCTCGGGCCACTGTCCGACTTCGGGTCGTACGGCCGATAGCAGCGCCTCGTGCTGGCGGTCCTTGGCCGCGGCCAGGGTTGGATCGAGAGGTGGGCGCGGCTCGTTCGGGTACTGGGCCACATGGTCGAGGATCTGGGCGGCCACCGTGGCGATGTCCTCGAGGTGCATGCCGGCCAGCTCGATCCCTGCCTCCTGCTCGTTGCGGTGCATGACCGCGTCGCGCAGCCCTCGCTCACTGCCGAAGTGGCGGTAGACGGTCCGTTCGTTGACCCCGGCCCGAACGGCTACCGCCCGGACGGTGAGCTTCTTCCAGTCCCGCACCGACGTGCGGTGGATGAGCTCCGAGCCGGCGTCGAGGATCCTCTCCCGTGTCTCGGCCGCCCGTTCGCGCCGAAGCGTGCCGTCATAGGGTCGCCCGGGTCGTACGGCGGGATCAGAGGCTGGCTGCTCGGTAGTGGTCATGACGTCCACTCGGCCACCCCTATAACCGGCACGGCCCGGTCCCGGTGCTCACGAGATGAGTGCGGGAAGCGTCTCCCAGCCCCGGACAGTCGAGGTGGGGGCGAGCGTGGCCCGGTCCATGTCGATCTCCCAGGTGGGGAACCGCTTCAGGACTTCCTCGAGGGCCACCCGACCCTCGAGGCGGGCCAGGGCTGCGCCCAGGCACAGATGGATGCCGTAACCGAAGGTGAGGGGCTTACCGTCGTCACGATGGATGTCGAAGGTGTCGCCTTTCGGGAACCGACGGTCGTCGTGGTTGGCCGACCCCGGGAGGAGCATCATGATGCTGCCCTCGGGCACCGTCTGTCCGTACAGTTCGACGTCCTGCGTGACGTACCTGGCGGCGTGGGGTGCGGGTGTCTCGAAGCGGAGGAGCTCCTCGATGGCGCCAGGGATGAGTGACGGGTCCTCGACCAGCTCCTGCCGTTGGGTGGGATGGTCGGCCAGCACCTTGCCGGTCCATCCGATGAGCCGGCCGGTCGTCTCGTTGCCGGCACCGGTGATCACACTTATGTAGGTCAGGAGCTCCTCGCGGGTCAGTCGGCGGACCGTTCCGGTCTCGTCCTCGAACTCGGCCTGCAGTAGCTCGGTCATGATGTCATCCGAGGGATGCTCGACCCGCCACTCGATGTAATCGGCGAACATGTCGGTGGGGACGATCTGTTCGCCCACCTCCATGGGCTGGCCGGCCTCGGTGCGGAGGTTGGCATCCACCTTGTCCCGCACAGCCTCCTGGTCCTGCTCAGGTATCCCGAGCAGCATGCCGATGACACGCATCGGCATCTGCACCCCGAGATCGGCGATGAAGTCGAACTCCTCGGCCCCTACCAGTGGATCGAGGCACCGGACGCAGAACTCTCGGATCCGCGGTTCGAGGGCGGCCACCCGGTTGGGCGAGAACACCCGCGACATCAGGCGCCGGTGGATGGTGTGCACCGGTGGGTCCTCGAAGATGAGCACCCCCGAGGGCATCTCGATGTTGGCCCGTATGAGCTCGATGATGCCGCCACGCCCCGAGATGAAGGTCTTGTTGTCGAGGTAACAGCGCTCGATGTCGGCGAACCGGCTTACCGCGTAGAAGTCGTGGGTCTCGTTGTAGTAGAGCGGCGCTTCTTCCCGCATCCGGCGGAACACCGGGTAGGGGTCGGCGTCGATGTGCACGTCATACGGGTCGAAGTAGACATCCTCGGCGTTAGTTGTGGTCACGCCCCACCTCCCCTTGCTTTCATGTCGTACTGTGACACTAAGCTGCGGGTCGGTCAAGCGCAGCGCCGGGCTGCCTACCGGGATTCGGCCGAGGACGGGGGACGATGAAGACGCATGCAGCGGTCCTGTGGGGCCGGGAGCAGGACTGGCAGATCGAGGAGATCGACCTCGATCCGCCCAAGGCCCACGAGGTGCTGGTCCAGTGGGCGGCGGCCGGTCTGTGTCACTCGGACGAGCACCTCCAGCGGCGGGAGATGGGCTCGGAGGCCGGTACCGACCAGCCGACCAGAGCGGGGCTGTTCCCCATGGTCGGAGGTCACGAGGGGGGAGGAGTCGTCCTCGAGGTCGGCCCGGAGGTGACCAGCCTCCACCCCGGCGACCACGTCGCCGCCAGCTTCTTCCCCATCTGCGGTCGGTGCAAGATGTGCATCACCGGCCACTCCAACTTGTGCGACCTGGGCGCAGCCACCTTCGCCCGCGGTCAGATCTCCGACGGGACGGTGCGCTACCACCTCGATGGCCAGCCTCTCAACGTGATGTCCAAGTTGGGTACGTTTGCCGAGCACGGCGTGAGCCACGAGGCCTCGCTGGTGGCCGTCGACCCCGACCTGCCACTCCAGGTAGTTGCCCTGGTGTCCTGCGGGGTGGCCACCGGCTGGGGCTCGGCGGTGTACCGGGCCGAGGTGATGCCGGGCGACACGGTGGTGGTAGTCGGTGTCGGGGGCGTCGGCATCAACGCCGTTCAGGGGGCCAGGATGGTCGGAGCGCGCAACATCGTGGCCGTGGACCCGGTCGAGTTCAAACAGAAGGCGGCGCTCGATTTCGGTGCCACCCATACGGCGTCGTCCATGGAGGAGGCCCTGCCCATGGTCACCGAGCTGACCCACGGCCAGATGGCCGATGCGGTCATCATGGTCCCCGGCGTCATGTACGGCGACCTGATGGCCGGGGCCCTGTCCCTGACCGGCAAGGGCGGGACCTGCGTGGTCACCGCGGTGGCCCCCCAGGTCCAACGGGAGGCCAGCGTCAACCTCTTCGACCTGGCCATGATGCAAAAGGAGATCAAGGGGGTCATCTTCGGCGCCGCCAACCCGCGCTTCGACATCCCCAATCTCCTGGCCCTGTACACATCGGGGCAGCTGAAACTCGACGAACTGATCACCAGGACCTACCCCCTCGACCAGATCAACCAGGGCTACCGGGACATGCTCGACGGGGTGAACATCCGGGGCGTGGTCACCTTCGAGTGATCGCTCGACAGAGACCGACATGCCCATGAGCCTCGACATCGACCCCCTCGACCTGATTGATCCGGCCCGGTTTGCCCTCCACGGCTATCCACACCAGGTGTGGGCCCGGATGAGGGCCGAGGCCCCGGTGGCCTACATCGAGCCGCCGGGCCACCCGCCCTTTTGGGCGGTGACCAAGCACGCCGACGTGCAGTACGCGGCCAGCCAGCCCCAGCTCTTCTCCAGCGCCGGCGGCATCACACTGGACATGGACCTGACCGGCATCGATATGCCGGCCGAGATGATCGTCTACCTCGATCCTCCCGAGCACGGTCCCATGCGCCAGGTGGCCAACAAGAAGTTCCTACGCAGCGCGGTCAAGGCCCGGAGCGCGGAGATCGAACGGATCGCCGCCGACATTGTCGACGGGGCCGCCACCGGTGGGAAGACGGCGGAGTGCGACTTCGTCGACACCTTCGCCGCCCCCTATCCGGTGGCGGTGATCTCCTGGGTCCTCGGTGTCCCTCCCGCCGACTGGGAGCACCACTTCCGGTGGACCAATGAGATCATCGGCAAGGACGATCCTGAATACAGACAACCGGGGGAGGGCCCCGAACAGACATCCATGCGGGCCCGGGGCGAGCTGCACAGGTACTTCAAGGCCATGGTCAAGGACCGCCGCCAGCATCCCCAGGACGATCTGGTGACCCAGCTGGTGCACAGCGAGATCAAGGGCGTGCCCCTCACCCAGCCACAGCTGATCGCCTACTGCGAGCTGCTGGTCGAGGCGGGCAACCAGACCACCCGTGACGCCATCGCCGGGGGTATGGAGGCCTTCTGCCAGTTCCCCGAGCAGTGGGCCAAGCTACTGGCCAACCCCGAGCTTCTACCCGGGGCCGTCGAGGAGATCCTGCGCTGGGTGACCCCGATCTGTTATTTCTCGCGCACGGCCACCCAGGACTGCGAACTCCACGGTCAGCACATTCGGGCCGGCGACAAGGTGGCGCTGTACTGGGCCTCGGCCAACCGCGACGAGGAGCTTTTCGATGACCCCTTCGCCTTCCGTATCGACCGGCCCCCGGGCCAGCCGGTGGTGTTCGGCTTCGGTCCGCACCTGTGCATGGGCGCCCACGTGGCTCGGGCCGAGCTGATGGCCATGTTCGGACTCCTCCTCGCCCGGATGGCGTGGTTCGAACAGGCGGGTCCGCTGCAGCGTCTCAACTCGACGGTCAACGGCGCCATCAAGCACCTGCCCATCCGGTACCGACTGACGTAGCGGCGGGTACCCGAAGTTCGACAGCTTAGGAACGAGCACCATGGATGAGACCAGCATCTACTCCTGCGACGATCACCTCGACCTGCGCTCGGTACCCCGCGGGCTCTGGCTGTCCCGGCTGCCCAAGGACCTGTCGGACAGGGGCCCACGGGTGGTCACCGGTGAGGGCGATCCGATGTGGGTGTGCAACGACCGTGTACTCGGCCGCAGTGGACTGCCACCGGGGGACAAGCTCCAGGTCCTGAGCGCCGTCAGCCGGGCCGGCCTCGAGGACGACGGGTTCCGGGTCAGTGATCCGAAGCTGCGGCTGGAGGACATGGACCTCGACGGGGTGTGGGCCTCGGTCATCTACGGTCCCATCCCCCTTACCCTCTCCATTCCCGAGCCCGATCTCCAGTCCGCCTGCTACGCGGCCTGGAACGATTGGGCCATCGAGGAGTTCAACGCCTTCGCCCCGGATCGTCTGTCGGCCCTTGCCTTCCTGCCCACCCATTCGCCCGAGGCAGCGGTGGCCGAGCTGGAGCGGGTTGCCGTCATCGGGCACCGGGGGGCGATCGTCGACGTCTTCGACATCGATGCCGGCGACCCTGCGTGGGACGCGCTGTGGAGTGCCGCCGAGCAGACAGGGCTGCCCCTCAGCTTCCACATCAAGGCAGGGGCCTCGCCCCGGCTGAGCTACCAGGTGGGAAAATGGCAGTCGGCGGCCTTCGCCACCCTGCTTCCGCTGCAGCTCGACGAAGCGCTGGCCATCATGGTCTTCTCCGGGGCGCTCGAACGGCACCCCGGATTGACCCTGGTGCTGGCCGAGGCCGGTGTGGGCTGGCTTCCTTACTTCCTCAGCCGGATGGACATGGAGTGGGAGAACCTCCGGGACAAGATCGACTACGCACCTTCGGTGGCGCCGAGCGAGCTGTTCAGGCGGCAGGTCATCGCCACCTTCGAAGAGGAGGTGCTGGCTTCCCAGTTCATCCCGCACCTCGGGGCCGACTCATGCATGTGGGCGGCCGACTTTCCGCACACCGACAGCACTTTCCCCGAGTCGCGCCGGTCCATCGAGGAGACGCTGGGCGTGCTCCCCGATGAGGACAGGCGCAAGATCACTGCGCTCAACTGCGCCAAGCTCTACGGCTTCGACTATGTGGCCTGAGGCTGTTTCCACCGTGTTCATCATCCGGCGAGACGCAGCGAAGGAGCATGCCCATGGCAGCTGATCTGGTTATCCGCGGCGGCACCGTCGTCGACGGGAGTGGTGAGGCCGGCGTGGTGGCCGATGTAGCCGTCACCGACGGGCTCATCGAGGCCGTCGGCCCGGGGCTCGAGGGGGCCGTCGAACTGGACGCTTCGGGGTGCGTGGTTGCCCCCGGCTTCATTGACGTCCACACCCATTTCGACGCCCAGGTCTTCTGGGACCCGGACCTGAAGCCCTCGTCCTTCCACGGGGTGACGACGGTAGTGGCCGGCAACTGCGGCTTCTCCATCGCCCCCTGCCGTCCCGAGCACCACGATGTGATCGTGCGCACGCTCGAGAACGTGGAAGGCATGGACGCCGCATCGCTGACGGCCGGCATCGTCTGGGATTTCGAGACGTTTCCCGACTATCTCGACCTGGTTGGGCGCCGGGGGACGGCCCTCAACTTCACGGCCTATATCGGCCACACCGCCCTGCGGCTCTATGTGATGGGCGACGCCGCCTACGAGCGGGCCGCTACACCTGAAGAGATCGATCGGATGTGCCGGCTGGTAGGTGAGGCCATCGAGGTCGGCGCGGCCGGCCTGTCGACCAGCTTCTCCTACGCCCACCGCGGCGCCGACGGGAAACCCGTTCCCAGCCGGTTCGCCGAAATGGACGAAGTCGAAGCCCTGTTTATGGCGGCGGGCAAGGCCGGCAAGGGAGTGGTGCTGGCCACCCCGGGCTGGCAGTGTGAGTACCCCGACGTCTTCACCTGGCAGCCACGCGTAGGCCGGCCCTTCACCTGTCCGCTCTTCGCCCTGGCCAACGGCAAGCATCGGGAGGTCCTGGCGCTGCACGAGCGGGCCCTGTCCGAGGGGGCGAACGTCTGGCCCCAGGTGACGCCACGTCCGCTGACCATGCAGTTCACCCTGGCCGACGCCTACAACCTCAATGTCGGCGAAGTGTTCGCCGAGCTGATGAAGGTGGGTCGTGACGTCCGCAAGGCGGCCTACCGTGACCCCGAGTGGAGGGCCCGGGCCTTCGCCGATCTGGAGGACAACGCCTCGGGCATGAAGCCGCGCTGGGAGACCTACGAGGTCTCCGAGTCGGACCGCTTCCCGGAGCTGCTGGGCCGTCGGGTGACCGACATCGCCGCCGAGCGGGGTACCAGCCCGTTGGACGTCATGTGCGAGCTGTCGCTGGCCGAGGACCTCGACACCCGCTTCCGGGCCTACATCGCCAATGAGGACCCGGCGGAGGTGGGACGCCTGCTCACCGCCGACCACGTGGTGCTGGGGCTGACCGATGCCGGGGCCCACGTCGACCAGTTGTGCGACGCTCCCCTTCCCACCGACCTCCTCGGCTCCTGGGTGCGAGAGCAGGAGATCATGCCCCTGGAGCGGGCCGTCCGGAAGCTGACCGGCGAGGCGGCCGACATGTTCGGTCTCGACCGTCGCGGTTATCTACGCCAGGGCAACCACGCCGACATCACCGTCTTCGACCCGGTCACGGTGGACACCGGTCCCCAACGTCGCCTGCGGGACCTGCCGGCCGACGGGCAGCGCCTCACTGCCGAGGAGCCGGTCGGGATGCGGCACGTGCTGGTCAACGGGGTGCCCATCCGCAAGGACGAGCAGCAACTCGTTCTCGACGACCGGCCGGGGGTACGGCCCCAGCTCAACTGACGGGGGTTCCGCTCAGCGCCGTCCCCGGAAGAACTCCCGCAGATCCTCGACGAATAGCTGGGGCTGTTCCATGGCAGCGAAGTGGCCGCCTTTCTCCATCTCGGCCCAGTGGGCGACGTTGTACCTGCTTTCGACCCACGATCGAGGCCACCGCAGGGGCTCTTTGGGATAGCGGGCCACTCCGGTGGGGATCCCGACGTAGGGAGGGGCCGGAGCCGTCGAGCGGAGGTGACGGCTCTCCCAGTAGAGGCGGGCCGCCGACGTGCTGGTCTGGGTCAACCAGTAGAGCATGACGTTGGTGATGATCTGATCGGAGGTGAAGGCGTTCTCCGGGATGCCGTCACAGTCGCTCCAGGTCCGGAATTTCTCCACGATCCAGGCCAGCAATCCGGCCGGCGAGTCGTTGAGGCCCACACCCACCGTCTGCGGTTTGGTGCCGTTCTCGAGGGCGTAGCCCGACTCCTCGCCCCCGAACCGCTTCATGGCCGCCAGGTCCGCCTCTTCCATGTCGGTCAGCGGCCCGCTGTTGTCGGGCGGCGAGCCGAGGGCCATGTTGAGATGGATGGCGATGCAGCGCTCTGTGTCCAGGGTGCCGATCCAGGTCGTCACCTGGGCTCCCCAGTCGCCCCCCTGGGCGCCGTAACGGGCGTAGTCGAGTCGGCTCATAAGGGCGGTGAACGCCTCGGCGATGCGTCGTTCGTCCCAGCCCGGGGTACGGGTGGGCTCGGAGAAGCCGTAGCCGGGAAGCGAGGGTGCGACCACGTGGAAGGCGTCCTCGGCCTGGCCGCCGAAGGCCTCCGGATGGGTCAGTCGGGGGATCACGTCGAGGAACTCGACGACGGAGCCCGGCCAGCCGTGGGTGATGAGGAGGGGTAGGGCGTCGGGGTGATCCGAGCGCTGGTGGATGAAGTGGACCGACTGCCCGTCGATCCGGGTGCGGAAGTGGACGAGTTGGTTGAGCCGGGCTTCTTCGGCGCGCCAGTCGTAAATGTCCCGCCAATACTCCACGAGATGGCGCAGGTAGTCGGTGGGGACCCCGTACTCCCAGCCGGTGCCTTCGATCTGGTCGGGGAAGCGGGTGCGAGCCAGACGGTCGTGAAGGTCGGCCAGCGTGGCATCGTCAACTTCGATCCGGAAGGGTTCGATTTCCCCGCTCATACGATCGTCACCCGACCATGGGGCGGCGCTGTCGGTCATCGGTCGGAAGGCGGGGCATCGAGCGGTCACGCTACTTCGGCCCGCGGCGCCCGGTCAGAATCGGCCGATGACGTCCTCACCGTAAGCACCGAGTGCCCCCTCCGGGTCAGCGCCGAAAAGGACGGCAGGGATGACGATGCGGGTGACGGCCCGCTCCTCCAGAGCCCGCACTTCGGCCCGGGCCTCCTCGCCGGCGGTGCGGATACCTTGCATGGTGATCTCGACCGATGCCGGGTCCCGACCGGCCTCGGCTGCGCTGCGTCGCACCGTGTCGACCAGGGGTGCCAGTTCATCGTGGGTCACTCCCAACGGGAAGAACCCCTCGGCCATGCCACCGGCTCGGTGGGCGGCCGCATGGCTGTGGCCGCCCACATGCACCGGGATCGATCCGCCCGGTGGCTGCGGGCGGAGGCAGCAGTCGGTGAAGCTGGTGGTGGTGCCGGCAAAGCTGGCCTTTTCCTCCGACCACAGCGCCCTCATGGCCTGAATGGCTTCCTCGGTACGCCGACCTCGTGCCGAAAAGGGAATTCCGAGGGCGTCGAACTCCTCTTCCAACCAGCCGATCCCTGCCCCGAGGATCATCCGTCCGCCGGACAGGTAGTCCAGCGTGGCCAGTTCCTTGGCCAGTACGAGGGGGTTGCGCAGGGGGACGATCAAGATGCCCGTGCCCAGTCGCAGCGTCGAGGTGCCGGCGGAAACATAGGTCAGCCAGATCAGTGGATCGGGGAACACCGTTCCCTCGCCGGAAGGGAGCTTCCCCGACGGGTCGTACGGGTACTTCGACCGGTACCCGGCAGGGACGACGACATGGTCCACTGCCCAGATGGACTCGAAGCCGGCTGCCTCCGCTGCCTGGGCCAGGCGGATGGCTGCCGCTGGCTCGACGAAGGGCCCGATGTTGCCGAATGCGATTCCGAACTTCATCCGTCCCCGGTTCCCTCTGTCGTCGTCCACCACCGGACCACCGCCGGACCACCGGCGGATCGTCCGGCGCCCAACCGCTTCCCGCCGTCGCCGGCGGAGCCCAGGGTACACATCTGACCGCCGACGCCCCGCCGCCCGGGGTCGGGCCGCCCCAGTCGTTACAATGGCGGCCGCCCGGTGCGCAAGAGGGACCGGCCGAACCGGAGGGAACACAGTGGGCGTCTACAACCACACCGGGTTGGTGGTAACAGACCTGGACCGTTCGAAACGCTTCTACCAAGAGGTCTTCGGTTTCGCCTTCTGGTACGAGATCAACCCTCCCGACGAGCCGACGGCCAAGCTCAGCTCCCTCACGCCGCCCCTCGGCGTCACCGCCTCTTACCTCGTGCTCGACGGTTTCGTTCTCGAGCTCATGCACTACGCCGCCCCTGGCGCCACCGTGCCCTTCCGGCCCCGCACGATGAACGAGCCTGGTCTGACCCACCTGTCGATCTCCGTCGACGACGTGCGGGCCGCCGCCGAGCGAGCTGCCGCCTACGGGGGGGAGATCATCGAGGAGAGCGATGTAGGTGCCGCTATTTTCATCCGCGACCCTGACGGCCAGCTGATCGAACTGCTGCCGGTGGCCTACCGGAAGAGACTGCCTCCCAAGCCCTCGGATTGACTGCTCCCTTGGGGCCAAGGGGTACCGGCACTGCCGACCGGAAAGCCATAGCCCGGAACGGCGTCCACCGAGGTGGCTACGCTGTCGTCATCGGGACGGTACTGGCCAAAAGGGCCGGCGTGACCGGCCCTCGACGGGGAGGAGATCCCGCGACCGTGACTAGTGAGACAGCAGTGCCGTTGCGCCACGCTGACCGTTTCTTCATCGGGGGTGAGTGGGTCACCCCTTCCTCCGACGCCACCATCGACGTGATCGACTCGGACACCGAGGAGGTCTACTTTTCCGTGCCCGAGGCCCAGGCGGCCGATATCGAGCGAGCGGTCACCGCCGCCCGCACGGCCTTCGACCAGGGTCCCTGGCCCGCAATGACCCATGTCGACCGGGCGGAGTTCCTGCGCGGGATTGGCGACGGGCTGCGCCGACGGGCTGACGACATCGGGCAGATTTGGCCACGTGAGTCGGGTGCCCTCCACCTCATCGCCCAGCACAGCGCGGCGGGCACGGCGGCCGGGTTCGACTACTACGCCGATTTGGCCAAGACCTTCCCGTTTGAGGAAAGGGCCCAACCCAGCATGGGGGAGTTTGGTCTCATCGTGCACGAGCCGGTGGGGGTGGTCGGTGCCATCATTCCCTGGAACGCACCGATCGGCCTCATCACCTACAAACTGGCCCCGGCCCTCCTGGCCGGTTGCACGGTGGTGCTCAAGTGCTCACCGGAGGCCCCGGGCGATGCCTACGTGTTCGCCGAAATCGCCGAGGACATCGGTCTTCCCGCCGGAGTCCTCAACGTGGTGACCGCTGATCGAGAGGTCTCCGAGTTGCTGGTCCGCGATCCGCAGGTGGACAAGATCACCTTCACCGGCTCGACCGCCGCAGGCCGGAGGATCGCCTCGCTCTGCGGGGAGCGCATCGCCCGGTGCACCCTGGAGCTGGGAGGAAAGTCGGCCGCCCTCATCCTCGATGACATGGATCTGAACCAGGCCGCGGCCACTCTGGCCCGTGCCGAATGCATGCTGTCCGGGCAGGTGTGCTCGTCGCTCACACGGATCGTGGTCACCCGCCGGCGCCACAACGAGCTGGTGGACGCCCTGGCTGCCGCCTTCTCACAGGTCCGGGTGGGTGACCCCTTCGATCCCACCACCCAGATGGGCCCGCTGGTGTCCAGCCGGCAGCGCGAACGGGTCGAGGGCTACGTGGCCGCCGGAAAGCAACAGGGCGCCACACTGGTGACCGGCGGCGGACGACCGAAGGACCTCGACCGTGGTTATTACATCGAGCCGACCGTATTCGCCAACGTGGACAATGCCTCGACCATCGCCCAGGAGGAGATCTTCGGTCCGGTCCTCTCCGTCATTCCGGCTGACGACGAAGAGCAGATCGTGGCCACCGCCAACGACACCATCTACGGTCTCAACTCCTCGGTATTCACCCACGACGTCGAACGAGCCCGCAGCATCGCCGGTCGCTTACGATCAGGCACCGTCGGCCACAACGCCTTCCGGACCGACTTCGGCATCGCCTTCGGCGGATTCAAGCAGTCGGGCATCGGTCGCGAGGGTGGGATCGAGGGTCTCCTCCCCTTCCTGGAGACCAAGACTGTGATTTTGGAGGGCGTACCGGCCGCCTACCGCTGATGTGATCGGCTCCCCACGTCTACGGGAGTCGGGTCGTGCCGGTGCCTTAGGATCACAGCGTCCGAATCCGGCCGACGGTCTCGAGGCTGGCGGCTGGGCCGATCAAAGGGATCATCGATCAGGAGGATCATCAGGTGACCGACCAACCGCAATTCACGCGGATCGTGCTGTCCCGTGAGGGCAGAACGGCCATCCTGGCCTTAGCCAGCGACAAGGTGAACGCCATGGGTCGGGAAGTGTTCGAGGAGATCGCCGCCGCCATCGACTTCTGCGAGCAGGACCCGGACATCGGAGCCCTCGTGCTCACCGGTGAGGGACAGTTCTTTTCGGCCGGGGTCAACGTGAACGAAGTCCTGGCCAACGACAAGAGCTACACCGATCGGGTGCTGGACGCTCTGGTCGATGCCCTGGGCCGCCTCTTCCGGACCCCGTTGCCCACCGTGGCCGCCGTCAACGGGTCGGCCATCGCCGGCGGTTGCCTCTTCGCCTGTGCCTGCGACAAGCGGCTCATCGCAACCGGGGCCCGGATCGGCGTGACCGAGCTGCGGGTGGGCGTCTCCTTCCCCGTCCTGGCCATCGAGGTGCTGAAGCATGTGTGCGGGCCTCGCGCCGAGCAGCTGATATTCGATGCCGAACTGCTCGATGCCGACCAGGCCTGCCTCTACGGCCTGGTCCACGAGCAGCGACCACTGTTCGAGCTGCGGGCGACCGCCATCGCCGCCGCCGAACAGCTGGCATCGCTGGATCCCCGCGCCTACGGCCTGGGCAAGGCAGCGGCCCGCCGCGCCGCCCTCTCGGCCAGCGAGGATGAGGGTGGCCGAGCCCTCGACACCCAGGTGCGTCGACAGTGGCAGGACGATGCCACCCGGGCCAGTCTGCAGCGGTTGCTCGGCCCCAAGAGCTGACCGCCCATCAGTTGACGGTGAACCATCCGACCCTGTCCGTATCACCGGTCGGGACCTCGGTCCGGAATGACCGCCTCCACAGTCGGCGATGGGGTCGAGACCGCCCGCATCGGGCAAGATTGTCTGCAGAGACCGTGGCGCCGTGCCTGCCAGCCGAGGCGATGACGGTAGATCTCGATGTGCCGGAGTGGACCGAGAGGGAGGAACGTGGCTGATGGACCTCACCCCGTCCGAGGAACAGCAACTCCTCATGGACACCTTCGGGGCCTTCTATGCCAAGGAGTCCTCCTGCGAGCGGGTCCGCTCCGCCGAGCCGCTCGGTCACGATCCCATCCTGTGGAGGAAGTTGCAGGACATGGGTGCCCTGGAGATGGCGGTGGGGGAGGCGTCCGGAGGTTCGGGTGCCTCCCTGCTGGATCTGGCCCTGGTGGCCGAACAGCACGGTCGCTACCTCGGGTCGGCGCCTCTCCTCGAGGCACAGGTAGCGGCCCGCCTGCTGGCCGGGGCCAACACGCCCGAGGCCGCATCCGCTCTGGCCGCCTCGTTGACCGGTGACGGGCTCACCACCGTCTCGTTGCACCCACCGCTTAACGGCGTCCTGACCATGGTGCCGTCCGGGGCGGTGGCCGACACGGTGCTCTTCGTCGACGGAGGGGAGCTGCGGTCCCAGCCCGTTGGTCCTTCCCGGCAGAGGGTCGACAATCTGGGTTCGCTCCCGGTGGCCGACATCGAAGTGGGCGATCGATCGGTGGTACTGGCCTCGGGACCCGGGGTGGGAAGCCTCATCGAGCGGGCACGGGACGAGTGGTCGGTATTGATGGCCAACGCCCTGGCCGGGCTGGGGGCCCGGGCCTTGGAGATCGGCGTGGAGTACGTGAAGGAGCGGCACGCCTTCGGCGTGCCCATCGGCTCGTTTCAGGCGGTGTCCCACGGACTGGCCGATGCGGCTACCCGGGTCGACGGTGGCGGCCTCCTGGCCCGGGAGGCGGCATGGACCGCACTGGAGGAGCCCGAGAGGTTCGCGCAGCTGGCCGCCTTGGCGTGCGCCTTCAACGCCGAGGCTGCCCGCGAGGCCAGTTACCGGAGCCTGCACTATCACGGCGGGTACGGCTTCATGCTCGAGTTCGATATCCAGCTGTACTTCCGTCGGGCCAAGGCCTGGCCGGCGCTGTTCGCCGAACCGGCCGCCCTCTATGCACGAGCAGAGGGCTACCGGTTGGCCGACCTGAACCACCAGTCCGACGTCACCGTCGAGAAAGAAGGGGCCTGATCGTGGATTTCCGACTGGGCGAGAGCGTCGAGGTTTTCCGGCAGGAGGCCCGCAACTTTTTGGACGAGGCCCTCACAGACCAGGTCAAGGAGCAGATCCACCGCACCGGCGTCCACCACAGCTGGGACTTTCACCGCGCTCTGGTCGAGCGGGGTTGGTTGGCCCCCGGCTGGCCGGAGGAGTACGGAGGCCAGGGCCGCGATCCCCTGGAGATGCTGGCCTTCGCCGAGGAGTTCCACCGAGCCGGCGCCCCGACCTACGCGGTGGGAACCACCCTGATGGTGGCCGGCATCGTCAGGCACATCGGCACGGAGGAGCAGAAGCAGCTCATCCTGCCCCGGGCGCTGGGTGGGGAGATCATCATCGTGCTCGGGTTCACCGAGCCGGAGTCGGGTTCCGATGTGGCTGCCGCCCAGACCCGGGCGGTCCGCGACGGTGACCAGTGGATTATCAACGGGCAGAAAATGTTCACCACCAATGCCCAGGAGGCCGACTACGTCTTCATGCTGACCCGTACCGACCCCGATGTGGCCAAGCACCGGGGTCTGACCACTTTTCTGGTGCCGCTCCGACAGCCCGGAGTCGAGATCCAGCCGGTCTACACGTTGTCGGGTGAACGGACCAATCTGACCTTCTACTCCGATGTCCGGGTCGATGACTCCCTGCGGATCGGCGCGGTCGGTGGTGGGTGGGACGTCATGAAGGTGAGCCTCACACTGGAGCGGGCCGGGGATCAGGGGGGTGAGTCCATCAGGCTGCTGGCCCAGATGGAGGAATGGGCCCGCAGCGCCACAGATCAGGAGGGACGGCCGCGGGCCGACGAACCGGACGTCCGTTCCCGTCTGGGCAGGGCAGCAGCCGAAAATGAAGTGTCCACGCTGCTGTGCCGTCGGTGCGCCTGGATGAGTGCGTCGGGGCGGCTGCCCGGGGTCGAAGGTTCGATGAGCAAGCTGTTCGCCAGCGAGGCGCTGACTCGGCAGTCAGCCGACTTCGTGGACCTCCTCGGCCCCGACGGGATCCGAAGCCAAGGTGACCCCTCGGCCCCGGCTGACGGGATGGCCGATTACGACTTTCGCTTTGCTTTGGGCACGACCACCTACGGGGGGACCAGCGAGATTCAGCGCAACATCATCGCTCAGAGGGGTCTGGGCCTGCCCCGGTCGGGCTGACAGAGGCGGGGCGGCTATCCGGGATTCCTCCGCCGCCACAACTGACGGGTACCATCCGGGTCACACCCTTATGGTCTCTCATCGGAACTTTCACTTTGAGTACCCCGTCGGCATAGGTAGCGCTCACCTTCGGCTGGTCGGCCCCAGCGGGCAGCCTGACGTCTCGGGAGAATGGACCGTCGCGTAAGTCTGATCCGGGCACAGAGGCCCCGTCATTTCGCCAGGCCCGAATATGGAGAACATCAGAGGTGATGGCCACTGATACCTCGCCATCGGGCTTCAGCCCCGGAAGGTCGGCCGCGATCATGAACAATTCGTCGCTGCGAAACTCTTCAGCCATTAGCGGTACTCCTTTTGCTGATCAGCCTGGCCACGTCGATCGGTCACGGAGTGAGGTGGCGTCAGCCCGCTTCAGCCGACACCCTCGCGCCCGCTGCGGCATCAGCCAGCCGTCACCGGAACTCCGGATCCGCACGTCAGCTCTTTCGGCGCCGCTCGAGGAATCGCAGAATGGTGGCGTGCTTCCTGGTGTCGAGAAGCATGAGTTCGACGACCAGCACCCACAGAGTGGTATCTCCGAAGGGTCGTAGTCTTCTCCGGAGACGGCGGAGGGCCCGGGCATCGGACTGTTCGGACTTCAACAACAGTCTGGTTTGTTCCAACAGAGCACCATCGATGTTGGTGGGAACGGTTGGTACGGCCCTGGCCTGAGGCCCACCGGTCGACGACCAGGCTATGGCATTGGCCAGCTCGGCCAGCAATCGGTGGTGCCGGTGTTCGTCATCCAGGATGAGGCCGATGAGATACCGCACACTGGCGTCCGGTGCCTCGGCGGCGAGCTGCTCATAGGTGGCCAGCAACTCGCCTTCTTCGGCGCCGTGTCGGACGATGAGATCGACCAGGTCTCGGGTTCCCACGCTTGCCGCTGTTTGCCGCAGGCCGCGTATCGCCTCGTCGAGCGTCGCCGGAACTCCGTCTCCCGTGTTCGGCTGCACAGTTATCGGACCTCCGACCTTCCGCTATCCCTGTGGATCAGATCGAGCTCAGTCTCGCTTGCCTGCACGCCACCCTCCTGACCATGGACTCCTCGCTTCATGATCTCCGGTGGAGGTCGATGTCACTAGGGCCGAAGGTCCCAGACCTGTCCTTCTGTCCGGTCACGATCGCCGCTGACCTCGGGAAAGGGCCTCCCACTTCGGGGTTTCGCTCAGTGTCGCTGATGACCTGACCGTTGAGGTCACAGACGATGGCATAGGCATCCAGGTACCCGCCGACCGTCACGGGGCCCGGGTTGGGAAACCTGCGGACCCGGGCGGAGAGGATGAGGGGCTATTTCGAAGTGAAGCCCGCCGATAACGGAGGAACTCGGCTCACCTGGTCTGTCCCGCTCTAACCAGGACCCCGTCCTTCTGTTCCGCGGAGCCCATACAAGTGGCTGGAGTTTTCCCAGTGCTGGGCGAAGGCGAGAACTGCGCGAAGCCTGGCCGGTTGCCGATTCATCGACGCCTTCGCTCGTGGCTCTCGCTGAAGGACGTCGCGATCACCCCAGTAGTTCCAGAACCAAAAAGCACCCATGGCGACGCCAAGGAGCCTCGACTGAGAATCGTCGCCATAACAGTCGATGATCTCTTTAATGACCCGGGTCTTGTTCTGGAGTGAAGACCACATCAAGACGGTGGAAGCAGCTTGAGCAAGGTCAGCGATGGCCGGGCCGACCGTGGCGAACTGCCAATCGAGGACGGCGACGATTCGAGCGGGATCATCTGGCGACATGAGCAGGTTGGGCGTCGCCCAATCGCCATGAATCAGCTGATGTGGGAGTTGGTCCAGTGCATCGAGCCGAGTGCCGAGCCACGTGGCCATCTGTACAACGTCATCTCGTTCCGATGGATCGTCGGTGACGGTCTCCCATTCCGAGTCGAGGGCCTGATCGACAAAGCATCGACTGAGGGCGGTCACCGGTTGGGCAACAGTAATATCGGCGGGTAGCAGGCGCAGGGCCTCATGGAGTCGTCGAAGCGTCGTCGCCGACTGGCGAAAGGTCTCCAGAGCATTGTCGTCGGGCTGGCGTCCAGCTAGATGTCGAGTGGCTCGCCATCCGAAGCCCTCGGACAAGAAGGTCAGGTCACCGTCAGAGGTAGGCACCGGTGCTGGTACCGTGAACGACTCCTTGGATGCGTCGAGGGCCAAACGCAGATGAACGAGTAGGGCGTTCTCCCGCCCGAGGGCGCCGGCGTCGGGCGCTGCCGTAAGCCAAAGGTCGTTGCCGACCCGCCAGGTGAGCCGACCATCACCGCCAATGTGGACTCCTGACAATGGGTCGCGACATGCCCAGGCCCGAATCGCAACGCGGCGAGCAAGCTCGTGTTCCTGAGGGTGCTCGGTCATTCGGACCAGTTACCCAGAGACGGATAGCTGGTGCGCCCCAGGCGACGGCCTGAGGTGGCGACACCACGCATTTAAACCGTCAGCACCTGAGAATGAACAGCGGTCGAGAGAGGGTGCGGCGCTGCGCGTCGCAAGCTCACCCTGGAGACAACGAGGGACTATCAGCCACAGCCGTAACCGACAGTCCCTGGTTGTCTCCCATGTCTTGATCCATCTGGCTCTGATGTCTGTCTCCGATGTCTCGCGACATCACATTGGCGGAGGGAGTGGGATTCGAACCCACGGTGCCTTGCGACACAACGGTTTTCGAGACCGTCCGATTCGGCCACTCTCGCATCCCTCCACCGAGCATGGTAGCCGCGCCCCTGGTGGCCCCGACGGCTGGTCAGCGTGCCCGTAGGCGGTCGAGCAGGGGGATGACCACCTCGGGTCCACTGAAGTGACCCACGGCCAGGTGGTGCATGGCGTCACGACGGGAGCGAACCTCGGCCCGGTCCGCGGCCAGCTGGGCCAGCGTGTCGGCCAACGCCCCGGAGTCACCCGGGGGCACCAGGACGGCGGCGTCGCCGAGCAGCCGTCGTTGGGGAGGCGTGTCGGATGTCACCACGGCGCAACCGGCGGCGGCGCCCTGGTACACCTTGTTGGGGATGACACGTTGGGCCTTCGGCCCCGTTCCGAAGATTCCCAGGCAAACATCGTGCCCGGCCACCACCGCCGGCAGCTCGTCGATGCCGACCCAGTCCAGCCAGGTCACCCGGGAGTCGCCCCCGACCATCGACCGTACGGATACGTAGTCCTGACCGGTCCCGATCAGGGTCGCCGTCAGGTCCGTGCGGCCCCGTAGGTTCTCGAACGCCTCACCGATGACGATGGCACCCTGCAATGGTGTGAACAGGCCGAAGAACACGATACGGAGCGGAAAGTCCGCCGCCGTGGCCGCCACCGGTTGTGGTTGTTCTGCCGCCCTGAACCACCCGGCCGAGGCGCCGACTTTGACCACCTCCACCTTGTGCCGCTGCGAGGCGGGGACCAGCCCCGCGTGTTCGTCCGTGTCGACCACCACGATGTCGGCACACCGAATGGCCAACCCGTCGAGGTACCCCAGCGCCTTAGTCCTGATGCCCGTGTCCACCCCGCGGTCGCGGGCAGTGTCGGCGGCGAAGATGAGGTGGTCGAGTACCACCGTGGTGCGGGGGAATGCCAGGCGGGCGACGATGACGTCGAAATGGCCGAGGTACCCGACGATCACGGCATCCCAGGCTCCGGGTCGGCCGGCCCGACGGGCCTGCCGAACGATCGACCACCAGCTGCTCACCACAAGCGGCACCAGCCGGAGAGCCGTCCACGGCCTCTTGAGCATCGCCACCCGGTCGGCGGTGCTCACCCGAAGGGGGGCGGTGACTTCCTCCACCACCACCCCGTGCGACCGCAGGCCGTCGAGGATGATCCCTACCCGCGGATGGCGTTCCGTGTCGTAGGTTCCAAAGCCCAGGATGCGCACTGGCGGTCCATTCGTCAGGAAGTTGATCGACGGTAGGTGACGTTGATCCACCGGCGGCGGGGGGGGAATCCAGCGGGTGGTTCGCAAGCGCCCAGGTCCCCGTTACGATATCGCCTCGGTGACCGAGGCTGATGCAGGGTCTGGCGCAGACGATTTCGGCGTCGGATCACCCCAGCGTCGGAGGGCGGTCGTCCGGGCGGTGGGCGGAGCCGCCTTCGCACTGGTAGCCATCGGGCTGGCTTCCTTTGCCATCTACCGCGAGCGCGGATCGTTCGCCTCGGCCTTGAAGAGCATCGGGGCCGGATCTCTCGTCGCCAGCTTCCTCTGTGGGCTGATCGGCGTGGCCGCCACCTTTCCCCTGTGGCGTGAGGTGCTGGAGGGTCTGGGTGTGGACATGCCCTGGGGTGCGGGATCCCGTGTCTTCTTCGTGAGCCAGTTGGGCAAGTACGTGCCGGGATCGGTATGGCCGGTCATCATGCAGATGGAGGCAGGCCGTGCCCGTGGTGCCAGCCGGCGCACCATGCTGGCGGCCAACTTGATCACTGTGGCCATCAACTGCGCCATCGGACTGCTCATCGCCTGTGCCTTCCTGCCTGCTTACGACACTCACGTCTTGGCCCGGTACTGGTGGGCCCTCCTGGCCATTCCCTTCCTCCTGGCCCTTCTGCACCCGCGGGCCCTGCCCGGGCTCCTCGACCGGGTCTTCGCCCTCCTCCACCGACCGCCTCTCAACGAGAAGCTCGACGTGGGCGCATCGGCCCGGGCATCGTGCTGGTCGGTGGTGAGCTGGGCGGCCCTCGGACTCCAGCTGGGGATTCTGGCCAACGGAGCGGGCCATCACGGGGTATCCCTCTATCTGTTGTCGGTCGGGGCCATGGCCCTGGCCGTCCCGTTGGGAGTCCTCTTCATCCCAGCTCCTGCCGGCGCCGGCATCCGGGACGTGGTGCTGGTGCTGGTGCTCAGCGTCATGCTCACCTCGGGCCAGGCTCTGGCGGTGGTGGTCGCCTCGCGGGTTCTGCTGATCGTTGCTGACCTGGTGCTGGCCGGCGTGGCAGCCGTCAGTCGGCGACGGGTGGCGCTGTCGACGAGCTGACCCCGGTGTCCGGGGGCGAAATCGCTCTGGCCCGGCGGCAGGCCAGAGCGCCTGAGTTCCGCAGTGCCCCCTGCTAATCTTCGCCGAAATCTCGACCGGCAGACACGTGCCCGGCGGACACTTCCATCAGCGAAGAGATGACCATGACAGTTCCCAATCTGACATCGCTGGTCCGGCAGTCTGACTGGTCCGCCCTGCCGGCGGTGCCGGTGGCCTCCGGCGGCATCTGACGACTGCCTGTGTCAAGAGCCACCGCCCGGCACGCCGTGGGCCAACCGTCCCGCGGCGGATCCATTCGACGGGCCTTTGCCACCGTTCCCCGTGCGGTCTGGCTCATCGTGGCACTCTGGGGAGCGCTTCTGTTGGGCGCCAGCGTGTTGTGGCCCATGTCCTACGGCTATGACGAACCCGCTCACATCGACATGGCGTACGTCTACTCGGCCAACCCGTTCCACTTCTACGGACCCGGCCAACTCTCCTATACAAAGGCGAGCGTAGCCATGCAGGCTCTCCAGCCTGGCTATCCGCTGAAGGTCCGCCTCGACACCGCTCCCATCTTGCCCCGGAGCGAGCGACCGAGTTTCGCCAAGCTGGGGGGGCGCGCACCGGCCAAGGGCTCACAACCCAACCAGATGGTCCAGCACCCCCCGCTGTACTACTGGATGGAGGCGGCGGTACTCCGAGTGCCCGGTATGTCAGGTCTGGCCTGGGATCTCCAGGTTTGGATCATGAGATTGCTCAGCGTGGTGCTGATGCTGCCGGTGCCGCTCTTGTGCTGGGCCACCGCCCGGCGTCTGTTGATCGCCCGAGTGGGTGGAGCGGCGCTGGACCCGGATAGGGCCTCACGTCTGGCCGTGTTGGCCGCTGTGGTGCCGCTCACCGTGCCCAACATGATTCGCGACGGCTCCTCGGTAACCAACGACACGCTGCTCATCCTCACCACATCAGTGGTTCTCTACTTGATTAGTCGGGTGCTGACCGGCGATCTATCCCGCAGGACGGCGGCATGGCTAGCGGTGGCGCTGGCCGCGGCGCTGCTCACCAAGGGACTGGCCCTGATACTCCCGTTGGTCATCCTGGCTGCGTATCTCGTGGGCGGTTGGCGCCGGCGACCTCCGAGCCCGACAATCCGCTCCGTCGGGCGGCCGCTGCTCATCGTCGGCCTCGGTGCCGTGGTCGGCGGGCTGTGGTGGCTTCGCAACCTTGTCGACTACGGCACGGTGCAGGTCGACGGCTATGGCACCGCGGAGACCCGGGTCCTTTACGGTCCGCCGGACCACAAAGGGACCCTTCTGCACTTCCTCCCTGCCTTTACAAGCGGCTTCATCTCCCGCATCTGGGGAGGGATCGGGATCCCGGATACCCCCAATCCGGGTCCTATCATCATCTACGGCTGGTTCATCGTCGTGCTGGTCGGCGTGGTTGCCGCCCTCGTCGTCAAAGGCAGGGCAGGCGAGCGGGTAGGGGCGGCGGTGCTGCTCGCCGTCACAGTGCTGACCTTCGGCGTTGTGGCGGAGGGGTCGTTGTCCATCTTCCGGCAGTGGGCTAACCATCTGACGGCCGAGCAGGGGCGTTATATCTACAGCACGATCGTCGCCCCGGCCGCACTCGCCGCCATTGGATGGATTCGGATGACCCACCGCCGCGTCCATACCGCTTTGGCCCCGATCGTCCTCATTGCGGCGGTTGTCACCAATGCCGCCGTCTGGCTGATGATCCTGCGGAGCTGGTACCAGCCGGCTAATCCACTTCCTCCCATCCAGGGGCTGAGAGACGCGATACACGGTCTCCTCCGCTGGTCACCGTTACCGGAGCCTGTGACGGTGCTCCTGGTGATTGTGCTCCCCGCCGTCACCGCTGTACTGGCCGTGGTGGGGGTGATCCAGGACACCCGTCACTGGCGTGATGCCCCGGCGGAGGATCGGGATGATAGCAACCGGCGGTCCGACGCCACTATCTGACACGGCCAAGACGACCAGGTCGTAAACGGGCCGAACTGCTGCTGGCCACTCGCTCGTCCGTCGGCGCTCCGTAGTCATCCGACAGGCGGTTGAATCGTTGTCGCTTCTGCATCTCGAGGGAGTCCTCGATCAGGACCCGGTTGATGCGAATGAGGTCGGCGATGACGCCGAGTGCCAACGACAGGGCCCCGGCGATCATCAGAACGGCACCCACCAACAGCGACTGGATGTGATGGAGGCCCCCGGAGTTGGCGGTGAACCACAACAGGGCGAAGTACCGGATGAAAGGAACGAGCCCGAGCGCGAATAGGAAGCTACCGGCCGATACGAAGAGGACCATCGGTCGGTACATGATGTAGGCCCGGATGATGGTGACAGCCGACTTCACCACATGCTCACCGGTGCTTTTGAAAAGTCTGGACTCGCGGGTCTTGGGATTGACCTCGATCGGGATGCTGGCGATGGCCAACCGCTTGTTACCGGCCTGGATGATCGTCTCCATGCAGTAGCTGAACCGGGTGACCGGGTTGAGACGGAGAATGGCCTCGCGGGAGTAGGCCCGGAAGCCGCTCGCCGCATCTGGCAGCTCCGTGTCAGACGCGACGCTCACGATCTTGCTTCCGACCCGTTGGAGTCGCTTCTTCAAGGGTGAGAAGTGGTCGATGGTGTGAGTCTGGCGATCGGCGATGACGATGTCGGCCTCGCCATTGAGGATCGGCTGGATCAGATCGGCGATGCGTTCACTCGGGTACTGGTTGTCCCCGTCGGTGTTGACGACGATGTCCGCCCCCAGCTCGAGGGCCTCGAGGACACCGTCGTGGAAGGACTGTCCGAGGCCCATGTTGCGGGTGTGGCGCACGATGTGGTGGACGCCGAGCTCCCTGGCCACCTCCACCGTGCGGTCACTGGATCCGTCGTCGATGACCAGGAATTCGACCGTGTCCACCCCGGGAATGTGGCGTGGCATCTTCTCGAAGACCAGCGGGAGCGTCTGTTCCTCGTTGAGGCACGGGATCTGAACGATCAGTTTCACAGGCCGGCAGACCCGGATCGTTGTTCGATGGGGCTCAGCCCGGACGGCAAGTACGTCTCCGGGGTCATCGGGTCCGCATGTTAGTGCAGGCCCATAATGATCCTCGACTTCATCCGCTGCCGTCTGAGCCGGTATGGCACTCCAGGTCACACCGGACCGGGGGTGACCTCCGCCTATCGGTGGTGGAGCGACCGACCAGGTCAGCGGGCCTGGCGGCGTCTGGCGAAGAAGGCGGAAAGCTGGTCGCTCGCCTCCGCCGCTCGTACCCCGGTCGTCACCGGCAGTTGGTGGTTGAGTCGGGGGTCGACGCACAGATTGTAGAGCGAGCCACACGCCCC
This sequence comes from uncultured Acidimicrobiaceae bacterium, assembly GCA_963727955.1. GTDB lineage: Bacteria > Actinomycetota > Acidimicrobiia > Acidimicrobiales > RAAP-2 > Bog-756. The sequence continues at coordinate 143,170 of CAVSII010000002.1, forward strand.
CGCTTTCAGATCGGCGGCTCCGAACACCAACCGGCCGATCCGGGCGGCCACCAGCGCCCCGGCGCACATGGCGCACGGTTCGAGGGTCACGACCAGGGTCACCGTTGTGAGCCTCCAGGTCCGAAGGACGGCGGCGGCATCGCGCAGTGCCAGAATCTCGGCGTGAGCCGTCGGGTCGCCCCGTTGCTCCCTCTCGTTGTGCCGTGAGGCGATGACCCGCCCGTCGGCCAGGGCCACCGCACCTACCGGCACGTCCTCGTGGTCGATGGCCCGGGCAGCCTCCTCGAGGGCCATCCCCATCACATCTTCGATGGCCGGCCTCTCGGCCGGCGGGGGATGTTGCGCGTCAGTGCCCATGTGGCGGAGGCGGTGGGATTTGAACCCACGGTGAGTTTCCCCACACACGATTTCCAGTCGTGCCGATTCGGCCGCTCTCGCACGCCTCCGGTCGTGTGGCCCCTCGACAGGGCCGAGGGGGCCGACAGCCCAGCCAGGCTACTCGCCACCGCTGTGCCCTCCGGAGGTGTGGGTGGCCGCCGTCGGTGCTGTAGGCCGGGGCCGCTACGACAGATAGCATTGACCTGCCCCGGCGTTCCGTGCGACGGCTGGGTCCTGCGCAACGTTCTCCTGTGAACCGAGTCAGGGTCGGAAGGCAGCAGCTCTCAGCGGGTAAGACCGTGTGCCGCAGCCAACCTGGCCGTCGCACCGAGCGCCGGGGCCGTTGCTTGTTACAGAGCGCCGGGGAGCCGATTTCGAGGGCCGACGCAAAGGTGCGGCACCCTCCGTGCCACCCGTTGGGCCGATCCCGCAGACAGATAGGCTCCCTCGACGTGGCTGACCCACCTGACGACACCCCCTACCAGTCGCTCTATCGGCGCTTCCGCCCGGCCACCTTCGGCGAGGTCCGAGGCCAGGACCATGTCGTCCTCGCCCTCCGCAATGCCGTCCGGGATGGGCGGGTGGCCCACGCCTACTTGTTCAGCGGTCCCCGGGGCACCGGCAAGACGTCCACCGCTCGGATTCTGGCCAAAGCCCTCAACTGCACGGACCTGCGGGACGGCGAGCCCTGCGGGGTCTGCTCCTCCTGCCTCGAGATCGCCAAGGGAACCTCGCTCGATGTCCACGAGCTCGATGCCGCTTCCAACAACGGGGTGGAAGCCATGCGCGACCTGGTGTCGCGAGCTGCCCTCGGAACCCCGGGTCGGCAGAAGGTCTACATCGTGGACGAAGTCCACATGCTCTCGACGCCGGCCTCGAACGCCCTCCTGAAGACCCTGGAGGAGCCTCCCTCGCACGTTGTCTTCGTGCTGGCCACCACCGACCCGCAGAAGGTGCTCCCCACCATCCGCAGCCGTACCCAGCATTTCGAATTCCGGCTGCTCGGTCCCGAGACGCTGGAAGAGCTACTCAGTCAGGTGCGGCGAGATGCCCAGCTCGATATTCCTGATGAGGCTGTGGATCTGGCCGTGCGGCGCGGTCGGGGTTCAGCCCGTGATGCGCTTTCCGTCCTCGACCAGGTGGCCGCCTCCGATTGGGTCGATGACGATCTACCCGAGGTCGACGAGGTGGTGGAGGCGCTGGCTGAGCGAGAGGTCGGCCGGGCCCTGGTGGCTCTGGCCCAGTTGACCTCGGCCGGGTACAGCCCCCAACAGCTGGCCGGCGATCTGGTCGACCATCTGCGGCAGGGATTTCTGGCACTGGTAGCCCCTGACCTGGTGTCCGTATCGGAATCGGAGCACGCCGCCCTGGCCGGGCAGGCCGAACGGGTGGGGCTGGCCACCCTTGTCCGGGCCATGGAGGTGTTGGGCCAGGCCCAGGTCACCATGCGGGATGCCCCTGATCCTCGGGTCACCCTCGAGGTGGCATTGGTGCGGCTGGCCCATCCCGAAGTCGACGCGACTCCCGGCGCGCTGCTGGCCCGCATCGAGCGTCTCGAGTCATCGGCCCTCACCGGGGTCCCTCCTTCGGCATCGTTGCCTCCTGCCGCCCGGTCCGGCACCGGCTCGCCGTCCTCCACTACCCCCTCTCCCGCGCCGCAGGTGGCTCACCCGACGCCGATACCCGGTCCGGCGGAGCAGCTTGCGGAGCGGGCTCGCTCAGCCGACGAACAGTCGGCCGCCGATCCTGTACCCACCGACCCGGTACCTCCACCGGCGCCGCCCGGGGCCGACAAGCCGGCAGAGGTTTCGCCTCCCGATGAGTCGGCGGTCCCGTTCCCGACCCGCGACCAGTTGGTGCAGGCCTGGGGCGATCACATCATCGGTCGCCTCCGTCCCAAAGCCAAGGCGTTGTTCCAGGCCGGTCGGTTCGTCGGTGTCGAGGGCGACCGGGCCCTGTTCGGTTTGCCCAACGAGACCCACCGGGTCCGCTGCGAGGAGGTGCGGGGCGAGATCGAGTCAGCTCTGGCCGAGCACTTCAGCCGGCCGGTGCCCCTGACTCTGATCGTCGATACCGGATCAGGGGGCTCGCCCGTAGGGGATTCCGTCTCCTCCCCATCCTCCGCGCCGGCCAACGCCGGTACCCAGGCCACCGGCACCCAGGCCACCGGCACCCAGGCCACCGGCACCCAGGCCACCGGCACCCAGGCCGCCGCCAACCCCACCGCACCGGCTTCCCAAGGCGCAGTGGGGGAGGAGGAGGTCGAAGACCTGTCCACCTTCGACGAAGCCGAAATGGGTGAGGTGGCCGATGTCGACAACTCGGCGGAAACGCGGGTCCTCCAGGCTTTTCCCGGCGCCGAGGAGGTCGGCTAGATGGCCGTGTTCTCCGGACCGCTCCAGACACTCATCGACGAGCTCGGACGGCTTCCCGGTGTGGGCCCCAAGTCGGCCCAGCGCATCACCTTCCATCTTCTGAAGGTGGCGCCGGAGGACGCCATGCGCCTGGCCGAGGCCATCGTGGCCGTCAAGGAACGCATCACTCTGTGCACCCTCTGTTTCAACGTGGCCGAGGGTGGTCTGTGCGCCATCTGTCTCGACGACCGGCGCAACACCGGATCGGTCTGTGTGGTCGAGGACCCGCGTGACATCGTCTCTGTCGAGAAGACCGGCGAGTTCGCCGGCCGCTATCACGTCCTCCAGGGTGCCCTTAACCCCATCGAAGGCATCGGGCCCGACCAGCTGCGGGTCCGTGAACTTCTGGCCCGGGTGGAAGCGGAGAACATCACGGAAGTGATCCTCTGCACCAACCCCAATCTCGAAGGGGAGGCCACGGCCATGTACCTGGCCCGCCTGCTCAAGCCGCTGGGCCTGTCGGTCACACGCATCGCCAGCGGTCTGCCGGTGGGCGGTGATCTCGAGTACGCCGACGAGCTGACTCTGGGGAGAGCGCTGGAGGGTCGTCGCGAGGTCGACGCATAGCGCCCGCGCTCGGTGTTGGGACACGATGACCTGATGCCCAGCACACGTCCGGCTCCCGTGCGGCATGTCTGGCTGCTCCGTCACGGCAAAGCGACGGCGGACGCTCCTCGGGGTGGGAGCGACAGCCAACGGCCGCTGACCGCTCGTGGTCGTGGCGATGCCAAAGCCCTCGGATCGGCGTTGGCCGCTGACGACCCCCTCGGTCTGGTCGGCGTCCCGCCACCCCAACTGGCCGTCTGTTCCGCTGCGGTCAGGACCCGACAGACCGCCGATCTGGTGGCCGAAGGCATGGGGGGCCGGGTCCCGATCGAGCCCTACCGCTCGCTCTACGCGGCGTCCGCCGACGTCGTCCTCCGGTATGTGCACGAGATCGACGCCAGTGTCGAGAGCGCACTGGTCGTGGGCCACAATCCGGGCATTTTCGACCTGGCTTGGCTACTGCTGGCCGATCGGGACGACGAAGGCCCGGGCACCGACCGCCCCTTTCTCGAGGCCCAGGGCTTCCCCACCTGCGCACTGGCCGTCCTCGCCGTGGAGGCGCGGTCGTGGGCCGACGTCGGCCCCCAAAGCGGCCGACTGGTGGGCGTCTTCAGGCCGCCCTATTGAAAGATTGCCTCCGGAACCGCGCCCTTCACTTCGTGGGGCGGGAGGGCTTGTCGGCCTTGTCCAGTGCGTCCCGGACCGATCGGAGCGGGGAGGTGAGTCGCCAGCTCGATGACGACCGCACCTGGCGCAACTCGTCCTCCGCTTCTTCGGCCTTGGACCGCCAGAGGTTCCGGTCCTCTGTCAACACCTCGTTCTCCCCCTGAAGGCGCGAGACGACCTCTTCGAGCCGTCGCCCTTCCACCGCCATCTTCTCCATCGTTTCCATGCGATCGTCAGCGATCTGCTGCAGCTTGTGGATGTGCTCCAGCCGGTCGTCGCTGATGGCGATCTGACCTTGGTAGTTGGTGATGAGCTCGTCGTGGGCGGCGGACACCACCTTGTTGCCCTCGGCCAGGGTGGTGAGCCGCCCGGTGGCGGCGCGGAGCATGTGCTCGGTGCCCAGTGTGTCGACGGTCCACAACGAGGGTGGACCGAGGTGGATCGCCTCCATGACCGCGTGTGGTCCGTCGAGTTCCCGCAAGCGGTCCAGGACCTCGATCTGCCCCGGCAGGAGTCCGTCGGGATCGTCTGCACTGTGATGAGAGAGGCCCGGTGAGATCAGCTGAGAGGCCGCCTCGATATCCCAACCGACAGAGCCGCGGGATGTGATCCCGACGTCGTCCAGCCATCGGGCGATAGCCGTCATGGTCGTGTGGGGGTCACGGATCAGGGTCTCGTTGCCGATCAGGTAGACCGGCAGCCCGGCCACGGCCTCGAGGGCCTGACGGTTGTAGTGCTCCCACAGCGCCAACCCGTGGGCGATGGTTGAACCGTCCCGCTGGCGGAGCGACAAGGCCACGGCCAGAGGCGATCGCCAGACCAGCACGACGGCGACGGGATGGCCCAACAGGCGCCGCCAGAAGGGCACCAGGAGGCAATTGCGGGGGTCCTTCCACACGTTGGGCCCAGGGCCCGGGAAGATCCTGGACAGGGTGGACCGTGCCTCATCGGTCCATGCCGCTGCGGCCAGGTCGACCTCCCAGCCCGGGTCGACCTCCGGCGGGGTGTTCCACCAGCCACCCATGGACTCCAGAATCCTGTCGTTGAGGCTGATGAGGGCGTCGCTCTCGTAATGCACGGGATTGTCCGGCCGGCCCCTGACCAGGTCCGGATCGGGGGGGAGGGCCATGCCCAACCCGGCGAGGGCCCCGGTGATGGCCGACGTGCCGGCGCGGTGCATACCGAGGACGATCACCCACGGCCCGGGTACCCGGGGTTCTCCGTCGATGCCCGACGGGGGCACGTCGGTCACCCGCCCACCGATCGTCTTCCGCTCGATCCACCGTCCGGTGGCGGGACCCCGTAGGCCCGAAAATCGCTCAACGACAACGAATCATCTCTGATCAAACGGAACGCAAGATGGCGGCGTCACCCTGACCGCCCCCACCGCACAGGCTCACCGCCGCCGTTCCTCCACCCCGCCGCTTGAGCTCGAGCAGGGAGGTGAGGGCCAGCCGGGTCCCGGACATGCCCACCGGGTGACCGAGGGCGATGGCCCCGCCGTTGACATTGACCACCTCGTCGGTGACGCCGAGGTCCTCGGCCGATGCGCAACCCACGGCGGCGAAGGCCTCGTTGATCTCGAAGATGTCGATGTCCTCGATGGTCAGTCCGGCCTTGTCCAGCGCCACCCTGGTGGCGTGCGAGGGCTGGTGGAGCAGCGACGGATCGGGTCCGGCCACCTGCCCGTAGCTGATCAGCTCACCCAACGGTGTCACGCCCAGCTGGTCCGCCTTGGCCTTGGACATGACGACGACGGCGGCGCCCCCGTCGGAGATCTGCGAGGCGTTGCCGGCGGTCACCGTGCCGTTCTTGTCGAACGCCGGGCGCAGTCCGCCCAGCGACTCGGCCGTCGTCCCCGGTCGCACCCCCTCGTCGGTATCGACGGTCAAAGGATCGCCCTTGCGCTGGGGGACCTGCACCGGGACGATCTCCTCGGCGAACTTGCCCTCCTTGATGGCGGCGGCCGCCCGTTCGTGGGACTGGGCGGCGAAGGCGTCCTGACGGCTGCGGCTGACGCCGTCGGCTCCGTTGTAGCGCTCGGTGGACAGCCCCATGGCGCACTGGTCGAAGGCGCAGAACAGTCCGTCGTACATCATCGAGTCGACCACCGTGGCGTCCCCCAGCCGGTAGCCGGCCCGGGCCCCCGGCAACAGGTAGGGGGCCTGGGTCATCGACTCCATGCCCCCGGCCACCACGATGTCGGCCTCACCGGCGTTGATCATCAGGTCGGCCAGGTAGATGGTGTTGAGACCGGACAGACACACCTTGTTGACCGTGGTGGCCGGCACCGTCATCGGGATGCCGGCCTTGACGGCGGCCTGCCGGGCCGTGATCTGGCCGGCGCCGGCCAGGATGACCTGGCCCATGAAGACGTAGTCGACCTGGTCGGGGGTGATACCGGCCCGCTGGAGGGCGCCGGCGATGGCGAACCCCCCGAGCTCGGTAGCCGCGAATCCACCGAGGGCCCCGGACAGCTTGCCGATCGGGGTTCGGGCTCCTGCGACGATGACGGTTCCGGGCATGACGTCCTCCGAGGCCCGCAGGCCAGATCAGGCGGCGACCCCTCGGGCCGGCCACAACGACCGACCCATGATACGGCCTCCGCCACCAGGACGCCCGTGGGGTCCGCCCGCCAACCATGGTGCGCAGCCGGCCGCCCGTTGCTCAGGTCGGTGAGGAGGTGGTGCGGCTATTCTGCCCTTCCATGCAGGAGATCCTCTCGGCCATCCGATCGGGCGCCTCCGGTGAGGAGCTGGCCAGCCTGCCCATTCCCGAGTCGTACAGGGCCGCCTTCGTCCTCCGCGACGAAGCGGCCATGTTCGACGGGATCGCATCCGAGGACAAGGACCCGAGGAAATCGCTCCACGTGGGGGAGGTGGCCGTCCCCGAGTTGGCCCCCGATGAGGCCTACGTGGCCGTGATGGCCAGCTCCATCAATTTCAACACGGTGTGGACGTCGATCTTCGAGCCGCTCCCCACCTTCGGCTTCCTCGACCGACTGGGCAAGGAGAGCCGATGGGGAGCCCGTCACGCCCTCGACTACCACGTGGTCGGGTCGGACGCCTCCGGTGTGGTTTTGAAGACGGGCTCGGCCGTACGCCTGTGGAAGCCGGGTGACAGGGTCACCGTCCACTGCAACTACGTCGACGACCAGAGCCCGAGTGCCCACGACGACTCGATGCTGGCCGACAACCAGCGCATCTGGGGGTTCGAGACCAACTTCGGCGGCCTGGCCGATCTGACCGTGGTCAAGGCCAACCAGCTGATGCCCAAACCCACCCATTTGACGTGGGAGGAGGCTGCTGTCAACGCCCTCTGCAATTCCACGTCCTACCGGATGCTGGTGTCGAAGAACGGTGCGGCCATGCGTCAAGGGGACAGGGTCCTGGTGTGGGGGGCATCGGGCGGGCTGGGTGCCTTCGCCGTCCAGTACGTGCTCAACGGGGGAGGGATCCCGGTCGGCGTGGTGTCGTCGGCGGCCAAGGTGGACCTTCTCCACGATCTCGGGGTGGAGGCGGTGATCGATCGTCGGGAGGCCAACTACCGGTTCTGGAAGGACGAGCACACCCAAGACGAGTCCGAATGGCGTCGCCTGGGCAAGGACATCCGGGGCCTGGTCGGAGCCGACGTGGACATCGTCTTCGAGCACCCGGGTCGCCAGACCATGGGCGCCTCCGTCTTCGCCGCCAAGCGGGGCGGCATGGTGGTGACCTGCGCGGCCACCTCCGGCTACATGATCGAGTACGACAACCGGCACCTGTGGATGAAGCTCAAGACCATCAAGGGATCCCATTTCGCCAACTACCGGGAAGCCTGGGACGCCAACCAGCTGGTCTGTGAAGGGAAGATCCTCCCCCCGCTCTCCTCGGTGCACAGCCTCGAGGCGGTGGGCGACGCCGCCTACCAGGTGCACCACAACCTGCACGAGGGCAAGATCGGCGTGCTCTGCCTGGCTCCCGAGGAGGGTTTGGGCGTGGACGACGCCGAGCTGCGCGCCGCGGTGGGTGAGGACCGGCTCCGGGTGTTCAGGGGGCACGGCGCGTGACCGCCCCGCTTTTGACCGAAGTGGACCACGTGGCCATTGCCGTGCACGACCTCGATGCCGCTGTCGCCTACTACGCCGACACCTTCGGGGCCACGGTCAGCCACCGGGAGCGCATCGAAACCGATGGCGTGGAAGAGGCCCTGCTGAAGGTGGCCGACAGCTATATCCAGCTCCTCACCCCCATTCGTGCCGACTCGCCGGTGGCCAGGTACCTCGAGAAGCAGGGCGAGGGACTCCACCATGTCGGCTATCGGGTCAACGACTGCGGCGAAGCTCTGCAGTCGGTGAAGGACCACGGCGGGCGGGTCATCGACGAGGTGCCACGCCCCGGTTCGCGGGGGACAACCGTGGCCTTCATCCACCCCAAGGGGGCGTTCGGCACGCTCATCGAGCTCGTGCAGGAGTAGCGGCCGCCCTATGGAATCGGCCAAGGCGGCACGGGACGACGCCCAGGCCCAGCCCCTGGCCGTCGACCCCCCCACCATCGGCGTCCCCCGCATCCCGGCCCAGGTGGGACCGTGGCGGTCGCCCCTCCCGGTTCCGTCTCTTCCGGTGTCGGACGGTGGCTCGCCGGTCCCGCCGGTCCCGCCGGTCCCTCTGGCCACCGTGAGTCCCGCGGTGGCGCCGGTTCATCCGCTCGCCGTTCCGTCGACCGGACCGGTGTCCTCTCCCGGATCGGTCGGTTTCGCCCCCGGGGTGGCCGACAAGCTGGCCTCCTACGTCTACCTGCTGGTCGACCCCCGAACCGGCCGGGCCTTCTATGTCGGCAAGGGACGCAACGACCGGTGCTTCCGTCATCTGGCCGCAGCCCGGTCACCCCTCGGTCAACCGGGTGTGGCCGCCCACCGCAAGTTCCCCATGCTCGAACAGATCCGGGCCATCGAATCGGCCGGTCGCAGCGTGCGCATCGACATCCTCCGCTACGGGCTGAATCCGGACGAAGCCTCGACGGTGGAGGCCGCCGTCCGTGACGCCCTCGGACTGTGCACCGAGGCCTCCCTTGGGAGCCAACGCCGGCCGGCCATCGACCTCAACGCCGCGCTGGCCAAACGGGCCAGGTTCAAACGAGCCCATCAGGTGATTCTGTTGGCAGTCGGTGGCTCAGGATCCGATTGGGCCTACGAGTCGGTCCGCCACGGGTGGCGTATCGCCCGGCGGTTCACCGACCTGGACTCGCCGCGGGCACCGAAGTGGGCGGCCATCGTGACCGCCGACCTGGTGGCCGCCGTCTACCGGATCGAGGGATGGGAGAACGACCGGCCGGCCCGGCGGCCCGACGACCCGTCCGACTGTCGCCCCGGCCCCGGCGACCGCTACTCCTTCTTCGGACGGCGGGATCCCGAGCTGGAGAAGCGCTATCGGGGGCGGAGCGTGTCCGCCTACGGCGGCGGCTTCGCCTCCAACCCGTTGACCTACGTGGGCTGTGGACCCCACGGCGGCCCGTATCCCGCCGAACACCTCCCCCGGTCCCGCTAACCCGCTCCCCGGATGCGGACCGGAGCGCCCGGTCCGGTAGCCTCACACCCCATGGATCACCCGATGACCCAACGACTCGAGGAGCTGGCCGAGCGCCGCGCCCAGGCCCGCAACGCCGGGTCGCCGCGCGCTGTCGAGAAGCACCACGCCAAGGGGAAGATGACGGCGCGGGAGCGCATCGACTACCTGCTCGACGACGGCTCGTTCCAGGAGCTGGACATGCTGGCCCGCCATCGGGCCCACGGGATGGGGCTCGAGGAGAACCGTCCCTACACCGACGGCGTGATCACCGGCTTCGGCACCATCGACGGCCGTCGGGTCTGCGTCTTCAGCCAGGATTTCACCGTGTTCGGAGGGGCGTTGGGCGAGGTGTTCGCCGAAAAGATCCACAAGGTCATGGACCTGGCCAGCTCCATCGGGGTGCCCATGATCGGGCTCAACGACGGGGCCGGGGCCCGTATCCAGGAAGGCGTCGTCTCCCTCCACTCCTACGGGGGGATCTTCCACCGCAACGCCCAGGCCTCCGGGGTCATCCCCCAGATCAGCGTCATCCTCGGGCCCTGCGCCGGAGGGGCTGTCTACAGCCCGGCCATGACCGACTTCATCTTCATGGTGCAGGGGACCAGCCACATGTTCATCACCGGTCCCGACGTGGTCAAGACGGTGACCGGTGAGGACGTGACCCTCGAAGAGCTCGGCGGGGCGATGAGCCACGCCACCAAGTCCGGGGTGGCCGCCTTCGTGGCCCCCGACGAGAAGTCGTGCCTCGACGATGTCCGCTACCTGTTGAGCTTCCTCCCTTCCAACAACCTCGAGGAGGCTCCTCTTGTCGTCTCCGGGGACGACCCGGAGCGGTTGGTCCCCGAACTGGTCGACCTGATGCCGGCCTCGCCCAACCAGCCCTACGACATGAAGAAGGTCATCGAGGCGGTCGTCGACGACGGCGAGTTCTTCGAGGTCAACCACCACTGGGCCATGAACCTGGTATGCGGGTTCGCCCGTATCGACGGCCGGTCGGTGGGCATCGTCGGTAATCAGCCCCAGATGCTGGCCGGTGTCCTCAACATCGACGCTTCGGAAAAGGGAGCGCGCTTCGTACGGACCTGCGACGCCTTCAACGTGCCGCTGGTCACCTTCGTGGACGTGCCCGGCTTCATGCCCGGTACCGACCAGGAGTACGGGGGCATCATCCGCCACGGCGCCAAGCTGCTCTACGCCTACTGCGAGTCCACCGTTCCCCGGGTACAGATCATCACCCGCAAGGCGTACGGCGGGGCTTACGTGGTCATGAACTCGAAGTCGATCGGTGCCGACCTGGCCTACGCCTGGCCGTCGGCCGAGCTGGCCGTGATGGGTCCCGAGGGTGCCGTCGAGATCGTCTACCGGCGCGACCTGGCCGAGGCTGCCGACCCGGTCGGACGTCGGAAGGAGCTGGTCGAGGAGTACACCGAGCGGTACGCCAATCCCTACGCCGCCGCTGAGCGGGGCTACGTGGACGACGTGATCGACCCGGCGGAAACCCGCCGCATCCTGGTCCGGAGCCTGGCTCTGCTGGTGTCCAAGCGGGAGGACCTGCCCAAGCGCAAGCACGGGAACATGCCGCTGTGAGCCACCCGGTCGAAGCGGCCTCCGCCGGTGCTAGGAGCGGCGACCAGGTAGCCGTGGCCGGTATCGCCGCCCGGCCCGAGATCGCACCGGAGGTGATGGCCGTTTTGGCCGCCGCCGCCGATGCCGCCTGGCCCCGACCCCGGCTGGTGGTCGACGAGGACCCGGCCCGCCCACCGGTCTGGCGCTTCTCGGGGCGGTGGTGGTCGAGGCCGCCCTCGGCCCGGCGGATGCGCCCCTGGGCCTGAGGCAGAGAGCTGACCGGGCTCAGGCGACCAGGCCGGAGCGGTGTTCCTCGGCCAGCCCCACCAGGTCATCCATCATGCGCCCGATCTCGAAGTCCTTGGGGGTGTAGACCCGGGCCACGCCCTTGCCCAGCAGGATCTCGGCGTCCTCGGGGGGGATGATGCCTCCCACCACCACCGGCGCTTCGACCCCGGCCGCCCGCAGCCGATCGATGACCTCCGGGACCAATTCGAGGTGGCTACCGGACAGGATGGAGATCCCCACCACGTCGACGTCCTCGTCGCGGGCGGCGGCCGCGATTTCGGCCGGCGACAGCCGAATCCCCTGGTAGACGACCTCGAACCCGGCGTCGCGGGCGGCCACGGCGATCTGCTCGGCCCCGTTGGAATGGCCGTCCAGACCGGGTTTGGCCACCAACAGCTTGGGCGGACCTCCGGCTCTTTCGGCCATGGCCCGCGACCGGATCCGCACGGTCCGGAACTCGGCGCCCCGGTGGCCGACACCGCCCTGGACGCCGGTCGGTGCCCGGTACTCGCCGAACACCTGGCGCAAGGCTCCGGCCCACTCGCCGGTCGTCCCCCCGGCGTGGGCCAGCTGGATGGTGGCCCTCATGATGTTGTCGGTGCCCTCGGCCGCCTTCTGGAGGGCGTCGAGCGCCCGCTTGACAGCCACCGGGTCGCGGGCGCTACGCCACGCCTCCACGTCGACCCGGAGCTCGGCCTCGACGGCCGGGTCCACCCGGAGGACGGAGCCACCAGCCGGCGACCCGCCACTCCCGTGATCGCCGGCCGGAGCCAGCGGCGAGTCGGCCGTCTCGGTAAAGCAGTTGACCCCGACCACCTGGAGCTCACCCGTCTCGATGCGCCGGACCCGGTCGGCCTGGCTTCCCACCAACCGGGCCTTGAGCTCGTCGATGGCCTCGAAGGCACCACCCAGATCCAACACGTTCTGCAGCTCGGCCCACGACGCCTCGGCCACCTCGGCCGTCTTCCGCTCGATCACCACCGAACCGTCGAAGATGTCGTCGTACTCGAGGATGTCCGACTCGAAGGCCAGGATCTGCTGGATGCGGAGCGACCACTGCTGGTCCCACGGGCGAGGGAGTCCGAGCGCTTCGTTCCAGGCCGGCAGCTGGATGGCCCGGGCCCGGGCCCGTTTCGACAGGGTCACCCCGAGGGACTCGAGCACAATCCGGGGGACGTTGTTCTCGGGCTGGGCTTCGGTCAGGCCGAGCGAGTTGACCTGCACCCCGTAGCGGAACCGCCGGAGCTTGGGGTCGGTCACGCCATAGCGTTCGGTGCACACTCGTTCCCACAGATGGGTGAATGCCCGCATCTTGCAGGTCTCTTCGACGAACCTGACGCCGGCGTTGACGAAGAAGGAGATGCGACCGACCACCGAGGGGAACTCACTCTCCGGGATCTGCCCCGACTGGCGCACGGCATCGAGGACGCCGATGGCCGCCGCCAATGCGTAGGCCACCTCTTGGGCGGGGGTGGCTCCGGCCTCCTGGAGGTGGTAGCTGCACACGTTGATCGGGTTCCACCGAGGGACGTTGCGCACGGTGTAGGCGATGGTGTCCACGGTCAGGCGCAGGCTGGGCAGCGGCGGGTAGATGAAGGTTCCCCGCGACAGGTACTCCTTGATGATGTCGTTCTGGGTGGTGCCCGACAGGACGGCGGGATCCACGCCATGGTCCTCGGCGTTGGCGATGTAGAGGCCGAGCAGCCAGGCGGCGGTGGCGTTGATGGTCATCGAGGTGTTCATCGACTCGACCGGTATCTGGTCGAGTAGCTGGGCCATGTGGCCCACGTGGGCCACGGGAACCCCGACCTTGCCAACCTCGCCGGCGGCTTCGGGTGCGTCGGGGTCGTAGCCGATCTGGGTGGGGAGGTCGAAGGCGATGGACAGGCCGGTCTGCCCCTTGGCCAGGTTGGTCCGGTACAGCTGATTGGAGGCCCGGGCGGTGGAATGACCCGAATAGGTGCGCATCACCCACGGGGCGTCACGGCTTGGAGGAGGCGGCCCACCTGCCGTTTCGGCTGAATCCTCCGGTCCGGTCACTGATCGCACTCCGTCATCCGTCCCCTGCCATGGTCATCCGTCCCGCCATGGTCATCCGTCCCCGCCAAGGTCATCGGTCGAGGCTCGACCGCCCGGCATCGGGGGCCACCCCTCAGATTACCTTCAAGTTACCCTTAGGTCACTTCTGGTAATCGAAGAATCCCCTGCGGGTCTTCCGTCCCAGCTGGTCGGCGGCCACCATGCGTCGCAACAGGGGGACAGCTGCATAGTTGGGATCGCGATATTCGTCGTAGAGGGCATCGAGGATGGCCAGCGAGGTGTCCAAACCGACCAGGTCGAGGAGGGCGAAGGGTCCCATCGGGAATCCGCACCCACCCTTCATGGCCGTGTCGATGTCGGCCACGCTGGCCACGCCCAGCTCATAGAGGCGGACAGCATTGTTGAGATAGGGGAACAACAGGGCGTTGACGATGAACCCGGCCTGGTCCTTTACCTCGACCGGCGACTTCCCGCAGGCCTCGGCGAATTGGCGGGCGGCGGCCAATGTCTCGTCCGAGGCGGTGAGGGGCCGCACCAGCTCGACCAGCTCCATCACCGGAGCCGGGTTGAAGAAGTGGATGCCGCACACCTTGTCCGGCCGTCCCGTCTGCATGGCCAGCTCGATGACCGGCAGCGTCGAGGTGTTGGTGGCCAGGATGGTGTCGTCCCCCGTTATCCGGTCCAGTTCGGCGAACAGCTCCTTCTTGACGGCGAGGTCCTCGATCACCGACTCGATAACCACGTCGACGTCTTTGAGAGCGGCCAGGTCGGAGGTGGCCCGGATCCTGGCCAGGGCCTCGTCCCGCTCGGCTTCGGTCTTCTTTCCCTTTTCCACTTGACGGTTGAGGGACTTCTCGACAGTGACGATGGTGGCATCAGCCGTCGACTGGTTGCGGGAGCGGAGCACGACCTCGAATCCGCTGACCGCAGCTGTTTCGGCGATGCCCGACCCCATGATCCCCGACCCGACGATTCCCACCCGTGCGATTGACATAGGCGACGATGCTAGTGGTGCTCCGGCCCTTGCCGCTGAGGGCCGAGTCCTGCGCCGATGACCGACCGGATGCGTCGGGGGCTCTGGCTGATGAGGAGACGGGGCCAGGCTCGGTAGAGAGCCCAGATGACCCGGGCGTGCCGTGGTGCCACGATGATCGGCCGATCGAGGGCCACGCCGTCGCACACGTCGGCGGCCAGCCGGGAGGCGGCATAGGGCTTTCCCACCAGCTCGGTCAGCATCGACCGTACGTCCGGCGTGGTCGGGACGGCGGGGAGGTCCTCGGGGTTCCCCTTGTCCAGTAACGGGGTTTCGATCACACCCGGACAGACCACACTGACCCGGACCCCGGAATTGGCCGCCTCGATCCGAAGTCCGACGCTCAAGCCCACGACTGCGTGCTTGGTGGTCGAATAGGGGACCAACAGGGGGCTCGGGACCAGTCCGGACAGCGATGCGGTGTTGACGATGTGGCCACGGCGCCGGCGCACCATGCGGGGATAGGCGGCGGCCACGCCGTGGATCACGCCGAACAGGTTGACGTCGACGGCCCGTTGCCAGTGGTCGAGCGAGAGCTCGACAACCGGCCCGCCGATGCCGATGCCGGCATTGTTGAAGATGAAATCGAGACCGTCCTGGTGGTCGGCGAAGTCGCCGACCACCGACTCGACGGCCTGGGCGTCGGTCACGTCGAGGGTCACCGCCTGCGCCGCCCCTCTGCCCACAGCCGCCTCGGCCACCTCTTCTGCCCGATAGCCGTCGATATCGGCCACCAGCACGGTGGCTCCCCGGCTGACCAGCTCGCCGACCAGGGCCCGGCCGATCCCCGACGCGCCTCCGGTGACCAACGCCGATGCCCCCTCGAAGTGAGCTCGGGCCAGAGCCGTTTTGTCCGCCGATCTCCCCATATCCTCCCCTTGGATGCCGGTTGCGCTTGCCTTGGGGGGACCCTACAGACACCATGGGGGCAATGGAGAGCTCCCCGGATGGAACTGAGCGGACCGCCGGGGGCTCACCTCCGCCGGGGCAAGCTGGCGCAGCCACCGCCAAGACCAGGGGGCCGGCGGCGGCGGCCAGAGCGACCAGAGCCACCAGAGCGACCAAGGCGGACGCCACCAAGATGAACGCCACCACGGTGAACGCCACCAAGGTGAACAAGGCGGCAAAGGCCCCCAAGGCGTCCAAGGCGGTCAGGGCGGCCAGAGCGACCAAGGCGGTGGCATCTGACCAGGCTCCGGTTCGGCGAGGACCACCCGATCCCTCTGGTGGTGAAGGGGGCGACCGGGTCCACGGGACCTTCCGGCCGCCGTGGCGTCGCCCGTCGCGCACCGCCTTGTACAACCGTCGGGTGCAGCGGGCGTCGGAGCAATGGCCGGCCCTGGCCCGACTGGGTACGCGCCTGTTCTCCCACCCGGAAGCGGTGATCGGCATCCTGGGCGGGCGTCCGCCCATCCAGGTGGACGGTCGCGTCCTCAACCGTGGGACGCAAGCGCTGATCGAGTTGGCCACGAGGCTGCAGCCGGGGGGCGCGGACGCAGCCCCGCTCCTCGATCCGGAGGCCATGCGTCCCCAGATGCGACGGATGGCCCGAGCGGCCATGCCGGTGCGAACCGACGTCCACGTGGTGGGGAGGGTGATCCCCGGCCCGGTCGGGCCCCCTGGACTGCCGGTGCGCGTCTATCGCCAATTCGGCGCCGGCCTCGGTGCCCCCGGCCGGGGCCGGGGGAGGCCGCCCGCCATCGTCTTCTTCCATGGCGGCGGCTGGGTGACCGGCGACCTGGACACCCACGACGCGGTCTGCCGACTGCTGGCCGCGGTCAGCGGGTGCATCGTGGTGGCCGTGGCTTACCGACTGGCGCCCGAGGATCCATTCCCGGCCGCTGTCGAGGATGCTGTGGCCACCTACCGTTGGGTCCACCAGCACGCCGATGAGGTCGGTCACGCCGACGGTCAGGTCGGTGTGATGGGCGACAGTGCCGGTGGCAACCTGGCCGCCGTGGTGGCCCGCGAGACTCGTTCGGGACAGGCGGGCCCGGATGCACCTGCCCCGGTGGCACAGGGCTTGGTCTACCCGGCCCTCGACGCTCGGCTCGACTCGCCATCGGCACACGCCTTCAGCGACGGGTTCTTCCTCACCCGTGAGTCGATGGAGTTCTTCCGCGCCTGTTATCTCCCGGACACGGACCAGTGGGGTTCGCCACGGGTCTCGCCCGTGCTGGCCGACGATCACGGTGGGTTGGCCCCGGCCCTGGTGGTGACCGCCGGCTTCGATCCTTTACGGGATGACGGCGCCACCTACGCCGCCGAGCTGGCCGCCGCCGGTGTCGAGGTGGACTACCGCTGCTACGACGACCAGGTCCACGGTTTCATGTCCATGGGCATCGTGCCCGATTCGCTGTCCCTGGCCACCGAGGTGTGCGACTCCATGGGCCGGCTCATGCGCCGGTCGGTCCGAGCGGCCCTGGCCGTCTAGCTCCGGCGACACCCCGTCGGTTGGTGGACCGGTGGCCGCCCCGGGCGGTGATGGGCACGGACGGCTACCTCTACAGTTGGGCCGATGCACGAACCTTCTGGCACCCTGGCCCTGGTCGGCGGCGGTGAGTGGCGCGACGGCTGCTCGTTCGATGCCGGCTTTCTGGCCGCTTCCGGATCGGACGAGGTGTTGGTGCTGCCCACGGCGGGGGCCTACGAGCGCCCCGAGCGACTTGTGGCCGAGGCAGGCGAATGGTTCGGCCCCTTGGGCGGTCGGGTGGAGGGCCTCATGGTCCTGTCCCGAGCCGACGCCGAGGATGAGGGGGCGGCGGCGGTGCTGCGCCGGGCCCGGTTCATCTATCTGAGCGGCGGTTCACCCATGCACCTGCGCAGCGTGCTGAAGAATTCCAAGGTGTGGGAAGCGTTGCTCGGCGCCTTCGGCGACGGTGCCGTGGTGGTGGGCTCGTCGGGGGCGGCCATGGCCCTCACCGACCCCATGGTCGACGCCCGGGGTGGCGGTTTGACCATCGGGCTCGGTCTGGTCAGCGGCATTTCGGTGGTACCCCATTTCGGCGACACCCACGTGGACGGGCACGGCGAGAAGCTCCACCGGTCGGTGCTGCTGGCGCCAGCGGGCACACCGGTGGCCGGGATTCCCGAGCGGACGGCCCTCATCCGTGATCCGCACGGCGGGTGGCGGACCGAGGGCGTGGGCCAGGTGGCCGTCTTCCTCGACGGGGCCCGGGCCGGTGCCGGACTGGCCGCTCTCCCCGGGTGAGCTGTCGGGGTTCAGTCGGCTTCGGTGATGGTCACCGATTCGATGATCACCTTTTCCGACGGCGCCCCCGACCGTGACCCGACCGACTCGATGGCGGTGACCACGTCGAGCCCCTTGACCACCTTGCCGAACAGCGAATAGCTCGGCGGTAGCGAGCAGCCGTCGGGTCCGCTCACGATGAAGAACTGGCTGCCGTTGGTATTGGGACCGGCGTTGGCCATGGCCAGCGATCCGATCTCGTACCGACCGGGGGCCGGCAGTTCGTCCTCGAACTTGTAGCCGGGGCCGCCTCGGCCCGAACCTTCCGGATCACCGCCCTGGCACATGAACCCGGGGATGATCCGGTGGAAAACGATTCCGTCGTAGTAATGCCACCGGGCCAGGAAGACGAAGTTGTTGACCGTCTTGGGTGCGCCGGCGGCATCCAGGGCGATGACCAGGGTTCCCTTGGAGGTGACCATCTCTGCCGTATAGCGCTTGGTCGGGTCGATGACCTCCGGCGGCGGTGCGTCGAATCGCTGGGTCTTGGGACTGGAGCCGTCTACGGCGGGCACATCGGGGGCCATGGCATTACTCCTCGGGTTCGATGGGGCGATGCATCGGATGGTGGGACAGGCCCACCGAGCCTACGACTCGTTGATGGTGACCGAGATCATGCGGTGGGTCACCGTGGGTGTTCCCGCCGAGGTGCCGTCGGCGTTGATCTTGTCGATCACGCTCATCCCGGAGGTGACCTGCCCGAACAGCGAGTAACTGGGGGCCAGGGTCTCCCCCTGCGAGCCGGCCACGACGAAGAATTGGCTGCCGTTGGTGTTGGGGCCCGAGTTGGCCATGGCCACCGAGCCCAGCGGGTATTGGGGCGACGCCTTCTTGGGCAGCTCGTCGGCGAACTGGTAGCCCGGTCCACCCTCGCCGGTACCGGTGGGGTCGCCGGTCTGGTCCACGAAGGAGGGTATGACCCGGTGGAAGATGATGCAGTCGAAGAAGTGCTGGCGGGCCAGGAAGACGAAGTTGTTGACCGTCTTGGGCGCCTGGGCCGGATCGAGGGTGATGGTGAAGGGGCCCACGTCGGTGGTCACCGTGGCCGTGTAGGTCTTGGAGGTGTCGATGGTCATGGCCGGCGCCGTGGGCCACGACGGTTTGTTGAGGGTGGCCTTGAAATTGGAGGGACAATCGGCCGAGGTGGTGATGGCCGACAGGCTGGTGTTGCCCGATCCGCCCTTGGGAGGCGGCTTGGTGGTCGTGGTGGTGGAGGAGGAGGACGATGACGTGGTGGTGGCTGCGCTCTTCTTGCCCGGCTTGAAGATGGCGAACGAGAGGGCCACCACCACAGCGGCCACGATGACGAAGGTGATGGTGCGGCGCAGTGTTTTCTTGCGCTTCTGCGATTTCTGTTCGGCAGCCAACCGGGCCTGGCGGCCGGCCTTCTGGCGTTGACGCTTGTCGGTAGGCACGGGCGTTCAGGGTAGCCGGTCGCAACCCTTCCCTTGTCGTCACCGTTCCTTCCCCTGCCAGTGCCCAGGCGGTGCCCCTGTAGCCTTGGCGCCCATGTCTTTGCTGGTGCAGAAGTTTGGCGGGACCTCGGTGGCGGACGCCGAGAGGATCCGGGCGGTGGCCGACCACGTGGCCCGGACCCGGCGTTCGGGCGACGAGGTGGTGGTGGTGGTCAGCGCCATGGGCCACACCACCGACGAGTTGATCCGGCTGGCCGACGATGTGAGCTCGATCCAGCCCACCCGCGAGGTGGACATGCTGCTCAGCTCGGGCGAGCGGATCTCCATGTCCCTCCTGTGCATGGCTCTGGCCGGCCTGGGCATCGAAGCCACCTCCTACACCGGGAGCCAGGCCGGCATCATCACCGACGGCGTCCATACCCGGGCCAAGATCGTGGAGGTCCGGGCCGATCGCCTGCGGTCCACCCTCAAGGCGGGCGGGGTGCCGGTGGTAGCCGGCTTCCAGGGCATTTCGACCGATCGTGACGTCACCACCCTCGGCCGGGGCGGGTCGGACACCACCGCGGTGGCCCTGGCCGCGGTGCTGGAGGCGGCGGCCTGCGAGATCTACACCGACGTGTCGGGGGTGTTCAGCACCGATCCCCGTATCGTGCCCGAGGCCCACAAACTGACCCGGATCAGTTACGAGGAGATGCTCGAGATAGCCGCCACCGGCGGCCGTGTCCTCAATCTGAGGTCCGTCGAGTTCGCCCGGAACCATCAGGTCCCGTTGCACGTCCGTTCGAGCTTCACCTGGGAGCCGGGGACATGGATCGTCGAGGAGGATGAGAGCATGGAGCAGGCCATTGTCACCGCGGTGACCCACGATGCGTCGGAGGCCAAGGTGACCGTCATGGGGGTGCCGGACCGCCCCGGGTTGGCCGCCCGATTGTTCAGAGCTCTGGCCGAGCGGCACGTCAACGTGGACATGATCGTTCAGAACACCTCGGTCCACGGCACCACCGACATCTCCTTCACGGTTCCCGGCTACGACCTGGCGGTGTCCACCGAGGTGTGTGTGGCGCTCGTCCCCGAACTGGGTGCCAGCGCCGTCACCGCCGACAGCGACGTGGCCCGGGTGTCCTTGGTGGGGGCGGGGATGAAGACCCATCCCGGGGTGACCGCCCTGACCTTCGAGACTCTGGCCGCCGAGGGGATCAACATCGAGATGATCTCGACCTCCTCGATACGGATCTCCTGCATGATCCGAGCCGATGCTGCCGAGCAGGCCGTCCGCGCCCTGCACTCCGCCTTCGCACTGGGCTGACCACCGCTCGTCCAGACACCCACCCCGGTGGGCGCCGTAGACTTGGGGCCATGCGTGTAGCAGTGGTGGGGGCGACCGGTCAGGTCGGTTCGGTGATGCGGGCCATACTCGAGGAGAGGGCGTTCCCCTTCGACGAACTCAGGCTGCTGGCTTCGGCGCGGTCAGCCGGGCGCCGGATCGCCTTCCGGGGCGAAGAGGTGGTCGTCGAGGACGCGGCCACCGCCGACGCGGTGGGCGTAGACCTGGCCTTGTTCTCGATCGGAGCGACAGCGGCCAAGGAGCTGGCTCCCCGGTTTACCGCCGCCGGGGCCGTCGTCGTCGACAACTCGTCGGCGTGGCGGATGGATCCCGATGTCCCCCTGGTGGTCCCCGAGGTCAACGGAGCGACCCTGTCGTCGCTGCCCAAGGGCATCGTGGCCAATCCCAACTGCACCACCATGGTGGGGATGCCGGTGCTCAAGCCTCTCCACGACGCGGCCGGGCTGAGGCGGATCGTGGTCGCCACCTACCAGGCGGTGTCCGGCTCGGGTCTGGCCGGTGTAGCCGAGCTCGAGAGCCAGCTGATCAAGACGGTCGACAGCGCCGCCGCTCTCACCTTCGACGGGGAGGCGGTCGATTACCCGCCCCCTGCCACCTTTGCCGACGTTGTGGCCCACAACGTGCTCCCCTTTGCCGGGCACCCGATGGAGGACGGTTCGGACGAGACCAGCGAAGAGCGGAAGTTCCGGGAGGAGAGCCGCAAGATCCTCGGAATTCCGGGCCTGGAGGTCACCTGCACCTGTGTGCGGGTACCTGTCTTCACCGGTCACTCGCTGGCCATCGTGGCCGAGTTCGAACAACCGTTGAGCGCAGAGCGGGCCACTGGCATCCTGGCCGATGCCTCCGGTGTGGAGCTGGCCGACATCCCGACCCCCTTGCACGCGGCAGGAAGGGACGTGACCCTGGTGGGTCGTATCCGTGCCGCCGACGACGCGCCGGACCGTCTGGCCTTTTTCCTGAGCGGCGACAACCTGCGCAAGGGCGCTGCCCTCAACGCCGTGCAGATCGCCGAGCACCTGATGGCCTCGGGCGTCCTCGCTTAGCCTTCCGCCGGTCGGGTGGTCGTGGCCGCCGCCTCCGGGCGGTGACTTCTTCAGGCGATGTGTCCGGCCGAGGGAACCAGCTCGGCCAGGCGCTTGGCCAGGTTTACGGCGTGGTCGCCAAAACGCTCGTAGAACCGGGCCACCATGGCCAACTCAACGGCCACCGGCAAGGGCATGGTGCCGGCCACCACTTCGACGGTCAGGCTCACGTGCAGGTCGTCCATCTCGTCGTCGAGGCTGTCCAGTACCGAGGCGGCCATGGGCTGTCGCTCGGCATAGGCATCGGTCGTGTCCCGCCACATGTGGATGGCCACCTCTCCCATCCGCTCGACCAGACCCCGGCTCCTGGCCGAGAGCTCGCCCCCCAGCCCCCGCGCCGCCCGGCGGGCCACGTGTTCGGCCAGGTCGCCGTTGCGTTCGAGATCCGGGAGCATCCGGATGACGGTCACCAGGAAGCGCAGGTCGACCGGCGAGGTGATGCCGCCCACCGTCAGCTGTTCGAGGGCCAGCTGCTCGATGTCGTGGTAGAGGGTGTCCACCACCTCGTCGCGGTCGGCCAGCAGCTTGGCCGCCTCGCGGTCCCCCGACAGAAGGGCATCGGTGGCTCCTGACACCGATTCGCCCACCAGGGCGAACAGCTGCAGGACCTTCCGGTCGATCAGCTCGAGGGCGTCGTCCACACCGGTCACCGTACCCGGCCCGGCCACCGCGCTCACCTGCGGGCCTGTCCGGTCAGCGTTTCGGATCGGTGGCCTCGGCGTCGCTCACGCCACCGTCCCGCACCTCGAGCATGTCGCCCACGATGACCCGCGGCCCCGATCCCCACGACAGGTAGCGCCAGGCCCAGTTGACCAGCACGATGATCCTGTTGCGAAACCCGATCAGGTAGACGAGATGGAGCCCGAGCCAGGCGAACCACCCGAGGGTCCCCCGGATGATCCGTCCGCTGGGGAACTC
The DNA here is from genome assembly GCA_963727955.1 of uncultured Acidimicrobiaceae bacterium. GTDB lineage: Bacteria > Actinomycetota > Acidimicrobiia > Acidimicrobiales > RAAP-2 > Bog-756. The sequence goes on from CAVSII010000002.1 coordinate 165,656, forward strand.
GGTGATGGCGGCAAGCCGTCCGAGGGTGGCCATGATGCCTTTGTCCCGGTAGCGGAAGGGTGTGGTCGGTCGGCCCTCCCTGCGGTTGATGATCTGTTGGGCGACGTGGACACCCGACTGGATGGCTACCTGGGCCAGCTGGGGGCAGGTGCGCCCTGATCCGTCCCCCCAGGGAACGGCGGCGGCGTCGCCTACCGCGTAGGCAGACGGATGCCCCCCGAGGGTGAGGTCACTGTTCACCACCAGCCGCCCATGGTCATCGGCGGCATCGTCGAATCGTGAGGCGACCGAGCCCTTGACGGTGACGCCGCCCGCCCAGATGACTGTCCGGGTGGGGATGGTCGACCCGTCGTCGAGGGCGACGCAGGTGTCGGTGACAGAGCTGACCATGTGGCCCAGCTGCAGTTCGATGCCTCTGCTGGTGAGGAAATCGGCGGCGTAGGCGGCGGCCTGGGGGGCGAAGTTGGCCAGCAGCCGGTCGATGCCGTCCACCACGACGATGCGGGCCGTGGCCCGGTCGAACCCGAACCCGTCGTGGCGCACGGCCAGGTCGAGGAGCTCGGCCAGGGCACCGGCCACCTCCACGCCGGTCGGTCCCCCGCCGACGACCACGAAGGTAAGAGGGCCCTCCGTAGCCCGGGCCGGTTCGGCGTCCGCCTGCTCGAGCCGCCGCAACACGTGGTCCCGCAGGATGCGAGCGTCGGTGAGGGTGTAGAGGGGGAAGGTGAACTGGGAGGCGCCGGGCACCCCGAAGAACCCCACCGTGGCTCCGCTGGCCACGATGACCGAGTCGAAGGGGATCGCTTCCGCATCCTCGACGGTCAGCGCCCGCCTGTCCCAGTCGACGCCGGTCACCTTGGCGAAGCGGAAGGTCACGTTTCCCGTGTGGCCGAATATCGAACGGATGGGGTAGGCCACGTCGCCGGCGTCGAGCCCGGCCGTGGCCACCTGGTAGAGCAGCGGCTGGAAGGTGTGAAAGTTCCGCTGGTCGACCACGGTGACGGCGAACGGCTTCCCGCTGAACGTCCTGGCCGCCGACAGACCGGCGAACCCGCCACCGACGATGACCACCCGGTGCATCGACCCATGGTGGCATACCCGTTCACCGGTGCCGGGTGGACGGTCCCACCGGAGTGGCACACCCTGTCGGTACGCTGCATGAGGGCCTGGAGCTTGGCCCTTCGGGCTCCCAGGAGGGCTGGCCATGATCATCGGACTGACCATCGGACTTTTAATCGGCGCCCTGGTGGGCGTGGCCGTAGGCCTGCTGCTCCGGATGAACCAGGTGGCCACCGCCCGCACCGCGGAGGCCCGCTTGGATGACGTCCTGGAGCTCAACCGGGCTCTCACCTCCGAACGCGACGAATGGCGGGCACGGCTCGACGGGCAGAGTCAGCGGTCGGCGTTGCTGGAGGCGGACGCCGCTCGCCTGGCCGCCCTGCTCGATCACGAGAGGGAATCGGCGGTGCAACGGGCGGCCGGCCTGGCGGAGACCCGCGAGCAGCTGGCCGGCGAGTTCGCCCGGCTGTCGACCCAGGCCCTCCAGCAGAACAACGCTCAGTTCCTGGAGCTGGCCGATACCAAGCTCAAGGAGACCCGACAGGCGGCTGACGGTGAACTGGCCCACCGGCAGGAGGCCATCGAGCAGCTCCTCAAGCCGATCAGCGAGCAACTCGGCCGGTACGAGGAGGGAATCCAGCGTCTCGAGGTGGAGCGGCAGCGGGCGTACACGACGCTCACCGAACAGATGAAGTACCTGTCCTCCTCACACGACCAACTGCAGAAGGAGACCCGCAACCTGGTCACCGCCCTGCGGTCCCCGCAGACCCGGGGCCGTTGGGGCGAACTGCAACTCAGACGAGTGGTCGAGATGGCGGGCATGCTCGAGCACTGTGACTTTGACGAGCAGGTGACGTCGGACGCCGACAGCGGCCGCCTTCGACCCGACATGGTCGTGCATCTTCCCGGTGGGCGGAATGTGGCGGTCGACGCCAAGGTCCCCATGCAGGCTTTCCTGGACGCCAACGAGGCCGACGATGAATCGCTTCGCCGAAGCTGTTTGGCCAGTCACGGTCGCCAGATGAAGGCCCACGTCGACTCGCTGGCCAAAAAGGAGTACTGGAAGCGGATCGATCCCTCGCCGGAGTTCGTGGTGGCCTTCATCCCCGGTGACCCTCTCCTCACCGCCGCTCTCGAGCACGAGCCCGGCCTCATGGAGCACGCGGTGGCCAACCACGTTCTCTTGGCCACGCCCACCTCCCTCATCGCCTTGCTGCGGGCCGTTGCCTACGGCTGGCAACAGGACTCATTGGCGGAGAACGCCCGCCAGATCCAACGCGACGGCGCGTTGCTCTACGAGAGACTGTCCCTCCTGGGCGAGCATTTCGCCGGCGTGGGCAAGGGTCTCAACGGCGCCGTTGCCGCCTACAACAAGGCGGTGGGTTCGTTGGAGACCAGGGTGCTGGTCACCGCCCGCCGCTTCGTGGAGAAGGGCGTGGTGGCCGCCGGCGAGAAGGAGCTCCCTCGCCCCGCCCCGGTGGACGCCATGACCCGCCCACTACAGTCGCCCGAGCTCAGCGGTTCCCCCCTCCCGTTCCATGAGCTCGAAGAGACCGTGTCTGTCGGTTATGAGGCGGTTGATTGAGTGCCGCTCGCCACGGGCCACGTCGGCGATTCCGTGGCCCGGAGGCACCTTTTGACGTTTGTCGACGATCAAATCGGAAAGACTCCGAGAGGGTGATGGCCCTATCGCCCCTATGCCCGTATGCCGCGCGCGAGGCTTGTTGCTCGATGCCTGATGCCTGAATCAGCGGTGCCTGATGCCTGAAAGAGACGCAGTTGGGACGGGGTCTCAGCCTGCTCCAAGGTATCTAGGTGGTAAAACATGCCCCGACGTGTCGAGCATTTCCATCAGTACCGACTGCTTGTGATGGAGAAGGCAGGGCAACGATTGCCTGAGCGAAAGGGAGACGGGACGTGAACATTCTGGTTCTGGGCGGTGACGGCTATCTGGGATGGCCCACCGCCCTCTATCTGTCGCGACGAGGCCATCGGGTGGGAGTGGTCGACAACTTTGCTCGTCGTGGCTACGACCTCGAGATGGGCGTCGACAGCCTGGTCCCCATAGCCGGGCTCCAGCAGCGGGTACGGCGCTGGCGCGAGATCGCCGGCCTCGACCTCGACGTGTTCGTGGGCGATCTGACCGACCCGACCTTCGTCACCGAGACTCTGGCTTCCTTTCAGCCTGATGCGGTGGTCCACTTCGCAGAACAGAGGTCGGCGCCCTACTCGATGATCGACCGGAAGCACGCTGTCTACACCCAGATCAACAACGTGGCCGGCACCCTCAATCTGCTGTACGCCATCGCCGCCCAAGACCGCGACATCCACCTGGTCAAGCTGGGCACCATGGGCGAGTACGGCACACCCAACATCGACATCGAAGAAGGCTTCATCGAGATCACCCACAAGGGCCGGACCGATGTCATGCCCTACCCGAAGCAACCCGGCTCCTTCTACCACCTCTCCAAAGTGCACGACAGCCACAACATCATGTTCGCCTGTCGCATCTGGGGCATCCGGGCCACCGACCTCAATCAAGGGATCGTCTACGGGCACGAGACCGAGGAGACAGGCCTCCACCCCGATCTGGCCACCCGGTTCGACTACGACGGTGTCTTCGGGACGGTGCTCAACCGCTTCTGCGTGCAGGCCGTCACCGGGCACCCCCTCACCGTGTACGGCGCCGGGGGGCAGACCAGAGGAATGTTGAACATCCTCGACACGCTGGCTTGTGTGGAGCTCGCTCTGGAGACCCCCGCCGACAGAGGCGAATTCCGCGTCTTCAACCAGTTCACCGAGTCCTATTCGGTAGCCGAAATGGCCGATCTGGTGGCATCCGAGTTCTCCGGCCAGGCGGTGATCGAGAAGTCACCGGATCCCCGGGTGGAGAAGGAAGACCACTACTACCGGGCCGCCCACACCAAGCTGTTGGACCTGGGACTGGTACCCCACCTGCTCACGTCATCGGTCATCCAGTCGATGCTCAGCCTGGCCGAAAAGTACAAGGACAACATCGACCTCGAGGCCATCCGTCCCACGGTCGACTGGCGGAGCACGGAGAGTGATCTGGTCACCTCGCTGACAGGTCACGCGTCGCGCCACGCCGACGACCCGTCGGTGGCCGTCCGGGCCCCCGAGGGGGCCGGCCGCTAGAAGACTGGAGGGCCCGGGCCCGAGCGTGGAACCGGGCCCGCACACCCAGGCCCTTCGAACCGGCGATCAGGACGGACTGACCGGACCGAGCGGTCGGTCCGGTCTCGATAGCTGGCACTATCGTCTCCCCGATGCCTAGCTCCCGACGGAGACGCCACCGCTCCGTCGCCCGCCGCCGGTGGGGGAGGATCGTGGCCGTCGTGGTTGTCGCTGCCCTGCTGGCCGTGATTGTCATCGGCTCGGTGGCGGAGATCAACGCCCAATCGGCCGGTTATCGCCGGGCCACCGACACGGCGTACGCCCAGCTCGCCTCCATCGTGGTTGACGACTCCAACCAGACCGGTTCCCAGCTGGCGTCGTTGATGGCGTCCGCCGCCCGGCTGCCCGACGGCCCGGTCGCCCCGAACCGAAGCGGCGGGCAGCCGCTGCCGGCGGGAACCGGCCAGACGGCTCGCGCCCGCCTGCAACAGGGGCTGGACGAGGCCGTCACCGAAACCGCCGAGGAAGCGGTCCGGGCATCGTCACTGGTGCCCCCCGATCCGAGCGGATCGGTGAGCACCCAGTTCATCGCTGTCATGAGAACGCGTGCGGCCAGTACCTCCAAACTGCGCTCGATCGTCGACGGCTTGTTGGGCATGGAGCCTCCGCCCGTCGCCGGGTCTTCCTCGGCCTCATCCACACCGGCGGCCCCTCTGTCCGCAGCGGAGGCGGCGCCGCGCATGGCGGGGGTGGGACAGGCCCTCGACAACGCCGACACGGCCTACGGAACCCTCGTCGCCTACATCCGTCGAGAGCACATACCGGTCCGGTTGCCCTCCTCGGTCTGGGTTCCACCGCCTACCGCCAGCGCCCCGCTTGGTCCCCAGTCCCTGGGCGCCACGGCGTCGGCCCTGTCAGGGTCGGCCATCATGGCCCCGGTGCACCAGATAGTCGTGACCGCTATCGCTCTCTCGCCCCCGGCTGTGAACACCGGAGGTGCGGGAATGGCCAGCACCAATTGCCAGGATCCGGTGTCGACCGGCGCCTCGACCGTCCCGACGGTGTTGCCTCCGACCACCTCGATCAGTGTGGCCGCCACCGTCACCAACTGTGGCACGGTGACAGAAACCGGGGTCACCATCACCCAGACGCTCACCCTGGCCGATCCGGCTGGAACCAAACCACCACCGCTCGACGCTCGCGGTGGCCGGTCCCACGCCGAGGTCACCCTGAGGTCGGGTGGGTCAGAGGCCCTCGATCTGCCCGGTGTGACCGTGGCCGACGGCCACCTCTACAACCTGGTCCTGGCTATCGACCTCCCGCCGGGCCAGGTCGACCCGGCCGGCTCCAGCCAGGCCTTCTTGATCCAGATCTCGGGTTGAGGGCAGACGGCGAGCGGCGCCGTTCCCCTGATGGACCTCCACCCCCGGCTGGTCGGCACGGGGGGGTCTGGATCTAGGATTGGAGACAGAGCGAAGGACGCGACGATAGAAGGGTTGAGGATCAGTGGCCGAGAGCATCACGATCACCGATAACCGAAGCGGCGAGTCCCTCGAAATCCCCATCGAGAACGGGGGAGTGTCGGCCGCTCAGTGGTCGAAGCTTCTTCCCGGCATCTGGTTCTATGACCCGGGCTTCGTATCCACGGCGGCCTGCGAGAGCTCGATCACCTACCTGGACGGCGAAGAGGGAATCCTCCGCTACCGGGGCTATCCCATCGAGCAGTTGGCCGAGAATTCGACCTATCTCGAGGTGGCCTACCTGCTGTTGAACGGTGAGCTTCCGACCACCGGGCAGTACGAGCAGTGGGAGCGCGAAATAACGCTCCACACCTTTATCCACGAGAACGTTCGCAAGCGATTCCTCGAGGGTTTCCACTACGACGCCCACCCGATGGGCATGCTGGTGTCGGCGGTGGCGGCCCTGTCGACCTTCTACGGCGACGCCAAGGACATCTTCGACATCGAGTCACGCGACAAGCAGATCATCCGGCTCATCGCCAAGATGCCGACCCTGGCCGCCGCCGCCCACCGGTTCAGCGTGGGCATGCCGTTCGTCTACCCGGACAATTCGCTTCCTTTCACTTCCAACTTCCTCTCGATGATGTGGAAGATCGCCGAACCCCGGTTCGAAGCCGACCCGGTGCTGGCCCGCGCCCTCGACGTGCTGTTCATCCTCCATGCCGACCACGAGCAGAACTGTTCGACCACGGCGATGCGGGTGGTGGGCTCGTCGCACGCCGACCCCTACTCGGCCTGTGCCGCCGCCGCCGCCGCCCTCTACGGGCCTCGCCACGGCGGCGCCAACGAAGCTGTCATCCGAATGCTCACCGAGATCGGCTCGCTGGAGAACGTCGAGCCCTTCATCGCCACCGTCAAGGAAGGGTCGGGGGGACTGCTGCAGGGCTTCGGCCACCGGGTCTACAAGAGCTACGACCCGCGGGCCAAGATCATCAAGCGCACCGCCGACCAAGTGTTCGAGATAACCGGCAAGAACCCTCTTTTGGACATCGCCCTCAAGCTGGAGGAGATCGCCCTCAAGGACGACTACTTCATCTCTCGCAAGCTCTACCCCAATGTCGACTTCTACTCCGGGCTCATCTACCAGGCCATGGGCTTCCCGCTCGAGATGTTCCCCGTCCTATTCGCCATCCCCCGCACCGCCGGCTGGCTGGCCCACTGGCAGGAGATGCTGGACCAGGACTCGAAGATCGCCCGGCCTCGCCAGCTCTACATCGGCGCCGACGTCCGCGACTACGTACCCATCGAAACCCGCTGAGCGGCCGGGCCGGCGGACGGTCGAGGGCTCAGAATTCCGAGCCGCCCTCCCGCACCCGCATGAGTCCCTCTTGGACCATCGACACCACCAGCGCCCCCTCGCGGGTGAACAGGAAGCCCCGGGCCAGTCCCCGCGCCCCATAGGCGATGGGGGAGTCCATGTCGTAGAGCAGCCATTCATCGGCTCGGAAGGGCCGGTGAAACCACATGCAGTGGTCGAGGCTGGCCCCCATGAAGTTGGCGTCGTCCCAGTTCACGTCGTGGGGAGCCAGGAGGGTATCGAACAAGGACATGTCCGAGGCGTAGGCGGCGATGCAGGCGTGGAGCAGTGGGTCGTCGGGAAGCGTTCCGTCGGCCCGGATCCATAGGCGCTGCACCGGCTCCTTGCCCACCTTGTGGCTGAAGGGCAGCTCGCCGATATGGCGTTGGTCGATGGGATGGGGCCGTTCGAACCAGTCCCCCAGAGCTTCGCGGTAGGGCTCCAGCCGGGTCTCCAACGATTCGAGGCTTTCGGGCGGAGGGACGTCGGGCATCGGGAACTGGTGCGAGAGCCCCGGCTCGTCGACGTGGAACGAGGCGGACAGGTTGAAGATGGCCCGTCCGTGCTGGATGGCCACGACCCGTCGGGTGGTGAACGAGCGCCCGTCGCGTATCCGGTCGACCTCGTAGAGGATGGGGGCGGTGGGGTCGCCCGGTCGCAGGAAATAAGCGTGCAGAGAGTGTGGTCGTCCGACGTCGACCGTCCGCCCGGCAGCCATCAACGACTGGGCGGCCACCTGGCCGCCGAACACCCTCTGACGGTCCTCGTTGGGACTGACCCCCCGGAAGATGTTGACCTCGATGGGCTCGAGGTCGAGGAGGTCGACGAGAAGATCGAGGGCACTGCTCACGCCTCCATCCTGTCAGGTGGCGGCGCCGCTTTCCGGTGACAGAGGGCCGTCCCGCAGCCGCCTGCGCCTCCCGCTACGGTTGCCGGCCATGTCCCGTGACTTTCCCGCCGGCTTCGTCTGGGGTACCGCGACCTCGGCCCACCAGATCGAGGGCGGTAACGTCAACAACGACTGGTGGGCCTTCGAGCACGATCCGGGGTCGGGCTGCGTGGAGGTGAGCGGCGACGCCTGCGATTCCTTCAATCGCTACGCCGCGGACATCGCCCTAGTGGCCCGGTTGGGGTTCTCGTCGTACCGCTTCTCCCTCGAATGGAGCCGGATCGAACCCGAAGAAGGTGAGTTCTCGCGGGTGGCGCTCGACCACTACCGACGGGTGACGGCCGCCTGTCACGAGCAGGGGATCCTCCCGGTGGTGACGTTCCACCACTTCACCCAGCCCCGCTGGCTGGCCGACGCCGGGTCCTGGGAGTCCCCCGACGCACCCGATCGCTTTGCCCGGTTCTGCGAGCGGTCCACTGCCCACCTGGGCGATCTGATCGGGCTGGCCGGAACGCTCAACGAGCCCAACATCGTGGCCACCATGGGGTGGCGCTACGGGATCTTTCCTCCACAGGTACGGGACAGGGACCGGCGCAGCCGGGTCAATGACGCCCTGATCGCCGCTCATCGCAAGGCGGTGGACGTGATCCGCTCGGGTCCCGGCTCCTTCCCGGTGGGTCTCGTCCTGTCCATGGCCGACTTTCAGGTCCAGCCCGGGGGTGAGGAGTGGCTCGAACGCATCCGGCGTCCGATGGAGGACGTCTTCCTCGAGGCGACCGCCGGTGACGATTTCATCGGGGTCCAGACCTATACCCGGACCCGGGTCGGACCGGAGGGGTCGATGGGCGGGGAGGTGGGCGTGCCCACTACCCAGATGGGTTATGAGTTCTGGCCCGAGGCGCTGGAGGGGACCGTCCGTCGGGCATGGGACAAGACCGGCCACCTACCTGTGTACGTCACCGAGAACGGCGTGGGGACCGACGACGACGACGCCCGGATCGAGTACGTCCACCGGGCGCTGTCCGGCGTGCAGCGCTGTCTCGACGACGGGATCGACGTGCGGGGCTACTTCTACTGGAGTTTGCTCGACAACTTCGAGTGGGTGCTCGGCTATCGGCCGACCTTCGGTCTGGTGGCCGTCGACCGCGAGACATTCGAGCGACGGCCAAAACCCAGCGCATCCTGGCTCGGGGCAATTGCCCGGTCCAACACCCTTTGAACTGGACCAATGCACCTTCGGTCCGGCGCTGTGCCGGTTCGGACCCGATGGTGACGGCTAGGGTTTTGCGATGACCAGCCTGCCCACCCGCGCCGTGCACCTCTGGCAGAAGCGGGACACACCCGAGGCCAAGAGGCTGTTCCGCTACACCATGGTCTCGGTGGTGTCGACGGTGGTCTCCTTCGGCGTTCTGGCCCTTGTTTTCGGTGTCTTCCATCTGTGGGGTGAGATCGGGAGCACCGTCTTCGCCAACGTGGTGGCCACCGTCCCCTCCTACTACCTCAACCGGATGTGGGTGTGGGGGAAGGGCGGGAGGTCGCACCTGATGAAAGAGATCGTGCCCTTCTGGGTGATGTCGGCTCTGGGCATCGTGGTGTCCATCGGCGGTGCCGCGGTGGCTCGTCACATCGGCATCGCCCACCACCTGAGCCACTTCGACCAGACCGTGGTGGTGTTGGCCGCCAACCTGATCTCGTTCGGCATCTTCTGGGTTCTCAAGTATCTGGTGTTCAACCGGCTGTTCCGCGTCCATCCCCTCGAGGAGCTGGACGAGCTGGTGGAAGCGGCCTGAGGCGCGTCGGCCCGCACCGAGTCCGTCGGCCGCCGGCGCCGGCAACCGATGGGTGGCCCGGTGAGGCCTCACAGGCGGCTCAGTCCCTGAAGTTGTTGAACTGCAGGGGGATGCCGAAGTCCTGTTCCTTGCAGGCGGTGATCACCGCCTGCAAGTCATCCCGCTTCTTGCCGGTGACCCGCAATTGGTCGCCCTGGGTCTGCGAGCTGACCCCCTTGAGGGCCAAATCCTTGATGAACCTGTTGATCTTTTTGGCGTGGTCGGACGAGATGCCGGCCTGGATGGTCAACCGCTGCCGTGCCGATCCCCGTGAGGCCTCCTCGACCTTCCCCACATCGAATGACTTGAGGGACACTTGACGTTTGACCAGCTTCTCCTGGAGAACCTGGAACAGGGCACGCAGCCGGTCCTCGGTCGACGACGTGAGCAGAAGGTCTTTGTCCGACAGTTCGATGGAGGAATCGGTGCCCTTGAAGTCGAACCGGGTGGCCGCTTCGCGGTTGGCCTGGTCGACGGCGTTGCGGACCTCTTGCATGTCGACCTCGGAAACGACGTCGAAGGTGGGCATGGGAAAACAGTAGCGCCGTACCAGGCGATATCCTTCCGCCCTGCGGGTCGGTGCCCGAGCGGCCAAAGGGAGCAGACTGTAAATCTGCCGGTTCTGCCTACGAAGGTTCGAATCCTTCCCGGCCCACCGCGATGACGCCCCGGGACAGGTGACGACCTGTACCGGGGCAGGGTGCCCGGCAGCGGTCCTTCCCCCCGTTTCGCCCCTGTTTTCCCCATCCGACCAGGTCGGTCGGGGAGACTTGATCCCCCTCCGCGGTTGGTTACAATGAGGTTACGGATTGATTGCGGTCACAGTGCAGTCCGACCACCGGACGGTACCGAGTCGGAGACCGGCGCAGGCCAGAGGGGCACGAAAACGTGCCCCCCGAGATCAGACGGAGCACACCGGACGTCCGGCAGCTCGACCGAGGAGTAGCCCCAGCCTCATGTCATCCGAGATCACCCCGCTGGGCGATGACGGCGAACGATCCTCGGGCCGGTCCTCGCTGGTTGCCGAAGTCGGCGCTGTGGGGATGCGGGCCGCCGCCGGGCTGGCCGACTCGCTGCGGAACCGGAGGGCCGTCAGCGCCGAGGTCGTGCGGGAGCCGGTGACACGGGAGAGCGACACGCCGCCCCGGGGTTTGGTGCTCCGGCCCGCACTTCTGGGCTTCGCGGCCATGGTGGCCATCGCCGTCGGGGCGTCGCTGCCCAGCTCCCCGTTCAAGCTCGAGATGCCCCACGTGTGGTTCTTCGGGGTACCGAGCACCACTGTGGGCAGCACCTTCGGTCTCTACTTCACCCTGGCCGCCGTCTACGGAGGCCTTCTCCTATTGATGCGGGTGTGGTGGGGCATGACCCGCCTGTACTCCCGTCGTCCGGGGGTGCCGATCAAGTGGATGTCCGGGGTGTTCGCCCTGTGGTCGGCCCCCATGCTGGTCATCGCCCCCCTGTTCAGTCGTGACGCCTACTCCTATGCGGCACAGGGCGAGATGGTCAGCCGCCATATGAACCCGTACCTGTACGGTCCCTTCGAGTTGGGCAACAACGCCTACACGGCGCCGGTCGACAAATTGTGGGGCAACGCCCCTGCCCCCTACGGACCCTTGTTCCTCCAGATCGACGGGTTCTTCGCCCGGGTCACCTTTCACAACGAGCTGGCCACCATCGTCCTTCTCCGCTTGCTGGCAATGCTCGGCGTGGTGCTCATCGCTGTCTGCGTTCCCCGTCTGGCCCGCCTCTACCACCGGGACGGTGCCGAGCTCTTCACGCTCATGATCCTCAACCCGGTGACCCTTCTCCATCTGGTCGGAGGGGCTCACAACGACGCCCTGATGCTGGGCCTTCTGGTTGCCGGGCTCACCGCGGCCAAGGAGAAGCGACCCATCGTGGGGATCCTGTTGTGCGCCCTGGCCACGGCCATCAAGGCACCGGCCGCGCTGGGCATCCTCTACATCGGGTGGAGTTGGCTGGGGCCGGAGGCCTCGACCCGCGACCGCATCCGTCCGGTGGTCACCGCCGGTCTGATCGGCACCGGCGTGCTCGGATTCTTCTCCTACGTGAGCGGGCTCGGATGGGGGTGGGTCACCATCCTCGGCACCCCGGGAGCGGTCCGCTCGTGGACGGCGCCGACCACCTCGCTGGCCCTCGCCTTCACCGGGATCGCCCATTTCGTGGGCGTCGGTGTCGGTCTGGGGGGGGTCCTGTCGGTCACCCGCTTCTTCGGTCTGCTGGCGGCGGGGGTCGCCGGCGTCTGGCTGCTGTTGAACAGTGACCGGATCGGGACGCTCAAGGCCATGGGCATCACCCTGCTGCTCTTCGTGGCCCTCGGGCCGGTGGTCCAGCCCTGGTACCTGTCCTGGGGCCTCATCCTGCTCGCTCCGGTGGCGCTCGGACGGCTGCGCTCCCTGATCATCGGGCTGTCCATGGTGACCGCCTTCATCGAGCTGCCGGGTGGCACCGCTCTGGTCAAACCCCTGATCCACGGTGATCCCCTCCAGATCGTCCTGACCCTGCTTTGGATCCTGGTCATCATGACGGTTCCGGTCACCACCTGGGGGCAACCCAATCCGCCCGTTTCCCCTCTGGCCCGGACCACCGGTCCGAAGGTCTCCACCTCCGCCATCATCTGATCTTCCGACGGGGTGAGCCTGGCCCGCCGGCCGACGGTCCCGAACCGGGAGGCCAACCGGTCAGAGCAGGCACCCGGGGTCAGAGAAGGCGCTCGGGGTCAGAGCAGGCGCTGGAGGACGGTCACGTCCATCCAGCGGTTGAACTTGCGCCCCACCTCCCGCTCCACCCCGACCAGGGTGAACCCACAGTCCCGATGGAGGGCGATCGAGGTGGTGTTGTCGCCGCCGACCCGGGCGATGACCGAGTGGAAGCCGTGCCTGGTGGCCAGCTCGACCAGCTCCCGGAGCAGGAGACGGCCCACACCCTTGCCCCGGTGGGCGGCGCCGACATAGACGGAGTTTTCCACCGTGGTGGCGTACGAGGGCCGGTTCTTGTACTCGGACAGGGAGCCGAAGCCGAGCACCGTCTCGTCCTCGTCGAGAGCCACAACGGCGGGATAGGGCCCACGGTGCTCGGCCAGCCAGGCCAGCTGCTCGTCGACGGTGCGGGGGACGAGGTCGAAGGTGGCGGTCGACCCGGTGACCTCGGCGTTGTAGATCGACCGGATGGCGTCGGCATCGGTCGCTCTCGCCAGGCGGACAAGCATCCGCCGATGGTAGCCAGCCCCCCGGGCGACCTCGGCCTGGTCGATCTCTGGTTATGATTGACCCGCTGCTGCTCGCTCGAGCCGCACTGCCCCCTTAGCTCAGTCGGCAGAGCACAGCCATGGTAAGGCTGGTGTCGTCGGTTCGATTCCGACAGGGGGCTCGCCCATGGCGGCGTAGCTCAGTTGGTTAGAGCACACGGCTCATAATCGTGGGGTCGCCGGTTCGAGTCCGGCCGCCGCTACCAGACCAAAGGACAGACACCCGTCGAGAGGAATGTTGGACCATGGCGAAGAACGAAAAGCGGATCCAGGTCACCCTGGCCTGCGAGCAGTGCAAGAGGCGTAACTACATCACAACCAAAAACAAGCTGAACGACCGGGAGCGGATCGAGATGAAGAAGTTCTGCCGCTGGGACCGTCAGCACACGCTGCACAAGGAGACCCGCTAGGCCCCGGCCTCCCCGGGCTCCCACCAGGGGCTGCCCGGCGTTCGCCCCCGAAGGGCCGGGTCGCCCGTTTCGCCTGGGAATCCCCATCTGGCTGGTGGTAACCTAACGGACCGCCCCTGCGATCGGCTGGCCGCTCGCGGCATGGCGATCGACAGAGGGCAGTAGCTCAACTGGTAGAGCACCGGTCTCCAAAACCGAAGGTTGGGGGTTCGAGTCCCTCCTGCCCTGCTCTCCACCATGATCAGCGTCGAAGGAAATCGCACGTGAACCGAGAACAAAAGCGAATGGCTCAGCGCCAAGGGCAGGACCCCGACGGGGAGGCCCCGGCCAAGCGCAACGCGCCCCCGCCGCGGCGGCAGGCCAAGCGTGAGCCGTTCCGGCCCGGCCAGTTCCTGCGGGAGGTTCGCTCCGAACTCCGTCAGGTGGCCTGGCCCAACCGGTCCGAGGTGATCAACTACACCACGGTCACCCTGGTCACCCTGCTCTCGCTGATGGTGCTCATCTTCGTACTCAACTACGCCTTCGCCAAAGGCGTCCTCTGGCTCTTCAACTCGTGATCGGTGTGACCATGACCGACGACCAATCCTCGACGCCTCACGGCGATGATGAGGACCTCGACCCCGTCGAAGGTTCGGACGCGCCCCTGGCCGACCCGCCGGTGAGCGAAACCGAGCCCGAGGTCCCCTCCGAGGTGCCGTCCGAGGTGCTGGAGGCGGCCCCCGAAGCCGACTTCGACGACGAGGACGACGAGGACGAGCCGTTTGTGGTCAGTCCCTACGACCAGCCGGGTCGCTGGTACGTGGTGCACACCTACGCGGGGTACGAGAACAAGGTCAAGTCGAACCTGCACAGTCGGGCCGTCTCCATGAACATGGAGGACCGCATCTACGAGGTGGTCATCCCCATGGAGGATGTCATCGAGTTCAAGAACGGCAAGAAGGTGGTCGTCCAGAAGAAGGTCTTCCCCGGCTACCTCCTGTGCCGCTGCGAGCTCGACGACGACAGCTGGTCGGTCATCCGCAACACCCCCGGCGTCACCGGGTTCGTCGGTCCCGGTACCAAGCCCACTCCGTTGTCCCGTCGCGAGGTGGAGGGGATCCTGCAGGTCAAGGTGGAAGGGGCAGAGGTCCCGACCAAGCGGAGCCGTCCCCGCCTCGAGCACGAGGTCGGCGAGACGGTCCGGGTCAAAGAGGGACCCTTCGCCGACTTTTCCGGCCAGATCGCCGAAATCAACGAAGACCAGCTCAAGCTCAAGGTGCTGGTCAACATCTTCGGGCGGGAGACACCCGTCGAGCTCGAATTCAGCCAAGTCGCAAAGCTCTAGGGCTCCCTCGACCGGGCCCCGGAACCACCTAAGGAAACGTCATGCCACCCAAGAAGCGCGTCATCGCCGTCGTCAAGATCCAGCTCCCGGCCGGGGGCGCCACGCCCGCGCCGCCGGTGGGAACTGCCCTCGGGCCGCACGGCGTCCAGACCATGGAGTTCTGCAAGCAGTACAACGCCGCCACCGAGAGCCAGAGGGGCTCGATCATTCCCGTCGAGATATCGATCTACGAGGACCGCAGCTTCTCGTTCATCCTGAAGACGCCCCCCACGCCGGCCCTCCTCCGTCAGGCGGCCGGGCTGGACAAGGGAGCGGCCACGGCCGGCCGCGAGCAGGTGGGGACGGTCACCGCCGCCCAGGTGGCGGAGATCGCCGCGGTGAAGCTCCCCGATCTCAACACTGCCGACATCGAGGCGGCCAAACGTCAGGTGGAGGGCACGGCCCGCTCGATGGGCATCGCTGTCGGCGGCTGAGCGGCGACGGAACGAACGAGAAAACGGAGAACCCATGTCCCACGGGAAGAAGTACAAGGCAAGCCTCGCCCAGTTCGATCGCCAGCATCTCTACACCCCGGCCGAAGCTGTCGACCTGGTCAAGAGCTCGGCCAAGGCAGGTTTCGACGAGACCGTCGAGGTGGCCCTCCGTCTCGGTGTCGATCCCCGCAAGGCCGATCAGATCGTGCGGGGCACCCTCTCACTGCCGGCCGGCACCGGCCGCAACGCCCGTGTGGCGGTGTTCGCGGCAGGCGAGAAGGCCACCGCCGCCCGGGCCGCCGGAGCTGACGTGGTGGGGGCGGACGACCTGGTGGCCCGGGTGGCCAACGACGGATTCCTCGACTTCGACATCGCCATCGCCACCCCCGATCTGATGGGCCAGGTGGGAACGCTGGGACGGGTTCTGGGTCCGCGAGGACTGATGCCCAATCCGAAGACGGGGACGGTGACCGACGACGTGGAGAGAGCGGTCACCGAGTTCAAGGGTGGACGGGTGGAGTACCGGACCGACAAGGTGGGCAACATCCATCTGGGGATAGGCAAGGCCTCCTTCGATCGCACCCAGCTGCTCGACAACCTGCATGCGGTGATGGACGAGATCCAGCGGGCCAAGCCGGCTTCGGCCAAGGGCCGCTATGTCCGGGCGGTGACCCTTTCGACCACCATGGGCCCCGGGGTCCACATCGATCCCCTCCTGGCTCGCAAGGCCGACGAGGACCTGGTGGCCAGCGCCTGACCGACCTCGGCCGGGTGCCGCCGGCCCGAGCCCGTCGGTGGAGTACAGTCTCGTTTTCCGGTTTCACCGGCTTTCGAGAAGCTTTGAGCCGGGCAGATTTTCAGTCACACCGCTTTTTGACTGTTTTTGATTATTAGAGAACGGCCGTAGACCTCCGGTGCACCGATAACCCGGTGCCGAAGGGACCCGAAGAGGGTCCGCCCGACGAGGCGTTCCGCATCCAGGCCTCATCGGCTGGGCGGGCATCTCCGAGGGCGTGTGCGGCCCCGGACTGAGCTGGGCTCAGCGGAGGGACCATGGACAACCCGAGGGCCGACAAGGTGGCCGTCGTGGACGAGGTGCGCAACCGCCTGGACGCGTCGGACGCGGCCGTGCTCACCGAGTACCGCGGCCTCACCGTGGCCGAGCTGGCCCAGCTGCGCCGAGAGCTGGCGGCGGCCGGTGGCGACTACAAGGTCTACAAGAACACCCTGGTGAGGTTGGCCATCGCTGACGGTCCCCAGGCCGAGCTGCACGAACTGCTGACCGGACCGACGGCTATTGCCTTTGTGAGTGGCGACCTCAGCGCGGTGGCCAAGGCCCTCAGGGACTTCGCCCGTGGCAACCCGAGCCTGGTGGTGAAAGGAGGGGTGGCCGGCGCCGGTCTGCTCTCGGCCGCCGACATCAACCTGCTGGCCGACCTTCCGTCCCGTGAAACCCTGCTGGCCCAGCTGGCCGGCGGCCTGGCCGCTCCCCTCCGGCAGATGGCCGGCCTGATCCAGGCCCTTCCCCGTGATCTGGCCTTCGGCCTGTCCAATCTCATCGACCAGCGTCAGGCCGGGGGTGAGGTGCTGGTCGAGTCGGCACCGGCAGTCGAGGCAGAGGCCGGGTCAGCACCGGAGGCCGCAGCCGAGGCCGTGCCGGCAGCCGAGGCGGGAACCGAGTCAGCGCCCGAGGCCGCCCCGGCAGCCGAGTCAGAAGCTGGGACAGCACCGGAAGCCGCAGCCGAGGCCGTGCCGGCAGCCGAGTCAGAAGCCGACGCCGACAGCCCCGAGGGGTAGGGCCGGCAACCACCCCGACTCATCGACGACACACCTAGACACATCGACCACCAATCAGCTCGACCACCAATCAGCGCAGAAACAAGGAGACAAGACGATGGCAGGAACACTCACCAAGGACCAGATCCTCGACGGCATCTCGGAATTGTCGGTACTCGAGCTCAGCGAGCTCCTCAAGGCCTTCGAAGAGCGCTTCGGCGTGACGGCCGCGGCACCGGTGGCGGTGGCCGCCGCCGCACCTGGGGGTGGAGCGGCCGATGCGGGGGGTGACGAGGACGAGAAGACCGAGTTCGACGTGATCCTCACCGCCGCCGGCGACAAGAAGATCCAGGTCATCAAAGAGGTCCGCTCGCTGACCAGCCTCGGGTTGAAAGAGGCCAAGGATCTGGTGGACGGCGCCCCCAAGCCGGTCCTGGAGAAGGCCAGCAAAGAGGATGCGGAGAAGGCCAAGGCCCAGCTCGAGGGGGCTGGCGCCACGGTCGAGCTCAACTAGTCGACGCGGGGACCCGCGGGCGCCGCCGGTGCCCGGGGGTGCCGGCAGCTCCCCGTCAGGGTCCCCAAAACCGAGGTTTTCCTTGACGGGGGGCGGTCGATCACCTACCGTGTGGCGGCCTGGATCGGAGTTTCCGATCCCGGGGTTGATGTTTGGTGCGCTTCCGGATAGGATTGACGGTTGCCGTGCCTGCTCCGTCCGCCTTCACTCGTCTTTTGGCTGATTGACGCGCGCCCTGGCGCCCCCAACGACCGCTCCGGTGGAAGCTGTCGACCCTTGAGAAGTACCGAGAAGAACCCGAAAGATCCGATTCGAGAAGTGAATCACCGTCGTACCCCGTCGTCGCCCCATTCGCATCGCAACTGGGAGGAGTAGGCCGTTGCCTGCACGGTCCAACAGCCCGGAACGTTTTTCGTTTGCCAACATTGACGAGGCTCTGCCTTTGCCAGACCTCGTCGCCATCCAGAGGGACTCGTTCCAGTGGTTCCTCGACCGTGGCCTGGCCGAAACTTTCGGTGACATCAGCCCGATCGAGGACTTCACCGGACAGCTGAGCCTCGAGCTCGAGTTCGACCCCACTGATCCCGACCTGCGCCCGCCGCCGAAGTTCTCGGTGGAGGAGTGCAAGGAAAAGGACATGACCTACGCCGCGCCGGTCTTCGTGCGGGCCCGGTTCATGAACGCCGGCACCGGCGAGATCAAAGAGCAGACGGTCTTCATGGGCGACTTCCCGGTGATGACCGACAAGGGCACCTTCATCGTCAACGGGACCGAGCGGGTGGTGGTCAGCCAGCTGGTCCGTTCGCCGGGCGTCATCTTCCAGCCCGGTCGGGACGCCAAAACGGTGTTCACCGGCACCATCCACCCCTACCGGGGTGAGTGGATAGAGTTCGACGTCGAGGCCAAGCCGTCCAAGGACGTCACCGCCGGCTGCCGGGTGGCCCGCAAGCGCCGCCTGTCGCTCTTCGTCCTGCTGCGGGCGCTGGGCTACGAGGACCAGGCCTTCCTGGAGCGGTTCGTCCGCCACTTCGACTTCCTGGAGGGACAGTGGGAGAAGGAGCAGAACCTGGCTCCCACCCGGGAGGAGGCCCTGCTGGAGATCTACAAGCGGGCCCGCCCCGGCGAGCCGTTGTCGGTGGAGGCGGCCCGCCAGTACTTCGAGAACGCCTTCTTCAACCCCAAGCGCTATGACCTGACCCGGGTGGGCCGGTACAAGCTCAACCGCAAGCTCGGGCCGGAAATCGAGCGTATCTCGGACATCCTGAAGATCGACCTGGAGCGGCCCACTCCCACCCAAGGGGTGCTCAGCCCCTCGGAGATCCTGGCCGCTTCCACCTACATGCTCCACCTGGCCAAGCACATGGCCGACGGTGAGTCGACCTACCGGATCGACGACCAGGACCACTTCGCCAACCGGCGCATCCGCTCGGTGGGCGAGCTCATCCAGAACCAGGTGCGGGTGGGGCTGTCCCGCATGGAGCGGGTGGTCCGCGAACGGATGACCACCCAGGACGTGGAGGCCATCACCCCCCAGACCCTGATCAACATCCGCCCGGTGGTGGCGGCGGTCAAGGAATTCTTCGGGACCAGCCAGCTCAGCCAGTTCATGGACCAGAACAACCCGCTGTCCGGTCTGGCCCACAAGCGTCGTCTGTCGGCTCTCGGGCCCGGCGGTCTGTCGCGGGAGCGGGCCGGTTTCGAGGTCCGTGACGTGCACACCTCCCACTACGGACGGATGTGTCCCATCGAGACCCCGGAGGGCCCCAACATCGGGCTCATCGGCTCGCTGGCCACCTATGCCCGGGTCAACGAGTACGGATTCATCGAGACCCCCTACCGCAAGGTGGTCGACGGCCAGGTGACCAAGGAGATCACCTACCTGGCCGCCGACGAGGAGGAGGAGCACGTCATCGCCCAGGCCTCGGCGGCGCTGGACGACAGCGGCAAGTTCACCGAGGAGAAGGTGCTGGTCCGCCGCGGCCCGCAAGGGACCGGGGTGCGGGTCGGTGCCACCACCACCTCGTACGGGACCACGTCGGAGATCGACTTCGTGCCACCGGCCGAGGTCGACCTGATGGACGTGTCGCCCAAGCAGATCGTCTCCGTCTCCACCGCCCTCATCCCCTTCGTCGAGCACGACGACGCCAACCGGGCCCTGATGGGCGCCAACATGCAGAAGCAGGCCGTTCCCCTGGTGGTGCCCGAGGCTCCTTACATCGGCACCGGCGTGGAGGCACGCGCCGCCCGCGACGCCGGCGACGTGGTGTTGGCCGAGGCCGAGGGTGTGGTGGTCGACGTATCCGGTGACCAGATCACGGTGGAGTACAAGGCCGGTTCCAAGGACCGCCTGGGGGCCACCCTGGGCAAGAAGGTCTACCGCCTGGCCAAGTTCCGCCGGTCCAACCAGAACACGGCCATCAACCAGAAGGTCATCGTCGAGGAGGGCCAGAAGGTCACGGCCGGCGATGTGCTGGCCGACGGGCCGGCCACCCACAACGGCGAGCTGGCCCTGGGCAAGAACCTCCTGGTGGCCTTTATGCCGTGGGAGGGCTACAACTACGAGGACGCCATCATCCTCTCCGAGCGGCTGGTCAAGGACGACGTCCTGACCTCGATCCACATCGAGGAGCACGAGGTCGACGCCCGCGACACCAAGCTGGGGGCGGAGGAGATCACCCGGGACATCCCCAACCTGTCCGAAGAGATCCTGGCTGACCTGGACGAGCGCGGGATCATCCGCATCGGCGCCGAGGTCGGCCCGGGCGACGTGCTGGTCGGGAAGGTCACGCCCAAGGGCGAGACCGAGCAGACCCCCGAGGAGCGCCTGTTGCGGGCCATCTTCGGCGAGAAGGCCCGCGAGGTGAGGGACACCTCGCTCAAGGTGCCCCACGGTGAACAGGGGACGGTCATCGACGTGCGGGTGTTCTCCCGCGACGACGCCCACGAGCTCCCGCCCGGGGTCGAGCAGCTGGTCCGGGTGTACGTGGCCCAGAAGCGCAAGATCTCCGAGGGCGACAAGCTGGCCGGACGCCACGGCAACAAGGGTGTCATCTCCAAGATCCTCCCCATCGAGGACATGCCCTTCCAGGCCGACGGGACGCCGGTCGACATCATCCTCAACCCGCTGGGCGTGCCCAGCCGGATGAACGTCGGTCAGGTCCTCGAGTCGCACCTGGGCTATGCCGCCCGCTGGGGCTGGGAGGGCGCCGGCGAGGTGTCACGGACACCCCTCCGGGGCACCGAGACCAAGACCCGTCCGAAGACCGACCCCGCTGTGTGGGTGTCCACCCCGGTGTTCGACGGGGCCCACTGGGACGAGGAGACCGACGCCGGTCGCCACCCCACCATCCAGCAGATCTTCCGCAAGCTCAACCCCGACGGGGTCGACGGTCAGGTCCAGGTGTCCGACGAGGGCAAGTCGGTCCTCTACAACGGGCGCACCGGCGAGGTCTACGACAACCCGATCTCGGTGGGCTACGTGTACATCCTCAAACTCCACCACCTGGTGGACGACAAGATCCACGCCCGTTCCACCGGTCCGTACTCGATGATCACCCAGCAGCCGCTGGGTGGGAAGGCCCAGTTCGGTGGCCAGCGGTTCGGGGAGATGGAGGTCTGGGCCCTGGAGGCTTTTGGCGCCGCCTACGCCCTCCAAGAGCTCCTGACCATCAAGTCCGACGACGTGCTCGGTCGGGTGAAGGTCTACGAGGCCATCGTGAAAGGCGAGAACATCCCCGAGCCGGGGATCCCCGAAAGCTTCAAGGTCCTGATCAAAGAGATGCAGTCACTGTGTCTCGATGTCGAGGTCCTGGCGCCGGGGGGAGAAGAGATAGAGATGCGGGAGCTGGACGAAGACGTCTTCCGCACAGCCGAAGAACTCGGCATCGACATCAGCCGACCCGAAAGGGGATCGGACGAGGAAGATGCCCGCCGAGCCGCCGAAAGGGGCTTCTAGATGTTGGATGTCAACGATTTCGATCAGCTGCGCATCGGTCTGGCCACCGCCGACTCCATCAGGGGGTGGTCCAACGGTGAGGTGAAGAAGCCGGAGACCATCAACTACCGCACCCTGCGGCCCGAGAAGGACGGCCTCTTCTGCGAGAAGATCTTCGGTCCCACCAAGGACTGGGAGTGCTACTGCGGCAAGTACAAGAGGGTCCGGTTCCGGGGGATCATCTGCGAGCGCTGCGGGGTCGAGGTCACCCGGTCCAAGGTCCGGCGGGAGCGCATGGGCCACATCGAGCTGGCCGCCCCGGTGGTCCACATCTGGTACCTGCGGGGCACCCGCAGCTGGCTGGCCTATCTGCTGATGGGCACCGAGGCCCGCGAGGAGCTCAAGGCCAAGCAGCTGGAGAAGGTCATCTACTTCGCTGCCAACCTGGTCACCTGGGTCGACGAGGCCAAGCGCCACGAGGACCTGCCCGACCTGGAGGCCGAGCTGGGCATCGAGATCGCCGACATCGAGAAGAAGCGGGACGTCGACATCGACCGCCGGTTCAAGGTGCTCGAGGGCGAACTGGCCGAGCTCGAGAAGTCGGGGGCCAAGGACACCGAGATCAAGGCCCGCCAGCGCAACGTCGAGAAGGAGATCGCCAGCGCCCGCGAGCGTTACGACAGCGAGATCGAGCTGGCCCAGCGGGCCTTCGACGAGTTCAAGAGTCTCCACTCGCGCAAGATCCTCGAGGACGAGATGCTCTGGCGCGAACTGCGCATCCGCTACGAGGACTACTTCGAGGGCGGTATGGGGGCCGAGACCATCTCGCGGCTCATCGACCGCATCGACCTCGACGCCGAGGAGATCAAGCTGCGCGAGATGATCGACGCGGCCGACGGGCGCAAGCCCCTGTCCGCCCAGCGTCGCCAGAAGGTCATCAAGCGCCTCAAGATCGTGACCGCCTTCAACCGGCGCGACGAGAACGGGCGGCGGGTCAACGATCCCCGGGCCATGATCCTCGACTCGGTCCCGGTGATCCCCCCCGACCTGCGCCCCATGGTGCAGCTCGACGGTGGTCGGTTCGCCACCTCGGACCTCAACGACCTCTACCGGCGGGTGATCAACCGGAACAACCGGCTCAAGAGGCTGCTCGACCTCGGCGCCCCCGAGATCATCATCAACAACGAGAAGCGCATGCTGCAAGAGGCGGTCGACGCCCTCTTCGACAACGGTCGGCGCGGCCGGCCGGTCACCGGACCGGGTAACCGTCCGCTCAAGAGCCTGTCGGACATGCTGAAGGGTAAGCAGGGCCGGTTCCGTCAGAACCTGCTGGGCAAGCGGGTCGACTACTCGGGCCGTTCGGTCATCGTGATCGGACCCACCCTGCAGCTCCACCAGTGCGGTCTGCCCAAGCTGATGGCCCTCGAGCTGTTCAAGCCGTTCGTGATGAAGCGGCTGGTGGACGCCGAGTACGCCCAGAACATCAAGTCGGCCAAACGGATGGTCGAGCGCCGCCGTCCCCAGGTGTGGGACGTTCTCGAAGGGGTGATCAAGGAGCATCCGGTCCTTCTCAACCGGGCCCCCACCCTCCACCGTCTGGGTATCCAGGCCTTCGAGCCGGTGCTGGTCGAAGGCAAGGCCATCCAGGTCCACCCCCTGGTGTGCACCGCCTTCAACGCCGACTTCGACGGGGACCAGATGGCCGTCCACCTGCCCCTGTCGGCTGAGGCCCAGGCCGAGGCCCGGGTGCTGATGCTGTCGGCCAACAACATCCTCTCGCCGGCCACCGGCCGACCCATCACCGTGCCCACCCAGGACATGGTGTTCGGCATCTACTACCTGACCCTGCCCGTCGACGGGGCCAAGGGCGAGGGACGGGTGTTCCGTCACGCCTACGAGGTGGAAACCGCCTTCGACAACGGTGACATCGACCTGCAGGCCAAGATCGTCATCCGCCCCGAGGCCGGCTCCCACCTGGCCCGGTCGATCGAGCTGGCCAACGGGGCCGCCACCGACCCCGAGGCACCGGCGACGGTGGCCACCAACGGCAGCGCCGAGGGAGCCGACGAGGTCCTCCAGCTGGAGACCACGGCCGGCCGGCTCTTCTTCAACACCGCCCTGCCCGACGGCTACCGCTACATCAACGACATCGTGGGCAAGCGCAACACCCCGATCGGGGTCATCGTGGAGGAGGTGGCGGCCAGCTTCCCGAAGAGCGAAGTGGCGGCCAGCCTCGACCGGATCAAGGCGCTCGGCTTCCGCTACGCCTCCCAGTCGGGATTGACCATCTCCATCAACGACGTGCGCACCCCGCCGGACAAGCAGACCATCCTGGACCGCTACGAGAAGGAAGCGGAGAAGGCGGAGGCCCAGTTCAAGCGGGGCATCATCACCGATGACGAGCGGCGCCAGAAGGAGATCGAGATCTGGACGTCGGCCAACTCCGAGGTGGGGAAGGCCATGGAGCAGTCGTTGTCCACCATCGCCTTCAACCCCCTGGACATGATGGTCGACTCGGGGGCCCGGGGGAACAGCCAGCAGATCCGTCAGATCGCCGGCATGAAGGGGCTGGTCTCCAACCCCCGCGGCGAGATGATCCCCCGCCCCATCAAGTCCTCCTTCCGGGAGGGCCTGTCGGTGCTCGAGTACTTCATCTCGACCCATGGCGCCCGCAAGGGACTGGCCGACACGGCACTGCGTACCGCTGACTCGGGTTACCTCACCCGGCGACTGGTGGACGTGGCCCAGGAGCTCATCGTCCGTGACGAGGATTGCGGCTCGACCCGGGGCATCTGGATCGAAGGCGTCGTCCCCGACGGTGCCGGCACCCGTTCCTACCTCGAGACCCGTGTGTACGGGCGGATCACGGCCGAGGCGGTGACCCTCTCGGACAAGTCCAAGATCGAGGCGGGCACCCTTCTGACCGAGGAGCTGGTCAACCGGCTCCGCGACGATCCCGGGGTCGACCGGATCCGTACCCGCTCGGTGCTGACCTGCGAGGCCGAGCAGGGCATCTGTGCGGCCTGCTACGGCCAGTCGCTGGCCACCGGCGAGATGATCGAGCTGGGCGAGGCGGTGGGGGTCATCGCCGCCCAGTCCATCGGCGAGCCGGGAACCCAGCTGACCATGCGGACCTTCCACACCGGCGGCATCGTGGGTGAGGACATCACCCACGGCCTCCCCCGGGTGGTCGAGCTGTTCGAGGCCCGCACGCCCAAGGGCGCCGCCGTTCTGGCCCGCCACTCGGGTGTGGCCCGGGTCGAGGAGGACGAGTCCGGCCGTCACGTCACCGTGGTGGCCGACGGTGGGGAGGAGCACACCGTGCTGGTGGCCCCGCGGGCCCACCTCGAGGTGAGGGACGGCCAGGACGTGTCGGCCGGGGATGCCCTGGTCGAAGGGCCCAAGGACCCCAAGGAGCTCCTGGAGGTCAAGGGCATCCGTGAGACCCAGCAGTACCTGGTCGAGGAGGTCCAGAAGGTCTACCGGGACCAGGGCGTGTCCATCCACGACAAGCACATCGAGCTCATCGTCCGCCAGATGCTCCGTCGGGTCCTGGTGGCCGAGCCGGGGGATGCAACCTTCCTGCCCGGCGAGCGGGTGGACAGTCGTGCCTATGCCGAGGTCAACCGCCAGCTGGTCCAGGACGGCCAGCGGCCGGCCGAGGGCCGGCCCGAGCTGATGGGCATCACCAAGGCCTCGTTGGCCACCGACAGCTGGCTGTCGGCCGCCTCCTTCCAGGAGACGACCCGTGTGCTGACCGAGGCGGCCATCGAGGGCAAGTCGGATCAGCTGTTCGGCCTCAAGGAGAACATCATCATCGGCAAGCTGATCCCCGCCGGTTCGGGCATGGAGCGCTACCGGGACATCCAGCTGGACATGCCTGGAGCCGAGGCCATGCCCTTCTGGGCGCTCGGTTCGGAGGGCGACGCCGGCACCGAGGACCTGGCCGCCTGGCTGCGGGACACCGGTGGCGACGCGTCCCTCGGAGGGTTCAGCTCCGACATCGACGCCAGCTGGCTGGGTGCCGTGCCCGGGTCCGAGGACCTGGCCGACGGGTCGCCCGACTTCGGGGGAGCGGACGCACCGGCGGCCGAGGACGGTCCGGTCGAAGCCGGGGCCTGACACCCCGACGGGCGGCCGGCCGGAGGGCCGCCCCGACGGTGGGTCGCGTACCGACGGTTGGGCTCTGCCGGTAGGCTGGGCGGGCTCACCGCTCTTGCCCCCTGGACAGGCATGCCGTAGTGTGGACACCTTGCGGCTACGCGTCGCGGGTGGACCACGTCCGACCGCGGGATGCGTGAGCAAGTCCTGAAGTCTCCCTGCAGTTCCGACCCAGAGGTAACGCGTGCCCACGATTTCCCAGCTCGTCCGCAAGGGGCGGGCCACCAAACCGACCAAGTCGAAGACCCCCGCCCTGCGGGGAGCCCCCCAACGCCGGGGTGTCTGCACGCGCGTGTACACCCACACCCCGAAGAAGCCCAACTCGGCGCTGCGCAAGGTGGCCCGGGTCCGGCTGACCAGCGGCCTGGAGGTGACCGCCTACATCCCGGGCGAGGGTCACAACCTCCAGGAGCACTCGATCGTGCTGGTCCGCGGGGGCAGGGTCAAGGACCTCCCCGGTGTCCGCTACAAGGTCATCCGGGGGACACTCGACGCCTCCGGCGTGCGCGAACGCAACCAGGCCCGCAGCCGCTACGGCGCCAAGAAGGAGTCCTGACGTGCCCCGCAAAGGACCGGCTGTACGCCGCGAGCTCATGCCCGACCCCGTCTACCACTCGGTGCTGGTCACCCAGGTGGTCAACCGGGTACTGAGCCGGGGCAAGCGCACCCTGGCCGAACGGATCGTCTACGACGCCCTGGCCGACGTGGCCGAAAAGTCGGGCAACGATCCGGTGGCGGTGCTGAAGAAGGCGGTGGAGAACACCCGCCCCGAGCTCGAGGTCCGGAGTCGTCGGGTCGGAGGAGCCACCTACCAGGTCCCCGTCGAGGTCCGTCCCCGACGGGCCACCACCCTGTCCATCCGGTGGCTGGTGGGCTACTCACAGCAGCGTCGCGAGAAGACGATGGCCGAGCGCCTGTCCAACGAGATACGCGACGCGGCCAATGGCATCGGCGCCGCCGCCAAGCGCCGCGAAGATCTGCACAAGATGGCCGAATCCAACAAGGCCTTCGCCCACTACCGCTGGTAGGAGGGGCTCCGCCCCCCGCCGGCCGGCGGCGAGAACGACACACGAGCACGACCCGAGAGCTGAAGGAACATGGCTGAAGCGAGCACCCGCCACCACCCCCTGGCCAAGACCCGCAACATAGGGATCATGGCCCATATCGACGCGGGCAAGACCACCACCACCGAGCGCATCCTCTACTACACCGGCAAGAACTACAAGATCGGTGAGGTCCACGAGGGGGCGGCCACCATGGACTGGATGGTCCAGGAGCAGGAGCGGGGGATCACCATCACCTCCGCCGCTACCACCTGCATGTGGCGGGACACAGTCATCAACATCATCGACACCCCCGGCCACGTCGACTTCACCGTCGAGGTCGAGCGCTCGCTGCGGGTGCTCGACGGCGCAGTGGCGGTGTTCGACGCGGTGGCCGGGGTGGAGCCCCAGACCGAGACGGTGTGGCGCCAGGCCAACAAATACGAGGTCCCCCGGATCTGCTTCATCAACAAGATGGACCGGACCGGAGCCAACTTCGACCAGTGCGTGGAGATGATCCGCGACCGCCTCGACTGCGTCACCGCCGTGGTCCAGCTGCCCATCGGGGCCGAAGGGGAGTTCCGGGGGGTGGTGGACCTCGTCCACATGCGGGCCCTGGTGTGGGACGACGGCATGGGTGAGGAGTGGCGGGAAGAGGAGATTCCGGCGGCCATGAAGGCGGTGGCCGAGGAGGCCCACCACCAGCTCATCGATGTGGTCTCCAACCACGACGACACCATCATGGAGAAGTACCTGGGGGACGAGGAGATCACGCCCGAGGACCTGGAAAGGGCCCTGCGGACGGTGACCCTGGGCAGCTACGCCGTCCCCATCCTGTGCGGTTCGGCCTTCAAGAACAAGGGCGTCCAGCCCATGCTCGACGCCGTGGTCGACTACCTGCCCAGTCCCCTGGA
This sequence comes from uncultured Acidimicrobiaceae bacterium, assembly GCA_963727955.1. Classification (GTDB taxonomy): domain Bacteria; phylum Actinomycetota; class Acidimicrobiia; order Acidimicrobiales; family RAAP-2; genus Bog-756. The sequence goes on from CAVSII010000002.1 coordinate 193,199, forward strand.
CATTCCCCCGACCATGGGCACCGTCCCCCGCAAGGAGGGGGTCACCGTCGAGCGCCCCCCGGACGACAGCGCCCCTTTTTCGGCCCTGGCCTTCAAGATCATGACCGATCCCTACGTGGGGAAGCTCACCTACCTGCGGGTCTACTCGGGCACCCTGACCAAGGGGTCGGGCGTCATCAACTCGACCAAGGACCGCAAGGAGCGGGTGGGGCGCATCCTCCAAATGCACGCCAACTCCCGCGAGGACCTCGACGTCACCTACGCCGGCGACATTGTGGCCGCGGTGGGGCTCAAGCAGACCACCACCGGCGACACCCTCTGCGACCCCGACAACCAGGTGGTCCTCGAGTCGCTGACCTTCCCGGAGCCGGTCATCCACGTGGCCGTCGAGCCCAAGACCAAGGTGGACCAGGACAAGCTGGGCAAGGCCCTCTTCTCGCTGTCCGAGGAGGACCCGACCTTCCGGGTGCAGTCCGACGAGGAGACCGGCCAGACGGTCATCTCGGGGATGGGCGAGCTCCATCTCGAGGTGCTGGTCGACCGGATGCTGCGTGAGTTCAACGTGGATGCCAACGTGGGCAAGCCCCAGGTGGCCTACCGCGAGACGGTGCGCAAGAAGGTGGAGAAGGTCGAGCTCCGCTACGTCCGCCAGACCGGCGGTAAGGGCCAGTACGGGCACGTGGTCATCACCCTGGAGCCGACAGGCCCCGGGGGCGGCTACGAGTTTGTCGACAAGATCAGCGGCGGGGTGATCCCGAAGGAGTACATCCCCTCGGTTGACCAGGGCATCCGCGAGTCGATCACCTCGGGGGTGTTAGCCGGCTACCCCACCGTGGACATCAAGGTGACCCTGACCTACGGCTCCTTCCACGATGTGGACTCCTCGGAGATGGCCTTCAAGATCGCCGGGTCGATGGCCATCAAGAAGGCGGCCGCCCTGGCCGACCCGGTCCTACTCGAACCGGTGATGGCCGTGGAGGTGACCACCCCCGAGGACTACATGGGCGACGTGATCGGCGACCTTTCCTCTCGCCGGGGCAAGGTCGAAGGTATGGAGCAGAGAGGCAACAGTCACATCGTGCGTGCCCAGGTACCACTGAGCGACATGTTCGGCTACGCTACCGACCTGCGTTCGCGCACCCAGGGCCGAGCCACCTACACCATGCAGTTCCAGGCCTACAACGAGGTCCCCGAGTCGATCGCCAAGGAGATCATCGCCAAGGCGCGAGGCGAGTAGGGGACGTGCGCCAGAAGTCGTAACCGCAGGACCCAACGTCACCGCAGTACCCAATGAGCAGTATCCAATGAGCAACAACAGTCCGGTCCAGCCGTTTGCATCTGATGCGGATGGACCGGCTGAGCAGTCGTAATCGATACATGAGGAGAGACGACAGGCAACCGCCTGCGTCGTGGCGGGCCCGAGGGGGCACCGTCCGAGATTAGGAGCATTACCCCACCCATGGCCAAGCAGAAGTTCGAGCGCACGAAGCCCCACGTCAATGTGGGCACGATGGGGCACATCGACCACGGGAAGACCACGCTCACCGCGGCCATCACCAAGGTCCTCCATGAGAACGACCCCACCACCAACTTCACGCCGTTCGACGAGATCGACAAGGCGCCCGAAGAGAAGCAGCGGGGCATCACCATCCAGATCGCCCACGTGGAGTACGAGACGCCCAACCGTCACTACGCCCACGTGGACATGCCCGGCCACGCCGACTACATCAAGAACATGATCACCGGGGCCGCCCAGGTGGACGGAGCCATCCTGGTGGTATCGGCGGCCGACGGCCCCATGCCCCAGACCCGGGAGCACGTGCTGCTGGCCCGACAGGTCGGCGTGCCCTACATCGTGGTGGCCCTCAACAAGTCCGATGCGGTGGACGACGAGGAGCTGCTCGACCTGGTCGAGCTCGAGGTACGTGAGCTGCTCAACGAGTACGAGTTCCCCGGCGACGACACCCCCATCGTGCGGGTGAGCGCACTCAAGGCCCTCGAGGGCGATGCCGAGTGGGCCGAGAAGATCACCGAGCTGATGGAGGCGGTGGACTCCTACATCCCCGAGCCCGAGCGGGACGTGGAGAAGCCCTTCCTGATGTCGGTGGAGGATGTCATGTCGATCACCGGCCGGGGCACCGTGGTGACCGGCAAGGTCGAGCAGGGCATCGTCAAGGTCGGCGAGGAGGTGGAGATCGTCGGTCTCCGCCCCACCCAGAAGACCACGGTGACCGGCATCGAGATGTTCCGCAAGCTCCTCGACGAGGGTCGGGCCGGCGACAACATCGGCGCCCTTTTGCGCGGCACCAAAAAGGAGGAGGTCGAGCGGGGCCAGGTCCTGTGCAAGCCGGGCTCGATCACCCCTCACACCAAGTTCGAGGCCACCGTGTACGTCCTCAACAAGGACGAGGGCGGGCGCCACAAGCCCTTCTTCACCAACTACCGGCCGCAGTTCTACTTCCGTACCACCGACGTCACCGGTACCATCACCCTCCCCGAGGGCACCGAGATGGTCATGCCCGGCGACAACACGGACATGACGGTGGAGCTGGGCAAGCCCATCGCCATGGACCAGGGTCTGCGGTTCGCCATCCGTGAGGGTGGCCGGACGGTGGCCTCGGGCCGGGTCACCAAGATCCTCGAGTAGCTCCCCGAGCTGTTCGAAGAACCCCAGGGAAGGACGCCGTACCCATGGCCGCAGAAGGCCCCCGACAGAAGATCCGGATCAGGCTCAAGGCCTATGACCACGAGATCCTCGACCAGTCGACCGAAAAGATCGTCCAGACGGTGCTCCGGACCCAGGCCAAGGTGCTGGGCCCGGTGCCCCTGCCCACCGAGAAGCACCGCTACACGGTGATCCGGTCGCCCCACAAGTACAAGGACAGCCGCGAGCACTTCGAGATGAGGGTGCACAAGCGACTGGTCGACATCGTGGAGCACACCCCGAAGACGGTGGACTCACTCCAGAGGCTCGATCTGCCGGCCGGCGTGGACATCGAGATCAAGATCCAGACCGTCTAGCCGGCTCTCCCGCCGGCCGGGGGGCGTTGTTCCCGCCGGCCGGATGGTATATAGTCGCCGGTCGGCCCGATTTCGGGCCACACAAGATCGAGAGACAGCAAAGACGTGTCCGAGCGCCCGCGGCGTGTCCACGGGGACCTCGGACCAAACCAGGCGAGCGCTCCGCTCGGGTTTCTTCCGAGCGGAGCGTCTGCGTGCAAGCCATTCCAGTCGGACCGTCCGGCCATGTACCGGGCCCGGTGGTTCGAGCAGTTGTCAGATGAGAATCGGCGCCGGTCGGCGTCGCAATGAGTTGCGAATCGAGACGGAGAGCTCCAGTGGCCACCAAGGCGATCGTGGGCGAAAAAGTGGGAATGACCCAGATCTGGGACGATCAGCACCGGGCGATACCGGTGACGGTGGTGCGCGTGGCTCCGGCCCGGATCGTCCAGGTCAAGACGACCGAGCGTGAGGGTTACGCCGCCGTCCAGGTGACCTGGGGCCACCGCCGCTCGTCGACGCTCACCCGTCCGGAACAGGGCCACTTCGACAAGGCCGGCGTCGACCCGGGTCGCCGACTGGTCGAGCTTCGGGTGGAGGACGTCTCCGACTTCGAGGTGGGTCAGCAGCTCACCGCCGACCTGATGGTGGCCGGGGAGCTGGTCGACGCCATCGCCGTGTCCAAGGGCAAGGGTTTCGCCGGCGGCATGAAACGGCACAACTTCAAGGGCCAGGGGGGATCGCACGGGAACCACAAGAAGCACCGGTCGCCGGGCTCGATCGGTGCCTGTGCCACGCCTTCCCGGGTGTTCAAAGGGACGAAAATGGCCGGCCGGATGGGCGGGCACCAGGTGACCACCCTCAACCTGGAGATCGTCCAGTCGGATCCGGAGCGGGAGTTGATCCTGGTCAAGGGGGCGGTACCCGGTCCGCGGGGCGGGGTGGTCGTGCTCCGCGACGCGGTCAAGACGCCTCTGGTCAAGGGAGGCCAGCGCTGATGGCCACCGAAACTCTGGCTCCCGAACCGACCAGCTGGGCCCAGGTCCGTCGGCTGCGCCGTCCCGAACCCCAGTCCCGCTCGGTCACCCGTCGGACTACCGACGGCACCGAGCTCGGGGAGGTGGGACTGGACGCCACCCTCTTCGGGATCGAGCCCAACCAGGACGTGCTCCACCAGGTGGTGACCGCCCAATTGGCGGCGGCCCGGTCGGGCACCCAGTCGACCAAAACCCGGGCCGAGGTCCGGGGCGGCGGGGCCAAGCCGTTCCGCCAGAAGGGGACCGGCCGTGCCCGCCAGGGTTCCACCCGTTCCCCCCAGTGGGTGGGCGGGGGCGTGGCTCTCGGGCCGAAGCCCCGTTCCTACGCCCAGAAGACGCCGAAGAAGATGATCCAACTGGCTCTGCGCTCCGCCCTGTCCGACCGGGCTGCGCAGGAGCGGGTGGTCCTGATCGACCGGTGGACCTTCGACACGCCCTCTACCAAGGACGGCCTGGCTGCGCTCGAGGCCCTCGGTGTGGCCGGCCGGGTCCTGGTGGTGTTGGGAGACGAGGACGGCTACGCCGATCGCTCGTTCGGCAACCTGCCCGAGGTCCAGACCATCATGGCCGGCGAGCTCAACGCCTACGACATCCTGGTCAACGACTGGATCGTCTTCACCGACCAGACCCTGCCCGGCCAGAGCCAGCCCGGGCCGGCACGGGTGGCGGACGACCCGGACGACTCCGATGACGCCGGGTCGGGTGGCACCGCCGAGGGCAGTGAAAGTGCGGCCGAGGCCGGCACTGACCAGAGCGACGAGGCCACCCCGGCCGACGACACCGATGAGACCGACGCAGACGGGAGCGGGTCATGAGGGATCCCCATAACGTGTTGATCCGACCGGTGGTGTCGGAGAAGTCCTACGCCCTGATGGACCAGAACGTGTACGTCTTCGTGGTCGACCCGTCGGCCACCAAGATCGATGTGCGCCGGGCCGTCGAGGAGGCGTTCAACGTCCGGGTCGACAAGGTCAACACCCTCAACCGCAAGGGCAAGACCAAGATCAACCGCAAGAGCAACACGCTCGGGCACCGTTCGAACACCAAGCGGGCCATCGTCACCCTCCACGAGGGCGAGTCGATCGACCTGTTCGAGAACTGAGGACCGGGACCCCACCATGCCACTCCGCTCACGCAAGCCCACCAGCGCCGGCCGACGGTTCCAGACCGTCTCCGATTTCGCCGAGATCACCCGCGACCGCCCCGAGAAGTCGCTGCTGGCCTCCAAGCCCAGGACCGGTGGCCGCAACAACTACGGCCGCAAGACCTCCCGGCACCGGGGCGGCGGCCACAAGCAGCAGTACCGGGTCATTGACTTCAAGCGCAACAAGGACGGTGTGCCGGCCAAGGTGGCCGCCATCGAGTACGACCCCAACCGCAACGCCCGGATCGCCCTGCTCCACTACGTGGACGGCGAGAAGCGCTACATCCTGGCTCCGGCCCAGGTGGCTGTGGGTGACCGCCTTCAGTCCGGCCAGGGGGCGGAGATCCGCCCCGGCAACGCCCTGCCTCTTCGCTACATCCCGGTGGGCTCGGTGATCCACAACATCGAGCTCCGGCCCGGGGCCGGCGGGAAGCTGGCCCGCGGGGCGGGCATGAGCGTGCAGCTGGTGGCCAAGGAGGGCGCTTTCGCCACCCTCCGGCTGCCCTCCACCGAAATGCGGCGGGTACCCATCGACTGCCGGGCCACCCTCGGAACGGTGGGCAACGCCGAGGCCGAGTTGGTCAAGATCGGCAAGGCCGGACGCAACCGGTGGAAGGGCGTCCGTCCCCAGACCCGGGGAGTGGCCATGAACCCGGTCGACCACCCACTGGGCGGCGGCGAGGGCAAGAGCTCCGGTGGCCGTCATCCGGTCTCACCCTGGGGCCGTCCCGAAGGACGGACCCGGGCTCGCAACAAGGATTCCGACGCCATGATCGTCCGGAGGCGCCGCACCCGCGGCGCCCGGCGATAGGGAAGACAGAGGGAACACCACGCCATGCCTCGCAGCCTCAAGAAGGGACCGTTCGTCGACGACCATCTGCTCAAGAAGGTCGACGCCCTCAACGCCGCCGGCGACAAGAAGGTCATCAAGACCTGGTCCCGCCGCTCCACCATCATCCCCGACATGGTCGGCCACACCATCGCCGTCCACGACGGCCGCAAGCACATCCCGGTGTACGTGACCGAATCGATGGTTGGTCACAAGCTGGGCGAGTTCGCTCCCACCCGCACCTTCAAGTTCCACGCCGGCCAAGAGCGGGCGGGGAGGCGATGACATGCCCGGGGTGAAGACCAACGAGCGAGAGGGGACCCGTGCCGTCCTCCGTCACTGCTCAGTGCCGGCCAACAAGGCCCGCCAGGTGCTCAATCTGATCCGGGGTCAGGACGTCGACCGGGCCGCCGAAACCCTGTCGCTGGGCGACCGGGGGGCAGCGGTGACCATCGGCAAGGTGCTGGCGTCGGCCGTGGCCAACGCCGTCCACAACGACGGGTTGGATCCTGAAGAGCTCTACGTGGCGGCCTGCTTCGCCGACGAGGGCACCACCCTCAAGCGCTGGCGTCCGCGCGCTCGGGGCCGGGCTACCCGTATCCGCAAGCGGACCTCCCACATCACCATCATCGTGAGCCGGATGCCCGAAGAGCGCATCGCCCGGCGCCGGGCCCAGCAGGCCACCAACGCCGGCCAGCGGTCGCGGCGGGTGGCCGGGTCGCGCCGCCGTCAGCGGGGCGGGGCCACCGAGGCCACCGGAACGGCAACCCCCACCACCGAGCATGACACCGGGGCGGAGGGATGGCCGGATGAGGCCGTCCAGGCCGACGACGTGATCACCGAAACCGAAGCGGGACCGCTCGAGGAGTCCGATCTGGGGGACGACGACCACGAGGGCGCCGACGTCACCGACGACACCGACGACGTGATCACCGATACCGAAGCCGGTCCCCTCGAGGCGTCCGACATCGAAAACCAAGACGAAGCAGACCAGGCCGCCGGAGACGACGACGAGACAGACGGCGGAGCGGCCGTTGGGAAGGGCGATTAGATGGGCCAGAAGGTCAACCCCTACGGGTTCCGCCTCGGCGTCACCACCGACTGGAAGTCGCGTTGGTTCGAGGAGCGTAACTATCAGAACTGTGTGATCGAGGACTGGGAGATCCGCGACTACTTGATGTCCCAGCTCGAGTCGGCCGCTGTCAGCCGCATCGAGATCGAACGCACCCGTGACCGGCTGCGGGTGGACATCCACACCGCCCGACCGGGCATCGTCATCGGTCGCCGGGGGGCCGAGGCCGACCGGCTCAAGAAGCGGATCGAGGAGATCACCGGACTCAACAACCGGATCCAGCTCAACATCCAGGAAATCAAGCAGCCCGAACTGGACGCCGCCCTCATCGCCCAGGGCATCTGCGACCAGCTGGCCCGCCGGGTGGCCTTCCGCCGGGCCATGAAGCGCTCTATCCAGACCGTGCAGAAGGCCGGCGCCCTCGGGGTGCGGGTGCAGTGCTCGGGCCGCCTGGGCGGGTCGGAGATGTCCCGCAAGGAGTCCTATCGCGAGGGGCGGGTTCCCCTGCACACCCTGCGGGCCGACATCGACTACGGATTCCGCGAGGCCCGGACCACCTTCGGCCGCATCGGGGTGAAGGTGTGGATCTACAAAGGCGACATCCTCCCCTACAAGATCTCCACCGAGGACAAGATCACCCGTGAGGCGGCCATGGCGGTGGGCGAGACGTCCGGTCAGGGCGGGGAAGCCCCACGCCGACTGATCACGGCCGGCGGCGGACGGCGCCGGGCCGAGCAGGGCGCGCCGGGCAGTGTGGTCACGGTGGACGCCGACTCGACCGGCGATACCGAAATCCCCGAGGGCCTGGTCGACCGGTCGACGGCCGACATCGCCGCCCCACCCGCCGTGCCCGACGAGCTCGAGCGCATCCTCAGCGAGGACGAGGAGATCGAGCGACGCACCCGCGAGCACCACGAGACGCCTCACTTCCGCAAGGAGGTGGACTGAGGTGCTGATGCCCCGCAAGGTCAAGCACCGCAAGCAACAACGCGGCCGGATGAGTGGGATGGCCAAGGGGGGAGCGAGGTCACCTTCGGCGACTTCGGCATCCAGGCCATGGAGCCGGCCTGGCTCACGGCGCGGCAGATCGAAGCAGCCCGAATCGCCATGACCCGGCACGTCAAGAGGGGCGGCAAGGTGTGGATCCGTGTCTTCCCCGATCGGCCGGTCACCCAGAAGCCGGCCGAGACCCGCATGGGCTCGGGCAAGGGCAACCCCGAGCACTGGGTGGCCGTGGTCAAGCCCGGGCGCATCCTGTTCGAGCTGGCCGGTGTCGAGCCCGACCTGGCCCGCGAGGCCATGGACAGGGCCATCCAGAAGCTGCCCTTCCGGGCCCGGTTCGTGATCCGTCCCGGAACCCACGGCACGCCTGAGGTCCAGGTCTGATGGTCGAAGCAGCCGACATCGCCGAGTATGACATCGAGGAGCTCGAGCGCCAGCTGAGTGAGTCGCGGCGCGAGTTGTTCAACCTTCGCTTCCAGTTGGCCACCGGACAGCTGGACAACTTCTCGCGCATCACCCATGTGCGCAAGGACGTGGCCCGGATGATGACCGAGCTGCGGATCCGGGAGATCGCCGAAGCCGAAGGCATGGCCATGGACGACCTGCCCGCCCACCAGGCCGCCGCCCGCCGCCGCAGCCAGGACGAAGCCCTGGGCCGGAGCCACACCACGGCTGCTGAGCGTCGGGCGGCACGTGCGGCCGAGGAGGCCGGTGACGACGAGGTCGAAGGCACCCCGGTCGAGGGGGAATTGGCCGACGAGGTGGCCGACGACGACGGGATGCCCCGTCCCGAGGGCTACACCGAGGATTCCGACGACGAGGTCGACGGCGACGGGGACGACCCAGATGATGACCAGGACCAACCCGAGGAGACGAACTGATGGCTGACGAAACGGCCACGCCCGAACCCCGGGTCAACCGACGCAAGGTGCGTGAAGGCCTGGTGGTCTCCGACGCCATGGACGCCACCGTGGTTGTGGCTGTCGTCGAACGGGTCCGCCACCCCCGCTACGGTAAGACGGTCCAGCGCACCAAGCGTCTCTACGTCCACGACGGCGAAGGGGCGGCCAAGGTCGGCGACCGGGTCAGGGTGACCGAGACACGCCCGCTGTCCAAGCTCAAGCGCTGGCGGCTGGCCGAAGTCCTGGAGCGTGCCCGATGATCCAGCAGGAGTCACGCCTCCGGGTAGCCGACAACTCCGGCGCCAAAGAGGTCCTCTGCATCAAGGTCCTGGGTGGGTCCCGGCGCCGCTATGCCTCCATCGGGGACATCTTCGTGGCCACCGTCAAGGACGCCATCCCCGGTGCCGCCGTCAAAAAGGGGGACGTGGTCAAGTGCGTCGTCGTCCGCACGAAGAAGGAGAAGCGCCGTCCCGACGGCAGCTACATCCGCTTCGACGAGAACGCCGCCGTGCTCATCAACGATCAGCAGCAGCCCCGTGGTACCCGGATCTTCGGTCCGGTGGGCCGCGAGCTGCGCGACAAACGGTTCATGCGAATCATCTCGCTGGCTCCGGAGGTGTTGTAGATGCGCATTCGCAAAGGTGACAAAGTGCAGGTCCTGGTAGGCAAGGACCGGGGCAAGCAGGCCACTGTGGTCCGGGCCATCCCCTCCGAGGGAAGGGTCATCGTCGAAGGCGTGCACGTGGCCAAGCGTCACGCCAAGCCCACCCGCGCCACCATGCAGGGGGGCGTCATCGACAAGTTCATGCCGGTGTCGGTCTCCTCGGTGGCCATCGTGTGCGGGGACTGCGGTCCCAGCCGGATCGGGATGCGGTTCGACGAGCAGGGGCGCAAACTGCGGGTCTGCAAGAAGTGCGGAGCCGAGCTGTGATGGCCACCGCCACCCCTACCCGGCCGCGCCTCAAGCAGCGTTACGACGCCGAGGTGCGGGCCGAGCTCAAGACGTCGTTGGGCCTGGCCAATATCATGCAGGTCCCCCGTCTCGACAAGATCGTCATCAACATGGGCGTGGGCCGGGCCACCCAGCAGAAATCGCTCATCGAGGGGGCCATGCGGGATCTCGAGATCATCTCCGGTCAGAAGCCGGTGGTCACCCGGGCCAAGAAGTCCATCGCCTCCTTCAAGCTACGGGAAGGTCAGGAGATCGGAGCCAAGGTCACCCTGCGGGGTGACCGGGCATGGGAATTCCTGGACCGCCTCTTGGCCATGGCCATCCCCCGCATCCGTGACTTCCGGGGGCTCTCTCCCCGCTCGTTCGACGGGCATGGGAATTACACCTTCGGGGTCACCGAGCAGCTCATATTCCCCGAAATCGACTACGACCGTATCGACACCGTCAGGGGCATGGACATCACCATCGCCACCACCGCACGTACCAACGACGAAGGCCGGGCCCTTCTGGCCGCCTTCGGCTTCCCGTTCCGACAGGAGAACCAGTAACGACATGGCGAAGACCGCACTGATCCAAAAGCAGCAACGCACTCCCAAGTTCAAGGTGCGTGGGTACACCCGATGCCGCCGTTGCGGGCGGCCCAAGTCGGTGTACCGCAAATTCGGCCTGTGCCGGATCTGCCTGCGGGTGATGGTCCACGCCGGTGAGATCCCTGGCGTGACCAAGGCCAGCTGGTGAGGGGGGGCGAGCGCCAATGACGATGACCGACCCGATCGCCGACATGCTGACCCGCATCCGGAACGCCAACACCGCCCACTTCGACACGGTGACCATGCCCGGCTCCAAGCTCAAGGAGTCGCTGGCCGCCATCCTGGTCGACGAGGGCTATATCGTCGGCTACCAGGTGGCGGAGGATCCGGCCAAGCCGGGCAAGACCCTGCAGATCACCATGAAGTATTCGCCCGACCGCGAGCGGACCATCTCGGGGATCAAGCGGGTGTCCAAGCCGGGCCTGCGCATCTACACCCGCGCCGACAAGCTGCCCCGGGTGCTCGGCGGGTTGGGCGTCGCCGTGGTCTCCACCTCCAAGGGACTGATGACCGACCGCGAGGCCCGCAAGCGGCGGATGGGCGGCGAGGTGCTCTGCTATGTCTGGTAACCGGGCACCGGGAGGGACGAACTGATGTCACGTATCGGACGCACCCCCATTCCCGTCCCGTCCGGGGTGACGGTGGCCCTGGGCCAGGGCAACACGGTCACGGTCAAAGGACCCCAGGGCGAGCTGGCCCGCACCGTGCCGGCCGCCATCTCCATCACCCAGGTCGATGACAACCTGGTAGTCGAGCGCCCCGACGACCAGCGTCAGAACCGCGCCCTGCACGGTCTCACCCGGTCTCTGGTGGCCAACATGGTGGCCGGCGTGACCGAAGGCTTCTCCAAGGAGCTGGAGATCGTGGGGGTCGGCTACCGGGCCGTTCCCAAGGGCCCGAACGCCCTGGAGCTGGCCCTCGGCTTCTCCCATCCTGTCAACGTGAGCGCACCCGAGGGCGTGGCTTTCGAGGTGCCCACCCCCACCCGGATCATCGTGCGGGGGATCGACAAGGAGAAGGTGGGCCAGGTGGCCGCCGACATCCGCAAGCTCCGCAAACCCGAGCCCTACAAGGGCAAGGGTGTCCGCTATGCCGGTGAGCGGGTCGTGCGCAAAGCAGGAAAGGCAGCCAAGTAATGGCCCGCACCGATCACAAAGTGGAGCTCCGCCGCCGCCGGCACGCCCGGGTGCGCCGGCGGGTGCGTGGCTCGGCCGCCCGGCCGCGGCTGGCCGTGTTCCGCTCCAACAAGCACATCGCCGCCCAGCTCATCGACGACGAGGCCGGGGTGACCTTGGCCTCGGCCTCCACCGTGGAGAGCGACCTGCGGGGAGCATCGGGAGGCAATGTGGACGCCGCCACCGCGGTGGGTCGGCTCGTCGCCACCCGGGCCAAGGCCGCCGGCATCACCACCGTGGTCTTCGACCGCGGTGGATTCGCTTACCACGGGAGGGTGGCCGCTCTGGCCGACGCCGCCCGCACCGAAGGACTGGAGTTCTAGACCATGGCTGCCAACGATCTGCAGTTCGAGGAGCGGACCATCCGGGTCAACCGGGTGTCCAAGGTGGTCAAGGGAGGTCGGCGTTTCTCCTTTGCCGCCCTGATGGTGGTGGGCGACGGCAACGGCCGGGTGGGCCTCGGCTACGGCAAGGCCAAGGAAGCCGGGCTGGCCGTGCAGAAGGGGATCGAGGAAGCCCGCAAGAACATGTTCGACGTGCCCCTGGCCGGCTCGACCATCACCCACCCGATCGTGGGGGAGAGCGGGGCCGGGCGGGTCATGCTGAAGCCGGCCGCTCCTGGTACCGGGGTCATCGCCGGGGGGGCAGCCCGAGCCATCCTGGAGATGGCCGGCATCCGCGACATTCTGGCCAAGTCGCTCGGGTCATCCAACGGCATCAATGTGGCCCACGCCACCATCGCCGGTCTCAAGGGGCTCAAGCGCCCCGACGAGATCGCCGCCCTGCGGGGCAAGCCGGTCGACGAGGTGGTGCCGGCGGCCATGCTGCGGGCCTATCGCGAGCGCCGGCGTGAGGCAGACCTGTTCACGGAGGTGGGCTGAGATGGCCGCCTCTGCGACCCCGGCGGCCACCACCGGATGGCTGCGGGTGACCCAGGTCCGCTCGGCCATCGGCACCAAGCCCAAGCACCGGGGGACCCTCCGGGCCCTCGGCCTGCGCGGCATCGGACGCACCAACCTGCTCCCCGATCGCCCCGAAATTCGTGGGATGCTGGCCCGTGTCCCCCACCTGGTCGACGTGACCGCAGCCGAGCCCGACGAGAAAGGCTGATCCATGAAGGTGCATGAACTCCACCCACCCGCGGGTTCGACCCGCCGACGGCGACGCGTGGGCCGAGGCATCGCCGGCAAGGGCGGCAAGACGGCCGGGCGCGGCACCAAGGGCCAGGGGGCCCGCGACACCATCCCCCTGGGCTTCGAGGGTGGCCAGCTCCCCCTGATGCAGCGCATTCCCAAGAAACGCGGCTTCACCAACCCGTTCCGGATCGACTACACACCGGTCAACGTGGGGGTGCTCGAGGAGCGCGAGGGCGACACCTTCGACCTGGCCGCTCTGGTCGCCCTCGGGCTGGCCAAGCGCGGCGACCTGGTCAAAGTCCTCGGGGGTGGCCAGCTCACCCGGGCCGTTCAGGTGGAGGCCCACGCCTTCTCCGGGTCGGCCGAGAGGGCCATCACCGGTGCCGGCGGCTCGGTCACCGTTGTCCCCCTTCCCTTCGGCCACAACCGGCCGCCGGCCCAGGGCAACGCCCTCACCAACCGGTAGCATCGGCCCACTGCGGCATCGAGGAGTCCCATGCTCGCCAGTCTGGCCAACATCTTTCGGATCCCGGACCTTCGGAAGAAGGTCCTCTTCACGCTGACCATCATCGCCCTGTACCAGTTCGGGGCCAATGTCCCGGTCCCCTTCGTCAACTTCTCCAAGGTCGCCCAGCTGACGGCGGCGTCGAAGTCCTCGGGGGTCCTCGGCTTCCTCAACCTGTTTTCGGGCGGTGCCCTGACCCGGATGGCCGTCTTCGGGCTCGGGATCATGCCCTACATCACGTCGAGCATCATCATCCAGCTGCTGGCCACGGTCATCCCCAAGCTGGAGGAGTGGCGTGACCAGGGGGCGGTAGGCCAGAAGAAGCTGACCCAGACCACCCGGTACCTGACCGTGGCCCTGGCCCTCATGCAGTCGACCGGCCTGGTCTACCTCTTCCACAAGGGCGGCGGAGGGCTGTTCGGGACCACCCAGACGGTGGACCTCATCCTCAACTACTCGATCTGGCGGGCCGCCTTCATCGTGATGACCCTGACCGCCGGCACCGCCTTCGTCATGTGGCTGGCCGAGCTCATCACCCAGCGGGGCATCGGTCAGGGCATGTCCATCCTGATCTTCGCCAACGTGGTGGCCGGCATCCCCTCCGGACTCAACACCGTCCTCCAGGAGGGGGGCAGGATCAAGTTCGCCACCATCCTGATCGTCTCGCTGGCCCTCCTGGTGCTGATCGTCTTCGTCGACCAGGGCCAGCGCCGCATTCCGGTGACGTTCGCCAAGCGGGTGGTCGGCCGCAAGATGTACGGGGGCTCGAGTACCTACATCCCGTTGAAGGTCAACCAGGCCGGCGTCATCCCCATCATCTTCGCCAGCTCCGTGCTGTACATCCCCGTCCTCTTGTCCAACATCATCCCGTCAGACGCCTTCCGCCACTGGGTGAACAGCAACGTCACGCCGACCAGCGTGTTCTACATCCTCACCTACTTCATCTTCATCCTGCTCTTCACCTTCTTCTACGTCTATGTCGCCTTCGACCCCCACCAGCAGGCCGACATCATCCGCAAGCAGGGCGGCTACATCCCGGGCATCCGGCCCGGGCATCCCACCGAGCGGTACCTGGCCCACATCCTCAACCGGATCACCTGGCCCGGTGCCCTCTTCCTGGGCGGGGTGGCCATCACCCCCTCGTTGCTGATGGCGGCCTGGAACATCACCAGCTACCCCTTCTACGGCACAACCCTCCTGATTGCTACAGGCGTGGCCCTCGAGACGATGAAGCAGATCGACAGCCAGCTCATGATGCGGAACTACGAGGGCTTCCTCAAATAAGTGGTACCTGGAGCCAGGCTCGTCGTCCTCGGCAAACAGGGGGCAGGCAAGGGCACACAGTGTGTGCGCCTGTCCCATCACTACGTGGTCCCCCACGTGTCGACCGGGGACATGCTGCGGGCTGCCGTCAAGCAGGGCACCCCCATCGGCCAGAAGGCCAAGGACCAGATGGACAGGGGCGAGCTCCTCGGGGACGACCTGATCATGGAGATGGTGGCCGAACGGCTGGGGGAGAGCGATGTGCGGGCCCGGGGGTTCATCCTCGACGGCTGCCCCCGCACGGTGGCCCAGGCCGAGCGGCTGGCGGCCATACTGGCCCCTTACGACCTGGACCTGGCCATCGATCTCGAGGTCCACACCGGCCAGGTGCTCCGCCGGCTGGCCGCCCGCCGGGTGTGCATCGACTGCGGGGCCAACTTCTCGCTGTCCTCACCGCCCCTCATCAACTGGTCCTGTGACACCTGTGGCGGCGAGGTCGTCCAGCGGGAGGACGACACCGAGGAGGCCATCTCGCGGCGCCTCCAGCTCTACGAGATCTCGACCGCCCCGCTCATCGAGTGGTACCGCTCCCGGGGCCAGCTGGAGCTGGTCCCGGGCACCGGATCACCAGATGCCGTCACTCGCCGTATGGTCAAGGTGATAGAGGCCCGCCGCCAACGGGGCAGCGGGTTCGGGTGACGGCCCCCCGGTGTGGGGCTCCCGGTCCGACCGACACCGCTGTCTGACGAGAATGAACCTGAGAGACGCACGAACCCTGTGAGACGTAAGAACCTGGTGATCCGATGAGACGCAATGCCGACGAGCTGGCCAAGATGCGCAAGGCCGGACGGGTGGTGGCCGAAATCCACGAGGCCACCCGGGCCGTCCTCCTACCGGGGGTTTCCACCGCCGACATCGACAAGGTGGCCCGCGAGGTGCTGGAGAGGCGGGGGGCCACCTCCAATTTCCTCAACTACCACGGCTTTCCGGCCGTGGTGTGCACGTCGCCCAACTCGATGATCGTCCACGGCATTCCCTCATCCTCGGTCGTCCTCGAGGACGGGGACATCATCTCGGTGGACTGCGGGGCCATCGTCGAGGGCTACCACGGCGACGCCGCCTACACGGCGGCGGTGGGGGAGGTATCGGCCGAGGCCACCCGGCTGATGGCGGTGACCGAGCAGAGCCTGTGGGCCGGCATCGAGCAGCTGCGCCCGGGAAACCGCCTTCACGAGGTGGGACGGGCCGTCCAGCAGGTAGCCGAGGCAGCCGGGTTCTCGGTGGTCCGTGAGTACGTGGGGCATGCCATCGGCACAGCCATGCACGAGGAGCCCCAGGTCCCCAACTACTGGCCGGGCACCCCGGGGCCGACTCTCAAGACGGGCATGGTCTTCGCCGTCGAACCGATGGTCAACGCCGGGGGGGCGGCCACCCTCCAGCTCGACGACGGCTGGAGCGTGGTCACCGCCGACGGCGCCTTGTCCGCCCATTTCGAGCACACCATTGCCGTCACCGAGGATGGTCCCGAGGTGTTCACCGTCCTCTGAAGCGGTGCCCGGCCAGCCCCACCGGCAGCATTTCGGGGTTCGCACGGGCAAAATTCGGGGTCGAACTGGCAATTCGGTGCCGAGGAGCTAGACTGACAGTCCGGCTGGCCACGGGGATCTCGTGGGGTGCCGATCCCGCCGTGGTGGCGTTCCGAGGTGTGCCACCTTCTGCGGTGCGCACGGACGACCGACAATGGTTCGTGTTGCACGTCGGCCGTCGTGCCGGGCGGAACAGAACGAAGAACGATCGAGGAGATTCACCTGCCCAAGCCCAAGGAAGATGCCATCGTGCTGGAGGGCACGGTCGTGGAGCCGCTGCCGAACGCCATGTTCCGTGTCGAGCTGGAGAATGGCCACAAGGTTCTGGCCCACAGCTCCGGAAAGATGCGGATGCACCGCATCCGCATCCTCCCCGGCGACAAGGTCCAGGTGGAGATCACTCCCTACGACCTGGCACGAGGACGGATCACCTACCGCTACAAGTGATCCGGCCGCCGTGGCCGGATCACTTGGGGCGAGGGCCCCGGCCGAGCGGCAGGCGATGATAGAAGTCAGAACAGCAGACCAGCCAGACCAGCCAGAGATCGATCGCAGGAAAGAGACAGGGAAATGAAGGTTCGACCCAGCGTCAAACCGATGTGTGAGAAGTGCAAAGTGATCCGCCGTCACCGGCGGGTATTCGTCATCTGCCAGAACCCGCGCCACAAGCAGCGCCAGGGTTGATGCGTCCGGTTCCGGCGTAGAACGAAAGAGAGACAGAACGTGGCCCGAATTTCAGGGGTGGACATCCCCCGCGAGAAGCGGTTGGAGATCTCCCTCACTTACATCTTCGGCATCGGTCGCACCACCTCTCAGCAGGTGTGTGCCGCCACCGACACCAATCCCGACACCCGGGTCCGTGATCTGACCGACGACGAGGTGACCCGCCTGCGCAACTACATCGACGCCAACCTCCAGGTGGAGGGGGACCTGCGTCGGGACGTGTCCCAGGACATCAAACGCAAGATGGAGATCGGCTGCTACCAGGGGATCCGGCACCGCAAGGGCCTCCCCGTCCATGGCCAGCGCACCCATACCAACGCCCGCACCCGCAAGGGACCGAAGAAGACGGTCGCCGGAAAGAAGAAGGTTCGCAAGTAGATGGCCAAGACCACCAAGCCGGCCGCCGGCGCCCGACGCCCCCGCAAGCGCGAACGCAAGAACGTGACCTTCGGCGTCGCCCACATCAAGTCCTCTTTCAACAACACCATCGTCTCCATCGCCGACCCGGAAGGGAACGTCCTGGCCTGGGCGTCGGCCGGCAACGTGGGGTTCAAGGGGTCGCGCAAGTCGACGCCGTTCGCCGCCCAACTGGCCGCCGAGCAGTGCGCCAAGCGGGCCATGGAACATGGGGTGCGGCGGGTCGACGTGCTGGTCCGGGGCCCCGGGTCGGGGCGGGAGACGGCCATCCGGTCGCTAGCCGCCGCCGGCATCGAAGTGGCCGGCATCAAGGACGTGACCCCCATCCCCCACAACGGCTGCCGTCCCAAAAAACGGCGTCGGGTCTAGGTCGGGACGAAGGGACGTAGGGAGTTATGGCTCGATACACCGGACCTGTCTGCCGGCTCTGCCGCCGGGAGCGCACCAAGCTCTTCTTGAAGGGCGAGCGTTGCTATTCGATGAAGTGCCCGGTCTCCGAGGCGGTGACCGACCGCCACAGCCGCGCCTATCCGCCCGGCGAGCACGGGCGCGACCGGATGCGCCAGGGCTCGGAGTACCTCGGTCAGCTGCGTGAGAAGCAGAAGGCCCGCCGGATCTACGGGCTGCTCGAGCGGCAGTTCCACAACCTCTATGTCGAGGCCAGCCGGGCGCCGGGCATCACCGGCGAGAACTTGCTGCGCATGCTCGAGCTACGGCTGGACAACGTGGCCTTCCGGGCCGGGTGGGGAGCCAGCCGGGCCCAGGCCCGCCAGTGGGTCCGCCACGGGCACGTCCGGGTCAACGGCAAGCGGGTGACCATCCCCAGCTACCGGGTGCGCCAGGGCGACGTTGTGGCCCTCAAGCCATCATCCCGCGAGCTCTTCCACGTCCGACGCAACATGGACACCCTCGACCGTCAACTCCCGCCGTGGCTGGAGACGGTGGGCGACCGCTTCGAGGTCCGGGTGTTCTCCCTCCCCTTGCGCGAGCACATCGACGAGCCCGTCCAGGAGCAGCTCATCGTCGAGTTGTACTCGAAGTAGCCCACCAGAACCAGCATCCACACACTGCCGAGGAGTAACGATCCGCATGCTCATCATCCAACGACCCACCGTCGAAGCCGTCGGCGAGGAAGAGGACAACCGTCAGAGGTTCGCTGTCGGGCCGCTCGACCCCGGCTTCGGTCACACCCTGGGAAACTCCCTGCGCCGCACCCTTCTCTCGTCCATCCCCGGTGCCTCGATCACCCAGGTCCGGTTCGATGACGCCCTCCACGAGTTCACCACCCTGCCCGGGGTCAAAGAGGACGTGACCGACCTCATCCTCAACCTCAAGGATCTGTTGTTCCGGGTGCACACCGACGAGCCGGTGACCATCCGCCTCGACAAGCGGGGACCGGGGGACGCCGTGGCCGGCGATCTGCAGGTGACCGCCGACGTCGAGGTGCTCAGTCCGACCCAGCACATCGCCTCCCTCAACGCCAAGGGTCGCCTGGCCGTAGACCTCACCGTCGAGCGGGGCCGGGGCTACCTCTCGGCCGACAAGTCGAAGCGGTCGGCCACCATCGGGGTCATCCCGGTCGACGCCATCTTCTCGCCGGTGCGCCGGGTGGCCTTCACCGTCGAGCCGGTCCGGGTCGAGCAGTCCACCGATTTCGACCGGCTGGTCCTCGACATCGAGACCGACGGCTCCCTGACCCCCCGCGAAGCCCTGGCCTCGGCCGGCGACACCCTCCGGACCCTGGTGGGCCTGGTCGCCGACCTCGAGGACGAGCCCATGGGGCTCGAGCTGGGCGAGGTGGGCACCATCGGGACCGGGTCGCCCGATCTGGACCTGCGCATCGAGGACCTCGACCTCACCGAGCGTCCCCGCAACTGCCTCAAGCGGGCCCAGATCAACACCATCGGCGAGCTGGTCGACCGTACGCTGGACGACCTGCTCAACATCACCAACTTCGGGCAGAAGTCGCTCGACGAGGTGCTCCAGAAGCTCGACGAGCGGGGTCTGTCCCTGCGGGTCAAGGACTGAGCGGTCATGCTGGGCACACCCAAGAAGGGCCGTCGCTTCGGCGGCAGCGCCGCCCACCAGAAGGCCATGATGGGCAACCTGGTGGCCTCCCTCATCGCCGCCGAGTACCTGGTGACCACCGAGGCCAAGGCCAAGGCCCTGCGCCCGGTGGCCGAGAAGGTCATCACCGCCGGGGCCAAGGGTGGGCTGGCCCGCCAGCGGAACGTGGTGGCCTTCATCCGTGACAAGGAGATGGCGGCCAAGTTGTTCGCCGACATCGGTCCGCGTTACGCCGACCGCCCGGGGGGCTACACCCGCATCCTCAAGCTGGGTAACCGGTCCGGGGACAACGCCCCGATGGCCCGCATCGAATTGGTGTGAGCCCCTCCCCCCGGGTGGGGGGACGGACGATCCATCCGTCGACCGATCCGTCCGCTGGCGCCTGACGGTGGCCTACGACGGTGCGGCCTTCCACGGATTTGCCGCCCAGGAGGGTCAGCGCACCGTGGCCGGCGCCCTCAGCGCCGCCCTGGCCCGCATCACCCGCACCCCGGTGGCCCTCACCTGCGCCGGCCGTACCGACGCCGGGGTGCACGCCACCGCCCAGGTGGTCCATTTCGACCTCCCCGCTGAGCGGTCGGACGGACTCGACCCCGCCGCTCTGATCCGCTCGTGCAACCGCCTGCTCGGTCCCGCGGTGGTGATCGGCCAAGCCGCCGTGGTCCCCGCCGCCTTCGACGCCCGCCGATCGGCCGTCGCCCGTCGCTACCGCTACCTGGTGGTCAACGCGCCGGTACCCGACCCGCTGCTGGCCGGGCTGACCTGGCAGGTGGCCGATCCTCTCGACCTGCGGACCATGGAGGCGGCCTCCGATGCCCTCCTCGGTGAACACGACTTCCGGGCCTTCTGCCGGCGGGTTCCCGGGTCGAGCGCCGAGGATCCCATCACCCGTCGGGTCACCGAGGCCCGCTGGGCCCGGCTGGGCGGCCTTCCCGATCCGGGGGCGGTGGGTCTGCGGGAAAGGCGCTCCTGTGGCACGTTGCTGCCCTGGGCGGGGGACCTGCTGGCCTTCGAGATCGAGGCCAACGCCTTCTGCCACCAGATGGTCCGTTCGCTGGTCGGCACCCTGGTCGACGTGGGCCGGGGTCGTAAACGGGCCTCCGACATGCTGGCCATCCTGCGGTCGGCCGACCGCCAACAGGCCTCCCAACCGGCCCCGCCTCAGGGGCTGACCCTGGTGGCCGTGCGCTACGACACACCCTGAGTGGCGGGCCCGGCTTGCCCACAGGGTCCCCGAGGTCGTATCCTGGGCGGTCGCCGGGCCAGCCCCGCCGGCCGTATCCCAGGCAGGGCACTGCCGGGCGCCGTCCACCTGGCCAGCCCGCTCGCCCCACCCCGAGGTGCGTCGACTCGCGCATCACCGAACAAGGAAATCCCGTGCGTACCTACTCGCCCAAGCCCACCGACATCACCCGTGCCTGGTGGATCGTCGATGCCGACGGCCTGGTGCTGGGCCGTCTGGCCACCGAGGTGGCCTCCCGCCTGCGGGGCAAGCACAAGCCCATCTTCGCCCCCAACGCCGATGTCGGCGATCACGTGGTGGTGATCAACGCCGACAAGGCGGTGCTCACCTCGGGCAAGGCCGAAAGCAAGCTGGCCTACCGGCACAGCGGTTACCCGGGCGGGCTGACCGCCACCCGCTACAGCGATCTGATGACCGACCGGGCCGACCAGGTGGTGCGCAACGCCATCTGCGGGATGCTGCCCAAGAACAGGCTCGGGCGGCAGATGGCCACCAAGCTCAAGGTCTACATCGGTCCCGACCACCCTCACGCCGCCCAGTCCCCCGAGCCCCTGGAGCTCCCCGATGCCCGTCGCACGGCATCGGCCCGGAGCGGTGCCTGACGCTCGGCCCCCGAGAACGCCACCCCTAATCGAACCGCGAGGAACGCACCGTGCCCACCGCCCCACCCCTGTGTCAGACCACCGGCCGCCGCAAGCGGGCGGTGGCCCGTGTCCGTGTCCGTCCGGGCCAGGGAACCATCACCGTCAACGGTCACGCCTTCGAGGACTACTTCACCTCGGCCACCCACCGGATGGTGGTGACCGAGCCCCTACGCCTGACCGATTCGACCGAGTCGTGGAACATCGACGTGACCATCGACGGCGGCGGGGTCTCCGGTCAGGCCGGAGCCTTCCGGCTGGGCATCGCCCGGGCCCTGATCGAGCTCGACCCGGAGAAGCGGGTCTCGCTCAAGAAGGCGGGATTCCTCACCCGTGACGCACGCGAGAAGGAATCGAAGAAGTACGGCCTGAAGAAGGCCCGCAAGGCTCCCCAGTACTCCAAGCGGTAAGCAGTGACCCGCATCCGGTTCGGCACGGACGGCGTCCGGGGTGTCGCCAATGTCGAGCTCACGCCCGAGCTGGTTCTCTCGCTGGGCCGTGCCATCGCCCGCACCATTTCCGCCGCCACCTTTCTGGTGGGGCGCGACACCCGGCGGTCCGGCCCCATGCTCCAGGCCGCCCTGTCGGCCGGGCTGGCCGGCGAGGGAGCCGACGTGGTCGACGTCGGAGTGCTCCCCACTCCGGCCCTGGCCTGGCTGTCCGCCCTCCGCAACGTGCCCGCCGTGGTCATTTCGGCCTCCCATAACCCCTTCGCCGACAACGGCATCAAGGTGTTCGCCGCCGGGGGGGCCAAGCTCGGCGCCGAGGTCGAGGCGGCCATCGAAGGTGAGCTCGAACGCATCCTCGATCCGTCGGTCAAGGGTCCCCGCTCACTCGAAGGCCACGGAGTGGGCCGGCTCGAGGTGGAGCCCGGTACCGGGGACGACTACGCCGATCACCTGCGCTCAGTGCTGGAGGGGCGCACCCTCGACGGCCTCAAGGTGGTGGTGGACAGCGCCCACGGTGCGGCCTCGGCCCTGGCCGCCGAGGTGTTCGAACGCCTGGGCGCCGAGGTGGTGGCCATCGGCTGCGAGCCCGACGGCGCCAACATCAATGCCGGTTGCGGTTCGACCTCCATCGGCACGCTGGCCGGTGCCGTGGTCGAGTACGGGGCCGACCTGGGTCTGGCTCTCGACGGGGATGCCGACCGGCTGCTGGCCGTCACCGCCGAGGGGGCGGTGGTCAGTGGCGACGAGCTCCTCGCCCTGTTCGCCGTCGACCTGGCCGAGCGGGGTCAGCTGGCCGGCAACACGGTGGTGGTCACGGTCATGACCAATCTCGGGTTCCGGCGGGCCATGGAAGAGCGGGGCATCGTGGTCAAGGAAACACCGGTGGGGGACCGCTACGTGCTGGCCGCCCTGGACAAGGACGGGCTGGCTCTCGGTGGCGAGCAGTCAGGGCACATCATCTTCCGCCGGTTGGCCACCACTGGCGACGGGCTGTTGACCGGGCTGGTCCTGGCCGACCTGGTGGTGCGGACGGCCACACCGCTGGCCGGGCTCCTCGACGGCCTGGTCACCCGGGTCCCCCAGGTGTTGGTCAACGTGCCCGTTCCCAATACCGAGCTGCTGGCCGAGGCGGCGGCGGTGTGGTCGGCCGTCGACGAGGAGAGTCAGCGTCTGGGCGACGACGGCCGGGTGCTGCTCCGGCCCAGCGGGACCGAGCCCCTGGTCCGGATCATGGTCGAAGCCGTGGGCCAGGGGGTGGCCGAGGAGATCGCCCAGCGACTGGCCACCCTGGTCGACTTCGAGCTGCAGGCGGCGGCGGCCACCAGCGGCTGAGCGCCCGCCGGCACCCCCCACCGGCGACGTCCCACTAGCCTCGGGCTCCATGTGCGGCATTATCGGGATCACCTACGGGGCGGTGAGCGCCGACCAGGAGGGTGACGAGGCCGCCGTCCTCCAGGTCCTCCTCGAGGGTCTGGCCCGCCTCGAGTACCGGGGGTACGACTCGGCCGGCATCGCCCTGGTCGGAACCGGTCAGGGCAACGGGCTGTGGCGAGCCCGCGCCGCCAACGGGACCCGTTCGCTCGACGACCTGGTCAAGCGGGCCGAAGAGGCGCCGGACACCGCCACCGCCGGTGTGGGCCACACCCGGTGGGCCACGCACGGCGGTCCGACCGAGGGCAACGCCCACCCCCACCTCGACTGCTCGGGTCGTCTGGCCCTCATCCACAACGGGATCATCGAGAACCACGTCGAGCTGACCGACGAGCTCACCGCCGCCGGTCATGTCTTCGCGTCGGAGACCGACACCGAGGTCCTGGTCCATCTCATCGAGTCCGCCCTGTCCGCCCTCCCCGACGCCGGGCTGGCCGCCGCCGTGCGTGCCGCTCTCGGCCGGGTCCGGGGTGCCTTTTCGGTGGCCGTGGTCCACGCCGACGACCCGGAGCTGGTGGTGGGGGCCCGCCGGGTCTCGCCCCTCCTTTTGGGGGTGTCCGACGGGGCTGCCTTTTTGGCCTCGGACATCCCGGCCATCCTCGGGCTCACCCGTGACTTCTACGTGTTGGAGGACGACCAGGTGGCCGAGTTGCGGCCCGGATCGGTGCGGGTCACCGCCCTCGACGGCTCCGAGGTCGCCCCGACCCGGATGACCGTCGACTGGGACCTCGACGCTGCCCGCAAGGACGGCTACGACGACTTCATGAGCAAGGAGATCCACGAGCAGCCCAAGGCGGTGGCCGACACCCTCCTCGACCGGCTGCTACCCGACGGCACCCTCGACCTCGACGAGGTGCACATCACCCACGACGAGTTCCGGGCCTTCGACAAGGTGTTCATCGTGGCCTGTGGCAGCAGCTACCACGCCGGCCTCATGGCCAAGTACGCCATCGAGCACTGGGCCCGTTTGCCGGTGGAGATCGACATCGCCAGTGAGTTCCGCTACCGCGACCCGGTACTCGACGACCGGACCCTGGTCATCGGGGTCAGCCAGTCCGGCGAGACGGTGGACACCTTTCAAGCCATCCGTGAGGCGCGTCGCCTCGGCGCCAAGGTGCTGGTCATCTCCAACGTGGTCGACTCGTCCATGGCCCGCGAGGCCGACGCCGTCCTCTACACCCGGGCCGGTCCGGAGGTGGGGGTGGCCGCCACCAAGACCCACCTGGCCCAGATCACCGCCCTCGAGATCCTGGCTCTCTTCCTGGGGCAGGCCCGGGGCAGGCTGGCCCCGGCCGAGGCCCGCTCGCTGTTCGACGCCATGGGCGTCCTCCCCGACCAGGTGGCCACCGCCGTCGGGCGGTCCGACCAGGTGGAGGCGGTGGCCCTCCGCTACCGCGACTCGCCGTCGTTCATCTTCCTCGGGCGTCAGGTGGGTTATCCGGTGGCCCTGGAGGGGGCGCTCAAGTTGAAGGAGCTCTCCTACCTGCGGGCGGAGGGATTCCCGGGCGGGGAGCTCAAGCACGGGCCGATCGCCCTGGTCGAGCCGGGGACGGTGGTCATCGGGGTGGCCACCCGCACGCCGACCTGGGGGAAGATGATGGCCAACGTGGCCGAGGTCAAGAGCCGGGGGGCCACGGTGGTACTGGTGGCCAACGACGACGACCAGGAGACCGCCCGCCAGGCCGACGCCGTGCTGTGGGTGCCGGCCACCCCGTATCTGTTCGCTCCCATCGTCGACGTGGTCCCCCTCCAGATGTTCGCCTATGCGCTGGCCCGTCTCCACGGTCACGACGTCGACCGACCCCGCAACCTGGCCAAGGTGGTCACCGTCGAGTGAGCCCATCCGGGCGCCACGGCCCGGCCACCGGGCTGTCCGGGGCGGCCACCGAGCGGGTCGGTCGGGAGATCCTGTCCGAGATGCGGGGCACGGTGGTGGGCGTGGGTGTGGATGCCGTGGAGGTGGAGCGGTTCCGCCGGGTGCTCGACCGCCGACCCCACCTGGCCCAGCGGGTGTTCACCGCCGCCGAACTGGCCTACGCCGGGCGGGCCGCCGACCGGCTGCCCCGCCTGTGCACCCGGTTCGCGGCGAAGGAGGCGGTCATGAAGGCCCTCGGGGTCGGACTCGGTGCCTTCGCCTTCACCGATGTGGAGGTGGTGCGGGTGGGTCTCGACGCTCCCACTCTGGTGGTGCACGCCGCCGCCGCCGATCGAGCCGGCCGCCGCGGCGTGGTCCGGTGGCACCTCTCCCTCACCCACACCACCCAGGTGGCCCTGGCTGTGGTCATCGCCGAGGGGCCACCGGGCGTGGGCCCGGGCGCTGCCCCCGGTCCACCCGAGTTGTCCACGGACGGAGCGGCGACGCCGTAGCGTCGGACCCATGGAACCGGTGTTGACCGTGGCCGAGATGAACGCCGTCGATGCCGCCGCCGCCGCCCATGTCGATCTCGCCGTGCTGGTCGGCCGGGCCGGGTGGGCGGTGGCCGGCGCCGCCCTGGCCATGCTCGGGGGGGCCTACGGCCGCCGGGTGGTGGTCGTGGCCGGACGGGGCAACAACGGAGCCGATGGACGGGTGGCCGCCGGCCTGCTGGCCCGCCGGGGGGCGCGGGTGGACGTGGTGGACGCCAAGGCTGTGCGCGCCGTCGACCCCTGCGACCTGGTTATCGACGCCGCCTACGGCACCGGGTTCCGTGGTCAGTACCACGCACCGGCGGTGCCCGCCGGCGTACCCGTGCTGGCCGTGGACATCCCCTCAGGCATCGAGGGCGACACCGGGGCGGCGGCCGGTGACCCGGTGGCCGCCGACCGCACGGTCACCTTCGTGGCTCTGAAGCCCGGGCTCGTCCAGGGCGAGGGGGTCGACCGGGCCGGCCGGGTCGAGGTAGCCGACATCGGGCTCGACTACGGGGATCCGGTCATGGCCGTCATGGAGGACAGTGACGTGGCCGACCTGTATCCGCTGCGCCGCCCCGCCGGCAACAAGTGGTCGGCGGCCGTTCTGGTGGTGGCCGGATCGCCGGGCATGAACGGAGCGGCCGCCCTCTGTGCCCGGGCCGCCTACCGGGCGGGGGCGGGGATGGTCCGTCTGGGCGTGCCCGGCGGGGCGCTGGCCGAGGCACCGGCCAGCGAGGCGGTGAGCGTGTCCCTCGGGGCCGAGGGGTGGGCGGGCGACGCCCTGGAGGTGGCCGCCCGCTGTCAGGCCGTGGTGGTCGGACCCGGGCTCGGGCGGGCCGAGGCCACCGCCTCCGAGGTGCGGCGCCTGGTGGCCGAGTCGCCGGTCCCGGTGTTGGTCGACGCCGACGGGCTCTTCGCCCTCGGGCAGGTGTCGGAGGAGCCCCTGCCCAGCCGGTCGGCCGTGGTCCTCACCCCCCACGACGGCGAGTACGCCCGGCTGATGGGGGCCGACCCCGGTCCTGACCGGATCGCCGCCAGCCGCCGCCTGGCCTCCCGTTCGCAGACGGTGGCCCTACTCAAGGGACCGACCACCGCCGTCGCCTCGCCCGATGAGCGGGTCCTGTTGGCCATGGCGGGTACGCCGGCCCTGGCCACCGCCGGCACCGGCGACGTCCTGTCCGGGGTGATCGGGGCCATGCTGGCCAGCGGGGTGGATCCGCACCGGGCCGCCGCCCTGGCTGCCCACGTTCACGGTCGGGCCGGTGCCCGGGGGCCGGGCGAGGGCCTGTTGGCCGGGGACCTGCCCGAACTGGTGGCCGGCGTACTGCGTGATCTGCGCCCGGCCGGTGCCCGTGGCTGACCACTGGCGCCCGGCCTGGGCCGATATCGATCTCGACGCCGTGCAGCACAATGCCTCACTGCTGGCCGCCCTGGTCCGTCCCGCCGCCCTGTGCGCAGTGGTCAAGGCCGACGGCTACGGCCACGGTGCCCTGCCGGTGGCCCGGGCCGCCCTGCAGGGAGGGGCCACCTGGCTGGCGGTGGCCCTGGTGGAGGAGGGGGTCTCCCTGCGCGACGGAGGGATCGAGGCGCCGATCCTCCTTCTGTCCGAGCCGCCGGTGGAGGCCATGGCCGAAGCGGTGGCCCGCCGACTGGTGCCCACCGTCTACACCGACGAAGGAATCGCCCATCTACGCCGGGTGGTGGGGGACGGCCGTCCCCCCGTCGAGGTCCACCTCAAAGTGGACACGGGCATGCACCGGGTGGGCGCCGATCCGGCGGACGTGCCCGGCCTGGCCGCCACCATCGCCGCCGACCCCCGCACCGTCCTCGGGGCGGTGTGGACCCATCTGGCCGTGGCCGAGGCCACCGGTCCGGCCGACCGTGCCTTCACCGCCGGGCAGCTGGCACAGTTCGAGGCCGTTGTGGCCGAGCTGGCCGCCGCCGGCCACCGGCCGCCCCTGACCCACACGGCCAACTCGGCCGCCGCCATCGGCATCCCGTCGGCGCGACACTCCCTGGTGCGTTGCGGCATCTCCCTCTACGGGGTGGCCCCCACCCCGGCCCTGGCCCACGAGATCGCCACCATCAGCGGTGGTGTCGGCCTGCGCCCGGTTCTCTCCCTGCGCACCCGGGTGACCTACGTCCGCAACCTCGATGCCGGCGAGCGACCCTCCTACGGGAGGCGCAGGCCGCTCGAGCAGCGGTCGACGGTGGCCGTCGCCCCGGTGGGCTACGCCGACGGCGTCCCCCGGCGCCTGTTCGACGTGGGCGGCGAGGTGCTGGTCGGTGGTGTGCGCCGCCCCCTGGCCGGCGTGGTCACCATGGACCAGGTGGTCATCGACTGCGGACCGGTGGGCCAGTCACCGGTGGCGGTGGGCGACGAGGTCGTGCTCATCGGCCGTCAAGGGAGCGAGGAGATCACCGCCGATGAATGGGCGGGCCTGCTCGGCACCATCAGTTACGAGGTGCTGTGCGACATCGGCCCGCGGGTGCCCCGCCTCACTGTCGAGGGCGGTACGTCCGGCTGACCATCGTGGGTCGATCGGGCTGACACCCCTCGCCCCCGTCCGGCAGACGTGAGGTCGGCGGTGGGCGACGGGCCGTGTGGACAGGCGGTCTGGAACGGCGGTGGGGGACGGCAAGTGCCGGGCAGTACCATTCGTCGGTGGCATCGGGGACCGATCTGGCTGGGTTGGCCCGGGAGGCGGCCGGCTGCACGCGCTGTCCACTGGCCGCCACCCGGACACAGGTGGTGTTCGGGGTGGGCAGTCCCACAGCCGATCTGATGTTCGTGGGCGAGGCCCCCGGCCGGGACGAGGATCTTCAGGGGGAACCCTTCGTCGGTCGCTCGGGCAAACTGCTCGACCGGCTGGTGGCCGAAGAGATGGGCATGGACCGCTCGCAGTTCTACATCGCCAACGTGATCAAGTGCCGCCCTCCGGACAACCGCGACCCGCGGGCCGAAGAGATCGCCGCCTGTCGTCCCTACCTGGTCGCCCAGCTCGAGCTCATCGCCCCGGCGGTGGTGGTCACGCTGGGAAACTTCGCCACCAAGCTGCTGCTCGACACCGACCGCGGCATCACCCAGATGCGGGGGGCTTCGTACCCGATGGGGGCCTATGAGATCGTCCCCACCTACCACCCGGCGGCCGCCCTGCGCTCGGGCGGCGTGCTGCTGGCCGAGATGCGTGCCGATCTGGTGCGGGCCAAGCAGGGCATGGGTCGGTCCTCGTGACAGGGGCGGCCGAGCCTGCTCCGGTGACGGGGGCAGCCGGACGGGCTCTGTCGGCCAACGGGAGGGTGCTGGGCCTGGCCACCGGATCGGCCGACGAGACCCGGGCCCTGGCTGCGGCCCTGGCCGATCTGTGCCGCGCCGGTGACGTGGTCCTGCTGATCGGTGACCTGGGCGCCGGCAAGACGGTGTTCGCCCAGGGGTTTGGCGCCGGGCTGGGGATCGCCGGCCCCATCACCAGCCCCACCTTCACGCTGGTCCGGCAGTACCCGGTGCCGGATCGGTCGGGCCTCCTCACCTTCGTGCACGCCGATGTCTACCGCCTGGACCGCCTCCACGAGGTGGTCGACCTCGACCTCGGGGAGTTGGTGGAGGAGGGTGGCGTGGTTCTGGTCGAGTGGGGTGAGGCCGCCCGTCCCCTCTTCGGACAGGGGGCGCTCACCGTGCAGCTGGAACCGGGCCCGGTGGACACGGCCCGGGTGGTCACCGCGTGGCCCACCGGCGACGCCTGGGCCGATCGGTGGCCGCACCTGGTCCGGGCCCTGGCCCCGTGGGAGGCGGGCGGGTGATCCTTTTGGCCATCGAGACGGCCACCAATACTGTGGGTGCAGCCCTCTGGCGCGACGACGCCGGCGTTGTGGCCAGGGTGCATGTGGGCGGGCGGGCCCATGCCGAGCTTCTGGCCCCGTCCATCGAGGAGGTGTGCGCGGCGTCCGGTTGCCGGGTGGCCGACATCGACGGTGTGGCCGTCGACATCGGTCCGGGCCTGTTCACCGGGTTACGGGTCGGCGTGGCCACGGCCAAGGCGCTGGCCCAAGCCCTGTCCGCGTCCGTCCTCGGGGTGAGCAGCCTCGACGTGCTGGCCGCCGCTGCCGCGGCACGGTTCTCGGCCGATGGTTCGGGCCAGGGGTCGGCCGATGGTCCGGCGCGCGTGGCCGCCGTCATCGATGCCCGGCGGGGGGAGGTGTTCGCCGCCTCGTACCGGTTCGACGAGGGCGGGCCGGACGCCGACCCCGCCTCCGTGCGACGCGACTGCGAGGACCTGCTGTCCCCCGACGGGCTGGCAGCGTGGCTGGCTGAGGTGGCGTCGGATGCCGATCACGTGCGGGTGGTGGGCGACGGTGCCCTCCGCTACCGGTCGGCGCTGTCCGGCTCGGCTGCCCTCGATTTCGGCTGGGTCGATGACCTGGCCGCCCCTCCCCCCGATGCCCTGGCCCGCCTGGCCCGCCACCGCCTGGCCGCCGGGGCGGTACCCGACAGCGCCACCGACCTGGTGCCGGACTACCGCCGTCCGGCTGATGCCCGTATCAACTGGGAGCAGCGGGAACCCCGCTCCGGCCCACCGGCCGCCCCGGGTCCTCCCTCGTGACGGCCCGCCCCGAAGCGGGCCCCTCGCCGGTTCCGGTGGTCATCGCCCCGATGCGTACCCGCGACCTGCGGGGCGTGCTCCGCATCGAAGAGGCGGTCTTCCCCCAACCCTGGTCGCACCGCCTGTTCGTCGAGGAATTGGCCCAGCGCAAGACGCGCGCCTACCGGGCGGCGTGGGTCGACACCACCATCGTGGGTTTCGCCGGACAGATGCTCATCGACGACGAGGCACACGTGAACAACATCGCCGTCGACCCGGGTTGGCAGGGTCGCGGCCTCGGAGCGGTACTGCTGGCAGACCTGGTGCAGACCGCCCTTGAACGTGGCGGGCGTCATCTGACCCTCGAGGTGCGGGTGGGCAACGAGCCGGCCCTGGCCCTGTACCGGCGATTCGGGCTGGCCCCGGTGGGTGTCCGGCGCAACTACTACCCGGTGACCGGGGAGGACGCCCTGACCATGTGGGCCCGGGACATCGACTCGGCTGCCTACGCCGAGCGACTGGCCGACATCGAGCAGTCGTCGTCCGCCGGTTTCGCGGTGACAACACGCCGATAGGGCGCGGCGAGACAGGACCGCGGCGACAGCCTGCCGGTAGGACCGCGGCGACAGTCATCCCGTTAGGACGGAGTGCCCACCTCTGTGGATAGTGTCCCGACCATGGCCACACCACCGATCGGCGTCGCACCCCCGGTCCACCGGGTCCTTGGCATCGAGACCTCGTGCGACGAGACGGCTGCAGCCGTGGTCGACGACGGTTCGGTGATCGTCTCCTCGGTGGTGAGCAGTCAGATCGATCTGCACGCCCGCTACGGCGGGGTGGTGCCCGAGCTGGCCGGGCGGGCCCACGTCGAGCTGCTGACCCCGGTGCTGGCCGAGGCCCTGGACAAAGCCGGTTCGGGGCCGGGAGGGGAGGGCATCGACGCTGTGGCTGTGACCCGGGGGCCCGGCCTCATCGGTTCGCTGCTGGTGGGCGTGGCCGAGGCCAAGGCTCTGAGCCTGGCCTGGGACGTCCCCCTGGTCGGGGTCAACCACCTCGAGGCCCACCTTTTCGCTTCCCTGCTGGAGCAGCCCGATCTGGGCTGGCCGATGGTGGTACTCCTCGTGTCGGGAGGGCACACCCTTCTGGTGGAGGTGACCGGGCCCGGTCACTATCGGGTTCTGGGTGGAACCATCGACGATGCCGCCGGCGAGGCCTTCGACAAGGTGGCCCGGTTCCTCGGTCTGGGCTACCCCGGGGGCCCGGCCATCGACAAGGTGGCCGAGGACGGTGACCCCACCGCCTTCGCCTTCCCCCGCTCGCTGCCCGGCGATGGCTACGACTTCTCCTTCAGCGGCCTGAAGACGTCGGTGGTCACCACCGTGCGCAAACATCCCGACGCCGACACCGCCGACGTGGCCGCGTCCTTCCGACAGGCCGTGGTCGACGTGCTGGTGGCCCGGGCCCGGCAGGCGGCCGCCGAGGTGGGGGCCACCGCCCTGTGTCTGGCCGGCGGGGTGGCCGCCAACAGCCTGCTCCGCCGGCGTGTCGAGGAGGTCTGCGCCGAGGACGGCATCGGGGCCTTCCTGCCCAGCCGGGCCCTGTGCACCGATAACGCCGCCATGGTGGCGGCGGCCGGCTGGTGGCACCTGGACCACGGCGACCGGAGCCCGCTCGACCTCGGTGCCGATCCCAACCTCCCTCTGGTGGCCACCGTCTGAGCCCGGCCTGTTGCGCCCTGGATTGGCAGTCGCCTTACCCGGTTGCCAAACGCCGCGGATCTCGCTATCGTTAGCACTCTCAACCCTCGACTGCTAACGCGTGCCACAGGAGGCCCGAACCCATGAGTCTGCATCCCCTCGACGACCGTATCGTCGTCCGTCCCGGTGAATCCGAGGAGACCACCGCCTCCGGCCTGGTCATTCCCGATACTGCCAAAGAGAAGCCCCAGCAGGGCGAAGTCCTGGCCGTCGGACCTGGCCGTCGGGCCGAGTCCAGCGGCGATCTGATCCCGCTCGACATCGCCGTGGGCGACACCGTCGTCTACTCCAAGTACGGCGGCACCGAAATCGTGGCCGAGGGCGAGGATCTGCTGATCCTGTCCAGCCGCGACGTCCTGGCCAAGGTGACCAAGTAATGCCCAAGATCCTCAAGTTCGACGAAGCGGCCCGCCGTGGCCTCGAGGCCGGTGTCAACAAGCTGGCAGACACGGTCAAGGTGACCCTCGGGCCCAAGGGCCGGAACGTGGTCATCGAAAAGAAGTTCGGCGCCCCCACCATCACCAATGATGGCGTCTCCATCGCCCGCGAGGTCGAGTTGGACGACGTCTTCGAGAACATGGGCGCCCAGTTGGTCAAGGAAGTGGCCACCAAGACCAACGACGTGGCCGGCGACGGCACCACCACCGCCACCGTGCTGGCCCAGGCCCTCATCCGTGAGGGCCTGCGCAACGTGGCTGCCGGAGCCAACCCGCTCGGCCTGCGCAAGGGCATCGACAAGGCGGTCACCGCCGCTGTCGCCTCCATCAAGGATCAGGCCAAGGAGATCGACTCCAAGACCGAGATCGCCCAGGTGGCGTCCATCTCGGCGGCCGACAACGCCATCGGCGAAGTACTGGCCGACGCCATCGACCGGGTGGGCAAGGACGGAACGGTCACCGTAGAGGAGTCGAACACCTTCGGCATCGACCTCGAGTTCACCGAGGGGATGCAGTTCGACAAGGGCTATCTGTCCCCCTACTTCGTCACCGACGCCGAGCGTCAGGAGGCCGTGCTCGACGATCCGCTCATCCTCTTCGTCAATCAGAAGGTGAGCGCCGTCCACGATCTGGTGCCGGTTCTCGAGAAGGTCATGCAGACGGGCAAGCCCCTTCTGATCGTGGCCGAGGACGTCGAGGGCGAGGCCCTGGCCACCTTGGTGGTCAACAAGATCCGCGGCACGTTCACCTCGGTGGCCGTCAAGGCTCCCGGCTTCGGTGAGCGACGCAAGTCCATGCTTCAGGACATGGCCATCCTCACCGGCGCCCAGGTCATCTCCGAGGAAATCGGGCTCAAGCTCGACACCACCACGGTGGATCTGCTGGGTAAGGCCCGGCGTGTCATCGTCAACAAGGACGACACCACCATCGTGGACGGTGGCGGCTCGGAAGAGGACGTGAAGGGCCGTATCGCCCAGATCAAGCGCGAGATCGACGACACCGACTCCGACTGGGACCGAGAGAAGCTGCAGGAACGGCTGGCCAAGCTGGCCGGCGGTGTGGCCGTGGTCAAAGTGGGTGCCGCTACCGAGGTGGAGCTCAAGGAGAAGAAGCACCGCATCGAGGATGCCCTCTCCGCCACTCGGGCCGCCGTGGAGGAAGGCATCGTGGCCGGAGGCGGGACCGCCCTGGTGCGGTCGCGCAGCGCCGTGCAGTCCGTGGTCGAGTCCCTCAGTGGGGACGAAGCCACCGGTGCTTCCATCGTGGCCAAGGCGCTTGCCGCCCCTCTCCACTCCATCGCTTCCAACGCCGGTCTCGAAGGCTCGGTGTACGTACGTCAGGTCGAGTCGGAGACGGGGACCATCGGCCTCGACGCCAATACCGGCGAGCTGGTCGATCTGGTCAAGGCCGGGGTCATCGATCCGGCCAAGGTGACCCGTTCTGCCCTGCAGAACGCCGCCTCCATCGCCGGCCTGCTGCTGACCACCGAGGCATTGGTGGCCGACAAGCCCGAAAAGGCCGATCCGGCCGCCGCCGCTGCCGCTGCTGCTGCCATGGGTGGCGGCATGGGCGGTATGGGTGGCATGGGCGGCATGATGTAACAACGTCTCCCGGTCCCCCTGGGCCGGGGACGCCCGTTACCGCCAACCGGTACCTGGTTCACACGTGCGTACCGACCGATCGGGCCCTCGGGCCCGATCGGTCGCGTGTGGTCCCTGGATCATCACCCCGCTCGGCCCACTATCTATTGTCACCGGAGCGGGCGAAGCCCGGGCCAAGGGGACCGAGAGGAGGACCCGGGCCAAGGGGACCGAGAGGAGGAGACTCCGTCCCTGGGTTTTCCAATTTCTCGAAAGTGGTGTTTTTACCGTCTCCACCCGATATCAGGTCGGGCAATTATCGGTTATAGACGATAAAACGGCAATTTCTTCAAAATAAGAGAGCTGCAGTCCACGCCGGCAACGACGCCTAACCTGATCCCCTCATGTGCCCAGCCGACTCCGCCGCCCACGCCCCCGACGCCGCTGGCTCCGCTGACGCCGCCGCCGCCGACGCCGCCGGCGTGATCCGTCGGCCCATCCCCCGCCCGCCCGACAACCGGCCCGGCGCTCCGGCGCCGTGGTCCGGTCTTCCCGAGCAGCGCCGGCGGGGCCTCTCGCTCGACAGGGTGCGTGACGCTCTGAACCGACAGCTGTCCCTTCGAACCGAGCCGATGGCTGAGCCGTGGCCCACCCTGGCAACGGTCACCGGCAGCCGGCCGGCCGCCGTGCTGGCGGCTCTGTTCGAGGAGGAGGGGGAGGCGAGGGTGGTGCTCACCGTGCGCTCGGATCAGCTCCGCTCCCACACCGGCGAGGTGGCCTTTCCGGGAGGGCGCATCGAGGCCGGCGAGTCGGTGGTCGAGGCCGCCCTGCGCGAGGCTGACGAGGAAGTGGGGCTCGACCCGGCCAGTGTCACCGTCGTCGGCCAGCTCACCCCCCGGCCCACCATCTCCTCGGGCGCCCTCATGACGCCGGTGGTGGCCACGCTGGCCGCCCGGCCGCAGTTGCGGGCCAGTCCCGACGAGGTCGAGCGGATCTTCGACGTGGCCCTCAGCGAGCTGGTTGCCGACGGCGTGTTCCACGAGGAGTGGTGGTCGGTCCCCGGTCGACCGGGCGCACCCGGTCTCCCGACCGGCACCTTTCCGGTGTGGTTCTTCGGGGTGGCCGGCGAGACGGTGTGGGGGGCCACGGCCCGAACCCTGGTCGAGCTCGTCTGCCTGGTGGTCGGGGTGCCTCTGCCCGGTTCCCTCCGAGCCGGTTGAGCACCGCCACGGGCATTTCCGAGGAACCGGCGGTCCTCCCCCAGGCGGTATCGTGGGGGCCAGTCGGTCGGCTCGGTGTCGGGTTGCCGCCGATCGGAGGTTTGCCCAACTGAGACCGTGGTCGGAGAGGATTCGCACGTGGCTGAGCTAGAGATCGGCATCTTCAAATCAGGGCGGAGGGCGTACGGGTTCGACGACATCGCCATCGTTCCCAGCCGGCGCACCCGCGATCCGGAAGATGTGGACATCAGCTGGGAGATCGACGCCTACCGGTTCGAACTACCGCTGATGGCCGCGGCCATGGACGGCGTGGTCAGTCCGTCCACCGCCATCGAGATCGGCCGGCTCGGCGGTCTGGGCGTCCTCAATCTCGAAGGTTTGTGGACCCGCTACGAGGATCCGACCCCCCTGTTCGACGAGATCCGCGAGCTGCCGGCCGACAAGGCCACCGCCCGCATGCAGCAGATGTATGCCGAGCCCGTGCAGATGGAGCTGGTCACCACCCGGATCAAGGAGATGAAGGCGGCCGGTATCACCACCGCCGCCTCGGTCACCCCCCAGAAGACCACCGAATTCGCGGCAGCCCTTTTGGCGGCAGAGCTCGACCTGCTGGTCATCCAGGGGACGGTGGTGTCGGCCGAGCACGTGTCCAAGACGGTCGAGCCGCTCAACCTCAAGCGCTTCATCCGCGAGTTCGAGATCCCGGTGGTGGTGGGCGGCTGCGCCTCCTACCAGGCCGGGCTCCACCTCATGCGCACCGGTGCGGTGGGCGTTCTGGTCGGCGTGGGTCCGGGCAACGCCTGCACCACCCGGGGCGTGCTGGGCATCGGGGTTCCCCAGGCCACCGCCATCGCCGACGTGGCCGGTGCCCGCATGCGCCACCTCGACGAGACCGGCGTCTACTGCCAGGTCATCGCCGACGGTGGCATGGCCAAGGGCGGGGACATCGCCAAAGCGGTGGCCTGCGGGGCCGACGCCGTCATGCTGGGCTCGCCCCTGTCCTCGGCCGTGGAGGCGCCGGCCCGCGGTTTCCACTGGGGCATGGCCACCTTCCACCCCACCCTGCCCCGCGGCGCCCGGGTGCAGACCACCACCCGGGGGACGCTCCAGGAGATCCTCCTCGGCCCAGCGCACGAGAACGACGGCCGCATGAACCTGTTCGGCGCCCTGCGCACGGCCATGGCCACTTGCGGCTACCAGACGGTGAAGGAGTTCCAGAAGGCCGAAGTGATGGTGGCGCCGGCCCTCCAGACCGAAGGAAAAGATCTGCAGCGCTCCCAAGGTGTCGGCATGGGCCATTGAGCCCGGCTTCCCCTCTCCCTGTCGATGAGGGCAGCGGACCCGTCCTGGTCGTCGACTTCGGTGCCCAGTACGCCCAGCTGATCGCCCGGCGGGTCCGCGAGGCCCACGTCTACTCCGAGATCGTTCCCCACACGGCCACCGCGGCCGAGCTCATCGCCCGACGTCCGGCGGGGATCATCCTGTCCGGGGGGCCCAAGTCGGTCAACGATACGCCGGCCCCGGTCATCGACCCGGCCATCTACGACGCCGGCCTCCCCATCCTGGGCATCTGCTACGGCGCCCAGCTCCTCTGCCAGCAGTTAGGGGGCGAGGTGTCCCGCACCGGTCGGGGCGAGTACGGACGAACGACGCTCACCGTCACCGCGCCATCGCCGTTGTGCGTCGACTGGCCCGGACAAAGCGAGGTGTGGATGAGCCACGCCGACGCCATCACCGGCGTGCCGGCGGGGTTCGTGGCCACGGCCAGCAGCCCGGACGCTCCCGTGGCCGCCCTCCACGACGACCAGCGGGCCATCTTCGGTGTGCAGTTCCATCCTGAAGTGGTCCACACCGAGCGGGGTCGCGATCTCCTCGAGCATTTTCTCTACGACGTGTGCCGGTGCCCGCCGGCATGGACCCACACCTCGATCATCGAGTCGCAGGTGGAGGCGGTCCGGTCGCGGGTCGGTTCCTCACCGGTGCTGTGCGCTCTGTCCGGAGGGGTTGACTCGGCGGTGGCTGCCGCACTCGTGCACAAGGCGGTCGGCGACCAGCTCACCTGTGTCTACGTCGATACCGGCCTCATGCGGGCCAACGAGAGCGAGCAGGTGGAGGAGACCTTCCGCCGCCAGTTCCGTATCGACCTGGTGCACGTGAAGGCGGCCGACCGGTTCTTCGACGCGCTGGCCGGGGTCATCGATCCCGAGGAGAAGCGAAAGATCATCGGTGAGCTGTTCATCCGCATCTTCGAGGAGGTGGCCCGCGACCTGGTCATAGAGCAGTACGACCCGGACGGGTCGGAAGGCTCCGTGCCGACTTCGGCAGCGGTCGAGGACGCCGCCGCCGGCTACCTGGTGCAGGGCACGCTCTACCCTGACGTCATCGAATCGGGTTCGGACAGCGCCGCCATCATCAAGTCCCACCACAATGTGGGTGGGCTCCCTGACGACCTGGCCTTCGACCTGGTCGAGCCCCTCCGCCTGCTGTTCAAGGACGAAGTACGGGCGGTGGGCGAGGAACTGGGCCTGCCTCCGGACATCGTCTGGCGCCAACCCTTCCCCGGCCCCGGGCTGGCCGTCCGCATCGTGGGCGAGGTCACCCCCGAGCGGGCCGAGATCCTTCGGGCGGCCGACGCCATCGTGGTCGAGGAGATCCGCCGGGCCGGCCTCTACCGCGACCTGTGGCAGAGCTTCGCCGTGCTCCCCGCCGTCAGGTCGGTGGGTGTCATGGGTGACGGCCGCACCTATGCCTATCCGGTCATCATCCGGGCCGTCACCAGTGACGACGCCATGACCGCCGATTGGGCACGCTTGCCTTACGACGTGCTCGAGCGCCTTTCCTCGCGCATCATCAACGAGGTCGAGGGCGTCAACCGGGTGGCTCTGGACATCACCTCCAAGCCTCCCGGCACCATCGAGTGGGAATGACCGACGTGGCCGACGGCCCCCCACCCCTTCCCGACGGCGAGCCCGCTTACGAGGACAGCCTCTTCGCCAGCGAGGACGACGGCGGTGGGCGCCAGTGGCCGCCTGATTCTCCGCCCGAAGCTCTGCCCGAAACGGAGTCCGAAGCCGACCTCGAAGCTGAAGCCCGGCTGGCCGCGGCCCGGGCGGCGCAGGCCGCAGCCCTGCTCGAGGGGCTCACCGGCCCGCAGCGGGCGGCGGTCGTCCACCGGGGTGGCCCGCTGCTCATCGTGGCCGGGGCCGGCTCGGGCAAGACCCGGGTCCTGACCCGCCGGATCGCCCATCTCATCGCCACCGGTGACGCGGCCCCGTGGCAGATCCTGGCCATCACCTTCACCAACAAGGCGGCCGACGAGATGCGCCGGCGGGTGGCTGAGCTGGTGGGTCGCCGGGCCGCCCGCATGTGGGTGTCCACCTTCCACTCGGCCTGCGTCCGCATCCTGCGGGCCCACGGCGACCGTCTGGGCTACAAGGGTTCCTTCACCATCTACGACGACGCCGACTCCCGACGGCTGATCGAGATCGTCTGCCGCGAGCTGGAGATCGACACCAAGAAGCTCTCGCCGCGTTCGATCCAGGGGCAGATCAGCCAGGCCAAGTCGTCCCAGCTCGGTCCGAAGGAATTCCGGGCGGCGGCCCTCACCATCTTCGACCGCCGGGTGGCCGACGTGTTCGACCTCTACCAACGGCGCATGGTCGAGGCCAACGCCATGGACTTCGACGATCTTCTGTCCAACGCCGTGCGCCTGTTCACCGAAAACCCGGACGTGCTCGACCACTACCGCACCCGGTTCACCCACATCCTCATCGACGAGTACCAGGACACCAACGCCGTGCAGAACGCCCTGGCCGTCCAGCTGGCCGGGGGTCACCGCAACATCGTGGTGGTGGGGGACAGCGACCAGTCGGTGTACCGGTTCCGGGGCGCCGACATCACCAACATCCTCGAGTTCGAGCGCGAGTTCCCCGACGCCACGGCCATCACCCTCGACCAGAACTTCCGGTCCACCCAGACCATCCTCGACGCGGCCAACGCGGTCATCGTCAACAACGTGTCCCGCAAGCCCAAAACCTTGTGGACCGACGCCGGCGAGGGTGAGCGCATCGTCCGCTACCGGGCTGAGGACGAGCACGACGAGGGGGCGTGGGTGGCCCACGAGATCAACCGGCTCCACCGCCACCAGGACCTGCGTTGGGGCGATGTGGCCGTCTTCTACCGCACCAACGCCCAGAGCCGCGCCCTCGAGGAGGCCATGGTCCGGGCCGAGGTCCCCTACCGGGTGGTGGGCGGCACCAAGTTCTACGACCGGCGCGAGGTCAAGGACGTGATGGCCTATCTGCGGGTCCTGGTCAATCCCGACGACGAGGTCAGCTGGCGACGGATCGTCAACGTGCCCAAACGGGGCGTGGGGGAGACCTCGGTGGCCAAGCTGGCGGGCTGGTCGGGCCGCCAGGGGGTGTCCTTCGGGGAGGCTGTGGCCCACGCCGAGGAAGTTGGTCTGCCGACCAAGGCGGCCGCCGCCCTCCGTGGGCTGTCCACCCTGCTCGACGACCTACGTCGCCAGATGGCCGTCCCCGACCTGGTCGACGCCAACGGTGAGGCCGTCGCTCCCGGCGAGGACGACGGGGACGACGACAGGGAGCGTGAAGAGGGGGGCGTCGACGGCGCACCGGCGGTCACCGAGGGGGTGCTTCTCCCCGGCGCGCTGGTGTCGGCCGTGGTCGAGCGGAGCGGCTACCGCAGCGAGCTGCTGGCCGAGGGAACCATCGAGGCCCTCGGCCGGGTGGAGAACGTCGACGAGCTGGTCGGGGTGGCCGACGAGTATCGCACCCTGGCCGAATTCCTCGAGGCGGCATCACTGGTCAGCGACGCCGACGATCTGGACGGTGACGGCAGCACCGTCTCGTTGATGACCATGCACATCGCCAAGGGCCTCGAGTTCCCGGCGGTGTTCATGGTCGGGCTGGAGGACGGAGTCTTCCCCCACCTGCGCTCCCTCGGGGAGCCGGTGGAGCTCGAGGAGGAGAGGCGGCTCTGCTACGTGGGCATCACCCGGGCCGAGCGCAACCTCTACCTTTCGCACGCCTGGAGCCGGATGTTGTTCGGGACGACGTCGTCCAACATCCCGAGCCGTTTCCTCAACGAGATCCCGACCGAGCTCCTGCGGGATGTGGGTGGCGATCCGAGCCGTCCCTCCTTTGGCCGGGGCGGCCGGTTCGAGCCGGCCGACGATGACGCCGGGACGCCGGGACGGAGCGTGTTCGGGCGGGGCCACCCCGAGGAGAGCGGCTTCGACGCCACCGGCCGCCGACGGCCGCCGCCGCCCTCCAGCGGGGCCGAGCTGCTCGGCCTGTCCGCCGGCGACCGGGTGGTCCACGGGAAGTGGGGCGAGGGCACGGTGATCGAGGCTTCGGGACCGGGCCAGGAGGCCGAGGCGGTAGTGGCCTTCGAGTCGGTGGGTCGTAAGAAGCTGCTCCTGCGCATGGCCCCCCTCAAGCGGGCCTGAGGCCGGGCCAGGCCCACCGGGCCCGGCCCTCGTCGACCGTCGAGTGCGGCCGGACCCGGTGGTTAGGATCGCTGGCAGTGAGCCGACCAGGTCGATGAGGGAGGATTCCCATGGCGAAGGCAGACGGCGTTTTCATCTATATCGGCACCTACCCGAGCGAGGCTGCGGCCCGGGTCGACTATGACCTCGTGAAGGACCTCCATGCCCTGGGGGCGGTGGGCAGCTACGACGCCGCTGTCGTCCGGAAGGACGGGTCCGGCAAGGTGCACGTCAACAAGGACGAGATGGCCACCCGCCACGGCGGGTGGGGCGGTGCCGCAGCGGGCGCTGTCGTGGGCATCCTGTTCCCTCCCTCTATCATGGCCACGGCCCTGGTCGGCGGGGCCATCGGGGCGGTGAGCGGCCACCTGTGGCGGGGCATGTCCCGAGCCGACGTCAAGGAGCTGGGCGATCTGCTCGACGCCAACGAGGCGGCCCTTCTCATCATCGGCGAGAGCACAATCGAAGATGCCGTGAACAAGGCCCAGTTGAAGGCCGAGAAGCACGTGGCCAAGGAGCTCACGGCCAGTGCCAAGGACGTCGACAAGGCCGTTCAGGAAGCAGCAGGCCAAGTCAGCTAGATCGGAGCGGGGAACCGGCGCCCCTCAGCCGGGCACCCGCCGCCACAGGGCCCGGGGAAGGTGGCGGAAGACCACCATGGCCCAGCGCAGCACCGGGGGGGCGTAGACGACGGCGGCACCCGAAGTGATCCCCTGGGCCACGGCGGCAGCCACCGCCTCGGGCGTGGTGGCGAAGGGCGCCGGGCGCATCCCCTCGGTCATCCGTCCGACGACGAAGCCCGGCCGCACGATGGTCACCGCCACGCCCGATCCCATCAGCGAGTCGGCCAGCCCCTGGGCGAAGGCGTCGAGCCCGGACTTCGACGAGCCGTAGATGAAGTTGGCCCGTCGGGCCCGCTCGCCGGCCACCGACGAGAGCACGACCACCCGACCGTGTCCCTGGTGGCGCAGGCGGTCGGCCACGGCCAGCAGGGCGGTGGCCAGGCCGACGTAGTTGGTAGTCATGACGACCGCGGCCGCCGCCGGGTCGTGTTCGTCGACCCCCTGGTCGCCGAGTAGGCCGGCGGCGGCGATGACCAGGTCGATGTCGCCGAACCGATCGAACACCTCATGGGCGAAGGCGGCGTGGTCGGCGGTGTCGTCGACGTCGAAGGCCACGGCTTCGGCCACTTCGGCTCCGGCGGCCCGGGCCTCGCCGACCGCTTGGTCGAGGCGCGGTCCCGGCCGGCCGGCCAGCACCACCGTCGAACACCGCCCGGGGACCAAGGTGGCCACCACCGCCCGGGCGATCTGGGAGGAACCCCCGAGGACGAGGACCGACTGGGGCCGTCCGGTGGCGTCGATCACGACGGTCCTCCTTCGGCCGAAGGGGCAAGCACCGACGGGTTGGTCGACGGCGGGTCGTTCGATGCCGAGCTGGTGCGGGTCGTGCGAGCCGTGCGGGTCGTGCGAGGCGTGCCGGCGGGGGTAGCGGTGGACCGGCTCACCCGGCCGACGGGCGCCACCGGCCGGTCGCGGCAGAGATCGAGGCGCCGACCCAGGTCGGAGCGGAGGACGCCGTCGGGATCCACCCGGTCCCGTACCGCCATCCACCTGTCCACGCCCGGGTACATGGTCCGGAAGGCGGCCGGCGAGAGACGGGAGTCCTTGGCCAGGTAGACCCGGCCGCCGGCCGTCGCCACCTGTTCATCGAGCCGGTCGAGCAGGACGCCGAGCCCCGGCGTTCCGGCGGGCAGGTCGAGGGCCAGGGTCCAGCCCGAGCGGGGGAACGAGAGGGGCCCCGGGTCGCCCGGTCCGAACCGTTTGAGCACGGCCAGAAAGGAGGCCAGCCGGGCCCGGGCGATCTGTTCGATGATCCGCCGCACCACCTCGGCGTCTCCGTCGCCTACCACGAACTGGTACTGGAGAAAGCCCTTCGGTCCGTAGAGGCGGTTCCACCCGCCGACGCCGTCGAGGGGATGGAAATACCCGGCCAAGGTCTCGATCTTCCCGACCTGGTGGCGGGGTGCCTTGCGGAACCAGACCTCATTGAAGGCGCCCACCGTCAACGGGTTGAGCAGGCCCCCGGGTGGGGTGAAGGGCACTGACAGACGTGTCCGTGGGTGAAAGGAACGGGCTCGGGAAGCGGGGCGACGGAGCCGCTCGGGCAGCTGCTCGTAGCGGGCGTGATCTCCCCGGGTCAGCACCGACCGCCCTAGCCGGCGGCCCGTTGCCTGACAGTCGATCCAGGCCACCGAGTAGCGGTAGGCGTGGTCGCCGGTGGCCATCATGGCCATCGCCGCGTCGAGATCGTCGGCCCGCTCGGTGTCGACGGCCATGTAGCTCGTCTCCACCGGCACCATCTGCATCACGGCCTGGGTGATCAGGCCGGTCAGTCCCATCCCCCCGGCGGAGGCCCAGAACAGATCGGGGTCAGAAGAGGGAGACACGGTGAAGGTGCCCTGGGGGGTGACCAGGGTCAGCTGGCGTAGGTGGGAGCAGAACCCGCCGTCGGCGTGATGGTTCTTGCCGTGGATGTCGGCGGCGATGGCGCCGCCGATGGTGACCATGCGGGTCCCCGGGGTCACCGGCACGAACCACCCCAGGGGCACCAGCTGCTCCATGAGGGACTGCAGGCTCACCCCGGCCCCTACGGTGACCACGCCCGACGTCAGGTCCACGTGATGGACGGCGTCCAGCCCGGTGGTGTCGAGGACCAACCCCCCGGCGTTTTGGGCGGCGTCCCCGTAGCTGCGACCGAGACCGCGGGCGATGATTCCCCGACCGGTGCCGGCGGCCGCAGCCACCGCCTCGGCCATGGCCTGCTCGACCCCGTCGGCATCGACGGCCCGGACCACCTCGGCGGTGGTGGGGGCCGTGCGCCCCCACCCCGAGAGGGTCGCCCGCTGGCCGGCCGGAGCCATCAGCCGTAGACGCCGCAGGCGAAGAGGGCGATCCAGCAGATCCCGTAGATCTGGAGCCGGCGGTCGCGTAGGGCGAGCTCCTCGGGCTCGGCGCCCTGCCCGGCATCGAGGAGGCGCATGATGTGGAGCAGGGCGATGGTGAAGGGAATGATGGTCAGCTGGAACCAGACGGGGTCATGACCGTGGTGGACCTCGCCCGCCCGCTCGAAAGCCCACAGGCAGTAGGCGGTGACGGTCACCGCGGCGGCGAACGTCCTGACCGAACGGAGGAAGCTCGGGGTGTAGGAGCCCAAGGTCTGGCGGATGGTGTCGTGGTCGGTTTCCTGCTCGGTCAGCAGCTGCTTTTCCCCGGACCGTTTCCCGGTCACCACCAGCAGCGAACCGAACGA
The DNA here is from genome assembly GCA_963727955.1 of uncultured Acidimicrobiaceae bacterium. Lineage (GTDB taxonomy): Bacteria > Actinomycetota > Acidimicrobiia > Acidimicrobiales > RAAP-2 > Bog-756. The sequence continues at coordinate 237,149 of CAVSII010000002.1, forward strand.
GGCCACGATCAGGAACCAGTTGGACAGGGGGACACCGGTGGCCACCCCACCGGCGATGGCCCGGAGGACGAAACCGGCGCTGACCGCGGCCAGATCGAGTATGGGCTCGTTCTTGAGGCCGAGCGAGTAGGCCACGTTGACCAGGGCGTAGATGCCCATGACCAGCGCCATCCGCCAACCGGCCAACCAGGCGCCGAGCCCGGCCGATGCGGCCATGAGCACCAGCCCGAGGACCACGGCCGTGGTGACGCCGACCTGACCCGAGGGGATGGGCCGGTTGCGTTTGGAGGGGTGGTTGGCGTCCGAGGGGGCGTCGATGGCGTCGTTGACGAAATAGGTTCCCGCCGCCCCCACGCAGAAGATCCCGAAGGCGGCCGCCGTGCGTGCGGGGATGGGAGCGTGGAATAGCACGCCGGCGGCGGCGGGTGCCACCACCACCAGGAGGTTCTTGGTCCACTGGCGGGGGCGGCTGAGCCGGACCAGTCCAAGCAGGAGGGAGGACCGCGCCGGACCGCCGGTAGCCTGTTGGTCGGGTCTTTCCACAGCTTCAGCCGGAGTGGTCAAGAGGCGTCCTTGGGGGTTCGGGTGATGCCGCAGGCGCCAGAGCGAAGGTAGCACGGACCCCTGTCCATGGGGTCGGACCACCTGGCCAAAGGGTCTGACCCTTCCCCCAGGTAGTCGCCGAGTGGGCACTACCCCCGATATGACCTGCGCCGTCTGGGCCTGACGGTGTGTCAGCGCTTAGTATCTGGCCTCGTGATCCGCCCGTATCGAGTGGTTGTAGCCAAGCCCGGGCTGGACGGGCACGATCGGGGGGCCAAGGTCATCGCCCGGGCGCTGCGGGACGCAGGATTCGAGGTCATCTACACCGGGCTCCACCAGACGGCCGAGCAGGTGGTCCAGGCGGTCATCCAGGAGGACGCCGACGCCGTCGGGCTCTCCCTGCTGTCGGGCGCCCACCTCACCCTGGTGCCGAGGGTGGTCGAGGGTCTGAAAGAGAAGGGCCGGGACGACGTGCTGGTCCTGGTGGGTGGCATCATTCCCGCCCCCGACATCCCGGTGCTCAAGGAGATGGGGGTGGCCGAGGTGTTCACACCCGGGGCCCCGCTCCCTGCCATCGTGTCCCGCATCGGCGAGGCCCTCGACGAGCGCGAGAGCGGAGTGACGGCCTGACCCTCGACTGCGGCCAACGGTCCCTGGTTGTCGGCGCCGGGCGCCCCGCCCCCGATGACACGCAGGTGTTGCGCCCGAGCCTGAATCCGGGCCGCGTGTAGACAGGTGCAGTACCGAATGGTTCACCGGCCCGAGTGAATGACCGGCAGGACGACAGACACAAACAGACACAAACAGACACAAATAGACAGAGATAAGAAACAGGGACAGAGAGGAACGGAGCTCAGTGGATCTCTTCGAGTACCAGGGCAAGCAGGTCTTCGCCCGCTACGGCTTGCCCATCTCCAAGGGAGGTGTGGCCGACACCGTCGACGAGGCAGTGGTGGTGGCCGCCGATGCCGGCTACCCGGTCACGGTCAAGGCACAGGTCAAGGTGGGCGGACGGGGCAAGGCCGGTGGCGTGAAGCTGGCCGACAACGAAGCAGAGCTCCGCACCCACGCCGGCAACATCCTCGGCCTCGACATCAAGGGCCACGTTGTCAAGCGGCTGTGGATCGAGCACTCCTCGGACATCGAACGCGAGTACTACGCCAGCTTCACCCTCGATCGCAGCGCCAAAAAGCACCTCGGCATGCTGTCGGCCTCGGGCGGCGTGGACATCGAGGAGGTGGCGGTAACCAACCCCGAGGCCATTGCCATCCTCCACGTCGACCCGGTCGACGGCCTCGGTCTCGAGGAGGCCCGCCTTTGGGTGGACCGAGCCGGCCTCGACCAGGAGGCCCGGGCCCAGGCGGCCGAAATCCTGGTCAAGCTGTACACCTGCTACACCGAGGGGGACTGCGACCTGGCCGAAATCAACCCGCTCATCCTCACCCCCGACGGCCGGGTGCACTGTCTCGACGCCAAGGTCACCCTGGACGACAATGCCGCCTTCCGTCATCCCGAGTGGGAGGAGTTCGCCGGCAGCGACGTGGAGGACGAGCGTGAGGCACGGGCCAAAGAGCGCGGCCTCAACTACATCGGGCTCGACGGCTCGGTGGGCATCATCGCCAACGGGGCCGGGCTGGCCATGTCCACGCTGGACGTGGTCAACCAGTGCGGTGGGAAGGCGGCCAACTTCCTCGACATCGGGGGCGGGGCCAACGCCGACGTGATGGCCGCCGCTCTCGAGGTCATCAACTCCGACCCGGCTGTGCGGGCCATCTTCGTCAACATCTTCGGGGGCATCACCCGGGTCGACGAAGTGGCCAAGGGAATTCTCGAAGCCCTCGACCGGGTCGAGATCAACTCGCCCATCGTGCTCCGTCTCGACGGCACCAACGCCGTCGCCGGCCGTGAGATCCTGGCCGACCACCTGTCCGATCGCCTGGTCGCCGAGCCGACCATGCTCGATGCCGCACGCCGTGCGGTGGCCTTCGTAGGAGACGCGTCATGAGCATCTTTGTGGATGAGAACACCAAAGTCGTGATCCAGGGGGTCAGCCCGACCAGCCAGGGCCTCTATCACGGCCTGCGCAACCGGACCTACGGCACGCAGGTGGTGGCCGGCACCAATCCCCGTCGGGGCGGCGAGGAGATCGAGGGCATCCCCGTCTTCGCCACGGTGTCCGAGGCCGTCGAGGCCACCGGGGCCAACGCCTCTTTCATCTCGGTGCCACCCCCCTTCGCCGCCGAGGCCATCATGGAGGCCGCTGCCGCCGGGGTCCCCTTCGTGGTGTGCATCACCGAGGGCATTCCGGCCCAGGACGAGGCCCTGGCCTACAACCGCCTGGTTCGTGAGTTCCCCGGTACGCGGCTGCTCGGGCCCAACTGCCCCGGCGTCATCTCGCCGGGCAAGTGCAACATCGGCATCACCTCGGGAGACATCGCCCTACCCGGCGGGCCGGTGGGGATCGTGAGCCGTTCCGGCACCCTCACCTACCAGGCCCTGCACGAGCTCTCACAGCAGGGCGTGGGCCAGACCACGTGCGTGGGCATCGGGGGCGACCCGGTGCCGGGGACCAGTTTCATCGACTGCCTGGCCGCCTTTGAGGCCGATCCCGACACCCGTGCCGTCATGATGATCGGCGAGATCGGCGGCTCCGCCGAGGAGGAGGCAGCCGCGTTCATCGCCTCGTCGGTCACCAAGCCGGTCGTCTCCTACGTGGCCGGGGTCACCGCCCCGCCGGGCCGCAAGATGGGTCACGCCGGTGCCATCATCTCCGGCTCGAAGGGCACCGCCCAGGCCAAAATGGAGGCACTGTCCGCAGCCGGGGTGACCGTGGCCCTCAACCCGACCGAGGCAGGCGAAGCCATGGTCGACGTCGTCCGGAAACTCGACTGACGGTCGGTGTCCCGTCCGCCGATGCACTCGGCGGGCGACGCATCCGGGCGGTCATCTTCGACCTCGACGGCCTCCTGGTCGACTCCGAGCCCCTCTGGCGGCAGGCCGAAATCGAGGTGTTCGGCTCTGTCGGGCTGGTACTGACCGAGTCGGAAGTGCGCCAGACCATGGGCCTCCGTATCGACGATGCCGTCGGCCACTGGTGGGAGTTGTCCCCCTGGTGTGTTCAGCACGGAGTCCCTCCAGTTGGTGCGGGGTGGCCGTTCTCTCCCTCTCATCATTTCCCTTGCAGAGCCCCTCCACATGTGAGGCCGGTGGCGCCCTGCCCGTCCGTGCCTGCCCGGATGAGGAGCACGATCTGAAAGTCAGTGTTGCGTACATACTTCTGATTGATCTCTCTGATCTTGCGCGCCGCAATCTGCAGCTCCTGGTTGACAGCGCCGGTGGGGTCCACCTCATTGGTGATGAAGCCGGGAAGGTCGTACAGCTCAAAGTCGTTAAAGTCCTCGTGCTCAATCTCCACACGGAACGGCTGACTGCTGAAGCGGTCACTAAGCTCCGGAAGGTCGTCCAGCCAAATCGTCCATATGATCTTTTACGACGTCCATCAGATTGAGTGGTTGCCCCCGCTGGTTGGGTGATGTTGTGTGTCTTCTGCCCAGCCTCACGTCGGAGGTTGTAAGCGACAGGACAACAAGTGCCCCAACAATACCGTTCTTGGTGAGACTACACGGGAAGCCGATGAACTGCTCCCACCAGCGCAGACTTACCCAGCGACTGTTCCCCGACAACGCAGAGTCGTGGCACCTGCAGAGGCTCCTCTGCCTGCTTGCCAATGGATGGAGTGGAGGAAGAGGAAGAGGAAGAGGAAGAGGAAGAGGAGGAGGAAGAGGAGGAGGAAGGCTTCTTGTCCAGCATTTCACGGATGCTGAGGTAGGAGTCGAACACGGGCCTGGCTGCGTCCAAGATCGCCTCCACTGTCAAGGAGTGGGCGGAGGAACAGACCTTCCACCGAAATCTGGCCCCGGCAGCGGCACGAGATCGGGAGAGAGGTGAGGTCCCAAGACGAACGGCAGGAGGTGAAGAAGAGCTTGAATGAGAAAGTGACGAGGAAGCTTCTCACAGGTGATGAGTAGTGAGAGTGAGAGGTACAGCAAGGGAAAGGTTTGTAGGAGAAGAGTGGAAGAAGCGAAGGGATGTGGGCTTTTGTGCAGAGCTCGGGGTGGCGGTGTGCAAGGAAGGAGGCGAGCGAAAGGCTGCTGGAGACTTGTCTCTGTTTTTCCTCGTGCTGAGAGCTGGTTCTCCAGAGAAAGAGCGGGATCTATGCAGATTCGAGGTACGAAGAGTCTTCTAGTGACTCTCTACAAGAAAGAACTGTAGGGGTGGGGGCAGTGCTGGTGGATTATGACCCATTATTGGAGTTTCACCGTATCAACCTGGCTGTGAGTCAAATCAGTTGAGCGTGAGAAACGCTGAAAGAAATCGTGTTGCTGAAGTTTAGGAGGTCCAGGCTTTGGACTGTATGAAGCAGGTGGATCAGACAGTCGGCTGGAGGTTCAGTGATTCCATTTTCTTAAGCAAATGTTCACTGCGTTGAGCGAGTGCTAGTCAACTGCTCACACTGATGGACAGTCAAGCCGGCCACTCGGTTGATAGCAGCACCACAATAGGCCGACCCATTCCCAACACGGTACTAGACCTGATGCGGCGGATCAGCCGCCTGCAGCTCCTGCTGTTTACTTCTACTTCTGGAACACAACAGCGAACGGAGTGCAATGACTCCATGGAGTCGGACCTCTCTCTCTCTCGAATGGACTGATGGAGCAGTCGGCTGCAGTGGCAGTGTAATACTCCAGCGCCTCCACTCAACCTAACGGGCTGGGTATCCAGACCCCCCCTCTCTCTCTGTCTCTCTCCCTCTCTTTCTATCCCCCCTCTTTATTGTGCTTCCTGCTCTGCCCTCTTCCTCCTTCGCCTCTCTGACCCTTCCTCTTCTCCCTTCCTGCTCTCCTCTTTCCGCTTCGTTGGCCCTACCCTTACCTCTGATGACCGAGTGGCAGTACCGCTCTCATGAGAAGCAGCTGAGGGGCGACACCTCGTTCACCACCTTCTCTGCTCAAGAGCTTCGCTCCCCTCCTCGTCGATGGAGCACTGGAAGCCCTGAGCCTTCTAGTCACGAGGAGTGAAGGAATGGACGAAGGCCGACTCTCCTCGAGTGCAGACGGCCATGTTGACGCAGCTGCTGGCAGAGGCAGAGCGGGCGCTGACGGAGAAGGACGAGAACGCCAGCAGCTCCTCCAAACCTACAAGGACTAGGGAAGCAGATACAAGACATGCACACAGCACTCGACGCTCACAACAAGGAAAAAGGAGAAGAGAGCGATGGCAGTCCCGTCGAAAGCGCCTCGCAGCAGCACACGAAGGCGCTCGCTGACCTCCAACGTCAAGTGGAGCAATCTGCCAAGCTGGTGGAGAAGTCTCACAGCAGCTCTTCTGCACAGCGAGAGGCTCAGGAACGAGGAGGCGGAGAAGGAGAAGAAGAAGGTGGAAGGGGAGAAGAGAGGGCGATGGCAGAGAAGCAGATAAAGAAGCAGGTGGACGAAGAGAAGAAGAAGGCAAAAGAGGCATTAAACAAGGGTATCCGAGATGAAAGAAGCAACTACTAGAGGCAGAGAAGCAGTCGAAACATGCGACGAGGAGAAGGTCGAAGAGGCCAGCATCACGTCGACGTCAACATCGGCGGCAGAGCTGCTCCGTGTCAAGGAGGAGTTGACCAAGAAAAAAGAAGGAGGCGGAGGTGAAGACGTTGAAGCAGATGATAGTGGAACTGGGCGAGCGCTTGAACGTCAAAACAGAGAAGGTGAAGACGGCGAAACCGCGGCTTCGAAGAAGGCAGCGATGGACCTGTCGATTGAAAAGAGTGAGCATAGGTCGATGACGAGAAAGCTACAGGAGGCGAACGACCAACTGAAGCGCCATCGCTGCCTTGGAAATCGCGACGAGAGCACACGCCGCCACCGCCACAGCCAACGCCTCCTCGCACTGGGGAGGACGAGAAGGAGGGAGCGAGCGTTATAAAGCTGGTGATAGGTGAGGCAGCAGTCACCAGCGGAAGGAAAAAGAAGAAGAAGAAGGCCTCATTTCCTTCATATATCTCATGAGATCATAGCGAGAGATTTCAGAGGAGCCATCGCGATTGATATTTCTTTCTATTCAGACGTTATATAAATTCATCAGCTATACAGATATGGTTCTTATGCTGACCAGCTGTCTGTAAAGCCTCTGAGGAATGTGTTGCGCAAGGCAAGGAAAAGAGAAAGGGAAAGGCAACACATTCCTCAGAGTTACAAATAAAAAACCCGCTATATGATGGACGAGTGTAGATGTGAGTTGCGTGAGTTGGATCTACACTCTGACTCAGCTAGTCTGAGCTGCACCCGGATAGGTTTTAGAGGATTAATACAGTAAGTATTAATAAGTGAAATAATCGAAGAGATTGTACTAGCACCGGGACAACAACACTCTAGTTCACCACAAGATTGTGTCACGGCAACTCAGAGCGGCGATCGGTATTGATGTTTCTTTCAATTCAGACGTGTATAAATTCTCAGCTATACAGATATGGTTCTTATGCTGACCAGCTGTCTGTAAAGCCTCATTGGAATGTTGCACAAGGCAGGGAAATGAGAGGGGAACGACAGAAATAAACTGCAGCCGCTATATAATGAACGAGTGTAGATGTGAGTTGCGTGAGTTGGATCTACACTCTGACTCAGCTAGTCTGAGCTGCACCTGGATAAGTTATTCGGCATTCCAGGCCTTTCTGAGCTTCAGATTTGTTCTCTATGCCCGGTAGTCAGAACCGGTTGAGAGTTGAGTCGGAGAAACTCATTAGCTTTTTCGGACCTCAGTCTGAAGTGGATGATGCTGTGAAGCCCATCATTATGACTATATGATGACCATATTATTTATTGGTCTTATCATTAGGGTTATTATTGTTATTATTACTTATTATAATAACCGCTTTATGATTATAGTGATCATGTGACCAGTTATCCTATAGGGGAAATATCACGTGCTCCACGGACACGGACGCGATGGACTGAGTCTTTGATCTCTGTAAGGTCTGAGTGATCTCTTTCTTTTCTTGGTCCCCTTCTTTGTGTCTCCCTCCTCTCATTGCTCTCCTCTTCGATTGATCGATCGATTTAGATTATCCTCATCATGATCATCTCCTCCTCCTCTGTTCCTCTCTGGTAGTGAGTCGAGTTGAGACTCGGATCCTTATGTAGACTTGTGGCATCATACAGGTGGTCATGCAGTGCTTTGTCATACTGCACTAGCATCCCTGTCCCTGATCACAGATACTCATACATAGTGCGGCTTGTCGCTATTTTGTTTTGCCCTCCCACCTCCCCTCTCTGTTGATCGCCTCTTTATGTGGTGTTGCTGATGTCCTGGTGATTGATTGCAGCTGTTTGTTCTTTGTTGGGTTGAGTGTGTTAGGAGATGCACTTTAGTATAGTAGAGGATTTTTGTGTTTGCAGCATAGGCGTGGCTCTGATAGTCATCCGGCTGTTTCTGACTTCTTTATTTTTCTTGGCTTGCGGGGCGTGTTCATGACTGTGGGTGCTTATCCAAGCTGCTGTTAGTCTCTAGACTGCTGTTAGTCTCTAGTGGCGCCATTGTGTAGGTCTAATATCGCTGGTGATGTACCCCCGCTAGCTGAGCTTATATGTTTTATATAATTTTTTTTTGTATGACAAATGGTCAATGTAAAAGATTATACATACTCTCACACACACACAAGACTAGCAAAAAGGCCCGCTACATACAGGAATATAGCGGTCTCCTTCTTCCTCTATGCTGCTGCATATTTCAGGAGAAAAGCAAATATGGTTGAACGTAGTCAAGGACAATAAATACACAAATAAAAGACTAACAGCTGAAACAAACAAACAAACAGACATTGTAACAGAGCAATTTATGCTGCTGCATTCATGCAGCTCATATCTGATAGAACACTCTGGGCATTGAAATGAACAGAAGACGCGACACAGAAAGACAGAAGAAGACGGAAGACGAGAAGACGAAAATCACACATTTGGGGTTTTTTGTGTTGGTCAAGTTTGCATCTCAATTAGTTCTCTCCAACATGCATTTTTCACCCCGCATTATATCATTTCATAGATTTGATTATATCAGTATGTTGTATATAGACTTATGTTGTATATAGACTGTTACTAAAGTATTAATATATAACAATTGTCTTTTTTTAAAAAAATTAAAAAAAAAAAAAAAAAAACAACCTTCAACTTTACAGCTGTTCGCCACAACACATTACCTACATTCTACGAGCAGTTTCATCTCAAGGCCTGCCTAGCGGCAGAGACCGGCGACAATGCATGGTCCTACCTGATGTGACCGCGCTGAATGAATAGACACAGATAAGAATGGTCGGTAAACCGGTAGAAGCAGGCATTCTACTACGGCCGCCAAAATTAAATATACCTATTTGTTTCTTCTGCCCCCGTGGTAAAGCCGCACAGTACTAATGGCATACCCTAAGCAACGATGACAGCAGCACACACAGAGCTCATACATAGGCTTGTTCAGTTGTAAAGCTTAACTGCAGCTTTGTTATAAACAACATTAGTCATTTGTGTGGATTTTTCCCATGCACATTTCCACACATCTATTTTCACTTTCCTTCATTTCTCTCATTCTTCATCAGCAATGAAGCAATTCACACCAGAGCAGAAACATGAGATCCTACTTGAATACAGAAGACATTCACGTACTCATTCCTTTGCTGCACTTGCTGCTCGTCATGGAGTACATGGAGGAAGACAAACCATTGAAAAGTGGTTCAATCGTTGGAATGGAACTGCAGCATCATTGCAACACAAGCCTGGTGCAGGACGTCCTCATATTCTCACTCCTGAAGAAGTAGAGCAGCACATCACAGCACCAATCCGTGAATTGAATCGTTCTGCTCGTCAAGCCAAATATACAAAGATAGCAGATGAGGTCAGAGCAAGTACAGGAAAGCAGGTCTCTGATAGAACAATCAATCGAATCGGTAAAGATGAACTCCATGGCAGAAGGACAAGAGGAAGGAAGAGAACAGCAGAGGAATGTAAGCTAACAATCACATAACAGATATCGCAGCATTCATGTACAGCGAGATATTCATATGCAAACTGATCGCTTCTATATGTCTGTTTTCAGTGTCTTCTTCAACCTGTGAAGAAATAGCCAAGCTTCGTCGTAAGCTCCAGCGAATTGGTAATAAGCACATCCTCTTCCTTGATGAAACTCATAAACGAGAGGGAGATGTTGATAATTATACTATTGTCCTTCCTGGAGAGCCTCCTTATATTGAGACCTCGACCACATCGAAGTATGCAGCTCGTTATGATATGATTGCTTGTTGCTCAGGGGAGAGAGTGCTGCCCCCTATTATCTATTCACCAACAGAGAGAGGAGCTGGCATCACTCAAGATATGCTACTTGATTATATTAGGAATCTTCTAGCACAGGCAGCAGGAGCATTGGACATATATCCTCTCGTACTTAGTAGTCGACTCAGCCTCTATTCATAATGAAGAGAAAATCAGGGAGACCTTCCATGACTGGGGATGCCAAGAGTTAACTGAAGTCATAAAGATGCCAGCTGCAGCAGCTAAACGTTTATCACCGTTAGATAATTCCTTATTTAATATATGGAGACAGAAAGTATTGGAGAAAGGTCCATTGAAGAAACACAACATCAAGACAATAATGAGTGATGCTTGGAACGATATCACAGCTGAGGACATCCAAGCACAATACAAGCATTGTGGTCTAATGCGCAATCAAGATGTGTACTTTGATTGTCCAAATCCATTCCAGCATAGCCATGCCAGATAAGAAAAATCTTGTGCACAGGTCAAAATACCTCTTTTGTATATTTCAGTCTTGTCGGCATTGTACATTAAATTGTATTTCATTCTGCTATAATACAAAAATTGGGTGTGTGCACGGCATGTTTATTGTACCACAGCCAGACATCAAAGGCTTAATACAACCTTGCAATATTTGAAAACAAATAGGTATATTTAATTTTGGCGGCCGTAGTTATATATAACAGATATACCCTATCGATCACCAGGCAGCATAGTCAGAATCCTGAATAACATAGTACTTATCGCATGCGGGTAATTACGATCTTATTCATGGAGCAAATGTTATCCACACGTATAAACAATACGTATATATTATCACAGTACTTGCTATCATATTTCTCATCATCTCTAGATCATGTAAATAGCGGGGATGTCATCGAATGCAGAACTAATGTACAGTGTTTCTACAATTCCTGAAATATCATTTTTCCGGGCTAACTCTTGATTGAAAAACATATTCTCTTCTACGGCACTGTATAAATTATTTATATGATGTTTAAAATTAATAAAAATTTTGGACAGTTGAGATGGTGTAGATGTGATTGGGGAGCATGCACTGGTAAGGCTCTGCTCAACATCCAACGAACAGACACAAAGGCCAACATAACACAACTGATCACTTGACAATACAAGGGTTGTTTAGGGTAAATACAAGCAAAAACAAAATATGGTTGAACGTAGTCAAGAACAATAAATACACAAATAAAGGACTAACAGCTGAAACACACAACAGTAACAGAGCAATTTATGCTGCTGCACAAGTGGCAGCTCGACCGATTGCCAGACAGCGTCCAGCAATCATAGTCATTGCATTCCTCCTTTGCACTGCTATAGCTATTGCTCGGGGCTGGAATCCCTTAAAACTTATCCGGTGCAGCTCAGACTTCCTGAGTTAGGATGTTGATGACAGTGTCGATGCTGTCGCTAACATTCAAACATCATATGGCAATAGCGTGTTAGTGGGCGCGAGATTGTTCTATTTTGTTTGAAGCCAAAAAGCTCCGAAACTTCCGCTGGGCTAGCGGGATAGCAAGTCAGCCATTCAACCGCTCGATAAGCGGGATAGCAAGTGATATCCGCATCTTTGTGCATTTCTGGCGATATCTAAATGCACAACCGGTTTGATGACTACCGGTATAGAAATCTAAGTCATAACCGGTTTGCTGACTACCGGGATACAAATCTAAGCTCAGAAAGGCCTGGAATGCCGAATAACACTTATCCGGGTGCAGCTCAGACTAGCTGAGTCAGAGTGTAGATCCAACTCACACAACTCACATCTACACTCATCCATTATATAGCGGCTGCAATTTATTTTCTGCCGTTCCCCTTCTCTTTTCCTGCCACGCGCAACACATTCCTCAGAGGCTTTACAGACAGCTGGTCAGCATAGAACCATATCTGTATAGCTGATGAATTTATACAACGTCTGAATAGAAAGAAACATCTATAGCTATTGCTCGGGGCTGGAATCCCTTAAAACTTATCCGGTGCAGCTCAGACTTCCTGAGTTAGGATGTTGATGACAGTGTCGATGCTGTCGCTAACATTCAAACATCATATGGCAATAGCGTGTTAGTGGGCGCGAGATTGTTCTATTTTGTTTGAAGCCAAAAAGCTCCGAAACTTCCGCTGGGCTAGCGGGATAGCAAGTCAGCCATTCAACCGCTCGATAAGCGGGATAGCAAGTGATATCCGCATCTTTGTGCATTTCGGGCGATATCTAAATGCTCACCGGTTTGATGACTACCGGTATACAAATCTAAGTCATTGGCTTGGAATGCCATAAAACTTATCCGGGTGCAGCTCAGACTAGCTGAGTCAGAGTGTAGATCCAACTCACACAACTCAGATCTACACTCGTCCATTATATAGCGGCTGCAATTTATTTTCTGCCGTTCCCCTTCTCTTTTCCTGCCATGCGCAACACATTCCTCAGAGGCTTTACAGACAGCTGGTCAGCATAGAACCATATCTGTATAGCTGATGAATTTATACAACGTCTGAATAGAAAGAAACATCTATAGCTATTGCTCGGGGCTGGAATCCCTTAAAACTTATCCGGTGCAGCTCAGACTTCCTGAGTTAGGATGTTGATGACAGTGTCGATGCTGTCGCTAACATTCAAACATCATATGGCAATAGCGTGTTAGTGGGCGCGAGATTGTTCTATTTTGTTTGAAGCCAAAAAGCTCCGAAACTTCCGCTGGGCTAGCGGGATAGCAAGTCAGCCATTCAACCGCTCGATAAGCGGGATAGCAAGTGATATCCGCATCTTTGTGCATTTCGGGCGATATCTAAATGCTCACCGGTTTGATGACTACCGGTATAGAAATCTAAGTCATTGGCTTGGAATGCCATAAAACTTATCCGGGTGCAGCTCAGACTAGCTGAGTCAGAGAGTAGATCCAACTCACACAACTCACATCTACACTCGTCCATTATATAGCGGCTGCAATTTATTTTCTGCCGTTCCCCTTCTCTTTTCCTGCCACGCGCAACACATTCCTCAGAGGCTTTACAGACAGCTGGTCAGCATAGAACCATATCTGTATAGCTGATGAATTTATACAACGTCTGAATAGAAAGAAACATCTATAGCTATTGCTCGGGGCTGGAATCCCTTAAAACTTATCCGGTGCAGCTCAGACTTCCTGAGTTAGGATGTTGATGACAGTGTCGATGCTGTCGCTAACATTCAAACATCATATGGCAATAGCGTGTTAGTGGGCGCGAGATTGTTCTATTTTGTTTGAAGCCAAAAAGCTCCGAAACTTCCGCTGGGCTAGCGGGATAGCAAGTCAGCCATTCAACCGCTCGATAAGCGGGATAGCAAGTGATATCCGCATCTTCGTGCATTTTGGCGATATCTAAATGCACAACCGGTTTGATGACTACCGGTATAGAAATCTAAGTCATAACCGGTTTGCTGACTACCGGGATACAAATCTAAGCTCAGAAAGGCCTGGAATGCCAATAACACTTATCCGGGTGCAGCTCAGACTAGCTGAGTCAGAGTGTAGATCCAACTCACACAACTCACATCTACACTCGTCCATTATATAGCGGCTGCAATTTATTTTCTGCCGTTCCCCTTCTCTTTTCCTGCCATGCGCAACACATTCCTCAGAGGCTTTACAGACAGCTGGTCAGCATAGAACCATATCTGTATAGCTGATGAATTTATACAACGTCTGAATAGAAAGAAACATCTATAGCTATTGCTCGGGGCTGGAATCCCTTAAAACTTATCCGGTGCAGCTCAGACTTCCTGAGTTAGGATGTTGATGACAGTGTCGATGCTGTCGCTAACATTCAAACATCATATGGCAATAGCGTGTTAGTGGGCGCGAGATTGTTCTATTTTGTTTGAAGCCAAAAAGCTCCGAAACTTCCGCTGGGCTAGCGGGATAGCAAGTCAGCCATTCAACCGCTCGATAAGCGGGATAGCAAGTGATATCCGCATCTTCGTGCATTTTGGCGATATCTAAATGCACAACCGGTTTGATGACTACCGGTATAGAAATCTAAGTCATAACCGGTTTGCTGACTACCGGGATACAAATCTAAGCTCAGAAAGGCCTGGAATGCCGAATAACACTTATCCGGGTGCAGCTCAGACTAGCTGAGTCAGAGTGTAGATCCAACTCACACAACTCACATCTACACTCGTCCATTATATAGCGGCTGCAATTTATTTTCTGCCGTTCCCCTTCTCTTTTCCTGCCACGCGCAACACATTCCTCAGAGGCTTTACAGACAGCTGGTCAGCATAGAACCATATCTGTATAGCTGATGAATTTATACAACGTCTGAATAGAAAGAAACATCTATAGCTATTGCTCCTCTGAAGTCCCTGGCAATAATGTCATGAGGCCATAGTGTACCATTATCTCGACTAGCTAATATAATCATTTCATAGATTTGTTTGGCTGATTTGGACATTCCTCCTGTTGCTTCCATAGTGAAGGGGATGAACTTGGCATCGTGTTGTTTAGCAGTTTTCTCATATTTCTTGGTCTTGGTCCTCTCACTGATCTGAGCAGCATGTAGCTGTTGTTGAGCTGATCCATGAACATGGGTGGGACATAAAGGGTTGGTGATTTGAATATCAGTGAGGACATGAGTATTATCGACTACCATTTGTAGATCAGGTCGGCGATGATCAGAGCCATGGAGATCACTTGGTTCCTTCACAGCGGTGCCACCAGTATAA
>CAVSII010000003.1:0-480288 GCA_963727955.1 uncultured Acidimicrobiaceae bacterium
GGTCACCTACTGGTTCCGTTGCGTGTCTGTCTAAACCTCCATCGAGGATCTCGACCTGCCAGCGGACTCTCTGGACCTGATCCACACCCGCAATGTGCTGATGCACATCGATGAGGCTGACCAGATGATGGCACGGCTCGTGGCCACTTTCTGACCAGGCGGCGTTCTGTGCTGTTCGAGGAAGCGGAGACTTTCCGCTGGCCGGCATGTGACTTCGCCAGCCGTGCGCGAGGTGACCGGTGCACTGGTGGGCACATGGACCTGGGCGCGGACTCTGCCCACGACCCTCGCCCGGCTGCCAGTGGATGACATTGCAGTCACCATCGAATACTCGATGGTGCAAGGGGGGTCACCGGAGGCTGCATCTGGACCTACACGCTCGATCCGTCGAGCACCGCCTCACCGATCCAACACGGGGTGGATCGAACGGACTTTCATCGGTGACCAAGGCCACCTTCGATGAGGCGATGGCCCTGCTGGCTGATGAATCCTTTTGGACCCCACTGGCCGCGGTCGTGTGCGTCTCGTGCCGACGCAGGTCGACCACGGTCGATCAACTCAGTTAGTGGCGAAGATGTGGCCAGTGGGATGGGAGGCACTCGAGCAGTGGGGTGACGACGTCGCTCGCATCGAACCGCTTGCTGGAGGCCACAACGACGTGTGGAGGGTGCGCGGTGAAGGGGCAACTGGCGGTCGGTCGTCTCGGTGCCAGGGGCGACGCTGATCTGGCGTGGGAGACCGATCTCCTCCAACACCTCGACCGTGAAGGTCTGGCCGTGCCGGTGCCGATCGCGACGACGGACGGCCGGCTGTTCGCCGACGGACTGGTGGTGATGACCCATGTGGAGGGCGGACCGCCGGAGACGGAGGCCGACTGGCGTCGCGTGGCCGACACGCTCCGCCAGCTGCACCGGTTGACGCGGGGATGGCCGCAGCGCCCGGGCTGGCGATCGTCGACCGACCTCGTGCATGCCGAGACCGGGACGAAGATCGACCTCCTGCGATGCCGCCTGAGGGTGTTGCTCGATGCCGGGCAGCGTGGGCGCGGCTCGCCGGGCGTCAGACATGCGTCGTCCACGGCGATCCCAACCCGCGGCAATGTCCGCATGACCGCGGACCGGGTCGCGCTGATCGACTGGGACGAGTCGCACGTCGACGTCCCAGACCTCGACCTGGTGTTGCCCCACAACGCCGCCGGCCTCGACGACGGCGCCCACGACATCGCCGCCCAAGCGTCGGCCGCATGGGAAGCGGCCGTCTGCTGGGACGACGAGTACGCCGTCGAGCGGCTGGCCGAAGTTCGAGCGGTCTGAGCGGCGGCAGCGAATCGAGAGACCGCACTTACTGCAGGACGGCCCGGCGGCGTCCGAGCCGCCTATCGCTCGGTTGACCTTGCCCGTGGGGCCACATGCGGGCCGAAGGTCGGACAGCCAAACTGGGGCCATGAAACCGCGCTCACAGCCCGATGTGCCCTACTACCGAGACGACCTGGCTCTCGTGCACCATCTGGGCTTCGGGTTCCACGCCGATGCGTGTGCGCCGGGCATCCTCCGGCTCCTCGAGCCTGTGCGAGAGCACGACGGACTGGTCGTCGAGATTGGCTGCGGGAGCGGGCTGCTGACCTCCTATCTGGCCGACGCCGGTCTCCGGGTTCTTGCCACCGACGCTTCAGATGCGATGCTCAACCTGGCCCGAACGTACGTGCCCGCTGCCCTCGAGATCCGGCGGTTGAGGCTGCCGGGCGACTCCATTCCTCCGGCCGACGCAATCGTCGGGGTAGGCCACGCACTCAACTACCTGGACGAGGAGTCGCAGGTCGAAGCGGCACTCATCGCGATGGCTACAGCCCTGCGACCCGGCGGCGTCATGGCCATCGACCTGTGCGACCTCGCATGGGGATCGGTACGGAAGCACCAGCCGCCGAGTATCTGGCGAACGGAGGATTGGGTGCTGATGACGGAGTTCTCGTTACCCGAGCCGAGCCGCTACGTGCGCCTCATGACCACCTTCGTTCGCCAGGATGGCGACATGTGGCGGCGAGACGACGAGCGACACGACAATGTCCTGATCGAGACGTCCAAGGTTCCCGACCTGCTCGCCCGTCACGGGGTGGAGGCGACCGTCTCGGGTTCGTTCGGAGACGAGTTGCTGCCTGCGGGCCTGGTGGCCGTCGTCGGTCGCAAGATCGGGCCCGGGGGAGATCGACTCGCCTCCTAGATCAGAGTCCTCGGCCGGCACCGGAGCGACAAAAGCGCAGCCGGTGAATAGGCACGCTCAGCTAGATTCGCACGTCTGATGTCGGACAGGACTGGAGGGCGTGACGAATTCCCTGACTTTGCCTGGGCGGTGGGCGAAGAAGGGTCCGATCCCGTGGTGCTTCGCGACGGGGTTCCCTATCGCCAGGACCAATTCGCCCAAAGTGGCCATTACTCCCACGTCGAGGACGACCTCCGCTCCATTGCTGCCCTCGGCGTCAGGATCGTCCGGTACGGGGTGCCATGGCGCCTGAGCGAGCCCGAGCCCGGCCGTTATGACTGGACGCTCTGGGACCGAGCCTTAGCCGGCTGTGCTGACCACGGTGTCGAGCCGATCGTCGACTTGTTGCACTTTGGTCTCCCCGATCGGTTCGACGGCTTCGCCGATCGGCGATGGGTGGACTCGTTCACTCGGTACGTCGAGGCATTCCTCGACCGGTACGCGGAGCCGCGATGGTTCACACCCATCAATGAGCCCGGCGTCACGGCAGAGAATTCGGGTTGCCTGGGATTGTGGAACGACCGGCTGGCCTCAGGGCCCGACCATGCCCGCATCTTGACCAATATCGTGTTGGCCAATCTGGAGGCCGTGGCGCGTATCCGTGGCGATCGCCGCGGCTGGTGGATCGGCTCCGAGGGTTTCCCGGTGCCGGTGGCCGTGGACCCGCAGGCCGAAGAAGACGTGCAGGCGTTGCGGGCATGGATGTGGCTGGTATGGGACCTGCACTTCGGACGAGACCCACTCCCGGCATCAGCGGGTTATCTCGACCCCGTGGACACTGCAGTGCTGGAGCGGATCCGGTCGCTGGCGGTGACCGACCGGGTGGTCGCCGGCCTCGACTTCTACCCCACCTCGGTCTTTCCCGTGGGAGGGGTTGCCCCACAGTGGTCGATCGACGAGCGAATGGCGTTGGCCGTTGCCGAGTTTCGACGGTGGCACCACCGGTATGACGTGCCCTTCTGGGTGGCGGAAACCTCGAATTTGTCGCTCGGCATCGACGACCAGGTCCCGTGGTTGCTCTCGCTCACCGATGGACTTGGCGGGATGGTCGAGGACGGCCTGCCGGTACGCGGACTGTGCTGGTATAGCCGCGGAGACCAATTCGACTGGCAGTCCGAACTGGTGAACCCCAAAGGGGCCGTGACCGAGGTCGGGCTGTTCGACGTTCACCGCCGGGCCAGACCGGTGGCCGCCGTTTTTGCGCAACTGGCCTCACAAGCGTTGCCACCTCCGTACCAGGTGCCAGGGAGGTCAGGGCACTAGTCTGCAAGGTGTTCGCTCGAGCCGGGGCGTTGCCGCGACCAAGCGCTCCGGTGGTACCGGGTCGGGCAATCGGTCGGCCTAAGGGAGCGTTGCGGTGGACAGGAGACTCTTCCTCAAGTTGCTGGGGGCAGGCACCGGGTCGGCGGCATTGCCGGCGACCCGGAACCGCTTTCTGACCACCACCGTGGCGCCGGTGCCGCTGGGCAGCGACACTGCCAGCGCGGCAGTATCGGAGTTCATTGCCGACCCACCCTTCTCGTTCGACTACGGCGGCGTTTCGTCGGCCATCCTCCTGCCCCAGTGGCGGGTAACGAGGGGCAAAGTGAGCTCCGTGACGGGGCGCTCCGAAGAATCGATCACGTGGAAGGCGCCGTCCGGAGAGCTACAGGTGCAGGCGACGGTGGTCGTCTACGAGACCTTCGGGGCCATCGAATGGACAGTGTCGTTCGCCAACCCCACATCGAGTACCTCGCAGCGGTTGAGCGCCGTACTGGCCGCCGACGCCGTCATCAACGGGTCACCCACCACGCCCTATACCCTCCACCATTTCAACGGCAGCGCCCAGCAGGCCGATGACTACGCGCCGCTGACTTCGCCACTGGCGCCGGGCGACGTGCAGCTTCTCTTCCCGCAGGGGGGTCGGCCGTCGAACGGCACGTGGCCCTACTTCAATATTTCGTGGGGCGACCGGGGGGTGATGGCCGCTGTCGGATGGCCAGGGCAATGGACCACCCAGCTGCTGGTCGACCAGCACGAAGGCCTGCGCCTCAAGACCGGGATGACCTCGGCCGACCCACAGCTGATCGCTTATCAGGACATCGACGACGCCATGCTTTTGGACACCTACCTCGAGGCGGGCGAGAAGGTGCGGACCCCCCTCATTGTCCTCATGCCGTGGAGGGCCGACAGTTGGCTGTTGGCCCAGAACAAGTGGCGGCGATGGATGGTCGACTACAACCTGCCGCGCTTTGGAGGGAGCCTTCCTGCTCCCATCCTTCCCACCAGCGGCAGCCTGAGCCTGTTTCCTGACCAGTCCGAAGAGCTCTCAGCCATCGATTCCTATGCAAAGCGGGGGACCACCAAGGACCACGGTGGTTTCTACACGCATTGGTGGGTGGACGCCGGCTGGTATGCCATTCCGAGCGGGCTACCCGACGGTTGGTCCCAGGATTGGGGCAACGGCGTGGGCAACTGGTTCCCGGACCCGAAGCGCTTCCCCGAAGGCATGAGGCCGACATTCCAGCGGGCCCTGGATCATGACATGAAGTCCCTGTTATGGAGCGAGCCGGAGCGGGTGGGGATCGGCACCCAGCTGTTCAACGAGCACCAGGACTGGCTCATCGCCCCCCCGGACCCCATCGAAGACTTCAGTTACCTCCTCGACTTCGGGAACCCCGACGCCTGGGCCTGGTCAGTGGAGCACTTCGACAGCATCATCACCAACCAGGTCGCTCGCGGTCACCAGTTGGACGTGTTCCGCCAGGACTTCAACATGGACCCGCTCGACTACTGGAACGCCAAGGATGTACCGGGGCGCACGGGAATGACGCAGGTGAAGCACGTGAGTGGCCATCTCGCCTTCTGGGACGAGTTGCGCAAGCGCCATCCTCATCTCTGGATAGACAGCTGCGCTTCGGGTGGCCGACGCAACGATCTCGAGACGATGCGCCGTTCGGTGCCTCTGTTACGGAGCGATTACCAATTTGAGCCGACCGGTAATCAGTGTCAGACCTACGGTATTTCCCTCTGGCTTCCGTACTACGGGACAGGGGTGGGACCACAAACCACCAATGACGGTGCCTGGGGCCCGGGCCAGTACGTGGTGCGTAGTTCCCTTGCGCCGAGCTACGAGTCGAGCGTCGACGCCGGAACCGCCAGCGAGAAGGACTGGGCCCTGCTCCGCACCATGAACGAGGAATTCCTGCGTATAAAAGATGACCTGTTGTACAGCGATTTCTATCCTCTGACCGAGTTCAGCCTGGAGGATGACGTATGGATGGCATTCCAATTCGACCGCCCGGCGGCGGGCAGCGGGGTGGTCCTGGCCTTTCGACGGCCCCACGCACGGGCGACGTCGATGCGATTAATCCTGCACGGCTTGGATGCGGGCAGGCAGTACCAGATGGACAACTTCGACTCGGACAGGAAGGAACTGTTGTCCGGAAAGAGTCTCATGCACGAGGGCCTGAAGCTGTCGCTTGTGGAAGCGCCAGATTCGGCCATCGTGCATTACGAGCGCCAGTCGGGCGGGTCTTAAATCCGGAGCGAGGTTCTTAGGACGACTACGTCTCGCTCTCGTCCTCGCCTTACCCGCCGGGACGCGGCACCGATGCCCGAGCCGACCCCGGCATCATCAGCGACCTGTGCCGTCGCTCAGCTGACCGACGGTCCCTGTTGGCGGACGGACTCGACGGTCTCCATGGCCGTGCGCAGCTCGCTCAGCCACTCGTCGGAGTTGCGGGCCACCAGCTTGACGCACCAGGCCAGGGCGTCCGAGCGGCTGCGGGCCACGCCGCTGTCGACCAGGGTGTCGAGAACCCGACGCTCGGGCTGGCGCAGCCGGGTCATGACCGGAACGGACAGGTTGGTGAACACCTGGCTGGTGTCGCCGGCCTCCGCTCCCCAGGCCACGTGGCGCCCGAAACGGTGCTCCGCTTCGCGGGCCACGGCCATGCGCTCGTCACGGGTGTCCTCCCGGAATCGAGTGATGCGACCGGACTCGGCCGCCGCCCGCGAGGCGTCGTCGGCCCCGTCGGCCACCGGCGGGGCGGGCACCCGACCGACGATGAGGATCTCGTCCCGGTCGACGGTCACCGTCGGCGTCCCTTCGAACCACCCGTCCGGTAACCGCCCGGCCAGCCAGCCCTCGACCGTCTCGAGCGGTGGATTCTCGTCGAACGGGCCGTCGTGGGGCCGACCCCGTCCCCGGCCTCGACCTGTGTGCGCTTCTCTCATCATTGATTCCTCCTCAAATGATTACTTTATTACAATATAGCAAACCTGACGGTCGAGCGGGCCGCTCCGTCGGAGGAACCCCTAACAGCAGGCCTCGCTCCCCCGCTGAACAACCGTGAGACGATGACCGGCGTGCGCTACGTGGTGTTGGGCGCCGGGGCCATCGGTGGGGTGGTCGGCGGTCGCCTGTTCCAGGCCGGTTTGGAGGTGACCCTCATCGCCCGCGGTCAGCACCTCGAAATTGTCCGCTCGCAGGGGCTGCGCCTCGAGTCGCCGGCCGAGGCGGTCACCCTGCCCATCCCCGCGGTCGGTCACCCGGGAGAAATCGACTGGGAGGCGCAGACGACGGTGCTGTTGGCCGTCAAGAGCCAGCAGACCCACGCGGCCGTCGACGATCTGGTGGCCGTGGCCCCGCCGACCACCCCCATCGTCAGCCTCCAGAACGGCATCGCCAACGAGCCGGCCCTCCTCCGGTTCTTCCCCCGTGTGTACGGGGTGTGCGTGATGTGCCCGGCCAGCCACCTCGAGCCCGGGGTGGTGCAGGCCTGGTCGGACCCGACCACCGGCCTGTTGGACATCGGCTGCTACCCGTACGGAACCGACTCGATCAGCCAGCAGATCTCCTCTGATCTGTCGCGCTCCCGGTTCGAATCGGTGGGGCGGTCGGCCATCGGTCGTTGGAAGAGCCGCAAGCTGATCCTCAACCTGGGCAACGTGGTCGAAGCACTGTGTGCCCCGGACGACGACCGGCGGCGGGACCTGGTGAGCCGGCTGGTGGCCGAAGGCGAAGCCGCTCTGGCCGCGGCGGGCATGGACGTGGCCACCAAGGAAGAGGACCGTGCCCGACGGGCAGACCATCTCCGGCTCGGAACCATCGAGGGTCGGAGCCGGGAGGGCGGCTCGTCTTGGCAGAGTCTCCGGCGACACACCGGCGACATCGAGACCGACTATCTCAACGGCGAGATCGTGCGCCTGGGACGGATGCACGACACGCCCACACCGGCCAATGCGCTGGTCCAGACCCTGGCCCGCACGGCGGCCTCGGCCCGCACCGAGCCGGCCACGGTGGCGGCCAGCACCATCCTGGCCGAGCTCGACCAAGGGGGATGACCACACAGACCGCGGTCGACAGGCGGGTCAGGTGGCCCACGTCGCCCGGTGTCACCGGCCGGGTCAGCCATCGCCCACCGTGGTTTTGGTAGACCTTCGGCGTGCCGTGCGGGGTCGACAGAGGCTGGGGTGACCGGTCGCGGGCCACCGTCGGTGGTTATGGTCGGCCCCGGATCCTGTGACCGTCCCGCCTGAACCGCCGTCGACCGTCCGTCACCGGCTTCTCCGCTCGCACATGCTGATCGTGGCTGTCGGTCTGATCGTCTTCATCGTCTTTCTGGTCGCCCTGGCTCTCACGACCACCTCGACCCCGCTGTCCCGCATGAGCAAGCCGGCCAACGGCACCTCCTCGCCCGGCAAGGGCACCGGGACGGATTCGGTAGTGGGAACCAGCGCCGACATCGCCACCCGTTGCCCGTGGCTCAAGAAGGCCGTCGACGACGGCAAGTCACCGGCCCGGCTGGCCGCTCTGGTGGAAGACCGTATGACCGTCTCTGAGAAGGTCAGCGAGCTCGTCCTCTACAGCGACGCCAGCTACGAGAACATCAACGCCGGCGTGCCCCGTCTCTGCATCCCCTCTTTGGCCGTCCAGGACGGGCCCCAGGGTCTGGCCTACGGGGACACCAACGTGACCCAGCTGCCTTCACCGTTGGGCATCGCCGCCACCTTCAATACGGCCACGGCCCTGGCCTACGGCGTGGTGGAGGGGTCCGAGGCCAAGGGCCAGGGCATCGACGCCATCCAGGGGCCGACCCTCAACATCGACCGTGTACCGGAGAGCGGTCGGTCCTACGAGGGTTACGGCGAGGACCCGGTACTGGTGTCGGCCATGGGGGTGGCCGACATCGATGGCATCCAGTCCACCGGCACCATGGCCATGGCCAAGCACTTCGCCGTCTACAACCAGGAGACCGACCGTGGCGTGCTCGACGATCAGGTCTCCGAACGGGCCCTGCACGAGCTCTACCTCCCACCGTTCAAGGCGGCGGTCAGCCAGGCCCACGTGAGCTCGGTCATGTGCGCCTACCCGCGGCTCAACGGGACCTTCCAATGCCAGCAGCCCCAGCTCCTCGGGCTGCTGGCCACGTGGGGGTTCACCGGCTTCGTCCGTTCCGACCTCGGCTCGGTGCACGACCCGGTGGCCGCCATCGAGTCCGGCATCGACCTCATCAAGCCGGAGAACGCCGGCCAGCTGGACGCACTGGTGCGCCAGGGCCAGCTTCCCCTGTCGTCGGTCGACGCCGCCGTCGCCCGCCTCCTCACCGTCATGTTCGCCCACCATCTGGTGGGCCGGTTCGAGCAAGCCACCCTGGGCACACCGGTCGACTCACCCGCCCACACCCACTTCGCCCTGACCGCCGCCGAGCAGTCGGCCGTCCTTCTCAAGGACCGCGGCTCGGTCCTCCCCCTGTCCCCCACCCACGACCGGTCGGTGGCGCTCATCGGTGCCGACGCCTCGGCCGCCCCGGACACCACCGGCGGCGGTAGCTCAAGGGTCACTCCCCCGTTCACCTCGGACCCGTTGTCGGCCATCCGTCATGTGGCCGGCGTCCACACCACGGTCACCTACACAAACGGTGCCAGCACCACCCGCAGCATTTCGGCCGTGCCCACCTCGCTGCTCCGGCCGGCCTCGGGCAGCGGGCACGGGCTGACCGTCACCATCAGTCGGACCGATGCCACCGCCAACCCCACGGCCGAGGCCCTGGCCCTGGACGCCGCCCAGTCGTACCAGCTGGTGCAGCCGACGGTGGACATCGCCATCCGGCCCCATCCGTCCACCGCCCTGTTCCTGCCCGGCCTGTCCCCGGGTGCCCCGACCGACCAGAGCCCCCTCCAACCCTCGCTGGGCCTGCCCCGGAGTCGCGGGGAGGAGTTCTCTCCGACCCGGACCCGGGTGGTGCTGCCGGCCGGTTGGCGCAACGTGCACGTGGCCTGGACCGGCACGCTGACCCCGCCCCGCACCGGGCTCTACACGCTCTCGCTCCAGGGCTCGGGGGCGGCCACCCTGCTGCTCGACGGCAAAGCCGTGGTGTCCGATCCCCTCAGTCACGTCCTCGGGCGATGGTCCCAGGCCGTCGAGCTGACCGGGGGCCACCCCTATCAGGTGGACATGGGCTGGCAACCCTTCGACAACCTGACCCCCTCGGGCGAGTCCAAGGTGGTCGAGGGGGACATGACCCTGGGCTGGTCCTACGACAGCGGCCAGGTCGCCGCCGCCGCCCAGGCCGCCCGCAGAGCCAGCGTGGCCGTCGTCTTCGCCGGAAGCTTCAGCTCCGAAGCGTTCGACCGACCGTCGCTCGGTCTGCCCGGCGACGAGAACGCCCTCATCGCCGCCGTGGCCGCGGCCAACCCCCACACCGTGGTGGTCATAAACAGCGGCGGGCCGGTGCTCATGCCCTGGCTGCCATCGGTGGCCGGGGTGCTCGAGGCCTGGTACCCGGGCGAGGAAGACGGCGCCGCGGTGGCCGCTCTCCTGTACGGCGACGTCGACCCGTCGGGACGGCTGCCGGTGACCTTTCCGACCAGTGCCTCCACCTCGGCCATCAACACCCTGAGCCAATGGCCCGGTATCGACCTCACCACCACCTACAGCGAAGGGCTCGACGTGGGATACCGGTACAACCACGCCACCGGCATCCAACCACTGTTCCCCTTCGGCTTCGGGCTGTCCTACACCCGCTTCCGCCTCGGCCGCACCGTGAGGCTCCGTCGCTCGTGGCGACGGGTCACCCTCACCGTCAACGTGACCAACCTCGGGAAGCGGGAGGGAACCGATGTCGTCCAGGCCTATCTGACCTATCCAGCGGCGGCCGGCGAACCACCGGCCCAACTGGTGGCCTTCTATCCGGTCGCCCTGCAGCCGGGGCAGAGGCGAGCAGTCACCCTGGCTGTGCCGCTGTCGTCCTTTCGGGTCTACCTCAACGGCGGATGGACGACCGTACCGGGGACGTACACCTTGTCGGTCGGACAGTCGTCGTCCGACCTTCCCCTGTCGGTTACGACGACGGCACCCTGAGGGCGGCGCCGGACCCGGACGCGGCGGTCGGCATCCCCGGGGGGCCGACAAACCAGTTGAGGTACGATGGATGGGTCGTGATCTGGGGCAGGACCACCCCTTTGGTGGGCCGGACCCGGATGCCGTCGGCCGGGCCCGCATACACCGGGCCACAAAGATCCGACCTCTCCCGTCGGCCCGAGCGAAGGAACCCCATGACCAACGACCAACGCCCCGACTTCAAAGTGGCCGATCTGTCCCTGGCCGAATTCGGGCGCAAGGAGATCGAGCTGGCCGAGCACGAGATGCCCGGCCTCATGGCCATGCGGGCCGAGCACGGGGCCGAGCAGCCCCTGCGTGGTGCCCGCATCACCGGCTCCTTGCACATGACCGTGCAGACAGCGGTGCTGATCGAGACGCTGGTGGCGCTGGGCGCCGAGGTGCGCTGGGCCAGCTGCAACATCTTCTCCACCCAGGACCATGCCGCAGCGGCGGTGGCCGTCGGTTCGCAGGGCACCGTCGACGAGCCCCAAGGGGTGCCGGTCTTCGCCTGGAAGGGCGAGTCCCTCGACGAGTACTGGTGGTGCACCGAGCAGGCCCTGGCCTGGCCCGGCGACGGTCCGACCATGATCCTGGACGACGGCGGTGACGCCACCCTGCTGGTCCACAAGGGCGTGGAGTTCGAGAAGGCCGGCGCTGTGCCCGACCCCTCGACTGCCGACTCCGAGGAGTTCGCGGTGGTGCTGGGCGTGTTGGCCCGGAACCTGGCCGAGGACCCGACCCGCTGGACCACCATGGCCGCCGGCATCAAGGGCGTGTCCGAAGAGACCACCACCGGGGTGCACCGACTCAACGAGATGGAGCAGTCCGGTGAGCTGCTGTTCACCGCCATCAACGTCAACGACGCGGTGACCAAGTCCAAGTTCGACAACAAGTACGGGTGTCGCCACTCGCTGGTCGACGGGATCAACCGGGCCACCGACGTGCTCATCGGCGGCAAGGTGGCCGTGGTATGCGGTTACGGCGACGTGGGCAAGGGGTGCACCGAGTCGTTGAAGGGCCAGGGGGCCCGGGTGGTGGTCACCGAGGTCGACCCCATCTGTGCCCTGCAGGCGGCCATGGACGGCCACGAGGTGGTCAGGCTGGAGGACGTGGTGGGTAGCGCCGACATCTTCGTCACCGCCACCGGCAACAAGGACGTCATCACCGCCGACCACATGGCCCGCATGAAGCACCAGGCCATCGTGGGCAACATCGGCCACTTCGACAACGAGATCGACATGGCCGGTCTGACCAAGTGGGAAGGAATCGAGCGGGTCAACATCAAGCCCCAGGTGGACAAATGGATCTTCCCCGACGGTCATGCCGTCATCGTTCTGTCGGAGGGACGACTGCTCAACCTGGGTAACGCCACCGGGCACCCGAGCTTCGTGATGTCCAACTCGTTCACCAACCAGACCATGGCCCAGATGGAGCTGTTCAACAACGCCGACGACTACGAAAACAGGGTCTACGTCCTGCCCAAGCATCTCGACGAGAAGGTGGCCCGGCTGCATCTCGACGCTCTGGGAGTCCGGCTGTCCACCCTGACCAAGGAGCAGGCCGAGTACATCGGGGTGTCGGTCGACGGCCCGTACAAGCCGGACACCTACCGCTACTGATCCCGGTGACCTCTCACGCCGGACAGGACTGACTGCGGACGGCACAAACCGGCTAGTCGACCCCGCGCTCATCCGGGCGGCACCTCCGGATGACCCGGGCCGGGTTGCCCACCGCCACCACGCCGGCGGGCAGATCGCGGGCCACCACCGAGCCGGCACCCACCACCGTGTCGGCGCCGATGGTCACCCCGGGTAGCACGATCACACCCCCACCGAGCCACACGTTGTCGGCGATGGCGATGGGCGCGGCCGCCTCCCAGCCGGCCCGACGCTGGTCGGGATCGACCGGGTGGGTGGGGGTGAGCAGCTGCACGTTGGGACCGATCTGGACGTCGTCGCCGATGACGATGGGTGCGGGGTCGAGGGCCACCAGCCCGAAGTTGGCAAAGGTTCGGGCCCCCATCGACACCTGGCCGCCGTAGTCGCAGTAGAAGGGCGGACGGATCTCGCTCATCGGACCGAAGTGTCCGAGCAGTTCACCGAGAAGCCGACGGTGAACGTCGGCGTCGTCGAAGCCGGTGGCGTTGAACCGGTCGAGGAGGAGCCGGGCCCGCCGGTGGGCTGCAGCCACCTCCGGGTCGGAGGCCAGGTAGAGGTCACCGGCCAGCATGCGCTCCCACTGGCTGCGGCCGTCGGAGGCGGCGGTGGGCGGGATCACCCGGGCACGACGCCGTGGACCGAGAACACCTCGCGGGTGCCGTCGAACCCCTTGAGCTGGCGCTGTCCCGCCGGCCGGAAGACGAAGGAATC
This sequence comes from uncultured Acidimicrobiaceae bacterium, assembly GCA_963727955.1. Taxonomy (GTDB): domain Bacteria; phylum Actinomycetota; class Acidimicrobiia; order Acidimicrobiales; family RAAP-2; genus Bog-756. Next base: position 12,994 of record CAVSII010000003.1, read on the forward strand.
GGCGGCCAGCCGGGCAGTGGCCTCGTCGACCAGCACCTCCCGTGGCACGGCCAGCTCGGCCAGGCGGGCGGCCAGATTGACCACCGAGCCGTAGTAGTCGCCGTGGCGGGTGATGACCTCCCCGAAGGCGACCCCGGCCCGGGGCTCGATCCCCTCGGCGTAGGCGGCGGTGATGTCGCGGGCGATGGCGCAGCCGGCGGTGGCGTCCAGGGCCACGAACATGACCTCGTCGCCGATGTGCTTGACAATGCGCCCGCCGTGGGCCGACGCCACCTCGAAGGCATTGAGCTCGAAATCGCTGATCAGCTCGAGCAGCTTCGACGGTGCCGTGTGGAGGGCCAGCGGGGTGAACCCGACCAGGTCCACGAAACCGACGGCCAGCCGGTAGAGCGAGCGGTCGGCCACATCGACCTGGGCGATGCGTTGGCGGTCGATGGCCCCCTGCATGTGGTGGGCAAAGATGGCCCCCATCGAGTCGCCGATCTTGAGGGCACCGGCCGTGGCCTGGGCCAGGTTGCGTGCCCAGACCAGTCCGTCGAGCTCCGATTCGTCCAGGGCCGGCTCGACCGTCTGGACGTAGAGAGAGACGGCGGCCTCGGCCACCCGGGCCAGCGAGGTACCGAGCACCCGCAGGAGCTCCTCCCCCTGCAGCCCGGCCGGCTCGAACTTGACCACGAAGGACGTGAACTCGGCGTCACGCTCGGAGAACAAGGGCCGGTCAACATCGGCGTCGGGGACGGCCACACCGAGGGTCCGCCATACGGTGAGGACCGTGTCCAGGTCCAGTCCGGACCGCCGGGCCAGCTCGGTGGCCGACAGGGTGTGGTCAGCCGCCAGGACCAGGTCACCGGCCAGGCTGGGGAGACGGCGGGTCTGGCGGGCCTCGGCGATCTGGGCGTCGGTGGCGCCCAGTGACCGGAGGTAGTCGTCGATCTCCACGCCACCTCCACGCTCGGTCACGAAGGAGACGCTACCGGGCGTCACGGATGAACCTCCGGATCGAGGGATCGTGGCTCAGGATGGCCCCGCTTCGGTGACTTCGCCGAGGCTGTGCGGGGCGGGACGATGATCGAAAACAGCTTTGTGACCTCGTCTGAAATCGCTCAACTTCCGGACATCGATAACGTCACTAAACGGCATTCGGGCGTGTGGATAACCGCCTCGGTCAAGCTGTCGGCATCACCACACTCGACGGGGCAGACGCTGGGCCAGGCACGTTGTTCTCGTTGAACGCCGTCACCTTGAAGGTGTAGCTGTCGCCGTCCGTCAGGCCGATCACAGTGCAGGTGTCTGTCGGGTCGGTGCCTGTGCAGGTGCTCCCGTCGCCGTCGGTGCCTGGAGCGGTGATGTCGCTGGCGGTCACCGTGTAGCTGGCGACATCGGCGGGGACGTCGTTGGCGGGTGCGTTCCATGACACCGTGACCTGACCATCACCGGGCAATGCCGAGACGTTGGTGGGGGCATCGGGGAGGATCAGGTTGTTGACGCAAGTACCTCCGTCATTGTCGCTGTTGGTACCGTCAGGACAGGTCGTGTTTGACCAAGTGACTTCGTACAAATCGGCGTCGTTCAAACTGGAGTCGGTGAGGTTGGCGTTCGTGAGGTTGGCTTCTTGCAGGTAGATGCCAGTAGCGTCGGCGTCCGTCAGCTTGGCGTTGGTTAGGTTGGCAGCGACCAGCTCGGCACCGTTTATGTCGGCATCGTTCAGATCGGCACTGCTCAGGTCGGCATCGTTCAGATCGGCACTGCTCAGGTTGAGACCGTTCAGATTGGCATTGGTGAGGTTTGCGTATGGTCCGATGAGGTATCCGCCGGTCAGACTCCAGTCGGTCGGCAGCGCAGGTGTAGTACCGGCGACTCCACCGGATATCACTCCGGTTAGGGTGGCGCCGGTAAGGTTGGCTTCAGTCAGAGTGGCGTCAGACAGGTCAGAGTCGGTCAGGTTGGCTTCAGTTAAGTTGGTGTTGGACAAGTCGGCGCCGCTCAGGTCAAGGCTGGCCAGGTCCGCACTAGCGAGATCGGCATATGGCCCGATTAGGTATCCGCCGATCACACTCCAGCTAGTCGGCAGCGCAGCTGGGCTACCGGTGATCCCACCAGATATCACTCCGCTCAGCGTCGCGCCGGTAAGGTCGGCCCCGCTCAAGTCGGCGTTGATCATCCTGGCGTCGGTCAAGTCAACGTCAGACATATCAGTGTTGCTGAGGTCGGATCCGTCCAGATTGGCTTCGGTGAGCTCGGCATATGGCCCGATGAGGTATCCGCCGTTGAGACTCCAGTCGGTTGGCAACACAGCTGGGGTACCGGTGATCAAACCGGATGTCACTCCGGCCAGACTGACGTCGGTAAGGTCGGCTTCGGTCAAGTTGGCATCGGACAGGCTGGCATCGGACAGGTTGGCGTCGGTCAAGTTGGCGTCGGTGAGGTTAGCTCCAGCGAGGTCGGCCCCCGATATGTTTGCAGCGGATATGTCCGCAGCGGACAGGTTGGCATCGGTCAGAGTGGCATCGGACAGATCTGCGTCGCTCAGGTCAAGACCGTTCAAGTTGGCATCAGTGAGATTTGCGTATTGCCCGATGAGGTATCCGCCAATGAAGCTCCAGTCGGTCGGCAGCCCAGCTGGAGTACCGGTGATCCCACCGGATATCACTCCGGTCAGGGTGGCGTCGCTAAGGTCGGTATCGGACAAGTTGGTGTCGGACAGGTTGGCATCGTTCAGGTAGACGGTCAGGTTGGCGCCGCTCAGATTGGCGCCGGACAGGTTGACGCCGAACAGGTTGTTGTAGCCGGACAGGATGGCGTCGGACAGGTTGGCATCGGTCAGAGTGGCGTCGGACAGGTCTATATCGCTTAGGTCGTCGCCATTCAGGGTGGCGCCATCGAGATCCGCATATGGGCCGAGGAGGTATCCAGCGCCAAAGCTCCAGTCGGGTGGCAGCGCAGCGGGAGTCCCTGTGATCCCACCGGAGGTCACACCCTTCAGGTCACCACCCATAACGGCGCCGGTCAGGTTGGTGTTGGCCAGGTTGGCGTCGGCCATATTGGCGTCGGACATGTCAGCGTCGGTCAGGTTCATGCCGGCGAGATCGCATCTTGAAACATTGGCTTTGACACCAAAATAGAAGCAATCATCCCGAGCGTTGGTGCTGCGGGAGATCGGGCGTTTTGCCGGCTTGGAGACCTGACCGAGACCTGCGGAGTTCGAAGCTCGCACCGTGACCTTTTTGTCCTGGCTATTCTTGATGGGCCATGCCAATGTGCACGATGTCGCTCCCGTCGTGGTACAGGTTGCACCGCCATCACCGCTGCCCGTCACGGTATAACCAGTAATGGCTGCGCCCCCGTCCGACGCAGGCGGCGTCCAATAAACTGCCAGGAGAGGGGCGGTGGTCTCCACCAAATATACCCCGGTTGGCTTACCCGGTTTCTTTATCGTGGTGGCTCCGGCGGGCGCTGTCGATGGGACAGCAGTGGCAAGTGTCGCTCCGCCGATCACTGCGACCGCAAACAGGACGAATGGCTTAAAGACTCTCATCGGACCCCTTTGACGGATATTGGACCGAAAGCCAAACCACCTACAACCACACGCTTCCGCCGTGACAACTGACTCAACTGAGGAAGGCGCATCGAGATGGCCCTCGCTTGAAAAGGGCCGCCCATCGACCCGCAAGCCAGTATGGACCCAAGTTTTCGAAGTGTCGAGCGGCAGCTGGTCCAATTTGCCGTCGCGTGCCTTCCCTGATCGAAAGGACAGGGGGAAAGGGAAGTTCAAGGGCGTCCAGGACCAATGGCTCGGGAAACCTAATTGACCGGCGTCCGCTTGCTAGCGGCTAACTCCTCATAAACGGGCACTTTGATGACACTGGCCGAGCACACGCCAGGTCTGTCCTGTCATGATCACTCAGTGACTCTTCAGGGTGGTGTCTACCGTCTTCAACTCGACTTCAACCAGTTGTCGGAGACGTTGCGTGTGCTGGCAGTGCTTTCACCGACGTGCCCGCACTGCCTTGAAGGTAACGAAATGCTGTCAAGAATGCCTGCGGGTCCTAACTGTCTGGTGCTCTGGACGGCAATGCTCGCCGGGGATTCTCCCGATGTAGCCGCCGAGCAGGGCCGTTCCGATGACCGCTGTACCCAGTACTGGGAGGAGGCAGATTGGCCCGTCTCGACAAGACTTCGTCCCATCCTTGGCTTCGGTTCATATGATCCCGCTATGAGCGCCGGGGACGTGTATCTGCTGTATCCACCCGGAATCGTTTGGACTGACGAATACCCACCTTTTCCTACCGACTGGACACACAATCTTCGAGAGCACGAACCGGAACGTCCTCGGATTACCGCTGCTCTCCTGACCCATTGGGCTTCAACGGCGCATCTGATATGAGTGGCAGCTAACACCGGCTCGGAGGCGCTTATCCCTGCCCAGAACATCAGGGGAGCCCTCAGGATTTCGCCGTCAAGGTCACTTTGATCGACCGCGGCGTTGCCGTACCGGGCGGAAGCCCAAAGGTCACGACCTTGGTCCCGTACGTGCCTGGCGGCAGCGGAGGCAGGCTATTTCCGTCTGTGCATAGGGGAACATGAACGACCGACTGCCCGCCTGTCTGCAAACAACTTTGGTAGGTGGTCAGGATTCTGATCGGGAATCGATTCTTGCCAGGAAGGAGTTTCACCGAAGGACGACAAGCGACAGCAGATACGGCGGGGTCAAACGGAATGTGAAGATTAGCCAGTCCCGTAAATAGCCAACCGTCTATTGCACATTGCTCGACAGTTACTGCGGTGCTTCCTCGGTTGGTGAGGACTGCATGGCCTCGGATCGGCGTACCAACGGCAACCTTGTTGCGGTCCAGGATCAGTTGTATTGAAATCGGATAGCTCGTCCAGGCGCTCTGAAGGGCAGTCGGGTTCGGATTAGCCTCTTTCGCTGTACCGCATCCAGCCAGAACGCCTGCCACGACGACAGCGATGGCCATCCCGGCGGAATCGGCCCATGGCGCCATTCTGCACCCTGAAGCAACCCCCCCGGCGGCAGGTGACCCACAAGACCGGGTTTGAGCCACCCCGAGCGGTTGCGAATGTCCTGCGATGGGAGCAGCATGGTTACATGTTTTGGTGTGACAGTTGTGGTCATGCATTTGAAATCCCCGACCGTCATCACCTGCGTGAAATGCCCGAGCTGCGGAAGGACCCGAAGGACGTGGTTCCGTTAGCGGTGGTGTGTCCGAGCTGCAACAGAGTGCAACGGATCCTGTATTCGAGTTGGAGCGGCTCAGCCCGTCCGGGTCGACCCCGAACACCGCCTCAACCGAGCGGCTGCTAAGGAAGTCATCGCGTCCCACAACACCGGTTCAGCAGGGCGTTATCAGCCGTTGCTGATCGGCACCTTGGGGGCAGGCAGTCGTGGCAGCGGGCCCCAGTATCCGGCAATCCAGAGCGATCAGCCTCCGAGCGTCGGGTGTGTGCGCGATTCAGGGGGGGATTGATCCGACGCGGCACCGACGACGAATAAGAGCCATGCCCCAGAAATCATGAAGTAGAAGCTGGCAACTATTCCCACAGAAGCCATGTACAGGCCAAAAATGTGGTTGGCAATGAGAACGGCGGCCCCCGATATTTGCAGCACGTAGCAGACACTGGCGCCCAGCGTGCGAGAGAGGGCTGACACTTAGCTCTTCACCGCGAAGCTGTCGGGTACGGACATAGCCCCAGAGGAAGAGGATTGCCGATATGACTGACACAATGAGTATCTCCAGGCCGATGGCCTGATGGTGCTGGCCACCCATCAATGCGAGGCAAGAGAGTATGAACACGGACGCGAGGCCGATGAGGCTTCCAGCGGCTCGGTATCTGTGGGCAGTGTTGGCTGTGATGGCGCCAACGTTGAGCGACATTGCTACGAAGGTCAGGCCCGTCAGGGCTGCGGCACCCGTTCCAACCGTTTGAAAGAACTCCCGCCACTGATCTGGACGGAACGCATCGGTCGCCCATATCGGCATCTCGTTTACTCCCGGCGGTCAGAGGAGGGCTCGGTTCCTGCCCAGCCAGATACTGCCTCACCGTGGCTTTGAGCGTCGATTCACCTGAGAAGTGCCGATACCGAGCGGGTGCGAAGGGTGCCTCTAAACACTGGGTCAGCGGTGGTTACCGAATATCGCCAAATGGTCGTGACTCGGACGATCAGATGGCCAAGCGCTGCCCGGCGACGCCAGTGCTCGACGTATTGGTTGATGGACGCGATGGCCTGATCGGTCGCCTCGGGCAGCGAATCGTCATGGCGTCTGCAGTGAGGAGGATGGCTCGTGGCGCGCAAAGCCTCGCCGAGGAACGTTCCAACATCGAGCTGGAAAGCAAGTCAGACTGTTTGCCTCATGAGCCGTCCGGATACCAAGTACGTGACCGTCGGGGATGCTGACGTTGCCTACCAGGTCCTCGGAGAGGGACCTTCCGACCTCCTCTTCTTCAACGGGCTTGGCAGCAACGTCGAAATGGCATGGGAGGACCCCGACATTGCCGACTTCCTCAGACGGTTGGCGTCGTTACGCCGCTTGATCTTTCTTGATCGACGAGGCACAGGTGCATCTGACGGTGTGCCGCGTAACGCCATACCGACATGGGAGGAGTGGACGGAGGACATCGAAAGCGTCCTCAACACGGTGGGGTCCGAGCAGACATCCATTCTCGCGACGGTCGATGCTGGCCCGATAGCGATCCTCTATGCCGCTGCACATCCCGAACGGGTCGATTCTCTGGTGCTGTGCAATACCACTGCCCGATATCTGGTAGCTGACGACTATCCGATCGGTTTCACACGTGAGGCGCTGGATTTCGTCATCGAGTTCCTCCGGACCCACTGGGGCACGCCGGAGTTTCTCTCGCTTGCTGGTGCAGCTGGCCCGGAAGACCCGGTTCGCCGCGATGCTCTAGCTCGGCTCTTCCGGTCGTCGGCCACCCCGAGAACCGCGGCCGCACAGTACGACTACCTGCTTCGGAACCTCGATGTTCGCCCGGTGCTCCCGCTCCTCCGCGCGCCCACGCTTGTCCTGAGCGCCGACAATCCAAGCTTCCTGCCCATGGCTCATGGGCGTTATGTGGCTGAGCACATTGAGGGCGCCAAGTTCGTCGCGCTGCCGGGCGACGACATGTTGATCTTCAGCCAGCACGACGTGGTCTTCGACGAAGTGGCCGAGTTCTTGACCGGTACGAGACCAGTAACCGATATCGACCGAGTGCTGGTCTCGGTACTCTTCACCGATATCGTCGGATCAACCGAACGTGCAGCCTCGCTGGGCGATCAACGGTGGCGGTCCTTGTTGGATCGCCATGATCACATTGTCCGCGAACAGCTTCGGATCTTCCGAGGTCGGGAGGTCAACACGACGGGAGACGGCTTCGTCGCTTCCTTCGATGGTCCGGCTCGAGCCATCCGTTGCGGCCAGATGATCATCGACGCCACCCGAGCACTCAGTATCGAGCTGCGCATGGGTCTCCACACCGGTGAATGCGAGGTGAGGGGCAACGATCTGGGCGGCCTCGCCGTTCACATCGCAGCTCGCGTCGGTTCTTTGGCCTCACCGGGCGAAGTTCTTGTCTCGGGCACCGTCAAGGACCTCGTGGTTGGCTCGGGCATTGAGTTCAATGTCCGAGGTGAGCACATGCTGAAGGGCGTGCCGGGGAGCTGGAAGCTCTACGCAGTCTCCGGTTGAACAGCAACTCCAGAGCAGTTCGTCTTCGACTCAGTCACAGATTGAGACGACCGACGAAGCCCTAAAGGAGTCGTCTTGTCTTTAATGAGCCACAACTCCCGCAAATTGTGGGGACAGAGTGCCCCTATTGCCGGTTCGACGCCGTTATCTCCGCCACCGACCGGCACCTTGATGGCAGTGGACGCAGTCATTTGTGGGTCAGGAAACGAGCGCTAAGACCTCCGAAACCTCGCTCTGTTCTGCCCGGAGCCGGAGCACTTCCTCAGTCTTCCCGGATCCATCAACTTCCCGAGTGAAATCGGGCAGAGCCAGCCGATAGGCGCCTACCACTGCTCCGTCTGGGTTTCGTTCAAAATAAAATGCATAGTGCAGCAATGCGCCGATTGATCCGAGCGGCCCGGGGTCTGGTCCGGTGACCCGAGGCATAAGGCGGGAAGTGTGGGCATTGTGCAGTTCGAGATGGGCTGCCCCTCCATAAGGGTCGGCTCCGGCGTATTCGACTCTCCCCACTGTCGCCATAACCGCTGCTCCCATGCAGAGAAGGCACGGTTCAAGGGTGGTGAGCACAGTTAGGTCCTCGTGGCGATGAGTTGGTGGGAGCTGCGCTAAAGCATTTAGCTCTGCGTGGGCAAGGTGGCTGTACGAGAGCTGGCCTTGCGCTGATTCACGAACGTACCGACGTCCTCGCCCCCGAGTCACGAGTTGTCCGTCAGCGTCGATCACCACGGAACCGACCGGGGTTGTTCCTGCAATCATCGCTTCCCAGGCGAGGCCAAGCGCCTCAGCCCATGGTTCGGACACGTCCACCGGACCATCATTACTCAGTCCCAAACATCGGCGCAGAACCAGCGGAGTGAGAGCGTGACTCATATCACCGGCTCGGGGCGCATTATCAACAGGCGTTCGCTTGCTGAGGGCTAACTGCCACCGACCGGCACTTCGGCGGTGCCCTGGACCCGTCGGTAGTGGGACGATTCTGCCGTGTGGTAGGTGATAGTACGTGAACGACGGTGACGCGGTACTCGGGAGTGGCGTTCGAGTGAACGCTGCTGGAGTCGACCGGTGGTGCCACAAGTACCTCGGTGCCGGTATTGGCACCGTACTGTTCTACGAGGGACACCTCTCTGCTGTGCTCGGTGTCGAGCTGACCTCGGGTCAACGGCTCGTGGTGAAGATACGACCCGCGGCTGACCGATTGCATGGATCCTCGGCGGTCCATCGAGTGCTCTTCGAGCGAGGCTTTCCCTGTCCCGAGCCCTTGGTCGACATCGAGCCCATGGACGGTCTCGTGGCCAGCACGGAGGTGCTGGTGACGGGGGGCGATCGCTATCCCGCCTCGGGGCGATCGCCGGTGCCCTTCGCCAGGGCTCTGGCGCGCCTTGTCGGGCTTGCCCCCCTCCTCAGCGAGATTCCTTCCCTCGACCCACAGCCCCCATGGACGGCTCCCGATCTCGGCAGTTCGGAGCTGTGGCCCGCGCCCGACGACCGAGACGTCGACCTCAATGCTGCCGGCGGACCGGGCTGGATCGACGAGGCGGGCTGGGCGGCGCGGAACCGCCTGGGCGCGTCTAGCTCGCCGCTCGTCGTCGGCCACGGCGATTGGCACACCGGGAACCTGCGCTGGCGAGGAGACGACCTCTACGCCGTCTGGGACTGGGACAGTGTGATCGCTGTCTCCGAGCCCGCCATCGCTGGCCTCGCCTCCGCTGTCTATCCCACCAACGACGCCGGCTCCGAGGCGACGGTCGAGGAGTCAGAATCGTTCTTGGACGCCTACCAGGGCGCCCGAGGGGCCTTTGGCGCTGACCAGCTCGCCGAGGCCTGGGCGGCGGGACTGTGGAACCGGAGCTTTGACGCCAAGAAGCAGTCGGCGACCGAAGGGGGCCCGAAGTCGTTGACGGAGGCCGAGGCCATCGAGCGCCAACGGCACGTGGACGGGATGTGAGACACCTCCGGACACTCCCCCACCTAATGATCAGGCGTACGGCGAGCGAATCGCTCAAGCCCGGGGGGTGGGCTTGCTACTATTCGTGCCGCGCACTGGGTCATCGACCCCGGTGGTGTGGGGGACGCCGGCTAGCTTGTAGCTCATGGGGTACGAACTGCCCCGCCGGATTGAGGAGCCCTGGGGCTACGAAATCTGGTGGGCGCACACTGAGCAATGCGCAGGCAAGATTCTCCACGTCATCGCTGGCCACAGGCTCTAGTTGCAGTACCACAACGAAAAGGACGAGAGCTGTTACCTCCTGTCCGGGAAGCTGCTGCTTTTGCAGGGCTCCTCGGCTGAGAATCTGAGCGAGACCGTTATTTCGGAAGGTCATGCCTGGCCGAACCCGCCTGGACTTCTCCATACGATCGAGGCGATTGAGGACGCTGATGTTCAAGAGGCGTCTACGTCGCAGCTCGACGACGTTGTAAGGCTGGTCGATGCGTACGGGAGAGAGGGGACGAGCGCTCCCTGAGTGCGGCCCCATGTTGGTACAGATGCGTATGGGAACGGCACCCGAACCGAGCGAGCCACTTCTGTGGAGACTGCCCCGATCACCGGTTATGGCCACAGTCAAGCCTGAGCTGGAGGCATCGGGCATACTGCCCAGGTGGCGATGACGACGAAGAGATTGCTATTCGCCCTTTTCGCCGTGGACGCAGCAGGCGGGGCCGTCGCCGTGAAACATCGTGTGGCTGGGGAGCCCCTCGGCATCGGCGAGTCACTCGACGTCCGAAACCCGGTCGTTTTTACGCGTTGTGGGGCACGGCTCTTTCTGCCCCCATCACCTTGCTCGGTCTCGCTGTCGCCCTCCATCGACATCGTCCTGAGGCGCTTCGGGTAATGGGAGCAATCTTTGCCCTAGGAGCCTTGTCAGAACCGGCGATCTGGGGACGACGCCCGTGCCCGCGCCACGGCCGGCTGCTTCTCGTGGCCCATGTAGTCATTGCCACCGCACTGGCCGTAGTCCCCAGAGCTGATCAAGCAGATGAACGACATCATTTGACGCCTGCCCCGTAACACCGGGTCATGGGCGAGGGCCACAGAGCCGTGAGCTACGGCGCTTCGGGCGACGGCAGGACGTCCAAGGCTGCGGCAACTCCGGCGTCGTCGGCAAACGTAAGCGCTCCACGGGGATCCCCTGTCCAGGGATTGGTCCACCACTCCTGACCTTCCCTCGGCCCATCGATCCGCAGCTCCTGCTCGCTGCGTCGACGGTAGATCACGATTCGGGGTTGTCCGTGGCTCGGGATAAATACATCTCCAGCGATCTGGAGAAAGGGCGTCAAGAACGCATCCCGCATCTGAACCGCTAGGTCGGCGTTGCTGGCTTCGAGCAGTTCATCACCGATTGTCTGATCAAGCCCATGCCGATGAGGGTATGCCTCTCAGAAAATCGGCGGGGGGTGCCCCCGACCACCGGGTCAACGGGACAGGAAGTAGGGCAGTCTCATATTTGCTCGTTTTGGGTCATCGCAGGTTTGCTGACCTGATTTGAGCGTCCGAGCCACCACCTGGCTGCAAAAACCGACAGATTCCAGACGGCAAGACAACTGAGGATCACCCAGACCCGGTCCGCAGGGTGCCTTTGTGGGGTCATGGCCGCGATGACGCCAAAGACGACGATTGTTAGCAGCACCTGCTGAACAACCAGGCTGCCCCATTCCACCTCGCGGAATCGAAACCTCTCGCGGGTCACAGCCTGTTTATCGGCTGGACACCTGTCCGACCTGAGCCTCATTGCACCGTGTCACACAACACCGGGAGCGGGGCGGTGGCGCCCAAAGTCTTATCAGTCGGATTGCGGGCCTCTCAAGGCCTTCCAGAGGAAGTGGCGACGGCTACCCGGTGGAAACTCAGGCAACTCGCCGAACGGCTGATAGCCGATGGACTCATAGAACCCAGGGGCCTGGAAGCTAAACGTGTCCAACCATGCTCCACGGCACCCTCGGAGTCGGGCCTGAGTCTCGATGGTGGACATGAGTTGGCTTCCGACGCCCTCACCTCGTAGATCGTCGTGAACCCAGAGATGACTCACATACAGCCATCGCCAATGGGTATATCCGTCGACACCCCCAAGCGCTTCTTCATCACGGCGGACAAAGACGGCGAGTGGCCTGCGATTCTCTAACTCAGCTCGGCCGTCGTTAAAGGCCACCAGGCCAGAGATCAACTGGCGAACGTACTCCGGATCGGGATCGTCCTCGATCAGGTAGTCCAAATTGCCGCTAGGCACTTCACCCCCTCCGCTCCGTTACGTCAACACGAGCGTATCCGGGCACGGAGGTTGGAGAGCCTCTCCCACATCACCGGTCATGGGCGGCTATCGAGCATGGCCTACCGGCCCAAGAGGGGCACCCGACGCCCTTCTCGTTTCAGCCGGACGTGGAGAAACGAACACCCGTCTCGCGCTTCCTGTGGCGAGGAGAGCGCGGTGAGCGCGAGACCTGCAAGGGGCCCCGCCGCGGTCTACATTTCCTCTGGACGCGCAATAGGCAAGAGAGAGGTGGTCCCAATGGCGGGGTTGGATTCGGTCCACGGTGGTTCTATGCGGCGGCTCGGAGCGATGCTGGCAGGGGTTGCGCTCGTCTCGGCCATGCTCGTCGCCTCGGCGGGTCCGGCATCGGCGACGACAGCGTTGGCGAAATCGCCCAAACCTAAGATCATCTTCACGGCCTCCACGAAGTCGGTGACGACAGGTTCCGGAACGGTGACACTCTCGGCCACGGTGACCAACGCCAACAGCGCCACCTTGACCTCGAACCCACCGGTCACCGCCCTCCCGTTCAACGTGTGCTGCAACTCGTCCATCAGTCGACACGTCGTCTTTCCCCTGAATGACTTGAAGAAGGCAGTCAAGTACCAGTTCACCGTCACCGCGTATGGAAACACCGTGACGAAGACGAAGAAAATCAAGGTGAGCGTCGCCTCTGGCAAGGGACGCCCCGCGCTGTCCGGCGTGAAGAGTGTGGTCGGGTCAGAGATGTACGGGAGTGGCGATCCCACCTACTGCGCCGTCCTCACCAACTCGGGAGGAGTCGACTGCTGGGGAGACAACCTCTTTGGCGAACTCGGCGACGGAATCATCACCGGACCGCAGACCTGTGATGGCGCCAGCCCTTGCGCCACGACCCCGGTCGCCGTCGTGGGGGTTGGTGGGAGCGGAACACTCACCGGCGTAAAGAGCGTCGTCGCGTCGGACGCGAATTACAATTCCTTCTGCGCTCTCCTCACTTCTGGTGATGTCGACTGCTGGGGAGACAACTACCTAGGGGAACTCGGGATCGGGTCTAAGACGGGTCCCGAAACCTGCGACTCCGGGCTCTACCCCTGCTCTGACAGTCCGGTCCAGGCCCTCTCAGGCGCCTCCAGCCTGACCAGCGGAGGTGACAGCAGTTACTGCGCCGTCGTTGACTCCGGTGGGGTGGAATGCTGGGGCTACGGGGCCACCGGCCAGCTCGGCGCCGGCGACCCCAACGTCATGAATGGCCCCGATCTCAGCACCTGTGCGTATGGCGGCCTTTGCAGCTCGGTCCCACTTGGCGTCACTGACCTCTCGGGGGCCACCAGCGTGGTCAGCAGCAATTTCGCCGACAACTACTGCGCCGTTCTCGAATCCGGTGGAGTCGACTGCTGGGGGAGTACCAACGGGACTGGCTCGCTGGGTGACGGGTCACATGTGGATGCGTCTGACTGCGGTTCGAGCAACGAGTGTTCATGGGTCCCCGTGTCCGTTGTGGACGTCGGTGGCTCAGGAAACCTCACGGGCGTGTCGAGTGTTGTCGGTGGAGGTGCCGGTGTCGCCTACTGCGCCGTGAGCTCCGGCGGGGTGGATTGTTGGGGCGACAACAACTACGGGGAGCTCGGTGCCGGGGCCATCTCCGGTGACCCTTCGTGTCAACCAGGAACGTGCTCCTCGACTCCTGTTCAGGTGACTGGCGTCGGCGGCTCGGGCTACTTGTCAGATGTGTCGAGCATCGAGGGCAACGGCTACAGCCCGGGGTTCTGTGCCCTCCTTAGTACCGACGAGGTGGATTGCTGGGGTGACGGGGATCTCGGTGACCTCGGGGACGGCAGCACCACCAACAGCGACGTGCCCGAGACCGTTCTGGCGACCGACGGCTCTAGCTCGCTCACTGGAGTGGCGACCCTGGCCACTGATGGCACCGGATTCTGCGCATCGTTGACCTCATCGACACCGTCCGGGCAAGTGAACTGTTGGGGAGACGACGCGGACGGAGAGGATGCCAACGGCCCCAACTCGAACTGCGTGTCATGCTCGACGCCAGTCGCGGTGGTCGGACTTGGAGACTCAGGCGACCTCTACGGAGTGGCGAGCCTTGGCGCAACGTATGAGGGGTACTGTGCCGTGCTCAGCTCCAATGGCAGCGTGGACTGCTGGGGGCTCGGATTCGCAGGGGAGCTAGGCAACGGCTCCGACAACTACGAGACGGGCAGCACATTCCCGGTGAGTGTGTTCGCTGCCGCTCCGTAGACGACCCGATCGAACAGGTCTTGTCGCGGATCAGGAGACTGCCCACCAACACCGGATCGGCCTTGCGTTATCGAACGTGGCCGAGGGCGCGTGTGGGATATCCCTCGCAGGAGCCCAACCGGCTGTTGCACTCCGTAGTTCCTTGGAGTAGTCCAGTCGCACCAAGGAATGCACGTCGGCGTACCGTAATCGACAGCGGAGGTCGTTAGAAATGGAGCGTGAATCAATCGAGAGTCTGGGTGCTCGTGGAGAACGACGTGGGAGAGTGGTCTTCAACAAGGGCGCAGAAGACACCGAAGCACATCTATATCTCTTGCCTTGGATTGGGCTCAACGATCCGGTCATTTTTGGCGAGGTGGAAGTGGCGCCGGCCCCGATCTCCCTCGACGCCAAACAGCCTTGCACGCCTGCAGCCCGAAGGATCATGAACTGTTACCGCGGTCTTAGTGGCACGCCAGTCATACCCTGCCTGATGTGGATCGCATGTCGTGGACCATTGGAACTGAGCGCCTCAGACTACGAGACGCTTCGCCGACACCGCATTTGCCTGTCAGCAGCTCTAATCATGAACAACAATTACTTTGACAAAAGTGGGAGCGGTCCGATCTGCGACGCTCACTGTGACGGCTACTTTCATCGCTTCCAATCTGACGTCACTTACATAAGCCTTTATAGACGTCGACGAGATGGCGTGGATCAGGAGACGTATCCGATCGATCGATTCTCGGTGACGGTACCTTTGTCGGGGTCATCGCAGCATCAGCACACCATCGATCAATCACTCTTGGATGCCCTGGTGACAACGATCTCGGCTGAGTCCCACTTGGGTCGAAAACTGGAACTGTCGCTGCCGCCCTTCCTGCAGGCAAATCGGCTCAATGAACAGACGAGCATTCTGGACGATCTCGTCCAGATGGGGGCTGCGTTTGAGCGCCTGTTCTCTGTAACGGGAGCGATCGGCAAAGGTCTTGCGGACGAGATAACGAGTCTTTTCTCCGAGTTCAGAGGGAAATTTAGTCAGTGGCATAACGTCAGCTGGAGAGGCAGACAAAGTCGAGACGAGGGGCCCTGGCGGAGACGATGGATACGTGAGTTCTACGATCGGCGGTCAACAATACATAGTGGCGTCGCCCGAGAGGGAATGTGGAGCGATTTGTTTCACGCCGTGATCGCCGCCGAGGTCTTCTCGTTGTGCACGAAGATGTACCTTCGTGAGGCAGGAATTCGACCATTGACCGAAATGGACGGTTGGCGCATGGAGGCACTCGACGATCGAATCGAAGCCCTCTCAGCCAATCCCATCAACCCGACCGTTGCTTGGGCCAAACCTTTGATTGAGGCTCAGCGCCGCAGGGGGGGACCTGGGGGGCGGGAGGAGTCCCATCGCAAATGAGGATTGCTCACAATCAGGGGCCGTCTAATCGGGATCTCATGAGAATGCGCAGGGGTGTCTCCTATCGCCGGCTCCGGGCCGCATCGCCGGTGATTATCCACTGGCCCGAGTTCTTCGTTGGTATGAAGCAGCGCTCTAGATCTCGGGTTGGCCGCTCGGACCGATGAGGGCAACGTCAATCACGCCCTCGGAGAGGAATCCCAGATTCTCGTAATAGGCCCGAAGCCGGGCATTTGAAGCTGGAGTATCGAGCCGTAACCAGTCTCGACCTCGGTCGGCGGCTGTTGCGTCCGCCCAGTTGAGCATTTCGACCCCGAAGCCCCGGGGAGCGACATCTCGGTTGGTACAAAGTCGATGCACGTAACCAGAAACAGGTGGGCGCTCCCGCCAGAACAACGGATCCTCCCAGGACAAGGAAAGCGTACCGAGCACTGCACCCGGTTCGACTGCGAGATACGTTTCGCCACAAATAACCGAGTGCTGAACGATGCTGAATGGGAAGGGATCCCACCATTGCCTGTACCCAAGGGCAGCCGCTCGATGAGAGGCAGCCGAGAGCAGCCGTTGCACTTCCGGAATATGGTCTTGTCGAGCAACGATAATGTTGCACCCGCTGGAGGTCGATGCGGCGACTTCGTTGGTCCGATCCACACAGATATCCTGGCACCCCCAGGATCGGCGCATTGCATCCCCCAATGCCGATTCAGTGTGATGGTTATCCGACTGTGACTAAGCGGTCGAGCTGCTCCAGCGTTGTCACGTGGTGGAACTCACGTTCCGGCGCATAGCGGTCAACCAACCGGGTCAGTCGTGGCTTCAGCTCCTGATCCACATACCAGATTGTCTCAAACAGTCGACGCGTGACTGCCAGGTCATCGCAACCCGCAACAGGATCAGTTCGGTCTGTGCCTTTGGCGATTGCGATCTGCCGCTCGGCGGCAAGCCAAAAGTGCATCCACAACGGCAAGTCCACGAAAATGATCGTGTCAGAAAGCACGATCCGATCTTCTAGAGACGGCCACGGCCCCCAACCGTCGATAATCCAGCGGTCGCCAGCCATTACGATACGGAGCTGTTTCGAAACATCTGCTTCTGAGGCTGGCTCCCAGCCCGGCTCCCACTGAATCTGGTCGACAGAACACCAGGCAAGATCGTGGCGTTCAGCAAGCCTTTTGGCAAGGGTCGACTTGCCGCCACCCCCGTTTCCTATTACGACGACGCGTCCCATGACGTAAGCGTACTTTCAGCACTCGGATATTCCCTCAGTATGGAACGGCCGGCTCCTCCGGCATCCGCATTTACGTGGATCATTCACTTATGCGGTGAACGGAGGAAGGAGCCAGCCGTGTCCAGTATTGCCCATCGAGGGTTCGTCCATCTGGGGATGGACGTATCAAAGGATTCAATTTGCCGTGGCGGTCTTGTCGCCCGATCGGGACACCGCCGAGGTCGACAAGATCTTCCACGACACCGACTCGGTCCGCCGGCTGATCAAGCGGCTGGGAAAGCCAAAGGAGATCTGGGCCTGCTACGAGGCGGGCCCGACCGGCTACGACCTCCAACGCCTGCTCACCTCCATGGGGGTGCGTTGTGACGTGGTGGCCCCCTCCCTCATCCCCAAAGGTTCGGGAGACCGGGTCAAGACAGACCGCAGGGACGCCCGGCGACTGGCCGGGCTGCATCGGGCCGGCGAACTCACCTCGATCGCCATCCCCACGCCGGCCCAAGAAGGAGTCCGCGATCTCTGTCGGACCCGGAGTGACATGGTCCAGGACCTGACCCGGGCCCGTAACCGCCTGAGTGGGTTCCTGTTGCGTCACAGCATGGTGTGGCGGGGAGGATCACCATGGACCGAACGACATCGGCGGTGGCTGGCCACATTGTCCTTCGACGCGATCGGCGCCGTGTCTGACCGAGCCCTCCACGACGCGCCGGAGCACCGCCGCAGCAGATCCGATCCTCGCCGGTGATATGCCCACCATCTCTCCTCGTGAGGATGTCATGGGCGCCCCTATTCAGAGGCAACTACCTGCGCATGGCTTTACTGCGATTTCGACACGCGTACATCATCGTGGCGGTTCTCGGATCCACTGCGCTCCGGCGCGTCGCCGATGGATCGCTCGGCCACCTCCTCCATCCGCACGGAGAGACGAGTAGCAGCCTCCACCCCGACGTCAACACCGTTCGTCCTCACCCTTCGGGTTCCGGGCGCTCCGTGTTGACCTCGGGGCCCCGTCGACTGCTCAAAAACAATCAAACGCCGCAGCACCTCTGGTGCGTCGCGGTCAAAAGACAGTGAAAAGGATCTCCACGCGGGAGGTTGACAGGCCGTTCCACATCATCACCGGATATGCCTGCCACCGACCGGCACTTGGAGGGCACCCAACACGGCGTGAGCGAGAGCAATGTCCAGAATCGAGGCTGCAGGGTTCGATCAATCGTTCGCGTCGTCGTTGAAGAGAGAGCCCTTCACGGTAGCGGAACGGGAGTTGCGAGGGGAGAGGTGACGGTCGATCGATGCAATAATGAATTCCAGCGACAGCGTCGGTCGCTCAGAGCGAGTCGTGGGAGTTGGGCAACGACGACGTCTGCCACGTGACTCCCACGCACATCTCGTCGGATGATCCGTCGCCGAAGGTGACGAAATGCGGCGGCGCCTTGCGGAGGATCGGCAACTCTTGCTCCAGCTCGGCATCGTAGCTGCAGTTGATCTGTATTTGTTCGCCGCGACTCACCGGGATGGGCGCCACGTTGTACGCCTTTTGGTAGTTGAAGTTGTAGTTCGGGACGCTCAGGATAGTCCTGGCTTGTGGCGTCCCCGGATTGAGCACCATCGTGAACGCAACCCCCAACAGGTGCATGTGCGGCTGGATTCTGTCGATGTAGCCGTTCGATCCGACCGGCCAGGTGCACGTGGCCGTGTCACCGACGGGCGGGGCGTCCGGGTTTTCACCGCATATCTGGTCGATGCCCTTGGCCATCTCAACGCCGCCAGCACCGAAGCGCTGGTTCAGGTAGTTGAGGGACGCCTGATAGTTGCACAGCGGCCCGGTCACACCGACCGGGCATGGGATGTTCGGCGGGGCGACCAGGTATTGGGATTGCATCGGCAAGAGAGGCGTAGACACCGGTACCGTGTGGAGCACAAGCTGGTTCGTGACCGGCTTGTCGCCCACCAGCAGGTTGTAGTGCACCTGCTCGATCACCAGACTCCCCTTGGGCAGCGAGATCCCCGTGCCCTTGGGGAGCACGTCTTCGCCGTGCCCAGGCGCCCACACGCTCAGGAATGGGGTGCTCATGAAGGCGGCGAGCGACGCATTGGGGAGCGCTGGCGCGCCGAAGCACGTCCATCCCTTGCCACTGCTGGCCGCATTGGCGGCGATGGCCTGGGCCGTCATGGAAGGAGGCACCAGGGCGAGCACGGCGTGGTGGACCTCGGAACTGCCGGGTTTGAACTGGCTCGAGATCACGTATGAGTCCTGGGTGATGTGCGGGTTGACCAAGCTGCAGTGGTAGTCGTCGGTCGCCCCCGCGGCCGCATAGGGCTTGTACCTCGGTGATGCCACCGACACGGTGTAGACAGGCGTATGCGACGACGGGTGCGCCTCGGTCGACCCCGAGGTGACCATCAGCGCCACCGCGCCGAGCGCGCCCGCCACGAGCACCACGGCGATAGCCACGATCACGGCCCGCGGCATGCCCATGGAGCCGGCCAGGCGGCGCCGCTTCGGGGTGACGGGCCCTCGTGACGCCCCGTCGTCCGCTCGGTCAGCAGAGTGCCTGTCGGCGTGTTCAATGAGATCGGTCATGGTCTCCCGTCCCCGTCCTGGCACAGACTCGGCGTGTTACCCCAACCCGAGTGTGCCTGGTGCAAGGCTAACCCACGCCTGGACAGAATGCTCTGGTAGCGGGGGGACCCGCCCAGGGAGCCGCAGGAGTCGGCGCCCACGGTCGTCAGCTTGTTGTCGGTGCCGACTACGAACGACGATGGCGCCGGCCACGCCACCGATCACCACGCCGACCGTTCCGCCGTCGGGAACTTGGGAGTCTTTATTATGAATCGAGCCTGACGTGCATGTCGCCGATCACCGGATCGGGGCGCGTTGTTAAGGCTCCGGTGCTTGCTGCCCGCTAACTGCCCCGCAACGGCACGATGGGGATCTCTCTAGCGCCCGTTTCGCTGCCGCGTTATGGGGCGCTCGTTCTGCTCGGATCTGCCTGTCTTCGACGGGCGCCGATCGGCAGTTATGGCGTTCCGCGCTCGCTATTCGGAAGTGGTGACGCGATTCCGGTCACGTGGGCGGCGTGGGTCGTGCCGTTTTGACGGCGGCAAAGCGATGCGACCTCGGAGGCGCTCGCTGCAGTCGGATAGAAGGCGCCGGTTCCAACGATATCGACTCCGCGGCCGCAGACGGGACACTCGTAGGTCCGCGTGAGCGTGTGCCGCGGGAGTGGCCGGGGCCCAGAGCCACCGCCATGCGCGGCGAGCACGGGACCGTAAGCGCATCGGCATCATCGAATGGTGCCCGATCCCGGAACGGATTACACCACCCCGATCGGCAGATCGGGCGCTACGGCGACGGGGCCGCAGGCGGAAATCTGTAGAAGATATGGGGACGGAGCCAGTGTCCCGTTGGAACGTTGGGGTGCTCGAAGTCCGACGACGGATCGCGAATCATGCCGAGGCGTTCCATTACCTTCCACGACCGGACGTTGTCTGGGTTGGTGAAGGAAACGATCTCGTCAAGACCGACCTCTTCGAGTCCGTAGCGAACCGCACTACGAGCCGCCTCGGTCACGAATCCGTAGCCCCAGTGCTCGCGGGCTAGGCGCCATCCGACTTCGACCGCAGGCGTGAAGGGAGCGTCAAACGGCACTCGGTGCAACCCGACAAAGCCAATGAACGGCGAGTGGTTCGGCACCTCTACGGCCCACAGACCGAAACCGCAGTCGTCGAACTCCTCCTCGATCCGCGCCACGAATGCGTCGCTCTCCTCTCGGCTCATGGTCTTCTGCATGTGCGCCATTACGTCGGGATCGGCGTTGAGTTCGGCAAAGGGTGCTAGGTCTTCGGCGCGCCAACGCCGCAACACGAGGCGTTGAGTCCGCAGTGTCGGGCCCCTCGCATCGGACGCGAGGTCTCGATCGGGATACACGAGCGTATATTGCCCGATCCGGCGTGATCTTGCGAGAGTTCGGGCCGCACAGAACCCACCAGCCCGGGTGCCCCAGAACGTGCATCCCCGAAGGACGCGCCACGGGTATCACCTAACGCTTAATACACATGTGATCCTTCTGGCATCTCAGTGCTTTCTGTCCAGTGCTGGGAGCATGCCCGGATGAATAACTTCCCGTGCATGACCAGATCAATCTCGGCCACCGGAGAGACCCGATTCGCGCTCGGCGAACCCTGGTGGATTCCTACCTGGAGTTCGTGGCCGGTCGGGCCAGACCGAACACGTTGCGGGCGGTGGCCTTCGACCTGAAGACCTTCTTCACCGTCGTCGAGAAGGACCCGGTCGCGGTTGTGCCTGCCGATGTATTCGAGTTCCTCGCCGACCAGAGGGGTGACCGCGCCATCGTTCGCCTGGCCGACGGTGAGTCGGGACTCTCCGCCCGCACGATCGCCCGGCGGCTGTCCTCGGTGTCGGGCTTCTATGCGTACTTGGTGGCCAGAGGCGACACGCCGATCGAGACCAACCCGGTGCCTCGAGGACTGTCGACCCGGCGCCGTGGCGGGCGGGTGCGGACCGTTCCTCTGGTCAGAGTGCCTCGGACCTTGCCGAAGATCCTGTCGCCGGCTGAGGTCGACGGCTTGGTCGGTGCACTCCGCACCCACCGGGACAAGGCGATGGTGTTTGCCATGTTGCTCGGCGGCCTCCGGCGTTGCGAGGTCCTCGGCCTGCGCCTCGCCGACGTCCAGGTTGCCGAGCGGTCGCTGTTCATCGCCGAAGGCAAAGGAGGCCACGAACGGGTAGTCCCCATCTCCAACACCTTCTTCGCCGAGCTCGGGGAGTACCTGGTCCACGAGCGGCCGAAGGACGCGTCCACCGACAAGGTGTTCGTCACCTTGAAGGGCCCGAGCCGAGGGCCAAGGTCTGAGCGCCCAGGGCGTGGAGACGATCTTCTTGAGTGCCCGGCAACGGGCCGGCCCTCGAGCGAGCGACGTGTCACCAGCTCCGGCACACCTGTCTGACCCGGCTGCGGGAAGCGGGCATGGCCTTGGAGGCGGTCCAGGCTCAGGCCGGTCACATCTCGATCGAGTCGACCCGGATCTACCTGCACCTGACCAACGACTGGCTGGCCAACGAGTACCACCAGGCGATCACGGCCGTCGATGCCCACGCAGCCGAGTTCCATGCCATGTGGGCGGTGTCCCAATGAGCATCGCCGAAGCGTTCCCCGACCCCTGGATCCCGAATGACGAGTCCCACCGGGAGTGGGCAGTGCTATCGGCGGAGGCCCCGCAGCTGGCGGCCACCATGCGCCGCTACCTGGTCCAGCTCACCACCTTCCTCGCCCCCGGAGCGTGGACGTGGCCGACTCCACCCTGCGCCAGTTGGCCCGGTGGCTGGTGGCCGAGACCGACGTGGTGACCGTGGCCGACATCACCCGGCGACACGTCGAGGACTACAAGGTCTGGCTGGCCGCCCAGCCCGGCTGCAAGGGCCCGACCCTGGCCAAGAACACCCAACGCCAGCGTCTTGGAGATGATCCGGATCTTCCTCGAGCGGCTCATCGAGTGGGACTGGCCCGAGGCCCACCACCGGAACCCGATTCTTCACGGTGACATCCCTCCTCGCCCCGAGCCCCTGCCCAAGTTCCTCTCCGATGAGGACGCGGCCAAGCTCATGGCCGCAGCCCACGCCCACCGCCTGCCCCGCTATCGATTGGTGGTGGTGATGCTCTATCGGACCGGCATGCGGGCCACCGAACTCTGCGAACTGGCCGACGATGCCATCACGGTGCTCGGAGACTCCCACTGGCTCCGGATCCCCGTCGGCAAACTACGCAACGACCGGATGATCCCGCTCCACGCCGAACTCGTCCCGCTGCTGGCTGCGTGGACGGCCGAGAATCACGAGCACATCCGAGCACAGAAGCGGCTGCTGGCTGACGGGCACGCACCGCTCGACCGACGCACCGTCCACCGCATCGTGGCCACGACAGCCAAAAAGGCGGGCATCGGCCATGCCTATCCCCACCAGCTCCGTCACACGCTGGCCACCCAGGCCATCAACCGGGGCATGCGCCTCGAAACCATCGCCGAGATGCTCGGCCATCGGTCGATGGACATGACCCTCGTCTATGCCCGCATCGCCAACCGGGTGGTGGCCGACGAGTACGCCGCCGTCATGGATCAGATCGACGCGCTCTACAAGACCGCAGGTCCTTCAGCCGCCCTCCCGGCCGAGATCGAGACAGCGGCCATGACCCGGCCCCGAAATGAGACCGAAGGCCGCATGCTCGGCAACGGCCTGTGCACCCGGCCAACTGAACTCGACTGCAGGATCGAATCCGCCTGCGAGACCTGTGCTTACTTCCGGACCGGTCCCGAGTTCGTGCCTGTCCTGCTCCGCCAACGGGACCACGCCAAAGCTCAGGATCAATCAGACAGAGCTGCCCTCTTCGAGAACCTCGTCACCCGAGCAACCGAGGAGTCGGCTTGACACGGATTACATGTATAACGCCGGGAGCGGCGCGGTTATCGCCTGCCACCGAACGGCATCACATCGGGAACCGTCGCCCGACCGTCATATCCTTCAGATGTGATACTTGGGTCCGTGTCTGATCTCTGGCGAGCGGCGGACAAGGCTTCAGAGCGATTCGCCGCCCAAGCTCTCGACTACGACCGTTACCGACCTCGGTATCCTGACGATGTCTTTGACGACCTCGTTGAGTCGGCCGGACTGAGGCCGGGAGATCCAGTGGTCGAAATCGGTGCTGGAACAGGGATTGCAACCGAGCCTCTGGTTGAGCGTGGCCTTGATGTCACAGCGATCGAACCTGCGGCCACCTTGGCCGCCGTTGCGGAGGCCAAGCTCGCCGATCGGGCTCTCTTCTTCAGTGGACGATTCGAAGACTTCTCATCCGACTCGTCAGTCAAGCTGCTGGCTGCCTTCAACGCCTGGCACTGGGTCGAACCCGGGAGAGCGGTTGAACTTGCCGCTCGCTTGGTTGAACCGGGTGGCTCACTCGCTCTCGTTTGGACGGAAGTGATCTCATGGGGTCAAGAGCCTTTCGAGGAACGGCTCACGGATGTATTCGGCTCCCCATGGGAAAAGCGAATGGGGCACATTGACAGTTCGATGGAGCTGATCCGAAAGGATGCTCGGTTCAGTGAGTTTCAAGATCATCACCATCCATTCGATCGCACCCTCGATGCATCAACATTCATCGCTGTAACGAAGACCTATGGAGGCAGCTACACGACCAGGCAGTTCCGAGCCGTCGAGCGGATCATCAACGGGGACTTCGGTGGAGTCGTCACGAAAGTGGAAGATGCCGCTCTCTATCTTTCGATGCGCTTGTGATCAAATCGCCCCCTTACCCCCTGCCCCCGAACACCGGGACCGAGGCGCTTATCCCTGCGCCAGAGAGGCACTTTTGATGGCAGACGTCTGACCCTCCACCAGCGGGCATGACACGATCTTGGGTGTGAGTCCTCGCATGAAGCCTCGCCCAGTCAGAATCCTGATCAGGGATAAGGAACCAGATGGATCTGAACCCCTCTTGACGTCGTCAGGATCCATTGGAGCCCTTCTAGTGGGATTGGGATTCTGGAGGGCCTGTCGGGATGAGATACCGACGAATGATCTCGACGTCTTCAATGGACCTTCAGAGGAAGGGTGGCTTCAAGGCGACGAACTGACCCGGTTCGCCGGTCAGTGCCGCATCTGGGCGGCTAAGAGCCGCGCCATTAGGCGACTGCCATCGAGCCCCATCGCTTCGACCACTTGACCAGCTTCACGGTGATGATCAGGGCAACGGCCAGGGCGAACTGAGCGAGGCGGTGAGCGCTGAACCGGTCGGTGTTCCTTCTCAGTTGGCCGAAGTTGCTCAACCAGGAGTTGGTGCGCTCCACCGGCCAGCGCAGACCCATGGGCTGGCTCTTGGAGTCGGTGGCTGACCCCCGTTTGCGTTTCTTGGCGATCACGGCGTCGCTGATGCCGCGGTCAAAGAGGCGGGTGCGGGTGAGTTCGGAGTCGTAGCCACGGTCGAGCCACAGGGTCTCGATCTCACGCAGCAGGCCACGCTGCCCGACATCGTCCAAGGTGGGTGCGAGCAGGATGGAGTCGTTGCGGTTGGCTCCTTCGGTGACCCAGCCGATGGGTACTCCGTTGGTGTCGGTGGCCACCAACTCCATCCGGTCTTGCCCCGGTCGGCCGGGTTCGGCCCGGTCCCCTCGCCACCCATCGGCGCCTTGTGCAGTGATCCGTCGACCGAGACCTCGGAGAGGTCGAGCCCGATGACCTTGTCGAACCCATTGATGGCTTCTTCGACCAAATGTTGGAAGGCACCGGCTTCCACCCACTCGTCGCGCCGGCGACGCAGGGTGGTCTCGCTTCCTTTGCCCAGCCTGCCGGCCACGTCCCAGGAGCACCCGGTGACCAGCCGGAACAAGATGGCCTCGAAGCAGTCGCGGTCCGAGATCCGAGGACGGTGACAGCCCAGGGGGTGGGTGGTTTCACCGCGTTCGGGCAGGTAGGCGGCAAAGGACTGCCAGATGGCGTCGACGACGGTGGGCTCGAGTGCAAGCATGGGACCTCCACTGGTTCGTTGGGGTTGGGACGCAGCCGGATCATGTCCGGTCCGACTCAACGACCGGGGACCTTTTTGCCTGGTCATGGGCGGTCCACCGCCGCGGCACACCCGGCGGTGACAATGGCCCCCGAGGAGGTGGCCATGGCCAAGATCAGACGGAACGGACCCTGCCCGTGCGGAAGCGGCTCCAAGGCCAAACGCTGTTGTTACGGGAACGACGGGGCCATGGAGATTCACCATCTTCCCGCCGAGCTCTGCGAAGAGGTGATCCCGGACCTGAAGCGCATCAACAGGGACGAGTTCCGGACCCTCTTTGACGAGCTGCTCTACCTGCCGGAGTTGGACACGTCACTCCAGCAGCGGCTCGGGATCCTGACACCCGACATGGACCGTGCCATCAGCGCCCTCCAGGACGATGACGTCGAGGTGTTCGACGAAGCGCTGGACAAGGTGGTGGCGGACGTCGACTCGCCCGGCCGCCGACTCGAGCTGGCTCAAGCAGTCATCACATTGCGAGACGAGGGACGCATCCCCTCCCAACTCGCCGCCGCCGCAGTTCTCGAACTCGACGGCAAGGAGTCGACCCTGTTTCTCTCCTCGGTTGCCGAGTCGTTGGCCGTCCTTGCCGGCGATCGGCGTTCGCCCGCCGGGATACTCGTGGCCACCCGGTAGCCAGCAAGAGCACTGCTCTCCCGGCACCCGGCTCGCCTTCCTATTGGCGCGCGCTCTAAATACACCGACACCGGACCGATCAAGGCGATTTGGCTTGTCGGTTCCGGGAGCGGGCCCGTCGGTGTAGGTGCAGGCTCCCCGTTCTGAGTTGTACGCCTGTCTCCTAAGAATGGCCGACTTGGCCGAACAAGCTCATAGCCAAGGCCGGATGCTGTTCATCTGCACCTGAAGTCGGCCTGCCCCGGAACACCGGGAGCGGGGTGTTTATTGACCGTGGGCTAGCGGCCACGGTCGGGCCACCCCTGACCCACGGCGAGGGCATGGCACTCCCCGATTGACATCTCAGAGGATGCAGTCAATAGTCGTGTTGGCCCTTCGAGCGAGTAGGAGGAAATATGCGAGTAATGGCGAGAATCTCGATCCCCGTGCAAGCAGGCAATAAAGGCATCCGAGATGGATCGCTGCCAAAGGTCATGCAGCAGACCGCTGAGCGGTGGAAGCCGGAGGCGGCATATTTCACGACCTTCGATGGTCGGCGGACGGCCTTTTTCGTTTTCGACATGCCCGATTCCTCGGCCATCCCGCCATTCGCCGAGCCATTCTTCACGGAGCTCGACGCTGAAGTTCAAATCTCGCCGGTCATGAACGCCGATGATCTCCAAAAAGGTCTGTCGGAGACGTCCTGAGCCTCCGGCAGGCCTCCAAGCGATGGACAGACTTGTCCCTATGACACTGTCCCCGATCACCACCTCGGGGTGCGTCATCCAGCCCCCGGTGCTTGCCCCCGGCTAACTGCCACCGACCGGCACCTCGGGGATGCCCGCCCGTTTCCCTTTTGTAGGGTCAGTTCACCACTTTGATGACAGGGAACCCCAGACCTTGGCACGTTGATTCAATGGCTGATAGCTCCTTCTGGAACAACGTTCCATTCCCTCGCCGATGAGCGGCAATCAGGGATTCCGCCGCCTTTCGCAGTTGGTCACTGATTGCGGTCGGATTGTCAAACGCAAGGTTCCCTACGAAATCCCGTGTTTCGGTCCGAAATGCGCTGGGAGGCGGCGGCGTAATGGGGGCAGCCGTAGTGATCGCTACATACTTTTTCGCATCTGAGCACGTGACTTCGTTGCCATGGACGGACCTGGTTGGGTTGAACTCAGCCGTCCCACCGCAGCCCACCGCCAGCACTCCTACAAGACCCGCAGTCGCCATCCACTGCATCCGCATAGACGCAGCCTATTTCTGAGCAGAGAGTGTCACCCAACACCGGGAGCGGGGGCGTTAAGGCTTGTGGACGTGGGCGCTTGTTGGTGAATTGGTCGAGACCGGTGGATGGCTGTAGACGGCCTGGCCGTTAGTGAGGTGGTTGTAGTTGGCGACTCCATGAATGAAGAGTGCCATTGCAGCAACTGCCAGGGCGAGACCGAGAAGGAATATCACTGTCGCCTGACCAATCCGGTAGAGCATGGATCGCCGCCCTCCTGAGCCCGCTGAAACCGCCTGAAGGTTCAGATGCTCGGCCACAATCACCCCTTGCGTGCATGGCAGCTTTCATCACCGTAGTACCAGCGTCTTGCCACTGTCAGCCTGCCCCCGACCGCCGGGAGAGGGTCAGTTATCGAAACAAGGATTGTGCGGAAGAAATACCCGACCCGGCCTGGCTCGAACAGGCTGACTCCCTCTCCGACATCATGGGCGGTGCGCCGGGACGCCTACCGCCTAGTGCGGGCCGGACCCCATTATCCCTCAGGACGGCCCACCGTGACCCACGACACCAGTTCAGTTCCGCCGACCCTGCTCTATTAACACGACTAACGCAGTCAGACTCACGAATCCGACAAGCAGAGCAGCCAGGAAGCTGATCCAGACCCCAGCCCCTGGATAACCCGATGTCCCGTGGTCGCTGGCATATTCGCCCCCGGCCAAGAGTTTGTTAGCGATCAAGACAACGGCGATGGTACTCAGTGCGAAGCAGCAAGCGGCGAGCCTCATCACGACCTTGCGTTTGTCCATCGTATTCCACCGTACTCGGTGGTCATCAGCGTGCGGCAGAAGCCCCTTACTACCGGTTCGGTGGGACAAATGTTCGTCTAGTTTCGGAAGCGGAGCTTCACGAGGATGGCCGTGCTGACGGAACCGATGAGGAGCAGGGCAACGACCGATGCGCCCAGTTTCAGGGCAATGCCTGAGGAAAGGTTCCAAATGATCGAACTGGCGGTCAACAGGAGTGCGAGGCTGATCACGTAGACGGTGATCTCCCATCCAGAGCGGTGCTGCGAATCACTCACCAGCACTTCCTTGACACGATCACCAAGACGAGGCACGTCGGACTTGGTGATTACCCTCCGCCTGTTGAGCTGCGCCCATAGGTTCAAGACTGGCCCAAGATGCCCCATCAGTTTTCATTGCCATGGAGACAGGATACTTCCGCTTCTGTTCGTGGGCCATGGGTATCCCCTACCGCCAGGCTAGGTGGGCACCACCCGGTCACCTAGCTCAACACGAACATCGTCAGGGTTGGTCGCTGTCAGAATGCGTTGGATCTCCTCGAAATAGTCAGCGAGCGCCCTAACACGGACGAAGTTTCCTTTGACGTCAGGCCCCCATGTCGAAAGTCCAGCTCGTGCCGATCCCAACTTGGACGGAATGCTGTCTCGAACCTCCATCAAATGGCGGTAGCTGTATCGCATTTGGAGGACCCGCAGTTTTTCCGGCGCAATGAGCAGGCTCCTTATAGCTTCCGCGTGGTTCTCGATGTCACTGGTGAACGCAATCACGAAACCTGATATCGGGGCTGCCACTCGTCCCCCATTGCGAGGTCGTCCCTCCCTCTCCCTCCACGAACCGGCCCAGGTCTCAGCATGACTGTGGGCATACTCATCTATTCTCGACCTATCCAGCTCGTCCTCATTCACCCAACCAGTCTGCCAGCGGTTGAACGCCGAGGGCCTGCCCCACATCGCCGGGTGGGTGTCACACTCCAAACGAGAAGAGCAGGGCCTCTCCTACGGCGGGATGCCCTCGGCTACCGTCGCGAATGTGATGAAGCCTTGGCTACTAGTGCCGATATCGGTCGTCGGTGGAGTGATGGCACTTGGCTGCACCAGTACTCCGACAGTGACTCAACGCTCCGCGCCCACTACACAGGCGGTGTCGCCACACCCAGCGCCAGGAACCTTGCGAGTACGGGTGACTTCCGTCACGGCGGACCTTGAGCCGTACAACCCTCAGGTTGCGAGTCAGGGCATACCGGCCGAGCACGTCGTCTTCACGGTCATCGGCTTCCCGAAATCGGCTGGCCGTTACCTCCATTGCACCGTGACCGTCTTCCACATGGGTAAACAAGTTGGGACCACGTCGTTCGGCGATGGAGCCGGTTCAAGTCAGGCCTCGACTCAGCAGCTCGACGTACAGGTCAACGGGGAGAACTTTGCGGGGCAGCCATCAGATGCTCACGTCACGTGCTCCACCACCACGGACCCGGTCGGCGGCTTCTAGCCCATAACGCCGGATACACGTCGGCAAGCTGGAGGATAGGGTCCATCGCATGGTTCATCGAAGTGAGCTTGAACGAGTACTTCTACCACCTCGGGGACCTGGGCAACCGTGGGGCGTCCATATGGCTGTACCAAATGATCCGATGACGCTCTGCGTCCGCGAGCGGCAATCTGCAATGCACCAAGCCGATGAAGCCGTCGTCGCCAGAGGAGCGACCGACTGCGAGAAGTGCCTTGCCTGGGCCGCCGACTTCGATTGAGCGTAAGCCGACAGCAGATTGGGGGAAGGTCCCCCCACCATCGGCTTGGCCGCGGTAATCGGAGCAGTCGCTAACCGATTGGGGTTGAGTCAGAACACGCCACTTCGATGTGGGCTGTGCGGCTTGTAGCAATGGAGGCCGGGCTGGGATCGCAACCAAAGCCGGACACCATGGCAGTTACCGAATACGAGCCTGGGGGCAGAGCGGCGTAAAAGGCGTGACCATCGGCGACCTGGATGGATTTGATTTTGCTTCCCATCCCGGCTTATCAGGACCGTCCCCGCTCGGTGCTCAAACGAATATGACTTAATCTGTTGGGCGCTGGTGGTCCCAGCCTCCAGCCGGATTCCTCCGGTCAGCGCCCCTTGTGGCATTGAACCACTCCCACACGCAGCCACCGAAGCAGCCGCTATCAGGACAGCGGCCCACCGGATTGGAGTCAGCGGACTACCGGTTGTGGGTCGGCAGTTGGTCCCTCAGGAAGCAGCACCAGCCGCAGGGTCCTTCCATCAACTTCTCGTCGCACAATCACACCGACGCCGTCGGCCAGGAAAGCAACTCGATCCAGCAGCTTCTCCCCAACCTGATTGAGGTCATTATCCGCTCGCCCAAGGCGGACCTCGACGACAACCCGTTCGCCCCGTCGCAGGTGGCCCAGAGCGAGTCCCGCTGTGGTGTCGAAGTCGTGAGGGGCTACCCCTGGTTTCAATGTCAGCGTGGGCGTGGCTCATTCCTCTCCATGCGAAAAATGGTAGTGCAGGCGATGGCTACGAACCTCATCGCTACCACCGGGTCTGCGGGATGACACCAGCGAGTGACGGACCTGTTAGATAGGTGCCCATGAACCCCGAGGGCCAGGCGATGAAGGTCAAGATCGGCTTTCCTGTCACCTGCGAATACCGTGGAGGCAACCCAGAGCTGGGCCGACACGGACGCCACCTCTGGATTGAAGACGGCAGGATCGGTCATGGAGAGTTGAGCCTTACCCATTCCATCTTATTGGCCAGCGTGACCAGCGTCGATGTCACCGAGCGAGAGTTCGGCGGTACAGAAGCTCAGACGCTCATGGCATTCGGTACTCAGCCCCTGGTAACCAAGCACGCCTCCAAACCAAAACAAGTCACTGACATCATCGTTCGGACGAGAGATGGATGCGAAGCCCTCTGGATCGTCGAACAACGTGGTGCAGACTGGGTACTCAAGCGATTGACACCCGCTCTCCGACAGGCACGGATTCCGTACTACGCCGATCTACCTCCATCAGAGCGGGACGGGTAGCGCTGATCACCGAATACGTCCCAGGGGCCACGGGCACCAGAGCAGAGGTAGTGTCACCGTATGCGGAGATGGGCATTGATGCTGTTGGCAGTCAGTCCGCTCACCATTGCAGCGTGTGGCTCCCCAACAGCCAGTGCACCACCCAGCAGAGAGGCGAAGCTCACTTCAGTTGCTTGCAAGGATATTGCTTCGGTCATGGCTTCAAAGCAGGGAACGGCGACGATTACCTGGAACGAGAGCGATCCGAGCCAATCTCCGTTGCAGGAGATGACGGCAGCCGTACACCGTTCAGCCAACGCCAAGCTTCACACGGAAGTGGCAGCATTCGAAGCTGCCGCCAAAGCGGGTAATGGACTCCGAGCGGTCGACGAGGCCAACGCCTTGGTCCAGACCTGTAGGCGTCTTGGTCTTGGAACAAAGTCCACGTCGCAGACCTAACGCTGCCTATCCCTAAACGCCGGGAAGGTGGCGTTACGGATGTGCGAACCTGGACGAATGACCGATGCGTCGATCCACGACCCCGAGAGGGTTCGTGCCTTGCTCTTCGACCTCGGTGGGGTTGTTATCGACTTTGACTTCGGACGGGCCTTCAGACTTTGGGCTGCTCGGGCAGAGTGTGATCCGGCACTGTTGGAGGAGAAGTTCTCCCTCGACCAAGCCTACGAGCAACACGAACGAGGTGAGATCGAGGCATCCGACTACTTTGCCGCCTTGCGCCAGTCCCTGGGAATCAATGTCTCTGACGAAGATTTCATTGAGGGGTGGAGTGATGTCTACCTAGGTCCAGTTCCCGGTATGGCCGAGGTGCTTTCCATCGCTCAACGACGTCTTCCGATCTACGCTTTTACCAACTCCAATCCAACACACAAGAGCGTATGGGAGGTTCGTTACGCCGACGAGTTGGAACCATTTCGATCCATCTTCGTCTCATCCGATCTTGGATTCCGAAAGCCCGATCCTGAAGCCTTCCGCCTCGTTGCGAGTCGAATGGGCTTTCGGCCTCAGGAGATTTTGTTCTTCGATGACATTCCGGGGAACGTGGATGGGGCCCGGATGGCCGGAATAGAAGGCGTGGTGGTTGAGTCGAGCAAGGATGTTCGTCAGGCACTCTCACGACTCGGAGCTGATTTGGATCCTTGAGGTCGGGAGAGAGTGCACTCCCCGGGGGTGCCCCCGATCACCGGGAGCGGGATGCAGGTTCAGGCTGCCACAATGGGTTGATGACGAGCGAGGAGCTTCCACCCCGCCATCCTTAGAGGATGCAGGCCGGAGGGCTTTCGGTTTTGAGAGGTGGTTTACCGGAGCTCCCACCAACTCTGAGTTTGTCGAATCCTGTCCCGCTGGCCTTTTGGATGACGGGCGTCTGTGCCATCGTTCTCTTCCTAATATCCTTGCGGGACGAAAACGGGAATCCGTTTCCGTCGGGGTTCACCTGCGTGTATCTCCACGAGGATGAGGGCTGGGAGTCCTCCGAATGGCTGACAGTCGGAACCAAGATCGATTTCGACCCGTTCGCATCTTCTCCGTCTTTGGAGTACACCGATCGTTTCGCAATCATGCGGACGGGAACGACGCTCAACTTCGAAGCGGAACCTGGTCGACCTGCCATTATCGCGACCGGTCGACATGCAGCCGACGTTGCCGAGCTGTCCTTCAACCAAGGGGACAATGTCCGTACGAGGCGGGCCGATGGCCATTTCGGCATATGGATTGTATGCAGCGAATCGTTTGCACCCTATCGGATCGAAGCTCGCGACAGTTCAGGCCAGGTGGTTGCATTCCTAGAGGAACCCCTCGAAAGATTTCGCTGAGGTACTCGCGTACCACGACTGTGGTGCCCCTGACTACCGGTTCGGTGGGACGCTGGTTTTCACCCGGCGCTCCTGTCCCGGGTCCGTCTCTCGGCCGTACGGGTATCGTGCGAGATGATGGACGAACGGGGACCCAATGAACAGCGATGAGCTGAAGGCGATGCAGGCTCCCATCAAGGAGCGATATCGGGAACAGCCGAAAGCTGCGGTAGTGACCTTGAAAGCTGAAGGCCAACTTGGTGACGACCTCTCGTGCTCGGTGCAGACAGGTCGGGCACTGGTAGAAGCTGGGCTTCATCCAGCCACAGGGGGCGATGGCTCTCGGGCTTGTTCCGGAGACATGTTGCTCCAGGCCCTCGCCGCCTGTGCGGGGGTGACGATGTGCTCAGTGGCTACTGCGCTTGGCATTAGTGTAGTCGGCACGGTCAGAGCCGAAGGCGACTTGGACTTTCGGGGGACGCTGGGCGTCGACAAGTCCGCTCCGGTCGGATTCTCGGATATTCGCTTGTCCTTCGATCTCCAGAGTGACGCCTCAGAGGAGCAACTCGCCACGTTGCTGCGCCTGACCGAGCGGTACTGCGTAGTACTCCAGACGCTCGCGAAAAGCCCCAGGCTGACAGCTTCGATTGGCTGAACAAGGTCAAATCTCGGGACCGTCCGTTTGTCAGATCACCTCAATAAGGGGTGCCCCACATCACCGGAACTGGGTCCACAATTAGCGCGGGGACTTGTGCTGCCAGATAGCTTCTACTCCCAGAGAGTTGCCAGCCAAAAGACGCGGCATTCGCCGCCTTCACGAGGTGCCGAAAAGACATGCCAGAGTTCCCTGCGATTACTCACGTGGCGCTAACGGTTACGAGCCTCGAACGGAGTGTGCCTTGGTACAAGGCTCTGTTCGGCTCGGACCCGATCCTTGACGAGGACACAGGTCCTTTCAAGCGTGTCGCTTGGCTTACGAGCGACACAATCCTCGGTCTTACTCAGTTCCCTGATTTGAACAGCACTCAGCCGTTCAACGAGCGCCAGCCGGGTCTCGATCATCTGGCATTCGGCTGTGCCAACCGCGATGAGTTAAAAGCGTGGGAAATCCGCCTGAACGAGCTCGGCATCCCCAACGGTGGCATCGTGGACGCACCTTCCTACTCGGCATTGTCATTTCGAGACCCCGACAACATCGCACTCGAGTTCTTCGCACCTCGGGGCTAGGACGGGCGGAGTATCCGACTGCTATCCGACGCTGCACGGCCATCCCCTACCACCGGCTCAGGGTCGTGTTATCCGCGTGGGGACGCAGAAGCTGATCGCGGTTTGCTAACTGCCCTCGTAGCCCACGTTTGTGGATGACACAACACCGAGCAGCGCGTTCACTGGGCTGGAGAGGGTGACGGTCATTCCGGGAAAGCAATCGTTCGCGGGTACAGCAGGTGGACAGCCACCGGGATCGGGGGTGTACACGGAGAACGAGACCGTCGCGGTCATCTGGCCGGGAGCGAATGTGACCGTGCCCGAGCTCGGACTGAATGCGGCGGCGTCACCGATGAACCACGACATGTAGGTCCCACCACTAGGGCCGTTGGCAGTCGCAAAGCTAACCCGTACCGTCCTCGGTGAGGATTGACTCAACGTAACGGGCACGGCAATCGTCCCAGGGAAGATCTCACCTGTGGAGACAAAAGACACAGTCGGAAGCGGCGTCACTTGGACTCGTCTCGAAGCGTGACCCTCACCTTCGGTGTTGGATGCTCGGACTTTGATCTCATAACGATGCCCATTGGTGAGTCCGCTGACCGTGCACATGGTGGCCCCGGCGGTTGTACAGGTCTGGCCACCGTGCAAGGCGGTCACGGTGTAGCCCGTGATGGGGGAACCGCCGTCAGAAACCGGTGCCGTCCATGACACCGTTGCACCCCCGCTGAGAGCGGTTGCAATGACCGCTGTAGGAGCTCCGGGTTTCTTGATCGGGGCAGGATGAGCACCTGCGGGCATGCTGCCCACAACGGTCACGGCTGTTACCGCAAGCAACACCGGTGCGAACAACGTAAGAACGATGCGCACCACCGGCATGAACCAACGATCGGTCTGATCCATAGTTGGGCTCATGTGCCCCCTCCTTCATTTTGGGTGGGGCTTGGAATCGTCACGGCGGTTGACAGCAGACTAGCCAGGACCCGTGACCACTGCTTCCGACCGTGTCACCTGCCCCCAAACGCCGGTTTGAGGCCAACCCGATCCTGGGATTTTCTGGCATCCTTTGGAGTGTGCAGAGCGACCTGCAGCCTGGTCGAGTCCTCATCCTCAACGGTGGTTCGAGTGCAGGCAAGACAACCTTGGGACGGAAGCTCCAATCTATGCTCAATGGACCTTGGCTCCTCCTCGGGATCGACTTGTTTCTCTGGATGCTGCCTGCCGAAATGGTCTCCGATCCTGAGGGTATTTCGGTACATGAAGGAGTGATTACTCGTGGGCGTCGGTTTATAGACCTCTACTCGGCATTTCAGGAGGCTGTCGCTACTCTCGCCCGTAGTGGCCTTGACCTCATCCTTGATGAGGTCACTCTGGAAGGTGCAGCAGATCAGGGACGGTGGGATGCCGCGCTTCGGGACCTCGATGTGCTCTGGGTGGGAGTGCGATGCGCTCCGGACATCGCGGCGTCGAGGGAACTGGAGCGAGGCGACCGATCCTGGGGTACGGCTCGTCAGCAGGCGACCTCGGTACATACGGGTGTGCGGTACGACGCGGAGGTCGACTCGGGAGTTCTCGATCTGCAGACAGCGGCCAACTCGATAGCAGCAGCCGTGGTTCACCGATGGTCGATCCAGATCGATAGAGCACCTGAAGCAACTCCACCACTTCCGGCACTGTCAGCGTGGCCGACCCATGAAGCCACCCGTGCCGCTCCGTGGG
Organism: uncultured Acidimicrobiaceae bacterium; assembly: GCA_963727955.1. GTDB lineage: Bacteria > Actinomycetota > Acidimicrobiia > Acidimicrobiales > RAAP-2 > Bog-756. The sequence goes on from CAVSII010000003.1 coordinate 48,759, forward strand.
AATCCTGATCCACCATAGGAAACACTCAAGTGAGGACTGCCACCGATCACCGGTTCAGTGGTCATTATCGACACGGCAGAAGCCCCCCGACCACCGGTTTAGTGGGATACCCCACACGATGTCTATGAGGGTGGGGCGAAGAACTCAATGCGATGTTGTCGGGATCACGGAAGGACAGTCCCAACCATAACTGGCATCGACGATGCCGCCATTGGCGATGCCGAGCTCTTCCAACCGGATCTCCCACGCTTCAAGATCGCCTCGACCGCTACAGGCAAAGGCAAAGTGGTCCAGACCAACTCGACGCTCATTGAATAGTTCGCCCTCAGTCAAGTCGGGAAACTGATGTAGCCCGACGAGGGTTTGACCACCGACACGCAAGACAGCTCGCCGAAATGGGCCAGGAGTGTCGTCCACGAAGTATCTTGTCGTCGAACAGTCGCTCGTACCACGAGATACTGCGGTCCAGATCCCTGACCGTGAGAGTCACGTGAGCGATTATCGGCACCTCAGGCATCTCAGGCATAGAAGCCCCCTAGCGAAGCGGCGTGTGACGACGGTAGCCCAAGGGGATGGAGCCCGTGTCCCTAAACACCGGGAGCGGGCGGTTATTCGCCGTGGTTAATCGCCACATCGGGGGCGGGGACGATAGCCCGTTATCAAAGGAGTGGATGCGATGGTCGCAGCTACGAGGGCAAAGCGGGCTTTGGTAGGCGAGCAAAGCGTTTGGTCATCTTGCCTGGCGAGACCCTCGCAACCAGTGCCAGGCGAACCACAGCTTTTGTGGTCGGATGGGGCACGTTCCTGGTCCTCATCCTTTGGGGTGGCTATGGCGCTGCCCTGGCGGCAATCTTCACGGTGATTGCTGTAGTTCTGGGGCTTGACGCAATCAACCCACCTGGTCCCAACGGCAAGCAGGTTCCTTACCTCTAAGCAGACCCAGAAAACCGGTTCGAGGAGCCACAGCTTCTCGGTTACGAGAGTGGGCCAGTGGCGATGACGAATCCTTGCGAGGTGTCTCGTGCTCCAGTTCGGGTGCCCTGAGGGCCGTGGTGGAGATCTTGAAACCTGTGTCCTCTAGACAGTCGGCAACATCTTTTACGCCGTGCCTGTAGCTGGTGAGCGGCAGGTGGGTGCCGAAAGCATCTTCTCGGTGTACTGGCTCACCCTCCGCCTGAAACGCTAGGAGCAAATAGCCACCCGGCATCAAGACCCTCGCAAGTTCGTCGAACGACACGACCAGCCGATCCGGAGGTGTATAGATAATCGAGTACCAGCAGACCGCACCAGCGAGCACCCCCGATGAGATGGGAAGCGCATCGAGTTGGCCCTCTTCGAACTCGATCTGCGGATGTGCAGTGCTGGCGATCCCGAGCATCTCTTGGGACACGTCCACGCCGATGACGTCGAGACCATGATCAGCCATGAAGGCCGCCACTCGGCCTGGTCCGCAACCAACATCGGCAACTCGACTGATGGCTTGCCGCTTGATCAGCTCGATGAAGGCCACGAGCAGCGACCGGTCAACGGGACATTCGGTCGCTGCGCTGATGTCCGTGCCCACCAACTGGACATACGTCCGTGCCGCCGTGTCATAGACAGCTCGGGCGGCCGCCACCCTGGTCTTTACTAGGCACTTCTCAAGGCTACAGGACCTCCAACCTCTGCATTCACGGTGGGAGGACGGTTTGCACCGCCCCCTACCACCGGGAACGAGGGGTCGCTAATGACTGTTGCTGACCTGTACTGCGGGCGTGGGGTAACCAGACGAGAGCTGTCCCGGTTGGAATGAGTTCTGATTCTTTCCGACGAGGGAGCCTAATAGATCCCTAACACCATCTCGGTAGAGTTCAATGCAAGCCAATACGGCAGATGATGCATGCCGAACAAGGGGGTAACAATGCGAAGGATCATGGTGGCAGCGGCAGCGCTGGCGATTCCGATGTCGGCGGCTACGGTGGGGATCGTCGGAACATCGAGCACGGCCGGAGCGTCATCTCCGATCACCTGCGCCAAGGTCACTGGGTCGCTCACGGGGACCCTTCATTTCAGAGGGTGTCATACCCCCTGGGCTAACGGAAATGCCGTAGGCACCTCACTTGCGACCGGCGGGACTATTAGCTGGAGTGGCAAGCACCCTGGTTCGGTTTCGTTCTCTGGTTCTGTCACCACCCCCGGCCGAGGGGAATGCCCCTTAGGTTCGACCGAGTACGACGCCTCAGATGTTGTTACCAGCGTGACCGGAAGCGCGGCGCACCTTCTCCATGTGGGTGATTCGGTGTCGGGGACGGCTTGTCGTACCAGCGCCGGGGCGTTGACGGTGGTCAGTTACCACGTCACTCCGTAATCCAGTTGGATGTCGCCTTTCGCTTGTAGGGTCGTCCGCGATTCGCGCCCGCCTCACCTCGTCCACGACAGCGGCTCGGGGATATTCACATGCGGCATCGGCGTCGTGCCCAGAAGAGCGCATGGCCGCTCTCGCCGTCCGGGACGAATCTGCTTTCAATGACCTCTAGGTCCGCAGCCTCCAACCAGGTTCGGTACGTCGCTTGGTCGGATTGGCTCCACCACATGTTCACGCCACTTCCAAGCCAGTCTTCGTCAGTGCCCGTCCATGCTTCCCAGCCCACGGTGGCCAAGGGAATCCCTCCGTCAACCAAAAAATCGGCGATCTGCTCAACCACGGACGGTTAGATTGCAAGCGGCACATGAATGAGTGAATAAAGAACGATGACTGCATCAAATGATGCTGGCTCCCAAATCCGACGACCCATGTCCGAAACAAGAAATGTCGCACCCGGAACCAGCTTGCGAGCACGCTCTATCTGCCGCTCACTGATGTCGAGACCGGTGACTTGGTGGCAGCCCTCCACAAGGCGCCTGGCCATTGGGACGCCATTGCCGCAGCCAACATCGAGCACTCGGCTACCTAGCGATAGTGCTCCCAGCAGCTCGTCGGTCCAGCCTCGGTACTCCTCAGGGTCGGCGTCGTCAGAGCGATAGCTTGCGGACAGCTGGTCGTAGCCGAGCCGGACTACCTCCCGAGGCTCCGGGGGTGGGTCGGACATGTATTCAATGATGCCAGCGGCCGTAAGTACAGCCGGCACGGCCCGTTACCGAAGGCCCCAGCTCCTAGTAGCTGCGTCGTCGCTGTCAGCGTCCGATAACGCCGGATGGGAGGAGCCCAGCGATCAACTGGGTGTCCCTCAGCCATTTGGTCGGCTCCGACGCACCAGGTCCTGGCTACGCTTTGGGAGTGAGACATCGCCGAAGCCTCTGCGCAGCGGCCGTCGCCGCGACTGGGCTTCTGAGTCGCGGCGTGCGGCAGTGCTGCCTCGACAACCCCGGATGCACTGCAAACAACGACAAGCATTGCCGCGACAACGACTACGTCCTGTCCCCTGTCAAGCACTTCTGGCACTTCAGATACGGTCCCGGTCAACAGCGTGTGCTCGGCGGTAGGCAGTCCTCACTTCGCCACACCCGATGTTGCAATGCACTATCTCGCAACCGCGTGGAACTCGGGCAATGTCCAGGAAATCGACTACGTCACCGACCCTGCGGGACGCGAACAAATGGACTCGATGGCAGCGCAGATGGTGAACCTCCGGTTCGACCGCTGCTCCCAGAATCCTGCAGGTGACTACACGTGTTACTTCACCCATGACATCAAAACGTCGGACTCCTCGACGACCCATCCCAACCCGATGAACTATCCGCCAGGGGAGGCCGTGTTCACCGTGGCCCCGGCCGCCGCCCCGGGTTGGTACTTGACTGAAGTCATCCACTGCGGTTGAACGAAGAGGGTGACCCTGAACACCGGCTCGGGGAGCCTTTTTGACCGGCGTGCGCTTGCGAGCGGCTAACTGTCCATGAACGGCACATGCGGGCGTACGGGACAACCGCTACACAGAGCCTCCGGGGCCCGTGATCAGCCGACCTCGGTGGGCACGGCTCCGGTGATATTGCTGACGGAGACGCCGAGGCCTGGGAGCGAGTCGTCAAAGGGGGCATCACCGAAAGCGAAGATGCCGCCGTCGGAGCCAATCAGCCAGTAGCCACGGTTATCGACGGTGGGTACGATGCCGATCACCGGGTGATTGGGAGAAACTCCAATGCTTGGAAGGCTCCCATGGTATTGGGCGTCGCCGAATCCGTACACCGATCCGTTCTGGGTAACGATCCAGTAGCCTCCGCCATCGGGTGTGGATTGGATAGCGCTGACCGGAGAAGATGTCCCAGCGGCCGAACCAAAGTTGGGGACACCGAAGTTGTACACGGTACCGCCGGATCCGATCAGCCAATAGCCTGCCCCGTTCGGAGCTGCCGCCATACCGATGATGTCGTCCACATGCACTCCCATCCCTGGCAGTGAGTTGAGGAAAGGTGCGTTGAAGGCGAACACCCCACCGTCTCGACCAACCAGCCAGTAGCCCTGGCCATTGGAAGTAGCCACGATGCCCACGATGTCATTGACGTGGACCCCGATACCGGGAAGCGAATTGGCGAAGGGAGCATTGAAGGCGAACACCCCACCGTCGGAGCCCACCAAGAAGTAGCCGCTGTGGGCGCGGGTCGGGACCATCCCCACGATGTTGTTGACGTGGATTCCCAAGCCGGGAAGAGATCCGAAGAAGCCACTGGGCTGGTCGGTGGGGAAGACGAAAACCCCGCCATCGGTCCCCACCAGGTCGTAGCCTGAAGAATGATTCGGTGGCGGCTGGGTGGTTGTCCCCGACTGGGTGGTTGTCACCGACTGGCTGGTGGTTGCCGAAGGCCCCCCGTTGTTGGACACCGTCTGTCCAGTGAAGACCTGGGAGGTCGACGTCCCTTGTGAGTTGGTCACGGTCAGGGTCACGGTGTAGGAGCCGGCACTGGCATAGGTATGGGTGATGGTGGAGCTGGAAGTCGTAGAGGGCGCGCTCCCGTCACCGAAGTTCCAGGTGTAGGAGGCGATGGTGCCCACCGGGCTGGAAGAGGCCGAGGCATTGAACGATGTCGCCGAGCCAGCAGGACCGGGGGTCGCGCTGAAGGCAGCGGTCGGCGCCTGGTCGGGAGTGACGGCGATGCCTTCCGGGCCAGTGCCCACGGTGATCGGCGCGCCGGCCAGGTCGGTGGTCGTGTCGATGGGAGTCACCGTGCCGCTGCTGCTATTGGTGACATAAGCGGTCTCGCCGTTGGGAGTGACGGCGATGCCTTCCGGGCCAGTGCCCACGGTGATCGGCGTGCCGGCCAGGTTGGTGGTCGTGTCGATGGGAGTCACCGTGCCACTGCTGCTATTGGCGACATAAGCCGTCTTCCCGTTGGGGGTAACGGCGATCCCGACCGGATCGGTCCCCACGGAGATCGGCGTCCCAGCCGTGTTGTCGGCCGTCTTGATGGGGGTCACGGTGCCACTTCCCTCGTTGGTCACGTAGGCAGTCTGTCCATTGGGGGTGACGGCGATGCCTCCAGGTGCGCTGCCCACGGTGATCGGCGTCCCGGCGATCTTGGTGGTCGTATCTATCGGGGTCACGGCGTGAGTGCCGACGCTGACGACATAGGCGGTCCGTCCGTTGGGAGTGATGGCGATGGCCCCAGGTGCGGTCCCCACGGAGATGGGCGTCCCGGCGACGTCGGTGGCCGTGTCTATCGGGATTACGGTGTGGTTACCAGCGCTGACGACATAGGCGGTCTGTCCATTGGGAGTGATGGCGATGGCATCGGGGAACGACCCGACGGTGATCGGTGTCCCGGCAATGTTGGTGGTCGTGTCGATAGGAGTCACCGTGCCACTGCTGCTATTGGAGACATAGGCGGTCTTTCCGTTGGGGGTGACGGCGATGGCGCCAGGCGGCGTTCCCCACGGTGATCGGTGACTCTGCCGTGTTGGTGGACGTGTTGATCGGAGTCACGGTATTGGTGCCGGAATTGGCGACGTAGGCGGTGGGCGAGGGTGCGGAAGCCCCCACAGTCGACTGTTCGAGGAGGATGACGGTGCCCGCAACCAGCATCGTCAGAGCAGCAACAGTGAATACGGTGATCCCCTGCTTAGTTATCCGCCAGATCCCCCTGGTGAGAGTGATGCGGGGCATGATGTCCTCCTTGCCGGTGTCGTCCAGCGATGGCCGTCAGAGTGGTCGAGATGGCGGGCGAAACGGAAGGCGAGCTGCCGCAGCCAGCGACCCCGAGAGGCGAGGTCGACGGCCATCGCACACCCATAAGCCACGACCCGTACGTTTCGTTGCACAAATAGAGCTTCGCGCAGTTCCGAGCGGCCTGCCCCTGAACACCGGCTCGGTGGAGCTTATGTCTGCGACCGGCACCTACGGGGCACGCGACCCCGCACCTCGGTATCATCCGAGAGGCCAGCGCTCGAAGGAGTTGTCGGATGACGGATGCTGCGATAATCGCCGTGTGCAGTGCTTGATCGTAATCGTCGGTCCCGTCGCCTCGGGCAAATCGACGCTCGCTGGGGCAGTCGGAGCGAGACTCCGTGACGAAGGCCAAGAAGTTGCTGTTCTCGACCTCGACGAAGCCGTAGAGGCGTCAGGCAACTGGACCGAACTCACCGCGGACCGCTTTCGTAACGCACAGGTCGCCTTTGGAAAGCACATTGCCGCCTGGCTTGCTCAAGGCGTTGACGTAATAGCCCACGGGCCACTATTCGAGCCAGGAGCGATGGAGGCCATTCTAAACAACATTCCTCCGGCAACTCAGGTCTCCTACGTTCGACTGACCACTACCTACGAGGCAGCACTTGAGCGAGTCGCTGCGGACCGTAACCGCCAAATATCGAGGGACCCCGATTTTCTTCGAATGAGCTATGACCGGATCGGCCCACTGCTGGACGCACTTCCTGCGCATTGGACGTTCGATACGACTTCGACGCCAAGCGACGACATTGTTGAGGAACTCACGGCGGCTGTGCTTCGTCAAAATCCCCATCAAAACACCCCAAAAGCCTCGGACTCTCCGGCATCGACCTATCCCTGATCCCCAGCTTGGCGGCGGCTATCTGACTGGGAGCCGGAAGCTGGCACGGAACCCGCTCGCGAGTCGCCGTCGGGGCAGTTCGACCTAAGGTTGCCGAGCACCAACTGGCGTCCCCGTCGTGATGACGCGAGGCGACTGAGCGGTACTTCCGGACTAGCCAGCTTCAGCCTCCATTTACTCGGGCCGATAATGAGAAAATGATGCATCCGACCGGCTCGGTCCTGTGCTCGTGCCGCTTGTGGCCGTATGTGCTTTCCTACTGCTCTCCGGCGTGGTATCTATGACCCTCGGGTCCGGGCGCATGGAAGCAGCTCCGATACCTGGTCGAAGAATGCCGCGACCAGTTGTGATCTGGGCGATATGGATCGGTGCCTCCACATTTGCCTTGAACGCATTGTCGCTGGTCTGGTTTTTGCTTGTGTTCCCCTCCATCGTGTCCGCACTGCTCTTCTGGCTGATGCCGCTCAGCGTGGCCCTCGGTATCGCCGATGTCGCGGTTTACGTTCGTGAGCGCCTTGCTGCGTCCACCTCCTCCGCACCACCTAGACGATGGACAGTCATTCTCGTCCTCTCACTCTCCATCGGGATGTTCCTGCTTGTCGTCCTCTGCATCGTGTTCTTTCATGATGCCCAGCTGGGCAATCTCGATCCGGGGGGCCTTTGACCATGGATCCCTCTTGCTGGGGCCCTGTGTCTCCCATACCGTCGGTTATGCATCCGCCCATCACGACGACGTCGAAGCACGAACCGTCACGTTGACGGTGAGCGGGGAGGGCGGTGGCGGATCGGTTGTAGTAGGAGCACCGCTGTCGCATGGAGTCGGGTTCGACTGAGAACACTCCAGAAAAACACTTGCCTGTATCTGCGTAGTGCCCGGAGTCTTTACGTGCAGATCGGCGGTCAAGACGGACCTTGCAACTCTGGTCATCGCGACCGGCACGATTGAAGGCAAGGATGAACTCAGGGGTGGCACCGCCCACCCATTAACTAATAAAGCCCCTGCCTCATAATGCGTGAGCGAGCGGGAGCGGTCTATCCCAGATCACCGGTTCAGCGCTGCGAAGTGGCCCCGCCCTTGCCGGCGGCATCCGGATGACGTCGATTTCCACTACATGGTCGCCCACCCTCATCGTCTTTGCGATGACGCTATCTGGGTGGAGCCTTGACTTCGGGCGCTTTTTTAGAACACCGACCACCACAGCCGGAACGCCCGTATCTTTCCCTCTTACGTCGCGAGCCTAGACCTATCCCGATTACATTGGGATCGGAGCGAAACCGCTGCCACAGTATGTTTTTCGCTTGGAGGCGAGCTTCGGCGAGGCCCTCGGAGTCATCTGAGACAGCCAACGGATGATTACCGTCGTAGATTGGTGGCTGCCCCCGATCACCGGCTGAGGCCGCGTTATTTCCATTCACAGCCCCCGACCGCTCAAACGGACGCAGCGAGCTTGAGGATGGCCTCGATCACCACGTCGGGCTTCGAGAGCATGGCAACGTGGCTGCTCGCAACCTCATACGTTGTAGCGCCCATCCGCTTCGCGACGAACCGTTCCAGTTCCGGATTAACGGTGTGGTCTTCCGTCCCCACGATGTACGCGCACGGCTTCGACTTCCAAGCGGCACCAGGAATCTTCTGATTGAACAGGTCCACAACCGGGACGCCCTGGGTGGCCCAGACGAGCTGCTGCTCCTTCGGCGACAGGTCGCCACAGAAGTACCCGATGCCCTCGCGCTTCAACCAGATACGGCCTTCCACGACTTCGACGTGATCCAAGACATCTGTTTTGGGGAACTTTTCCTGCAGGCTCTGCGACGTCTCGTCGTCGTCCGGGGCGAGCGCGCAGATATAGACCAGACCCACAACGCGGTCGTCGGTTCCAGCCGCTGTGATGACAGTTCCGCCGTAGGAGTGACCGACCAGGATGGCCGGGCTCTTGACCTGCCCCAGAGCGCGCGTGACTGCTGCCACGTCGCCCTCCAGTGAGTCCAGGCTGTTCTGGGTGGACACCACCTCGTGCCCATCCTCGATCAACGCGGGAATGACTTTGCTATAGCACGAGCCATCAGCCCAAAGCCCGTGCGCGAACACGACGCTCGGCTTGCTTTCCTTCGACATGGTTCCTCCCTTTCACTGGGACACGAACCGGGCGATCCGCGTCGCCTATAAAGCCAATGCTTGCGCAAAAAGACCGCCACGTCCACCGGACCCTGAGGAGGCCCCGACCTGCACTTTTAGTTTGCACGGCGAATGTAATCGCCACGGGCATCTGGGTATCCCAATACGCCGGATATGCCCCGCTCTCGACCGGCACGTTACGGGCGTGGCCCCAACCCATCGGCCCTGTACTGGCGACCCCGTCCACGCAGTGTGAATGGAGTGACCATCACCACCGGCCACATCATATGGGCGCAGACGGAAAGGGTGGAAGACCTGGAGTCACCTCAGGATGGGACCGATCATGATGGACGCCGTCGCCATTGTCGATGGAACGCCAGCCCAACGGACCACATGCGACCGCTTCGATGTCGACGCCGACCACTACCTGATCAACCACGATTTCTTCGACCCCGATTTCATCTTTGCTGCTCTCCGTTGCGACGAGTGCAAGATACTGCTCAACGTGTCGCCCAGCGACGGACAGTACCGGTACAAGCGACCGACTCGATGCCCATTATCGACCGGCGTTCGCTTGTTTGTAGCTCACTGCCACCGACCGACACTTGTAGAGCGCATCCGAACCGGCGCTTCGTCAGTACCCGCTGCCGCTCGTGGTGCTCGTGGTTGAACCGGTCGGAGTCGCTGAACCCGAGAGCTTTATGACGGAGAACCCAGCGACGCCCTGCCCGGTGACGTGGCCAGACGAGTCTTGCACGAAGGTATAGACAGGTGAGCCGTTGTACGTCACCTGGTACGAGCCATCCGCTTGCTTCACTGTACTGAGCGTTCCGGTCACACCAGTGCCGGTCGGCTTCGTGCTCGCGGGAACCGTAAGAGCCGGCCACGCCGAGGCGCAGCTACCCGTACAAGTGCCGCTGAGCGTGTAGAGCGGCTTCCCACTGCTGTCGGTGAGAATGGCACCGTACGTGGGGACGGTCATCACCTTCACGATCGCAGTGGTTCTGGCAGACCCGGACGAAGTCGACGTCGTGGCCGTCGTCGAGGTTGCACTGCCGTTCGAGCTACAAGCCGCCGCCAGCAGGGCGATAGCACCGAGGCCACTTAGGACCACACCCCTAAGGCGGGGAAAGCCCCGCCGGCCTTGAGCCCCTTGCATTCCACCCTCGGTAAGTTGATCACGCGCCATGGCCATCGTTCTCCCTTGCGCTCTCGACGATCGTCCATCCGGGCAGGTCGCTACTGCCTCTTGTTCAATGGTGCGACCGCATGTGAGGCCCGTCAAGGGTCGTCTCACGGTTCCTGACCTCGCGACTAGTGAAACGAAGCCCCTTTGCCCATGTCGCCGAGACTGCCCCAGACCACCGGGTCCCTGGAATACAGGCGACAATGACCAGATGCGCCGGATCGTTGCGAGGGTGATCATCGTCGGAGCCCTGGCACTCCCCGTCGCCGCTTGCGGCGAAACCGCAAGCCCCGGTGCAGGGCAGCCCTGCGTGGGTGTCATGCACCAAGGACATCTCTATCCGGAAAACTGCACCGGCGATGGATGAACCCTGGCCACGCGAATCCGGTCAGCCCCCGATCACTGGACGTGGCAGATGATCTTCAGGCTCGCTGGCCCCAGCGGGCAGGGAATACAGTTCAGCCACGTCGAACCGAGCGGCCATGAGAACATGGTCCTCGCCGAAAGAGGGTGGCAGCGGCGTATCCCGAGGAAGTGGCGAGGGCATCCGGTGGTCGTCGAGTCTCGGGGCGGGTGACCCTAATCACCGGCTCTGTGACCTCCAACGAACCGATCCCGGATGCGCTCGGCTCCAAGATACGGAAACTCGCAAGTGGCGAACAGTGCGAGATCGGCCGATGGCGCAAGGAAAGGAGCACCATGGTTGGTGGCAGTGTGGTCTTCGACCACGACGGGGATTTCGATCGTTCTAGGGTCGTGGCCAACAACGCTCGGACAACGTTCGAATGCTTGCCGGCTCTGCGCTTCGAGGTCTTCGCCTTGGACGAGCAGCAGGAACGAGCCATGAACTTCTACCTTTGGGACTCGAAGAAGGCAGCCGAGAGCTTCTTCACCGACGAGCTCCGTGAGTCGGTCACGGGACTGTACGGATGTCGCCCACCATCAGTTACTCGGAGGTTGCTGAGTTCGTGGACAACTCATAGTTCGGGTGCTCGTTAGAGAACGTGTACCCCCCATCACCTGGGTCGGGGTGATGGCTCATGCCTCGGGGCCGCCCTTGTCGGATGCATTCACCGTCGCCCGTACGATTGAAGGACGCCTTCCCTCTACGAATTCGCAGGTGGTGAGGAGGTGCTCCATCGCCTTGGAAGAGAAATTCTACAGCAGCGTCCTCAAGGATCCGCTTCTCCAGCCACTTTTCGGAGCGGGCCGGCCCCAACATGTTGATCATCCGACCGCCTTCACCGCCGAATCATTCGGTGGTCCCGACCGCTTCACCCAAGAACTCGGGTTCGCCCATTTGATCAGTGTCCACCGACACCTTCAGATCACTGATGAGCAACGGCAAAGGTTCGTGGAACTCTATGCGGCAGCGATGGATGCGGCAGACCTTCCCGACGACCCGGACTTCCGGGCGGCCGTCCGATCACATGTGGAGTTCGGCTCGAACGTTGCTATGCAGAACTCACATGCCGAGACCGATGACGAACTTCATCCGCTGCGCGAGGTTCCTCGGTGGACTTGGTCAGGAGACGACTCAAGCCGCTCGGGGCGTCTCCGGAGACCGAATATTCTTCGATGTTCTTCAGTCCAGGTCCCGTGGATGAGCCGTGTAGTCGCACCTCGGTAGCCCACCACCCCGCACCTCGGTATCATCCGAGAGGCCAGCCCTCGAAGGAGTTGAGCCATGAAAAGCGGCTTCGGTTCCAGCTTTCGTCGACGTATGCGGCCGTCGAAGATGACCATCCTCAAAGAGGTCGGTCTGCTGGCCCTGGCCATTTGCACCGTGTCGCTTGGCGACCGCCTCAGCGGCTACCCTCCGCACTGCGTCATCCGTTGTGCAGCCGCCCATTGAGGCATGCCTTCGACCAGCTTCTCGTTAGAGACAGGTCTGCGGCCAGCAGTAGGGATCAGTTTCGCTACTGCTGCCGGACCTTGCGGGGTCGAGTTTCCCACTGTCACGACCCCTACGGGGCAAGTCTCGCTCAATCCGGAGCCGCCACCCGCGCACCTCAACGCCCCGATCGTGGGCGTAGCCGCCGGCAACAACTCACCCGGCTACTGGCTCTGGAGCAGACGGGGGTGTCTTCGCCATTGGCAGCGCCGGATTCTCGGCTCAGCCGCAACCATGCACCTCAACGCCCTGATCGTGGGCATCGCTGCCACTCCTGACAATCGGGGCTATTACCTGGTAGCGGCTGACGGAGGCGTATTCGCTTTCGGTGACGCCGTCTGCCAGGGGTCGATGGCTGGAAAGCCTCTCAACGCCCCCGTTGTCGGAATCGCCACCAATCCGGTCACTGGTGGTTACCGACTGGTCGCCGCCGACGGAGGAGTTTTCGATTTTGGGTCGCCATTCCTCGGTTCGATGGCTGGGACCAAACTGGTTCAACCGATAGTCGGCATCGCTACCGATCGGATGACGGGGGGCTACTGGCTTGCCGCTTCTGACGGTGGGGTCTTTGCCTTCGGATCGCCGTTTTTAGGTTCTTGGGTGACAGACCCATCGCGGCCGATCGTCGGAATCGCGTCGGCACCCGGAAAGCAATATTTTCTCGTTGACCGATCGGGCAACCTGGCTGATTGCTCGGCCGATACACCCGAAGCCAACAGCCCTAATCCGACCTCAGGTTGCCTGACCTAGCTCACACGGAGGGGAGTGGGCGGAGTTCCCCGATTACCGGGACGGGGCCCATCATCGACCGGCGTACGCCTCCGCTGGCTTCTGATCTGCCAGCCCCGCCACCCGCAGGTGAGCACTGGCGCCAAAAGCAAGGATGGTCAAACGGGCCAAGCAAGCGTCCGATTTATCGACGTACAGGTCGATCTCGTTCCCGTCCGGATCGCCAGCGGATCAGCTCACGCCGGCCAGGACGATGTCACTGTCTTCAGCGCTCATGGGAGGCCCGATTGGCCTGAGGTCATGGGACGCAGCGATGCGCGCCAGTTCGTCCATGGGCGGGAACGTTGGGTGGCTCGGCACGACACGCGCCGTAGCTGGAGTGCTGATGTCGCGGATGAGATCACGGAAGCTGGCGTTGTCGTGCACGAGCAGGATCCGCGCCTCGTGCTCACCGACCACTCGGAACGTGTGCGGCACGCCGCGGGGCATGGAGACCCAGTGCCCAGCTCCGACGACCAGCTGCTCGTCGCCACAGCGCACGACCATCTGGCCCTCGAGGATGTACCAGGTGTCGTCGAGGTCGTCGTGGACGTGCAGCGGGGGCGCCGAGCCGACCGGCAAGGTCATCTCGAGAACGACGGTGTCCATTTCGGGTGCGCAGCGGTGCTCAACGACCAAGGTGTCGAGGAACCACCACGCCTGCGCTTGTTCGTTCTCGGGGGAGTCAACAACTGCTGTCGTCACTTCGACCACCTCCTAGTTAGAACCTGTCCGGGATCAGATAGTCAGGTATCCTTACGATTAGATCGTATGGTAACCTTACGACTATGTCAAGCGATTCCTTCGCGACCACCCCAACGGCGAGCGAAGCCCGTACGTCGGCGCCATGCTCCGTGTCGTTTGGCAGTGGGTCCGTGATCAGCTGTATGCGGGCGTCGTTGCGGCAGGATTCGACGATCTGAACGCAGCGCACGTCGGGCTCTGGCGCTATCCGGGCCTCGAAGGAGTACGTCCAAGCCAGCTTGCAGACCGGGCGGGGATCACGAAACAGTCGGTCAACGACCTGCTCGGGCACCTGGAAGGACACGGTTACCTATTGCGCGTGCCCGATTCGGTCGACGGAAGGGCTCGCGTGATCCGACTCACTGCCAAGGGAAGGCGGATCGAGCAGACAATCTACGCCGAGGCGGGGGCGGCGCAGCTGCGGATCGCAGAGATCCTCGGGCCGCGGCGCTTCGCCCAGCTGCACAGCTCCCTCGAGCTGCTGACCGAGCAGCTTGCGGATTCACTGGCCGTCCCCTGACAACGGGATGTGGACGCTCTCCCATTCATGGCTCAGCGATCGAATGTGCGAGAGAGATCCAAGCCCAGATCGGGTAATGGCTTGTGTGTGGCGTAGCGATACAGGATCGTGCGCATGTACATGCCCGCTGCTGCCAGGTACATGGAGATCACGAAAACCCCGATTACACCCACCACGGCGATGGGGACGCCGATCAGCGGTGCGCCAGCCGCAGCGGTGACAACGCCAGCGACGACGACCGCTGCCGCGAGCAAAATCCACCCTACGAAGAACATGCCGAATCGGAGGGCTCCCCGAGCGATAGTCCCAAATGTGGTCTTGATGAGGTGGGAAGAGTGCTTGAGCGCCTCGATAGGTCCAACATCCTCAAAGGCCAGCACGGGAGCAACCAGGAACGTCGCTACAGCCCACGCCAACCCGCCAAGAACACCGAGCAATCTCCCGAAGATGCCGAGACGGCTCTCAACGGCTTGGATGATCGTACCGACCACGGCGGAAAGGAGAGCCCAGGTGAAGACGACCCGGCGGCGGGACCATGCCATGGCCAATGCGTTGCGGACAGTGATCTTCCGCCCCTCGATCTGCTCGTTAGCCGCAAAGACCAGCGCAACGTTGAAGTAGACGCCAACGAAGGTCGATGCCATGATGCCCGGGAGGAGGTAGAGCACCTCCCACGGCGAGTGGCCGAATGCCCTGATGAGCGGAAGAGCGATTGCTCCCGAAACAGCCAAGAACGCCACCGCCGACACAATGCCTGACAGCACTGGGAGCCAAATCATTTCCCGGTTTTGACGGAACAAGCCGAATGACGCCCGAAGGAGTTGCTTCCCCGTCGGTCCCCCACCACGTTGCTGTTTCGGCGGTGAACCTATGGCCGTGGAACGATGCTCGGTCCAAGCCGCTCCGTTCCAGTAGCGGAAGTAGATGCTGTCGCCCGGGTCGGGATACCAACCCGCAGGTGGCACGTCGGTAGGCACCTCCTCATGCTACTGGCCGTGGATACCGTTGGTTGTTGAGCTGATGGCGGCCGGACACCTGACTCCAGATCACCGGCCGTTCGTACGCAATCAAGCGACCAGTGATCTCTCCCAGCTGACTGCCCATGAACGGCACTCCGAGTTCATGGTCCACTCGGGTATGGAGGCGTCAAAATGGGACACTTCACGTACTCGAACGTTGCCGACAAATGCGGTCCCACTTCACGATCTGAAAGCCGATGGCTTGGTATCCGGGCAGCCAAGAGCCGTCATCTGGGATCACGTGCTTGCGACTGTCGGGCTCGCCTGGAACGGCCCGATCCGACCATCGCTCGAAGTCGTGAATGCGCTGGGGACTCAGCTGTCGGGCGTGGCCGCATCCAATCTGCGCCGAACCTCCGACGTGTCCACGCCGAGAGCGCCCAGCAGCACCGCCGCAGGATCTGGTGGTTGGAGAGCGAGGATCTGGGCTAGCACCTGCTGGGCCGTGACCTGAGTCTTCCGGCGGTTGGGCTTGACCGCTCCCTGAAGCAGTTTCTTTGCCGCGGGCGTCATGCGGAGGCGATCTTTTTGCGCGACGTCTCTGATCCTCGGCTTCTTCGGCACGGCGCGGATCGGCAGTTCGGGAGCGTCGGTGCCGGACCCAGGCCCAGAGCGCCCAGGGCTTCCTGATCGAGCGATTCAAGGGCCTGGCGAGCCTGATGCAGGTTCACGCCCAACACGACGTCGATCGAGGGGTCCTCGAACAAGGCGAGCAAGACGTGATCGGTGCCAGTTCGGCGATCACCTCGGCGACGAGCCTCCTCACTGGCCCGCAGATAGATGGCCCAGGGGTGAAGCATCTCTGGCGCGACGGATTCGGTGGTCACGATGACTCCTTGTTGTATTTGATGTGCACGGATTGGCGGGTGATGCCCAAAGCATCTCCGATCTGCTGCCACGACCAGCCCTTTTCCCGCGCCGATGCGACGTGGTTGGCTTCGACCCTCTCAGCCAGGCGATGTAGCGCCAACGAGGCGCGAAGCCCAATTGCCGGGTCATTCGACGAAAGATTCAGGCCGAGATTCTCGATGTCCATATCTGTCAGTTTAGACTGACATCCTGATTTGTCAACCTAAACTGACACATCAGATCGCCACACCGGAGTGCTCAGATCACCGGATTGGTGGAGCACGTTCTGTTCCGCCTAACGCCAGGTGCTCACTATCTCGATCTCTGGATCGCCGCCATTTATGAGGTCCCGACGTTCGCTGACAACGAGTTCCAGTCACTTCCGTTGCCAAGACGTTGACAGGCGGATTCCGAGACGCTGAGGCCGCGACCACCGACCGGCCATTGCCCCAGGGGAAACCAGTGAGTCGGAAGGGCGTTTGACCCCTTCAGCACACGGCGCCCGTGCCGCACCGAGTCGGCAGCGTGAACCAGGTTCTTGGGACCCAGAATCTCCGTTCATGTCAACCGAGGTTGTTGACGCCGGGCCCTTCGTCGTCATTGCTATCGGTACCGTCAGGGCAGGTGGTGTTGCTCCAGCTGACATTGACGAGTTCCGCGCCGCCGAGGTTGGCACCGTCAAGGTTCGCCCCGACGAGACCAGCACTGTCGAAATCGGCATCAGTGAGGGCCGCGCCCGAGAAGTTGGCAAAGGACAGGTCGGAATCCTCGACGTCAACTCCGCTCATATCAGCATCGTTGAGATTCGCCGCGAAGAGACAGCTGTACGGTCCAATGAGGTAGCCATTCACCAGGCTCCAATCGGGAGGCAATGCAGAAGCCAACGTGCTCGGGTTGGAAGGTTCATAAGATTCGGGCCGTGGTAGAACACCGACCTGATGCCCAGGATGATCGTGACCTTGCGGCTGACCTGATGGCGCTTGCCGGGCGGCGGGCGAGAAGGACCGCCGCCGCCCTGGTCGATCTCGCCGCCTCGCCGAACACCAGGTTCGCCTTCATCGACGCAGAGCCCGAGACACGCTTCGAGGTCGGTTCGATCACGAAGGGGCTGACCGGCATGTTGCTTGCCGACGCCATCGATCGCGGCGAAGTCTCATTGGACACCACGATCGGCGACCTGCTCCCGGGCGATGAGGGGACCCAGTTCGGCTCCATCTCCCTCAAGGAGTTGTGCACCCACACCTCCGGCCTACCACGGATGCCTCGGGGTCTGTTCACATTTCTCCGGGGGGCACGGTTCCTCTTGCTGGGAACGCACCCCTATCGGGGAATGACGGCTTCGGGCGTGCTGAGGGCGGCCGCTCGCCAACGGCTCCGGGGCCGGGGAGAATTCAGGTACTCAAACCTGGGCGGCGCCGTCCTCGGACAGATCCTTGCTCTGAGTGCGGGCGCCGACTACGGGCCTTTGATAACCGAGAGGATCTTTGCTCCGCTAGGGATGACCGGCTCTGTCGTGGCAAGCCCACAACAGTCGGCCCCGCCAGGCTGGTCATCGATGGGTCGCCGGCGTCCGCCGTGGACCACCATGGGTGGCTTTGCGCCGGCGGGCGGCGTTATCAGTACGCTCCGCGACATGGCCAGACTCGCCGTGGCCCTGATGGACGGCTCGGCGCCGGGAAGTGGCTCGTTGACACCCATAGAAGGTGTTGCAACCGGCGGGCCCAACCGGGCGAGTGGCATGTTCTGGGTGATCGAATCGGACCCTGGGACCAACCGAAAAATGATCTGGCACAACGGCCAGACCGGTGGATATTCGTCCTTTCTGGGACTCGCCCCCCATTCGGGTCGAGCGATGATCGTCCTGATCAACGTTTCACGGGCAAATGAACAGCAACAAATCGTCTCCCGTCTTGCGCGCCATTTTGCCGAGCAAGTTCCCCCTGATCCTGATAGCTAATGGTTGGATGGTGGCTGGGTGCCCTCAATCGCCGGGTAGGTGATCCACGCCGGCATGCAGTTGCGAGTTGGCGAACAAAGCGTCGCCTGGCTGGCCTCGCTCAGAATCAGCGGCATCAGCGCAGCCTATGGATTTGGCCTCGTCACGAAGGGTGATTACGTGATGTACCTAGGGTTCGGTGGACTCGCTCCTCTGGATACCCCAACATCCGAGGGATTCATCGATCAGGCCCTGGCCAAGGTCCCGTGACGATGGTGGGCGGCGTTATCTTCGACCGCCCAGGGTGCCCGTGACCCCGAGAGCGGATCGCTTATCGACCGTGGCCTACCGGTACTTCCGGGCATGTGGATGACTTGCACGACCAAATCGCTGCCGCCTGACCATCCTCTCCTCGCCGAGTTGGTACCCATTCGTGGCGCACCTCCGTGCAGAACTCCATGGCGGGAACAGTCAGCCCGCTGCCGCGTTGCTGTCCGCAGGAATTCGAAGGATCCTGGCTTCGCCATCGGAGAACCAAAAGGCGGTCGAGCCACAGGCCGCACAAAAGGTAACAGAGGCCCCTTCGGTGTTGCCGACACCCGTCCCCAGCCTTACCGAATACGAATGAAAGGGTCAGCGTGGCCAGAACGGCTGGAGGGCAGCACGGATCCTGCGCTCGGCCCGGCGGCTGAAGCGCCGCTCGGAGGCGCTCAGCTGATTCCGCAAAAAACGAGCCTCCTCTTGCAGGTGCTCGATCTGGACTTTGAGCTCGGTGATCACCGATTCGCCGGCCCGAATCATTTTCCGGAGCTCGTCGGCCCGGTTTGCGGAGGTATTGACCCGAATGTCGAGTTCGGCACCGCACAAGGCCTCACCGAAAAACCAGTCGAATGCGCTAATCACGGGCCTTACAGCGTCGGCCGGGTCATATTGCACGCAAGTCACTGCATCCCTGCCGAACACCTCGACAAAAGAGCCCTCCAACACAGCATTGTCGAAGCAGTAGGTGTTCTGTCTGATGGTGATGCTCCCGTCTTCGGCCGCTCTCCGGGAGTACTCGGTGAAGGTGAGGTTAAGCCCGTAGCTCACCAGTGTGAGGTACAGCGATGCAGCGATCTCGGCGGGTTCTCGCAACACCAAGGCGATTCGCGGGTTGTAACCGGCCCATTCGAGGCATTCCTTGAGACGGCCCAACTGCTCGGGTTGGCCAAAGAGACAGGCGAACTCCTCAGAGGAGAGCAGCACCTTGGGGCAGTCCGAGATCCCAATTTCGGCGGCTAGCTGGTCCAAGGATCCGAATATGGGATCGAAGTAGATGTGGCCGAGCAGCTCCCAAGCCAAATTGGTCTGGTTCTCGATTGCATCGGGACTACTGATCACTCCTGTTTTCGGATAGAGGATCCCGTGGCTCCGCAACTCGGTGCGGTGACGAGTGAACAGGGTCTGCAAAGAGGTCGTCCCCGTCTGATGCGCCCCGACGTGAATGAGCGCTGAACGGCTCATGGCCTACCTCCCTGATCAGCTGCAAGGCTTCTGGACCAACAGCAATGAGAGGTTAGAGCGTCAGTGCCATCAAGTGCCGGAGCGGTAGAGTTCGCAGCCCAGGCTCCAGCGAGCGGGAAAGGCCGATAACCATCATCGAGCCGGCTTGGATCTAACTGGTCCGGAAACCTGGTTCGGCGACGCTTACTGCTTTCTGCCGATCGCACAGGTGGACATCGGCAGCGCCCACGAGTGGATCCACCCAGTGAATTCCTGGATACGGAGCAATAAACCCGGACACTTTCGCTTCAACTTGGTAGTACCACGCTCCATTCAGACTCATCACAGATGAGTTGGCGCCGGTGAAGATATCGAAGTGGGCCCACAGTGGGAAGTCGAAGACCACACCGAAGGGATGGAATGGCTTGGGTGCACCGAAGTCGCTGGGAACAGGACCGTAATCCAACCGATACATCCCATTTCCAGTGATGTTGACGGGGAGGGTGGTAGGCAAAGACACGTTCTGAAGAACCACTCGACTTCTCTGCGTCGACGAGGCGATTGCCTTCGGCCGCCCACTGCGTCCGAGTGGCCGGTGTCGGCGCCAGGTGGTGATTTTGCTGCGATCCCGGTGGCGGACTCGAACTTGCCGGCACCTCGGGGCGCATTATCGACCGGCGTTGGCTTGCCGGCAGCTAACTGTCCATGAACGTCCCGGGCACCCTCCTCTCCTGGTCGCGGAAAATACCCCGGCCGGGACCGGGGCCATCACAGCGTGACAGGTGGTTCAGTTGATCGTCAGGGGGATCGTGTCTTGGATCGTGGCCGTGGCCGCGGCCAGCGTTTCGGTTACCTGAACCTCGATCGAACTCGGACCAGCACTCAAGCTCGTGCTCGGGGTCCCCCGACGGCACTCCTGCGGACGAAAGCTTCAGCCCCTTCGGCAGGGTGACTTTCTTCCAGTTGAGGGTAGCGCCCGACGCCGCTCCTTGGCTGGTCAGAGTAACCGGGCCGAGGCCATCCCCGGTGTGGCGTTCACGAGGGAAGTCGTCGAAATGGCGAAGGGCTCCACTGCCCCAATGGCGCAGTGGCCGATGCTGGCCACCCCACGCTCGTCCAACCTTGGGCAGACCTGGACACCGTTCAGTGTGGTGCTCCGCGGGACGATTCCGGCCGCCGGACTTGTGGATGGAGGCAGCAGGCTTTCTGTCGGGCCGCCGTTGTTCGCTAGTGGGCCGAGCTCGGGATTCACGCCCACTCGGTCAGTGGGTTGGGTGAAGCCGCAGGTGTTGTCTGCTGCGGCATCGTTAGACAGGTTGTAGCCGAGGCTGGTGAGCGCCCCGGTGCAGTTGGGCCCTTTGTTGCCGGACACGATGCTGGACCCGATCGTTACGTTCCCGCTGAATGCCGCCCTCTCCATGGTTCCCGTTCCCCGAGATCGTGCTGGCATTCCTAAGCCCGTGGCGATGAGGAGTCGCAGGTGGGGACCCCCCGGCCTCCCCAAGTTCCACATCCGAGACGCGCCCACTGCATTGATGCGTTCGATGATCGGCACGTGCCCGCCTTCCAACGCCTCCGCTCTGGGCGCTCGAGCGAACCGTACCGATTCCCTTCGCTTCCGTCAACGGGTATCCGCAGATACCTCGGGACACCAGTCGTGGTCCCTTTCAGGTGGCGATCACTGTCTCCACTGCCTCAAATGGAGCCATACAGTTCGCCGGCGGGCCCCGCTTGCGTATTCAGTGCCTTGGAACTTCGACGAGCCAGAGGCTCGCTGAATCGCTGGCTTCTGAGGTAAGACGACTGGCTGGTTCGAAGGGGTCGCTGCTGCTCGATGACCGCCCCCTACCACCGGGAGAAGGGCAGGGATATCATCATCAATCGTGTCGATTGAGACGCTCCAGAACCTCCTCGATGCTTCGATGGCAGCGGCCTCTCCGTTTACTCGCTCGCTGGAAGGTGAAGATCGGACTGCTCACCAGGTCGAGGAGCTCATCAACGCCACCCGTAACGTCACCGTGGCCGTTGTCAGAAGCAACGGTCAGCCGCACGCTGTTCCTGTTATCGGAGGCTGCACTGACGGTGAGATCTATGTGACGGTCTCCCCCGGATCGGTATTGGCGAACTGTATTGATCGGAGTCCGGAGATCGCCTTCACAGTTGCGGACCTCGTCCACAGCCTCATTGGTTCGGGCACGGCCAAGAAGGTTGGTCGGCCATCCGACAGCGCCGAACTGTGTGAGCGCCTTGACAGTGCTTCACCATTTGGCACGTTTGTCCCCGACGGTTGGAACGGTTTCGTGTACAACCTCCGTCCCCGCCGTCTATTCGCCTGGTAGTTCGAGGGCTGCCACCGCCCCAAAACCGGGACGATGGGTGACCCGGACCACCGGATCAGGGGGCATTATCAGCGGTGGCTGACCGACACCTCGAGGACGCCACTCAATACCGTCTCGAGGCGAACCAAATAAGGCTCTTTGGAGTCATACTTGTTCACGGGAGGTGGTTCTAACGTCCGGCGAGGAGGCCATCATGCGGCACGAGGCGGCTGTACGGATCAGGGTTCTGGTTCCCATCAGGGTCGGTTCGTTATTGGCGAGATGCGAAACAACCGCGAATGGCCGCTTTCAACGGTGAGCTGGCGAGCCTCGATCGTTGCAGCGGTCTGCGTCGGATCACTGGTGGGGGTAGCCGGTTGCGGTAGTTCTGGGCCCGCCTCGGTTTCGGCGCACTACACATCGGAGTCGATCGCATTCACGCATCCACTATCGTGGCGAGCCTCCAACTTCAACGAAGCCTCTTCGATGGAAGCCTCTCTGGTGGTTCTCAGCAACCAAGAACTTCATACGCCGTGCTCCAACACGAAGTCAGCGAGTGAGGTAAAGGTAAGTTGCGGCTGGCCTCTCCATCACTTGAACGCGAATGGAATCATGGCTGAATGGAGTGAGCTTGGTTGGCCATCGGGGACACTGGCCAAAGTGCCAGGCGGATCGCTCATCGTTGGTGGACTACCGGCTCGTGAGCAGACCAGCAAGTCGGGCGAATGCTCGACGATCGGTGGCACCGAGACGATCTCACTGGTGGTGGCTAGGAATATGCCAGCCAACTTCTACCAACTGATCGCATGCCTCCGAGGTCCAAATCTCACTGAGAACCGTGAGCAGGTCAATAGGATGATTTCGTCAACGACCTTCCCTCACGGCTAGCACTTGTGCCCGCCTTATCCTGTCCCGCAACGCCGGCTGGGTGACCGGCCGGCACGAATAGAACGGCTGTACCCGAGGGGTCGGGCTCCGAGGCTCACTAACGTTTTCGGGCGGTCACGAGCCAGCTGGCGCCGCCCAACACGACACCCTGTGGCGTGAGGTACGGTCGCAGCGCTTCGAGGGTGGCCTCAGTCCCGGCCTGCACCGCAACAGGGTCCTTGCCCTCCACCAGCCGGCGGCCCATCTCGTCAGCGAGCATGAAGGCAATGACGGCCTCCGGATCGCGGCCCATGGGCATCTCGTCGTCATGCTCCTCGACGGAGACCTCAGACCATCCGGTCGACTTGAGCAGGTCCCTGGTTCGCTCGGGGTCCGCCAGTGCGAAGGGTCCGGGAGAGCCAGGTTGGGGCAATTCGGGGATTCCCACGTGGGCCACCATCGCCAGGGACGGCACCGAGATCCACTCATTGGCCAAGAATTCTCGCCAGCAGACGAAGCTGAGGCGGCCGCCGGGACGGGTTGCCCTTGCCAGGTTGGCGAAGGCGACCTCCGGTTGGTCGAAGAACATGACACCGAAACGGCTGATGACAACGTCGAATAGTTGGTCGAAGGAGGCGGTCTGGGCGTCGCCCTGGACGAAATCAACTGCAATCCTTTGTTCATCTGCCCGCTTCCGTGCCACACCTAACATGGGCGCCGAAAGGTCGAGGCCGGTCACCCGCCCATTCGGGCCGACGGCCCGGGCCGCCTCCAGACTCATGGCCCCGTTGCCACATCCGACGTCCAGGACTTGCTCACCTTCCTGAAGCACAGCGGCCGCCAGCAGACGGCGGCCGAAGGGGGCAAGCATGGAGTCGAAGCGATCGGCCCCAGTCACCCAGGCGTCTGCGGGGCGCCCGTTCCAGTAGTTGACCATGTCGGAGTTCGCCATGGTCCCTTTCTAGCGCTCGCATTCCAACGGCGCGCCGAATGTCAGCCAACTGTCTCACCCTGCCCCCGAACAGCGGCTGTGGGTCGCGCTATCCGCGGTCAGAAGCGTTCAGTGCTCGCCGTGCACCAACTGATCCGGGTGGTCGAACAAACGTCGTGGATTAGGCGGGCGAGGTCAAGACCACGACATCAACTGGCTGATCCCGGCCACGTATCGCCACCCGATCAGGGCGGCCTCCTGGGTACTCCGCTTCAATGAGCGGGTAAAGCGAAGCTGCAAGCACAACCTCGCCCGGCGAAGCGTAGGCCTGAAGGCGAGCACCAACATTGACGGCGTCGCCCAGCGCGGTGAAGTCCAGCACGCTCCCCGATCCGACGTTGCCAACGAAAGCGATACCGGTGTTGGCGGCAACTCCGAGGGGCAGTTCGGCGAACTCCGAAGCCAGTTCGAGAGCGGCAATCGCTGCTTTGCGTCGATAATCAGGGCCAGCGATACCCTGGATGAAGAGACCCATCACTTCGTCGCCAATCAGCTTGTCCACAATGCCTTCATTGTGAATCAGCACCCTCGTGGCTGTGGCATAAAACTCGTTCAGACGCTCGGCGAACGTAGTGGCGTCCGACTGCTCACCGAGCGCTGTCGAAGCTCGCACGTCGGCGAACACAACTCCGATGTCGACCTCGATGCCTCCGGTTGGCAGACGATCGAAGCAGGCTTGACAGAGATTCGGGCTCTTACGGGAGGGCTTGCGCCCCAGGAGGCCGACGACTTTGCCGCCTACGCCGCCAAAGGGGTTCTGGCAAAGCTTGCAGCGAGGGTCGTGGGGAAGGTGACGAAAGATCCGTTGTGCGAACTTCAGCGGTTCGTAACCCTTGACCAGTAGAGCTTCCCAATCAACTGGTTTCGCCACTTCACAACTATGGCGCTTCAGCAGGAGGAACGCTAGGACAGCCGAGATGAGGCCTACGCCCCATTTGGCGGCGTGAGGCGGCGATCCCTAGGCTCGTTACCGGTCGGGAGGGTGGGTGCCTCCTATCGCCGGTTTGACGAGAGCCATACGATTACAACCGAGGCGGGGACAGCGTTTGGTCATGTCGGCCCCTCGATACTGGTGGCAGATCATCTTGCTCCTAACGCTCTGTGCTGTCGGATCCGCACTGGCCGGATGCACGCTCTGGGTCCACATGCAGCCACAGTCACTTGTGTGCCTGAATGCAGATGCAAGATTCATCCACTGTGAACCGATCCTTACGAGTGCGCAATCGATAGTGATGGGCATTCCGGTCTCGACATTCGGAATCGTGTTCTTCCTGGCTCTTGCAGTGATCTGTTTGCCAAACGCTTGGCGTTCGTCGCAGCCAGCGATTCACATTTTGCGTCTCGCCCTAGCGTCCGTGGGCCTTCTTTCAGCCCTTTATCTCATCTTGACCGAGCTATTCACGGTCCAGCAGTTCAGCTGGTGGTGCACCGGCGTCCATGCCGCAACCCTTGCTCTTTTTGTGATCATCGCCACCGGAACAGCAGCCCTACTGGAGAATATTCACTCTCCGAAGATCGCCATCGTGGGCTGAGACCCTGCCCTGCCATCGAATATGCCCTACCCCCGACCGGCACCGGCACACGCGGACAACGGTTCAAGGTTCTCTGAACTGACGCTCGCCGAGGAGTAGGGGTCCACACTCCGGCTGTGGCCGGGACGGCGCCGATCGCATCGTCGAACGTTGACCGCGGAGCAGATCCGTACAGCGTGTTCGGTCCAGATCCGGCGGGTCGAATGGACCGTCCTCCACACCGATCAGGCCGATTTATCAGCTTCCCCCGCCCCATCCCCATGACTGGAACCGGATCGGGACAACCCACGCCGGACATCGACAGGCGGACGATGATCAGCGGGGACCGGGGACCGGAACCCGACTCGCGGGTGCCCGCACCAGGGTCAACGACCTAGAGTGACGTCCGGGCCATACAACGATAGGGGGAGGTGGCCACCTGTGGATATACCCGAGGTGATGCCGGCTGCCGTGTACCGCAGCCCGGGTCAGGTGGTGGTCGAGGAGCGCCCTGTCCCCCGTCCCGGGCCCGACCAGGTGTTGGTCGAGATCGACCACTGCGGCATCTGCGGCTCCGACATCCACATGCTCCTGGACGGCTGGGGGGACAAGCCGGGCCTGGTGGCCGGGCATGAATATTCCGGCACCATCGCGGCCCTGGGCCCGGGGGTCGAAGGCTGGTCGGTGGGCGAGACGGTGGTGGGCGGCCCGTCCCCCAAGTGCGGGCGCTGCCGTCGCTGCCTCGAGGGAAAGCCGTCCCAGTGCGAGAACCGGGGCGGCTCCATCGTCGACGGGCACGACGGTGCCTTCGCCCGCTACGTCCTGGTGAGGGCGACGGCCCTGCTGCGCCTGCCCGAGGGACTCACCGCCCGCCAGGCGGCACTGGCCGAGCCGCTGGCCGTGGCCCTCCACGGGATCACCCGGTCGGGGGTGACCGAGGGCGACAGCGTCATGGTCATCGGCGCCGGACCGATCGGGGCGCTGTCCATCGCCGCCCTGGTGGCCCGCGGCATCGGCCCCATCTACGCCGTCGAGCCGGGCCAGCGGCGCAAGCAGTTGGCCGCCGACCTCGGTGCCACCGAGGTGCTGGACCCCGCTGACCTCGAGACCTTTCCCCCCTGGGAACCGGAGCGCATCGCCACCCGGGCCGCTCATGTGGTCCTCGAGTGCTCGGGCAAGAAGACGGCCATGGAGGCGGGATTCCAGCAGGTGCGGCGGGGAGGAACACTGGCCCTGGTGGGCGCAGGCATCGAGCACCCGTCCTTCGATCCCAACCGGTTCATCCTCAACGAGATCACCGTGGTCGGCTCCTTCATCTACGACCAGGGCGGGTTCGAGCAGGCTCTGGACCTTCTGGCCACCGAGGGGTTCCCGACCGACCTTCTCATCGAGGCCGAGGACGTCCCCCTGGACGGACTGTCCGATGCACTGGTCGGTCTGGCCGAAGGCCGCTTCGCCGGCAAGGTGATGGTGGTGCCCCGCCTGTCCGAGGGCGTGACGGCAGCGCCGGCAGGAGGAACGGCGTGATGGCCCACCCCTTCTATCCGACCGGCAACCCCCGCTTCAACCACGTGGCCGTGAGCCTCCCGCCCGACGCCCTCGACGTGGCCAACCGGGCCGACATCTGCCGTTTCTGGAGCGAGGTCTTCGGCTTCGACGAGATCGAGGTGATGACCGAAGACCGTCGCCGTCTCATCCTCTCCTGTGTGCACTGGGACCAGTTCATCTTCCTCATCGCCGACGACGACCCGATGCGTGCTCCCCGCATGGACCACTTCGGGTTCGCGGTGGGCTCGCGGGAGGAGCTCCTGGGCATACGGGATCGGGCCGTGGCCTTCCGTGAGAAAGACGAACGGGTCGACCTCATCGATGTGCACGCTGACGATCAGAAGGTGGTCACCATCCACTCCCTCTACGTGAAGTACCTGCTGCCGATGATGGCCGAGGTGCAGTGGTGGGAGTTTCCGGACGTGAGGACACCGACATGACGCCACAGGACACCGACCCCGACACCCTCCAGGTCGGGGTGTTCGTCCCCCAGGGGTGGAAGCTCGAGTACAGCGGATGGACCGGGGCGCAGGCCTGGGCCCGTTCGGTCGAGCTGGCCCTGCGGGCCGAGTCGCTGGGCTACGACCACATCTGGGTCTACGACCACGTGGAGACGGTCCCCCATCGGCGGCCGACCCATGTGTTCGAGGCCTTCACCATGCTGGCGGCGCTGTCCCAGGTCACCGAACGGGTGGGTTTGGGTCAGTTGGTGACCTGCTCCTCCTACCGCAACGCCGGCCTGCTCGCCAAGGAGGCCGCCTGTGTGGACGTCTACTCCGGCGGACGACTGATCCTCGGCCTGGGGGCGGGATGGTTCCACGAGGAGTACCACTCCTACGGCTACGACTATCTGTCCGATCCCGAGCGCCTGGGCGTGCTCGATGAGACCCTCGAGGTGATCAGGCGGCTGTGGACGGAAGAGACGGTCACATTCGAAGGGACCCACCTCCACTTCGACGGCGCCTACAGCGATCCCAAGCCCGTCCAGCAGCTCCCCCCGGTGCTGGTGGGGGGCGGGGGTGAGAAGGTCACCCTGCGCATCGCCGCCCGTCACGCCGACCTGACCAACTGGCAGGTCGGTCTGGAGGGTTTCGTGCGCAAGTCGGAACTGCTGGCCGGTTACTGCAAGGAGGTGGGCCGTCCCTTCGAGGAGATCACCCGCACCCACGGCCCCGACTGCCGGCTGTTCGACACCGAGGACGAAACCCTCGCCTGGTGTGCCTCCGAAGGGGGCGGCGACCTGTGGGGGCATACGCCGACCGATCGCTACCTGGCCGACAACCTGGTGGGCACGGTCGAACAGGTCGTCGAGAAGACCCAGGCCTTCGTCGACGCCGGCTGCCGCGGCCTCATCCTGTGGTTGCGGGACTACCCGGGCGACGAGACGCTGCGCCGCTTTATGGGCGAAGTGGTCCCCGCCCTTACGCTGGGCTGACGGGCGCGGCCTGTTCGGCCCCGCGATCGACCGAGCGATGATCGCCCGAGCCATGGACGACGGAGCCATGGACGACCGAGCGGTGGACCACTGAGCCATGGACGACTATGCCCGTTTCGCGGCATTCTACGACGACATCATGGACGACCCGGGGCGGCGGGCCGACCGGGTCAGGAGGTTCGTGGAGCTGTACCGCCCGGGGGCCGTTTCGTTGCTCGAACTGGGCTGCGGCACCGGTTCGATTCTGGCCCGTCTCGAGCTGATCCCGACGCTGGCCGGACTGGACCGCTCGCCCCAGATGCTGGAGCGGGCCCGGGTCAAAGTGCCACGTGCCGAGCTTTTCCAGGGCGACATGGCCGCCTTTTCGCTGGGGAAGCGTTTCGATGTGGTCATCTGCGTGTTCGACAGTCTCAACCATCTGCTGACGCTCGACGCCTGGCAGTCCTTGTTCACCGCCGCCCACGACCACCTGGTGGAGGACGGGCTGTTCATCTTCGACGTCAACACCATCGGTGAGCTCGAGCGGTTGGGGAACGAACCGCCCTGGGTGTACGACTTCGACGGCAACGTGGTCATCATGGACGTGACCGTCGGGCGCGACGACCTGTCGGAGTGGGACATCCGTATCTTCGAGAACGTGGGCGACGTCCCAGTACCGGCTGCACCACGAGCGGATCGGTGAGCTGGGGGTCGGCCTCGACCGGATCCGCGCCACCCTCGAGCCGCACTTCGCCCTGCTCGAGGTCATCGGGGAGGACGGCGAGGTGGCCACCGATGACTCGGTCAAGGCCCACTTCGCCTGCCGACGCCGCAGCGCTCCCTGACGAACGTGGACCCGGTGGCGTAGCGTCGTCGTCGACAGGGAGGTAGCCATGGGACTACTCGATGGCCAACGGGCCGTAGTGACCGGCGGAGCGTCGGGGATCGGACGGGCCACCGCCCGACGGATGGCCGAGGAGGGGGCGTCGGTGGCGGTGATCGACCTCAACGAGGACGACGCCCAACAGGTGGCCAAGGAGGTTGGCGGCAGCGCCCACCGGGCCGACGTCACCGACCCCGAAGGATTGAAGCAAGCGGTCGACGATGCCGCCGACGCCCTGGGCGGCATCACCCTGCTGTTCAACAACGCCGGAACGGGCAGCCAGGCCCCCCTGCACAAGTGGGACCCGGCGGAGTGGAACAGGCTGGTGGCCGTCAACCTGACCGGCGTCTACCTGGGCTTTCGGGCCGCCATACCCCACATCCGGGCCGCCGGCGGGGGCAGCATCGTGTCCACCGCCTCCATCTCGGGGGTGCGGCCGTCAGCCGGGGAGGCTCCCTACTCGGCGGCCAAGGCCGGGGTCGCCGCCATCACCGCTTCGGCCGCCCTCGAGTACGCCCCCGACATCCGGGTCAACGCCGTGTCGCCCGGGATGATCCTCACCCCCCTGACCGCGCCGCTCCTCCAGTTCCTCCCCCACGAGCGCCAGCGTTACGAGCGGACCACCCCGGCCGGCCGCCTCGGCGAACCCGAGGACATCGCCGACGTGGTCGTGTTTCTGTGCTCGGACATGGCCCGGTTCATCACCGGTCAGAACCTGGTGGTCGACGGGGGCATGACCCTGCACGGCGCCGGGGTCGACGGCATCTTCGAACAGGTCTTCACCCCCGACCAGCGGTAGGGAGCCGGCCTGGCCCCCCGCTCCCCCCCCGGTCGCCGTCAGAGGTCGACGGTCTGGAGGTCGAGCAGATGGGCGAAGCGCTTTTGGGCTTCGGCCCGACGGGTGGGAACGTGCTCGGTGGGAACCTCGACCGGTGTGTAGTCCTTGAGCGTGCGACGGGCAACCGTCACCTTGTGGACCTCGTCCGGCCCGTCGTAGATGCGGGCCGCCCGGGCGTGGCGGTACATCGATTC
Source organism: uncultured Acidimicrobiaceae bacterium (assembly GCA_963727955.1). Taxonomy (GTDB): domain Bacteria; phylum Actinomycetota; class Acidimicrobiia; order Acidimicrobiales; family RAAP-2; genus Bog-756. The sequence goes on from CAVSII010000003.1 coordinate 78,812, forward strand.
CAGGGGAAGATCGGTCGAGAAGCCGAGGGCCCCGTGCACCTGGATGGCCCGGTCGATCACGTTGTAGAGGACCCCGGCGCCGTAGTACTTGATCATGGCGATCTCCACCCGGGCCGCCGAGGCCCCTTCCTGATCCATCTTCCACGCCGCGTAGAGGGTCATGAGCCGGGCGGCCGTCATCTCGGCCAGCGAGTCGGCCACCCAGTTCTGGATCGTCTGCTTTTCTGCCAACAACGACTGATGGGTAGTCCGGGACACCGCCCGCTCACACAACATGTCGAAGGCCCGCTGCGACTGGCCCAGCCACCGCATGCAGTGGTGGATGCGACCGGGACCGAGGCGCTTTTGGGCCAGCACGAAGCCCTCCCCCTCCCGACCGACCAGGTTCTCGTAGGGGACACGCACCTCGTCGTAGAGGATTTCGGCGTGGCCCCCGAACTTGCCGAAGTGGTCGACCGGGTCCTCCATGGTGGCCACATCGCGGACGATGTTGACCCCGGGGGTGTCGGCCGGTACCACGATCATCGAGCACCCCTGGTAAGGATGCACGTCCGGATTGCTCACCGCCATGACGATGAGGAAGTCGGCCACCGATCCGTTGGTGGTGAACCACTTGTGCCCGTCGATGACCCACTCGTCCCCGTCGCGCCGGGCCCGGGTTTTGATCATGGTCGGGTCGGCCCCCGCTCCCGGCTCGGTCATCGAGAACCCGCTGCGCATGGTCCCCTCCAGCAAGGGCTCGAGCCACCGACGGCGGTGCTCCTCCCGCCCCGAGGACTCGATGCCGGCCGCCAGGAGCTCGGCGTTCCCCGAGTCGGGGGCGTTGTTGCCGAACACCACCGGCCCGTAGGGGGTCTGGCCCAGGATCTCGTGCATCAGCCCCAACCTGACCTGTCCGAATCCCCCCCCCCCGAGCTCGGGGGGGAGGTGCGAGGCCCACAGCCCCCGCTCCTTGACCTGCTGTTGCAAGGGCTCGACCGCCTCCAACATGGCGTCGTAGCTCAGCGAGAGCGTCTCCAGGGGAATGATCTCCTCCCGTACGAAGCCGCGCATCCACGCCAACTTCTCCTCGAACTCCGGCTCAGTGGAAAAGTCCCATGCCACGGTGGTCCCCCGTCGTCTCGAAATCGTGGGTGGCAGCGGCGAACTACCGTTGGGCCATGCCCGGCGACACCACTTCCACCCCCATCCGTACCACTGTCGCACTGACCGCGCCCAACCGGGGGCGACCGACGCCCGGCCCGGCCCGGCCCGAGATCGAGCCGGCCGAGGCCCGGCGCCGGCTGCACAGCGCTGAGGCCGCCCTCCTCGACCAGGAACGGCTGCTGACCGGCGAGGAGCTGGCCGGCCTGGTCGAGCTGCCCGACGGGTGGGTCACCTCGCTGGCTGCTCTGGCCCACCAGGTCCGTCTGGCCCGGTGCGGGCCGAGCGTGGAGGTCGAGGGCATCCTGTCGGCCCGGACCGGCGGCTGTCCCGAAGACTGCCACTTCTGCTCGCAGTCGTCCCGCTTCGACTCGCCGGTCAAGGCCACTCCCTTCCTGGACACCGAAGAGGTCCTGGCTGCGGCCCGCGAGACCCAGGCGGCAGGCGCCTCCGAGTTCTGCATCGTCCTGGCCATCCGCGGCCCCGATGAGCGCACACTGACCCGGATCCTCGAACTGGTCCCCCTGATCAACCAGGAGACCGGGCTCAACGTGGCGGTGAGCGCCGGACTGCTGAGCGAGGAGCAGGCCCAACGCCTGTCCGCCGGAGGGGTCCACCGCTACAACCACAACCTGGAGACGTCGCGTTCGTTCTTCCCCCAGATCGTGACCACCCACGGCTGGGATGAGCGGCGGGAGACCTGCCTGCGGGTACGCCGTCACGGCATGGAGCTGTGCTGTGGCGCCCTCATCGGCATGGGGGAGACCGACGCCCAGCGGGTCGAACTGCTGGTCCAGCTGCAGGAGCTCGATCCCACCGAAGTGCCGCTCAACTTCCTCAACCCCCGACCGGGCACCCCTTTGGCCGACGCCCCACCGGTAGCGGCATGGGAGGCCATCCGCTGGATCGCCCTCTTCCGCCTGGCCCTGCCCGGGGTGATCCTGCGCTACGCCGGCGGGCGCGAGATCACCCTCCGCGAGCTCCAGTCGCTGGGGATGACCGCGGGCATCAACGCCCTCATCGTGGGCAACTACCTGACCACCTTGGGCCGGTCAGCCGAGGCCGACCTCCAGATGCTGGCCGACCTGCGCATGCCGGTCGGGGCTCTGACCGGCGTTCTCTGAGACGAGCTGTCGTGTCCGGAGAACCCGTGGCGCCCGGAGCGATGGCCAGCGACGCCCACTGCACCGGTTGCGGCCAGCCGGTCAGCGCCTGCCCCGGCTGCGACCGTCCACTCGATCCACCGCGCTACTGCCCCCGCTGCGGTCGACGGCTGACCGTGGCGGTCAGCCCCGGCGGCTTCCGGGCCCGCTGCCGCGACCACGGCCAGCTGGCCCCGACACCCGACACCGATCGGTTGCCATGGTCGGCCCCGGCCCCCTGATCTACGACCCGCGGGACCTGGCCACCCAGCGGGATCCCTATCCGATCTACCGGCGGCTCCGGGACGAGGACCCTGTCCACCGGTCGGCCGGCGGGTACTGGGTGCTGTCCCGCTTCGCCGATGTCTTCGCCGCCGCGGGCGACGGCGCCACCTTCTCGTCGGCCCAGGGGCTCACCTTCGAGGCCAACGAGATCGAAGCTCTCGGGCTCAAGCCCACCATGGTGATGATGGACCGCCCCACCCACACCACCTACCGACGGCTCATCAGCCGGGGCTTCACCCCCCGGCGGGTGGCCGGCCTCGAAGGAGCGGTCCGCTCCTTCGTGCAGGAGCGCCTGGCCGCGGTGGCCGGTGCCGAAACGTTCGACTTCGTCGAGACGCTGGCCGGACCCCTCCCCACCTTCGTGGTGGCCCACTATCTGGGTGTGCCGGCCGGCGACCGCCACACTTTCGGGCAGTGGAGCGATGCCATTGTGGCCGCCAACGCCAGCGGCACCACCTTGAGCGAGGCGGCCGAGGCGGTGGCCGGTCTGTACGGCTACTTCAGCCAGCTCATCCAGTGGCGCCGGTCGAGCCCGGGCGACGACATGCTCTCCGACCTGGTCACCGCCGAGGTGGACGGGCGCCCACTGGGTGTGGACGAGATCCTCGGCTACTGCTTCGTGATGATCGCCGGGGGCAACGACACCGCCTCGGGCCTGCTGGGAGGGGCAGCGGTGGCCCTCACCGACTATCCCGCCCAGCGCGCTCTGCTCATAGACGATCCGGCGCTGATAGTCGGTGCCGTCGAAGAGCTGCTGCGGGTGACCAGCCCGGTCCAGGGGCTGTCGCGTACCACCACCCGGGAGGTCACCATCGGGGAGACGGTCATCGGGGCCGACAGCAAGGTCCACCTGCTCTACGGTTCGGCCAACCGCGACCCCCGCGAGTTCGGGCCCACCGCCGACCAGCTCGACGTGGGCCGTCGCTTCGGGCGCATGCTGACCTTCGGCAACGGACCCCACCACTGCATCGGGGCGGCCGCGGCCCGACTCCAGGGCCGGGTGGCCCTCGAGGAACTGCTCACCCTCATGCCGTCGTTCGAGGCCGACCGGGCGGGCGGGGACATCGCCCCCGGGCCCTTCGTCCGCCGGTACGAGTCGCTTCCGGTGACCGCCGGCCCCCGAAGCTGAACACCGGGGTAGGGTCGACCCGGCCCGCCGGTTGGTTGCGTTGGTGTCACCAGCCACAATCTGGGCGACGAGGAGGACGGGTGCCCGAGCGGATCGAGGACGAGATCACCGCCCTGATCGGACAGGTCGGGCGAGCACGGTCCGGGGGGCATCAATCCCGACCACGAACAGTTGCGCGCCCTGCTGGCCATCGACGGCCCCGGACCTCTCCAGTTCGTCAACCTGCTGGCCTACCGCCACCAGGCCGTCTATCCCGCCGACCACGAACTGGCGGGATCGGGGCTCAGTGGAGCCGACGCCTACGCCCTCTACGGCCTGGTGGCTCTGGAGCAGGTGACCCGGCGCGGGGGCCGGCTCACCCTCTACACCGACGTCGTTCTCACTCTCATCGGCCCCGACCAGTCGTGGGACCAGGTGGCCGTTATGGAATACCCGGACACCGAGGCCTTCCTGGACATGATCGTCGACCCCGACTACGTGGCCGCTCTGGTCCACCGGGACGCCGGTCTGGCCGACACGGTGGTGATGGCGACCCGGTCGCTGCTGGGCGACAGCCGGAGGTGACCGACGGCTCGCTGTCGGTCGGCCGGGCCGACCTGAGGTGACGCCCAACAACTCGCCCACCTCCGCTACCAGTGGCGGGCCACCGAACGGGGCGAGCTCGGCCTCGACCAGGGTGCCTTCGAGGCGGCTCTGGTGGCGTGGATGTCCGCACACGCATCCACCCACCTGCCCTTCCTGGCCCGGCGCCACGACCGGGCCATCGGCATGGTCTGGCTGGCCCTGGTGGAACGGGTGCCGGGCCCCGGACAGCTCATCCGCCGGTCGGCCTACATACAGAGCACCTACGTGATCCCCCCGGAGCGGAGCGAAGGCGTCGGCACCCTTCTCGTCCGCTGCCTGCTCGACCACGCCCGCCAGTTGGCCCTCGACTACGTCGCCGTCCACCCCAGCGAGGCGTCCTTCGCCTTCTACCGTCGGCTGGGATTCAGCGATAGTCACAAGGTGCTCGAGCTGCGCTGGTGAATGGGGCCGCGCTGGTGAATAGGGTTGCGCCGGTGGCCTTCCATCCGGTGGTCGTCAGTCGGCCAAGCGGCCCCACATCAGGATCCGCTTGAAGGGATAGAAGTAGGGCGAACGCTCACCCTCGATCTCGAGAAAGCGCTTGCGGTAGGCCTCGACGAACCGGGGCCACTGGTCGGGACCGAGGGGCTCCTTGAAGCGGGTGAGGGTGGTGCCCTTGACCCACTCGACGACGTCGCCGGTGGTGGCCAGGTGGTGGGCGTAGACCTCGAGACGGACGTGCTGCCGGTCGAAGCCGAGGTGGTCGAGAAGGACGGCGTACTGTTCGGGAGGCCAGCACGTTCCGGGCCACCGGATCGGGGGGCGGGTGGTCCATCCATTGGTGGGCCAGCTCATCGGCCAGCCGGTGGGCGAGGTGGTCGGCGTTGGCCGGTACCTGCACCGCCAATTGCCCGCCGGGTCGGAGCGACCGGGTCCAGCGTCCGGAGGACGGCGGGGTGGTCACCTACCCACTGCATCGAGGCATTGGCCAACACGACGTCGTAGGCGTCGGGCCGCTCCCAACGGCCGATGTCGCCGGTCTCGAACCGGACCGTCCCTGTGGTGTGCTCGGTCGGCGGCGGCCACCATGGCCGGGCTGCTGTCGATCCCGACGGTGTCGACCGCGTCGAGCTTGGTGGCCAGGGCGGCCGTCAACCGTCCGTCGCCGCACCCGAGATCGACCACACGGGGCTCGGCCACCGGCTCGATGAGTCGAACCAGGTCCCAGAAGGGCTGCTCCCGTTGGGCGGCGAACTTGTTGTACTGATCGGGATCCCACCCATCGGAGGATGTCACCCCCGGCACACTACGGCCCTCCCTACACTTGGGAGATGCCCACCCCCGTCGGCCCGGCGCCCCCTGATCCGGACGACCCCGATCTGTGGGACTGGGGCGAACCGGAGGACGACGACTTCACCCGTCCCCCACCTAGCTGGACCCGCATACTGGTGGTGGGCATCGTGGTCGTCGCCCTCATCCTGCTGGTTCTGCTCAGCGTGCTCTGACCGCCATCCTTCTGTGACCACGCTCCGTGACGTCCCGTCGCACCGGCGCGAGCGTCGGAAGGATGACCACCTAGGGTGCACGAATGACTCCGTGGACGGCGGCTGACATCCCCGACCAGAGCGGACGGTCATACGTGGTGACCGGGGCCAACAGCGGACTCGGGGCGGTGATCGCCTCCCAACTGGCCCGGTCGGGTGCGCACGTGGTCATCGCCTGTCGTGACATCGCCAAGGGCGAGGCAGGCGGCCGACGCCATGCCCGGCGATCGGGAGGTGCGTCATCTCGATCTGGCTGACCTGGGCTCTGTCCGGGCCTTTGCCGACGGTGTCGGCCAGATCGACGTTCTGATCAACAACGCCGGCGTCATGGCTACGCCACTGGCTCGCACCGTGGACGGATTCGAGCTGCAGATCGGAACCAACCATCTCGGCCATTTCGCCCTCACCGGTCTACTCATCGGCCGGGTGACCGACCGGGTGGTGACCATGTCGAGCGGTGCCCACCGCATGGGGCGCATCGATCTCGACGACCTCAACTGGGAACGCCGGCGCTACCGGCGCTGGGCCGCATACGGTCAGTCCAAGTTGGCCAACCTGCTGTTCACCTACGAGCTCCAACGTCGATGGGCAGCGGTCGGTGCGACAGGCACGGCCCTGGCCGCCCACCCCGGCTACGCCGCCACCAATCTCCAGTCCCACACCGACTCGTTCCAGGACCGGGTCATGGAGGTGACCAACCGGGTGGTGGCCCAGAGCGCCGACATGGGAGCCCTCCCCGCCCTCTACGCCGCCACCCAGCCGGGGCTGGGCGGCGGCTCCTTTGTCGGACCCGACGGACTCTTCGAACAACGGGGGTACCCCACCGTCGTGAAGTCGTCTCGACGCTCCTACGACCTGGCCACCGCCAGGTCGCTGTGGACCCTGTCGGAAACCCTGACCGGGGTCACCTTCGCCTTGGCCTGAGCCGACCTGTCAGGGTGCCGTGACGGCGGCGGAGGCCGGCGAAGGACTTCCCACGGTGATGGCGTTCTTGGCGGCCACCGTGAAGGTGTAGGAGGTGTCAGGCGTCAATCCGGTGATGACCTCCGAGGTGGCCGTCGAGTTGAAGACGATCGGGGTCTGGGTCACCCCGCCGATGGAAGGCGTGACTACGTAGCCGGTGATGGCTGAGCCGCCGTCGGCCGGCTTCTTCCAGCTCAGGGTCAGCGTGCCCGACTTGACCTTGGCCTTGGGCGCCTTGGGAGCGGCCGGTGCCCCGATGACCACCGGGGCGCTCGGCATCGAGCCCGGCCCGGTGGCCGTTCCGGCCTCCGCCGCCACCACGAACGTGTAACTGACGCCGTTGGTGAGGCCGGTCACGGTGACCGTCGTCTTTTTGGAGGAGACCGGGGTCTTGGCGATGCCGCCGACGTAGGGCGTGACCACGTAGCCGGTCACCGTGTTGCCGTTGCTGACCGGCGCCTTCCAGGCCACCTTGGCCTGGCCCGCCGATTCGGTGGCGGTCACGTCGGTGGGAGCAATGGGCGCGCCCACGGTGATCGGGGTCGACTGGGCCGACGCCGTCCCCGTACCATTGACGTTGGCGGCAGCCACCGTGAAGGTGTAGGTCGTCCCGTTGTGCAGTCCGGTCATGGTGTACGACGTGCTGGTCGACCCGGTGGGTACCGGCGTGCCGGCCACGTCGTTCACGTAGGGAGTGACCACGTACCCGGTGAGGGGCGATCCGCCGGTGCTGCTCGGCGGGTTCCAGCTGAGGGAGACCCCGCCGGTCACCTCGGTCACCGCCGGTTCGCTGGGTGGGCTGGGGGTGATGGCCGGGCCGATGGCCAGGGGGTGTTCGAGCACGTTGTACGGATTGCCCGAGCCGTCGACGAGCTCGGTGGACACGGCGATCTGGCCGTAGTTGGCCGAGGGCAGCAGGACGGAGGTCTGGTCGGCCGGAACCGTCGCCGCCGGGGTGGAAGCGAAGTCGGTCTGGTAGTTCGGTGTGGTGAACAATTGGTACCCCTGGGCCCCGGGCACCGCCCCCCAGCTGACCAGGATGCCGTTCGACTCCTGGGTGGCGGTGATCGACGGGTAGCTGGACGGGTCCGGCGCGCTCTGGCTGTTGATGGTCCACGGGATGGCCGAGCCGCCGGCATCAGCCACCGTGGTGCCGGCCATGGTGCTCACGAACGACTGGATGTCGTCGAAGATTCCACTGAACTCGGGCACCACCACGTAGTTCTCGGTCAACGTCTGGCCCGGGTCGAGTTCCGAAACAACCTGCGGCGCGGCCTGGGCCGGGGCAAAGATGTAATTACGGGTGTCCGATTCGAGCGGTGACAGGGCCAGGCTCAGGTTGTAGACGGGGACGTCGGCCACGTTGGTGATCTGGGCAGTGATGTGGTACGGGTAGCCCTGGTAGGCCTCGTCGTCGACGGTGAAGTTCATGGACAGGGCGGTGGCCCCCCAGATATGGATGGCGTCCGAGCTGGTCTGGGCGTCGAACTGTAGGGGGGCGCCGACCGGCGCCAGTGACGATGTGTAGGTGGCGTCGAGCCCGTAGTAACCCTCAGTGTCGCCGCGGATGAGCCAGTCGACGGTCTTACTGGAATCGCCGGGAATGGCTCCCACCGACTGGGTCAGGGTCTGGGGGGCGAGATTCGAGTCGAGGGTGGCCAGGCTGAGCCCAGTGGTGGGCAGGTTGAGGGTGGCCTGCCCGGGGTTGAAGGTGAAGGCGGTCGGGGCCAGGTTGCTGATGACCATCTGCACATCGAAGAACTGCTTGAGCCACTGGGCCTTGCCCGGGATGATCATCCAGATCAGCTCGGGCTGGTTGTCCACTTCCTGGAACTGCGGGTAGATGGTGTAGGTGGCCCCGGTACCGGGATCGGTCACCGTGTCCGGACACAGCCCGGTGCAGGCGCCGCCGCCACCGCCGCCTCCACCGCCCCCGCCGCCGCCTCCACCGCCACCGCCGCCGCCTCCCCCGCCGTAGGAGCCGCTGTAGAGGCCGTTACCGGTGGCCACTCCCTGGAACTGGACGGGTGGGGCGTCGGGCCAGAAGGCCAGGTTGAGGTCGAACTGGTAGGTGAACTGGTTACCGGGCGCATTGGGGTCGATGCCCAGCGCCTCGGCCTGGGAGGCGGTGAGCTGGGTCGAGGTGAGGTCGGTGGTGGCCACCTGACCGGAGGCCAGGGCCACCGTGGCCGTGCCCGTCCCGTCGGTCACCGTGACGGTGGCCGTGTTGGGCAGGTAGCCCTGCTGGTAGGCGTAGGCGGTGTAGTCGCCGTCGGCCAGTCCGGACACCGTGTAATTGCCGCCGCCGGCCGCCACCCCGTTGAACACGTCGTTCTGGGCGTCCTCCACCACCACGGTGGCACTGGTGAGCGGATTGTGGTTGGTGTCGGTGACCGTGACCGTCACTCCCTGGTTGGGAACCGGCGTCACATCCACCGTCTCGGTGGCCTGGCTGGTGTTGCCGCCCAGGCCGGTCACGGTGAGGGTGGCCGTGTAGCTCTTGGCCGTCGTGTAGGTGTGGGTGGGGTCGGCCGCCGTCGACGTCCCACCGTCGCCGAAGTTCCAGGCATAACCGGTGATGCCGCCGGCCGGGGTGGAGTTGGACCCGTTGAACTGCACGCTCTGGCCCACCGTGGCCGTGATGGGGTCGCCGACCACGGCGGTGGGATCGACGGCCTGGGCCACCTGGACGGTGGCCGAGGTGTAGGGCGCCGGAGTGGCGATCCCGTCGCTGACCGACAGCACCACCGGATAGCTGCCGGCCGAGCGTGTAGGTGTGGTTGACCGTCGTCCCACCCGGGGGCAGGGACCCCGTGGCGTTGGACCCGTCACCGAAGTCGATGGTGTAGGACAGCGGACCGCCCCCGCCGGTGCCCGACACGTTGAAGGTGACGGCGTTGCCGGTGTAGAGCGGACCACTGGGCACCCCGAGAGTCGGCGTCGGCGGTGTGTCACCGGCCAGGGTGGCCGTAGCGGTTACCGAGCCGATGGTGGCCGTGACGGTGTGGGAGCCGACCGCCCCCACCGTGCAGGTGGCGCCGGTGCACGACGAGCCGTCGGTGGACGGACTGATCGACCAGGTGGCCGCCGACGTCTCACTGCCCAGGTCGTTGTTGTAGGCGTCGTAGCCCTCGGCAGCGAAAGTGGCGTGGCCGCCCACCGCCACGGTCACCGCCGACGGGGTGACGGCCATGTGGTCGAGGGCGGCGGGGTTGACCGTCACCGTGGCCGTGGCCACCACCACCGTGTCGTCCTGGGCCTGGCCCACCGTGATGGTGGGCGTGCCGGCCCGACTGTCGGAGTACTGGAAAGTGGCCGTCGACTGGCCGGCGGGGATGACCAGCTGGGTGACGGGCGAGCCCGACTGGGAGAAGCTGCCGACGGCCGAGGTGGTGGTCAGCGACAGGGTCTGTCCACCGCTGGGCGCCGGGCCCGGGTTGCCGGCCGGATCGACCAGCTCGACGGTGAGGGTGGGGGTCGTGCCGCCGGCGTTGATGGACAGGTTGGACACCGGCGGGTCGAAGACCACCTGCAGGCCGTACCGGTACTGGTCGGCACCGGTCACCGCGCTGGTGCCGTAGGCCGAGGTGACCACCCGCACGTCGACCGTGCCGGTTCCGGCCGGAACGGTGGCGGTTATCGAGGTGGTGGAGACCACGTCGACGTCGGTGGCCGGGGTGGTCCCGAAATTGACCCCGGTGACGTCGGCGAAGCCGCCGCCGGTGATGGTCACCGTGTTGCCACCGTAGGGGGTGCCCTGGGCCGGGGACACGCTGGTGATGACCGGTCCGTAGGAGAACTTGTCGGCGCTGACCGGTTGGCTGTTGCCGGCGGAGGTGACCACCTGCACGTCGACGATGCCCACCCCGCCGGCGAGACGGCGGTCAACGAGTCGCCGTTGCCGGCCACGTCGACCTCGGTGGCGGGGACCCCACCGAAGTCGACGGCGGTGGCTCCGGTGAAGTGGGAGCCGGTCACCGTGACCGTGGTGTTGCCCGTGCCCGGACCGGTCTGGGTGCTGAGTCCGGTGACCACCGGCAGGGCAGCCGGGGCGTTGACCACCGAGACGGTGACCTGGCCGGCGTTGGCGTAGTTGACCGAGTAGCCCAGCCCGGCGGGGAGACCGGGCCAGTCGACCAGGGCGAACTGCCCGGTATGGGAGGTGGCGGTGAGAAGGGTGAAGGAGTTGCCCACCGACGGGGTGAAGCCGGTGGCGACGGTGAGGGTGCCGCCCAGGGCGGCCGTTCCGGCCACGGTCAGCTCACTGGCCTGATGGGCGCCGGTGCCGTTGAAGGCCACCTCCAGATTGCCGGCGCCGGACTGGGTGTAGTCGCCGGTGTCGACGAGGATGGCCGGCCCGCCGTCTATGGCCTCCACCAGTCCGGTGTTGGTGAGCCCGGTGGTGGTGATGGTGCCACTGCCGATGAGGCTGCCGGAGTTGGCCAGGTCACCGCCGGCGGGGAGGGAAGCCCCGTCCGAGGTGTCGATGGAGCCCTGGGCTCCGTTGGTGGTCAACCCGGAGAGGGCGCTGTCTGAACCGTCGGCCAGCGAGGACCCGGAACCGACGATTGAGACGGTGGCGTCGTTGGTGGTGACGGAGCCGTTGATGTCGATGGTGCCGGCGGTGGTCGGGGTACCGGCGTCGTAGGTGCCACCGGTGAGGGTGCCGCCGGACAGGTTGGTGAGGTTGCCCAGGCTCAGAGTCCCCGACGGGGCCGCCACCGTGCCCGATGACCGTCGCGCTGGCGCCAGGATGGTGGACGTCCCCGTGCCGCCGGTCTTGGCCAGGGTGCCCCCGCTGTGACGGTGATCGGTCGGAGAGCCGCGTAGTTGGCCAAGATCATGGCGTAGTAGGGGTCGCCGTCGGGGCCAGGTTGAAGGAACCGCCAGAAGCCACGGTGACTGGGCGAGGAACAGGTTCGTATAGCTGTCCAGATGAGACAGCCCGTCGTGGCGTTGGTGGCGGACAACGTTGAAGGTGCCGTCCACCACCAGCGGCCAGCTTCGAGGATGGGTTGGGTGTCGCGGTGGCGTCGTCGGTGAGCGTGGCCCCCGAGGCGATGGTGAGCGAGTCCGGCCCGTAGATGGTGCCGCTCGGCCACAGCCAGTTCTGGCCGCGAGAGGGTCGCGTTACCGTTCACGGTGGCCGAACCGATCAGGGCCGACGTCCCGCACAGGTCGGGTTGCCGGCGAGGGTCAGATCATGAGGGCGAGGGTCCCCGTCGTGGCCGTAAGGTTGCCCGACGATGATGGTCTGGACGCCGTCGAGGGTGGAGGTTCCCGTGCCGCCGGTCTTGGCCAGGGTGCCTCCCGACTGGCACGGTCGATCGGTCGGCGAACCGTCGTAGTCTGACGGTCGAATAGGCGTAGGCGGGATCGTCGTCGGTGGCCAGGTTGAAGGGCGCCACCGGAGGCACGGTGATCGGGCGCGGAACAGGTGCCGTAGCTAGCCCAATAGAACAGCCCTCGTAGGGTTCGGGGCGGCCACGTTGAAGGTCCCGTCCACCACCAGTGGCAGCGTCGAGGATGGGTAGGTGTCGGCTGACGGGGTCGATCGGAGAGCGTGGCCCCCGAGGCGATGGTCAGAGTCCGGAGCCGTAGATGGTCGCCGCTCGGTCCACTGCCAGTTCTGCCGCTCTGGAGGGTCACATCATCGTTGACCGTGACCGTGGCGCCGTCAGGGCATGACGTCCCCGCACCGGTCCGGCTGCCGGGTCGAGGGTCAGACCATGAGGGCGAGGGTCCCCGTCGGTGGCCAGAGGGTGCCCGACGCTGTCGCCTGGACGCCCTCGAGGGTGGATGTTCCCGTACCCCCCGTCTTGGCCAGGGTGCCCCCGACTGGACGTCGATCGAGTCGCAACCGTAGTAGTTGACGGCGGAATAGCCGTCGGTGGGATCGCCGTCGGTGGCCAGGTTGAAGGACCCGCCGGAGGCCACTGTGACGGTGGGCGAGGAACAGGTGTCGTAGTAGCCCAGATAGAGCCAGCCCTAGGGGTTCGGGGTGGCCAGGGTGAAGGTCCCGTCCACCACCAGTGGCCAGCTTCGAGGATGGGCTGGGTGTCCGCCGTCGGGTGATGGCAAGGTGGCCGCCCGAGGCCACGGTGAGCTGGCCGGAGCCGTAGATGGTGGCCGCCGGTCCACAGCCACGTTCTGTCCACTCTGAGACGGTCGACGTTCATCGTCGACGGTGGCCTGTACTCGCCCGAGGGCAGGACGTTCCCGCTCAGGTCGTCGCACCGGTCGAGGGTCACGCCCGAGCGTGTCGAGGGTGCCGGTGGGGGCCTTGAGGGTGGCCTGACAATGGTGGCCGGCGACGCCTGGTCGATGTTGGATGATCCCGGATGCCGCCGGTCTTGGCCAGGGTGCCCCCGCTGTCCACGGTCGATGGTCGGCGAGCCTGTCGTCGTCTGCTGATCATGGCGTAGGCGGGGTCGTCCAGGGCCAGGTTGAAGGGCGCCACCGGAGGGTACGGTGATCGAGCCGTTCGACCCGGAGCTCCTCCCCCATGAAAGCCAGCCCGTAGTAGTTGTTCGTGGCGGCCACGTTGAAGGTCCCGTCCACCACCAGTCGGCGCTTCGAGGAGGGGACGTCGAGGTTGCGTCGTCGGTGAAGCGTGGCCCCCGAGGCGACGGTCAGAGTACCGGGGCCGTAGATGGTGCCGGCGGACCAGCTCACCGTCCCGTCAACGGTGAGCGAGTTACCCGTCGGGACGGTCCATCGAGCCGCCTGTCAACCTGCCAATTCCCCGAGAGGGTGGCGTTACCGCTCACGGTGGTCGAACCGGTCAGGGCCACGTTCCCGACACCGGTCGGGTTGCCGGCGAGGGTCACGCCATTCGAGGGCGAGGGTCCCCGTCGGGGACAAAGGGTGCCCGACGCCGTGGCGTGGACGCCCGTCGATGGTGGAGATTCCCGTGCCGCCGGTCTTGGCCAGGGTGCCCCCGCTGTCGACGTGATGGTCGGCGAGCCGCCGTCGTCTGTGATCATGGCGTAGCTGGGGTCGTCCAGGGCGAGGTTGAGGGCGCCACCGGAGGGCACGGTGATCGGAGCCCGGTTCGCCGCTGTAGCTCTCCATGAACAGCCCGTAGTAGTTGTCGTGGCGGCCACGTTGAAGGTCCCGTCCACCACCGTGGCGCTTCGAGGTGGGGGGCGTCTGAGGCTGCGTCGTCGGTGAGCGTGGCCCCGGAGGCGACGGTCAGAGCTACCGGGGCCGTAGATGGTGCCGGCGGACCACGTGCTCCCCGAACTCCCACCACCGGTGAGTGACACCGGGCCGGAGGGATCGAAGGTGCCCCCGTTGTCGGTCAGCGTGCCGATGGTGCTGGCGTTCGACGTGTCGGCGTAGCTGAGCGACGCACCCGATCCGAGGGTCAGCGATCCCTTGAGGACACCGCCCTCAACGGTGATCGAGGAGTTGAGGGCGATTTTGGCGCTGGCGCTGGAGCACACCCACGTCGACGAGCCAGGCACCTGGTCGTTTGACCAGTTGGCCGCGGTGGCGAAGTCACCGCCGGAGGGACCGGTCCAGTTGGTGCACGTCGGTGCCGCTCCGGCGATGGCGTGGGTGAACAACAGGGCCAAGGTGGCCAGAGCGGCAGCCACGGCGAAGCCGAGGACGACCCCGATCAACGAACCGCCACCATCTTTGGCTACGAACAAAGACCGCACCCGTCGAAACCCAAGCGCTGCCGTCATCGGTCCCGCCCTTCCTTGAATTCAGCTGAGATTCTCGCCGTTCAACTTTGTACGTATCCCAACGAAAACGAGGCCTGAAGAGGCTCCGTCGAATCCTCAACCGAAGTCCTAGTCGACCGCACACGACCCCGCAACTGAGAACGCCGACTATCCACGGCCGGTGGGCGAACGGAGACGGACTGCCCACTCTTCGTGATCGAGTAACCAAAAAGGTGGCTTTCCGGACACGGGCCGCCGCCGGCCTGCACCCCGAAACACGGGCCTTGTCGACGCGTCCTTTATCGACCCTCATCGGCGGGCGCCCGAGTACGGTGACCGTACATGGCAGCGCTGCTGGCGTCTGTGCTTCCGTTGGCCATCGGCGCAGCCATCAGCCCCACCTTGTTGGCCCTTCAGCTGCTGGTGTTGACGGGGAAGACCAAACCGCTGGCCCGGGCCTGGGCCCTGGTAGCCGGTTCGGCTCTCGTCCTGGGCGCCTTTTCCATCCTGGGACTCACCGTCCTCAACCACCTGCACCCCGACCACCACCATGGCTCGGTACGCGATGCGGTGCTCATGTTGGTCGCCGCCGCCCTGCTGGCCGCGCTGGCCGTTCGCCCCCTCGTCCATCGGCCGACTTCCGGCGAACAACAGACTTCACGTACGGCGGGACGACTGAGCACCGCCGCCACTCCGTGGTTCGTGGGGGCCGGAGCCATCGGCATGGTCGTCAACTTCTCGACGTTGGTGCTGTTCCTGGCCGCCCTGCACGAGATCACCCGGTCCTCGGTCTCCCTCGTGGGACGCGGCATGGCCTTCGCCCTGCTCTTCATCATAACCCTGCTGCCGGTGCTCGTCCCGGTGGTGCTGGTCATGGCTCTTGGTCAGCGCGCCCAACCGCCCCTCGAGGAGGTGCGTCGTTTGGTCACCCGTCACGCCCGGCAGATCGGGATCGTCATCGAGGTGGTCTTCGCCGTCTACTTGGTGGTGAAGGGCTTCGGTGAGCTTCCCTGATCGCTCCGTGGCCTCACGAGCACCGCCCCGTCGTATCCCGACGTTCGACGAGGTCCTCTACATCTAGGCCGAGGGCACCTTCCAACCGCGTGACTCGGCGATCTCCTTGCAGGTGGGGCACAGCGGGTACTTCCTGGGATTCCGGCCCGGCACCCATATCTTCCCGCACAGGGCTTTGACCGCGGTGCCGTTGACCATGCCCTCCACCACCGTCGGTCCGGCCGAGATGAAGTCGCCTTTTTCCGGCTTGTACCCCTCCAGCACGATGTGCGACATGCGCTCGTGGTCCCCGTCGAGCTCCGGGTCGGCGGTGACCGGAGCTGTGGTAATTCCGGTATCGGTCATGACACTAGGATCGCGCATCGGCGGATCGTCCACAGACAGACCGCAACCGTCGTGCGGCCTGCCCGACCACCTTTGCCCCCTACGCTTTCCCTGTGCCTTCCCGCCCCCTCATCCTCGCCTCCGGCTCCACAGCCAGGCTCCGGCTCCTTCGCGATGCCGGTTTCGATCCGAAGGTCGTGGTCAGCGGGGTGGACGAGGAAGCCGTCGAGGCGAATACCACCGAGGAGCTGGTTCTGCGACTGGCCGAGCTGAAGGCGGAGGCGGTGGCCGGGCCGGCGGGAACAGCCGTGGTGGTGGGGTGTGACTCCTTGCTCGAGTTCGACGGACGGCCCCTGGGCAAGCCCGGCTCGCCCGGTCAGGCCCGCCAGTGGCTGGTGGCCATGCGGGGAAGGTGCGGCACCCTGTTCACCGGACACTGCGTGATCGACGAGGCCAGCGGGAGAGCGGGCATCCGGGGTGGCCGGCACCACGGTGCGATTCGGGATCACCACCGACGCCGAGCTGGACGCCTACCTCACCCACCCCGAGGTCATGGAGGTGGCCGGGGCCTTCACCATCGACGGCCGGTCGGCGCCTTTCATCGACGGCGTCGAGGGTGACCCGGGCAACGTGATCGGGCTCTCCCTTCCTCTCTTCCGCAACTTGTTGGCCGGCATGGGCGTGGCCATCACCGATCTGTGGGCCGAACGATGAGCGCTGCCCCCGCTTCCCCGCCCGCCCCCACGGCCGCCGTACTGCCGCCCCTCAAGCTGGGCCCCATCGCCGTCGACCCGCCGGTGGTGCTCGCCCCCATGGCCGGGGTGACCAACGTCGCCTTCCGCCGCCTGTGCCGCACCTACGGCGCCGGCCTCTACGTGAGCGAGATGGTCACCGCCCGCGCCCTGGTCGAGGGCAACGCCAAAACCCTGGGCATGGCCGCCTTCGGTGCCGACGAGCCGGTGCGCAGCGTCCAGTTGTGCGGCATCGATCCGCAGGTGATGGAGGCCGCCGTCCGCCGCCTGGTCGACGAGATCGGCGTCGACCACATCGACCTCAATTTCGGCTGCCCGGCCGCCAAGGTCACCCGGCAGGGGGGCGGGGCCGCCCTGCCCGTCCATCGGGTCCTGTTCCGGTCCATCGTGGCCGCCGCCGTGGGGGCGGCCGGATCGGTGCCGGTGACCGTCAAGATGAGGATCGGGGTCGACCCGGCCCACGTGACCTTCCTGGAGGCCGGTCGCATCGCCGAGGACGAGGGGGTGGCCGCCGTGGCCCTGCACGCCCGCACGGCCGAACAGCTCTACTCGGGGTCGGCCGACTGGGCAGCCATCGCCGCCCTCAAGAGAGAGGTAACCACCATCCCCGTGCTGGGCAACGGTGATCTGTGGGAGGCGGCCGACGCCCTGGCCATGATCGAGGCCACCGGGTGCGACGGGGTGGTGGTGGGCCGGGGTTGCCTCGGCCGACCGTGGCTGTTCCGCGACCTGGCCGACGCCTTCAACGGTCGTCCCCTCCAGGACCCGCCCGACCTGGGCGCGGTCACCGCCATGATGCGGACCCACGCCGAGCTGCTGTGCGCCACCTTCGGCCAGGACCTCGGCATCCGGCAGTTCCGCAAGCACACCGGCTGGTACCTGACCGGGTTTCCGGTCGGGTCCGCCGTCCGACGGGCCCTGGCCCAGGCATCCTCTCCGGCCGAGGTGGTCGCTCTGCTCGACGGGCTCGACACCACCCTTCCCTTCCCGGTCGAGACCATGCGGGTGGCCCGCGGTCACACCAACGGGCCGCGCCCGGTGCGCCTCCCGGCCGGCTGGCTGGAGGCAGTGGACGACCCCACCCCGCCGGCGGGCGGCGACCTGGCCGTATCGGGAGGGTGAGCAGATGATCGTCGGCTCCTCCCTGACTATCGAGATCGGCGACCGGACCCTGCTCAGCGACGCCTCCTTTGTGGTCGGCGCCGGCGAAAAGGTGGCCCTGGTCGGCCGCAACGGCGCCGGCAAGTCCACCTTCATCTCGGTGGTCGTCGAGGAACCGGGGCACAACGTGCGGTCCACCGGCAAGGTGGCCATCCGCGGTACCTACAGCACCCTCCCCCAGGTCCCGGTCAGGGGCGGGCTGGGCCTCGAGCCCATCGGTTTCTCCCATGTCCTTTCGGGACGGGGCCTCGATGTACTCGATGACGCCCTGGGCAAGGCCCGGACCCAGATGGCCAAGGACCCGTCCGCCGAGAACATCGAGCTCTTCTCCGACCTCGAGGAGCAATTCCGGGAGAACGGGGGCTACGAGGCTGAGTCGATCATGGCCCGGCTGGCCGACGGCCTCGGGCTGCGCCACGAGGTGCTGCTCGACGACATCGACGGCCTGTCCGGCGGGCAGCGCCGACGGGTGGACCTCATGCGCATCTTGTTCCAGGGGCCGGAGACCATGATCCTCGACGAGCCCACCAACCACCTCGACCGGCCGGCCAAACGGTGGCTGATGGACGAGCTGGAGAGGTTCCCCGGCGCCATCCTGGTCATATCCCACGACGTCCGCCTCCTCGACCGATCCATCGACAAGGTGCTCCACCTGTCCGACGGCCGGCTCCAGGAGTTCAAAGGCACCTACTCCTCCTATGTGGTCCAACTGGAGGCCGACCAGTCCAGCCGCGAACGGGCCGCCCAGCTCGAGGGCAAGGAGATCGCCCGCCTGTCGACGCTGGCCGACTCGATGCGGGGCAGCACCAACCGCCGGGCCCGGATCGCCAAGTCACTGGATACCAGGGTGGAGAAGCTCAAGGGTTCCCGCACCGAGGTCTTCGCCCGGCAGAAGAGGCACACCTTCACCCTGCCCACACCCCGTCGGTCGGGCGAGGTGCCGCTGCGCTCCGTCGACCTGGGCGTCTCCTACGGCACCAAGGTCGTCCTGAGCAAGGTCAACTTCCTGTGCGGGCGGGGTGACCGGCTGGTGGTGGTCGGGCGGAACGGCGCCGGCAAGTCCAGCCTGCTCCGCTGTCTGGCCGGCGTGCAGGAGCCCACCACCGGGGCCATCGAGCTCGGGGCCAACGTCACCATCGGCTACTTCGCCCAGGAGCACGAGCAGGTCGACCTCGGGGTCACCGTGCTCGACAACATCGACGACAGTGTGCTCACCACCGAAACCGAACGCCGGGCCCTGCTCGGCTCGTTCGGCATCGCCGGCAAGGCCGCCTACCAGATGCCGGCCACCCTGTCCGGAGGTGAGCGGGCCAAGCTGGGTCTGGCCATGCTGGCTGCCGGCCGGGCCAACGTGCTCATCCTGGATGAGCCGACCAACAACCTCGATCCCTTCTCCATCGAGGCGGTCGGGACCATGCTCAGCCGGTGGCCGGGCACCGTCGTGGTGGTCAGCCACGACCGCTCGTTCGTGGAGGCCCTGGAGCCGACCCACTCGCTGGTGCTACCCGACGAGGTCTTCGACTACTGGGACGATGACACCCTCGACCTGGTGGAGGTCAAGTAGGGGGCAGGTAGGCCAGCCCACCGGTCACCGCCTGGTCAGCGAACCTTGCCGCCGTCGGTCACCCCGGGTCGGGTCGAACTCCAGCACCTGGGTCAGCCGGATGTTGTTGCCGGACGGATCCCGAAATGAGGTGTCGATGCCGTAGGCCTGAGCGGTGGGAGGGTCGTTGAAGGTGATGCCGCGAGCCGACAGTTCGTCATAGCTGGCCTGGCAGTCGTCGGTCTCCAGGAACAGCGTGCCGCCCGCTCCCTTGGCCACCAGTTCGGCCAACTGGGCGCTGCTCTCGGGATCCAGCATGGGCGGCCCGGGTACCGGCATGAGCACCAGACCCACCTGGTCCTGGCCGACCGGACCCACGCAGAGCCAGCGGAAATTCCAGTCCTCCATGGTCACATCGGCCCGCACCTCCCAGCCCAGGGTGTTGGTGTAGAAGGCCAGAGCCTCGTCCTGATCGTGCACCCAGAACTGGGCGTTGCCGATGGTGATCATGAGTCCTCCGGTTGCGAGTGATCCGCTTGGCTCTTCAGCCTAAGACAGCGTCGTTCGCTCCGTCTTCTCGAAACGTGCGGTTTTGGGGACGGCCGTAGGCTTCAGCCACGCACCGGGGAATGCGCAGATAGGACCGGGCGGGAGGACAGGCGGCTCGGTAGGCCAGCGGGGTCCGGCCAAACATACGGCGGAAGCTGGTGGTGAAGGAACCGACGCTCTGCGACCCGACGACGAAGCAGATCCTGGTCACCGACCAGTCGGTCGTGCGCAGCAGTGCCGCCGCCCGTTCCATGCGCCGGGTCAAGAGGTACTGATGGGGCGATTCCCCGAAGGTGCGCTTGAAGGCACGACTGAAGTGCGCGGGCGACAGCCCGGCGGCCGCGGCCAAGTCGGTCACCGAAAGAGACTCGGAGTACCGACCGTCGGCCAGATCGCGGGCCCGGAGGAGATGGCGGGCCACCGACACGCTTGCCACCCAACCAGTATGGCTGCCCTTCGGTGGGCGCTCAGAAGCCCGACGGAGGGTGTGGCTGCCCGCCCGATGGCCGGCGGTTGAACCGCCTCCGGCGGAGCCACGAGAACAGAACCACCCGGGCGGCCAGCACGATGCCACCGATGATCAGAACCCACCAGATGGCGGCGTGGGCCCCTACGAAGGAGTCGACCAGCAAGAAACGCAGAGCCAACAGGGCGACCAGGATCCCAATCCAGGCCGAGCCACCCCGCCTACCCAGGCGGTGGCGGCCACGGCCGCCACTCCCGTAGCCGTAGCCGTAACCTCCGGGGGTGGGCCCACCGCCGGTTTGTGCCGTGCCGGCGGGCCCTGTGGTGTCAGCGGAGCGACCAGACGGGACGGGCAGGCCCTGGCTGCGCTGGCTCCGGGCAAATTGACGGATCTGATGGCGGTGTTGACGGGCGTACTGGCGGGGGTCGATGCCCTGCGCCTGCAACTCCTCGGCCGTGGTGCCGAAGATGTGGGCGAAGTTGGCCCGGACCCACTGGCGGCGGGCTCGTTGGGCACCGCCGTCGGTGGCGTCAGAGTGGCTGTTCGACGGGTTCGAGTCGATAAACCATTGTCTCATGCCCCTGGCTGGGTCATCACGTCAACCGGACAATCCCCATCGACGATCCGGGACGGCGGAGCAGGGACTCCCTCTGCGGTGTTCCCTCCGGGCACCAACCGGCGAGCCGGTCAGCTGTCCCGTGCCGCCTTCATCCGGTCGATGTGACCGATACGCGACTGGGCCAGTAGCCATTCACCCGAGCGGGTCAGTTGCCGTTCGGCCGGCGTGTGGTGTTGCCCGCCCGGGGCATCCGTCTGGGATCCGCACCGGCGACACACCGACATGCGTCCGTTGGTCTCGGGCACATGATGTTCGTCGAGCTGACGCCCGGCCTGCGCTGCATCTTCTGTGGACACGGTGCTCCCATCGGCCACGGGAACTGGGACGCGGCGGCGATCTGAGAGGAACTCGACTGGCGCCCGATCGGGGCCACGTCGCCCTCCTCTCCAGCCTACGCCCTGTGGGTCATCTCCCGGGGATGAGGCCGGTGGCCAGGGGTCGGCCGGCCGCTTACCGTCACCCGGACGAAGCGCCTGGCGCCTGCAACCGGCGGGCCCGGCGCTTATCGACCATGATGGAGCGATGGGATCGGAAGGCAGCAAGCCTCGCAAACCAAAGCGCAGAATGGCCAAAGTGCCCAAGTACGAGGAGCCCAATCGGGCCGAAGGATTCAGCGGCGGCTCATTCGGTCGGTCCGGACACAGCTCGGATGGTCATCACGCCGAACAACCCGGGCCGGCCGGTAGCTGGCTGCTCAGAAAGCTCGGACTGGGCCGTAAGGGCTGAATCCCCGATCCAAACCGCGATCGGTTCGTCACGATCAGGAAGCGGGTGCCCGCCCGTTTCCGGCGACGCCGGCACCTTCGGCGCTACCGGCGTCCTTCATGGCGTCGACCAGTACCTGGGCCGCGCCGACCAGCCCGGCGGTCTCGTAGGGAACCACGATCTTGGAGTTGGGCGAGGTGGCCAACGCCTGGAGGGCCCGCAGTTGCATGATGGCCAGCGTGTTGGGGTGAATGACCGAGGTATCGATGGCGTTGAGGGCCGCCGCTTCGCCTTCGCCCCGCAGCACGGTGGCCCGCTTCTCACCGTCGGCCCGAAGCTCGAGCGCCTGCTTCTGTGCCTCGGCCGACAGGATGGCCGCCTGCTTCTGTCCTTCGGCTTCGAGCACGTTGGCCTGCTTGCGGCCCTGGGCGCTGTTGATAGCCGCCTGCTGCTCACCTTCCGACTTCAAGATGGCCGCCCTCTTGTGCTGCTCGGCCTCCTTCTGCTCGGACATGGCCTGCAGGACATTGGCCGGCGGAGTGATGTCGAGGATCTCGATGCGGTTGAGCCGCACCCCCCACTTGAGGGTGGCCTCGGCCATGTGATCCTGCATCTTGGAGTTGATGGTCTCTCGCTCGGACAACGATTCGTCGAGGGTCAGTTCGCCGAACACGGCCCGCAGGGCGGTACGGGCCATCTGGTCGATGGCCAGGCCGAAGTCGTTGACCTCGAAGAGAGCCAGCTTGACGTCGGTCACCTGGCAGAAGATGGTGGCACTGACCCACAGCGACACGTTGTCCTTGGTGATCACCGCCTGCTGATCGCCAGTGCGGGGGAATTCGCGCACGTCCACCTTGTCCATCCTGTCGGCCAGGGGCATGAGCACATGGAGACCGGGCTGGTAGATCGTCTTGAACTCGCCGAAGCGCTTGACCACCCCCACGCATCCCTGCTGCACCACCTTCAGGCAGGACTTCAAGAACACCACGATGAGGCTGAAAATGGCGACAGCAACAACCGCCAGCGCAATGTCCGCCCCTACGGATCCGATGATCATGGGGACCACCTCCTGACCACCACCTTAGGCACTCTCAGGGTGGCGCGGTGCGGCAGGGACAGCGTGACAGTGGTTGGTGCCTGGCCGGGGCTCGGGTCGGCCGACCTCAGGGATTGTCGGTGGGGTACACGACCAGCAGGCCACGGTCGACGTCGGCCACGACGACAGTGGTTCCCGCCTCGATCTTGGTCCCCGGGAACAGGGAGACCGCATACCAGGTCTCACCACGGGTGAGCACCGAACCAGGCTGGTGCCGGTCCGACACCTCCTTGGTCACCACCGCGGTCTCTCCCACCATCCCCGAGACACCGTTCAACATCGCCGGCTCCCTTGTCGACCTCGACTTTGAGCGATCGCGTCGCTGCTCCCTCACTCCACAGAGAACTATAAGGCCTCGAGACCCTCTCCAACTCCGAGAATCAGCCCGGCGCCCCTCGGAGCGGCCAGATGGATTCGGCCCGGGGCCACCTCGGAGCGGCCAGATGGATTCGGCCCGGGGCCGCTTGGGGGCAGAGTGATGAGCACGGCTCCGGTTCGGGGGCCGGGTTACCGTAGGCCCATGAGCCCTCGTCCGTCCTCGGCCAACGTGTCGCCCCTCACCGCCCGCAAGACCTGGCGGACCGTCGAACCGCTCCACGGCATGATCTACTTTGCGCCCGAGTCGGCCGCCTCCTATGCCGCCCTCGGCCTTCCCTCCGAGGCCGGGTACTTCGCCTCGCGGTCGGCGGCCATGGGGGCGGTCGGATCCGAAACGGTGGTTGCCACCTTCTACAACTTCAATCCGGCGCTGGTGCGGAGGGCCATACCCCAGGCATGGGAGGTGGCCCCACCGGCGACCGTGCTGGCGGCGCGACTCGAGTCGGCCGATGCCGCTCTGGTGCGCATGCTGGGAGACGGGGTGGCGTCGCCGGAGATGGTCCGGGCCGCCGAACTGGCCCGCCGCGCCGCCGAGCGGGCCGGCGATCACTACGAGGGTCGCCCGTTGTTCGCCGCCCACGCCGGCCTACCGTGGCCCGACCAACCCCACCTGGTGCTCTGGCATGCCCAGACCTTGTTGCGCGAATTCCGGGGCGACGGTCACATCACACTGCTGGTCCAGTACGAGCTCGACCCGGTGGAGGCCCTGGTCATGCACCTGGCCTCCGGTGAGTTGCCGGGAAACTTGCTGCGGGCCACCCGGGGATGGCCGGAGGAGGTCTGGGACGCGGCCGTCGACCGTCTCTACCGACGGGGCCTGGTCACCCCGGCGTCCACAGCCGAGGGCACCGACCTCACTCTGGCCGGTGACGGACGGGTGCTGCGCCAGCGGATCGAGGACATGACCGACAAATTGGCTGTTCACCCTTACGGCGCCCTGGGCGAGGAGGGGTGCGCCGAGCTCCGCACTCTGGCCCGGCCCTTCAGCCGCACGGTGGTGGAGGCGGCCGGCCTCGGAACCTGACCGCCGGCGTGACTGTGCGGGCTACGGCCCCGGGGCCCTAGGAACGGTGACCGGGGCCGAGAGCCAGGTCGGCCAGGACGGCCTCTTCCCCCGGGGCCACCACCACCATGTATCCGAGGCGGTCGGCCAACCACTGCCGGTTTCGCCGATGGATGTCGTGGTGGCCGTCGAAGCGGTCGAGGACCACCACCACCGGGATCTCTGGTTCAGCACCGGTCACCGTGCGCAGAGCGTCCATCGACATGCGCACCCCGTTGAGGGTCCCGAGCCCGGCGTCCGCCACCAACAGGACCAGGTCGGGGGCCACGCCGGTGATGACCTCGGTGGTGTCACCGTCGGCCGCCTGCGGTGACCGGACGCCGCCGGCCATCTCCACCACACCCACCCGCACCCGGGCGGCGGGCCAGACCAACTCCTCGATGAGATCGTCCACGGTGAAGGGGGGAAGACCGAGCGCTTCGGCCGCCATGGGCGGAGCCATGGCCCGGTGGTAGGAGCGGAACGGGTGGCACACCTCGTCGGGATCCTCGCCCGATGCCGCCCCCAGTCTTTCGGCATCGGTGGCGCCGCCCAGTCGGGCCCCTTCGGCGTCGGTGTCGAAGGACTGGGCAGGCTTGCGCACCGCCACGGTGGCCCCCAGGGCCCGCAGCTCCCGGAG
Organism: uncultured Acidimicrobiaceae bacterium; assembly: GCA_963727955.1. Taxonomy (GTDB): domain Bacteria; phylum Actinomycetota; class Acidimicrobiia; order Acidimicrobiales; family RAAP-2; genus Bog-756. Next base: position 103,544 of record CAVSII010000003.1, read on the forward strand.
CAGCTGGCTCGACACCCAGGTCTTGCCCACTTCGGTGGCGGTGCCGCACACCAGCACGATCCGCTCAGGACGCATGGCTGGCACCGCCCGTGCCGACAGGGCAGGGACCTTCGTGACCGGTGCCACTCCCCGCCCACGGCCGGCTGTCCACCGCAGTGGGTGTGACCCTCACCGGCGCAGTATTACCGACCACGCCAGGCCAGTCGACTCCCTGACCGGCGTGAAACCCGGTCGTTCCAAAGGGGCGCCACAGACGCGGGCGGTAGGATTGGGACCATGGATCGCATCGGTGTGGTCGACACCATGTTCGCCCGCTTCGACATGGGAGCCGAGGCGCTGGACGAGCTCAAGCAGTGCCCCGGATTCGGGACCACCTTCGAGGTCGTGCACCGGACGGTTCCGGGGTTCAAGGACCTGGCCGTCGAGTGCAAGCGGCTGGTCGAGACGGAGGGTTGCCTGGTGCTGGTGGCACTGGGCATGCCGGGCAAGGCCGCCATCGACCAGGTCTGCGCCCACGAGGCGTCCCAGGGCATCATGCAGGCCCAGCTGATGACCTCGACCCACATCCTCGAGGTCTTCGTGCACGAGAACGAGGAAGAGGATCCGGCCAAGCTGGCCGCGGTGTGCGTGGACCGGGCCCGCAAACATGCCCGCAACGCCTACTGGATGCTGTACGAACCCGAGCAGCTCACACGCCGGGCCGGTCAGGGCGTGCGCCAGGGCTACGGCGACGCCGGGCCCATCGTGGCCTGAGCGGTTCCACCCCTCTTCGACCATCCACGCGGGCCGGTCGGCACAGGGCCACGTAGAGGTAAATGACCAGCTGGTAGCGCTTTCGGCGGCACAAGTGATTGAAGAGCAGGCGGGCCGCCACGAAGCCGACGAGGGTTGCGGCCATGGCGGGAACCGTCCGGCGGATGACCACGCCGGCGAGGACGCCGAAGGCGAAGGCAAAGGCGGCGTAGCCGATGGGTACGATGCCCGTTGATCGAACGACGTGTACAGGGTCATATTGACCCGATCGATCGGACTGGACCACCACGTCACGACAAGGCTGAGCAGCCCGGCCGCCACCATGCTGGCCAATCCGACCACGCCCAGCTTCACGGCAATCCAGCGGAACCGGGTGACACTCTGTGTCCAGACCAACCGGTAGGTACCCGTCTCGAGTTCACGCGGAACGAGCGGGGCCCCCAGAAGATTCCGACGACGCCCGGTACCACGATCACCAGGGCGTCGAGCAGGATCTGCAGGGCGCGGTCGTTCCGGAGGAACGAAGACGCCGCAGTCGAGCAGTCGCTGTATTTGGCACACGTGGCGACGTTCGTGTCATAGAGGTGCAACAAGTGCGGGCCGTGAAGGCCAGGATGATGGCCACGATAAGCAGTCCGCCGAAGACGACCGCAGCTTGGCACGGAATGGATCATGCAAGCGGCTCATCGGAGGACCATCGCTCGGGATCTGCGGGCGCGCTCCTGGTCACGGGCCTGGCCATGTAGGCGAGTACGAGGTCTTCCAGCGTCACCAGTTTGACGTCCAAGCCGGGTCGAGAACTGGACCGTCGCTGCGAATGAGGAGCGTGCTCTGCGGTCGGTGTGGCTCTCCTCGATCACGTGTTGGTTCGCGGGAGGCCCCGGATGGCGGCGGGACCGGAGAGGCGGTGATGCGAGGCGAGCAGCTCGCCACCTCCCGGCCAGCTGGACGTGGGACGCACGAGAACGACGAGGTATCACAGACCCGCTCGAGATCGGCGACGAGATGGAGGAAGCACGACGCTGACTCCGTGCTCGGCGACGACCTCCATGAGACCTGGAGGAACTCGCGCGGGCCAGAGGATCAAGCTGGCCACCGGCTCGTCGAGCAGAAGGAGCTCGGGCCGGGCGAGGCCAGCGGAGGGCGAGCGGGCCGCGGCCACCGGACAGGACCCCGCCGCGGCCGAGCGAGCGAGGCGGACCGCGGGGCCAGCCCCGGCCACGCGGAGAGGAGGGCGCCGCGGAGGGCGCCACCGACAACGTGCGAGGTAGGCGTGCCGGGCGACGAGCCGACGCGGGCCAGCGGAGGGCGCCGTCCGGACGGCCGCGAGGACCGGACGCCCAGCCGGGCGGAGCAGCCGACAGCGAGAGCAACAAGGCCGAGGGCGACAGCCGACACCGGGGAGGGGAGCGGGAGAGAGGGAGGAGCGGGATCGGCACGGCCGGAGCCAGAGCCGAGGACAGCTCGAACGTTCAGGACGCCCGTAGGCGGGTAGGTCAGAGGGTGGGGTGAGGTGGGGGCGATCCCCACCGGGCTGGGCCGAGACAAATAATGGAGTTGCTGGGGTGTCCGACGTGGCACCACTCCCGATTGACAGGTCCCCTTCCGGAGGAAGATCGTGCAGACACGCAGACCGGGAAAGCAGACCGACCATAAAGTCAGCCCCGGGGCGTTGGCCGCCATCGCCGAGGCGGCACGCCGGTCCCGCGAGGCGGGGGTCGGCCCCGAGCCCCGCCGGAGCCGGACGGAAAGGCCATCGACGGGCGGGGTCGCCGACCAGCCGGTCACCGCGTCGGCCGCACCCCAGGCGACGCAGCCGGTGGTGACAACGGCGCCCACCGGCCGCCCTCCCACCGGGCCGGTGACGACACCCGGGGCGGGGCCGACTCCTGCACCGTCCTCCGACGGGATGCGATGGGCCGGGTCTCCCCCGCCGGCCGGAGCCCCCGGTTTCGCCCAATCTCCCGCGGGCATCCCCCCGCCACGCACCCGACGTTCCGACTCGAGTGAACGTCGCCTGCGATGGGCCATCGGCATCGCCCTCGGCCTACTGGTCGTCGTGGTGGCCGCCCTCTTCGGTACGACCAACAATGGTGATCGGCAATCCGGCGGTCAGGCCACGGCGACCCGATCATCTGGGGCTGCGACCGGCGCGGCACCGAGCGGCTCGACGGGCACGACCTCCGGACAGGGTGCGGCGTCGACCCCCTCCGCTCCAACCTCCACCCCCACGCCAACATCCACCTCCGCCACCGCCTCCGCCACTCCAACCGCCACCGCCCCGACGACGCTGGCCGAGCCCGACGGACCCCCGGCTCTGTCGGCCCTGGCACCGGCCACCGGTCAGGCCGGACAGACGGTGACGGTGACCGGGTCCAACTTGTCGAGCTCCTCCGGAAGGATCAGCGCACAGGTGGATGACCAGATCGCGCCGGTGGCCTGTCCCGCTCAGACCACCTGTACGGTCGTCATCCCCCCGGACCCCGGGCCTGCCCCCTCGGCCCCGCTGACCATCACCACCGACTCGGGGACGTCGAACTCCTTGGTCTTCACCTACGGGACACCGACCGTTGTCGGCGTTCTGCGAAACGCCGGCATGTGCCGTTGCCGGCCCCTGCGGCCATGGCCACCCCGGTGGACGACATCACCCACACCACTGAGGGCCACAGCGCTCAGGCCGGTAGGTCGTGGGGTAGCCCCAAGGTGCGTTCGGCGATGATGTTGCGTTGCACCTCGGCCGTGCCCCCGCCGATGGTCAGCGCCGGCGAGAACAGGAAACCGTAGTCCCAGATGCCACCGGGCCACCCGTGCCCGGCGCCGTCGCTCGCCATCGGGTGCACCGTTAACCCCCCGGTGCTCTGGAGCATGCCCCTGGCCCCGGTCAGCTCCCGTGCCACCGCCATCACCCGTTGGCCGTGGGCATCGGCGATGGCCTTGCGCACCGATGCCTCCGGCCCCGGTTCGAGCCCGGCCACCACAGCCGACACCGTGCGCATCCGGAGCAGACGGAGGATCTCGCCCTCCTCCCACAGCGCGGCCAGGCGCTGACGCATGAGGGGGTCAGCGATCCCTCCCGACCGGCGTACGGCGGCGACGAGGTCGTCGGCTGTCGGTCCCATTCCCCACAGGGCACCTGCACCCGACAACGAGACCCGCTCGTTGCCCAACGTGACCTTGGCCAACGACCACCCCTGACCGCGCTGGCCGACCAGGTTGCCGGCAGGCAGGCGCACATCGTCGAGGATCACCTCATTGAAGGTGTGGGCCCCGGTCATGTCGATCAACGGGCGAACGGTCACACCGGGGGCATCCATCGGGCAGATGAAGTACGAGATGCCCTGATGGGTCGGGGCCTGTGGTTCGGTCCGGGCCAGCAGGATGCCGTAGGTGGCGGCATGGGCATACGAGGTCCACACCTTGGTCCCCTGCACCACCCACTGGTCGCCGTCCCGATCGGCGCGGGTGGCCACCGCGGCCAGGTCCGAGCCGGCCCCCGGTTCGCTGAACAGCTGGCACCAGATCTCCTCGGCGGCCAGGAGGGGGAAGAGGTAACGGTCCTTCTGCGCAGCCGAGCCGGCCACCAGCAAGGTGGGGCCGGCCCAGCCGATGCCGATGGTGTTGGTGGGCCGACGCACCCCGGCCCGTCGGAGCTCGTCGTCGACAATGAGCTGGACGGTGGGATCGGCGCCCATGCCCCAGGGCGGGGGCCAGTGGGGGGCCACCAACCCCTGTTCGGCCAGCTGGCGGGGGGAAGGCCGGGGATGTTCCTCCAGCCAGCTGCGCACCGCCATCCGACGGGGATCGTCCTCGGCCGGTAGCGCAAAGTCCACGCCGGACAGCGTAGGCTGACCCACCTTGGGGACGAGGACGATGTCGTGAGCAAATGGAACTTCGGTGACGTCTGGGAGGCCGTGGCCGATGCGCAGCCCGAGGCGCCGGCCCTCACCCACGGCACCTGCACCCTGACCTGGGGGGAGACGGACCGGCGGGCCGACAACCTGGCCCGCTGGCTTCTGTCCGGCGCGGTGGCCGCCCAGGACAAGGTCGGCCTCTACCTCTACAACTGTTCGGAGTACCTGGAGGCCACCTTCGCCTGCTTCAAGATCGGGCTGGTCCCCGTCAACACCAACTACCGGTACGCCGATGACGAGCTGGTCTACCTGTGGGAGAACGCCGAGGCGGTGGCCGTGATCTTCCACGGCGTCTTCACCGACCGGATCGAGGGGATCCGCCGACGACTCCCGCGCATCCGGTCCTGGCTGTGGGTCGACGACGGAACGGGGGACTGTCCGCCGTGGGCCGTCCCGTACCGGGAAGTGACCGAGACGGTCGGGGACGGGGAGCGGGTGCGCGCCCCCTGGGGGCGCAGTCCCGACGACATCTACATGCTCTACACCGGTGGGACGACCGGCATGCCCAAAGGCGTCATGTGGCGGCACGACGATCTCTTCGCCCGCCTCAACAGCGCCGGGTTCCGGCGCTATCCGGAGGACGGTGGGGTCGACGACGTGCGCACCCAACTGGCCACCAGCGGGCCGGGCAGCACACTCCTGCCGGCCTGCCCGCTCATGCACGGCACGGGCGGCTTCACCTCGCTCGAGTGCCTGAGCGAGGGCGGCCATGTGGTCACCCTCACCTCGCGGACCTTCGACCCGATAGAGCTGCTGGACACCGTCCAGCGGGAGAAGGTCAACGGACTGATCATCGTGGGCGACGTGTTCGCCAAGCCCATCGCCGCCGCCCTCGACGCCCAGCCCGACCGGTGGGACCTGAGCAGCCTGGTCGGCATCATCTCCTCGGGCGTCATGTGGAGCGAGGAGACCAAGCAGAGCCTGTTGCGTCACCACCCGGGCATGCTGCTGGTGGACGCCTTCTCCTCGTCCGAGGCCATCGGGATGGGCAGCTCGGTGTCGTCCGGTGATTCCGCCGCCCACACCGCCGAGTTCGCCCTGGGGCCCGACGTGCGTGTCATCGACGCAGACGGCCACGACGTCGAACCCGGTTCGGGCCAGAGCGGAGTGCTGGCTCTGGGCGGCCGCATCCCCCTCGGCTACTACAAGGACGAAGCCAAGACGGCGTCGACCTTCCGCACCATTGACGGCACCCGCTACTCGGTACCCGGTGACTTCGCCGAGGTCCACGCCGACGGCTCCATCCATCTACTGGGACGGGGGTCGGTGGTCATCAACACCGGAGGGGAGAAGGTCTATCCCGAAGAGGTGGAAGAGGTGATCAAGGCCATGCCCGGCGTGGCCGACGCCGTGGTGGTCGGCATACCCGACGACCGCTTCGGCGAGGAGATCGTGGCCGTGGTCGAGCGGGCCCCGGGGGCCGAGCCGGGCCCGGTGACCGAAGAGGAGGTCATCCAGGCGATCAAGGCGCGGCTGGCCGGCTTCAAGGCACCCCGACGGGTACGTTTCGTGGACACCATCGGACGCTCGCCGGCCGGCAAGGTCGACTACACCCGTCATCGGGCCGAGGCCATCGACTGGGCGGCCGGCGCCGACACCTAGTTCGGCGGCCGGCGTCGGCGGGGCCGGCCGAGCAGCTCAGCCCTTGTTGGCCCCGTGGGTGCGCACGAAGTCGTTGACCACGTAGTAGGCGTCGATCGACTCCCCGGCGTCGCCCCAGAACCCGTCGAGAACGTCGTAAGCCATGGTGCCCTGGCCGATGTAGTGGTTGTTCACGTCGGTGATCTCGAGCTCGCCGCGGCCCGAGGGCACCAGGGTGGGGATCACGTCGAAGACGTTGGCGTCGTAGCAGTAGATGCCTGTCACCCCGAACTTCGACTGGGGGTCGTCGGGCTTCTCGACGATGCCGATGACCCGCTTGCCGGCATCGAAAGTGGGGACACCGAGGTGCCGGAGATGCTCGTCCTCCTCCACCGGGGTGAGAAGGATGCGGGACCCGTGCGGATCGGATCGGAAGGCGTCCACCATGGGCTTGATGGAGCGCTCGACGATGTTGTCGGCCAGCATCACCAGCACCGGGTCACCGTCCACGAACCGGGCGGCCAAGCCCAACGCCTCGGCGATCCCCCCTGGCTTCTCCTGATAGCCGTAGCTGAGCCGGTCGATCCCGAATTCGTGGCCGTTACCCAGCAGACGGAGGAACTCACCGGCGTGGGTACCCCCTGTCACCAGCATGATTTCGGTGATGCCGGCGTTGACCAGCGCCTCGATCCCCCAATTGATCATGGGGCGGTCGTAGATGGGCAGCAGGTGCTTGTTGGTGATGCGGGTCAGAGGATGCAGGCGGGAGCCGGTACCGCCGGCCAAAAGCACACCCTTCATGTTTGGAGCCTAGGCCAGGCCGCCGGCCGGACGCCTATCGGTGGCCGGCTCTCCCACCCCGGCCTTGGCCGAGGCCCGTTCCTCCAGGACGGCGTCGGCCAGCGGTGGCCAGGCCCGGGTGGCCCACGGACCGAAGGGGCGATCAGCCAGGCCGGCGCAGATCACGCCCGCCTCCGGATCGACCCACAGGAACGATCCCGACCGGCCGAAGTGGCCGAAGGTGCGCGGTGAGTTGGCCGTCCCGGTCCAGTGCGGGCGCTTGTTGCCGCGGATCTCCACGCCCAGACCCCAGTCGCACGGATCGAACCACCCGAAGCCAGGGAGCACACCGGGCACGCCGGCGAACTGGACAGCCGTGGCGTCGTCATGGGTAGCGGTGCTGACCAGGGTGGGCAGGGCCAGCTCCCGGCCGAGGGCGAGAAGGTCGCCGAGGGGACCGGTCAAACCGGCGGCCGCCCCCTGCCCGGTCGGCGGTTGCAGAACGGTGTCCCCCATCGACAGCGGGTCGAGTACCGCCTCGGACAGGTAGTCGGCGAAGCCGATGCCCGTCCTCTCCTCCACCAGGTCGGCCAGCAGGAGGTAGGCGGCGTTGGAGTAGATACGGGTGGAGCCCGGCTGGGCCAGGGGCGGCCCGGGTTCGGGACCGAGCCCCGAGGTGTGGGCCAGCAGGTGGCGGACGGTCGAACCCGGGGGCCCGGCCGGCCCATCGAGGGCCAACGAACCCTCTTCGACGGCGATCAGAACGGCCAGGGCGGTGACCGGCTTGGTCACCGACGCCCACGGAAAGGGCCTGTCCACCGGACCCACCGCCCGAGCCATGGCCGATGCCCGCCCGGCCGGGGCCCCGACGTCGGCCACCCCCACCGCGGCCGACGTGACCGGCCAACCGGCCACCAGGTCCAGTGCGTTCATCTTGGGCTGAGCGTAGGGGACGGAGTTCCCCCGGAGGACGGCTTCTCCGCCGTTGTGGGCGTCCTTCCACGGCCACCGGCCCCGACGGAAGGGCGCCGCCACACCAACCCGGGGTAGCGTCGCCGGGAATGGTGGTCACGGGGGCCAGGGGCGGGGTGCCAACAGAACGCTCGACAGCGAGGGATCGGAGACGCAGGGCGGGGGTTGCCCTGGCTGTGGGCACCGTGGCCCTTTTGGCCGCGGCGTGCAGCACCACTCTCGGTGCCTCGACACCCCCGGCCCCGGGCAACCGGGTGCCGTCGACCCTCCTTCCGGGCCGGTTCCCACCGGGCAGCGTGCTGGCCCCGGCCATCACCCTCCCGTCCCGCCGGTCGTCGACCTCCCTGCCGAACGGTCGAGCCGATCAGGTCGACCCCAAGACCGGTGGGGCCGGGTCGGCCTCCGGGTCGGGCCGCAGCCCCGATGTGGGCGCCACCGAGGGAGCCCGGCTGGACGGGTTGGCCGGCTTCTACGCCCCACCACTCACCCTCAGCGCCGCCCCTCCCGGCTCACTCGTCCGCTCGGCGGTCATGGACACGGGCGGCTCGCTCCCACCCGGCGCCACCGCCTACCGGGTGGTCTACGACTCGACCTCGCTGTCAGGGAACCTGGAGGCCGTGTCGGGGGTGATCGTGGTGCCCGGCGGCGTCCCGCCCCGGGGTGGCTTCCCCATCGTCAGCTGGGCCCACGGCACGACCGGCGTGGCCGCCTCCTGCGCCCCGTCCCTCTCCGGGCTGAGCGGCATCCCTTCGCTGACGGCCCTGGTGGAGGCCCGGATGATCGTGGTGGCCACCGACTATCCCGGGCTCGGGGTGGCCGGTCCCGACCCCTACCTGGTCGGACAGAGCGAGGCCCAGTCGGTGCTGGACATCGCCCGGGCGGCCCGAAACCTCGAGGGGCAGGCTGCCTCCAACCGGGTGCTGGTGGTTGGCTACTCGCAGGGGGGCCAGGCCGCACTGTTCGCCGGACAGATCGCACCGTCGTACGCCCCCGAGCTCTACCTGGAAGGCGTGGCCGCGGTGGCTCCGGTGGCCTCGATCACCGAACTGGCCCCGGTGGTGCCGGGGGACCGTGACGACCCCGACGCCGGGTTTGCCGCCATGGCCCTCCGCTCCTGGTCGGACACCTACGGAAACATCCCGCTCGGCTCGGTGCTGACCGACCAGGCCGTTCGCCGGACGGCGGTGATGGCCACCTCGTGCAGCGGCGCGGTGGACGCCGCCTACGACGGAACGCCGACCGATCAGCTCTTCCAGGCCGGGTGGAGCACCAACCCGGCGGCTGCGCGCCGCCGACGTGGCCAACCAGCCCGGCCATGCCCCCACCAGCGCGCCGTTGCTGGTGGTCCAGGGCACAGCCGACAATCTCGTCCCCTACGCCTCGACCACCCGGCTGGTGACCGACAGCCTGTGTGGCCGCCAGAACGACGTCGTTCGTTACGTGGCCGTCAGCCGGCGCCGGCCACCAAGGAGCCCTGGAAACGAGCCAGCCGGTCATCCTCCGGTGGATGGCGGCACGAGTGGCCGGACAGGTCCCGCCCGACTCCTGCCCACCCTCCCCCGAGCCGGCCCTGGGCTGAGTCGAGGGCCTGGGACGGTTGTGGCTCAGCCGCCGCGGCTCTGTCTCCGTCCCAAGTGGCCCATCGTCAGCCCGGTGCTCCGAGGGCCGAACGCCCACGTTGCCGCTGATCACGATGCGGCTGCGCTCCTCGGGGTCCTTCCGCTCACCATCGTGCACGTCGGATTGAACGTCCTTGATGGTCGCATCGGGCTTGTCCTCCAATCCCAACAGTTCGCCTTCGTCCAATCCCTGCTTGGCGATCAGCAGTGCGTCCAGCTTGGTCTGCATGGCCCGGCTCTCCCGGTTCTGGGTCGATTGGATGATGAAGACCATGAGGAAGGTGATGACGGTGGTGATCGAGGTGATGACCATCTCGTAATGGGTGTTGAACACCCCACCCTTGACGAGCAGCAGCCCCACTCCCCACATCACCACCAACGTCACCGCGATGGTGATGGCCGTAAACGAACCGAGGATGGTGGTGGTGTTGGAGACGGCGTGACTGGCCTTGTGATGGAACCTGGGTCGGTTGAGTGACATGGACAACTCCGATCGGTGATCGATGGGCGCCCTCGTGCCCGGGCAGACCGACCAGCAGGGTCGGCCAAGCTGTGCGGCAGAAAGACCTCAGACGTCGAGGAAACGGCGCACGGCGAAGGCGGACCCGATCACACCCACGCCCACTCCGACCAGCGCCACCAGCACGCAGGTGCCGGTCACTTCCCAGCCGCTCAGCGACATCTGCACGATGATGTTGCTCTGATTGGCCGCATTTTTGGTGGCGTCGAGACCGATGCCCCAGTAGAGGGCAAGAACTACCAGGACCGCCACCACCGCGCCGAGCAGGCCCTGGATCAGACCCTCGGTCATGAACGGCAATCGGATGAACCAGTTGGTGGCCCCGACCAGCTTCATGACCGACACTTCCCGACGGCGGGCGAAGATGGCCATCCGGATGGTGTTGAGGATGAGCACCGATGCCGACAACAACAGCACCACCGCCACCGACAAGAACACCCACTGCAGGATGCGGATCACGCTCTGCATGGTCTTGATCTGCTGTCCCGGGTACTTGACGCCGTAGATCCCCTGCTTACCGTTGAACGCCTGGTACACGGCCGGGGCCTGGGAGGGATCGTTGAGCACGCACCGGAAGGAGGACGGGTAGTCGGACTGGGTGGTGGCTCCGAGCTCGTCGGCCGGCAGGATGGTCTTGGCCTCGGTGTAGTCGTAGGCCTGGCTGCGGTACGTGCAGGACTTGATGTAGGGCGAGATGCCCAGCTGGCTGCGGATGGCCGTCGTCTGGGTGGACGACGCCGTCGGGTTGACCCAGACGATGGCCTGAACCCCGTTCTGCCACTGGACGGTGGCCTTCGAGGCCCCCTGCTTGAGCAGCAGCGACGACCCCACCAGAGCCAGTGACACGGCCACGGTGAGGATGGCGGCCACCGTCATGAGACGGTTGCGCCACAGGTTGGTGACAGCCTCCCGCGAGACGTAGCCGGCCGAGAGAGGCATCAGGTACGGGCGGCGAAGCTGTCGGGGAACTCGTCCATGGCCTGTTCGGCCGACACCCCCGGAGTAGCGCCGGCGCCGGCCAGGGTGGCCGCGCTGTCGATGCCGTAGACCCCGTGCGCCTGGTCGCGCACCAGCAGACCGCGGTCCAACTCGATGACCCGTCGGCGCATCTGGTCGACCATGCCGGCGTCGTGGGTAGCCACGATGACGGTGGTGCCGGTGCGGTTGATGCGGTCGAGCAGACGCATGATCCCGAGGCTGGTGGTGGGGTCGAGGTTTCCGGTCGGCTCATCGGCCAGCAGGATCAGGGGGCGGTTCACGAAAGCCCGGGCCACCGCCACCCGCTGCTGCTCGCCGCCCGAAAGCTCATGGGGGAGGTTGTCCCGTTTTTTGGCCAGCCCGACCAGATCGAGGACTTGGGGAACCTGAAGGGCGATGACGTGCTTGGGGCGGCCGATCACCTCGAGGGCGAAGGCCACGTTCTCAAAGACCGTCTTGTTGGGGAGCAGCCGGAAGTCCTGGAAGACACAGCCGATGTTCCGGCGAAGGTAGGGGATGCGCCACTTGGCCAGGTGGCCGATCTCCTTACCGGCTTCCCAGATGCGCCCGGAGTCGGGCATCTCCTCACGCAGAAGGAGGCGGATGAAGGTCGTCTTCCCCGAGCCGGACGGACCGACCAGGAAGACGAACTCTCCCTTCTCGATCTCGACGGTGAAGTCCTGCAAGGCAACCGTCGAACCCTTGTACGTCTTAGTGACGTTCTCGAACTTGATCATGAGACAGGAGTCATGTTGAAAGGGGCCATGTGCGGAGGCGTGTACCCATTCCGGGCAATGCTACCCTCCTCACCACCCCATTTGGTTCAGCCCCTGTGACCTCCACTGACGCGGGTCACGGTGGTGCCTGCGGCGGTGCATTGGGTGGTGCAATACCGCGGTACCTCCGGATGCCGTCCCGATGTCTTTGGCCTCGGCGCCGCTGGTCGATCAGCCTTCCGGTCGACGCCCTTCGGCGCGCCGTCGCAACTCGGCCTCGATGAACGGACCCAGGTCGCCGTCCAGCACGGCTTCCACGTTTCCCGTCTCCTCGTTGCTCCTCAGGTCCTTGACCAATTGATAGGGAGCCAGCACGTACGACCGGATCTGATTGCCCCAGGCGTTGTCGGTGCGGTCCCCTGACAACTGGTCCAGGGTGGCCTGATGCTCGGCGCGCTGCCTTTCGGCCAGCTTGGCTCCCAGCACCTGCATGGCTTTCGCCTTGTTCTGGTGCTGGCTCCGTTGGTTCTGACACGACACCACGATGCCGGTGGGAAGGTGGGTGAGCCGGACGGCCGAGTCGGTCTTGTTGACGTGCTGGCCACCGGCACCCGACGAACGGTAGGTGTCGATGCGGAGATCCTTCTCGTCGATGTCCACTTCGCCGGAGACATCCTCGATGAACGGAACGACGTCGAGTGAGGCGAAGCTGGTCTGACGGCGGTGCTGGGCGTCGAACGGCGAGATGCGCACCAAACGGTGCACACCTCGTTCGGCCGACAGCAGACCGAAGGCGTAGCGACCCTTGACGATGAAGGTGGCCGACAACAAACCGGCCTCTTGCCCGGGAGTGGCTTCCTCCACTTCGAAGTCGAAGCCGTTGCGCTCGGCCCACCGGGTGTACATGCGCAGCATCATTTCGGCCCAGTCCTGCGCGTCGGTACCCCCGGCCCCGGCGTGGATTTCCGCCACCGCGTCGTTGACGTCGTGCGTACCGGCGAACAGCGAACGCAGCTCGATGGCTCGGAGACGCCGGTCGAGCTGGTCGAGCAACTCCTCGATCTCGGGACGCAGCGAGTCGTCGCCCTCCTCCTCGATCAATTGGTTGAGTGTCTCGGCGTCGGACAGCTGCTCGGCCAGCGCCGACAGCTGGTCGAGGTCCTCGTTGACCTGTCCGAGCTCGGTGGTGACGGCCCGGGCGTTGTCGGCGTCGTCCCACAACCCGGGCTCGGACGCCTCCTTCTCCAACTGGGTGCGCCGCTCGAGCAGGTACTCCCGTCCCATCATGCGTTCGGCCTCGGAAAAGCGGTCGGCCAGGGCCTTCAGCGCGGCCGGGATGTCGACGCGTTCGGGCTCGCCCGCCCCCCCACGGAGGGCCGAAGGGGTCATCTCAGTTGGCGCCGTGGCAGAGCTTGAACTTCTTACCGCTCCCGCACCAGCACGGTTCGTTGCGCCCGATCTTCTCGCGGTCGGACTTGACGATGGGCAGTTGGGTCTCACCGTCGGGGGCCAGGTTGGGCACGCCGGTCACCGACCCGTTGCCTCCGCCGGCATCACCGTTGAACGACTCCTCTATCTGCAACGGGGCGGCCGCGAAAGCGGCGGCGATGCCCCCGTCACCCTGCACCGGGTCATCGGCGGCGATGTAGTTGGCCCGGTCGAGGTCGGGCTCGGCGGCCGGCTCGGTCAGCACCTGCACGTGGAACACGTAGCGGAGGTAGTCATCGCTGATGCCCTCCATGAGCTTGCCGAACATGGCGAAGCCCTCCCGCTGATAGGCAACCAGCGGGTCTTGGTTGCCCATGGCCCGCAGGTTGATGCCCTCGCGCAGGTAGTCCATCTCGGCCAGGTGGTCCTGCCAGCGTTGGTCGATGATCTGCAGCATGATGTCCCGCTCGAGCTGGCGTGCCGTCTCTTCTCCCCCGGGGATGGTCTCGTCCCGATCGGCGTAGAGCTCGAGAGCTTCGGTGATGATCGACTCGGTGATCTGACCGACGGTGGTGGCATCGGCCAGGTCGTCGGCCACGAACTTGGTCGGGTAGTACTGGGTCAGCTCGGTGACCAGCCGGGCCAGGTCCCACTCCTCGGGGTATTCCGAAGGGCACGACGAGGCCACTACTTCGGTCAGAGTCTCCTGCAGCAGCTCGACGGTCTCCTCGTGCAGATCCTCGCCTTCGATGATCTGGTAGCGACGCCGGTAGATGACCTTGCGTTGTTCGTTCATGACGTCGTCGTACTTGAGGACGTCCTTGCGGGATTCGGCGTTGCGCCCCTCGACCGTGTTTTGGGCACGCTCGATGGCCTTGGTCACCATTTTGGCTTCGATGGGAACGTCGTCGGGGAGAGCCCGACCCATCACCCAGTTCATGGCGCCGGTGGCGAACAGCCTCATCAGGTCATCCTCGAGGGACAGGAAGAAGCGACTCTCGCCGGGGTCCCCCTGGCGTCCCGACCGGCCCCGCAGCTGGTTGTCGATGCGCCGGCTCTCGTGCCGCTCGCTACCCAGGACGTAGAGACCACCGAGTGAACGGACTTGGTCGCCCTCCCCCTCACAGACCTTCTCGAGCTCGGCCCGGATCTTCTCGAGCTCCGCCTCGCCCTCCTCAGTGGAAACATCGATGCCCCGTCCGGCCGCCTCCCGGGTAGCCAGTCCCTCGGGATTGCCGCCCAGGATGATGTCGACGCCGCGGCCGGCCATGTTGGTTGCCACCGTGACGCCGCCCACCCGACCGGCCTGAGCCACGATCTCCGCCTCCCGGAAGTGCTGCTTGGCGTTGAGGACCTCGTGGGTGATCCCCTTCTTCTCCAGCAGACGCGACAGGTGCTCGGACTTGGACACCGAGGCCGTGCCTACCAGCACCGGTTGGCCGCGCTCGTGGCGCTCGATGATGTCGTCGACCACGGCGGCGAACTTGGCGTCCTCCGATTTGTAGATGAGGTCCGGCTTGTCCTCGCGGATCAACGGCTTGTTGGTCGGGATGGGCACCACCGGGAGGTCGTACGTGTTGGCGAACTCCGACGCCTCGGTCTCCGCCGTGCCGGTCATGCCGGCCAGCTTTTCGTAGAGGCGGAAATAGTTCTGCAGGGTGACCGTGGCCCAGGTGTGGTTCTCTTCTTTGATCCGCACCCGTTCCTTGGCCTCCACCGCCTGGTGCAGTCCGTCCGACCAGCGGCGGCCGTCGAGCGTGCGTCCGGTGAACTCGTCGACGATCTTGACCTCGCCCTGCGCCACCAGATAGTCCTTGTCCCGGCGGTAGAGCTCCTTGGCCAGCAGTGCCTGGGTGAGGTGGTGCACGTAGTTGACGGCCACGGCGTCGTAGAGGTTGCCCACCCCGAGCTGCTTCTCGACCTTCTCGATGCCCTTTTCGGTGGGGACGACGATGCGCTTCTCTTCGTCGACCTCGTAGTCCTCCTCGGACCGCAGGGTGCGCACCACGCCGGCGAACTGGTAGTAGAGCTGGGCCGACTCGGCAGCAGGACCGGAAATGATCAACGGTGTGCGGGCCTCGTCGATGAGGATCGAGTCCACTTCGTCGACGATGGCGTAGGGGTGGCCCCGTTGGACCATGGCGTCCTTGGAGCGGGCCATGTTGTCACGCAGGTAGTCGAAGCCGAACTCGGTATTGGTTCCGTAGGTCACATCGGAGAAGTACGCCTCGCGTTTGGCGGCGGGGTCGTCGATGTCCGGTCCGACCCGCCCGACCTTGAGCCCGAGGAACTGGTGGAGCTGGCCCATCCAGGCCGAGTCGCGGGTGGCCAGGTAGTCGTTGACGGTGACCACATGTACGCCCTTGCCGCTCAGAGCATTGAGGTAGACGGGCAGGGTGGAGACCAGGGTCTTCCCCTCTCCCGTCTTCATTTCGGCGATCCATCCGAAATGGAGAGCCATGCCCCCCATGACCTGGGCGTCGAAATGACGTTGGCCGATGACCCGCCAGGCCGCCTCCCGCACCAGAGCGAAGGCCTCGACCAAGAGGTCCTCGAGGGACTCCCCGTTCTCGAGGCGCTGACGGAGGACGGGCGTGATGGCCTGCAGCTCTGCGTCGGAGCGCGCCTCCATCTCCGGTTCGAGGGCGTTGACCAAGGGCACCAGCTCGGCCAGGCGTCGGACTTTCTTGCCCTCGCCGGCGCGGAGGACCTTGGTGAGCACGCTCATGGGCTTCTCACTCTACCGTCGGGACCCGTTGCCCGACTACGAAACGGCGGGACAACGGGGATCCGTGCGACAGGTCTGGGTGGCTGGTGCCCTGGGCCGATGTCAACGACAGCGCCGTGGCGCCCCCGGTCAGGCCGTGCGCACCTTCTCCCACACGACGGAGACGGAGTTGGCCGGTCGGTGGCGGGGGTGGCTACGGCCCACGATCCGGCCCTTGGTCTTCTCGAGCTGGTGCTCGAGCTTCTCCACCACCAGGTCCACCGCCACCAGGGGGAGGGGCGCTGCCGCCCGTGCCCGGAGTGAACGTCCCGGCCCGAAGATGATCACCTCACAACACTCGCGGTCGGCGATCCTCGGATTGTGCTCTTCGGAGAAGTGCACCTCGGCCCCGGCCAGGCCCGGACACAGGTGACCCAAGCGCCTGATCTTCTCCTCGGTGAGAGCTCTCACCTGGTCGGACACGATCCTTCTTCCGTGCGCGATGTTCACATCCACGTGCTCGCCTCCTGTTGTGCTGTGTATGACTCCTCAGTGGTCGGCCGGTCCTCCTGGTCGGTCGTCAGGCTGTTGATGGGTGGCTGGATGATGTCCTACTCGGCATAACCGTGAGCTGCGAGCGGCTGACCTGGTCTTTGACCCCACACTCGCCTGCAGTGAGACTGGTGACCGGGCCCCGGCGGCACCGACCACTGATGGTCGGT
The DNA here is from genome assembly GCA_963727955.1 of uncultured Acidimicrobiaceae bacterium. Lineage (GTDB taxonomy): Bacteria > Actinomycetota > Acidimicrobiia > Acidimicrobiales > RAAP-2 > Bog-756. The sequence goes on from CAVSII010000003.1 coordinate 120,231, forward strand.
ATCCCTACGGAACCCTCGATGGCACACGTCATCTCCTCTCCGCCCGCCCCCGACAGCCGGGGACGCCGCGGGCAGGTCTTACTCCTAAGCCGCACCATGCTCAGCAACCAGGAGTTGCCTTACGTGGGTCGTTTCGCCTGCGACTGGCATCGACTTGCAACCACAGACCCGCACGCAGCTCACGGGCTGGAGTCTACGCCTGTGCCTCGCCGAAAACAGGGGCCAGCACCCTGAGTTCACACGCTCGTCACGGCATCGACACGCAATGGCAACGGACGGGCTGCCGGCCGCCACGCCCCCTTCCTCGGCACGAATTGCCAGCTCAGAGCCTCAAAACTCCAGGGGGACAGACCTGGGGTGGTGGGACAGACCCGAGGTGAGTGCCGTACGGCCTGCTCTGTTCGCCGCCTACCGGCCGCCCGGCGGGCCCACCTCCGCCCCCCCAGGGTCGGACGGACTACGGCGTGCCCGGCCCCAGGTACGCCTTGAGCTCGTCGAGGACCGGGATCGGACCGGGGTCGATGCCCTCGTTGCCGGCCAGGTAGAGGGAGACCACGTCCCCGATGAGGACCAGGTCGAGCAACTGGGCCAGATCACCCTCGCCCGCCGCCCGCACCTCCACAATGTCGGCCACCACCTCGCGCAGGACGTCCTCGACGAAGGCGAAGCGTCTGCTGACCTGCGGGTGTTCGGCGTCGTGGCGCAGGTTGACCAGAGTGATGAGCTGGCGGGTGGCGTCGCCCTGCTGGCCCCATCCGGCCAACTCGTTGTGGCAGAGCTCCGGATACACGTTGTAGAAGGCCGGGCTCTTGGCATTCTCGTTGATCTGGGCCTTCCACCGGAGAGCGGCCACCGCCCCGAGGTCCTGGGCGCTGTGGACGAGGGGGATGGTCCGCCCGATCCGCCGGGCGATCTCCTCGGCCCGGTTGCCGGGACGGGCCAGTTCGTCGCGGCGGCGACGTAGCTGCTCGACAGCCTGGTCCACCCACTGCAGGGCTCCGGGGAACAAACCGATCTGTTCGAGCAGGACCAGCGGGGGCACGGCCATGGCCCCCAGGGCAGCGCGGGGCTGAGGGATGGTGGTGGGGACCGGCACCAGCGGTACGTCCCACTCACCGGCCATTGCCGCCAGGGCACCGCCCCCGGCCACCACGATGAGAGAGGCGCCGGCCTCGAAGGCGCTGGAGGCGGCCTCGACCGTCTCCTCGGTGTCGCCGGAGAAGGAGATGGCGAAAACCAGCGACCCGGTACCCACCGAGTCGGGGGGTTCGTAACCCTTGACCACGGTGATCGGCACCGGCATGAAAGGGGCCGCCGCCGCCACCAAGACGTCGCCGGCGAGACCGCTGCCACCCATCCCGAGGACGACCACGTTCTCCACCCGTTCGGCCAGGGGGAGGTCCGACACCAGGGGGGCGGCGGCCACGGCCGCCTCGATCTGCTCGGGTAGGGCCATGGTGGCGGCCCACATGCCGAGCGAGTCCACTGCCAACGGCGACCCCGGGGCTGCGTCTACGTCGCTCTGGTCAATAGTCATGCCGAGCCCACCTGTCCCGTGCTCTGGGCCTCGCCGGCTTCAGACCTGGCCATCAGCCGCTCGTGCTCGGCGCCGTCGACAGTGGTGGCTTCGTCGATCAACATGACCGGTATGCCGTCACGCACCTCGTAGCTCCGATGGAGCCGCGGGTTGTAGAGCCGGTCCTCGTCGGCGAAGTAGAGCAGTGGACCTTTGTCCTCCGGACAGGCCAGAACCTCAATCAAAAGCGGGTCGAGCGTCACTGTCTATTCCTCTCTGGTCAATTGCCGGTCCGTTCGACCGCCGGCGCTGGTCGAGTGCCGGTCCGGTCGAGTGCCGGCGCCATCGTGGTCGATGCACCCTGGAACGCTCCGCCCGCCCATGGATCAGGAGGCCTGGAGCCGGGCGATAGCGGCTTGCACTTCGGCCACATGCTCCTCGCAGGCCACGTCGTCGGGTGCCTCCACATTGAGCCTCAACAGCGGCTCGGTGTTGGACGGACGCAGGTTGAACCACCAGTCACCCCGGTCCACAGTCAGCCCGTCGAGGCGGTCGACCGAACCCAGAGCCCCGTCGGCTGCCTCGACGTCGGCCGCCATCCGTTCCACCAGAGCGGCCGGATCATCCACGGTGGTGTTGATCTCACCGGAGTCGGCGTAACGGCGGAAGGGCGCCAGTAGCTCGGACAGGGGGCTTCCGGTCTTGCTCAGGAGTTCGAGGACGACCATGGCGGCGATGATGCCGGAGTCGGCCCGGTAGTTGTCACGGAAGTAGTAGTGGCCCGAGTGCTCCCCACCGAAAATGGCGCCGGTATCGGCCATCACCTGCTTGATGTAGCTGTGGCCCACCTTGGTGCGGATGCCGGTGCCCCCCTTTTCGGCGATGACCTCGGGCACCACCCGCGAGCAGATGCAGTTGTAGAGGACGGTGGCGCCGGGATGCTTGTCCAGCATGGAAGAGGCCACCAGTGCGGTGGTCAGGGAACCGTCGACCAGGGCCGCCTTCTCGTCGACCAGGAACACCCGGTCGGCGTCGCCGTCGAAAGCCAGACCGATGTCGGCCCCAGCATCGACCACCGCCTGCTTGAGGGCGATCTGGTTCTCCGGTTGGATGGGGTCGGCCGGATGGTTGGGAAAGGTCCCGTCGAGCTCCGGAAACAGGATCTCCACCTCGAAGGGCAGCCCTTTGAACACCTCGGGAACGACCAGACCACCCATGCCGTTGGCCGTGTCGGCCACCACCCGCAAGGGGCGCAGGGAACCCACGTCGACAAAGGAGCGGACGTGGGCGGCATAGGCGCCGAGCACCGTGCGCTCCTCGAGGGGCGCCAGCCGGTCCACGTCGGGAGCGGGCACACCCTCTGTCGCCCACTGGTCCAGCACGGCCTCGGCGGTGGCCTGAATTTCGTCCAGTCCGGTGTCGCGGCCGATGGGGCGGGCCCCGGCCAGACAGAGCTTGAGGCCGTTGTAACGGGCGGGGTTGTGGGAGGCGGTGAACATGGCTCCGGGAGCGTCGAGGCTGCCGGCGGCGAAATAGAGGAGGTCGGTGGAGGCCAGCCCCAGGTCGGTGACGGCCACACCTTCCGAGCGGGCACCGAGGGCGAAGGCCTGCGACAGTTCGACGCCGGAGTCGCGCATGTCCCTGGCCATCAACAGGGTCGGCGTCCCCACGAAACGGGCGACGGCCACCCCTATGGCCCGGAACGTAGTGGCGTCGAGCTCATCGGGGACGACACCACGGATGTCGTAGGCCTTGAAAACGTCGGCGAGGCTGGTCATGGCCGGGCCATCCTATCCAGCCCGCCCGGCCGGACCGGGGGCCGTTGGCCGCTGGCCGGGAGGCCCGCCGGCAGCATGCCCTGCCGTGCTCCCGGGTTCACGTCCTCGGGCTCAGCGCCCCCGGTTCGGCCCCTCGGTCACCGCCCCTCCGGACCCTCTCCCCTGATCCCGCTGCGCAGGCTCAGCCGCCGGGATCGCCGCCCTGGCCGCCGGCCAGCAATGCCACGACGTCGTCGGACATGGCCGTGCACAACTCACCGAGCAGAGCCATCCGGCTCCCGGTGTCGGCACAGACCAGCAGCCTCTGACGGTCGATGAGGTTGAGGGGGGCCAACCCGCAGAGCTGCCAGCCGGTGGCTTCGTCCCCCACGCCCAGGTCGAGATCGTGAGGCAGGGCGGGGACCTCCCCGAGCTCCGACAGCAAAGAGCACAGACGGCGAACGGCTGCCTCGGCCGAGGGGGTCGGGTCGGCCTCGCCACCGGTGGTGCCGGCACCGTCGGTGGGGTCTTCCGACAGCTCGTCGACCACGGCGCGCGGATAAGGGTCGTCGTACAGCCACTGTTCGACCCGGAGGCGATGGGTGCCTTCGGCCACCACCATCATCCGGCCGTCCTCGAGCTCGGCCAGGCGGGTGATCCGGGCCACCGTTCCCGTGTCCGCTCTCTGGTCACCGCCACCCACCTCGGAGCCGCGGGTGATGAGGACCACACCGAAACAGTGGTCACCGGCCAGGCAGTCGGCCATCAAACGCCGGTAGCGCGGCTCGAAGACGTGGAGCGGCAGGACCGCCCCCGGAAACAGGACGGTAGACAGGGGGAACATGGCCAGCGATCGACCCACCACGCCCTCCGGTCAGGCGGCCGAGCCCGGGGTGGGAGCCCTCGAGCTCCACCGGACCCGCCTCCGACGCCGGGCCACCACCACCAGGTAGATGAGGCCGACCAGGGAGACCAGCGAGATGAGCTGTCCGGCCCGGTTGGCGCCCGATGCGCCGTAGGTGAGGGTCACCTGGTGGCTGGTGGGAACCACCACCATCAGGTTGGGAGCCACCCGCCACGGGCCGTCGGCGCCGCTGGCCTTCCAATTGGGGAAGTAGGAGATCTTGACCTCGACAGGCGTTCCCACCCGGCTCACATGGAAGGAGATGGAGCTGTCCTGCTGGTCCACATCGGACACGGTGGTGACCGGTTCGGGGGCCACCGGTAGATGGGTGTCGCTCCCCGCCACCCTTTTCCAGGCCGTCGGACCGTCGCCGGCGGGCACCACGTTCCACTCGCTCGGGCTGTCGTACCAGGTGGCCGACGGCTTCAACCAGCTGTTTTGGGCGGGAAGGACGTTGTCCCAGACCACGGGCTGATTGGCCAGGGGGACCACCACCGACGAGTCACTGATCTGGTAGACCTTCCAGGTGGTGTCCAGACTGTCACCGTTGTAACTGGTGTTCCAGGGCCCGCTGGAAGCCACCTCGGTCACGCTGGGGTCGGCGGCGGCGGCGGCTTCCACCGAGGCCGACGAGGCCAGGAAGTAGCGCACCCCCAGCAGCTGCAGGTGCTGTATGCCCAGGGGGACGTCGAGACCATCGTAGGTGAAGGCAGGGCTGCTGACTGCGTCGGAGGGTGTGACCGACAACTCGTTCTGGTTGATGAAGTGGAAGGGCGTGGTGGCCGACGACTCGAACAGCAGACCCTCCATCGAATCGATGCACCCGCCGGTCCAGTAGGGAAGCAGCATCAACGACTCGGTGGTCCCGAACCGGTTGAGCGACGGGTTGTACTCCCACATGGCCCGGCCGCATCCTTGCGATCTGCCCACCTTGGCCATCATGTCGATGACCGCCTTGTACTCGGGGTAGTCGGGCTTCCCCTGATAGCCCGAGTAGTTCCACTCGGCCCAGGCACTGGGCTGGTCGGCATTGACGGTGATACCGATGGCGCCCAGGGTGGTGGCCGGCAGGGCCAGGGGGGGCACCACCACCAGACAGGCGGCGGCCAGGGCCACGATGGGGCCGATCACCGCACCCGGTGGGCTCCCGCCAGGGACCGGCCGGCGGAACCGGCTGATCCGCATGCCCGGCTGCCAGGGCATGCCCTGGACCGCATTGAGCCGCTCGCGGATGACCACCACCCACTGGTCGAGTCGGCGACGACGGTTCCACCGGGCGACGGCCCCGACCACTTCGGCCAGGGCGTACCCGGCCAGCAGGTAGATGCAGAGGAACCAGAAGGGCAGGAAGCGGACGTTGTACAGCTTCCCCTCGGGGTCGAGGCACACCACGGCGGCCGAAAAGGCGCCCATCACGCAGATGAAGAGGGCCACCCGGTTGCGACGGGCCACCATGGCCACCAGGCCGACCAGATCGGCGACCAGCACCCACCGGTCAGCGGCGGGGAACAGGAGGTGGGGGAAGCCGTCGACGTTGGTGTAGCCCATGTTGGTGGTGTAGGCCTGCCCGGCGGCAAAGGGCAGGAGCCACCAGGCGGCCAAGCCCACGCCCACCAGGCCGGCGGTGATCCCCCACCACAGCCGGCGCCCCCACCGGCGCCGGGCCAGCCGGGCGCTCAGCCCGCGGCGCAACCCCCGGACCAGGTCGGCGTCGAGCACCAACCAGACACAGGCACCCACGCCCACGAAGATGGCCGGGTAGAGGTGGCAGAGCAGGCAGGCGGCGAAGAGGGCGGCGGCCAAGGCCCGGCTGCGCCCGGTACGCAGCCCTCGGGCCACCACGCCGAGGAAGAGCATCCCGATGGAGAGGCTCAACGAGTAGGAGAACTCGCCGGCCAGGGTGGACAGGATGTTGCCGCCGTAGATGGTGAAGCTCGACTCGAACAGGAAGGGCAGGGTGCTGGCGGCCAGACAGGCGGGGCCGGGATCCCGCAAGCCGGCCAGCCGGCCGAAAGCCCAGGTGCACACGGGCAGGGTGAGCGTCCCGAGCACGGTGACGATCTTGAAAGCGACGTTGTAGCTCACCACCGCGTTGACCAGAACGGTGATCAGACCGGGCAGCGGGAAGTAGAAGGTGTAGAGGGGAAAGCCGTCGTACCAGCCCGGGTCCCACCCGGTGAGTCGGCCGTGGGTGAGCAACTCGGACTTCATGAAAGCGGGCATGGCCACGTGCGCCCCGGTGTCACCGCCGGCGGCGGTGGTGTTGGCCAGCAGCAACGAGGGATGGAGCTGGGACAGGGCCACCACGGTCACGCCCAGGACGGCGGCGATGTTGGCCCACACCGGCCACGACGACCGAGCGGTCAGCCCCTCGAGCAGCGGCGACCGGGGTCGCAGCAGATCCGGGGGTTGTGCGGGGCTTACGGGCGCGACGGAAGCCAGGTCGACCGGCGCGGCCATCTCAGAAGACGGCCCGCGGCCCGGCGGCCAGGGGCAACACCACCGCGGCCAGGGCCATCAGGTTGAACGAGGCGTGGGCCACCATGTTCATCCCCAGCCGACCGGTGCGGTAGGAGACGAAGGAGAGGATGACCCCGAACACCGCCAGTCCGAGCAGCTGGAGCGATTCGGCATGGGCCAGCCCGAACAGGACACCGGTAACGATCATGGCCAGAGCCGGACCCACCCACCCGAGGAAGTTGCCGAACAGCCGGGCCAGCGACCGCAGCAGCACGCCGCGGAAGAACAGCTCCTCGAAGAAGGGCGCACCGACCACCGTGAAGATGGCGATGACCACGTAGCCCGCGCCGTGCGACCCGCCGACCAGGCGGTTGCTGGGCGCACTGAAGCGTTGGTTGAAGTCGTGGACATGGGAGGCGATGGGCACGTAGATGAGCGCCACCAGGAACTGGCCACCCACCCCGATGGGAATACCGAGCAGGTCCATCCAGCGGAAGCGCAGACCGAGGTCGCGCACCAGACTGTGCGTCCCCTGCGCCCACGACGACAGCCAGGCGGCGCCGAAAAAACCAGCCCACAGCCCGAGGAGGGTGGACACGATGTACCAGGTGGGTGGCTCGCTCAGCTTGGTGATGGCCGTGAGGTCATGGAGGTTCCCGCTGGCCGCGGCGGCCACCGAGATGGCCACGACAGCCAGGATCTGACCGGCCAGGAACCCGAGCCCGGCGAAGAGCAGCCATGTCCAGGCGGCCTGCCGCGAGGCGGGAGCCCCGCCGGCGGCCAACTGGCGGTTGAGCGGGCCGGTGTAGCTGTCAATGTCCTGGTCGGAGCCCTGGTCTGCGCCCGAAGGGGGAACAGGGGGCACCCGACCCGGAGGTGGCGGCGGGGCCGCACCCCGCGGTGACGGCGGTGCCCACCCGCCGTGGGCTGGCGCTCCGCCCGCCGGCGACACCGGCGCTCCGAGAGCGCCGACATCGGCGGCTGCGGCCGGGTCCGACCCCTTTTCGGACCGCTCGATCACCCCCACACGATACCGAGAGGATCCCGACGCCAGGGAGCAGCACGCCCCAAAACAGGCTGGCGATGCGTCAGATCGCCCCCACGCGGCATAGCATGATGGGGTGCCACCCAACCCCAACATGCCTCCTGCGGGCCCGCCCCCTGGCGGAATGGGACAGGACCAACCCGGGCAGAACAAGAACCGGATGGTCGTCTATGTGGTGATCGTGGTGGCCATCCTGGCCGTGCTGGTCGTTCCCAGCCTGCTCAACAAGACCCACACCACCAATCTCACCTACAACACCTTCGTCAACGACATCCAGGGTAAGCAGATCAAGAACGCCACCGTGGACCAGTCCACCGGCGTGATCACCGGCACCCTGTCCAACGGCGCCAGCTATACGGTCAACGGGCCCAACCCGATCACCGATTCCGAGCTCACCGCCCTCAAGCCCCTGGGCTCCGACTACCACCTGGTCACGCCGTCCTCGAACATCCTCATCGATCTACTCGGCTGGATCCTCCCCATCGTCATCATCCTCGGGATCTTCCTCTACATCAGCCGAAAGGCGCAGGGTCAAATGGGAAGCATCATGTCGATCGGCCGGTCCAAGGCCAAGCTCTACTCAAGCGAGCGTCCCTCGACCACGTTCGACGACGTGGCCGGGTACGACGGCGTCAAGCTCGAGATCAGCGAGGTGGTCGACTTCCTCAAGACCCCGGCCCGCTTCAAGGAGATCGGCGCCCGCATTCCCAAGGGCATCCTTCTGGTGGGACCACCGGGAACGGGTAAGACGCTGTTGGCCCGGGCGGTGGCCGGCGAGGCCGGGGTCCCGTTCATGTCGGTCAGCGGATCGGACTTCATGGAGATGTTCGTGGGGGTCGGCGCCAGCCGGGTGCGTGACCTCTTCGCCACCGCCCGCAAACAGGCACCGGCCATCGTCTTCATCGACGAGATCGACTCCATCGGACGTAAGCGCGGGGCCGGCCTGGGCGGTGGTCACGACGAGCGCGAGCAGACGCTCAACCAGATGCTGTCGGAGATGGACGGATTCGATCCGACCGAAGGCATCGTGGTCATGGCGGCCACCAACCGGCCGGACATCCTCGATGCAGCCATTTTGCGTCCCGGCCGGTTCGATCGGCAGATCGTGGTGCCGCTCCCCGACCTGGCCGAGCGACTCCCCATTCTGCAGGTGCACTGCAAGGACAAGCGGGTCGACCCCTCCGTCGACCTCGGGACAGTGGCCCGGGGCACGCCCGGGATGAGCGGCGCCGACCTGGCCAATCTGGTCAACGAAGCGGCCCTCCACGCCGTCAGGCGAGGGGCCACCGTCATCCAGAACGTCGATTTCGAAGCCTCCCGCGACCGGGTCCTGATGGGTCAGCGACGGGAGAGCCTGGTCCTGTCGGGGAACGAGAAGGAGCGGGTGGCCTTCCACGAAGGCGGCCACGCCGTTCTGGCCTACGTTCTGCCCGACGCCGATCCGGTGCACAAGGTGACCATCCTCCCCACCGGCATGGCCCTGGGGGTCACCATGCAGCTCCCCATGGAGGAACTGCACATCCATTCGCGCCAGCACATCGAGGACTCGCTGGCTGTCCGGATGGGAGGGCGGGCGGCCGAACTGCTCGTCTACGGCGACCTGTCCACCGGAGCCAGCAACGACCTGGTCGGTAACACCGAGTTGGCCCGCAAGATGGTGCGCGAATGGGGAATGAGCGACAAGATCGGCCCCATGGCCTGGGGTTCACAGGGTCAGGTCTTCCTGGGCGAGGACCTCATGCACACCCGTGACTACTCCGAGCACACCAGCCAGGTCATCGACGACGAGGTCGAGATCATCCTCCGGGCCCAAGAGCAGCGGGCCCTCGAGGTGCTGGCCCGTCACCGGGGTGGTCTCGACGCCGTGGCCCGGGCCCTGCTCGACGAGGAGACCATCGACGGCGAGACGGTGGGCCGACTGGTGGACACCGCCTACGGGCGCCCGGTACACGAGCACGGCGTCAAATCGGTGCCCCCAATCTTCGTGGCCTCCCAGCATGGTCCGACCGGCTCGGACAACGTGGACGGACCCCCCGAGGGGGGAACGGGCACCGCCTCGGGTGCGCCGGCCGCCACCGCAGCCGAGGCGGTGCCTCAGGCATCCGGAACGGACGACCAGTCGACCGATACCGAGGTGGCCGGCGCAGCCCACGCAACCGACCAGACCGGTGCCGTCCAGCCGGCCGACGCTCCCCCGCCGCCGGCTCCGGCCGACGGCCGCAACAACCCGTCACCGTGGCCCCCACCCCCGCCCCCCAACGGGCACTGGCCTCAGGCCCCCTCGCCCCTGCCCGCCCAGCCGGCCCCCAACCACTGGCCCAAGCAGTCACCCTGGCCGCCGCCGCCTCCCCCCACCTCCCGCTAACTCCTCCGCAGCTTTCCATCGGCAGGCGTAGCCTTGTGGCCATGTGCCGCAACATCACCACACTCCGAGGTCTCGAGCCTGCCGCCACTGCGCAGGAGGTCACCGACGCCGCCCGTCAGTACGTCCGCAAGATCAGCGGTGTCCAGACGACGTCGCCCCACACCGACGAGGCTTTTGAACGAGCGGTGGGCCGGATAGCCGAAGCCACCACCGAGCTCCTGGCCACGCTTCCGCCGCGCCGCCAGCCCCCGCCCACCGTTCCCCCCTCCCGAAGACGGGCAGGCCGCCGCCCACTGAGCCCGGCTACGGCCTGAGGGGTTCCTGTCCCGTCAGGCCACCTCTGACCACATGAGGGAGCCAGGTGTGGTGAGGCGCTGCCCCGTCTCGAGCCAGGTCTTGAGGCCGGACAGGATCATCGGCCAGCCCCCGTAGATTTCGGGACTGGCGTCCACGGGCAGCTGGTCGTGGACCAGGGTCAAGCGGCACGAGTCCCCGACCGGCTCGATCTCCCAGGTCACTCGCGACGTCCCCTGGCCGGACACCTCGTCGCTCCACAGGGCGTGGTAGGTCTGCACCAGACGGCGAGGCGGATCAACTTCGAGGTTCTCGCCTGCGCCGATGAGCTGCTCGACACGGGGGGCCACCATTTCGTATGAGGATCCGGGCGTCCAGTCAGAGATGATCTCGACGCCGAAGTTGTAGGTGGCTCGGGTCTGGCGGTCGGTGATTGCCTCCCACAGACGTTCAGGGGTGGTGCGGATGTAGATCTCGAAAACCTTCTCCATCTGACTCTCCAGTCTCTGCTTGAGGCCGCTGAGGGCCTCGGTCCAGGGCTCGGTGTACTTGTCTATCCACCGGTCGTGCATCAGGCGGATCGGTACGGGGTTCAGGAAATGGTGCTTCTCGCGGCCGGAACGACGGGTGACGACCAGTCCCGCCTCCTCCAGCACCCGCAGGTGCTTCATCACCCCGAAGCGGGTCATGGCCAACGCCGATTCGAGCTCGGTTAGGGATCGGCCGTCCCGTTCGAAGAGGGTGTCCAGCAGGAATCGACGAGTGGGGTCGGCCAGGGCCCGGAAGACACGGTCGTCGTCGGTCACGGTGTCAAGCATATGTGACCTTTCAGTCACATGTCAAGCCTCCGAATGTCACAAGACGACCGACGGGTCACTGCACCAGGAAACCTCCGGACTGGTGCTGCCACAGCTTCCCGTACAGTCCGAGGCCACCACGGCCCAACAGCTCGCGGTGGGTTCCCTCCTCCACGATGCGACCCCCGTCGAACACCAAGATCCTGTCCATGTGGGCAATGGTCGACAGGCGGTGGGCGATGACCAGCGCTGTCGAACGCTCCATCAACCGCCACAGTGCCTGTTGCACCAGGTGCTCGGACTCGGAGTCAAGGGCAGAGGTGGCTTCGTCCAACACCAGGATCGGCGCGTGCTTGGCCATGGCCTGTGCGATGGCAACGCGCTCGGCGCTGACCCCCGGACAGTTTGAGTCCCCGTTCGCCCACCACCGTGTCATACCCGTCGGGCAATCCGTAGACGAACTCCTCGACGTGGGCCGCCCTGCCCACGGCGTGGACGATCTCGTAATCGACCACGGGCCGACAGCTCTCGTCTCCCGGTTCGGGGGCAAGCCCGTAGCTGATGTTTTCGGCGATGGTGCGGTGCAGGAGCTGTGGGTCCTGGGGAACATAGGAGATCTGGTTACGGAGCGAGGCCAGGGTCACTTCTGTGATGTCCTGGCCGTCCACCGTTATCTGCCCGCTGTCGACCTCCATGAGACGGAGGAGAAGCTTGGACAGCGTCGACTTTCCCGAACCGGACGGGCCCACCAGGGCCACGTGCTCGCCTGGTTTGACCGTGATGCACAGATCCTCGAAAAGTCGGTCGGACGACCCGTAGGCGAAGCCCACATGGTTGAAGTCCACCCGTCCGCTGCTCACCCGCAGGCGGCCGGCGTCGGGGGCATCCTCGATCTCGACCTCGACCCGGGCGATGGCAGTGAACTTGGCTGCCCTACCCAGCGACCGAGCGAACGACCTCAGATGTTCGAACGACTGCTGCAGGCTCATGGCCACTTGTGCCGAGTAGTAGAGGATGAGATAGAGCGCTGCGGTCGACGCCCAGTGGTGAACGGCCATGGTGGTGCCGGCGGCCAGGGCCAGCAGGGTGCCGATCACAATCGAGGTCTCCAGCTGGAGCTGGGTGCGCATGAAGATCGACCGCGCACGCAGATCAGCGGCGACCGACTGGTGCATGAGGTCCTCGACCCGCACCCTCTCTTGGGGTTCGGCCGCCGCCGTGCGGACGGCCATCAGGTTGGTCACCGTGTCGGCCACCACGCCCGTCGCCCGCGAATAGTTGTCCTCGAACTCCTGGGATGCCGCTCGCACCCGTGGGAGGCGACGGGACAGAACCAGGACAAAGCCTCCGACCATGACCATGAGGGCCAGGGCGGCCGGCCAGGCGAAGACGGCCAGGACGCCGATGGCCGACAGGACGATCACGGCAACGGGCAACAGGCCCCACGAGGCCACGTCGACCATCTCGACGAACGCCCAGGCGAAATTGCCCAGGGACGAGATGACCTCGCCGGCCGGGTGGTCCATGTGCCAGCGGTAGCTAAGCCTGAGCAGGTGGGCGTACCCGGCGTTCACCCCACGGCCGAAGGACTTTACGCATGCCCCCCACTCGAGCCATCCGGTGATCCGCCAGAGCACCATGGCTACTACGCCCGCCGTCCCGTAGGCGATCAACAGCGGACCGAAGGTGGTCCATTCGGCGGCTGTGGCCTTGGTCGGAAGGGAGGCCACCCGACTGAGGATGGACGCGAAGATCAGCGGGCAGGCGATGTCGGCCATGACCACGGCCAGCACCATGACGCCCCAGGACGTGATGAGCTGTCGCTTTTGGCCATCGACCTGCTCCCAGCAGAAGGCAATGGTGTCCTTCGCCGAGGCGGAGGGGAATTCAGAGAGTTCAGCCACGGAAGGCTTCCTTGCCAGAAAGGGGTTGCCCGGGCGCCGTCAGGGGAAATGCATCCCTCCGACCGGCCAGCCGGAGCTACCGATGAAACTGCGGATGGAAAGAGAGTGGAGCGGGCACCGGTGGTGCCCGGCGTTCAGGGTGCCTGGATGCAGGCGGGCGGCATGTCGAACACGTCGACAGCACCTCCCTGATACGGCAGTGGCGTGCCGGTGTGTCCGAGGGTGCCGGAGGCGACCGACGGCCCACCGAACACCTCGATTTTTGTGTCAGTGATTTCCATCATCGCTCCCCTCCCGGTTCGCTCGTCATTGCTCTCGGCACCCGGGGTTGGGTCCGATGGGTCGCCACTCACGTTCGATTGGGCGCCGGTGACATGGTAACTGACCCGCACCCGGTATGCGGACGGCCGCGTCGACCAGGGCGGCGGCTAGGGCCCGGAGATCCCCACGATCGGGGCGCTGGCACCACCGACGCCACCGCCGGCAACGCCGTCACCGAAAGGGATCACATCCCCTCCCGCGATCGACACCGCACCGGTACAGCTTGAGGCCTTTGCCGAGGATGGCTAAGCCTGGCCCGGCACTGCCGGAGGCTCAGCTGGTCAAGGTGAAACTCGTGGTGGCCGAGTAGTGGCGTCCCTTGGCCAGGATGGTGTGCTGGCCGGTTGTGCCGGCCCGTCGCTCCTTGGGGATCGTCACGTTGCACTCGAAAGTCCCGTTGGCGGCCACCTTCACTTTGCACAAGCCGACCCGTTTGCGGCCGTTCTCGTACTCGACCCTGATCTTCAACCCTGCCGGGAAGCCGATGCCGTTGACCACGGCCGCGGTGCCGGGTGTTCCCGAGGAGGGGGTGATGGTGAGCGGGGGGACCACCGTCAATTGGCCCGTCCCCGAGATGAGCCCCGACGTGGCCGTGATGGTGGTGGCGCCTGGGCTGACCCCGGTGGCCAACCCCCCGCTCGACATGGTGGCCGCCGAGGTGAGCGAGGACGACCAGGTGACGCTGGAGGTGATGTTCTGGGTGGTCAGGTTGGAGTACAGGCCGGTGGCGGTGTACGGCTGGGTACCCCCTACCGGGACAGAGGCCGTGGCCGGCGCGACGGTGATGCTGAGCAGAACAGCGGGGAGGACGGTCAAGGCCGCCGTACCCGAGATGAGACCGGATGTGGCGGTGATGGTGGTAGCGCCGTCACCGACCCCGGTGGCCAACCCCCCGCTCGACATGGTGGCCGCCGAGGTGAGCGAGGACGACCAGGTGACGCTGGAGGTGATGTTCTGGGTGGTCAGGTCGGAGTACAGGCCGGTGGCGGTGAACTGCTGGGTGTCCCCCGCGGCGATGGAGGCGACCGCCGGGGTCACGCTGATGCTTACCAATTCTGCCGGGAGGACGGTCAAGGCCGCCGTACCCGAGATGAGACCGGATGTGGCGGTGATGGTGGTAGCGCCGTCACCGACCCCGGTGGCCAACCCCCCGCTCGACATGGTGGCCGCCGAGGTGAGCGAGGACGACCAGGTGACGCTGGAGGTGATGTTCTGGGTGGTCAGGTCGGAGTACAGGCCGGTGGCGGTGAACTGCTGGGTGTCCCCCGCGGCGATGGAGGCGACCGCCGGGGTCACGCTGATGCTTACCAATTCTGCCGGGAGGACGGTCAAGGCCGCCGTACCCGAGATGAGACCGGATGTGGCGGTGATGGTGGTAGCGCCGTCACCGACCCCGGTGGCCAACCCCCCGCTCGAAGTGGTGGCCGCCGAGGTGAGCGAGGACGACCAGGTGACGCTGGAGGTGATGTTCTGGGTGGTCAGGTCGGAGTAGAGGCCGGTGGCGGTGAACTGCTGGGTGTCCCCCGCGGCGATGGAGGCGACCGCCGGGGTCACGCTGATGCTTACCAGGATTGCCGGGGTGGCCGTGGCCGGTTTGCTCGTGAGTGGCACGACTACTCCGAGCGCGGCGATCACCATCACCAGCGCGGAGATCACAGCGCGAAGCGACCGACTGCTTCCTCCACGAGTCCCCCCAAGCACGGTACCCTCACTTCCCCCGTATGCAACCGGACAATGAACAGTGGGCATACGCCCGCCGTAATTTGTTCAGATTCCCCAGCGGTTGCACCGCCAAACCTCAAAGAGCTGAATTTTCTAGATATGACTCGCCCCGGATCCGAGTGCCGTGCGATCGGCGCACCGGCTGAACGGAGCAAGACGCCGTGTGGTTGGCGGTTACCTCAGTGGAAGGGGGACCAGGCGCTCGTACGCAGGAGCTTGCTCTCCCACTGGTCGCGCACATCGAGGCCCTTGGCCATGTAGCTCCCCGGCCAGGTGTCCGGGTCGTGCTTTTCGACGCTGGTCAAGAGGCTTCCGAGGATGTCGGTGTTCACGATCTTCTGCATCAAGATCGCCTCGGGACGGATTCCCGAGCCGTGAGCCACCGCAAAGCAGGCCACGATGTCGAGGAGCTTCTTCGCCGGCTCCACTTCTCGCATGATCCGCCAGTACTCCTCGTCCCAGAAGGAGATGTAGTCGTCGAGCGGGGCGTGTGGCCATCCGGTGTCCTGCATGTAGACCGTCAGGTCGTGCAGGCGTCCATCGGTGGGCACGGAGTCCAGGTCGACCGACCGCAGCGCCGACCAGTAGACCGGCGTGATCAGCTTTCCGGTGACCTCATACCGACAGGCGTCGAGCTGGGCCATCAACTCGGTCATGTCGCCGTTCAGCGTGCGCTCAGTCAGAGCTTCCCAAGCCGACCCGTCAGCCAGAGCGGTAATGGTGACTACCTGATAGGAGGGACCACTACCCATGGCGTGATTGAGGTACCAGAGCAGGCGCACTCTCTCATCACGGGCCAGGGCACCCATCCATTCGGCGCGGAACAGGTCTTCGAAAGTGGCGGCGTGTCTCCCGACGACCCTATGGGTCTCGTGCATGAACAGCATGCTCAAGAACTCCTCACGCCTTGGCGCCACCCTTGGCCCACCGTCGGCCCTCCTCCATCGGAGAAATCAACGCCCACGGCCGACCACCGGTGCTTGGGCGAGGAGGGAACGGAGGGCCTTGCGATCGAGCTTTCCGAGAGCGCTGACCGGTAGATCGTCGGTGAAGACCACGAACTCGGGGACCTTGTAACTGGCCAAATGAAGCGCGCAGTATTCGATCAGCAGCTCGGGGCGGATCTCCTGGTCGGAGACGACCACCGCCCCTACCCGCTCGCCAAGGTCGGTATCGGGCACGCCGACCACGCCCACGTCGATCACGTTCGGGTGCCGGCGCAGGACGTCTTCGACCTCGACCGGTCCGAGCTTCTCGCCGCCCCGGTTGATGGTGTCCGACAGCCGTCCGGTCGGGTACAGGTAGCCCTCGGCGTCCTGCCACCCGGTGTCACCGGTGTGGAGCCACTCAGCCGTGGTGTTCTGGTGGGCTCGCACCTGAAACTCCCCGACGTCACCGGCAGCCACCAGATCTGCGGTGGACGGGTCGACGATCCGTACCTCGACACCGGGCAGTGGTCGTCCGACTGAGCCGATGTGGTCGCCTTGGCGATGGTCATCGGGCGTGAGCGCGGTGTAGGCACCGAGGGTCTCGGTCTGGCCGAAAGTGTTGGAGAAGTCGACGTCGGGCAAGGCCACGATCGCCCTGCGGATCAGATCGACTGGTGCTGCGGCGGCGCCATAGCTCAGTGCCCTGAGGGAGCTGAGATCGGTAGATGCGAATTGCGGGTGGTCGAGGATCCGGCGGAGCATGGCCGGCACCACGAAGGTTTGTGTGACCCGATGCCGCTCGACCAAGGTCAGCCACTGGCCGGCATCGAACTTGGGCAGGAGCACCATCTGCTTGCCCGAGTGCAGGGCGATGAGCAGCCCGAGCGTCCCCCCGATATGGAAGATGGGCGCCGACATCATGTCGATGGTCTGGTCGGCGTCCGGTTCGATCGGTTTGGCGTAGAAGGACAGCCGGTCGGTGACCACCTCATGACTGATGAAAACGGGCTTGGGCAGGCCGGTCGTGCCACTGGTGAACAACACCAGCGCCGTGTCGGTGCCGTCGCCGGCGGTGGGCGGCGCCTGCCCGGGGTCGGCTCGCAGAACATCATCCTCACCCAGCACAGGCCCGTCGACAGCCGGACGCAGAGCGGCGGCGAAGCGGGAGCCGGCCACGCCCACTCGCGCACCGATTTTTTCCGCCAGTTGAGCGAGCTCGCCGGCGGTCAGGTAGGCGTTCATCTGGGCGCTGGCCGCTCCCAGCCGAGCGGCTCCGTAGATGGTGGCCACCGAAAGAACGCTACCCAGGTCGACCAAGGCCACCCGGTCGCCGGGGCGCACGCCGGCGGCAGCCAAGGCCGACGTCACCCGGACGATGATCGTCTCGAGCTCCCGGTATGTCGTCTCCGTCCCGTCGACCGCCAACGCCACCCGGTCGGGCACAGCCGCCAGGGACACATCGGTGCCGTGGCCGACGTTCATGGAAGCGGTGACCAGGGGGCGGACCGTAGGAGGCGGCTCTGCCACTGGTCGCGTAACTCGAGGGCGGTATCCATCCA
Organism: uncultured Acidimicrobiaceae bacterium; assembly: GCA_963727955.1. GTDB lineage: Bacteria > Actinomycetota > Acidimicrobiia > Acidimicrobiales > RAAP-2 > Bog-756. The sequence goes on from CAVSII010000003.1 coordinate 137,804, forward strand.
CGACCCGGGGCCCGTCACCTCGGCCGGACTGTCGCTGGTCAGCAGACGGATCAGCCGGGGGATGCTCGACAGTTTCTGGAACAGGGTCACCTCCGGATACCTTCCCGCCCCCGGCGTGGTTTGCAAGGCCAGAGCCACGCTCATCTGCATCTGCGATCCCTTGGCGGCAAGGGAGCGGCGGTAGATGGCGCCGGCCGCTTCGATGTAAGCACCCACCTTCCCCGGAAACGGCCACATGGTGTCCTCCATGTACAGGGTGGGCTCGTGGTCGCCTGGTTCGGTCGGGATCTCGGACAGTGCGGACAGAGCCGGCGACCACGGAAGGGGGACCATGATCCGGCCATGGGACTCGTGCTGGAGGCCGTCGAGATTGCGGGCCCAACTGCGAAGGTCGCCGGTGGCCACCCGGTCAGCCACTCGCTGCCAGGCGGCCCCGTCGGTGACGGCGGTGACCGTGACAGCCCGGTAGGAAGGACCGCTTCCGTGAGCCAGATCGAGGTACCAGACAAGCCGTGCGTCGCTCCCCTTGGCCAGCAACGGCATCCAGCCACTCCGATAGGCGTCCTCGAACCGGTCCGCTTCCTTGCCCACCACCTTATGGACCTCATGAACGAAGAGCACAATCCCCCGTTTGTCAGTGCAGCCCTCGGGGGGCACCGTAACTGGCGGCCCGACCGACGGTCAATGTGTGACACCCCTCAGGAGCTGACGGACGGAAACCCGGTCGAGGACACCACGCCGGGCGCTCCGGCCGGGACGGCGTCCTCTTCCACGTTGACCGGTTGGGACGAGACGACCGAGAGGAGGAGGAGCCCACCCACGCGCTTGGGGCCGAGGACGACCACCCCACCCGGGGGCACCACGAACGTGGTCGCCGGACGGGAGGCATCGATGCTCGACACACTGACCCGTGCGGCCGATGGGCTGGGGTTGGCTACCGCCAACGTGGACGCGCTCGCTCCTTGGGTACCGGGCGCACCAGGAACGCCGGGGCCGGGAACCAGCCAGCGGGTGCTCACGGTCACCGTCCCTGACGACAACCCCCAACCAGGCTTCGGCGATCCGTTACCGGCGGTCACCGTCCGTCCCGCCACGATGGGCCCTGAAGCGTTGATCGTCACCGAAAAGGCGGTCTGTTGGGGCAGCCCGCCGGTTCCCGAGGCGGCATAGTCGACGATGGAGAGCGGTGGGATGGTGATCCGCCGGGGCACGACCGTGCCCTCGGACAGGCCCAATGAGAGTGTGGCCGTTACGGTAGCGGTGCCGGGGTTGGCCAGATCGAACTCGACTTTGGCCCCCGGACGGACGGTGGTCTGGGCGAACCGCCACACCGACGAAAGGGAGGGCGCTCCGAGGCGAAGGGCGAGTCCACCCGAACCTGCCGACGACTGCTGGAACTCCGAACTGACCACGTTCCCCGATTGCACCGTCACCACCGTGCCGATTTCGGCGACTTTCTGCACATAGCTGCCTACGTTCTCGACGATGAGCCGGCCTGACGGGACCATCAGGCCCTGGTAGGCCTGAGGCGTGATCAGACCGTTGGCGGTCACGAAAGAGACGTTGACCACAGCGCCGGGTGCGGCCGGGTTGAAGAGAGCGAGGGCCAGAGTGTTGCCCGACACGGTCGAGCCACCGGCGAAGGCCCAGTAGGACGAGGCCTGGGCGGCGCACGGGGCCATGCTCCACCCTGCCGGACCCGACACGATCTGGTCGGCCACCACACCGCCTCCGGCAAAGACGAACGATGAGGCCACGCTCCCGCCCGACAGGCCGGCCGACGGATTGACAGCGGCCCGCCCTCGGGCGGGGACCTCGAGCGTGCGCTGGACCGGCCCCGAACCTGCCGCACCGGAGGAGCCCACACTGGTCATCACCGCCCGTACGGCGTGGGCCGTCGAGTTGATGAGGTAGATGGTTGAATCGGCCGCCTTACCGGCAGCCGCAATGCAAAAGGCCGACGATGAGTAGGAGCCGGTCGGCGGGATCGAAAATCCGTCAGTGACTCCCGGGGCCGGTGCCGCTGCTGGCGAGGGAACCAGGGAGGCGATGATGGCCACCACCACCACCACCACGAGCACCGACGCCACAGCCAGCCAGCGTCCAAGGGTGCCCGACGGGTACACCCGCGACGCGGGGCTGGTCAGCTCTCCCGGGAGGTCGTGGCCCGGTGGCTGGAGGTCGGTCGGGTCGGTCGGGTCGGTCATGCACCCACCCCTGCGTCGACGCCCTCCTGAGAGCTACCGGCCTCGGTGGTCGACTGCGGACCTGCCTCCGGGTCCTTTCCCCTGGCCCTACTCCGGGCACGCACCCGCCTCCTCCGCAGCCCCCGCCACGGGATGCCCAGACCGAAGCGGAACAGGACTGCCAGAGCCACTATCCAGGCGACGAGCGATGCCAAGAACGAGATGGGTGTCAGCACCCCGCCGTCGAATCGCAGCGTTCCCACCCCGGTCACGGTCACCGCGTACCGACCTGCCCATCCGAAAGCCGAGCCGCGTGCAGCCTGAGCACCGTTGGCTTCGACCAGACTCCATCGGCCAGCCGGTGCCAACGCGGCCAGGAGGGTTCCTCCGACCAGGGACCCGCGATAGGACCGCGCTGCCGCCGGGCCGGGCAGAACGGGCGCGGCGGCGGGAATGAGGGGTGACGCCGGGTTCGAGTGGACCCGGGCAAAGGTCGAAGCCCGGCCAGTGTCCGCTGTGGCCAGCGACCGCCCGGCCGGCACCAGAGCGCGCTCGGGAAGCCAGGCGGCGTTGGCATAGACGGTGATACCGGTCCCCGACACCACGGGCTCGAGGTCCAGCTGGCGGCTGAGGGCGGCACTCAGGTCGGCCGGCACCGGATACACCGGCGGGGTCTGCTCCCCCTGGATCTCCGGGGCGAGCGAGGTCAACAACGCCACATAACGAACCCCTGCCGGGGCCAGCATGGCGCCCAGCCGATCGGTGCGGCCGGCCTGGGCCAAGTTCACAGACGAGGCCAGTCGAGCGGTCGGCCCTGGAGCCGGCGCGTTCCACAGCCAACGCACGTCGGAGCTGCCGTCCTCCGACGTGGCGTAGGCCAGCCCGTTTCCGGCGGCCCACGAACCCTGGTTGAGAGAGCGAGCATCCCCGAGCCACAGGACGCGGAAGGATCCGTTCGTCGCCTTGGATGCCATCCATGTCACCGACTGGCTGAAATCGTTGACCGGAAGATCCCATCTACCCGGAACGGCAGAAACCAGCGTCGGGATTGCCCCCAGTACGAACACGCCGATGGCGACCACCGAAAGCAGCTGACGCCATCCGAAGGTGGCCGACGGCAGATCCTCTTCGAAGGCGGCTACACCGAGGCCGATGGCGGCGGCAACGGCCACCGCTGCCGGACCGAGAAGGACCAGGGGGTCGATGGCCAGAGAACCGGTCCAACCGCGGCCCATGACCCAGTCGAGTACCCAGAACACGAGGGCGATGGCCCACAGGCGACCGGCCCACACAAAGCGCGGCCCGCGGGCCAGCACCAGGGGTAAAGCCGCAGCAACGGCGAACCCCCACGCCAGGGGCGAGACGCCGATGGGTCCCACGGCGAACCGCAGGAGCGAACTCCACGAAGCGGCGCCGGACACCGGGAGGGGTACGCCGAAGACCTGTACTGCGCCACCTCCAGCGGACAGGACGCCGATGACCCAGGGGGCGCAGATGAGGGCGGCAACCAGGGTCGACCCCAACGCCAAGCGGACCGCTCGCCAGCTTCCCCGCCAGTCCCCGAAGAGACACGACGACAGCAGGAGGGCCACGGCGGCCACAACGATCACGATGGCGGCGGACGGAACGAAGGATACGAGCACCGCCTCGAGGAGGCCGAGGGCCACCACCCGCCGCAAGGTGCCGTGGCGGTCGGTCCAGGCCACGAGTCGCTTCGACGCCGACGGCGCGCCCTCCCCTGTGCCCGGCGAGGTCGGGGGCCGGGCCTCTTCATGGTTCCGGTGGCTCTGACCGTGGCTGTAGGGGGCGGTCCCCGTGGCCCGGAAGAGGCAGCCGAACGCCCAGGGCGTACCGGCATAGACGACCAGGGCGCCCCACCGCCCCTGGGCTATGGCGTTGTAGGCCAGGGCCATGGCCAGGTAGGCCAGGCCGGCCACCAGCGATGCCCGCTGGGAGCCGAACGGACGGAGCAGGCGCACCACGCCCCAGGCGCCCAACGGAAGACAGCCGAAGACCAAAACCTTTTGAGCCAATCCCATCGCTCCGAAAAGGACAGTCCCGACCACGCCGATCATGGCCAGCGCCGGGGTAGCTGGAGCGGTCGTCCCCACGCCCGAGGGATGCCAGCCGGTGACGAACTGGGTCCATGTCGATGACAGGCTCGGGAACGGAGCGAACTGCCCGACGGCGGGCAGACGGGCCCCGATGACACCGCGGGTCCCGATGAGAACCACCAGGACGGCGACCAACCAGGTCGTCAGCTTGACCTGACCGCTCAGGCGACCCCGCGTCGTCTCGACCACTTCGGCGGCGTCCAGGGAGTCGGGGGCGGGTGCTCCGGCAGCGACGAGTGCAGCGCTCTCGACGTAGGCGCTCTCGTCGAAAGCGGCCAATTCGTCGGCGTGGGCACCGTGGAACCCGTGCTGAAAGACACGCCGGCCGTAGGCCGACAGGCGGGCGCTGCCCCCCACCTGGAGCACCCGAATCTCCTTGTCACTGAGGCGTCGATGGGATGCCAGCTCCTTGCGCTGGCCACGGATAGCCGACAGGTGGCTGAGGTTCCAACGCCATGCCCGGGTCACTGCCCGCGCCCGGGTCCGGTTGCCGGCCAGCTCGGCCACAATGACCTCGGCCAGGGCGAGCACCATGACCTGTGGGACAACCCGAATCAGGTTGAAGGCGCCGTAGCACTTGAAGACGGCCAGTAGTTCGTGCCGGCGCTGAAGCTCCTGGAGGGTCACCGGGTGCCGGGGCGACTTCCTTGTGTCCTGATCTCTTCTGTCGTGCTCCTCTCCGACCTGGTCCCCTCCATCGCGTTGGGCCAAGGCCGGGTCGAGCTGACGCGCCCCTGAGGCCAGATTCTCGAGGTGTCGGACACGGGCATCAGGGGCGACGATGATCCGGGCTCCGACGATCTGGGCTCGCCAACAGAGGTCGAGGTCCTCGCCCATGGCCACGATGTTCGGATCGAAGCCACCGAGCTCCTTGAACAGATCAGCCCGCACCAAGCTGCACCCACCCGGGGCCAGAAAGACGTCCCGCACGGCATCGTGCTGACCGTGGTCGATCTCGTAGGGCTGGACCCGGTCGACCACCGATCCCCCCTTGTCCACGGTCATGCCCACGTGGATGAGGCGTTCAGGGTCGTCCCAGGTGACCTCCTTGGGTGAGACGATCCCGGCATTGGACCGGAACGCCTCCTCGACCATCAGGTGGACTGCGTATGGATCGAGGGCCACGTCATCGTGGCAAAGCAGGTAGTAATCGGCGCCGTCGACCATGGTCGGTACTTCGTTGACCGTGGCACCGAAACCTCGGTTTTCCTCGAATCGACGGACATAGGCGGAGGGCAGAACCGCTGCCACCCGCTCGGTCAGGCCCTCCTGGCTGGCGTCATCCAGCACCAGAACAGAGAGCTCTGCGTAGTCCTGCGCTTGGAGGGAGGCCAGCGTCTCCTCGAACCACGGACCGGGATCGTGGGCGACGACGACGGCGACAACCGGCGGTGCCAGCGTTTCCATCAGGGGCCTGAGGCTATCGGGCTGAAACAGCCCGGCGGTGACTCCCGACCCCCTTTTTGCAGCGTTGCCGAGACCGTTCCGGGGCACCGTTTCGGACGCCTGGGGTGCTTGCAACTGTTACTCATGATGTATACACTTGTATTCGTCAGAGCGCGCCTGATCGGTCAGCTGCCCCACCCGGGTCCCGATCCCGTGTGCCCCCCAAGGAGCCAAGGAGAACCCCATGCCCAAGATTCCCGACTTCAAGATTCCCGACGTGAAGATTCCCGATATCAAGATTCCCGACATCAACACTGACGTGACCAAGGCGGCCAAGGACATCGCCGCGGTGGCCAAGGACGCCACCTACGTGGTCATCGGAGCCGGCGTGCTCGGCTTCCAGCGAGTCCAGGTACAGCGCCAGGAGCTCCGCAAGAAGCTGGCCGAGCCTCGCGCTCGACCTCGGACAGCGGGTCGCTTCCGTGCGCTCCGACCTGGGCGAGGCCCTCCAGGCGGTCGATGTCGCCGTCGACACCGTCGCCACCCGGGTCGAGGAGCTCATCGAGCGCATGGAAGTGGCCGTCGCCCCCCTCGAGGACTACCTTCCCCCTCAGGCACGGGATGTGGCTCGGCAGGCCCACGCCCAGGCCAAGGAGGCCCGTACCCAGATCCGTTCGCGGATTCCGACGGCGGCCGCCTGAGGTCGAAACTGGCCCCCACGCTCCGGCCTTCTCGAGGGTCTGGAGGCGGTGTCTGAAGGTGGCGTCTGAAGGTGGTGTCTGAAGCTGGACACGGAGACCGGCCCGGGCTGTTTTTTTTGAGAATGCCGGGTTTTACCGTCTACAGCCGATAATCGGTCGGATCTGATATCGGTTGTAGACGGTAAATTCGCCGTTTCCGAAAATTAGAGAACACGAGGGAGACCGTTAACACGAGGGAGACCGTTAACACGAGGGAGACCGTTAACACGAGGGGAGACCGTTAACACGAAGGAGACCCTTGATACGTAGGGGCCCCTCTCGAGTGACACGCCGGGGCCTGCCTCGAACGGTTGGCGGTTCGACGGTCCTACGACCAGTAGCCGCCCCACCCGGAGGTGGCGGATTCCCGTAGCGCTCCCGGCCTCAGCTGGTCTGCGACCGCCAGTAGTCGAGCACGTCGCTCAGAGTCTGTTCCAAGGGAATCTCCGGTTTCCATCCGGTGACGGCGGACAGCCGGGCGGGATCGCCCCGCAACACGGGGACCTCAACCGGCCGCATGAGCGCCGGTTCAGGCTCGAGAGCGAGCGAGGTCCCCGCCAGTTCCAGGAGCCCATCGGCGATCTCCTGGATGGAGACGTCCCGACCGGAGCAGACGTTGTACACCGTGCCGGGTTCACCCGCCTCGATCAGAAGTCGGTAGGCACGCACCACGTCACGGACATCGGTGAAATCACGCCTGGCCGTCAGGTTTCCGACCGGTATGGACGTGGCCCCGCCCCGATCGGCCTCCACAATCCGTTGGGCCAAAGCGGCCACCGCGAAATTGGGGCTCTGACCCGGTCCGATGTGATTGAACGGCCGGACGATGACCACATGTTGGCCATGACCCAGGAAGGCCTGGACGGCGAGGGCCTCGGCCGCCAGCTTGCTCGCCGCGTAAGGGGTCAGAGGGGCGGTCGGCGCGTCCTCGTCGAGCGGAAGTCGTGACGGGTCGGTGACGGCTCCGTAGACCTCGGCTGAGCTCACGATGAGGATCCGGGGATCGGTGCCACACCGGCGGGCCGCGGCCAGCACCGCCCCCGTCCCGATCACATTGACCTCGAGCACCTGAAGAGGCTCGTCCCACGACTGGCCCACGTGGGTCAGGGCGGCCAGGTGGTAGACGGCGTCAGGGGCGGCGTCCACCAGGGCGGGCAGCAGGGAGGCGGGGTCGGTGACGTCCACTTCCTTGTCCACCGACACCACGTGATCTCCCCGTTGGCGGAGATGATCGGCGAGCCAGTGGCCGACGAAGCCGCCGCCGCCTGTGATCAGCGAGCGCACGACGGCTCACCCTACCGGGTGTGTACCTCCACCAACGTCCCTTCCGGTCACCCGTCCTGCGAGGGCAGCCCGGTACGCCTCCATGTGACGAGCGGCGCTGGCCGCCCACGTGTGGTCGGCCACGATGGCGAAACCACGACGCTGACGCTCCCGGGTGACCCCCTGGCCCTCCTCGGAGCCGTCGAGACGGGCATCGATGACCTGGGCCAGCCTCTCGACGTCGCCGGGTGGGACCAACACGGCGGCATCCCCGGCCACCTCCTCCATGGCCGTCCCCGCCGTGGTGATCAGCGGCGCGCCACAGGCCAGGGCCTCCAGGGCAGGAAGGCCGAATCCCTCGTAGACGGCCGGGTAGACGACGGCGGTGGCCGCCCGCAGAAGGGCGGGGACGGCGGCGTCGGGGACGTACCCGGTGCGGATGATCCGTGAGGCAAAGCCCGATGTGGCCACAGCCTGCTCGACGGCGGCCGAAGCCGAACCCCATCCGGCCCCCCCGGCCAGCACCAGTCGTGCCTCCGGATGGCTGCCGGCCACCAGCGAGAAGGCGGCCACCAGGGTGGGAACGTCCTTGCGCGGCTCGATGGTGCCGACGAAGACCACAAGGGGCGAGCCGTCGATCAGCCGGGGATCCAGGCTGTGCAGCGCGGCGACGTCCACCTCCTCGTCGGGTGGGTCGGGCCGGAAGCGGTCTCTGTCCACACCGTGGTGGGCGACGAACACCGGTGCCTCCACCCGGCACCAACGCTGCAGTTCGGCGGCTGTAACCGCGCTGGGGCAGACCACGGCGGCGGCCCGTTTGGCGGCGACACGGATGGCCCGCCGGAACAGGACCACCTTTGACCTCTCATGCCACCGAGGCTCTTGGAAGAAGCTCATGTCGTGAATCGTCACCACCGACGGCACCGGGGAGCGCTCCGGCATCGTGTAGTGGGGACCATGGTGCACCGCTACGGCCTGCTCCCCCACCAGACGGGGGAGCCTGAGTTGCTCCCAGGCCAACCGCAGCGGTCGCGCCCCGGGTGCGGCAGGAACGACGGCGGCACCGGGGACAGCTGTTGTCCACCGTTGACCGTCACCGTGACGGGCGAACACGACGAGGTCGACGTCGGAGCGTGAAGCGAGGGCGGTGGCCAGTTGCAACGTGTACTGACCGGCCCCCACCGGCTGGGGGGGAACCGCCGTCACATCGAGCGAAAGGCGCAGCCGCGGCTCAGCCATCGACCACCGACGCAGGAGAACGCCGGGCCTCTTCCCAGACCAGGACGTGACGATGGGCAATGGCCGACCAGGTCAGCTCGGCCGAACGGGCCAACCCCAGCGTCTGCAGCCGCAGCCGCTCCGACTCGTCGGTGGCCACCGTCAAGATGCCTTCGGCGATCGAGTTCGTACTGTGCGGATCGACCTCGAACGCCGCGCCCGCCGTACTGGGGAGGGGACTGGCCACCACCGGGGCACCGAACCTCATGGCCTCGACAGGGGGCAGGCCGAAACCCTCGATGAGCGGAACATAGGCCATAAGCCGGGCAGTGGCGTAGAGGGCAGAAAGCTCGGGCGCCGACACCAGCCCGGCCAGCACGACCCCGGGGGCCTTGGGCAGCTGCTCGCCCCAACCGGTCGGGCCCACCATGACCAGCGGCCACGGTGCGGGCAACGACCTGCGCACCCGTCCGTACGCTTCGACCAGCCGGGCCTGGTTCTTGCGGGGTTCGAGGGTGCCCACGCTGAGGAGGAAGGGCCCACGGACGCCCAGGCGGGCCAACCGGGCCGCAGAGGCCTCGAAGTCGGGCGGAGGCAGATGATCGGAACCCATGGGGATGACAGTGATCCTGTCGCGCGCCGCGCCAGCGTCGGCCAGGTCGTCGGCCACCACATCGGCGGGAACGACGAACCGCCCGGACCGCCGCAGGGCCCGCCGCAGAGCGGCCTCGTGCCAGGCGCGTCCGCGACGGGGGTAGGCCTCGGGCACCCGGCGCCACAGGAGATCGTGCACGGTGGCCACCATGGCCGCCCCGTTCGGTTCGAGGGTGGAAAGGGAGGTGGCATGGACGACGTCGAAGCCGGTGGGCGCCCTGATGATCCCGTAGTCCCACAACCGGGTCATCAGGGGACCGGGAAGCGGTGAACTGTGCACCTGGCGGCCGAGGCCGGCCAGGCGATCGGGTTGGACCGCACTGCGGGCCGGCCGGCTGGCCAGCAGCTCGATGTGGGGCTGCTCCGATGTCGGCAGCGAGTCGAGGCCCTGGATCAACCCGCCCACGTAGGTGCCGATCCCACCCGAAGCGGTTCGACGCAACTGCTCGGCCAATAGGAGCACGCGTAGATCGCTCACGGCTCCCCTCCGAGGGGGCGGCGTGGCCCGCCCCCCACGCCGCCGGCACCGGCGACCGAGGAGGAGGAGGCCGCATCGGCGTAGAGACGGGCCAGACCCTGTCCACACAACTCCCAGCTGAAGGTTGCGCTCTGCTGTCTCCCCCGCTCCACCAGATCAGCGATGGCCGATCCACCGTCGAGCACCTGGCACAGAGCCCCGGCCAGTGCATCGAGGTCGCCCGGAGCGACCAGAAGGGCCCCTTGTCCGACCACTTCGGGGATGGCGCCGGTGGCGCTGGCCACCACCGGCACCCCGGCGGCCATGGCCTGCAGGGGAGGGAAACCAAAACCCTCGTAGACCGAGGGATAGGCCAGGACTGCAGCACCACCGAGGGCATGGGCCAGAGCGGTGTCGTCCAGGTACCCCGGGCGCAGGATCCGGTCCCGCACCGGCGATGAGGCCATGGCGGCGAGGAAGCCGTCGGCCCCCCATCCATCGCCACCCACCACCACCAGGGCCACGTCCGGGTGGGCGGCGGACACCGCGGTGAAGGCAGACACCAAGAGGGGGTAGTCCTTGCGGGGCTCGATGGTCCCGATGGCCAGGACGTAGCGCCGACAGCCCTCGGGCAACGAGAAGGGCGCCCCGTCAGCTGAGGAGACAGGGCCCAGGGTGGGGATGCCATGGTGGACAGCGCGGACTCGTTCAGGGTCAACCCCGAGCTCGGCCACCACCTGGTCGGCCACGAAACGGGAGGGGGTGTGCACCCATGCGCCGTCGGCCACGGCCCGTCGCACCAGAGAGGGGAAGGCCAGGGTGGGACGATCGCACATCTCCGGGTAGAGCACGACGGTCAGATCGTGGACGGTCACCACCCGGGCGGCGCGCGCCGTCGGAGGGACGACGAAGTTGGTGCCGTGCACCACATCGCATTTTCCCACGAACCATTCGACCGGGGGCACCGAGAAACGGCCCCAGGCCGCATGCAACGGTCTCGCCGGCATGGCCCGCTGCTTGGTCGACACGGCGGCCGGAACCCGGCCGACGATGCCCCGTCGGCGACGCCAGCTGACGGCGAAGGCCGACATCTCGACGGACGGCTGGGCGGCGAGGGCAGGAAGGGCGCCAGCGCAGAACACGCCGACGCCGGTCGGTCGGCCCAGAAGGGGCGTGGCGTCGAAGGCGACGGCGAGGCGGCCCCGATCGGCGGCAGCGGTTCGCTCCGGCGGCACGCAGGGAGCCTTGCACACCTCCGCCCAGGTCGGAGCCACGCAGTGACCCCGCTATCCTGCGCCGATGGCTTCCCGTGTCCGGCTACTCCCCGCCGGGCGACGGTGATCGCGGCACTGGCCGGGGGCGTGGGTGCCGCCCGCCTCCTGCGCGGCATGATCGAGGTGCTCCCGGCAGACGAGATAACGGCCATTGTCAACGTGGGGGACGACACCGTGCTGCACGGGCTGCACATCTCTCCCGATCTGGACACGGTTATGTACACACTGGCCGATGCCATCAATCCGGACACCGGGTGGGGGCTCGCCGGCGAGACCTGGCGGGTCATGGACTCACTCGGGAAGCTGGGCGGGATCACCTGGTTCAACCTCGGTGATCAGGACCTGGCCACCCACTGCTACCGGACCCAGCGTCTGACCGAGGGCGCCTCCCTGAGCGAGGTGACCGGCGAGCTGGCTCGTGCCTTTGGCGTAGCCATTACGCTCCTGCCGGTCACCGACGATCCCCTCCGCACCCGGGTTCAGCTGGCCGGTGGGCCGGAGGTCGGATTCCAGGAGTACTTCGTACGGCTCCACCACGACGTGGCCGTGGCCGGGGTTCGCTTTGAGGGCGCAGCCGCCGCCCGTCCCGGTCCCTCGGTGATCAGTGTTCTCGAGGAGGCCACGACCATTGTGGTGTGCCCGTCCAATCCGGTGGTCTCCATCGATCCTCTGCTGGCGGTGGACGGGGTGCTCGAGTGCGTGCGCAGCCGCCGTTCACGGGTCGTCGGGGTGTCCCCCATCGTGGCCGGCGCTGCCCTCAAGGGCCCGGCCGACAGGCTGCTGCGGGAGATGGGCTTCGAGTCCTCGGTGGTCGGCGTGGCCCGCTGGTACGCCCCCTGGATGGGAACCCTGGTCATCGACGAGGCCGACGCCGATCTGGCCTCCGCCGTCGAGGCTGAAGGTGTGCGCTGCGTGGTGGCCCCGACCATCATGTCCAGCATCGAGCTGTCGGCCGCCCTGTCGCGAACGGTCCTCGATGCCGCCGGCTGATTCCGTGCCACCGGGCCTGGCCGTCTTCCCGGTGACCGGACTGGGGGAAGTAGGGGTCGGCGACGATCTGGCCGAGTTGCTGGCCGGCGCACTGGACACCGGCCCTGATCGAACCAGCGCGGTGCCCGGCGGTCTACAGGATGGCGATGTCCTGGTCGTGACCCAGAAGGTCGTGTCCAAGGCCGAGGGACGGTTGGTGGATCTGGACCCCGACGATCCCGAAGCCAAGCGGCTTCTGGTCGAAGACGAGGCGGTGCGCGTCCTGCGGCGACGCGGCGACCTGCTCATCACGGAGACCCGGCACGGCTTCATCTGTGCCAATTCCGGTGTCGATCTGTCCAACGTCGACAGCGGCACCGCCGCCCTCCTGCCTCTCGACCCGGATCGGTCGGCGCGCCGGATGCGGGAGGCGCTGCGTCACCGTTACGGGGTGACGGTGGCCGTGGTGGTGTCCGACACCTTCGGCAGGGCCTGGCGGCGTGGCGTCACCGACGTGGCCATCGGCATCGCCGGTATCGCCGGGGTGGTGGACCTCCGGGGTACGCCGGACGCCAACGGTCGCATCCTCGACGCCACCGAGATGTGCGTGGTCGACGAAGTGGCCGGGGCTGCAGAGTTGGTCATGGGCAAGGACCGGGGGATTCCAGCTGCCGTCGTCCGTGGGGTGGACGCCCGCTGGCTACGCTCCGGGTCGGTGGCCGAGGAGATCATCCGGCCGCCGGACGAAGACCTCTTCCGATAGGAGGGGCGTCCGTTCCGAGCGAAAGGACGCCCGTTCAGACGTCGCTGTCCAGTCGTTGCCGCACGAAGTCGAGCACCGAGGCCGTACCCTCACCCAGTTGTGTCCACGGGCTCCAGCCCAGCTGGATGCCGGCGCGGGACGGATCGAGGCTGCTGCGCCACAGTTCCCCGGTACGCAGTGGGCGGAACTCGATCTGCGGCGGGACTCCGGCCTGGGCGGCCATCTCCGCGTACAGCTGGTTCACCGACGTCTCCCGGCCGGTGCCGATGTTGCAGAGGAGACCGCCGCCTTTGGTTGTTGCCCTGACAAAGGCGTCCACCACGTCGTCGACGTAGACGAAGTCGCGGGTCTGCTCGCCGTCACCGAAGATGATGACCGACTCGCCCTTCAAGATCCGCTCAGCGAAGATGGCCACTACACCCGCTTCGCCGTGGGGGTCCTGTCGGGGACCGTAGACGTTGGCCAGTGCCAGCGCCGCGAACTCGAGTGAATGGAGTTCCCGATAGGCCACCAGGTAGTCGATGGCTGCTTTCTTCGACACGCCGTAGGGGGAGAGAGGGTGGTGGGGAAGGGACTCCTTGAGCGGGAGCTCGGAAGTGTCGGGTTCGCCGTACAGCGTCCCGCCGCTGGCGGCGAAGACCACCCGGTCGGCGCCGGCTTGGCGGGCTCCTTCGAGGACCCGGATGGTGCCCAGCACGTTGACGTCGGCATCGAAGACGGGTTCGGCTACCGACACCCGCACATCGGCCTGCGCGGCCAGATGGAAGACCACCTCGGGTCGATGGCGGGCCATGAGATCGACCAGCTCGGAGGAGCGCACGTCCATCTGGTGCACAGTGAGCTGGTGAGCAGCCGTTGCCCGGGCGTCGGCCAGATTGGCCAGCGATCCGGTGGACAGGTCGTCGACCACATCCACGGTATGTCCTTCAGCCAAAAGGCGGTCCACCAGGGTCGACCCGATGAACCCGGCTCCGCCGGTCACCAACATGCGCATCGGTCAGGTCCCCGGCTCGATGCGCTCGCCGTCGATGACCGTGCCCGAGGCGGTGACGGCGCCGGCGCCGATCACCGACACGCCGTGGATCACGCACCGTTGCCCGACAATGGCACCCGGGCCCACCACAGAGCGCTCCACCGTGGCCTTGGAGGCCACTCGCGACCCGGGCAGGAGCACTGATCCGGTGACCGATGCCCCTTCCTCGATGACGGCATCGGCGCCGATCACCGAGTCCTCGACCACCACGTCGGAGGCGATGGATGCACCGCGGCCGAGGAGGGATCGTGTTACCGATGAGCTCTGCACGTCGACGTCGCCGATACGCCAGACGCCTGATCCGATGCTCGGGTCGAGGATGGCCCCGGGCGAGGGAGGACCGAGGCGGCGCCCGACCAGGAGATCGCGATGGGCGCGGAGATAGGCGTCGGGCGTGCCGGTGTCCAACCAGTAGGCCTCGGAACCCAGCGCGAACAGGGAGCCCGCTTCGACCAGGGCGGGAAATGTCTCACGTTCGACCGACACACGCCGACCGGACGGGATCCGACCCAGGACCGACGGCTGCATCACGTAGGTGCCGGCGTTGATCAGGTTGGTTGGGACCTCGTCCCGTGGCGGCTTCTCGATGAATGCTTCGACCCGTCCTTCGTCATCGGTCACCACCACACCGAATGAGCTCGGATCATCCACGGGTGTCAGGCTGATGGTGGCCTCGGCACCCCGCAGCCGATGGAAGGCGATCAACTCGGAGATGTCGGAGTCGGTGAGCACATCACCGTTGACCACCACGAAGGTGTCATCGATCCCGGCATGCTGAGCAGCAAACCGAATGGCCCCAGCCGTGTCCAGCGGCGTGGGCTCGACGGCATACGAAACGCGCACGCCATCGATGGATCCCGAGGGATAGGCGTTGATGAAGGCGTCCGGCCGGTAGCCCAGGGAGAGCACTGCTTCGTCGATTCCGTGGTCGGCCAGATGCCCCACCACCCGCTCGATCATGGGCTGCTCGACCACCGGGAGCATCTGCTTGGGGGCGGTCAGGGTCAGGGGCCGCAGGCGCGTACCTTCGCCGCCCACCAGGACGACTGCTCTCACTTGGTGCTTCCGCCAGATTTCTGGGTGGTGGGGGTTGTCGATGCCTTGGCGGCCGTGGTCGGGGTCACCGCCGTGGTCGGGGTCACCGCCGTGGTCGGGGTCACCGCGGTCGACGGGGTGGCCGCCGTGGTGGGTGTGGTCGACTGCACCGAGGTGATCGAGCGCGGTGATGGTCTTGGCCGGGGGCTTGGGGATCGAGGCGCTGGCCGGCACGAAGGCCATGGTTATCAACTGCCCGTTGGCGAACTTGAGATCCTGGGGATCGCCGCTCGTCTCGGTACCCTTGCCGTTCGAGGCGAAGCTGGGCCAACTGACCACGATCACCACTCCCGGCTTGGATTGGTCGGGAGTTCCCTTGGGACAGACGTCGCCGTCGGTGTAGACCGCCTTGCCCGGATACTGAATGGTGTTGGCGGTCAGCTGGAGTCCCTTGTACCCCGACACGAACTTGCCCAGCGTGGCGTTGGCGCCGGACTCGGAGCTGTTCTTGGGGGCGATGGTCAGCACGCCGTTGCCGCTGGCCGTCAGCCCCGTCTTGGTGGTATTGGTGCTGGCCGGAAGGTTCGGCTGGATCGTGCCGCAGATGTCGATCCCCAGCGCCGCGTGCCACTGCTGCTGGGTGGTCGGGGGCCCTGCCCCAGAGGCCGTGCGGTGGGTGTTCTCGTACCGGCTGAACCCGATGAGGAGCAGCCCCACGATGCAGATTATGGCCAGGCTGGCGTACCAGTTCACCGGCATCTGGCCGCGGTAGGTACGACCACCCCCGGTGGTGGCGGCCCTCTCAACCCATTTTCCTGTGGAATTACTCGCCATGATCGGACGACACCCTACAACCTGTGGTCTGGAGACTCGGACGCACGACGCCGGCCCTGGGCCGCCCGTTGGGCGCAGGCCAGGCCGCACCGGGCCCCGGTCCCGAGGGCTACCAGGGGCAGGAGCAGCCGCCGCCATCCCTCTGAAGACCGGGCTGCGAACCGGAGAAGGGACCGGTGGTGCTCGACGATCATGCGGTAGGGGTGACGGTCGGTGGAAACGCCCTGGGAGTGGGTGACCTCGGCGGCAGGGGTATAGGCCACTCCCCATCCGGCCCGGCCGAGTCGCCAACACAGGTCCACGTCCTCGAAGTACATGAAATACGCCTCATCGAATCCGCCCACTTCCTCGAAAGCCGACCGCCGGACCAAAAAACAGGCCCCTGACACCCAGTCGACCGGCTCGGAGGTGGCGCCGGGCGCCCCCAGATGTGCGTTCTGGTAGGACCGGGTGAAGCGGTTGTCAGGGTGGAAGAGGCCCAAGGCGGCGTGGCCGGCGGCATCGACCATCGACGGGAAGGAGCGAGCCGAGGGGTAGCGGGAGCCGGCCGGGTCGCGGATCAAAGGGCCCACCAGCGCACAGCCAGGGTCAGCGGCCAGGGCACCGGCCAATGCGCCGAGGGCGCCGGCGCGGAGCTCGATGTCGGGATTGCACACCAGTACCGAGGGCATGGTGGTGACGGCCACACCCCGATTGGCCGCCGCGCCGTATCCGAGGTTGGGCCCGGGGACCACCACGCACAGGTCGGGGAAGCGTTCTCGCACCAGGTCGACGGACCCGTCTCGGGAGCCGTTGTCGACAACCACCAGTTCGACGATGCCCTCGGCCCGGAGATCCTCGATGCAACGGGAAAGGGCGGTGCCCGACTCGTAATTGACGACCACCGCGGCGGTTCCCTCGGGCTCCGGGAGGCTTGGTGAGGTGGGGTGGGGCACTGGCTCGGTCACCGGCAACGGCTCGGTCACCGGCACAGGCTCGGCCACCGGAACGACGCGTCGCCGACGCCCTCGTTCACTTGTCGATGGGGGTGAACCGGTACGTGATCAATGCCTTGACCGCGCCGAACCCGTCGCGCCAGGTGATCTTCTTGCCTTCGGCGAACTCCCGCCCCGCATAGGAGATCGGGACCTCGTAGATGCGGTGACCCCGACGAATGACCTTGGCCGTTATCTCCGGCTCGAAGTCGAACCGGTCGGACTCGATGGTCAGACCCTCGAGCACCCGGCGATCGAAGAGCTTGTAACCGGTCTCCATGTCCGAGAGGGTGGACGAGTAGAGAACGTTGGTGATCAACGAGAGCACGCGGTTCCCGATCCAGTGCATCGGCAGCATGTTCTTGCGCTCGCCGGTGAAGCGGCTGCCGTAGACGACCAGGGCCTTGCCTCTCAGGATGGGATCGAGAAGCCGCAACCAGTCGTCGGGGTCATACTCCAGGTCGGCGTCCTGGATGATCACCAGGTCGCCGCGGATGACCTCCATACCGGTGCGGACGGCCGCTCCCTTTCCACGATTGCGTGGATGGGTGATGACCCGCACCGTCGAGTCACCCACGGCGGCCAGGATCTTGTCGGTACCGTCGGTCGAGCCGTCGTCCACCACGATCACCTCGACGCCGACCGGCAGGTCCACCGCCCGGATGCGCCGGATGACCTCGGCAACCGTCGGCCGTTCGTTGTAGACGGGGACGATCACCGACAGCAGAGAGTACGGGGGCGGCCCCGGCGACTCGCCCGGGTGGTCCGCTGGGTTGCCCTCAAACACGGGGTCGGGCTCCTTGCTCGGCTCTGTGGGTCGTGCCCGACGGGCCGGTCGTGACCTCAGACACGGCGAGCCTGGGACGAAGGCGCCTCTGCCGTCAGGGCCGGAATGGCCACCCCCAGATCCTCGGCCAGGACGGCGGCCGTCCGTGCCAGCCCGTCCTTCAGCGGGGTGGTGGGCTCCCACCCGAGGGCCGACCGGGCCCGGGTGATGTCGGGCCGGCGTCGGGTGGGATCATCGGTCGGCAGGGGCAGGTGCACGATGGGCGACGAGGAGCCCAGCAACTCCACGATGGAGGTGGCCAACTCCAGGATGGTGTACTCGTCGGGATTGCCGATGTTGATCGGACCGGTCAGATCGGAGTCGAACAGCGCCACCAAGCCGCGCACCTCGTCCTCCACGAAGCACAGGCTGCGCGTCTGGCTCCCGTCGCCGTAGACGGTGACCGGCTCATCCCGCATGGCCTGCACGAGGAAGTTGGACACCACCCGACCGTCGTCGGGTCGGAGCCGCGGACCGTAGGTGTTGAAGATGCGGGCGATGCAGACGTCGCTCCCCAGAGTGCGGTGGTGGCCCATGGTCAGTGCTTCGGCGAAGCGCTTGGCTTCGTCGTAGACGCTGCGGGGTCCCACCGGGTTGACGGACCCCCAGTACTCCTCGGATTGGGGGTGCACCGCCGGCTCGCCGTAGACCTCGCTGGTCGAGGCCAGCAGGAACCGTGCCCCGTGGTCCCGGGCCAGCTCGAGTCCGAGCCGGGTCCCCTCGCTGCCCACGGCCAGGGTCTGGAGAGGAAGGGCCAGATAGTCCGGAGGCGAAGCCGGGCTGGCCAGGTGGAAGACGCCGGTGACCGGTCCCTCGACCGGGATCGATACCGACACGTCCGATTCGATCAGGGTGAAGCCCGCATGCCCGATCAGATGCGCCACGTTGGATCGACGCCCGGTGGAGAAATCGTCCACGCACACAACCTCTTCGCCCCGGTCCAACAACTGATCGCAGAGATGGGATCCGAGGAAACCGGCGCCGCCCAGCACCACCGTGCGGGCGCTCACCGACGACCGATCCCGGTGTACTCGAAACCGATGCGACGGAGTTGCGCCGGGTCGAGGAGATTGCGGGCGTCGACCACCACCGGTTTGGCCATGGTGGCGTGCACCCGGGCGAAGTCCAGCCACCGGAACTCGTCCCACTCGGTCAGCACCACGGCCACGGCGGCACCGTCGCAGGCGGCATAGACGTCGGGGTAGGCGTGAACCACCGTCCCGAGGTCCGCCCCGGAGGCGCCCCAGGCGACGGTCGACAATCCTTCGACGGGAACCGATGTCTTGCCCGCGGGGACGGGAAGCGTCGGATCGAAGGCCTGCACGACGGCCCCTCCCTCGACCAACCTCTTGACCACCTCGACAGCCGGCGAATTGCGGAGGTCGTCGGTACCCGCCTTGAAGGTGAGGCCCCAGGCGGCGATGACCGTACCCTCGAGGTCACCCCCGGCGGCACGGGAGACCTTGTCCACCACCCGCACGAATTGCTCGTCGTTGGTGGCGATGGCGCCGCGCAGGAAGGAGAAGTCGTAGCCGGCCTGCTCGGCGATGTGGACCAGCGCCCGGGTGTCCTTGGGCAGGCAGCTCCCGCCCCACCCCGGACCGGGCCGAAGGTATTCGAACCCGATGCGCTTGTCGTAGCCGAGCCCCAGGATGACGTCCCGAACGTCGGCGCCCACCGCCTCGCACAGACCGGCCACGGCGTTGACGAAGCTGAGCTTGGTGGCCAGGAAGGCATTGGAGGCGTACTTGATGGTCTCGGCGGTGGCTGCGTCGGTGATGAGAAGGGGAGCGTGGGTGCCGGCGAAGAGCTCGCCCACCCTGGCCGCCGCCGACTGGTCGTCGGCACCGACAACGATGCGCTCGGGATGGAGGCTGTCGGGGACCGCCGTTCCCTCCCGCAGGAACTCGGGGTTGGACACCACGGTCACGTCCTGACGGCCGAGCACCCGTTCGACCACCAGCGTCGAACCGACCGGCACCGTCGACTTGTTGACGATGACGGTCCCGGGGAGGAGATGGGGGCCGATCTCCTCGGCCACCGCCTCGACGAAGGACAGGTCGGCTGACCCGTCCTCGTCCTGGGGAGTGGGCACGCACAGGAACACGAACTCGGCATCCTCGACGGCAGCCGTGGCTCCGACCACGAACCGGAGCCGGCCGGCTCGCTGACCCTCCTGCACCAGCTCCTCGAGGTGGTCCTCGACGATGGGAACCCGGCCTCCTTCGAGCATGGCCACCTTGGCCGGGTCGCTGTCGCCACAGGTCACCCGATGACCCAGGTGGGCGAGGGTGGCTGCCGTGGGGATCCCGACGTAGCCGACGCCGATGACGGCCACGGTGTGGCCGCGCCCGTGGGGCAGGACCCGCACGGCCCCTCCCCCGTGGCCGAAGGAGGCACCGGACGGTCCGCTGGGGTCTCCCTCCGAGTCCTTCGGGGCGGGCGAACCTCCCGATCCGGCCAATGACCATGAATTTCCGAATATCACCGATCGGCACCCGTCGTGTTCGTGCTTCCGTCCCGGGCCCATCCCGGCACTTGCGTTTGTCGTCCCATTCTCACCTGTTCTGAAGGTCGTCTGTGCATATCGAGCGAGTTTCTGACCTGGTCCGGGCCCTGTGCCGCGCCGACCGACAGCGGGGATGACCAGGGATGCAGGGCATGTCCTAAGGAGTGATCAGCCGACCGGGACCAGAAAGTCGACCAGGCGGCCGAGGGCCTCGGTCCACTCCGGTAGGAGTGGGATACCGGACAGGCGGAGGGCGGCGTTGTCGAGCCGCGAGTTGGCCGGTCGCGGTGCCGGGCGGGGTGGGTCGAGATCCGAGGTGGCGATGGGCTCGACCCGGTGGGGGTCGAGCCCGGCCGCAGCCAGAGTGGCCCGGGCGAAACCGAACCAGGTGGTCTGCCCCTGATTGGTCACGTGGAACATCCCCGGACGCCGGTCGAGGGCCAGGCGGACCACGGCCCGGGCCAGGTCGGCGGTGAAGGTGGGGCAGCCGTGCTGGTCGTCGACGAACCGGAGGGTGCTGTCGGGATCGGCAGCGGCCAGCCGGAGAACGGTCTTGACCATGTTGGCGCCGTGGGCCCCACTCACCCACGCCGTCCGCACGATGGTGGCGGCGGGACCGGCCAGGGCGGCCACTTCGATCTCCCCACCGAGCTTGCTCCGTCCGTACACCGAGCGGGGCCCGGGGGTGTCCCATTCGACATAGGGCCGGTCCAGCGTGCCGTCGAAGACATAGTCGGTGGAGATGTAGACAACGTGGGCGCCCACGTCGACCGCCGCCTCGGCCACGTTGCGGGTACCGAGTGCGTTGACGGCGAAGGCGGTATCAGGGTCGGACTCGCAGGCGTCCACGGCGGTGTAGGCCCCGCCGTGCAGGACGATGTCGGGCCGGAAGCCCTCGGCTGCCGCCCGCACCGCGGTGCGGTCGGTGATGTCGAGGGTGTCGATGTCGGTGGACAGGACCTCAAAGGTGGTGGTGGCCACCCCGGGCAGGATGCCACCGCCGCCGGTCCGGTCCGCAGGCTCGCCCCCGTCGGGGGTGGCGCCGGCCAGCACGTCGGCCACATCGCGACCCAGTTGGCCGTTCCCCCCGGTCAGGAGGACCCGCAGGGGTGAGGTCATGGTCGGTCGGCGTCGTCCGGCGGCCGATCGGTCGCCCAGTCCTCCTCCACCACCGGTGCCCGGTCGAGCAGCGGCTCCCACCAGTTGCGGTTGGCCGCATACCAGGCCACCGTGTCGGCCAGCCCCCGATCGAAGGGCACGGTCGGCTCCCACCCCAACAGCTTGCGGATCTTGGAGGAGTCCAGCAGATAGCGCCGGTCGTGGCTCGGCCGGTCCGGGACGATCTCCTTGAGCGACGCCGGCCGTCCGGTGGCATCGAGGACGGCGTCGGCGATCTCCTCGATACTGGCCTCCACACCGCTTCCCACGTTGTAGGTCTCACCCACCTCGCCGTGGCTGAGAACCAGGTCGACGGCACGACAGTGATCGTCGACGTGCAGCCACTCCCGCCGGTTCTGGGTGGAGGCGTAGAGAGGGAGGGGCTGGTCGTCGAGGGCCTTGGCCGTGAACAACGGGATGACCTTCTCGGGGAACTGGTAGGGCCCGTAGTTGTTGCAGCAGTTGGTGATGGTGGCCGGGAGCCCGAAGGTCTCCACGTAGGCACGTACGGCGTGGTCGGCGCCGGCCTTGGAGGCGTTGTAGGGCGTACGGGGGCGGTAGGGCGTCTCCTCGGTGAACACCTCGTCCGAATCGAGGGGCAGGTCCCCGTAGACCTCGCAGGTGGAGATGTGATGGAACCGCGACACGCCGTGACGGCGGGCCGCCTCGGCCAGGGTCTGGGTGCCCAGGACGTTGGTGCGGAAGAAACGGGCCGGGTCGAGGATGGCCAGGCTGTTGTGCGACTCGGCGGCGAAGTTGACGATGACGTCGGTCTGGTGGCGGGCCAGGGTGGCCGACACGACCTCCAGATCACCGATGTCACCCTGAACGAACTCGATCCTGTCCTCCACGTCGGCCAGGTTGGGCCGGTTTCCGGCGTAGGTGAGAACGTCGAAGGCCAACACGTCATCGTTGGGGTGGTTGGTGACCCAGTAACGGACGAAATTGGACCCGATGAAGCCAGCGCCACCGGTGACGAGTAATCGCATGGCAGGCGATGATACTCATGGCCGTCCGGCCCAACCGGCGCAAGGCCAGCTCAGGCCGGGGGTCGGAGGTGGACGACATCGCCGGCCACCACTGTCCGCGGCCGTCCCCCCACGTCAACCGTCAGGTGCCCGTCCGGGGTGATCCCGGTGGCCGTGCCCTCCAGCGTCTCGCCGGCCAGCTCGACCCGTACCCGGGTGCCCACGGTCGTGCAGCGGACCAGCAGATCGGCTGCCTGCCGGGCCTGGCCGGCCTCGCTGCCCAGGTCAGCCAGCCGCGGCTCCAGATAGCCGAGCAGGGCGTCGAGCAGGGCAGCGCTGTCGACCCGCTGACCGGCCTGCTGGCACAGTGACGTGGCCGAGCCCACCAGTTCGGGACCGAGATCGGTGTCCCGCTCGGGCCAGTTGACGTTGATCCCGATGCCCACCACGATCGGCGGGTTGAGCCCCGGGGCCGGGGGGGAGGCGGCCACATCGGCCTCGGCCAGCACACCGGCTACCTTCCTGCCGTCGGCGGCCAGCAGGTCGTTGGGCCATTTGATGCCCACTTCCACGCCGGCCACGTCGCCCACCGCTTCGGCGGCGGCCACGGCCACCACCGAAACGGCCAATTGCCCCCGGCCGGGCGGGAGTCCCGGCCGCAGAAGGACCGACGCCAAGAGGTTGGCACCGGGAGGGGCCAGCCAGCGCCGGCCCAACCGGCCGCGTCCCGCCGTCTGGTGGTCGGCCACCGCCACCACCCCTTCGGGAGCCCCGGCCCGGGCCTCGTCCAGCAGGTACCGGTTGGTCGAGTCGATGGTGCCGAACCACCGCACGTCGGCGAAGCGGGTGCCCGGCATGGCACACACCCTACGGGCCGTGACAGTGTTGTAGCCGCCCCGGGGTGGTGTGCCACCGCCCCCTCCGACCGTTCCATCCGAAAGGCGCAGCGTGCTGAAGAAGGTCCTCATCGCCAACCGGGGGGAGATCGCCGTCCGGGTGATCCGCACCTGTCGAGAGCTGGGGGTGGCCACCGTGGCCGTGTACTCCGATCTCGACCGGGAGGCGCTCCACGTCCGCCTGGCCGACGAAGCGTACGCACTCGGGGGTCAGACGGCGGCCGAAAGCTATCTCAACACCGCGGTGATGCTCAGGGTCATCGCCGACAGTGGCGCCGACGCCGTGCATCCCGGCTACGGCTTCTTCTCCGAGAATACCGACTTCGCCCGGGCCATCACCGAGCAGGGGGTGACCTTCATCGGTCCCCCGCCGGAGGCCATCGAGGTCATGGGGGACAAGATCAGCTCCCGCCACGCCGCCGAGCGGGTGGGCGTGTCCGGCGTGCCGGGGCGGTCCGAGGTCCTTACCTCACCGGGCGAGGTGGTGGCCTTCGGCAACGAGTTCGGCTGGCCGGTGGCCATCAAGGCGGCCTACGGCGGTGGGGGCCGGGGCATGAAGGTGGTCGACAGCCCGGAGGAGGCGGCGGAGGCCCTCGAGTCGGCCATGCGCGAATCGGCCGCCTACTTCGGCCGCGACGAGTGCTACGTCGAGCGCTATCTGGCCTGGCCGCGCCACGTCGAGATGCAGATCATCGCCGACACCCACGGCAACACGCTGTGGCTGGGCGAGCGTGACTGCTCGGCCCAACGGCGTCACCAGAAGCTGGTGGAGGAGAGCCCGGCCCCCAACTTTCCCGACGACGTGCGTCAGGCCATGGGCCAGGCTTCGGTCAAGGTGGCCGAGGCCTGCGGCTATGTCAACGCCGGCACAGTCGAGTTCCTCTACCAGGACGGTGAGTTCTTCTTTCTGGAGATGAACACCCGGCTCCAGGTCGAGCACCCGGTCACCGAGCTGGTCACAGGCCTCGACCTGGTCGAGTGGCAGCTACGGGTGGCGTCGGGGGAACCGCTGGGCTTCACCCAGGCCGACGTCAGACGGGACGGCCACGCCATCGAGGTCCGTATCAACGCCGAGGACCCGGCCGGCGGAGCTTTTCTGCCCTCGCCGGGCACCATCACCCGCTTCATCACCCCGGGCGGCCCCGGCGTCCGCCTCGACGCCGGCTACGCCGCCGGGGACACGGTCAGCCAGTTCTACGACAACCTGGTGGCCAAGCTGGTGGTGTGGGGCCACGACCGGGAGGCAGCCCGCCGCCGCATGCTCCGGGCCATCGACGAGACCGACATACAAGGCGTGGCCACCACCCTCCCGGCCGACGTGGCCATCCTCTCCCACCCCGACTTCGCCGCCGGTCGGCACTCGACCAACTGGGTGGAGCAGACCCTCGACCTGAGCGGCGTGAAATCCTCGGTGGTCGGCGACCCACCACCGGCCGAGCTGCCGGGGGACGGGCCCGAGTCGGCACCGCGGGTGCTCCGCGACGTGACCGCCGAGGTCGACGGACGTCGTTACCAGGTCAAGCTCTGGGTCCCCGACCTCGGCGACATGGTGGCGGCCGTCGGCACGGCCCACGCCGCCAAGGGCGGCGGCACCAAGCGCCCCAAGGCGGCGACCTCGGGAGCGGCGGGCACCAACACGGTGGCCGTGCCCATGCAGGGCACCATCGTCAAGGTCCTGGTGGCACGGGGCGACGCCGTGGAGATCGGTCAGACGATCTGCGTGCTCGAAGCCATGAAGATGGAGAACAACGTCAACGCCGAGAGAGACGGCACCGTCACCGAGGTCCGGGTCCAGGCGGGCGATTCGGTCGGCCCCGGCGACGTGATCGCCGTCATCGACTAGAGAGGGCACACGCCCATGGCCGAGCCCCGACACACACACGCTGACGGGCCGGAGGCGGGCAGCCGTGGTGCTCCCTCAGTGGGCGCCCCGGAGGAGCACGCTGTCAAAGAGCAGGCCCGCATGGTCATCGACGGACAGCGGGACCGTCTGGTCACCCTCAGCCACACCATCCACGACCACCCCGAGACGGCTTTCGAGGAGGACCGGGCCGCCGCCTGGACGGCCGAGTCACTGGCCGACAGCGGCTTCGCCGTCACCCGGGGGGTGGCCGGCCTCGACACCGCCTTCAGTGCCGAATCCGGGTCGGGCCCTTTGGTGGTGGCGGTGTGCGCCGAGTACGACGCCCTGCCCGGCGTGGGTCACGCCTGCGGTCACAACATCATCGCCGCCTCGGCGGTGGGGGCGGGCATGGGGCTGGCCGCGGTGGCCGATGAGCTCGGGATCACGGTGCGGGTACTGGGCACGCCGGCCGAGGAGGGGGGCGGTGGCAAGATCATGATGCTCGACCATGGCCTGTTCGACGACGTCCACGCGGCCATGATGATCCACCCGTGGCCGGCCGACCGGCTGGCCGGCATCTGTCTGGCCGTGTCCCATTTCGACGTGACCTTCGCCGGCAAGAGCGCCCACGCCTCGGCCGCCCCCTGGGAGGGCGTCAACGCCGGCGACGCCATGACCATCGCCCAGGTGGCCCTGGGTCTGCTCCGTCAGCAGCTCCGCCCCGGCGACCAGGTGCACGGCATCGTCACCGACGGGGGCCAGGCCGCCAACATCATCCCCGACGCGGTGAGGGGGCGGTTCATGTGCCGGTCCACCACGATCGGTGGGCTCGAGGCGCTCGAGCCCCGGATCATGGCCTGTTTTGCCGCCGGTGCCCAGGCCACCGGCTGCACGGTCACCACCGAGGCACTGTCGCCGGTCTACTCCCACATGGAGAGCGACCTCGACCTCCTGGCCCTCTACCGGGCCAACGCCGAGGCCCTCGGCCGGGAGTTCACCCTCGACGACGAGGCCGCACCGCTGCCCACCTTCTCCACCGACATGGCCAACGTCTCGTTGGCCGTCCCCACCATCCACCCCCTGGTGGGCATCGACGCCGCCGGCGCCGTCAACCACCAGCCCGAGTTCGCGGCGGCCTGCATCACCCCCTCGGCCGACGCCGCCCTCCGGGACGGGGCGGTGTCCATGGCCTGGACGGTCATCGATGCCGCCCGGTCGGGCCCGACGCGGGAGCGGTTGCTAACCGGGCGGCCCGGCTGAGCCGGACAGGGCCGGCCCGGTGAGTCCCGGTCTGCACCCCTCCTACCCGCTGCGGACAGAGCGCCTCCTGATCCGGCCCTGGCGCCCGGACGAGCTGGACACCTACCATCGGCTACGAGGCGACCCCGGCGTGGTCCGGTACCTCTACGACGAACCGCTGGACCTCGACGCAGCCCGGGTCAAGCTGTCCTCCCTCCGCTCCGAGCTCTCCGAGCCGGGCCACTGGATCAATGTGGCGGTGGAGGTGGTCGCCTCCGGGGAGATAGCCGGCGACGTCGGGATCGGCTGGATCAGCGCCGTCCATGGTCAGGCCGACATCGGCTACACCTTCCTGCCCGAACACCGCGGCCACGGCTATGCCACCGAAGCAGCGGCGGCCATGGTGGACCTGGCCTTTACCGGGCTGGCTGCCCACCGGGTGTGCGGCCGGCTGGACGCGCGGAACACCGACTCGGCCCGCGTTCTCGGGCGTCTGGGCATGAGGCACGAAGCCCACTTCGTCCAGAACGAATGGGTCAAGGGCGAGTGGACCGACGAGGCCGTCTACGCCGTGTTGGCCCACGAGTGGCCTGGGCCTTAGCCGTTCAACCGTTGGGGTGGAACTCGCCGAACACGCCGCGGAGGACGTCGGACACCTCGCCCAGGGTGGCCATCCGGGCCAGGGCGATCTTCATGGGCTCGAGCAGGTTCTGGGTACCGCGGGCGGCTGCCTCCACGTCGGCCAGGGCAGCGGCGACGGCGCTCTGATCGCGTTCGGTCTTGACCCGCCCGACCCGGGCCACCTGTGACCGCTGGAGCTCGGCGTCGATGGGGAATACGTCGGTCGGCTCGAACTCCTCGTCGACGAACCGGTTCACGCCGACCACCACCTTCTCGTCGGAGTCGACGGCCTTGGCGTAGGCGTAAGCAGCCTGTTCGATCTCCTGCTGCATGAACTGGGCCTCGATGGCGTCGACGGCGCCGCCCATGGCGTCGATGCGCTCGAGGTACTCCCACGCCCCCCGCTCGACCTCGTCGGTCAGCGACTCGACGAACCACGAGCCGGCCAGGGGGTCGACGGTATCAGCCACTCCCGACTCGTAGCCCACGATCTGCTGGGTACGGAGGGCGACCTTGGCGGCGCGCTCGGTCGGCAGTCCGAGGGCCTCGTCGAAGCCATTGGTGTGGAGGCTCTGGGTGCCGCCGAGCACGGCGGCCATGGCCTGGACGGTGACCCGCACGATGTTGTTCTCCGGCTGTTGGGCGGTGAGGGTCGAGCCGCCAGTCTGGGTGTGGAAGCGGAGAAGGGTCGAGCGCTTGTCCTTGGCCCCGAAGCGCTCCGTCATGATCTTGGCCCACATCCGTCGGGAGGCGCGGAACTTGGCCACCTCCTCGAACAGGTTGTTGTGGGCGTTCCAAAAGAAGCTGAGGCGGGGGGCGAAGGCGTCGACATCGAGGCCGGCGGCCAGAGCCGCCTCCACGTAGGCGATCCCGTTGGCGATGGTGAAGGCGATCTCCTGCACGGCCGTCGAACCCGCCTCGCGGATGTGGTAGCCGGAGATGGAGATGGTGTTCCACGCCGGCAGGTGCTCGGCGCAGTAGGAGAAGGTGTCGGTAACCAAGCGCATCGAAGGGCGGGGGGGGTAGATGTAGGTGCCCCGGGCGATGTACTCCTTCAGGATGTCGTTCTGGATGGTGCCGCCGAGCTGAGCCGGATCGACACCGTTCTCTTCGGCCACCAGTTGGTAGAAGAGGAGGAGTATGGCTGCGGTGGCGTTGATGGTCATCGAGGTGGTGACCTTGTCGAGGGGAAGATCGGCCAGCAGCAGGCGCATGTCGGCCAGCGAGTCGATGGCCACCCCCACCTTGCCCACCTCCCCCTCCGAGCGGGGGTGGTCCGAGTCGTAGCCCATCTGGGTGGGCAGATCGAAGGCGCACGACAGCCCCGTCTGGCCCGCCCCCAACAGGAACTTGAACCGCTGGTTGGTCGTCTCGGCCGTCCCGAACCCGGCGTACTGGCGCATGGTCCACAACCGACCCCGGTACATGTCGTCCCGGATGCCTCGGGTGAAGGGAAACTGACCCGGTCGCCCGAGCTGCGTGTCGGGATCCCACCCCTCGAGGTCGCCCGGGCCGTAGACCGGCCGGATCTCGATCCCCGAGTCGGTGGTCCTCATGGGTCCGGACTCGGACGACGGGATGTTCGGTGCCATGACCAACAGGTTAGGTTGTCCGACGACCGCCAGACCGTGGCCGGCCCTCTCTTTCCGACCAGAGGGCCGGAGGGCCTGCCTCAGCCGGCCGGTCGGGGAAGTGGCTCAGCTACCGGCCGGGAGAACGGCGTGGGGCATGCACAGATCGTCGTACTCGGCGATCACGATAGGCCCGGCGTTGGGGCCACAGGCCGGGCACTCCGGGTCGCGGTGCACCTTGAAGGTGCGGAAGCTCTCCTCGAGGGCGTCGTAGGCCAGCAGGCGGCCTTCCAACGTCTCGCCTATGCCGAGCAGGATCTTGATGGCCTCGACCGCCTGGATGGAGCCGATGATCCCCGGAAGCACGCCGAGGACGCCGGCTTCGGCGCAGCTCGGGGCCAGCTCGGCCGGCGGGGGCTCGGGGATCATGCAGCGGTAGCACGGGCCGACGAAGGGGTGGAACACGGTGGCCTGGCCCTCGAAACGGAAGATCGATCCGTGCACCACCGGGATCCGCTTGATCAGTGAGGCGTCGTTGACCAGATAGCGGGTGGGGAAGTTGTCCGTGCCGTCGACGATCACGTCGTAACCGTCGAAGATGTCCAGGATGTTGTCGGCCCCCAGTCGAACGTCATAGGTCACCACGTTGACGTCGGGATTGATGAGAGTGAGTGTCTTTTTGGCCGAGTCCACCTTCCGGTCGCCGATCCTGTCGGTGTTGTGAAGGACCTGGCGCTGGAGGTTGGAGGCATCGACCACATCCATGTCGATGATGCCGATGGTGCCCACGCCGGCGGCGGCCAGATAGAGGGCGGCCGGCGATCCCAATCCACCGGCACCCAAGAGGAGCACCTTCGAATCGAGGAGCTTGATCTGCCCGGTCTCCCCCACTTCGGGCAGGAGGAGGTGGCGCTGGTAGCGGTTGCGCTGTTCGGCGGTGAGGGAACGGGGGGCCGACCAGGCACGGCCCTCGTCCTTCCACCGGTTGAAGCCGCCGATCACCGAGGCCACGTCCGAGTAGCCCAACTCCTGAAGAGTCTGAGCGGCGAAGGCGGATCGGGTACCCCCGGCGCAGTAGATGACCACGTGGCTGGACTTGTCGGGGATTCGTCCTTCGACCGAGGTCTCGAGGGTTCCCCGTGGAATGTGCACCGCGTCGGGCAGCGCACCCTGCTCGTACTCATCGGGTTCACGGACGTCGAGCACCACCGCCCCGCCCTCGGCAATCTCCTGTTCAGCCTGGGCCGGCTCGACCTCGCGGATGGCCGCCTTGGCCGAAGACAGCATCTCCCTGAAGGTGGGCATGACGATCACAATCCTTTGTGGACGGCGCCAACCGGCCGGTCCGGTTCCGGCGCTCTATCCCACGCGCAGTGAAACGCTACCAGCGGGGTCAACATTCCCGGCGAGTCCCGGGCGGGCGATGGCCCACCGGATGACCGGGGCGGTCCAAACCGACGGAGCGAGCTTGCCGGCGCCGGTAGCCTGCCCGGGCACAGCAGGAGGAGCGCAGGAGGAGAAGGAGCGGCCGTGGAACTGACCGAGGCGGTGCGTCGTCGGCACATGACCCGCAACTTCAGTGGGAACCCGCTCCCCGACGGGGTGGTCGACCAGCTTCTGGCCGGGGCCCTTCGGGCGCCATCGGCCGGCAACAGCCAGGGGCGGGAGTTCGTGGTGTTGACCGGTCCCGACCAGACAAGGCGCTACTGGGATGCCGTCACCGACGAGGCCTGGCGGGCCGGCTCCCGCCGTTTTGCCGGCCTGTCCCGGGCCCCGGTCATAGTGCTGCCGTTCGCCGATCCCGAGGCCTACGCCGCTCGTTACCTCCAACCGGACAAGACCCGCCCGGGGGGCGGCGGCGTCGACTGGGTGGTCCCCTTCTGGTGGGTGGACGCAGCCTTCGCCACCATGACCCTGCTGCTGGGGGCGGCCGACCGCGGACTGGGCGCCGCCTTCCTCGGTAACTTCCGGGGTGAAGAGGAACTGCTCACCGCCCTGGGCGCCCCCGGTCGCCTACGGTGGCTGGGGGCGGTCCTGCTGGGTGAGCCCATCACGCCGGACCCACCGTCGGCCTCGGCCGGACGGAAACGCCGGACACTCGAGGAGAGCGTGCACCGAGGTGCTTGGTAGAACCTTGCAACCCCCAGTTGCAAGTTTCGGCCGCCTGTCGCATACTAGTCGTGGGCGGCGGAACCCACGAAGCCGATGGCCATGCGCTGGAGCCCGGTTGTCCGGTTCCTCCAGGCGTGGCACATCGGTGAGACCCCACCACCCTCCTGGCTCCACCGAGAGGGCGGCCTTTTGCTCAGACGGCGGCCTCGACCCATTGAGACGCTCACCGGCCTGATCGGCGACCCGCCTTCAGCCGCCAGCCGGGATCGATCTCGAAGAACTGATTGACGAGACCTTCGAGAGCCGCGCCGAACAGCGTCCACTCCTGCTCCGTGCCACCCGGACCGGTCGAACGGACGATGGGCTTCATCATCGAATCGTCGATGCGGTCGCGCAAACCGAACCCCTGCGCCAGCGAATCGGCGGCGATAACGAAGTCGCGGAGCACGAACTCCTCGCGGAGTCGATACCCGAGGAACCTGATCATGGTGGTGTACACCGCTTCGATCCGGGCGGTGAAGGCGTCGTAGCCGGTACGGAGGGCCGCTTCGATCCTCTTGCGGTACTCGGGGCCTTCGCCGGAAATGGCCAGCGACCACACACCGATCAACAACGGCCAGTCGGTCGACTGGCGGAGCGCTCGGGCGTTGAGCTGGCCCGCCACCCGGCAGAGCTCGCGCAGCGAGGCCGACCGCGCCGCCGGGGTGCCAACATCGAATGCGGCCATGGCCGGCCTCGCCCCCGCGACGGCGTCATCGATCTCCTGGTGGTTCTGACCGAGGGCGATGCTCACCAGCAGATCGGCTTGGAACTCTGCCTGGTTCTCCCACACCCGCTGAATGACCGATGCATTGGTCAGCCGGACGCCTGTTTCCTTCTCCACCCGGTCGAAGACCCGCTTGAAGGTGATGGCCTCGGCTCCTGTCCCCAGACCTTCGTCACGAAGGATGCTCTTTCCCGCATCCAGGAGCATCTGGCGGGTTTCCTCCCGGCTTCGCCGCCCGCGACTCGCACTCACCGTGTTCAGTCCCCTCCGCATGGAACATACCGTTTCGGAGCCCTCTGCGCCCTATCTTCGACCACATCGCCGACATTTACAATGAGCGTCGTCCAAACGGCGGCAGAGGACGGCACGGTCGGAGCGGCGACACGGCGAGAATGTGACCGGCAAGGTCGTGGACAGGCCACAGGTAACGTGTGTGGTGTTCCGGCGTCACGACCGCTTTGGTGGATGACACCCCGTTCCCACCGAGGCAATCATGGTCACTCCCGCATCACCCCTCCGCTCGCCGCCAGGAGTCTGAAATGTTCATCTTTTGGCCCATGGAATGCGCTGGAAGCCTGCGGTCAATGCCGATCAATGGGGCTCGTCCGACCTCTCAACGGGTGCCGGGTCGGGTGCCGGGTCGGGTGCCGGGTCGGGTGCCGGGTCGGGTGCCGGGCCTTCGGTCTTGCCGCGTGGCTGGGGCACGAGCCGCGGCTCGCGCTGAGCCAGCCACAGCCTGCCGCGGTAGCGAAATGGAGCTTCGACGAAGCGGTACGAAACGGCGGCAACCAACGCAGTGGCCACGACAGCCAGTGGGGCGGCATAGTGCAAGGGGAGATGGGTAACCGAGGGAACGAGCAGCAGCATTGTCAGTCCGTACAGATAGATTCCGTAGGAGCGCACACCGATCCATCGGGCGATGGGGCTGTCGAGCAACCTGGAGACGATTGATCCAGTGCTGAGGGTGCAGTGCAAGATCAGCACGGTTGCAGCGACGTCTACAACGATGGCCGCAGTGAGGTCAATGGCCCGGGACGACTCAATGAAGAGAGCCACGACAAACACACCGAGGCATCCGATCGCCACGCGGGTGTCGGCAAAGATCGTGCGAGGCGTCCGCTCGCCCCACCCTGGACCGACAAATGCCGCCCGCCAGTTAGCCCCTGGGCAAAAAGTTCCTAGAAATACAGAACGGCCCCCCCCCCTCCAAAAAAAAAAAAACCCCCCCTCATCCTGCCCCTAAAAAAAAAGCCCTCCCCTTCCCCTCAGGAGGGGCCGCGAGCTAGCCACACGACGAGCGCAGGTGCCAAGCGGAAGAACCGCCGCCAGTAGAATGCCCTGAAGTTGACGTGACCCCGTTGGTCGAGCTCGCGTACAGAATGCCGGTAATGAGGTAGGCCGAGAGGACGAAGAACACGTCGACTCCGAAAGCACCCCCGGGAAAGTACGCGGGTCATGTGGAGCAAGAACACTGCGCCGATGGCCAAGGCACGAATGCCATCCAAAGAGTCGAGACGCCGGTCCCCCACCTCGGACGTCGCCTTCGCCATTACCCCTGCTTTCACCGTTACGGTGCAAACCGCCCCACCTCATAGGAGCATAACGGTCGACATGCGTTTTTCACAAAGATCGTCACGACGGGCGGGTTCCTTGATGCGGGCGCCGAGTTCTTCCGGACCCCCAGCTCACTCGGCGAAGCCGGATGGCAGCCACAAGGCCGCTCTCGTCGGGTTCGGGGCGAGTCGGTCACCTTCGACTGAGGCAGCGCCTCCGGTGCGACGGTCGGGTCGACAACGGCCGGCACCTCCGACACCGGTACGGCGACGCTCACCGTGCCGAATGGTGCGGCGAAGGCGACCTACCCCGTCTATGCCGAAGGGAGTGACGGGACCACCGCCACGGCCTCGTTGAAGGGCAAGTAGGGCGGCCTCAGGCGACCTCGGGATAACCACACGGTTCCTTTGCCAAGGTAACCGGCAAGGTCGGAGGCAGGTGGGATCGTGAGGCTGTGGGGGAGATCCGACGTCCGACGGCCCGAGGGCCGGCGGCACCCCGTCACCCTGGAGGTCCCCGTGCACACCGCCACCACCGTCCCCACTGACTCCGCCGTTACACGACCAAGTGTCATATCCGCTCGACACCGCCCGGTCCACACCCTGGTCGTCGAGGACCGGCTCCGTGTCGTCCCGTGGCTCGATCCGGTGGCCGACCGCCACGGCGTGCACCCGTGCTCGCGCTATGTCGAGCTGTATTGGCTAGGAATTATTGGCCCGTCGACCACGTGGCTGCTGCGGCGTCTGTCATACGGCTTGGAGGTCCACCCCGACGGCTTCGACCTCCACCTCACCGAGACCGCACTCTCTCTCGGCTTGGGCGGACGGATGGGCAAGAACTCCCCCTTCCGCCGCGCCCTCCAGCGCCTGTGCACCTTCGAGCTGGCTCGACCCTGGGGACCGGGGGGACTGGCCGTCCGGATCCACGTCCCCCCTCTCCCCCTCCGTCATCTGGGACGCCTCCCCGATTCACTGCAGGCCAGCCATCGTCGCTGGATGGTCGAGCACCAGCTCCCCGAGCCGGAACGGATGCGACGACGGGCCCAGCGGCTGGCTTCGGGGCTGGCCTCGGCGGGAAAGGACCGGAGCGACATCGAACGTCAGCTGACCGACTGGCACTTCCACCCGGCGGTGGCCTATGCCGCAGCCCACAACGTCCCACCCTGCCCTCGGCCCGAGTGATCGGTCTGCTCGACAACACCGGGCCGGCCCAGACCCTCCCCTGTCGGCCGGTGCTAACCCTGTATGGCGAGCGGGGAGGTAGCCACGTTGGACAGCGGGAATCCGAGCAGCGTGGCCAGGTAGGTCACCGTGACAGTTTGCCGTCCGCTCACACCGGGGGGGACGGTGAAAGAACCGGAGATCTGCGGCGGTGTGAGCACTGAGTTCTGATATACGGCCGGCGACACGGTGATGTCATTGGCCGCCGATACGGGAACGGACCCCTTGCCATCCGCCAATGTGACCAGGATGGTGGGCGGGGCGCTCGTACCCCCACCGAGGAGGGCTTCGAGCGCGTCCAAGGTGGCCACCCACCAGTGCGTCTTGGCCTTGGGCTTGTCGCTGACCGACACCGTCCCCCCGACAGGGGCCTTACGGGTGCCGAGAGCCAGGGTCGGGGAAGGGGGGAACAGTGAGTCCCCTGCGTATTCGAGGACGGCGCTGGCCGCCCCGACTGGCGAATAGCTGGTGAGATCGATGGTGGCCAGGGCGCACCCGATGAGACCGTCGTTTATCTCCGCTTTCGTCGGCGGGCAGACGGCGTTGGGGTCGGACGCCTGGGAGGTGGGCAGGGTGTAGTTCACATCGAGATCACCCGACAGGTCCGAGGTCACGAAGGACAGAGCCGCCGGGTTTATCTCGGGCAGCGCGTTGAGGAGCGAGAGCAGACCCGAGAGCGAAGCGATGTTGCCGGTGAGCAGCGCTGACGCGTTGGGGTCGATGCCCAAGAGCATGCTGGTCTCCATCACCAGGTAGGGGTGCAAGGCCGGCAGGCCGGTGCAGTCCATGGTCACCTTCGTGCCGGCGGAGACCTTGGTGACGATGGGCAGCGTGCCCCCGTCGAACGTACACTGCGGTGTGGCGGTGGCGGTGGCGGCCCCCGCTGGTGACGAGACGCCCGAAGTGGCGGTGACCACACCCAACGGCACCACCGACGCCAGCAAGGCGACGCCCACCCTTGCCAGACTCCGCCCGACCCTCGTGCGACCGACCATCGTGTTCCCTCCCTCGTCAGCCTGCACCGGGACACGTGTTCGTGTCCTCGTCGGCAAACCCGGGGACTCTACCCGGCGTGGCCCCGAAGCAAACCTGCTGCGCCTGGGCCCCCATTCCCGCTCGGCACCCGAGCTCCCGTCGCAGCCGTCACCGGGTCAGCCCGGGTCGTCCTCATGACCGGCCGGGGTGAGCCCCCAGTAGGCCCCGCTCGGTTCGATCTCGCCGGTGACCACCTTGTCGATCACGGCGCAGATGGGAAGGTCGAGCCGCAACCGCTCGGCCAGCTCGAGAGCGACCGTTGCCGTCTTGACCCCTTCGGCCACCATGTGCATGTCGGCCAGGATGTCCTCGAGTCGGCGACCCTGGCCCAGCTGCTGGCCCACGGCCCGGTTGCGGCTGTGGGGGCTCATGCAGGTGGCGATGAGATCCCCCATGCCGGCCAATCCTGCGAAGGTGACCGGCTGCGCCCCCATGGCCACACCGAGCCGGGTCAGCTCGGCCAGACCCCGCGACATGACGGCGGCCCGGGTGTTGTCTCCCACCCCCAACCCCTCGCCGATGCCGGCGGCGATGGCGATCACATTCTTGAGGGCGCCACCCATCTCGCATCCGGTCACGTCGTCGTTGATGTAAACCCGGAAGACCCCGCGGG
Source organism: uncultured Acidimicrobiaceae bacterium (assembly GCA_963727955.1). Lineage (GTDB taxonomy): Bacteria > Actinomycetota > Acidimicrobiia > Acidimicrobiales > RAAP-2 > Bog-756. The sequence continues at coordinate 173,635 of CAVSII010000003.1, forward strand.
TGAAGACCTTCTGGATGGCCCCGGCCACCTCCAGGTCCTCGGTGGCCACCACGGCGGCGGCCGCCTTCCCCTCCATGATCTCGTGGGCAATGTTGGGCCCGGTGAGGGCGGCCACCGGGTGGCCCGGGGCCACCTCTTTGATCACTTCGGTCATCCGTAGGTGGGTGCCCTTCTCGAGGCCTTTGGACAGACTGACCACCGGGATCCACGGGCGCATGCAGGTGGCCGCCTGCTGGACCACGGCCCGGAACCCCGAGGTGGGCACGCCCACCACCACCAGGTCGGCTCGGCAGGTGGCCTCCTCCAGATCGGCGGTGGCCGAGAGCTCGACAGGCAATCGGAAACCGGGGAGGTAGGGCTGGTTGGCGTGCTCGGTATTGACCGCCTTGGCCACATCGGGGTCGCGTGCCCACAACACGGTGTCGTGGCGGGGGGCAACCAGCGAGGCGACCGTGGTCCCCCACGAGCCGGCCCCCAGGACGGCGATCCTCACACGACGAACGTACCGCAGGACGCCCGGTCACGACGGGAGAAGGTCACAGCGGGGAAAGGGCCAAGCGGTCTGGCTCTCCGACCGTCAGTCACCACCGGTGCCGATGGCGGCCAACGTGGAGGCGAACGACTCCGAGGTGGCCAGGGCGACCAGGATGCGGACACCGAAGCCGGTTCCGCCCTTGGTCTGGTAGCGGGTGTTCTCGTCCGAGCGGCTCGGCCCGGCGATGTCCAGGTGGGCCCAGGGCACGTCGGCCACGAACTCGCGCAGGAGCATGGCGGCGGCGATGCTGCCCGCCTCGCCGGCGCGGCCCATGTTGCGCATGTCAGCCACGTCCGAGTCGATGTGCGACCGATAGTCGTCGGGCAAGGGGAGCGGCCAGAGCGGTTCCCCGGCCCGTTGGCCCGCCGCCCGCACCGCCCCGATGAGGGTTTCGTCGTTCCCGAAGAGACCTGCGATCTCCTTGCCCAGGGCCACGATGGCCGCGCCGGTGAGGGTGGCCAGGTCGATGATGGCATCGGGTCGGGCCTCGGTGGCCAGTGTCAATCCGTCCGCCAGGACCAGGCGACCCTCGGCATCGGTGTTGAGCACCTCGATGGTCTTCCCGTTGCGGGTGACGAGAACGTCCCCCGGTTTGGTGGCCGACCCACTCGGCATGTTCTCGGTGAGCGGGGCGATAGCGGTGATGCGGATCCGGGCACCCAGAGCAGCTGCCGCGTCGAAGGCGCAGAAGACGGCGGCCGCCCCACCCATGTCGGTCTTCATGGTCTCCATGCCGGACGCCGTTTTGAGTGAGAGCCCCCCCGAGTCGAAGGTGATGCCCTTCCCCACCAGAGCCAGGTGGGGTACCCGGCCGTCGATCTCGATGGGGTCGACCGGTCGGTACTCGGCCCACAGGAGACGGGGCTCCTGGGTCGAGCCACGGGCCACGCCCAAAAGCCCGCCGAGTCGTTCGACCACGATGCGCGACTGGTCCCAGACCTCGACGCTGACGTCGTCGCGCCCAGCGAACCGGTCGACGAAGACCGAGGCGAATTTCTCGGGGGTGAGCGAGCTGGGTGGCTGGTTGACCAGATCACGGGCCAGGGCCACCGAAGCAGCCAGCCGGGCACCTCGGGCCACTCCGGACGCCGCCACAGGGGCGTCCTCGGGGTGGGCCACGACGACGGTGAGAGCCTGGAGGCTCTCGGGATGTTCGCCGGTGCGGTAGGTCTCGTACCGGTAGGAGGCGAGCAGTGCCCCTTCGGCGACGGCGGCCGCCGACAACTCGGCGGCCAGCGGGGTAGCGGGAACCAGGAAAGCGGCGGCCCCACTCCCGGTCACCCGGACGAAGGCAGCCGCTGCTCGACGCAGCGACTCGAGTCCGCTGTCACCGTCCAGCGGCGGCGTCGCCCACTCCCACCAGCACGATGTCGGCGCCGTCGGCGCTCCCGGGCGCACCGGTCCGGTAGTACAGGGTCTGGCCGACCTTGCCGCTGAACCGGTGACGGGCGCACCACGCCTGATCCAGTTGGCCTGGAAACGAGGCCAGGCCGGGGACACCGCCCACCGGGGCAGCCACTACCGGTCCCCCCTCGCTCGTGGCCACGGGCACGCCCACCGCGGACAGGTCCGACCCGAGCGAACCGGCATCACCGGCTTCGACGATCATGGCTGCACTCCCTCTACTTCTACCGCCTCTACTTCTACCGTGCCGCCTTTTTCGGCCCCGCCCTTTGATCGACGAGCCAGCGGGTGGCTGTCCCCCTCGGCGGCACGGGCCATGGCCCACAGCAGATCCGAGAGCCGGTTGAGGTACCGGCCCACCTCGGATCCTTCGACGGGGAAGGAGACCACCAGACGCTCGGCCCGCCGGACGATGGTGCGGGCCAGGTCCAAAGCGGCCGACATCCGGTTGGTGCCGGGCACCACGAAGTCGGTGGGCATGTCGATGTGGGCGATGAAGTCGTCGATGCGCTCCTCCAGGGCGTCGACCATGGCCGCGGTGACCAGCGTCTCACCCGGCTTGAGCTTGGACCGCCGTTCGGGCGACGTGGCCACTTCGGCCATGAGCACGTAGAGCTCCTTCTCCAGCCCGGTGAGGAGATCATCCATGGCCGAGCCGGGGTCGGCCTCGGCCCGGGCCAGGCCCAGGGCCGCCTGGGCCTCGTCCACGGTGCCGTTGATCTGGATACCGGCTGAATCCTTTTTGACCCTGCCTCCGTAGAGGAGTCCGGTGGTGCCGTCGTCGCCGGTCTTGGTATAGATCCTCGCTGTGGCCACCGGGCTGATGCTAAACGACGTCGGGGTCGTTGCCGGCGTGGCGGTGGACGCCGGTGGTGGCGCCTGCACGTCCCACCGGTAGCCTTGAAGGGTTATGGGCGCCAGAAGCAACTCCCCTTCCTCGTACCTACAGGCCGTCTCCGAGCGGGTGGTCGTCTTCGACGGCGCCATGGGTACCAACCTGCAGCTGGCCGGTCTGACCGCTGACGACTTCGGGGGCCCCGATCTCGAGGGATGCAACGAACTGCTGGTGGTCACCCGTCCCGACGTGATCGACCGTGTCCATCGCTCCTTCTTGGAGGTCGGGTGCGACGTGGTCGAGACCGACACCTTCGGGGCTTTCGCTCCCGTCCTGGCCGAATACGGCCAGGCCCACCGGGTGGACGAGCTGAACCGGGCGGCAGCCAGGCTGGCCCGCCAGGCGGCCGACGATGTCGGCCACTCCCGATCGTCCCCGGTGGGTGGCCGGCAGCATCGGGCCGGGCACCAAGTTCCCCACGCTGGGCCAGATCCGGTACGCCGATCTGCGCGACGCCTACCAGGAACAGGCGGCGGCACTCATCGAAGGCGGCGTCGATCTCATCATCATCGAGACGGTCTTCGACCTCCTGCAGGCCAAGTCGGCCATCAACGGCGCCCGACGGGCCATGAAGGCGGCCGGACGACATGTGCCCATACAGGCCCAGGTGACCATCGAGCTCACCGGCACCATGCTGCCCGGCACCGAGGTGGGTGCCGCTCTCGGTGCCCTCGAGGCCATGGACATCGATCTCATCGGGCTCAACTGCGCCACCGGCCCGGCCGAAATGTTCGAACCTCTCCGCCATCTGACCGGTCACGCCACCACGCCGGTGTCCTGTCTGCCCAATGCCGGACTGCCGTCGGTGGTGGACGGAGCCATGCACTACGACCTCACCCCCGAACAGCTGGCCGACTACCACCGCCAGTTCGTGAGCGAGCTGGGCATCTCGGTCATCGGCGGGTGCTGTGGCACCACACCGTCCCATCTGGCCGCGGTGGTGGCGGCCTGTGCCGACCTCACCCCGGCCACCCGTCGGCCGGTACCCGAGTACGGAGCAGCGTCCATCTACACCCAGGTCCCCTTTGCCCAGGACACTTCGTTCCTGGTGGTCGGCGAACGCACCAACGCCAACGGCTCCAAGCGGTTCCGGGAGGCCATGCTCGAAGCCGACTGGGACACCTGTGTGGCCATGGCCCGCGACCAGGTGGCCGAGGGCTCCCATCTCATCGACGTCTGTGTGGACTACACCGGGGCCGACGGGGTGGCCGATATGGAGGCCGTCGCTTCCCGGTTCGCCACCCAGTCCACCGCCCCCCTCATGGTCGACTCCACCGAAGCGCCGGTGGTGGAGACCGCCCTCTCGTGGATCGGTGGCCGGGCGGTCATCAACTCGGTCAACCTCGAAGAAGGTGACGAGCCCGGTGGTCGGCTCGACTCCTTCCTCACCCTGGCCAAGGAGTACGGTGCCGCCGTCGTCTGCACCTGCATCGACACCGAGGGTCAGGCCCGTACCGCCGACTGGAAGGTGCGGGCGGCCACCGCCATCCACGACATCGCCACCGAGCGCTACGGGTTGCGACCACAGGACCTGATGTTCGACGCCCTGGCCCTGCCGTTGTCGACGGGGATGGAGGAGAGCCGGCGCGACGGGATCGAGACCCTGGAGGGCATCCGCAGGATCAAAGCGGAGTTGCCCGGCGTATTCACCATCCTCGGACTGTCCAATGTCTCATTCGGGCTCAATCCCGCCGCCCGCCAGGTCCTCAACTCGGTGTTCCTCCACGAGTGCGTGCAGGCCGGGCTGGACGCCGCCATCGTCCACGCATCGAAGATCCTCCCTCTGTCGAAGGTCGACGAGCGGGCGCGGGAGATCTGCCTCGATCTCATCTATGACCGTCGGCGTGAGGGCTACGACCCGCTGAGCGAGCTGCTGGCCATCTTCGAGGGTGTGTCCGCCTCCTCGGCGTCAGCCAAGGAGGACAGGAGCGGTTGGCCGGTCGAGCGCCGGCTCGAGCACCGGATCATCGACGGCGACCGCAACGGCATCGAAGCCGACCTCGACCTGGCCATGAGCGGGGGCGCCACCCCGTTGACCATCATCAACGACTTCCTGCTGGCCGGCATGAAGACGGTGGGTGAGTTGTTCGCATCGGGCGAGATGCAGCTGCCCTTCGTACTGGGCTCGGCCGAAACCATGAAGACGGCCGTGGCCTATCTCGAGCCCCACATGGAGAAGGCCGATCAGGGCGGCAAAGGGGTGATGGTGCTGGCCACCGTCAAGGGTGACGTGCACGACATCGGCAAGAACCTGGTCGACATCATCCTCACCAACAACGGCTACACGGTGAAGAACCTCGGCATCAAGGTCGGGATCACCGACATGGTCAGTGCCTTGGAAGAGGCCAAGGCCGACGCCATCGGTATGAGCGGGTTGCTGGTCAAGTCCACCCTCATCATGAGGGAGAACCTCGAGGAGCTCAACCGGCGCAACCTGTCCCACATACCGGTCATCCTGGGCGGGGCCGCCCTCACCCGCACCTACGTGGAGCGCGATCTCCGCCAGGTCTACGACGGCCGCCTCTTCTACGGCAAGGACGCCTTCGAGGGTCTGCGGACCATGGACCGCCTGGTAGAGATCAGCCGTAGCGGTGAGGACGACCCGGAGTTCGGGACCACCCTCGGGGGACGCGACCTCGGGCCCCGCAAGAGCGAGCTGCGCAAGCAGGCGGCGGCCGAGGCCGTGGCCCGGGGCGAGACCCTTCCCGCCCGCTCGCCCGAGGTGGCCACCGACAATCGCACGTTCAGACCGCCCTTTTTGGGGAGCCGGGTGGCCAAGGGGATGCCCATCGACGACATCGCCGACTACCTCAACGAGACCGCCCTGTTCCGCAACCAGTGGGGCTGGCGGCCGACGAGCGGCGAGGACGACCCCAGCTTCAAGGACCGGATCCGACCCCTCCTGCGCCAGCAGATAGCCACAGCCAAGGCGGGGCAGCTCCTGGTGCCCCAGGTGGCGTGGGGCCACTTCGCCGCCAACGCCGAAGGTGATGACCTGGTGCTGTTCGAGGACGAGACCCGGAGCACGGAGCTCATGCGGTACTCCTTCCCCCGACAGACCGAATCGCCCTGGCTGTGCATCAGCGACTTCTTCCGGTCGGTCGACTCGGGTGAGCCCGACTGGGCCAGCTTCATGGTGGTGACCATCGGGTCGCGGGCGTCGGAGGAGGCAGCCCGGCTGAAGGCGGACGACCAGTACCAGAACTACCTCTACCTGCACGGGTTGGGGGTGGAGATGGCCGAAGCCCTGGCCGAGTACTGGCACCATCGCATCCGCGAGGAGCTCGGCTTCGCCAACGAGGACGGGCCCACCCTGACCGGGCTGTTCCGCCAGAAGTACCGGGGGGGCCGCTATTCGTGGGGCTATCCGGCCTGCCCCGACCTCGAGGACAACGCCAAGGTGGTCGACCTGCTGGGCGCCGATCGCATCGGCATCAAGGTGAGCGACGGCTTCCAGCTCGAGCCGGAGCAGTCGACCACGGCCATCATCTGCCCCCATCCGCAGGCCAAGTACTTCGTAGCCTGACCGCTTGCGCGCAGGCTGGGGGACAGCCGCCGGATCCCCCGGCAGGAGGTCGGCGGAAAAAACTAGTGCGAAATTGACCCCTCACCAGTACAATCTGCTCGGGATGCCGTTGATTGATCCTCACGCCGCGGTCGTCCTGGCCTCCAGCTTCAGCTTCTCGAAGTTGTCGGTGGAGGACTACGTGATCGGGGTCGCCGTCCTCATGGCCGTCCTCCTCCTGGTCGTTCGCTCCTACCGCAGCCACAACCTGAAGCGGAGGCGGGCCGCCAGTTCGGGCTTCTACGATTTCGATGTCGCCCACTACGGCAACTCGTCCCTGATGGACAAGACGGCGGCCGGGCCCAGCTCATTGGCTCCCTCGTTCGTGGCTCCCGGCCGTGGTGGGCAAAAGGCCAAGAGCGCAAGCACGGTGACGGCCGGCGCCTCCACCGCTTTCGCCGATGCCGACCGGCCCCTCCCCCTTCCGGTACCCGCCTTCGACGCGGCCAAAGCCGTCGGGAACCGCCCCCCGGAACCACTCCCTCCGATGTCGGGCGATGCCCATCTGCCTCTTCCCTCCTCGCCTCCTCTCCCCCGTACGCTGTCGGGTCCCGAAGAATCGCAGCCCTCCGAGGAGGCGGTGCTCCCCTTGCTGGTGCAGCCTCCCCCGCCCGCCAGCCCGGACTGATCCGGGGGTCCGGCTCGGACCCTGTCCACCCCCCACCGGTGGCAACGGAGGATGGACGGGCGATCGCCTCCCGACCGATGATCCAGTGAGCCGGTGCCGCCGCCGGACACAGCCCGGAGGCCGTCCCCGCCCTTCGACCTGAGGAGAGTCATGTTCCACATTCGTTTGGCCAGCCACGCCGACAGCACCGAGGGAATCCTCGAGCTGCTCGGCGCCTCCACCGGAGCGGTCAACGTCGCCGTCCTGAGCGGATCCGCCCGTTTCCCCGACGGGGACATGATCGAGTGCGACCTGGTGCCCGAGGTGGCCAACGAGGTCCTCCATCGATTGCGGGATCTCGGCCCGCGTCAGCGAGGTCCGATCACCGTCGACCGATCGGACACCGCCATCGTGCGCACTCACCGCGAGATGATCAAACCGATGGTCAGCGACCGCGAGATCGAACCGGTCTGGGAGGTGGTCGACGCCACCATCCGGGCCAACGCCTCCTACCCGTTCAGCTTCTATCTGTTGCTGGTCAGCGCCGGCCTTCTGGCCGCCGTGGGAATCCTGACCAATTCGCAGATCCTCATCGTCGCGGCCATGGTGGTCGGCCCCGAGTACAACGCCATCCTCGGCGCCGCCCTCGGCATGACCGAGCACAACCGGCGCCCCATCCGGCGCGCCTTGTTGGCCCTGGGCATCGGGTTCGGTCTGGCTGTCGTGATCACGTTCGTCTTCTCGTTGGTGATTCGCGGTACGGGCCTGACCCCCCGCGACTACACATTCGGACTACGGCCCGTCTCCGATCTGATCAGCACGCCCAACGCCTTTTCTGTGGTGGTGGCGGTGGTGGCAGGTGTGGTGGGTGTGGTCTCCATCTTGGAGGCCCGGGTCAACGCCCTCATCGGGGTCTTCATATCGGTCACCACTATTCCGGCCGCGGCGGCCATGGGCGTCACGGCCGCCTACGGCGATTGGAAGGAAACCGGGGGGGCGACCGAACAGCTCTTCTTGAACGTGGCCATCCTGCTGGCGGTGGGAGCGGGCACGTTGGTCATCCAGCGGCGCTACTGGGACCGGGTGGCCCGGCGGCACGAGATGAGGAGGGACGGAACCAGCGCCTCGGGTGTGACCTGAGCCCGGGTTGGGCAGACCACCCTGGTCGGCACTATTATTGGGGTCCAGGACGGATGAGGGGCATCTCATGGACGGACTTCCGCAGTTTCCCGATTGGCGACCTTCTGATGAGGAACGGATGCCATCAGAAGCCCGACGGGACGACAGGATCGATGAGGTTCCGCCACCGCCGGGGCCCGTTCCGGTCCTAGCCACGTCCTATCAGCCACCATTCCCACTTCCCGTGCCGTCGTTGGCTGTTCCGGCGGCACCGCCTGCGGTCGAGGCGGATCCGCCCGCCCCGGTGCATGCGCTCCCCCTGAACGGAGCCGGCACGGCGGACTTCGTGGCGCCACTGCCGCGGGCCCACCGGACCACGCACAGGCGGTCGCTGATCGGCGCCGGTGCCACCATCGCCGTTGTCGTGGCCCTGGTCTGCGGTGTCGCTCTCCACACCACCACAACCACTGCGGTGCCGGTCACCCCCAGCCGGGCAGTCCTGCTGTCGGCCCAGACCGGGCTGGCCGACAAGACAGCCGATCTCCAGCTGTCCATGTCCATACACGTTCCCAGCAGTGGCAGCATCACCGCCTCGGGGAGCGGGGCCGTCGATTTTTCGAGCAATGCCGCTCAGTTGGCCCTACAGTACGCGGGCCTCCCCCAGCTCAACGGGACACAGCTGCGTGAGGTGATCGTGGGCGGCAGTCTCTACATCTCGCTTCCCGACATATCGCAGTTGGCGTCCGGAAAGTCGTGGGTGTCCACCCCTCTCGGAACAGACTCGATCACCCCGGGCAGCTCCAACCCCGGATCGATGCTCCAGCTGTTGGCCAGCCAAGGCAACACGGTGACCCCGCTGGGACCGAGCACGATCGAAGGTAACCCGGTGCATGGGTACGACGTCGTCATCAGCACAGCCGACCTCTCTCGGGAGCTCAGTCGACTGAACCTCCCTGCGTCGCTCGATCAACAGATGCAGGCCGTCTTCGGCAGCGCCGGCATACGCATGACGGTGTACGTCGGTGACGCCAACGACCTCATCCGGCAAGTCGGCTTCACCATGAACCTGTCGGTCGACGGATCGACCGTCAGCGCCGTCGAGACCGAGGACATCACCAACTACGGCGTGCCGGTAGCCATCACCGCACCGCCGGCCAGTCAGGTGCTCAATCTCCAGCAGTTCGAGGCGGCCGCCGCATCGGCCGACGGCTCCAGCGGCGCCTAACCCAAGCCGGTGCCCCGGTCACCCCGGGTGGCAGCGGGACGGGGGGGACCGAGCTGACTGCTATCTGCCGGTGCGCTCCCGGTGCGCACAGCCTGGCCAGCAGCAGGGTCGACGCTGACCTTCCTCCAGCTCCTCCCCGGTCCGGCGAATGCGGCGTTGGCGGGTCATCTCCTGCTTGGCATCCTCGACCCAGCAGATGAACTCGTTGCGGGCCAGAGGGGTGATGTCCCTCCAGGCATCGAGTGCCGCGGGGTTGGCGATCAGCGCCCTGCGCAAGTCTGCTGGGAGCTTGTGTACCACCCCACCGGGCAGTCGCGGGCTGCTCACAAGGACACGGTAGCGGACCCCGGCATGGGCGCATCCGATGGCTCGATCCAGCTGCATAACATCTCGATGTCAACGATGTGGGAGCGGAGGAACCACCATGTCCACCATGTCCAGCCCGTCTCCTGACCACGGCACAGTGCTCCTCGGTCTCATGCCCTTCAGCCAAGGTATCGACGTGAAGCTGGAGGGCACAGATCCCAGTGCAGTGACCGGCACGCTGGCCTGGTCTGCCGGGCGATGCACCAGCGGCGGAATTCTCCACGGTGGCGCCATCATGTCCCTGGCGGACTCCGTGGGCGCCATCTGCGCATATCTGAATCTGCCCGAGGGAGCGACGACATCCACGATCGAGTCGAAGACAAACTTCTTCCGTGGCGTGCGCTCAGGGTTCGTACGAGCAACGGCAAAGCCCCTACACATCGGGGGGGTCGCACCATCGTCGTTCAAACCGACGTGCTCGATGACCAGGATCGATCGGTTGCTCTGGTCATCCAGACCCAGGCCGTGATGCAACGGGCCTAACCCTGGGCCCCCTGGGCGCCCGCCTCGGGCATCTGGTGCCCGCTGTGGGCGCTCGACCGTGGAGCACGCCCTTGCCGGAGGGCCACCCACCCCCGGCAGTGGTCGGCCGAGGTCGACGGGGTAAAATGAGGATGCGTGGAAACGGAATCCATGGTCGCGTCCCATTCCAGCTCACCCAAGGCAAAGTTGTCTGGCCGGCAGAAATGGCTGATCGCCGGCCTCATTTTTCTACAGGTTCCTTCGAGCGTGGTCTTCTATCCCTTGGCCGCCCTCTTTGCCTTGACCGGTATCGGTGTGCCACTGAGCGTGGTCCTCATGGGAATCGGAACGATGCCGTTCTCCTCGGCCATGAAACTCAAGGGTGCATGGCAATCCGGCGGACCGAAACGGTGAGGAGCGTCAGCAACCACGAGGCGGGTTAGACGACCTCCCCCCATCGATCACCGTCTCGGCGCGCACACCGAGTCCTACGACCCACCCGTTGTTCACCTACAGGGCGAGAGTCGCTCCCCCGTCGACCACCACGGCAGCGCCGTTGACAAAGGCGGCCTGCTGCGAGCACAGGAAGGCCACCACGCTGCCCAAGTCAGCCGGATCTCCCATCACCCCGGCTCCTCCGAGCTCCCGCATCCGGTCGGTGGCATGCGGTCCCGGGCAGACCAGGTTGAGGGTGATGCCGCTCTTCTCGGTGGCCAGGTCCTGTGCCGCCGTTTTGGCCCACGCCCACAATCCGACCCGGGCCGTGTTGGACAGGGCCAGCGTGGGAACGGGCTGGACCACCGAGTACGAGGTGATGAAACAGAGACGTCCCCACTCGTGCTCCCGCATGTGGGGGACGGCCTGGCGGGCCAGGCGCACCGCCGACAACAAGTTGGCGTTGAGGGCCGCCTCCAGAGCATCGTCATCGACTTCCAGAGCACGACCCGGTGGCGGACCGCCGGCGTTGGCGATGACGATGTCGACGCCTCCGAAGGCGGCCACGGTGGCCTCGACCAGAGCAGCGGGGGCCGATGGATCGGTGATGTCGGCCACTGCGGTCTCGACGTCGGCACCGCCCGACCGCAACGACGTCCGCACCTTGTCCAACTCCTCGGCGCTGCGGGCCGACACCATCACCCGCACTCCCTCGGCGGCCAGGGCCTCGGCCGTGGCCCGCCCCAGACCGCGTGACCCGGCCACCACCAGGGCCGCCTTTCCCTCGATGCCCAGGTCCATGGCTGCCTCTCCTAGACGTCGACCACGACCAGGGCGTGGTCGGCTCGATTGAGCGGCTCGGGCAGGCCCCGGTCATCGACGACCACGATGTCCTCCAGACGCATGCCGAACCGACCAGGCCAGTAGATGCCCGGCTCCACCGAAAAGGCGTGACCGGGGCGCAGGGTTTCGGTGTTGCCGGCCACCAGGTAGGGATCCTCGTGCTCCTCGATACCGATCCCGTGACCGGTCCGATGGACGAACAGGTGGCCGAACCCGGCCTCGCTGATGATGGAGCGGGCTACCGCATCCACATGCTCGGCGGTGACACCGGAGCGGGCCGCCCCCACCGCGCTCTGCTGGGCGCTGTGCAGGACGTCGTAGCACTCGGTCACCTGCGCCGACGGCTGACCGGTGACCACCGTACGGGTGATGTCCGAGCAGTAGCCCACGTCCCCCTCGTGATAAAGGGTGCCGCCGAAATCGCAGACCACCGTCTCGTCACGGCCGATGACCCGGCCGCCGGCCTCGTGGTGCGGGCTGGCCGCGTTGGGACCGCTACCCACGATGGCAAAGTTGACGTGACGGTGGCCTTCGTCGACCAGAAGAGCGGCCAGGTGGGCTGATACCTGCGCCTCGGTGCGACCGACCAGCGGGATGTCCCCTGATTGCAGGGCGGCTGCCACCCGGTCGGCCGCTGCGCCGGCAGCCCGCAAGACGTCCTGCTCCGTTGCATCCTTGACGGCACGGATGGGGGCGGTCACACCGGACGCTTCCCGCCACCGGGCCTCGGGCAGCCGGTGCTGCAGGGCCAGCACTGTCGTTGCCCAGGCCCGATCGGAGACGGCCAGACAGGCGGGGAGCATGGTCCCACCGGTGGAGGTGAGCAAGGAGACGACCCGCTCGATGGGGTCCTCGCTGTCCGACCAAGGGAGGAGAGAGAACAGTGCGTCGGCCGCCGCCACCCGTGGCGCCTCCAAGGCCGGTACGACCAGTACGGGGTCACCGGTGCGCGGCAGTACCAGCATGGTCAGTCGCTCGAGGGGCATGGCCTGGTACCCGGTCAGCCACGGCAGATCGGCACCGTGCGAAAGAAGCAGGGCGTCGACTCCCAACTCGTCCATCCGCTCACGCACCCGTTGGATGCGTTGGCTGCGTGCCGCCACCGCCTGCGGGGACAGTTCACTCATGGTCTGGCCCCGACCCCCCGGAAGTCCACCGCCACCGCCTCGGGCCGGCCGGTCGACGTGTGCGGGTCAGCAGCCGCTTCGGCCGCCTGGCGGGCGTGGTAGCTCGAGCGGGTGAGCGGGGACGACTGCACATGGGAGAAGCCCATGGCCATGCCGGCCCTCCGGATGGCCTCGAACTCCTCGGGGGTCCACCAGCGGGCCACCGGCAGGTGACGTCGGCTGGGCCGGATGTACTGGCCCACGGTGACGATGTCGGTTCCCACCGCCCTCAGATCGGCCAGGGTGGCCAGAACCTCGTCCTTCCGCTCCCCCATTCCGAGGATGATGCCCGACTTGGTGGTCAGACCGGCATCCTTGGCCCTGGCCAGCACCCCGAGGCTGCGTCCATAGCCGGCCGAGGGGCGCACCGCCCTCTGCAGGCGGGCCACCGTCTCGATGTTGTGGTTGAGGACGTCGGGGCGGGCCTCGAACACGGTGGCCAGAGACGGTCCATGGCCTTTGCAGTCGGCGATGAGGACTTCGATGGTCGTGCGGGGGGTGCGTCGTCTGACAGCGGTGATGACCTCGGCGAAACCACTGGCCCCTCCGTCGGGCAGGTCGTCACGGGCCACGCAGGTGATGACGGCGTGGGCCAGCCCCAGCCGGGCCACCGCCTCGGCCACCCGGACCGGCTCTTGGGGATCGAGCGGCCGCGGGCGGCCCGTTCCGACCTGGCAGAACCCACATGCCCGGGTGCAGTCGGCGCCGTTGATCATGAAGGTGGCCGTACCGTCGGACCAGCATTCGTAGATGTTGGGGCACCCGGCTTCCTCGCACACCGTGACCAGATCGAGATCACGCACGTCGTGTCGGAGGTCGAGGTAGGAGCGGCCCATGGTGGCGTTGACACGCAGCCACGTGGGTTTCCTCTCCCCCACCGGCACGCCACCCTCGGGATCGATGCCGGTGCGGCGGAGACGTCGTTGCAGAGCGCTGTGGCTCCCACCCCGCCCGAGCACCACCGGCACACCGCCGCTGTCGCCGCCCGTGTGGCCCGAGCCACCGGAGTGGCTGAAATCGGTAACGGCCTGCAGGTCGTCAGCCTCTCCCCACACCTTCTGGGCCGACGCCGTCACCGCCGCAACCGCCTCGGCCATCGACACCCGGCGTCCTTCGGCGTGCAGCGACGTCACCGGGCGGTCGGCGATGCCGCAGGGAACGATGTGGCCGAACATGGCGAGGTCGCAGTCGACATTGAGAGCGAAGCCGTGGGTGGTGCGGCCCCGCGACGTCCGGACCCCGACGGCGCCGATCTTCCGCGGGCCTCGCTCGGCATCCTCCTCGTCGAGTCCCACCCAAACGCCCGGGTAGCCGGACAGGCGTCCCACCGACGCCGGGTCGAGGCCGAGGCCCACCAGGGCGCCGATGACCACCTCCTCCACCTGGCGCACGTGGTGGACACCACGATGGGGACCACGGCCGACGCTGCGCAACGGGTAGCCGATGAGCTGCCCCGGTCCGTGATAGGTCACGTCACCGCCCCGGTCGACATGGACCAGGTCGGCGCCCACCGCGGCGGGCTCGACCAACACGTGGCCCATGTCGCCGTTCACCCCGACGGTGTAGATGTGAGGATGCTCGAGGAGGAGCAGGTAGTCGTCGTCGGACCGCGAAGCGATGGCCCGTTGCAGGGCCCACGCCTCCTGGTAGGGCAGTCGGCCCAGCCAACGGATCCTCATGGCCGGATCGGCCGACGTTGCACGGATGATCTCGCCACCGAGTGAGCCCTAGAGCTCGCCGGCCCAGTCGCGGTCGTTGAGGATCTCCGACATCCGCGCCAGGAACCGGGCCACGTAGGCGCCGTCCACCGCCCGGTGGTCGAACGTCATGGCCGCCAGACCCACCGAGTGGATGGTGATCGATTCGGTGCCGTCGGGAAGCTCGACCACCACCGGCTTACGAGCCACCCCGTCGGTCGAGAGGATGGCCACCTGGGGCTGGTTGATGATGGCTCCAGTCAACAGGGTCCCGAAGGGACCGGCGTTGGTGATCGAGAAGGTGCCCCCGCTGATGTCGTCGAGGCTCAACCGCTTGTTGCGGGCCCGGTCGGCCAGGTCGCGGATGCGACGGGCCATGCCCCGCAGGTTGAGCTCCTCGGCGTTGTGGACGACGGGGACGATGAGCCCCTCGTTGTCCAGGTCGACGGCGATCCCCAGATTGATGTCGTGGTGGACGATGAGGCTGTCCTCCCCGACCGACGCATTGAGGTGGGGAAATTCGGCCAGCGCATCCACGGCGGCCCGGGCGGCGAAGGGGAGGTAGCTGAGGCGGAAGCCCTCCTCGGCCATGAAACCGTCGCTATGGGCTCGGCGCACCTGCTCGACGCGCTCGTAGTCGATCTCTTTGACCATCAGGGTGTGGGCCGAGGTGGCCTTGGACCGGACCATGTGCTCGGCCGTCCGCCGCCGAATGTTGGTGAAGGGGACCACCTCGTCGCGGGGCACGACTCTCCCGTCGGCCGTGGCGACCGGCGCTGTGGCCACCGGCGGGGCGACCGCACCGCCCCGGGCGGCGATGGCCCGGTCGACGTCCTCCCGGGTGATCCGGCCCCCCAGGCCGGTTCCGGTCAGGGTCGACGGGTCGATCCGGTGGTCGTTGAGCATCCGCCGCACGACCGGCGAGAGCACCAGCCCCTGGCCCGAGCCCCGCACTACCGGCGCCGGGGGCACCTCGGTGGTGGGTGTCGGTGAGGGATCGCCGGTGTGGTCGGAGGGGGGCAGCTTGTCATCGGCCGCGGCAATGTCCGCCAGCACAGGCGAAGGGGCGGGCGGCGAAGGCGGGACGGGAGCCGATGGAACGGGCGGCGGTGTCGGCTGGGCCGGGGCCGATGACGGGGCCGGGGCCGATGACGGGGCCGAGGTGGGAGGGGCGGTGGTCGAGGAACCGTTGGCCGAGACGCCATCGCCGATGACGGCCAGGGTCACACCCACCTCGACGGTGTCGCCCTCCTCCACCAGGATGGAGGTGAGGACACCGTCGGCGGGCGAGGGCACCTCCGAATCGACCTTGTCCGTCGACACCTCGAAAAGCGGTTCGTCTCGATGGACCTGGTCACCGACGGCCTTGTACCACTTGGTGATGGTGCCCTCGGTCACCGTCTCGCCGAGTTGCGGCATGGTCACGTCAGCCAACGTGCAGTCCCCTTCCGGTCAGAGCCAACACAGTCTCGCCGAAGGCCTCCGACAGCGACGGATGCGGCTGGATGAACTGGGCCACCTCAACGGCTGTGGCCTCCCAGTTGACCGCCAGGTAGCCGGCCCCGAGCTGTTCGGTCACCCAGGGACCGACCATGTGGACCCCCAGGATGCGGCCGGTGGACCCGTCGGCCAACCGCTCGCCCACCACCTTGACCAACCCCTCGGTGTCCCCGATGATGCGGGCCCGGCTGTTCCCGCCGAACGGGTCCTTCTTCACGATCACGTCGAAGCCGGCCTCCTTGGCCGCCGCCTCGGTCAGCCCGGCAAAGGCCACCTCGGGGTGGCAGTAGATGGCCCAGGGGACGCGTCCGTAGTCGACGGGGAGAGCCGGTTCGCCGAGGATGCCTTTGACCACCAGGATCCCCTCGGCGAAGCCGACGTGGGCCAACTGGGGGGTACCGGCCACCACGTCGCCCACCGCCCACACCCCGGGCGCGGCCGTGCGCATGGTCTGATCGGCAACCACGAAGCCGCGCTCGTCGACGGCCACACCGGTGCCCTCGTCCAGCAGGTCCTCGGTTCGGGGACGACGCCCGACTGACACCACCACCGCGCCAACCTCCAACTTTTCGCCATCGCCGTAGGAGACGGTGGTCGACTTTCCGGAAGGGTCGGGGGTATGGCCCTGGAGCTGCACGCCGGTCTTCACATCGATGCCGCGCTTCTTGAAGGAGCGGGCCACCGTCCGCACGATGTCCTCGTCGCACCCACTGAGAATGGTGGGCAGGGCTTCGAAGACGGTGACAGTGGTGCCCAGGTCACTGAGCAGTGAGGCGAACTCGCATCCGATGGCGCCACCGCCGACCACAGCCACCGAGTCGGGAAGCCTGTCGAGGTCCAGTACCTCATCGGAGGTCATCACCAGAGTGCCGTCGACCTCGAACCCGGGGATGGTGCGGGGCACCGACCCGGCGGCCAGCACCACGTCGGCGCCGCTGATCTCGCTGGTGGTGCCGTCGTCGTGGCTGATCCGGACCCGGTGGTCGGCCAGCAGGGTGCCCGTTCCCGAAAACACCTCGATGCCCCGTCCCTTGAGGAGACCGGCCAGACCCTTGAACAGCTGATCGACCACCTCCTGCTTCCGGGATTGGCTCACCGAGAAGTCGATGGAGGGAGGCTTGTCCTTCTTGCCCCCGGCGTTGACACCGAACCGGGACGAACCGCTCACCGTGCGGAAGACGGCTGCAGTCTCCAGGAATTCCTTGGCCGGTACGCACCCGCGGTGCAGACAGGTACCTCCCAGTTTGTCCCTCTCGACGATGGCCACCGAAAGGCCGGCCGAGGCGCCGTACAGGGCGGTGGCATAGCCCCCGGGCCCCCCGCCGATGACGACCACGTCAAAGCGATCGTTGGCCGGCCCCTCGGTTCCTGCCGGCGGGGTGCTCGTCACGCTGTTGCCTCCGTGGCCTTGCCGGTTGCCGTCAGGATGCTGTTCTCCATGGTCGTGCGGATCTCCGTCGTCATGCGGAATCAGTGGGCTGGTCCAAAGGGGTTTTGACCACGCCTTCCGGTCACAGCCTACCGGCCTCGACCACCCGACAATCTCGGGAAACAGGTGCACTGCGAGCCAGCCAGCACAGGCGGCGGGAAGCGTGCCATGGCGACCGGGCAGCACCCGAGCCGGTGCGCCGGCCGGCCCCCCGTGCCCGCCGAGCAGCGCCGGTCACTGCGGTGGCTTGCGTCCCCAGGCGGAGATCATCGGCGAGGTGGCCAAGTCGAGGTCGCCCCGGTCGATGTTGGCCAGATGACGATCGATGTCCTCGGCGGTGGCCAGGCCGGCGGCGATCATCGGTTGGCGGATCTGCTCGACCGTGGCCCGTTCGAGAACGGTGCACGCCGGACCGGTCACCGGGAAGAAGGCGTCAGCGGACACGGCGGAGAGCCCGTACTGGCGCAGGATCCGAGGGAGCGTCCGACCGTAGGCCAACTCGGCCCCCCGTCGAGCCAGAAGTTCGCGGAAGCCGCGGCGCAAGCGGTTGGCCAGTTCCTGATCGGGCCCCCATTCGTCGATGCAGGTGAGGGGCTGGAGAGCCGGATCGGCGTCCTCCAACACGAGCCACCCACCTGGTCGGAGGGCCCCGACCATGGCGGCCAGGGCTTCGGCCCGGCGGGGCACGTGGACCAGGACCAGGCGGGCGTGGATGAGATCGAAGGAACCCGGTGGTGGCGGATCCAGCCCCACGTCGTGACGGGTCACCTCGAAGAGACGCGGCTCGGGCGGCATCCACGCCAAATCGATGTCGGTGGCCAGCACCGAGCCGCCTGCCCCCACTTGCTGGGCCATGAAGGTGGGCACGCTCGGTCCGCCGGCGCCCACCTCCCAGCAACGCCACCCTTCGGTGATACCGACCTCCTCCAGATGACGGAAGGTGGACGGATCGAACAAGGTGGACAACGCCTCCAGGCGGGTACCGGCCTCGTGTTGGCGGTTGTCCAGCAGATAGCCGGATTCGTGGGATCCCGGTCGGTCGACCCCGTCGGCGGGGACGGACGTGCTCAGGAGAGGACCCGGCGACGGAAGTTGCGGAGGCCGAGCCCCAAAAAGAGGGAGAGGAAGCCGACCAGCACCGGGTAGATCACGTAGAGATGCATGTGGGGAGCGTCGGTGAGAGCAGCCCGCATGCCCTCGTTGACGTAGATGAGCGGGTTGATGAGGACGACGGTCTGCAGCCAGTGCCAGCCCTCTACCTTGATGGGGGCCAGTCGGGTCCACTCGTAGTAGGTCCCGCCGAGGAAGGTGACCGGCAGGATGATGAACCCGAACATCAACCCGATGTTGCGGGGCTCGAAGCTGGTCCCGAGGAGCAGCCCGAGTGAGGCCATGGTCACGCAGGCCAGGGGGACCAGGGTCACGATCACCCACCAGTGCAGGTTGATGTGGGCCTCGACCCCCTTGGCGTGGACCACCGAGGCGATGGGCAGCACGATGATGGCGGAGATCAGTCCCTGCACCGCTCCGGACAGGACCTTGGCCATGGCCACCAGCCAGATGGGGCACGGGGCCTGGACCCGATCCTCGATCTCGCGGGTGAACCCGAACTCCTGGGACATGACCAGGGCCACCGACTGAACCCCCTGGAACAGAATGGAGATGCCCACCACACCGGGGACCAGCAAGGTGGCGAAGGCCGACTCCGATACGGACCCGCCCCCGCCGCCGATGGCCTGTCCGATCTTGGGAAACACATAGAGGAAGACGAAACAGAGCAGGAAGGGTTGGACCAGCACCCGGATCACGAACTCGATGAGATGCTTGCGCAGGACGACCAGATCCCGGAGGATGAGCGCCCACAGCGCGGTGCGACCGGCCCCGAAGGCCGACCGGGTCGAGCTGGGCCCGAGGATGGGAGCGGGCATGACCGTCTCGACCGGGCTGGTCACTCTCTCAGGTCCTTGCCGGTCAGGTTGATGAAGACCGTCTCGAGGGTGGGCTCGTTGACCGAGAGGTCGATGACCGGAAACCCGGCGTCCTCGGCGGCGCCCAGAACCTTGGGCAGCAGTCGGTCGTTCCCTTTCACGTGCAGTTCGACCCCGCCTTCGATCGATCGGGTTCGGGTCACACCCGGCACCCTTTGGGTGAGGGCCCGGCCCAGCTCCTCGGGATCACCCGAGGCGGTCACCGTCACGATGGTGTCGGCGTCGATCTGCTGCTTGAGGGCGGACGGGGTATCCAGGGCCAGGATCTTGCCCCGGTCCATGATGGCCACACGCCCGCACAGCTGGTCGGCCTCTTCCATGTAGTGGGTGGTGAGGAGGATGGTCTGCCCTTCGCTGTTGAGCTCCCTCAGGATCTCCCACAGAGCCAACCGGCTCTGGGGATCGAGCCCGGCGGTCGGCTCGTCGAGGAACAGGACGGCCGGTCGGTGGAAGATGGCCCGGGCCACCATCAGCCTCTGGGCCATACCCCCCGAGAGGGCATAGACCGAGGCGTCGGCCCACTTCTCCAGCTGGAACACGCCCAGCAGCTCGGTGGCCGTGCGCCGCGACTCACGGGCGGAGATACCGAAGAGCCGGCCGTGGAAGTAGAGGTTCTCCCACACGTTGAGCTGCCGGTCCAACGTATTCTGCTGGCTCACGATCCCGATGATCTGCTTGGCCAGGGCGGGGTGGGCCACCACGTCGATACCGCCCACCAGGGCCCGGCCGGCGGTGGGGATGACCCGGGTGGTGAGCATCCCGGCGGTGGTCGTCTTGCCGGCACCGTTGGGCCCGAGCAGCCCGAAGATCTCCCCCGGCTCCACCGTGAGGTCCAGCCCGTCCACCGCCTTCAGGTCCGACCCGGCGTAGACCTTGGTCAGCCCCTCGGTCCGGATGATGGCGGTGGTGGAGGCGGGTTCGTCGGCCCGGGGTACGTTCACGGTTGTGGTCATCGGTATGGTTTGGACACTAACCCGTACCGGCGCCACCGAATCCACCGCCCCGGTGGCCAACAGGAACCGGGCCGGACCGGTGGCGGCACCGTCGGGCCGAGCCCAGTTTCCGCTCTACTTGGGGGGCATGCGGATGCCACCGTCGAGGCGGATGACCTCGGCGTTGAGGTAGCTGTTCTGGGCGATCTGGACCACCAGCTGTCCGAATTCGGGGGGGTTGCCCAGTCGCTTGGGGAAGTTGACCGACTCAGCCAGGGCGTTGCGGGCCTCTTCGGGCAGCATGGCCAGCAACGGGGTATCGAACAAACCGGGGGCGATGGCCAGCACGCGGATGCCGACGACAGCCAGGTCGCGGGCGGCGGGGAGAGTCATGCCCACGATGGCCCCTTTGGAGGCGGAGTAGGCCAACTGGCCGATCTGGCCGTCGAAGGCGGCCACCGAGGCCGTGTTGACCACCACCCCGCGCTCGCCGTTGGCCTGTGGTTCGACCTTCGACATGGCCGACGCCGCCTTGGTCATCACATTGAAGGTGCCGATGACATTGAGGTTCTGGATGAATTGGAACGGCGCCAGGTCGTGCGGCGAACCATCGCGGTTGATCACCCGACCCACCCATCCGGTGCCGGCGCAGTTGACGGCGACCCGCAGGTTGCCCCCGTCGGCAGCCTGGTCGACCGCTTTCTGACAGTCGTCGGGAGCGGTCACGTCGCCCCCGATGAAGTTGGCGCCGTTGCCGATGTCAGCGACAACCTGTCTGCCCCCTTCCTCGTTCTTGTCGAAAACAGTGACCCTGACCCCTTGGGCGGCGAGGGCGCGGGCGGTGGCCTCGCCGAGACCTGAGGCGCCCCCGGTGATGATGGCTGAGCTTCCCTGGATGTCCATGACCGCAGGTTACGGGAGGGTGGTGCCCGAGCCAAAACGGACCGGTCGGTGAACGTGGCCCCTCGACGGGACGCCGGTAGGCCCTGCAGAGCCACCGAGCGCCGGTCGGCCTACTGGCGGTCGGCGGCCTCGGTGGCCATGAGGTCCACCACATCGTTCATCCGGTCGCCCGAGTGACCCTTGACCCAGGCGAAGGTCACCGGCCGTTCCGGATCGAGGGCCAAGGAGAGCAGTTCCTTCCACAGGTCCTGGTTGGCCACCGGCTTTCCGGCCGTGTTGCGCCAACCACGGCGCTCCCATCCGACCCACCACTTCTGGCGGAAGCAATTGACCACGTAGGTCGAGTCGCTGACCACGTGTACTGGACCGGGGAGGGCGCTCAGGGCACGAATCACGGCCGTGACCTCCATCCGTTGGTTGGTGGTGTGCGGCTCGCCACCGCTGTCCGACCGGCCACCGTCGACGGCCCAGGCCCATCCCCCCGGCCCCGGATTCCCCCGGCAGGCGCCGTCGGTGTAGACGATGATCGGCGGTACACCGTCTGACGGTTCGGGGTTCATTACTCCAGCATGCCCGCGATGGGAGGACGACGGGGCGGCCGGTGGTGCCGGAATCCTCCGCATATGACTTCCCACACTGACCCGCTAGTGGGAGCATGGATACGTGCTGTTCGACGGCGTGAGCCACCAACTGCCCGATGCCGACCCGACGGAGACGTCGGAGTGGCTCGACGCCTTCGACGACGTGGTGGACGCCCACGGTCGTACCCGGGCGCGCTATCTGCTTATGCGCATCCTGGAGCGGGCCCGCCAGAAGCAGGTTGACTTTCCGGCCACCGTCTCCTCCCCCTACGTCAACACCATTCCCTCCGACGAGGAGCCGGAGTTCCCCGGGGACGAGTACATCGAGCGACGGATCCGCGCCTTCATCCGCTGGAACGCGGCGGTGATGGTGGTCAGAGCCAACGTGCGCTCGGAGGCCATCGGTGGCCACCTGTCCACCTACGCCAGCTCCGCCTCCCTCTACGAGGTGGGCTTCAACCACTTCTTCCGGGGCAAGGACCGGGGCCCGGGCGACCAGGTCTACTTCCAGGGCCACGCCTCCCCCGGTATCTACGCCCGGGCCTTCGTCGAGGGCCGGCTGTCCGAGGAGGACCTGGACAACTTCCGCTTCGAGGTGGGGGCGTCAGGCCTCTCCTCCTATCCCCATCCCCGACTGATGCCCCACTTCTGGGAGTACCCGACGGTGTCGATGGGCCTCGGACCGCTCAACGCCATCGCCCAGGCCCACGTGAGCCGTTACCTGCATGGCCGCGGACTGGTCGACACCAGCGACAGCCGGGTGTGGTGCTTCGTCGGTGACGGCGAGTTCGACGAGCCCGAGACCCTCGGGGCACTGGGCATGGCCGGGCGTGAGCACCTCGACAACCTGGTCTTCGTGGTCAACTGCAACCTGCAGCGACTCGACGGTCCGGTGCGGGGCAACGGGAAGGTCATCCAGGAATTCGAGGCGCTCTTCCGCGGGGCGGGCTGGAACGTGATCAAGGTCATCTGGGGGCGCACCTGGGACGAGTTGTTGGCCAAGGACGTAGAGGGCGTCCTCCTCAACAAGATGAACTCGACGGTGGACGGCGAATTCCAGAAGTACGCCACCGAGTCCGGCGCCTACATCCGGGAGCACTTCTTCGGCCCCGACCCGCGTCTGACCGAGCTGGTGGCCCACCTCACCGATGAGGAACTCCAGACCCTACCGCGGGGTGGGCACGACTACCGCAAGCTCTACGCCGCTTACCAGGCCGCCACGGAGCACGTCGGTGCGCCGACCGCCATTCTGGCCAAGACCATCAAGGGATGGACGCTCGGCCCGGAGATCGAAGCCCGCAACGCCACCCACCAGATCAAGAAGATGACCAAGCTCCAGCTCCTCACCCTGCGCAACCGTTTGTTCCTGCACGACGAGATCCCCGAGGAGGACCTGGAGGCCGACCTTCCCCCCTACTATCGGCCGGCCCCCGACGAGAAAGCCGCCCTCTACCTGGCCGAGCGTCGTCAGGCTCTGGGCGGGGCCCTCCCCAGCCGGGTGGACCGGTCGCAGCCGCTCCCGCCCCCCGAGGCCAAGGCTTTCGCCGATCTGTTCGCCGGCTCGGGTCGCCAGGCGGTGTCCACCACCATGGCCTTCGCCCGCCTGCTGCGGTCGCTGGTCCGGGACCCGGCCATCGGGAAGCGCATCGTCCCCATCGTGTCCGACGAGGCCCGCACATTCGGACTCGAGTCCCTGATCAGCGAGGTTCAGATCTATTCGCCCGAAGGACAGCGCTATACACCGGTCGACGCCGATCTGGCCCTCCACTACGCCGAGAGCTCCTCCGGTCAGGTTTTGGAAGAGGGCATCAGCGAAGCGGGGGCGGTGGCCGCCTTCACCGCCGCCGCCACCTCGTACGCCACCTGGGGCGAGCCGATGATCCCCTTCTACCTCTTCTATTCGATGTTCGGCTTCCAGCGGGTCGGCGACCTCCTGTGGGCGCTGGGCGATGCGCGTGGGCGCGGCTTCCTCCTCGGCTGCACGGCCGGCCGCACCACCCTCAACGGCGAAGGTCTCCAGCACCAGGACGGACACTCCCTGCTTCTGGCCTCGACCGTCCCGAGCGTCGCCGCTTACGACCCCGCCTTCTCCTACGAGGTGGCGGCCATCGTGGAGGACGGCATCCGGCGCATGACCGGTCCGGAGCCGGAGGACCGCTTCTGGTATCTCACCCTGTACAACGAGAACTACCTGATGCCCTCCCTCCCTGCGGACCCTGCGGAGGCCGAGCGCATCCGGCTCGGCTCCATCAAGGGCATCTACCGGTTCGTCCCTGTCGGGGAGGTACCCGAGGGGGACGCGTCGGGCACTGACAATTCCGACAGCGGCAATTCCGACCGCGGCAATTCCGACAGTGGCGCATCGGCCACCGACAACGACAACGCCGCCCGGGCCACCGTTCTGTTTTCGGGCTCGGCCTGGCAGGGCGCGGTGGAGGCCCGGCGGATGCTGGCCGCCGACTGGGGCGTGGACGTCGACCTGTGGTCGGTGACCTCGTACAAGTCGCTGCGCGAGGAGGCCATGGCCGTCGAGCGCTGGAACCGCCTCCACCCCGATCAGACGGCACGGGTTCCCCACGTCACCGAGCAGTTGGCCACGTCGGCCGGCCCGGTGGTGGCCGTCACCGACTTCATGCGCGCCGTACCCGACCAGATCTCCCGTTGGGTGCCCCGGGGGTTCACCTCCCTCGGCACCGACGGCTACGGACGCTCCGATACCAGGGAGGTCTTGCGGCGCTACTTCGAGGTGGATGCGGCCCACGTGGTGGTGGCCGTCCTCCACGCCTTGACCGCCGAAGGCACGGTCCCACCCGGCGCGGTATCCGACGCGCTGGCCCGCTACGAGGTCGACACCACCTCCCCTGACCCCTGGGCGGCCTGACCACCGGGACAGGTGGTCTCTCCCCGCACCCCGCTCGACCAGGAGGGGCTAAAGACTTACCCGCCCCCCGACGATGAACCCTCCATGGAGTCGTTGCTTCGTTTTGACACGGACGATCCCGAATTCGCCCGGGGTTTCGAGATGGGCATCCTGTGGGAGCGCATCAATTCATCGGGCTCGTGCCACATGGCCATCAGCGCGGCCAACGCCGAGATGGTCATGCGGGTGGCCAAGGCCACCGGCTGCCAATTCGTGGGTCATGAGCTGGACGACGACCAGATCTCGATCGAACTGTACGAAACCAGCCACTAATCTGTCGCCGTGATCCGGGTGACAGGTGACGAGACCGTCGATCAACTGGTAGCCACCGACCCGCTGGCCCTGGTCATCGGCATGGTCCTCGACCAGCAGATCCCCCTGGAGAAAGCCTTCCGGTCGCCTTACGACCTCCGCCAGCGACTGGGCGGGACCCTGGACGCCGCCGCCCTGGCCGCCATGGACCCCGACGCACTGGCCGACATCTTCAGCGACCGACCCGCTCTGCACCGGTTCCCCCGCTCGATGGCCGGCCGGGTCCAGAGCGTATGTGCGGTCATCGTCGACACCTACGGCGGCGACGCCTCGGCCATCTGGTCGAGCGCCTCCGACGGTGCCCAGCTCCTCAAGAACGTGAAGGCCCTCCCCGGATTCGGTGACCAGAAGGCGCGGATCTTCGTGGCCCTGTTGGGCAAGCAGTTCGGCATCCGCCCCACCGGCTGGCGGAAGGTGTCGGCCCCCTACGGCGAGGCTGGCTCGTTCCGATCGGTGGCCGACATCGATTCCCCGGAGGCACTGGCCAAGGTGCGCCGGGCCAAGCAGGCCGCCAAGGCCAAAGCCAAAGCCACCGCCTCGGCCACCGACTGAACACCGGTGGGTCCGTCTCCGGCCTGGTCCTTCGAGGACCGGCGCCTGTACCTGTGCACTCCCGACCGTCCCGATCTGGAACGCTTCGTGGCCTCGTGCCTGGCCGGCGGTGTGGACGTGGTCCAACTCCGCGACAAGCATCTGGCCGACGGCCCCCTGGTCGAGCGAGCCGCCGTGGCCCAACGGGTCTGCGCCGAACATGGGGTGCCCTTCCTCCTCAACGACCGGCCCGACCTGGCCGCCGACCTGGGCGCCGACGGCGTCCACGTGGGCCAGGACGACGTCCCCGCCGCCGAGGCCCGCCGGCTGGTCGGGTCCACCGCCATCGTCGGGCTGTCGACCCACGAACCGGCACAGCTGACCGCTTCTCTGCCCCAACCGATCGACTACATTTCGGCCGGCCCGGTCACCCCCACCCCGACCAAGCCGGGGCGTCCGGGGACGGGTCTGGGCTACGTGGCGGCGGCCACCGCGGCCGCCCGGGTGCCGGTGTGGGTGACCGGCGGAGTGGATCCGGTCACCGTGGAGGTCATGGCCACGGCCGGCGCCCGCCATTTCGTGGTTGTGCGCTGGCTCACCGAGGCCGACGAGCCCGAAAACCAGGCCCGTGCTCTCCGCCGGGCCATCGACCGGGCGGTGGCCGACAAGGAGTGACGGGTGACCGGCAACGGGTC
This sequence comes from uncultured Acidimicrobiaceae bacterium, assembly GCA_963727955.1. Classification (GTDB taxonomy): domain Bacteria; phylum Actinomycetota; class Acidimicrobiia; order Acidimicrobiales; family RAAP-2; genus Bog-756. The sequence continues at coordinate 199,745 of CAVSII010000003.1, forward strand.
ACCGGCTGCGGGGGCCGACTGTCCGCCTGTGGGTGGACCTATCCGCCGGTGGCTGAGCCGGTGGCGGCGCCGGCGCCGGAGGGGGCGGTCGGGGCGGTCACGATCCGCGCACCGGAGGGGAGATTGACCGGCGGTGAGGATCCCACCTGCGAGATGACCAGCGAGACCGAAGCGGACTGCACGGTCAAGGCCACCGACGAGACGTAGGACCCGGCCACGGTGAACACGAAAGTCCCGGTCTGGCCGCTCTGGGCCACCTTGAAGGTGGTGGTGGCCCCCGACTGCTTGGCGTTCTTGGCCTGGTCGGAGTACTTGAGGTAGTTGTGGGCCGGGTCGAGGGTGGCGGCCCCTTCACTGGGCTGACGGTAGAAGGTCAGGTGCTTGGTCCCGGCCTTGGCCGACACGGTGAGGCTCTGGTACTCGACGTCACCGATCACGTACACATAGGTGCGGTGGCTTCCGCTCTGGATGTAGCCACCCAGGCGGTCGGGAGCCTGGTACACGAGATAGTCGGTCTGCTTGCCCTGCGGCGTCGACTCGGTCACCACTTCCGAATAGTTGGGGGCGGCCAGGGTGTTGTCCACGGCCTGCGACAGGGGGACGTTAGACGGGGACTGGTGGACGCCGAGGGCGGCGGCACCACCGGCCACCACGGCCACCAGGACCAGCAACAGCCAGGCGATCATCTGGCGCGGGTTGCTCATGGCCGGAACGCTACGCCAACCAGCGAAGGGACGGGCTCATGCGCACGGGGAGCCGGGCACTCTCCCACGGAGAGTTTCGAGCAGTCTGTCGACACCGTTCGGGGGCTCAGATCCCGATGCGCTGGGCCAACAGCTCGCGGTGGTAGGAGGGGTCACCCAGCATGAGCTCGGACGACTTGGCCCGTTTGAAGTACAGGTGGGCCGGATGCTCCCAGGTGAAGCCGATGCCCCCGTGGATCTGGATGGTCTCGGCGGCGGCGTGGAAATAGGCCTCCGAGCAGTACGACTTGGCCAGACTGGCCACCACCGGGAGCTCGTCGGAATCGTCGGCGGCGGCCCATCCGGCGTAGTAGGCCGCCGATTTGGCCGACTCGACCTCGAGGAGCATGTCGGCGCACTTGTGCTTGATGGCCTGGAAGCTGCCGATGGGCCGTCCGAACTGGATGCGTGTCTTGGCGTACTCGACCGAACTGTCCAGACAGCGCTGGGCGCCCCCCACCTGTTCGGCGGCCAAGGCCACCGCAGCCAGGTCGAGGGTCTTGCTCAGACCGGCATCTGCCCCTCCGTCGGTACCGATGAGCCAGGCCGGTGTGTCGGTGAACTCGAGCCGAGCCTGTTTGCGGGTCTGGTCCATGGTGGCCAGCGGCGTCCGCACCAGACCCTCGGCGTCACCTTTGACCCCGAAGAGCGAGAGCCCGGCCGGGGTACGTCCCACCACCAGGATGAGGTCGGCGGTGGCGCCGTCGAGGACGAAGGACTTGTGACCGTTGAGGGCCCACCCCTCGCCCGACGGAACGGCAGCCAGCGTGATGCCCTCGCCGTCCCAACGGCCGGAGTCCTCGGTGAAAGCCAGCGTGCCGATGGTGTCGCCGGCGGCGATCCCGGGGAGGAGGTACTCCTGTGCACTCTGGTCGCCGGAGGTCAGGATGGCGTTGGTGGCCAGGGCCACCGTGGAGAAGAAGGGGGCGCAGAGGAGGGCGGCCCCCATCTCCTCGAGGACCACGATGAGCTCCACATAGGAGAAGCCCGACCCGCCGAACTGCTCGGGAATGATGAGCGACATCAGGCCCAGTTGATCGCCCATCTGGGCCCACACAGCCGGGTCGTAGCCCTCGGTGGTCTCCATCAGCCGCCTGACTTCGACCTCGGGTGACTTGTCGTCGAGGAACCGACGGACTGACGAGCGCAACTCGTCCTGTTCCTCGCTGAAGGCGAAATTCATGGTTCTTCCATCCCCTGTGGGTCCCGGTGCGGGCACCGTATGCCCCGTTTGTCTACCAGACACCGGATGGCCCTGACCAACAGCCCGACCCTCCCGAGCTGGTCCCGAGCTGGTCCGGACCTGCTCCCGACCGGCCGCCCCCGACTGCCGGCCGGCCGGCCCCCGCTCCCCGGTTACGCTGAGCGGTCGTTGCCCAGGAGGTCCTACCGTGCCTGACACCATCGTCGACTATGAGGACACATCGGTGGAGGTCCACCGCGTGGTGGTCGGCCCCATGGACAACAACGTCTACATCGTGCGGTGCCGAGCCACCGGCGACGCCGTCCTCATCGACGCGGCCAACGAGCACGACAGGCTGCTCGACCTGTGCCGTGCCCTCACCGTCCGCCGCGTGGTGGAGACCCATGGGCACTGGGATCACATCCAGGCTGTGGAGGCCGTGCGCGACGCCGGCATCGACGTGGCCGTCACCTCGGCCGACGCCGCCATGCTGCCCGCCTACGACCAGATCCTGGAGGACAGCTCGACGCTCGAGATCGGACGGCTCCGGATCGGCACCATCGCCACCCCGGGCCATACCCCCGGTTCGATGTGCTTCGCCGTCGAAGGCACGCCCCTCTTGTTCTCGGGGGACACCCTTTTTCCGGGGGGCCCGGGCAACACCTCCTTCGACCATTCCGACTTCGCCACCATCATCCAGTCCATCGAGGGCCGGCTGTTCGGGGCCTTCGGTCCGGACACCCTGGTCCTCCCCGGCCACGGTGCCTCCACCACCATCGGCGCCGAAACTCCCCACCTCGACGAATGGATCGACAGGGGTTGGTGAGCGGGCCGATTCAGATGGCGGTGGTCAGATGGCGGTGGACGGACGCCGCGGCTCGCGGACCAGTTCGATCTCCGGCGGGAGCCCGCTGACCGCCACCCCGCCCGGCACCTCCGTGCCCACCTCGATGGTCACCCGCGAACCGGCCAGGGGGATCCCCTCGACCTTGAGGTAACCGATCCAGTCGGGAAGGTTCGGGCACAGCCAGGTCTTGCCGTAGGGAACCCACGGATCGAGGCGCAGCAGGGTGCGCAGGCACAGCAGCGGTGAGGCGGCCGCCCACGCTTGGGGTGAGCACGAGGTCGGATAACCGATGGGTACGGCCAGCTCGCCGCGGTCGAGACCACTGAACAGTTCGGGAAGCCTGCCGCCCTGGGCGATGGCACCGTCGATGAGGGCACGGATGATCTGCTGGGCGGCGCCGTCGAAGCCGTAGCGGGCCAGGCCGGCGGCCACGATGGCCGTGTCATGCGGCCATACCGAACCACAGTGATAGCTGATGGGGTTGTAGCCGCCACTGTTGGCGGCCAGCGTGCGCACTCCCCACCCGCTGAACATGGGCGCCGACATCAGCGCCTCGGCCACGCGGCGGGCCTTGTCCTCGTCGACGATCCCGGTCCACAGGCAGTGGCCGATATTGGAGGTGAGTGAGTCGATCGGACGCTTGTCGGCGTCGAGCCCGACGGCGAACCACCCCTTGTCCTCCAACCAGAAATCGCGGTTGAAGGCGGCCTTGAGCTGGGCCGCCTTGGCCCGGAAGCGGTCATAGGTGGCGGTATCGCCCACCTCGAAGGCGAAGTGGGCGCTGGCCAGATAGGCGCCGTAGGTGTAGGCCTGCACCTCACACAGGGCGATGGGAGCCTCGGCCACCTTGCCGTCGCCGTAGCGGATGCCGTCCCAACTGTCCTTCCACCCCTGGTTGGCCAGACCCCGGTCGGTGGCCCGGTGGTACTCGACGTATCCGTCGCCGTCGGCATCGCCGAACTGTTCGATCCATTCGATGGCCCGGGCGGCGTTGGGCAGAAGCTCGTCGACCATCTCGCGGGCCACCCCCCACCGTCGCATCTCGCCCAGCAACATCACGAACAGGGGGGTGGCATCGGCCGTCCCGTAGTAGATGCTGCCGCCACCCAGCGAAAGGGAGGCGGCATCACCGAATCGCATCTCATGGAGGATGCGACCGGGCTCCTCTTCCCGGCGCGGGTCGACGTCGGTACCTTGGAAACGGGCCAGGGTCTGGAGCACGCCGCGTGCCAGATCGGGATCGACCAACAGGGCCATCCAGGCGGTCAGAAGGGAGTCGCGGCCGAACACCGTCATGAACCAGGGAGCACCGGCGGCCACCACCACCCGCTCCGGATAGTCGGGGTCGAAGATGCGCAGCGCACCCAGGTCCTCGTTGCTGCGGTCGATCACCTCCTTCAGACCGGGTGAGTTGGTCTGGACCTGGGGGACCCGACGTCGCCACTGGGCCAGCCGCTCGCTCGGTGCGGCCAGGTCGACCGGTTGCCCGCACCGGTACCGCGGTGCGAACCGTGTCTCCTCGATGATCGGCCCGATCTCGATGCATGTCGACCACTCGCCACGGGGCGGCACGACCACCTCGAAACTGGCCAGATCGGCGCTGACCACCGCCGGATCGGCGAACCGGATGTCGACCCCCCGTATCACCCCGCCCCGTCGGTAGGAGTAGGTGATGGTCGGCACCCGGTCAGCGGGGATGGGCTCGTCTGACTCCCTCCGCCCGATGGTCTTCTCCGCCGCCTTGCGTCGCTCCTCCAGAATGGCGTGGCGGCCGGCCGACACTTTGGTGCTCAGCTCGCCGTTCTCCCGCTCGGTGCCGACCCGCCCCTCCTTGACGGCGAACAGGTCGGCGAAATCGGAACCCACGAATACCTCGATGGTGCACAGGGCCGGCTCGGCGCCGAAGTTGCGTACGGTGAGGTCCTCACGCATGCCCTGGCCGACATAGCGCGAGCGGAAGACCATCAAGGTGGAGTCGGCCCGGCCGGAAACGGGTGGACACCGGGACACGAAGGTGGCGGTGAAGGGGTCCTCGGTGATGGCGCCCAGCGACTGGGTGCGGGACCCGTTGATCAGCACTTCGAAGCGGGACAGGATGCGGGTATCCCTGAAGAAGAGGCCCTCGGCGGCACCGGTGGTCATGTCGCCGGCGCTGCCGCTGATGGCGAAGGTCGACTCGTCCACCAGCGTCACCACACCGGCCCGCGAATCAAGCTGGGTGACGGGGCCGGCGAAATTCCACGGGTCGGCCATCGGCACTACCGTACCGGCTGACCTGGGCACACCGGTACTCCGGCCATCGGGACCCCATTCCTCCTATACCCGTAGGAGAAAATCACGAATGAGGCTAAGATCTACCCGTGCCCGGTGACGCCGCATCCGCCCGGGGGAAGACCCCGCCTCTGCTCCAGATCGACGATCTCCACGTCGCCGTGGAAGGCCATCCCATCCTGCGCGGGGTGAACCTGACGGTGGACGCCGGCCAGGTGCACGCCCTCATGGGGCCCAACGGATCGGGCAAGTCGACCCTGGCCAACGCCCTGCTCGGCAATCCGTCCTACCAGATCACCTCGGGGGCCATACGCCTCCACGGCGAGGATGTCACCGCCTGGCCGCCTGACGTGCGAGGCAAGGCCGGCATGTTCCTCGCCTTCCAGAACCCCGAGTCCATCGGCGGCGTCCCGGTCATCCAATTCCTGCGCCAGGCGCTGTCGGCCCGACGGGGCATCGACATGTCGGTCCTCGAGATCCGCCTCATGATGATGGAGTGGATGGAGAAGCTGGGAATGGACCCGGCCTTCGGCGAGCGTCATCTCAACGACGGGTTCTCGGGGGGCGAGAAGAAGCGGAACGAGATCCTCCAGATGGCTCTCCTCGATCCCGATATCGCCGTGCTCGACGAGACCGATTCCGGCCTCGACGTCGACGCCCTGCGGGCGGTGGCCCGGGGGGTGGACACGGTGCGCCAAGCGCGGCCCGCCCTCGGGGTCCTGGTCATCACCCATTACCTGCGCATGCTCGACGAGCTGGCCGCCGATCGGGTCCATCTCCTCATCGACGGCGTCATCGTGGCCGACGGTGGGCCCGAGCTGGCCGCATCGATCGAGGCCGAGGGGTACGAGGCATGGCGGCCATGACCACCACCACCACCGACAGCGGACTGGACGTGGCCCGGATCCGCAAGGACTTCCCGCTCCTCGGGCGAGAAGTCAACGGACATCCCATCACCTACCTCGATTCGGCCTCGTCGTCGCAACGGCCGACCGCCGTTCTCGATGCCATGCGCGAGTACGAGGAGACCACCCACGCCAACGTGCACCGCGGGGTGTACGCCATCGCCGAAGAAGCCACCCGCCGGTTCGAAGAGTCTCGCCGGAAGGTCGGGGCGTTCATCGGAGCTCCCGACCCGGCGCGGGAGGTCGTCTTCGCCAAAAATGCCACCGAGGGCCTCAATCTGGTGGCCCACGCCTGGGGAAGGGCCAACCTCCGGGCCGGCGACACCATCGTGCTCACCGAAATGGAGCACCATGCCAACATCGTGCCCTGGCACATGTTGGTCGAGGAGCGGGGCGTGACCATCCGGTGGATCCCGGTGGACGACGACGGGCGGCTCGACTTGGGGGACCTGGACCGACTGGTCGACGGGGCCAAGCTGGTCGGGGTCACCTGCATGTCCAACGTGCTGGGGACGGTCAATCCGATCAGCGCCATCGCCGAGGTGGCCCACGCCGCCGGAGCCGTCGTGGTTGCCGACGGGGCCCAGTCGGTCCCCCACCTCCCCACCGATGTGTCCGCCCTGGGCGTGGACTTTTTGGCCTTCAGCGCCCACAAGATGGTCGGCCCCACCGGTATCGGAGTGCTGTGGGGACGCGCCGACCTGTTGGCCCAGCTTCCGCCCTTTTTGGGCGGCGGCGAGATGATCCTCGACGTGCGCAAGGACGGTTTCACGCCCAACGACATCCCCTGGCGCTTCGAGGCCGGTACCCCGCCGATCGCCGAGGCCATCGGCCTCGGGGCGGCCGTCGACTATCTCTCTGCCATCGGGATGGCGGCCATAGAGGAGCACGACCGGGCCCTGACCGCCTACGCCATAACCACCCTGAAGGAGCGGTTCGGCGACGACCTCACCCTGTTCGGTCCCCCGGACACCACCCACCGGGGCGGCGTCCTGTCGTTCGCCTACCGCGGCATCCATCCCCACGACATCTCGCAGATCCTCGACAACTACGGCGTATGCGTAAGGGCCGGCCATCACTGCGCCAAGCCCCTGATGCGCCGTCTGGGGGTCAACGCCACCGCCCGCGCCTCCTTCGCTCTCTACAACGAGGAGTCCGAAGTGGACGTGCTGGCCGATGCTCTGGCCGAGGCGGGAGCGTTCTTCGGATGAGGGCAGGCCGGTACGCTGGGGCTGTGATGCGCACATGTGGAAGCCGGCGTCGCCCCCTGGCCGGCCGACGGGTCGTCCTCTCCCCGGGGGATGCGACCGGACCTGGACGAGGCCGCTCGTGAACAACCTCGAAGACCTCTACCGCGAGATCATCCTCGACCACTACCGGTCGCCCCGTAACCGCGGCGAACTGGCGTCCCCTCCGGCCCTACGGATGGAGGGCTTCAATCCCCTGTGCGGCGACGAGATCGTCGTGACCCTGGAGGTCAAGGACGGCGTGGTGTCGGACATCAAGATCGCCGGGACAGGGTGCTCCATCAGCCAGTCGTCCGCCTCGCTGATGTCGGCCGCCGTAAAGGGGCGGCCCATCCCCGAGGTTCGGGATCTCATCCGCACCTTCAAGGGGATGATGTCCATCCACGAGGCCACCCTTCCTTCGAGCAACGGTGCCGATGGCAAAGGCCCCACGGAGGCGGGCGCCGATGTGGAGCCGATCGAGCCCCAGGCCATCGATGTCGACGCACTGGGCGAGCTGGCTGCCCTCCAGGGAGTGGTCAAGTTTCCCGTGCGCATCAAGTGCGCCACCCTGAGCTGGAACACCCTGGCTGAGGGCCTCGACGCCCCCGAGGCGTCGAACGCCTGATCGCCGGGCCACCGACGGCGGCGCTACCGGAGGATTACGGGGTGCACGGCGTCGGGTCGAAGCTGGTGTCGACGGTCGTGGTGGTTTCGGCAGTGGCCTGGGTGGGCGGTGTCGACTCACCCGGTGGCACCGTGGTGGTCGTGGTGGGCGGGACCACGCCGTAGGGTCCGGGCGGCGGGGTGAGCGCCGTCTCGGGTGGTCCGTCGAGGAATTGGGTGATGGCCTGGTTGGCCTGGGGCTGTTGGGTGTAGAGGACGTCACCCAGGTCAGAGAACTCCGACGAGTAGGCCGAGTAGGTGGGCAGCGTGGCCGTGGCCAACGACTGCGACGCGAAGGTGTGGAACTCGCGGGCCAGGGTCACCAGTTCGGCCACCGTGAAGGTGGAGTCGATGGTCACTCCCTGGGCTACCGATCCGATGAAGGCGTTGAGGGTCAAGGGGTTGTACTTGGTCTCCGCCTCGTTGATCAGCGCTTTGAGGAAGGCGTTCTGTCGCTGGATGCGGCCGAAGTCGCTGGTTCCGTCGTACTGCCAGTACCCGTCTTCGAAGTACTGGTAATGACGGCTGCGGGCCACGGCCAGGGCGTAGCCGCCGTTGAGGAGCTGGCACCCGGGTTGGGTGATGTCGAGCCCGGTGTAGGTGTCCTTGGCCGGATAGGGGAAGTTGAGATAGATCCCGCCGATGGCATCCACCGCGCCCACGAATCCCCCGAAATCGATCTGCACCACGTGCTCGATGGGAATGCCGAAGTTGGCTTCGATGGTTTGCACGAGCTGATCGGGACCGTTGTTGTACGTTGAGTTGATGCGGTTGTACTGACCGGTCTCCTCCGTGCTTCCGGCCACCGTCACCATGGTGTCGCGGGGTATGGACAGCACGCTGATCTGTCCGGTGGCCGGCACGATGTGGACGATCTTGACCACGTCGCTGCGCTGCCCGGCCGTGGCCTCTTCGGTGCCGAGATGGACCGCCTCCGACTGCGATTCACCGGCCCGGGAGTCCGAGCCGATGAGCAGGACGTTGAAGGGCTGGCCGGGCGGGGCCGCCTCCAGGTGCTTGACCGTGACCTTGTGCACTTGGTTGAACCGGAACTTCACGTAGGCGAATCCGGAGCCCACCCCGACCAGGGCCAGGGCCACAACGATCACGGCGGCCAGCAATACCCGCTCGAGCCAGGTCCGCTTCCTCTTCTTCTTCCGTCGACCCTTCCGGGAATTGGCCGCCTCCCGCCTGGCCTTGCGGGTCAAGGCCACGCCGGCGTCTGCCGCCGCGCCCGGTGCAACGGCCGCCATTGCCGGGGCTGGGGTCAGGTCGGCGTCGGCCCCTCCACCCGGGAGTCCGGCGGCAGATCCGGACACCGGAGCGACGGGCGGTTCGGCGGAGGGCCCAGCCGGTTCGGCCGAGGGCCCAGCCGGTTCGGCGGAGGATTCACCGTCCACCGGCGGCGGATCGGGAGGCCCTTCCGACCCTCCGTTGCCCGTAGTCGACTGGCCCTGTGCGCCGCCCCGTCGGCGATTTCGACGAGCCATGGAGGTGCACGCTACCAACCCGAGGCCGGCGGTTGGTGGTAGCCCCCGGTGTACACCTACAGGTCAGGTGTAGGCGGCGTACCCGGTGCGATCGACCATCTCGGCCAGCTCGTGGTCGCCGGTGGCCACCACCCGACCGTCGGAGAGGACGTGGACCACGTCGGGCCGGAGCACGTCGAGCAACCGGCGGAAGTGGGTGATGGCCAGTACCCCGAGTCCCCACTCGGATGTGGCCTCCTGCACGCGACGCCCCACCGCTCCCAGGGCGTCGACGTCCAGTCCCGAATCGATCTCGTCGAGGACGGCGAAGCGGGGTCGGAGGACACCCAGCTGGAGAGTCTCGTTGCGCTTGCGCTCCCCGCCCGAGAGGTCGACATTGAGGGGACGGTCGAGGAACCGCTCATCGAAGCCGATGCGGCGTGCCTCTACGTGCAGTCGCTCGCTCATCCCCCCGGCCCTGCCGTCGGTCCCCCCGCCGGGCACGGAAGCCTGAGCCGCCGACAGGGACGCCGTCAACGACACCCCCGGCACCTCGATCGGGTTCTGCATGCCCACGAACAGTCCGGCCCGGGCCCGGCGCCAGGTGGGCAGAGACAGCAGGTCGACGCCGTCCAGGGTGACCGAGCCGTCCAGGATCTCGTAGCCGGGCCTTCCCATCAGCACGTGGGCCAGTGTGCTCTTGCCCGACCCGTTGGGGCCCATCACAGCGTGAACCTCTCCGCTGCGCACGGCGAGGGTCACGCCCCGCAGGATCTCCCGCCCCGGTATGCCGGCACGGAGCCCCTCGATGCGCAGTTCGCTCGGGCTCATGGAACCACCACCGACACGTCGTCCCCCTCGACCACCACGTCGAAGACGGGGACCGGCCGGGTGGCCGGCAGCGAGCACGGTTCGCCGGTACGCAGGTCGAAGGTCGATCCGTGCTTGGCGCACTCGATCTCGCACTCGTCGGGCAAGACCTCGCCCTCGGCCAGCGAGTAGTCCTCGTGACTGCACCGGTCGCCCACAGCCAGGAAGTCGTCGCCGATGCGGACCAGCGCCACCCGTAGCCCGGCGACGTCGAATCGTCTGGCCTGCCCCGATTGGAGGTCGCCGCGATGACAGAGGAAGGCGGTGCGGGATTGCCGGTCGGTGGAGGCGGGATCAGTCAACGTGGGCCCCGGTCCGAGAGGCGAGGGCCCGGCCGATCATGGGCCGGGCGCCGTCCACGGGGACCTGGTCGGCGATCCCCTCGAAGAAGCCGGCCACGATGAGCCGCTCGGCCACATCCGGCTCGATACCACGGGATTCGAGGTAGTAGAGCTGGTCCTCGTCCACCGGTCCCACCGTCGAACCGTGGCTGCACTTCACGTCGTTCTCCTCGATGTCGAGGTTGGGCACCGAGTCGGCATGGGCGCCCTCGTCGAGCACCAGATTGTGGTTGGTCTGCATGGCGTCGGAGCGGACCGCGCCCTTGCGGACCCGGATGAGTCCGCTGTAGACGGAGTGGGACCGGTCGGCCACCGCCCCCATGAACAGCAGATCGCTGGTGGTCCGCGGGGCCCGGTGGTCCTGCAGGGTGCGGAAGTCGAGCATCTGCTCGTCCCGACCGACGAAAGCAGCCCGCAGCCGGCTGGTGCCGCCATCTCCCTGCAGTGCCGAGTCGGTACGGAGGCGGGCGTAGCTCCCACCCAGGGCCACAGCGAAGCTCTCCAGGACGGCGTCGCCCCCGATCACGCTGGCCTGGTGGGCCAGCTGCCAGGTGGCCGGGCCCAGCGACTGGACGCTCACATAGCGGAGGGTGGCTTCGTCAGCCAGGCGCAGCTCGGTCACCGGTACCACCAGACGGTCGGGGTGGACGGACGGGGCCACGTGGTTGACCGGCGGCGGTGTGCCCCCCAGCTCGGCCAACAACGGGTCGTCGACGTCGACGACGATCTCCACCACGCTGGCCACCGACCCGGCGGCCGCCCGGATGACGGTGCGGGGGAAGATGGCCTCGCCGCCGTCGCCCGACACGGCATGGATGACCACCACCGGGAGGTCGACCACGGCGTGGGGGGCGACATCGATGACCAACGGGTCGGCCACGAAGGCGTCGTTGAGCAGAACGTAGTCGTGAGGATCGCCGACCACCGATCCGAGGAGGTCGTCGCCGTCCTCCTGCTCGCCGGCTCGTCCGAGCGACAGCAGGCTGTCGTCGGTCGATGACGCCACCGTGGCCAGCACACCGTTGAGTGTCACCATCAGGCCCGAACGAGGGCCCAGGGTGTCGACCAGAGCCCGCACCCGGTCCGACGGGGAGGGCCCGGCGGCCGACAGACCGGTCGGAGCGGCGCCGACCGGGTGGTAGCGATCGAGGTCGAGTTGGTCGATACGGCTGTACCGCCAGACCTCGTCCTTCTCGGTGGGCAGAACGGACGTGCCGAACGACTCGGCCGCGGCCGATCGTCGGCGTTGCAGCCAGGCGGGCCCCGGAAGGGATCGGGCGGTCTCAGGAGTGAAGGTGGACAGGTCGGGAACAGCCTCTCGCGAAAGGAGGCCCGGTCACGAGCCTCGCTTCCATCCTACCGGCCTGTCCCTCGCCCACGACCCGGATCCCATCCCGGGCTTGGCCTACGCTCGACCCATGGCTCGCGCCCCCCACACCAGGACGGCGACCGCCGACCCGGCCGTCGCCTCCTTCTCTTCGGAGGTTCTGACCCTGGAGGTCGACGGCCACGTGGCCACCCTGTGGTTGGACCGCCCGTCCAAGCTCAACGCCCTGGGCCCGGCCTTCTGGTCGGACCTCCCCCTGGCCATGGCCGCCATCGGAGACGATCCCACCATCCGGGTGGTCATCGTCGCCGCTCGGGGCCCACACTTCACTGTCGGGCTCGACCTGGTGGCCATGTCCGGGCTGGCCGGACCCTCGACCCCGGCCGGCGAGGCCCCGCCCTCGATGGCGGCGCGGGCCCGGTCGTCCCATGTGGCCATCCGGCGCATGCAAGCCTCGGTGACCTCCCTGGCCGCCTGCGCCGTGCCCACCATCGCCGCCATCCACGGCTACTGCATCGGCGGCGGGGTGGACCTGGCCGCCGCCTGCGACATCCGACTGGCCAGTGCCGACGCCACCTTTTCGGTCCGCGAGACCAAGGTGGCCATCGTGGCCGATCTGGGCAGCCTGCAGCGCCTGCCGGCCATCATCGGCCAGGGCCACATGGCCGAGTTGGCCTACACCGGCAAGGACATCACCGCCGAGCGGGCGGCGACCATCGGACTGGTCAATCACGTGGCCGACGACGCCGACGGGGTCCACCGACAGGCGAGGTCGCTGGCCGAGGAGATCGCCGCCAACTCACCGCTGGCCGTGCAGGGGACCAAGGCGGTGCTCACCGCCGGCCAGGGTCGGTCGGTGGCCGAGGGCCTCGACTACGTGGCCGCCTGGAACGCAGGCTTCCTGGCCTCGGACGATCTGGTCGAAGCCATGGCCGCCTTCATGGAGAAACGGCCGGCGGTGTTCACCGGTCGCTAGATGGCGTCAGCGCTTGCGGCGCCACCAGCGGCCCTCGCGGCGCTCCTCGCGAGCGTCCTCCTCGCGGACCTCGGCCACGATGCCAGGACCGACGGCGTTGATGATGTCTTCCGCCTGATCGAGGAGCTTGGCCGCCTCCTCGCCGGGCACATCGGGCATCGGCTCGAGGGCGGGCTCGACCAGCGAGCCGTGGGCCCAGCCCACATCGGCCAACCGGCGGGCGTAGGAAGGACAGTTGTCAGGACACTTCCAGGGGGCTTCGGGGGCCAAATCGAGGACGCAGAAACGGGCCACCTCGCCCGAGTCGTAGGTCCGGCTCTGGAAATGCTTGCACTCTTCCCTCATCGGCATGGTCCATCTTGCCTCTCTGACGGCTGCGGGTGCACGCACCGACGCCCTGCCCATGCGGACCCGACGGCAACCCCGTGGTTCAGCCGACCGATCCCTCCATCTGAAGCTCGATCAACCGACTCCACTCCACGGCGTACTCCATGGGAAGGGTTCGGGTGATGGGCTCGATGAATCCGTTGACGATCATCCCCATGGCCTGGGTCTCCGACAGGCCACGGCTCATGAGATAGAACAGCTGGTCGTCGCCGACCTTGGACACCGTCGCCTCATGACCGATCCGGGCGTCGCGCTCGGCCACCTCCATGTACGGCTTGGTCTCCGACACGGCGGTGTCATCGAGCAGAAGGGCGTCGCAGCGGACGAAGCTCTTGGAGTGCTTGGCTCCCTCGTCGACGTGGACCAGGCCCCGGTAGGTGGTGATGCCGGTGTCCTTGGAGATCGACTTGGACACGATGGTGGAGGTGGTCTCCGGCGCGGCGTGGATCATCTTGGCCCCGGCGTCCTGATGCTGACCGGCGCCGGCGTAGGCCACCGACAGGACCTCGCCCGAGGCCTTGGGTCCCATCAGGTACACCGAGGGGTACTTCATGGTCAGCCGCGAGCCGATGTTGCCGTCGATCCACTCGACGTGGGCCTCGGCTTCGGCCCGGGCCCGCTTGGTCACCAGGTTGTAGACGTTGTTGGACCAGTTCTGGATGGTGGTGTACGTGATGCGTGAGCCCTCGAGAGCCACCAGCTCGACCACGGCCGAGTGCAGCGAGTCGCTGGTGTACACCGGTGCCGAGCAGCCCTCGATGTAGTGCACCTGGGACCCGACGTCGGCGATGATCAGGGTCCGCTCGAACTGGCCCATGTTTTCGGCGTTGATCCGGAAGTAGGCCTGCAGGGGCTGATCCACCACGACGCCGGGTGGGACGTAGATGAAGGAGCCACCGGACCAGACCGCCGAGTTGAGGGCGGCGAACTTGTTGTCGTTGGGCGGGATGATCGTCCCGAAGTACTTGCGGACCAGATCGGGGTAGTCGCGCACCGCCGTGTCCATGTCGCAGAAGATGATCCCCTGGGCCTCGAGGTCCTCGCGATTGCGGTGGAAGACCACCTCCGACTCGTACTGGGCGGTGACCCCGGCCAGGTACTTCCGCTCGGCTTCGGGGATCCCCAGCTTCTCGTAGGTGTTCTTGATGGCGTCGGGAAGGTCGTTCCAGTCCTCCACCTGACCCGAGGTCGGCTTGATGTAGTAGTAGATGTCGTCGAAGTCGAGATCGGGCATGTTGACGGCGAACCAGGCGGCCATCTCCCGCTTCTCGAACCGCTGGAGGGCCCGCAGCCGGAAGTCCCGCATCCACTGCGGTTCCTTCTTCATGGCCGACATCTCGCGGACGATGGACTCGTTCAATCCCTTCTTGGGCTTGAACACGTAGTCCTCTTCGTCGGACCACCCAAGCTTGTATTTTCCGATGTCGATGTCGGTGGTGGTCATCCGCGCTCCTGGGCTGCCGTCCGGGCGGACGAGCTGATTTCTCCTATACAGATAGTAACAACCCCCGAGCCGGTGGCGTACGACGGCCCCCCGGGCCAGGAAGTCGTGCCATCCTGGGCGGATGTGCCCCCAGCCGGCCCCTGATCCCACGACTGCCGGCGGTGGCTTCGCCCCGGTCCCCGAACGACGACCGGTCGAACTGGTGACCCACGGCGATGTCCGTGTCGACGACTGGTTCTGGCTCAGGGACAAGGACGATCCGGCCGTCATCGACCGCCTCAAAGCCGAAAACGCCCACACCGAGGCGGCCATGGCCGGAACAGCCGGCCTCCAAGCCACTCTGTTCGACGAGATCGTGGCCCGGATCGAGGAGACCGACGTGTCGGTCCCCGTGCGCAAAGGCCCCTGGCTGTACTACAGCCGGACCGTGGAAGGCAGCAGCTACGGCATCCACTGCCGCCGATCGGCCGACCTCGGTCCGACCGGCGACGGGGTGGCGCCGAAGGGTCTGGTCCTCGCCCCCGGGGAGATCCCCGCAGGGGAGCAGATACTCCTCGACGAGAACGTGCTGGCCCAGGGTCACGAGTACTTCGCGGTGGGGGCCTTCGACCTGAGCCCCGACCACCGGTGGCTGGCCTACTCCACGGACACCTCCGGCGGCGAGCGCTACACCATGCAGTTCACCGACCTGGCCACCGGCGAGGACTCCCACGAGACCCTGCTGGACACGTCGTACGGGACGGCGTGGGCCAACGACAATGCCACCGTGTTCTACACCCGGGTGGACGAAGCCATGCGCCCGTTCCAGCTGTGGCGCCACCGGGTGGGCACCGACCCGGCCGAGGACGCCCTGGTCTACGAGGAGCCTGACGAGCACTTCTACCTCGGGGTCGGCCGGACCAAGGACGAAAGCTACGTTGTCATGGTCCTCGACTCCAAGGTGACCTCCGAGGTCAGGGTGTGTGCCGCCGACGAGCCCCGGGGCCGGTTCCGGATCATCGAACCCCGTCGCCAGGGGATCGAGTACAGCGTGGACCACGACCGGGGCGACCCGGCCACCGGCCGGGCCAGCCGGTTCCTCATCGTCACCAACGACGGAGCCGAGGACTTCCGGCTGATGGCGGCGGACGACGCCACCCCGGACCGCGCCCACTGGACCGAAGTCATCGGGGGGAGGCCGGGCGTCCGGCTGGACAACGTCGATCCCTTCGTCGGACATCTGGTCGTCTACGAACGGGAGGGGGGCGAGACCAAGATCCGGATCATCGACTCCCACAGCGGCCAGTCGCTGCCGGTCGAGCAGCCGGAGACCCCGTCGACGGCGTGGCCGGGGGCCAACCCCGAGTACGACTCGACCACCTTGCGCTACGAGTACACCTCGCTGGTCACGCCCCACTCGGTCTACGACCGCGACCTGGCCGGGGGCGAGGCCGTCCTGCTCAAGCGGCAGAGGGTGCTGGGCCACTTCGACACGGCCCGTTACTGCACCGAGCGCCTGTGGGCCACAGCCGACGACGGGACGGCCATCCCCCTCTCGCTCGTCTACCGGCGGGACCGGGCCGACCTCCTCGATGCTGGCCTCCTGAGTGAGGGCACCGGCTCGGGTGCCGGCCCGTGTCTGCTCTACGGCTACGGCTCCTACGAGATGTCGATCGACCCCACTTTCTCCTCCCTCCGCCTGAGCCTGCTCGACCGTGGATTCGTCTTTGCCATCGCCCATGTCCGGGGCGGCGGCGAGATGGGCCGGGCCTGGTACGAACAGGGGAAGCTGGCGGCCAAGGCCCACACCTTCACCGACTTCGTGGCCTGCGCCCGCACCCTGGTGGCCGAGGGGTGGACGTCCCCCGACCGGCTGGTGGCCCGCGGGGCCAGCGCCGGGGGACTGCTCATGGGGGCGGTGGCCAACCTGGCTCCCGAGCTGTTCCGGGCGGTGGTGGCCGAGGTGCCCTTCGTCGACTGCCTCACCACCATCCTGGACGACACCCTCCCGCTCACCGTCCTCGAATGGGACGAGTGGGGCAACCCGGCCCAGGACCCCGAGATCTACCGGGTGATGAAGTCGTACTCGCCCTACGACAACGTCCGCGCCGTCGATGAACAGGGTCGACCGGTGCGGTACCCGGACATCCTGGCCACCGCCGGGCTCTCCGACCCGCGGGTGGGGTTCTGGGAGCCGGCAAAGTGGGTGGCCAAGCTGCGGGCGGCCAACCCGGAGAACCGGGTCCTGCTCAAGACCGAGTTGGGCGCCGGACACGGAGGCCCGTCAGGCCGCTACGACGCCTGGAAGGACGAGGCCTTCGTCTACGCCTTCATCCTCGACGCTCTGGGCATGGCCGGCGACGGTCCAACCGACGCCGGGTAGGGGGTCTCACCCGACGGTGGGAGAAGCGGGTCTCATCCGACGGTGGACGCAGAGGACGGTGTCACCGGCGAGCTGGTCGTCGGTTGGAAGGTGGCCACGAACGGGGTGGCCATCGGGTGAGGCAGCACCACCGGCACGGTGCCGACCTTGAGCGCACCGGCCAGTGAGCCCAGTTCGACGGCGGTGGTGCCCACCGCCGGGATGGTCTGGACGGTTCCGTTCTGCAACGTCCCCGTCCACAGTGTGGCCCCGGTGGTCACCGACCGGGCCAGCACCCAGCACGGTCCGGTGGCCGTCACCGTGACGCTGTAGGAGTTGGACGACACCGGATAGGTGGCCACACCCGGACCGGTCGAACTGGCCACGATGGAGGAGGGCGGCGTGGTGGGGGTGGTCTTGCCCTTTTTGGACTGTCCCCCGGCATGGTGGCCGTGACGGTCCGAGCCGGTGGCGGGCGTGGACCCGGCCGTCGAGGTGGTCGTCCGTCTCGGCGGCGAGGTGGTCGCCGGGGTGCCGGCCGCGGTGCGGCCGTGGGTCGGGCCGGGCGACCGCCGGCTCCCGATGTAGACCAGGGCCCCGAGGACCACCACGACGACCACGACCACCGTGATGGCGCTCCCCCGCCGCGGCCGTCGGTTCATGGAGGCCAGAGCGTGGCGCTGTATCCGGTCACTGCGGGTGCGCGGGATGGTCACATCGGTCACGTTCTGGTCGTCGAAGACGAGCGGAGCGCCCGGGTCGGGGAGGGCCACCGCGCCCCGCCCCCGGGCCGGCGGGTAACGCCGACCGAGGCCTGCGCCGGGGGGCTGATCGGCCTCCGACCCCGCTCTCCCGGCCGGGCCCACGCCTTCGTCGGCCAGGGAGGCCCCGGAAGGCCCCACCATGCGTATGGGTGCCGACCCGGTGCGTTCGGTCACCTGCTCCATGGTCCCCAGGGCCGAGTGGTACCGGTCGACCGAGGAGAGGTCACCTCCCTCGGGACGTCGGAGGACCACGACCGCCACAAGGGCCACGATCACCACCACGCCGACTGCTACCAGGAGCCACATCACGCCCATTCAACCCGAAGAGTCAGCCCCACGGGCAGCGTGGAGCCAGGTGGTGCGGCGAACTCCGGCCGACAGGAGCTCAGCGGGGGGCGTCGGTGGTCAGGTCCGCAGCCCGGCCCGGGGCCGGAGGGCCGGATCGAGGGCGGAGCGCAGAGGGTTGGACTGGTCCCGCTCGGACAGAACCGGATCGGTGAGGCCCCAGTCGGCCCCGATGGCCGGATCGTCCCAGGCCACCCCCAGTTCGTCGTTCGGGTTGTAGTAGTTGTCGACCAGGTACCACAGGGTGAGATCGGTGAGGGAGGCGAAGCCGTGGGCCACCCCCGGGGGGATGAACAGCCCTCGGTCGACGTCGCCGTCGAGGTCGAGGGCGAGGGTGGCGCCGTCGGTGGGCGAGCCCTGGCGGAGGTCGTGGAGGATCACCCGCGCCCTCCCCCGCAGGACGTACCAGTAGTCGGCCTGGTGGAGGTGGTAGTGGAGACCGACGATGGCACCTGCCTGCTTTTCGGAGCGGTTGGCCTGGGTCATCTCGCGCCCGAGCGGAAACCAGCTGCGGCGGTAGGTCTCGAGGAACCGGCCCCGCTCGTCGCCGTGGGCGCTGGGTTCGACCACGATGACGTCGGCAATGACGTCTGATTCCTTGATGTCGGGCACGCCTATTCCCCCTCGTCGTCGCCGGGCCGGGCCAGAGTAGCCAAGTCGCTGCGAAAGTACAGCAGCGGTGACCCCTCGCCCACGCCGAGGTCGAGGACCCGCCCGATGATCAGTTCATGGTCACCGGCGTCGTGGACCAACTCGACCCGGCAGTCCACCCAGGCCAGACAGTCCTCGATGAGAGGGGAGCCGGTGGCCGGTGCCGGGCGCCAGTCCACCCCCTCGAATTTGGGCCCGCCCGACACGGCGAAGCCCTCGCACAGCTTCCGTTGGTGCTCGCCCAGGACACTCACGCAGAAGTCGCCGGCCCGGGCGATCCGCGGCCAGCTGGTGGAGGTCCGGGCCGGGGCCACCGCCACAAAAGGGGGGTCGAGAGACAGGGACAGGAAGCTCTGACAAGTGAACCCCACCGGTTCGCCCTCGTCCATGCCCGAAACCACGGTCACACCGGTGGCGAACCGGCTCATGACGTCCTTGAAACGGTCGGTGTCGACGGTCACCCTCACCCCGAGCCCAGGTCGACCGTCATCCCCTCCGAGGCCGCCCCCACCTCGAGGTCGTAGTTGTCGGCCGCCACCCGCTGGGCCCGTTCGAGCATCCGGTCGACCTGGGTATCGCTGTGGGCCGGGTCGTGGTGGAACATGACCAGGCCCCGGGCACCGGCCTCACCGGCCACCCGCACCGCATACTCCTCGGTCGAGTGGCCCCATCCGGCCATGGTGGCGAACTCCTCGTCGGTGTACTGGGCGTCGTGGAGCACCAGGTCGGCACCGTCGCACAAGGCCAGGACCTGCTTGTCCACCGTCTTGAGGTCGACCGGGGCCTGGTGGTCGGAGATGTAGGTCAGCACCCGCCCTTCGGCCTCGATGCGGAAGCCCAGGGTGTGGCCGATGTGGGGCACCGGACGGGCCGTTATGTCCACCCCCCCCACCGTGAACTCGTCGGTCCCCTCGATGTCCTGGCAGCGCATCTCGCCTCGAAAATCGGCCATCGAAATGGGGAAGAAGGGAGGGCGCACCATGCTCGAGAGGACATCGCAGAGCGGGCCCCCCTCCTGTGAGGGCCCGTGGACGTCGATGACGGCGCCCGGGTCGCGCATCGGGGAGAAGAAGGGGAGGCCGAGCACGTGGTCATAGTGCAGGTGGGTGAGCAGGACGGTGGCGTGGAGGGGGGCCTCCAGCCGGGGTTGAAGGTAGTGGCCGAGGGCCCGTAGGCCGGTCCCGAGGTCGAGGATGATCGGTCGCTCGCCCGCCACCTCGACCAGCACGCACGACGTATTGCCGCCGTATCGGCGCTGCTGCTCGGACGAGCACGGGCACGAGCCCCGGACACCGAAGAAGGTGAGTTTCACGGCAGGTGCAGGCTAGTCGGAAGGCACTGGTGGGGCAGGACTACCCTCCGTGCATGGAAGAGCAGCGAATCACCGCTCACGGTATCGACTTCGCCTACTTCAGCGACGGGCCGCCGACCGGGCCGCTGGCCCTGTGCCTGCACGGCTTCCCCGACACCGCCCACACCTGGCGTTACCTGCTGCCGCGCCTGGCCGACGCCGGGTTCCATGCCGTGGCCCCGTTCCTGCGCGGCTACGCGCCGACTTCGGTGCCGGCCGACGGACGTTACGACACGGGGACCCTGGCCCTCGACGCCTGTGCCCTCCACCAGGCCCTGGGGGGTGGCGCCGACGCCGTCCTCATCGGCCACGACTGGGGGGCGTTCGCCGCCTACGGGGCCGCCGCCTACCAGCCGGACAGGTGGCGCCGGGTGATCACGGCGGCCGTGGCCCCCCAGCCGGCCATGGCCGACGGCTTCTTCAGCTTCGACCAGCTCCACCGCAGCTGGTATGTGTTCTTCTTCCAGACGGCCCTGGCCGAGTATGCGGTGGCGATGGACGACTTCGCCTTCATCGACCGTCTCTGGTCGGAATGGTCCCCCCACTTCGACGGCTCCTGGGACACGGCCCGGGTGCGGGAATCGCTGGCCTCCTCCGACAACCTGAACGCGGCCATCGGCTACTACCGGGCCACCTTCGCCGGTCCGCCCGATGACGCCGAGGCGGCCGCCGCCCAAGCTGCTGCCGGCACCATGGCTCCACAGCCCACCCTGTACCTGCACGGCGCCGACGACGGCTGCATCGGCATCGACACCATCGTCCCGGCCACCGATTTCATGGCGCCCGGGTCGGCGATGGTGGTGGTCGAGGGGGCCGGCCACTTCCTGCACGTGGAACGCCCCGATCTGGTCAACGACCACATCGTCCGCTTCCTGACCCAGGCCTGAAAAGGTGGGTGGGGGCCGGCCCCTCCCCACCGCGGGGCGTCACCGGCGGCCGACCCTGGCCACCGGGCGCAGGGGCGGTCACGGGAGGCGCAGCCGCCCCGTCCGGTCACGGACGGCCAGCCCGTCGGCCACCAGGGTGTCGGCAATACGGACAGCCCGGGCCGGGTCGTCCGGCCAGCCGGCGGCCTCGGGCAGGGCGGCGGCGGTGACGGCACCGGCACGCAGGGCGTCCACCAGCCGGCCACGGCCCTGACGGTCGGATCCCTCGAAGGTGGCCTGGGCCACCGACACCGCCGCCGACCCACGCGCCGGGTCGGGCGGGATGTGACCGGCCACGGCCCACCGACACCGGCGCCGCACCGGGCACCGCCCGCATGTCGGGGTGCGGGAGACGCACACCGTCGCTCCCAGATCGAGCAGGGCCTGGCCGAACTCCCAGCCCCGGCCGGCCGGAACCATGGCGTCCACCAGCCGCTGGGCCTCGCCCAGGTTCAGCGACCGTCCGGCCACCGCCCGGGACAGCACCCGGCCGGCGTTGGTGTCGACCACCCCGATATCGACGTCGAAGGCGAAGGCCAGCACGGCCCGGGCCGTGTAGGGGCCGACCCCGGGCAGCCCCAGCAGCGCCTCGAGCCCGGAGGGGACCCGCCCGCCGTGCCGGGCCACCATGGCGGTGGCGGAGGCGTGCAGGTGGCGGGCCCGGCGGTTGTAACCCAGCCCCTTCCAGGCCCGGAGCACCTCCCCGAGCGGGGCATCGGCGCACACCGCCGGGGTCGGGAACCGTTCGATGAACCCGGTGTAGGCGGGAACCACCCGCTCGAGGTTGGTCTGCTGGGCCATGACTTCGCTGACCAGCACCGACCACGGGTCACGGGTGGACCGCCACGGGAGGTCGGGCCGACGGGAGCCGGACCCGTTCTCGGTTCCCCACCTGTGAATGGCCACACCCACAGCCCGGACCTGGCGACGGTCGCGGACCGGGGCCACCGGTGCCGGCCCCGGCAGTGGGCTCAGCTCCAGACGTCGTCGCCGTAGGGGCGCCGACGGGCGGGGGCGAACTCCCTCTTCCACACCATCACCTTCCGCCGGAAGAAACACACCTCTTCGCCGCGCTGGTTGAAGCCCTTGGACTCGACCGTGACCACCCCGCGATCGTCCTTGGACTTCGAGGGCACCTTGGCGATGACCTTCGTCTCGGCGTAGATGGTGTCGCCGTGGAAGGTCGGTGCCCGGTGGATGAGCGACTCGACCTCGAGATTGGCGATGGCCGCCCCGCTCACGTCGGGGACCGAGAGCCCGAGGACCAACGAGTAGACCAGGTTGCCCACCACCACGTTCTTGCCCTGTACCGCCTCGTGCTCGCCGTACCAGGCATCGATGTGCAGGGGATGGTGGTTCATGGTGATCATGCAGAACAGGTGGTCGTCCGCTTCGGTGATGGTCTTGCCGGGCCAGTGGCGGTAGACGTCGCCCGGCTCGAAGTCCTCGAAGTAGCGGCCGAAGGGACGGTCGTGGGTGGTCATGGGGCTGGTGTAGTACGCCGCCGCCGACACGTCCAACGCGTAGCCGACGGGCCGGCGCGGGTAGTCCGGCACCGGCCACCGGCGTCGGTCGAGTCGCGCACCAGGGTGGGACGGGTGGTGAAGCCCAGCACCCAGTCGGTGTGGGACTCCCCGTCGATGGCCATCCGCCAGGTGTAACGGGTGCCCGGGGTGAGAGGCAACGGGCCGAGGTTGACGGCCAGGGCCACGTCGATAGGCGAGCCCTCGGGGATGCCGGGCGGGCGACCCACGGTGAACTCACCCCTCACTTCGACCGGGTGCTCGCCATCGGGCGTGTCCACCAGGACGGGCCGGCCGTCGGCGTCCTCCAAGAAGAGCTCCCAATGATGGGCCGACTCGGCCTCGTGCCAACCCACGTCGATCTTGAGGGCGATGGCCGATGGAACCGGGTCGGGTCCTGTCATGCTCCATCCGCCGCCCAGCACGTAGAGCTTGCCGTCGGACACCTGGGCGGCGTCACACAGCATCATGGTCACTCTCACAAAAAGCGAGGATACCGGCTCACGTGGTGGGAGCGGTGCCCGGACAGGTCGATGGGAGCCCTCCAACCCGCCCGGGCCACCAAGGGCCGGGGCGGAGCCGGGTGGGAGTGCCGGTTACCCTGGCACGATGGAGCTGCGGGGCCTGCGTGACGACGTCTACCGGCGGCCTCTGGCCACCGCCCTCGAGCGCCTCGGGATCGGGCCGGGGTGGACGTGTGTGGATGTGGGGGCGGGCGGCGGCGACGTGTCGGTGGCCCTGGCCGAGATCGTGGGCCGGGACGGACGGGTCTACGCCGTCGACAGTGATCCCCAGGCGCGGGACGAGGTGGCCGAGGCGGCGGCAACCCACAGCCAGGTTCTGGCCATCACCCAGGCCGGCGAGGACCTCCGCCTGCCCGAGCCGGTGGACCTGGCCTTCTGCCGCTTCCTGCTCCTCCACGTGGTCGACCCGGGGGTGGTGCTGACCCGCATGGCCCAGGCTGTGCGTCCCGGCGGGTGGGTGGTGGCCCAGGAGCCGATCACCTCGGCCGGCAGGATCGACGGCCGGCCTTTCTCCATGCCCGAGGCGCCCCACCCCGACATCGGTGCCCTCCTCCCCGCCCTGGCCCGTGACGCCGGGCTGATTACCGTGGACGCCTGGGCCGAAGCGCCGGCCGGCGTGGGGCCGGGACCGGTGGCCGACTACCTCACCGTCCTGACCGAGGTGGACCCGGGCGACGACCCGGTGGTCCTGCCCCCTCTGGTCACCGTGGTGGCCCGGGCCCCGGGCGGGGACGAACCCACCCTTCGGTAGCCTTGGCCCGTGACCGCTGACCGCGCCGTATCCCCCGACCTGGCTCCCGCCGCCGAGGCGGTGAGCCTGTCCCAGT
This sequence comes from uncultured Acidimicrobiaceae bacterium, assembly GCA_963727955.1. Taxonomy (GTDB): domain Bacteria; phylum Actinomycetota; class Acidimicrobiia; order Acidimicrobiales; family RAAP-2; genus Bog-756. Next base: position 223,652 of record CAVSII010000003.1, read on the forward strand.
CGGTCATAAGTGCCGGGGTGGACGCCCTCTCCCGCTCCGGAGGACCCGACCAGCAACAGGTCCTGGCCTACGACCTGGCCCACGCCGCCGCCGGCGTCCGGGCGGCCGAGGCCGCCCTCACCTACGGAACCTACGGCGACACCGAGGCCCGCATCGCCTGTGCCTTCGTGGCCGATGCGGTAGCCGATCTGGCCACCCGTACCTTCGGCCGGACCGCGGCCTGGGGGGTGGCCCCCGACTGGGCGGAGCCCTCCCTGGAATTGGTGACCCAGTTCCGGGACCCGGCTTTCATGGCCACCTTGGCCGACAAGCCCGGCTCCCGCTACCTGGACCCCGACTTCGAATTGGTGCGGGAGACGTTCCACCGTTTCGCCGCCGAGCAGATCCGACCCCGGGCCGAGCACATACACCGGGCCAACACCGACATACCCGAGGAGATCATCGGAGGCATGGCCGAGATGGGTGGCTTCGGCATGTCGGTCCCCGAGGAGTACGGCGGCTTCGCCACCGGGGGCGAGTCCGACTACATGGGCATGGTGGTGGCCACCGAGGAGCTGGCCTGGGGGTCGCTCGGCGCCGGCGGGTCGCTCATCACCCGGCCGGAAATCCTCACCCGGGCCCTGGTGCACGGCGGGACCGAGGAGCAGAAGGTCCGCTGGCTGCCCCAACTGGCCTCCGGAGAGGTGATGGGGGCGGTGGCCGTCACCGAGCCCGACTTCGGCTCCGACGTGGCCGGCGTGGTCACTGCAGCCACCCCCACCGAGGGCGGCTGGCTGATCAACGGGGTCAAGACCTGGTGCACCTTTGCGGCCCGGGCCCAGGTGCTCATGCTCCTGGCCCGGACCGATCCGGACCGGAGCAAGGCCCATCGGGGGCTGTCGTTGTTCCTGGTCGAGAAGGGGCGGGCCGAGGGGCACGGCTTCGTCTTCACCCAGGGCCCCGGTGAGGCCGGTCGTCCCCCGGGTCGAGCGGGCGGATGGAGGGGCGGGCCATCGACACCCTGGGCTACCGGGGCATGCACTCCTACGAAGTGGCCTTCGAGGACTGGTTCGTCCCCGACGACAACCTGGTGGGCGGCCCCCAGGGGATCGGACGGGGCTTCTACCTGCAGATGCAGGGCTTCGAGAACGGTCGGCTGCAGACGGCGGCGCGGGCCATCGGGGTCATGCAGGCGGCCTACGAGGCCGCCCTCGAGTACGCCGCCAACCGGGTGGTATTCGGGTCCCCCATCCTCGACTACCAGTTGACCCGGGCCAAGCTGGCCCGCATGGCCGTGCTCATCCAGGTGACCCGCCAGTTCTCCTACGAGGTGGCCCGCCTCATGTCCAAAGGAGAAGGGTCGCTGGAGGCCTCGATGGTCAAGGCCTACGTCTGCCGGGCCGCCGAGTGGGTCACCCGCGAGGCCATCCAGATCCACGGCGGCATGGGGTACGCCGAGGAGTACGCCGTCAGTCGCTACTTCGTCGACGCCCGGGTCCTCTCGATCTTCGAGGGCGCCGACGAGATCCTGGCCCTCAAGGTCATCGCCCGCCGCCTGATGGCCAACGCCACCGGCTGAGGTCGCCGGTCGCAGCCCGGCTCAGCGGCGCCGGCTCAGCCCGCCGACCGGACGAGCCCTGCCCGCTCGCCCCGCACCACGAACTTGGTGGCCATCTTGCGGGAGGCCTCGTCGATCATCTCGTCGCCGAACATGACGGCCCCCGACCGGTCGTCCTCGGTGGCCTTCCGGTAGGCGTCGAGGATGTCCCACGCCCTGTCGAACTGCTCCTGGGTGGGCGAGTAGACCTCGTTGAGCACCACCACCTGGTCGGGGGTGAGGGCCCACTTGCCGTCATAACCCAGGACCCGGGTCCGCTGGGAGAACTCCCGCAAGCTGTCCAGCTCGCGCACCTTGAGGAACGGTCCGTCGATGACCTGGAGGCCGTTGGCCCGACCGGCCATCAGGATCTTCGAGAAGACGTAGTTGAAGTGGTCGCCCGGGTACTCGGGGATGGCCACACCACCGGTCAGCACCGGCATCTCCATGGAGGCGGCGAAGTCAGCCGGCCCGAAGATGATGGTCTCCAAGCGCGGTGAGGCGGCGCAGATCTCCTCCACGTTGATCAGGCCGCGGGTGGTCTCGATCTGCGCTTCGATACCGATGTGACCGACCGGTATACCGCTCTTCTTCTCCACCTGCGAGAGCAGCAGGTCGAGCGCCACCACCTCGGCCGCCGTCTGGACCTTGGGCAGCATGAGCTCGTCGAGCCGTTCGCCGGCGTGGCCGACCACCTCGATCACGTCCTCATAGGTCCACTCGGTGTCCCAGGCATTGATGCGGACGCAGAGGACCCGGTCGTCCCAGGGGAGGTTCTTGATGGCGTCGGCCACCTTGGCCCGGGCCGCTTCCTTCTCCAGCGGAGCCACCGAGTCCTCCAGGTCGAGGAAGCTCATGTCGGCGGGCACCGTCGGCGCCTTGGCCAGGAACCGCTCGTTCGAGCCGGGGGACGACATGCACGAGCGGCGTGGGAGGTAGCGGGAGCGTTCGGACATGCTCCGATGGTACGACCACTGGGGGCGCCGCCCAAAATGACCGCTCCAGGCGCCCGACCCCCGATCCCCGGTCCTTCAGTCGGCCGGTCCGCTCCGGTCCCGATGGATCTGGTCCTGGAGGAGGTCGGGGGTCAGTTGCTCCGACAGCAGCCGGTCGAAACGGGTCGGGTCGCCGTTCACGAACGACCGGCACAACGGAAGCCCCTCCACATAACAGGTCAGATACGCCCGCCAGGTGGGATGGACGAGGAACTCGACCGCCTTGGCGGCGCGATCCCGTGAGAGCAGACCCCAGCGGGCCACCTCATCGGTCACCAGGGCGGGGTCGGCGCCGTCCTCGTGGAGACGGAAGGCGGCGTTCTGGCGGACAGCGCCGAGCGCTTCCCCCGCCTCGGCCACCGCCGCCACCACGTCGGCGTCGTACCGGATGCCGAGCGGGCGCAGATGGCCGGCCACGATGGGCTCGGGCCGGCGACCCATGACGACCTCCAGACCGAGGTCGGCCAGCCCTTCGGCCAGCAGGCACTGGGGCGTGCCCACGAGGAAGATGGACTCCTCCCACCACTGTCGGCGCCGGACCAGTCCGACCTCCTTGCGGGTGTGCTCGGTGTGGTGGCCCGGGTAGGCCTCGTGGGCCACCAGATGGGCGAGGCCGGTGGACAGGACGGGGAGGTCGGTGTTGACGGCCACCCGGCTGCGCAGCCCGCCCAGGTAGTAGTTGAACCCGGCCCACGGCTCGTTCGACACCAGCTCGAACTCGACGTGTTCGCCCTCGGGCAGGCCGAACAGGGCCAGCGTCCGCTGGCGGAGATCCTCGGCCAGAGAGTTGATGGCGGCGTGCAGCAGGTCGGGCGGTACGGCGTGTGACTCGCGCCAGGTGACCAGCCGGTCAGCCAGGTCACCCGATCCGGGCAGCACCTCATCGAGTTGGCGGTGGGCCTCGACCAGAACCTGGTCGTCCACCCGGGAGGGACGTACTCCGTAGCAGGCCTCGACCTCGTCGGCGTAGCCGATCCGGTCACCGGCCAGCTTGCGGGCGGTGGTCAGGAGACCGACCACCTGGGCCCGCAGCCAGTGCCGACGGGCGGGGGCGGAGCCGTCCTCGGTCGGCGTGGAGAGATCGAGCGGGGCTCCGCTGTCGATGGCCGCCACCAGCAGGCGGGCTGCCGCCACCAGCTGCTCGGGAGGCTGTACCGGCTCGGCGTCGACCAGCACCGACCGGTCGGGCGGGCCGTAGTAGGCGTCGACCAGTCCGTCGATGTGCCGGCCGAGGCGCAGCCCCAGGGTCAGGTACTGCTCGACCAGTCCCGAGTGGGCCACGCCGGCTCAGGTCTCAGCCGAGAGTGGCGCGGAAGAAGTCGACGGCACGGTCCCAGAGGAGGGCGGCCGACTCGGCGTGATAGGCCTCGGGCCGGTCCTCGTTGAAGAAAGCGTGGCCGGCGTTCGGATACAGGTACAGCTCGACGTCCTTTCCCAGCCCGGTGAGCTCGGACTCGAGAGCGCGCGCCGCGTCCGGATCGAAGTAGTCGTCCTCCTCGGCAGCGTGCACACGGACGGCAGCCTCCAGTCGGGCGTAATCGGGGCGGGCGTCGGGCCAGGGGATGAGACCGTACGCCGGGACCACCGCTTTGACCGCGTCGGGGCGCTGGGTGGCCAGGACCAGGGCCAGCCCGCCCCCCATGCAGAATCCGATGACGCCCACATGAGGCCGGCCGGTTCGACGCAGGAGCTCGTCGACGGCACCGCTCAGCTTTTTGGCGGCCGACTCCATGGTCAGGGCCATCATCTGCTTGCCCGCTTCATCCGGCTCGGTGAGGGGCACCACCGTTCCGTCGTAGAGGTCGGGGGCCAGGGCGGTGAAACCGGCTTCGGCGAACCGGTCACAGGTCCGGGTTATCTGGTCGACCAGCCCCCACCATTCCTGGAGGACGACTAGTCCAGCCGTCCCTTCGGCACCCCCCGCCGGGACGGCAATGTAGCCGTGGCCCCTATCTCCGTTGCTCGGATAGTCGATGGTCTCGCCCATGGATGTGGACCCTACCCTGCGGAAAGGCACCGGAACGAGCCCCTGTGCCCCGGACCGGTGCCGGGGTCGAGGCGCCGGGTAACCGCGGCCCTACCGTTCGATTGCCGTTTAAGAATTACCTGCTCGGAGCCCAATTCGGGGCGAGGGTGCTTGTGACCGGTGCCCGCGTCGACTAGACACTGGGGCGATATGACTCACGCCGAGCGCTTCTCGACGTCAGAGCCAGGCGCGTCGCCCTCCCGCTATCACCCCCTCCGGCGGGCCCTGTCGATCCTTGCGGTGGCCGCCGTATTGGTGGGGGCGACCCTGGTGGTCTCTTCGGCGCGCCCAGCGGCCGCCGATCAGATCGCCGACGCCAAGGCCGAGGCGTCGGCCATCGCCGCCAAAATCCAGGCGACCCAGAATCAGATCGGCGCACTGACCGGTCAGGTGACGGCGGCTGACTACCGGCTCTCACAGCTGAGCACCCAGATCGCGGCCAACAAGGCCGAGGTCAGCACCGACCAGGTCAAGGTGACCAAGGACATGAGTCACCTGAAGGTCGAAGCCATCAGCGACTACACCGACAGTGACACCAGCAACCAGGTCACCCAGATGTTCTCGTCGAACCCCAACACCAGCGGTATCCGCTCGGAGTACTCGGCCATCGCCACCGGCAACGTGACCACCACCATCGACGATCTCCATACAGCCCAGAGCGCGCTGCAAGCCACCCAGAGCGCGCTCGAGAACCAGAAGACGCAAGCGGCCACCACGGCCAGCAATCTGAATGCGGAGGAGAACCAGGCGGACTCGTTGGAGCAGCAGGACCAGTCCACGCTCGACAGCGTGAACGCCAACATCCAGCATCTGATCGCACAGCAGCAGGCAGCGGAGGAGGCGGCGGCGAAGGCGGCGGCGGCGGCGGCCTTCAATGCCAGGGTGGCGGCCGCTCAGCAGGCCCAGGCCCAGCAACAGGCCGAGCAGCAGGCCCAGACCCAGACGCCGTCTTCCAACAGCTCCGGCAGTAGCGGGGCCAGTGCTCCCATATCGTTGGCCGCCGCCAACCCTCCGCCGGTGCCGGGGGGAGCGGCCGGTGCCATCCAGGCGGCAGAGAGCCAGCTCGGCGTACCCTACGTGTGGGGCGGGGAGACGCCGGGGGTGGGCTTCGACTGTTCGGGTCTCGTGCAGTGGTCCTGGGCCCAGGCCGGTGTCAGCCTTCCCCGCACCTCGGGTGCGCAGTTCGGCGCCACCACCCAGATCCCGCTGGCCGACATCGAACCCGGTGACCTTCTCTTCTACGGTCCCGACGGCGCCGACCACGTGGCCATGTACGTGGGCGGCGGCGAGATGATCGAAGCCCCCGAAACGGGCGAGGTCGTGCACATCACCGGCGTCCGTACCGGCGACGATTTCGCCGGCGTCGGACGCGTCAACTGACCCGAGGATCTTTCCGGGCCCGAGGTCAGCGCCTTGGCTCCGTGCTGAAGCTTCAGCGCTGGTCGTGGGCGGTCAGCTGGGTCGGGGGAAGCTGACCGACGGTGCCGCCGGCCCGCGGCCCGGGCGGACGGGCGAACCGGAAGGGCAGAGCCTCCCGCCCGGCCTGGATGACCATGGCCTCACCCGTCTCCTGACCCGACAGGCGTTCGACCACCGCTTCCGACACGGCTGACACGTCGATGAGGGGAAACCCACTTCCGGCCAGCACGTCGCGCACATCGTCGATCAACGGGGTGTCGACGATGCTCGGACAAACAGCGTTGAAGGTGATCCCGCGCTCGCTCAGCTGGGGCCCGAGCGAGCGGACCAGACCGACCACGGCGTGCTTGGTCAGGCAGTAGACAGGGTCGGGTGAAAAGCCGATCAGCCCGGCCAGTGAGGCTGTCGCCACCATGGCCCCGCCGCCGCGGGAGCTGAGGGCGGGGACGAGGGCCCGGACGCCGAAGAAGACCCCGTCCACATTGACCCCGACGGCCCGACGGTAGATGGCATCGGTGATCTTGGTGATGTCCGCCTCACCGGTGGTAACACCGGCGTTGAGGTGGGCCAGGTCGATACCACCGAAGTGTCCGGTGACGGCGTCGACGATGCCGGGCCATTCCTCGGACCGCCCGACGTCGGCCTGAAGCCCCAGTCCTCCGAGACCGGTGGCGACCCTGTCGGCCGAATCTCCGTCGAGATCGACCACGGCCACCGCCACCCCGGCCCGGGCCAGGAGCTCGGCCGTGGCCCGCCCGATCCCCGACCCCCCGCCGGTCACCACAGCCACCTTCCCCGCCAGTGCTCCCATGGGTCTCCCCTGGTCTCGTCCTCACCGGCGGTGACATCGGCACACCTGAGCGTCCGGCGCCGCTCCCCGCGGCCAGGCCGCGAGTGCTGACGATGCCACCCTACCGGGCACCTGAGGCATACTGGGAGGGCTGCGGCCCTACCTGGCCGCCCTGCCCACGACCTTCCCTCTGCGAGCCGCACTGCCATGAGACCCTGGCTGCCATGAGACCCCCCTCGCCATGAGACCGATCCCCGTCGCCTTCCACATCTGGTTCCTCGAGCTCCACACCTATGGGATCGGTCTGGCCCTGACCTTCTGGTTCGGCTTGCGCTACACCGAGCGGAGGCTGCGCAAGGCCGGGTACCCCTGGCAGTGGGTGACGGGCATGTTCGTGTGGGTCATCGTGGCGGCCATCGTCGGGGCTCGGACCTTTCACGTGCTGTCCAACCTCTCCTACTACTCGCATCAACCGAGCCAGGTCTTCGCCATCTGGCAGGGGGGCCTCTCCTCTTTCGGGGGGCTCATCTTCGCTGTGCCGGTGGCCATCGTGAGTGCACGACGGCGATGCCCCCAGCTCCCGACCATGCGCTTCGCCGACCTCATGGCCCCGGTTCTGATGGCGTGCTGGGGCCTGGGCCGGCTGCTCGGTCCCCAGCTCATGGTGGCCGGAGGCGGGCACCCGACCAACCAGTGGTTCGGCATGTACTACGCCGGCCAAGTGGGGAAGCGGCTCCCGGTACCCATCTTCCAATCGATAGAGGACTTCACCATCTTCGGCATCCTGTTGCTGGTCGAGAGATGGCTGCGTCTGAACGCGCCGGTGCCGACTCCGGTAACGGTGGGATCGCTATCGGCCACCGACACCGACGCAGCTGTCGACGGGACTGTCGACGCAGATGTCGACGGAAGCGAGGCCCCGGCCATCGGCTACACCGCGGACGAGGAGGTCCCCTCTACCGTCAATGCCGAAGCCACCTCCACCGTCGTGGTCGAGACGCCTGCCGGCCAGCTCGGGTCGGCGGTTCCGGCACCGAGGCTCCTACCGCCCGCCGGCATCGTCCTCGGCGTGGGGATGGTCCTATGGGGAATCGAGCGATTCTTCGACGAACACCTGTGGTTGGGTGAGGACGGCCACCTGGGCTCACTGCTGGTCCAGGGGGCCGGCATCATCCTGGCCGTCTGGGGCCTGATCCTGTTGGCCACCAAGATCAAGCCTCTGCAGGCGTGGCGCAGGGGTGAAGGCGGCGATCCCGCTCCCGAGCTGTTGAGCACCGGTGCCACCGATCCGACTGCCAGTGGCGATGTCGGTGACAGGGCCGAGGGCGGCGACGGTGCCGATCGAGAGGACGACCCGGACCACGACCCCGCTCTCCCGAAGGTCACGATGGCCACCGGTCCGACCCTGAACCAAGAGTGAGTTCCTGAGCGCCTGAGCGGCTGAGCGCCTGAGCTCGGCCAGGGTCTCGGCGGGCAGGCTCCATGGCCCTCGGCTAGGCGGTTCGGCCGGCCAGGGGCCGCAGGGGGGCGACGCCGTCGATCGGCTCGTCCGCCAACTGCGGGCGAACACTCCCTATGCGCAACCGGCCGATAGCAACACAAACAACAACGGCCAGGAGAACAGCCACCACGACGGTGACGGCCGGTGACCGCACAACGACCATCAACGCCACGACGGCGCCGAACTCGACGACCACCACCACCTTGCCCACTACGACCCCGGCGGCCACGAACCGGCGATGGAAGGCCCGAAGAAGGGTCGGGCTGGTCTGGCTCCGGGTGAGTAGAACAGCCAGCCCCCGGAGGAGACCGAAAAGGGTCCCGATGAGGAAGGCCACGGCCGGGGCGCCGGTCAGCGCGCCGAGCACGATCATCAGGTAGACGGCGGCGGTGGTGATGTAGGTGGCCAGGCCGCTACCGATCTGCCACCCGAACCCGGCGCCGTAGACCCACGGGCGGTAACGGTCGAGCCAGCGCTCGTTGACCTGTCGACGATGGATGGGCAGGCGTAGACCGCCGACCCCCGCATCCGAAACGCCAGCCACCAGGGCCGCGGCCAGAGCCGCCACCTCCAGACCGGCGGATGAGGCGGGCAAGGCGTGCACACCCACTGCCAGCAGGGACATGACAGCCCCCAGGGTGACCCCCCCGGCCGTGGCACCGATGACGAACCAGGTAGCCGTGGCCCGGTAGGAGTGTCCTTTGGCCCGTTCGCTGATGGGGGTGATGGTGGACAGCATGGACAGACCACAGGGCGACCAGGTCGACCGGACGGCGGCGGCGACAGCCACCACCAGGGCCGCCCACGCCACGGGAAACAACGGGATGGTCATCGGGCTCCTCTCCGAAGGGTTGCCGGAATGGGGGAATCTGCCCCGACTTTTGTCAGCCGTCCAGGCGTGGCCAGCATGCTCATGCCGGCGATCCGTAGAAAGGGGCGTCGAAGGCGAAGATGCCCCCGTCGGCCGCTACCAACCAGTAGCCCGACGGGAACGAGGTCGGCGGAGGGGACGATGGAGGTGACGGGGATGACCCGATGGGGGCCATGCCCACCACCGGCTTGTTGAGGGTGGTGCCGCCCATCGAACCGTGGAATGGGGCGTCGCCGAATGCGAAGATGCCTCCGTCGGAGGCCACCAACCAGTAGCCCTTGCCGGTGGGGGTGGCGGCCATGCCCACCACCGGCTGATTGAGGGTGGTGCCGCCCATCGACCCGTGGAATGGGGCGTCGCCGAAGGCGAAGATGCCTCCGTCGGAGGCCACCAACCAGTAGCCGGCGCCGGTGGCGGTGGCGGACATGCCCACCACCGGCTTGTTGAGGGTGGTGCCACCCATCGACCCGTGGAATGCGGCGTCGCCGAAAGCGAAGATGCCTCCATCGGCGGCCACGGTCCAGTAGCCCTTACCGGTGGGGGTGGCGGCCATGCCCACCATCGGCTGATTGAGGGTGGTGCCGCCCATCGAACCGTAAAAGGGGGCGTCGTAGGCGAAGATGCCTCCGTCGGCGGCCACCAGGTAATAGCCCTGATCGACGGTGCTGATGAGGCCGACGAGCGGCTTGACCAGATGCGAACCGGACTGATCCCCGTCGTCGGGGAAATCGCCGTAGGCCAACAGTCTGCCGAAGGCGGTGGCCAGACCGTAACCGGCGCCGTTCTGGCTCGAGGCCAGACCCACGACCTCACAGTTGGTCAGAACCGACATGCACGGGGCCGGTGGTGGTGCCGGTGGCGCCGGCGTCCAACACGAGACGTTCTGCTCGGCCGTCCCGTCGTCCTCGGCATTGGTCATGGTGCAGGTGGGATCGACCTCCCAGGGCGGTACGCAGGCCACGACCCGACAGACGATGCGTCCGATGCAGTCGATCTGCTGGTTGCACTGGCCGTAGCGGAACTGGAAACAGCCGGTCAGGTAGGAATCGCATCCATCGGGCCCGCAACCGCAGTCGGTGCCGTCACAATCGGTGTCACAGAACCCGAACCCGTTGCCGCAGCCTGTGTCGCACTGGCAGGTGGCGTTGCAGTCCATGTAGTAACGAGGGCCGCCGCAGTAGGACGAATTGTCGGCCTTCCACCAACCGCCCATGACGGTGTTGGTCGGGCAGTAGTTGTATCCACCGTTGACCGAGCAGCAGAACTCGCTGAATCCGGCACAGCAGGTCGAACCGCAGCCGCAATTTCCGTTCCCGCACGAGCAGATCTGGGCGTAGGCCGTGCCCGGCTTGAGAGCCAGGTCCAGGCCGGCGCCGATGGCCACGGCACTGCCGGCGAAGGCGGACCGGTTGATGAACGAGCGCCGCGACAGCTTCGACTCGAGGAAGGTCGAGGTCCGTTCGACCAGTGACGAGCTCATCGGCCGACGTCCCGGGCCACCGTGGACTCGGCCATCACTGGTCGGGCCGGAAGGAGATGGCGGTGAGTCGTCGCGCCGCCTGGAGCTCGGCCAGAACCGTGACGGTCAGGAAGGTGAGCCATGCACCGGCGGCGCTGGCCACCACCAGAGGAAGGCCATGCCAGGGTTGATGGGCCAGGACCGAGAAGATCGAACCGTCGGGTACCGGCCGCGGCCACGCTGATGGCCGACAGGCACAGGACCAGATTGACGACGATATGGATCCCGGTTGCCGGTGTGTCGGGAGTTCCGAAGCAACCGCAACTGGCGATGGCGCCACCCCGGGCACGGGCGTAGGCCACGAAGACGGCGAAGACTGCGTAGGAGAGGGCCACCCCTGCCGCCGGGAGGGCACCCGGGTAGCCGATGGCGACGACGCCGAGGATGGCCTCGCCGACGGCGGCCACCCGCACGATCCGGCCGATGGCCGCTTGGTCCGACCGGTACCAGCGGGGTCAGGGCCCGAGCGGTCTCGCCCGGGCGAAATGCCTTGGCCGTGCCGGCCACGACCAGAAGCACGCACGCCACCAGATACACACCGATCAGTTCCATCGCGCCCCCGCCGCCGTGGCCACCGACGGCTCCGTGCCCTGTGTGGCCGCGGTGGGCCCTGGTGGATCGGCGGATGAGATGGCCAGCCGGCTGATGAGGGCGTTGACCTGTGGCACCAGGACCTGGCGCTGGGCGTGGCTGCCCAAGACGGCGTACAGAGTGAAGGGCCGGTGGGCTTCGGTGAAGAACCACTGGGTCCCCGACTGACCGGTCAGGCCCCGGCGGAGCAGGTAAGGGAGGAAATCGTCGGTGGACAACGACCGGGGAAGACCTTGGCGGGCGAAGAGCCGTTGGCCCAGGCTCTCGGGGCCGTACTCGAAGAGAACGACGAAGATGTCACTCGGCCCCATGAGGTTGACCGCCCCGCCACCAAAGTCGGCGACGTCGTCAGGCAGGCTGAAGTTGGCGAAGTGGGCGACCGGGTACGGAATGCCCGGGCCCTGTGCCGGGCGGACGAAGATACGGCCTTCGAACCCCGCCGGCAGGGGGGCGGCTATCCCGTGGGCCCGGAGGGTGGCCACCGTTCAGCTGGCCTTCGACGACGACCCGACCTCGGTCGACCCCCTACCGGTCGAGCCGGCAGGACCGTAGAGATCGGTCAAAGATGACGGATAGAGACTCGGGTCACCGGGCATGACGCCGGCGGCAGACAGCTCCCGGTCGTTGGCTCCCTCTCGGGCGGGACCGTCGAGTCCGGCGGCGTAGGCGCGCCCGGAGGTGGCCTCGGCCCGCGTCCCGAGCGAGACAGGGCGCATGTCGGCTTGGGCACGTCGCACCAGATCCACGATCTGGTGGACCTGATTGGCCACCCCTTCACCGATCCGGCGCCCGGATTCACCGTCGACCAGGACGAAGAAGGGCGACCCGGGGACCTCGTAGTCCCCCCAGGCCTCGGTCGACATGACGACGGTCATCCCGTCGGCCGCTTGGGCGGCAACCTCGGCGGGGATCTCCATTTCCGGCCCCTTGGTCACCACCACCAACCGCAGACGATCGGGGAAACCGAGACGTTCCGGCTGCCTCAGGTCCCGCCAGAACCCGGCGCAGGTCGCACATCCGGAGGAGAGGAAGGCCAGCAGGGTGAGCCGATCTCCCCCGGCCACGGTAAAGGCCAGGGCATCGCCGGCCGGCGTGACCCCGGCGACGGCCGGTGCCGCCGTCGAATCCCGTTCGGCGGGGAGAGGAGGACCCATGGTCACCGGCTGCTTCGCGCTTACGGCCGTGAACGACACCGGTGCGGCGCGCTGGTCGAGGTCGTGACCGGCAGTCGGATCGCCCACCCCGACCCCGAGATCGTGGAGGGCCTTGAGGATGTCGGCATGGCTGCGCAGAAGCCCGGCCACCAACACCGACAGCAACACCACCACGACGCTCAGGACAATTGCCAGGGCAACCACACTTCACCTCCGCTGCATCGAGCTGACGGGGCCGGACGGCGCACGTCTCAGGTGAGCTACTCCACCCACGGAGGTCATGCTACGGAACGTCGCGCTCCAACTGGTGCATGTGCCATGACGTCGGGGTGCACGGCCGACGGGCGCGTGTCCGCCGACATCTCGTTCGCCCGGAGGCGGTCACCTCAGTGGGCCTGGCCCATCGAGGTCAGAGCCCTACGTACCGTCACCTCCGGCAGCCTCGGCCGCCGCCTTGGCCTCAGCCGCCTTGCGATAGGCCTCGAGCTGATCGAGGAGGGGCATGCGTTCCTGGCCCACTGTCGAGTCCAACCGGGCGGCGATCTGTTCGGGGGTCCACCTTCCGTCGGCATAGACGGCCCGTACCTCTCGGGGCTGGTTCCATACGGCGATCTTCGGGCCCACCGAGGTGTACACCTGACCGGTCACGTGTTTGGCCGCGTCGGACAACAGGTAGACGACAAGGGGAGCCACGTCCTCGGGATCTCCCATTTCGGCCAGATCCATGGGCACGTTGGCCGACATCCGGGTGCGGGCCACCGGGGCAACGGCATTGGCAGTGATGCCGTAGCGGTTGAGTCCGGCTGCGGCCGACCGGACCAACGAGACGATCCCCCCCTTGGCCGCGGCGTAGTTGGCCTGGGCCACGCTGCCGGCGAAGGCGCCGGAGGTGAAGGCGACAAGGGATCCACCGCCCTCCTGCTTGCGCATGACCGCCGATGCGGCCCGGAACACGGTGAAGTGTCCCTTCAGATGGGTCTCGATGACCGAGTCCCATTCGTCCTCGGCCATGTTGAAGAGCATTCGCTCCCGCAGGATGCCGGCGATGGCCACCACCCCGTCGATCCGCCCCCATCGTTCGACGCCGGCCGCCACGATCTTCTCGCCACCGGCCAGAGTGGTGACGCTCTCCCCCACGGCAACCGCCTCGCCACCCCCGCTCTCGATATCGGCCACCAGGGCCTCGGCCACCTCGCTCTTGGGGTCCTCACCGGCCAGCCCGACGCCGATATCGGCCACCACCAGGCGGGCCCCCTCGGCCGCGGCAGCCAGGGCCACGGCTCGGCCGATCCCTCCGCCGGCACCGGTGATGGCCACCACCTTGTCCTTCAGGTACATACTCATTTTTAGAAATTGCCTCTCTTTACCGTCTATGACCGATATTTGTCGTCTCGGGCCGATACTTACACTCGGACCTCTCTACGTCTCTGATCGATATTTACCGTCTACGACCGATAATTTGGCCGAATTGTGAAAAAACGAACATGACCCCGCCCCCTCCGACCATCGGAAGGGCTGTGGCCGTTCCGGAGAGCACCCGAGTAAGCGGCACACCGAGGAAGGCCGCAGTGCACGCGGTAGGAAGGTACTCAGCCGGCCGCGCACGGCCCGACAGATTGACCGTTTACGAGAACCTGTTCTAGCGTCCCCACCGGGTTGGCGCCACCCGGCGCCACCCGCAGCCACACGGAACCAACGACAGCCACACGGAACCATCCACACGGAACCAACGAGCGCGGTCCGAGGCCGCCTGGGTCGTTTCGGGTGGTACGGACGTCGGCGTCCAACCCGGACGACCCCGGCAACCAATCCGCCGTACGATCCGCCGTAACGATGAGTCATACGAGCAACGATCCGCCATACGAGCGCCGCACGTCGGCGTAGGGGGTAACAGAGACCATGGCCGACTTCGGATTCTGGGCACGGGCACACGAGAACCCGGACAAGTTGGCCCTCGTCGCCCCCGACGGGACCGAGTATCCGGCCGGCGAGCTCCTCGGAAGGACCAACCAGGTCGTGCACGGACTACGCGGCCTCAACCTGAAGCCCGGGGACGTGGTGGCCACTCTTCTCCCCAACGGTGTCGAGATGTTCGAGCTGTACCTGGCCGCCCTACAGGCCGGCTGGTACCTGGTGCCGATCAACCATCACCTGATCGGACCCGAGGTGGCCTACGTCCTCCGGGACTCCGAGGCCAAGGCCTTCATCGCCCACGAGCGATTCTCCGAGGTGGCGCTCGACGCGGCCGAGCAGGCAGATCTCCCCTCCTCCCGCTGTTTCGCCGTGGGCGAGATCGTCGGATTCGGGTCCTACGCCCAGATGCGCGACAACCAGCCGACCAGCGATCCGGCCGACCGGACCATCGGCGATGTCATGAACTACACCTCGGGGACCACCGGAAATCCCAAGGGGGTGTTCCGTCCTTTGAGCGGGGCCACCCCCGAAGAGGCGGCCATCGGCCTGTCGGGCATCCTCTTCCTGTTCGGCATCTCGCCGGACGACGACCACGTCCACATCGTCGGTTCCCCCCTGTACCACACGGCCGTCCTGCGGTACTCGGGAGCCTCCATCCACCTCCTCCACACCGTGGTGATCATGGACAAGTGGGTTCCCGAGGAGATGCTGCAGCTCATCGAGAAGTACCAGGTGACCAACTCGCACATGGTCCCCACCCAGTTCCACCGCCTCCTCGCCCTACCGGAGGAGACGCGGGCCAAGTACGACATGTCGTCGCTCCAGCACATGATCCATGCCGCCGCGCCCTGCCCGGTCGACGTGAAGTACAAGATGATCGAGTGGTGGGGAAACTCCATCGACGAGTACTACGCCGCCTCGGAGGGTGGGGGCACCCTGGTGACCGCCGAGGAATGGCTCACCAAGCCCGGAACGGTCGGGAAGGCGTGGCCGATATCGGAGATCGCCATCTTCGATGACGACGGCAAGCGGGTGGAGGAGCCCAACGTCATCGGCACCGTGTACATGTCCATGCAAACGGGGGACTTCGCCTACCACAAGGACAAGAAGAAGACCGAAAGCAACCGCATCGGGAAATTCTTCACGGTGGGCGACGTCGGTTTGATCGACGAGGACGGCTACCTGTTCCTCCGTGACCGGAAGATCGACATGATCATCTCCGGCGGCGCCAACATCTATCCCGCCGAAATCGAGAACGTGCTGCTCGGATTTCCCAAGGTCGGGGACGTGGCCGTGTTCGGTATCCCCCACGAGGACTGGGGCGAGGAGATCAAAGCAGTCGTCGAGCCGGCCGAGGGGGTCGAGCCCACCCCCGAACTGGCTCAGGAGATCCTCGACTACTGCGCCACCCGGCTGGCCAAATTCAAGACCCCCAAGTCCATCGACTTCACCGACGACATGCCCCGGGATCCCAACGGCAAGCTCTACAAGCGCAAGCTGCGGGATCCCTACTGGGAGGGCCGCGAGAAGATCTGACCCGACGGCGGTGGATCCTCAGACCGGGCTCATCCCACCTGGACGGGTCCCGCAGTTCCGGGGTCGTCAGGATCGTCGAGATCGTTGTTCTCACGGGCATGGCTGCCGGCCATGGTGGCGGCCACAGCCACCGCCTCTGCCCGCATGGCCGCCAGCATGTCGGGGTCGGCGATGTCCGGGTTGGACTCGGCGATGGCGACCATCCTCTTGGGCCCCACCACGATGAAGATCCCCTCCGCCTCAGCCGTGAGCTCGTCACCGTTGTAGATCCCGCCCCACGTATGGACCTTGCGGCGTTGGCGGTCGACACAACGGGCCTCGATACGGAGGTCGGTGCGCAGGGGCGTGGGTCGGTGATAGCGGATGGTGAGGGTCCCGGTCATAGCCGGATTGTCGGCCACCATGTTGGCCGCCCCCAGGATCTCGTCGAACGTCTCGGCGATGACGCCACCGTGCACACACGTGGGCGGACCCTCATAGGGATAGTCGAACCAGGCGTCCCCCCGCACCTCCCGATATCCGCCGTCGGCCCCGTCGACGGCCCAGATGTGCACCGGCGGGGCGATGGGGTTGAGCAGGCCGCTGATGGGACTGTTGGGGAAGAACTCCTGCGGGGGCCTGGTCATGTCCGGAGGCCGACGCCGGTGCTTGCCGGGTAGGGCCTGCTGGTCCATCGAGACAGCCAGGGCCTCGAGGATTTGAGCCGACTCGGTCAGGACGTCGTCGTCCAAAGCGGTGGACACTGTCATGGCGATGAGCGGGCGCAGAGCGGCGGCCAGCCGTTCCCGTGGGCCCGAACCGTACGGCTCGGCGTCGTCCGGGCTCACCGGCGTTGGTAGTTGGGCGTGCGCTTTTCGGCAAAGGCCTTCTGGCCCTCTTTGGCATCCTCGGTGGCGAAGATGGGCCATCCGAACTCGAGCTCGATCTTGAGGGCGTCTTCTTCGGGGATCCCTTCGGTGGCCTTGACCGATGCCTTGATGGCCTCGACGGCAAGCGGGCCGTTGGCTGCGATCACCGCGGCGATCTCGAGGGCGGTGTCGAGGGCGGTGCCGTCCGGCACCACCCGGCCGATGAGCCCGATCTCCTTGGCTTCGGCGGCCGACACCTCGCGGGCGGTGAGAAGGAGGTCCATGGCCACGGTGAACGGGATCTGACGGCGGAGGCGCACGGTCGAGCCGCCCAGGGGGAACAGGCCGCGTCGGGCCTCGAAGACCCCGAATTTGGCACTATCGCCGGCTACCCGGATGTCGGTGGCCTGCAGGATCTCCGTTCCCCCGGCCACCGCCCACCCCTCGACGGCGGCGATGAGCGGCTTCTTGAGCGAGTAGTGGCGGAGCAACGCCTTCCAATGCAGGTCGGGATCGGCGGCCATGCGCTCCTGTACCTCTTCGTTGCCCGGCCCGGACATCGACTTGAGATCCATGCCCGCGCAAAATGTCCCCCCGGCGCCGGTCAGGACGGCGCACCGGATGTCGTCGTTGCTGTCGATCTCGACCCAGGCGTCGGCCATGCCCACCAGCATGGAGCCGGATAGGGCGTTCTTGGCCTCGGGGCGGTTCATGGTGACCACTGCCGTGGGCCCGAACCGTTCGTAGGTCAGATTGTCGGTGCCAACCACATTTCTCCTTCCCTCGGCTCCGGACAGTTGACGTCCGGTGGCCGGGTGCGACAGCGCGTGGCGCCCCCGTTTGGTTGATGGCGACGACGATCGAAGACCGTCGCCCACCAATTAGAACACATTCTAGTTTCAACCCCACCCAATGCTCCAGAGGCTCGATCCGCGGCCCGGGCCAACCGCACGAGCCCGATCAGTAAGCAGGGTTGACGGCGGCCATGCCCACGATCGGCTTGTTGAGGGTGAGTGACCCGGTCGAGCCGTAGAAGTGAGCGTCACCGAGAGCGAAGACGCCGCCGTCGGAGGCCACCAACCAGTAGCCCCTCCCGTCGGGGGTGGCGGCCATGCCCACGATCGGCTTGTTGAGGGTGAGTGACCCGGTCGAGCCGTAGAAGTGAGCGTCACCGAGAGCGAAGACGCCGCCGTCGGAGGCCACCAACCAGTAGCCCCTCCCGTCGGGGGTGGCGGCCATGCCCACGATCGGCTTGTTGAGGGTGAGTGACCCGGTCGAGCCGTAGAAGTGAGCGTCACCGAGAGCGAAGACGCCGCCGTCGGAGGCCACCAGGTCGTAGGCCTCCCGGATGGTGGCAACGCACGAGCAGGACGGAGGTGGGGGCACCGGCGGCCCGGGAAGTCCGGCCGGACCGACGAAAGCATGAATCTGATACGAGGACGGCGCCAGTACCAGGCCATCGGCTGCCGAAGGTGAGGGAAACGACGACGCCGACGAGCCGATGGTGAAGGAGTGAACGGCGGCACCTGTGCTGGCGTTGAGCGCGTAGAGTTTGCCGCTTCCGATGGACCAGACCATTCCGCCGGCCACGATGGGGGAGCCGTGGGCTCCACTGTTGGTCGTCCAATTGGCGGCTGGAGGGCTCGACGCCGAGGGTGTCACCGACTCGACGCCATCGCTACAGGGAACGAAGAGTGTGCCGTTGAGATCAGCGGAGCCGCCGTCGGCGAAGCAGAAGGAGTTCTTGAGCTGGCGTTGGCCCCCGACGCCGCCCAGGTGATTCTGATCGAGTACATAGGCCGTCTGGGACTTACCCACCTCGAAGGCGAGCCCGTCTGGGAGCAGGGCCGGCACGGTTGAACCGAGGTCCAGGTCGTTGGCGTTGTCGTTGTACCAGTCCTGGGGAGCGAAGAACTGGACCAGTTTCATAGCCGGACTGATCTCGAGAACTCCATCGCTGTTGTCGTAGGGATCGTTCGAACTGTGATACTCGCTGTTCCCAGTGGCTACCCAGATGTTGCCGTTGGCATCGATGTCGGGCGCCGCCCCGCCCATCCAGATGGCCCCCTGCTGGTCGCCCGGTGGGTTGGCACTATCGGCGACAATGAAGGTGGTTGCCGTTCCCCCTGCTTCCGAAACCGACACCAACAGCCCGTGATAGGTGCTGCAGTCGCCCGAATTACCGCCGAAGCCGGCGATCACGTTTCCCCGGTCAAGAGCGAGCGAGACCCGTTGTAGCTGCGCCGGGGGATAGCTGCCCGATGGGTCGATGTCCTGGTCGAGCCCC
The DNA here is from genome assembly GCA_963727955.1 of uncultured Acidimicrobiaceae bacterium. GTDB lineage: Bacteria > Actinomycetota > Acidimicrobiia > Acidimicrobiales > RAAP-2 > Bog-756. Next base: position 242,679 of record CAVSII010000003.1, read on the forward strand.
ACCGCTCCGGTGTAGAGGTCCAGCCCGATCAGGTGGTGGGCCGGTCCCGAGGTGGTGTCCTCGTCGGCCACCACGAAGATCTCTGAGCGAGTGGGGTCGATGACCGGCGATCCGGTGATGCCGACCGTGGGGCTGATGTCAGTACAAGGGAGGTCGCCGGAGGGGACAGGTGCAGCCAAGTGGTGTGACCACAGGACAGCACCCGAGTCGGCGGCCAAGGCGTAGACCGTATCGTTCTCGGTGGCAACGAAGACCCGTCCGGCATAGACGAGTGGCTGACCGTGATCTGGCCGTCCAGATCGGGCGTGGTCCAGGCCGGGTTGGCGGTGGCAAAGGAACTGCCCGAGGCGTCGACGCCCGTCCGAAGGGGGTTCTGGTCGAAAGTCGTCCAGTCGGACGTGGTCGCCACCCGGGGTCGAGCCGAACTCGTGTGGGTACCTACTGTTGCACCGGCTGCTCCCACGGCCAGGGCCGATCCGCTCACGACAAGTAACCCAACGGCGATCACGACGATCGACAGGGTAACGATGGACAGGGCACGAAACGGGGCCAGCGGTGGCAAGGTCATACTTTTCTTCTAGCTGAGTCGACGACTCCACCGCCAACTGTTCGGCAAGCAGCCTCGTGGGGCATCTCGACCAAAGGGCGGCATGTCCGCAGCCGCTCTATCCAGCAAGGGCACGTGGAAGTCGATCATGGCCGGGTGAATCGGTCTTGGTTGGCCTCGACCCATGCGGTCAAGGTGTCCGGGTCGGCCACAGGGATCTCCTTGTCCTCTGCGGGCAGATAGACGGCGATGACCCCGTCGATGACGGTGACCGACACCGTGATCTCACCCCCGGGATCGAGGCACCAGGAAGGCGCTCCACCCGGGGAGGTCGAGGGTTCGTAGTGCCAGCCCGCATCATGCGAGGCCAACACATCTCCTACCCGGTCAAACAGTTCATCGTCGGGGGACACCGATCACCTCCAGGCGGTCACCTGGACATGGTCCCACGTGGGCGTCGATTGTCGGTCCCGTCCGTCCAACAGATGTTCCAATGTCCGACTGATATATCCTGTTGAGCCAGGGCAGGGGCTGTCCCCTCGGCTGAGAGCCCCCGCGGCGGAGAGGTCGGATGGACAAGGTGAAGACAGCGGCGTGGGGATCTCGCTCACGCACAGAGATATCTAGGGTGGTCGACGAATTCCGGTCGGCCGATGCCGCCACTTCGGCGTTGTGGTGCCTGGTCCTCCTCATCGGGTTGTTCGATGTCTACCAGTACTACCGCCGCGGACTTTTCGGACTGGATTTCGCCAATATTTTGACTTCCGACCGCACCCTCCTTCACCACCGGGCGCAGTGGGGCAAGTTCGACTACCTGCCCGGTTGCCTCGTCCTGGTACTCCCCCTGGCCATCCTGCCCCTCCGCCTGGCCCGCCCGATCCTCTATGTGGTCCAGTTCGTTGGAGCGGGCTACGCCTTGTGGGCGGTCACCCGCATCACCGGGCGGTCCCTCGGCTCGCGACCCGTTGCCGGGGTGGTCCTGTTGCTGGTGGTGGCCGGACAGGTCGGCGTGGTCTCCAACTACGAGAACTTCACCCTTTTGCTGGTGCCGCTGGCGGCGGCGTTCTTTCTCTGCATCGACCGCGGCCACACTACGGCAGCGGCCGTCGTCCTCGGCATCTCTCTCACCATCAAACCGCTCCTGGTGCCGCTGCTGCTCGTTCTACTGGTGCGCCGCCTGTGGCGGGACCTGACGGTGGCCGTGGCCATCCCTGTCGTTCTCAGCTGTGTGGCCCTGGTGGCCATCGCTCTCAATGGCAGCCCCGACAAGTTCGTTCACGATGTGCTGAACACGGTCACCTCGGCCAACTCGCTCGTCGTCAACGTATCGATCAGCGGCATCGGACACATCCTGTCCCTGCCGGTCGGTGTGGTCGACGCGGTGCGGGTGGTGGCCGGTCTGGCCTGCGTGGCTGTGTGCCGGCAGCGGTGGCTCCGTCCGATCGGCGGCCCCGGCGAGGAGGCCATCTGGTTCACCGCACCCCTACTGGTGGGTATGACCCTTTGCTTCACGTTCGCGTGGGCCTATTACGCCGTCCTTCTTCTACCGTTGGTCATCGTCACCCTGGAGCGGAGGGACATCGGAGCGCGCACCATCCAGATGGGAGTGGCCCTGGCCCTTCTCTTTCCCGTTCTCCCCGAGTACCACGGGTATCCCAACATCCGCGCCTCCGACGTGCTCGCCCTCATCGGCCTGGTCATGGTGGTGGTGGGCACGGCGTTGGTCCGACCAGCGGCCACCGCGCCGCCGACGTCCCGGCCGCCGCGTGGTGACCGCCTGTCCGGGCCGCTCCCGCCGGGACGGGCGCGGGCTGGCTGAGGCCCGACATCTGACGCCACCGGTCGGAGCACCCTCCGTCGGTGGCAACCCCGACCAGCCGTGTCAGATCCGCTCGATGATGGTCCCGGTAGCCAAGGCTCCGCCGCAGCACATGGTGACCAGGGCCAGGTTCTTGTCCGAGCGCTCGAGCTCGTGAAGAGCGGTGGTGATGAGCCGGGCACCGGTCGAACCGACCGGGTGCCCGAGGGCGATGGCACCACCGTTGACGTTGACCTTGTCCCAGTCGACCTCGTGCACCTTCCCCCACGCCAGGACGACCGAGGCGAACGCCTCGTTCACCTCGAAGATGTCGATGTCCGACATGGTCATGCCTGCTTTGCGCAAGACATCGGCGGTGGCCAGGATGGGGCCGTCCAGGTGGTAATAGGGGTCGGATCCGACCAGGGTCTGAGCCACAATGCGAGCCCGGGGGCGCAGCCCGACTTCGCCGGCCCGGCGTTGCGACATCCACAGGACGGCAGCGGCACCGTCGGAGATCTGTGAGCTGTTGCCGGCCGTGTGCATCCCGTCGGGAAGGACGGGCTTGAGACCGGCCAGCCCCTCACGGGTGGTGTCCCGGGGACCCTGGTCCTTGGCCACCAGGGCCTTCTCCCCGGTGGGTCCATCGGCCCCCACGACCGGGGCCTCGAGGGGCACGATCTCCCGGTCGAAACGGCTTTCGGCCACCGCCACCGCCGCCTTGCGCTGGGACTCGAATCCCAGCCAATCGACATCGTCGCGGGTGATCCCGTACTTGGTGGCGATGCGCTCGGCCGCCCCGAACTGGTCGGGCATGTCCCAGGGGAAGTCCTCGGGCCGCGACTTGCCCGGGCCGTTGTAGGCGTTGGCCCCGAGACCGACCCGGCTCATGGCCTCCACGCCGCAGGCAATGCCGGTCTCGATGGCGTCGGCGCTGATCAGGTTGGCCACGAAGTTGTTGGCCTGCTGAGCCGAGCCGCACTGACAGTCGATGGTGGTGGCGGCCACTTCATAAGGCAGGCCCTGGCTCAGCCACGCCGTGCGGGTCACGTTGGAGGCCTGCTCGCCGGCCTGGGTGACGCACCCACCCACGATCTGTTCGACATCACCGGGATCGACCCCGGCCCTCTTGACCAATTCGACCTGGACGTTGCCTAGGAGCTCGGCGGCGTGGAACCCGGACAGCCACCCGTTCCGCTTCCCGATCGGAGAGCGTGCTGCGTCGACAATCACCGGCTGGGCCATTGCGGGGTCCCCCTTCGGAGGTTCAGGCTCGTCGTCCTTCCGAGCGCTGCTGGATGTTGTGGTCCGGGCTGGACCAGCACGGTGGCAAGTATAGAACCGGTTCTACTGTGGGCTGCCGGCGACGGGCCGACCAGGCCAAACCCGTCCGCTGATATGTCCGCTGGTCCACCGGCGTGCAACCGTCGCAGTAATATTCCCTCGGTCCCAGCCGAAGGGATCAAGACCGACCAGGGGGAACAAGCATGCAGAAGGCCCGTCCTGCCGCGTGGGCCGGAGCAGCCCTGGCCATTGCCCTGGCCGTGCTGGCCGCAGGCTGTTCGTCCAACACGCCGGCGGCCGCTCCCCCGCCCTACCAGCACACCGGGCCGGACGCCGTCGGGGTGACCACCCTCGACCTGGGTTCGGCCGGACCGGTGTTCGGCGAGCGCTCGGCCACCGTCTACTACCCGGCCGATCCAGCCGGTGTGGCCGGCCACCCGCGGTTCAGCTACACCGAGGCGTCCACCCTCCCGGCCGCCCTCCAGGGCGTCGTCCCAGCCCAGTACAACGACACGACCACGGTGGACGCCTATCTCGATCCACCGGCCTCCACTACGGGCCCCTATCCCATCGTCCTGTTCAGCCACGGGTACGGCGGCGAGCGTCTGTACTACTCGAACCTCCTCACCGGCATCGCCTCATGGGGCTACGTGGTGGTGAGCGCCGACTATCTCGAACGGGGACTGGCGGCCCAGGTGCTCGGATCCAAGGTCAAGGACACCGCGGCCATGGACAGCGCCGTCATGGAATCCTCCCTCCACGCCGTCGAGCAGGCGTCGGCATCGTCGACCTCGGTGCTCCACGGTGTGGCCAACCCGCACAAGGTGGCTTCTACCGGTCACTCCGCCGGCGGACAGACCGCCTTCGACGCCCTCGACTCCCCGGTGGTGTCCACTGCCGTCGGGTGGGCGCCGGTGGCACCGGCCGGCAAGCCGGCCGACAAGCCGGTCATGCTCATCGGGGCAGAGGGGGACAAGGTGGTGCCGCCGGCATCGGTCAGGTCCACCTACGACTCGTTCCCGGGGCCCAAATCATTGATCGAGATCTCGGGGGAGGGCCACAACACCTACACCGACATCTGCGTGGCCATCCGTTCGGGTGGCGGCCTCATCAGTTACGCGGTAGCCAAGCACCTGATCTCTCCGACCCTGGCCACCTTCGGCATCAACGGATGTCAGAAGTCCGATCTCCCCGCCCAGCGATTCTGGCCGATCGTCCAGTTCTACACAGTGCTCCAACTCAAGAACCAGTTCGACGGGCACACCACAGCCACCATCCCGACGCCGGCTGCCGGGCAGTTCCCCGGGTTCACCGTCACCGTGAAACAGTCCAGCTGAGCACTGCGGCGGTGAAGATTGACGGCAGGTGGGCCGGCATCGGCTGCGATGCGTATCATGCCCTCGGGGCACGAGCGCGCAAAGGGGAATCATGGCGATTGACGTGGCCGGCCAGCGGGTCCTGGTGACCGGTGCATCTTCGGGAATCGGTGCCGGACTGGCTGAGGAATTCGCCCGACGGGGAGCGGTGGTGGGAATCTGTGCCCGTCGGGAGGACCGGCTCGACGAGGTGCTGGCTCGCTGCCGCGCCCACTCCCCCGACTCACGACGGTGGGTCACCGACCTCGCCGATCCGGCCGCCGTCGACGATCTGGCGGCCCGAGCCACTGACGAGATGGGCCGTGTCGACATCCTGGTCAACAACGCCGGCATCCCCAAGCGCCGGCACGTGACCAAGCTCGACCCGGCCACCGTGGCCGCGGTCATGAACATCAACTACCTCAGCCCGGTCAGGCTCACTCTTGCCCTCTTGCCCCACATGCTCGAGCGGGGCAGCGGGCGCATCATCAACGTCTCCTCCATCGCCGCCACGCTGAGCGCCCCGGGCGAGTCCGCCTATGACGCGTCCAAGGCAGCACTCACCGCCTTCAGCGAGTCGATGGCCGTCGACCTCTGGCAGACCGGTATCAAGGTGCTGGTGGTCTACCCCGGCCTGGTCGATACCGAACTGTTCTCCCTGCCCGACAACGACCCGGTCATCGCCGCGGTGGAGTCGGTGCCGGTCAGCGATCTGGTCACCGGGGTCTTCGACGCCCTCGACACCGGCGCCATCCAGGTCTATGTCCCCGAGTATTTCGCGGCGTTCGCATCGGGCAAGGCAGCAGACGTACAGGGCTTCCTGACCGGCACGGCCGACTTCGTGGCCGCGCAAGGTACCGGGCAGCAGTGAGCGTTGACGCCCGCCGGGGGACGAGCGGGTGAACGGCGGCATGGTCCCCGAACCGCCGGGCGGCGCAGGAACTGGCGCCGGCGAGCCGGGACCCGATCGGGACGGGCGTTTCGTCGAGCTGTTGCGGGCGACACCGATCTTCTCCCAGTTCTCCGAGACAGACCTCATGGCGCTGTCCGATCGTCTGTCGGAGAGGACCTACAGCCGGGGCGACACATTGTGGCGGGCCGGTGACGAGGGCCACGAGCTTCTGATCGTGGCCAGTGGTCGCCTCGATGTGTGGGGCCTCGACCGGAGCGGTGCCGAGGTCCTCGTCGGTCGGGTCGAACCCGGCGAGTGCGTGGGCGAGATGGCACTGATCCTGGATGAGCGGCGGTCGGCCACGGTGACCTGCAGTAGGACGGCTCGCGTTCTGGTTCTGGAAAAACCAGAGTTCCGCAGGGTCGTACGCGACGACGTCACCCTGCTGGCCAACCTGGCTGGGCCGCTCTCGCGGCGAGCCGCATCCTTGGCCCGCCGGCGCCCGGTTGCCCGTGGCACCATCGTGGTGGGCGTGGTGGCCGAGCCCGGAGTCCCGGGGGCCAGCCTGGTAGCGGCGGCCGTGTCCGAGCTGGCCCAGGAACAGCTGGGGTGCAAGACACTGTTGGCCCGGATGGGCGACAGCGGCGCATCGGTCCGCTCCATTGTCAGCGGTAAGGGCCTGTCCAAGCGGAAGACCGACAGCGGAGAGGGCCCCTCGGTCATCGACGTGGCCGTCGACGGCTCTTTGAGCGGGGAGGGGCTGGCATCGACGGTCGATGCCCTGCTCAATCAGATGGGCGAGAGCATCAGGCTCCTGGTGATCGATCTTCCCCCGATCCCCCGGGGGGCGGTAGAATTGGCCGCCTGTCTGCCTGTGAGTACGTCGTACAGATCACCGACCAGCCGGGCCCTTCGATCGCCTCGGGGGCACGGGTCCTCCAGGTGGTCAACCGGCACAGCTCATCCACGCCGCCCATGGCGCTGAACCACTGTGAGCCCTTCGTGGTGCCCGACGTCCCGGAGTTCGCCGCGGTGCGAAGACCGACCCGTCCGCTGACTCTCATCGACAGCGGCCATCCGGCTTCCCGGGTCCTCGGACGATTGGTGCGAAAGATCTTGGGAGCCACCGTGGGAATCGCCCTCGGCGGGGGCGCTGCCTTCGGGATCGCCCACATCGGAGTCCTGTATGCCCTGGACCAAGCGGGCATTCCCGTTGATCTGGTAGCCGGAACGAGCATGGGCTCGATCGTGGCCATCGGCTATGCCGGCGGAATGACCGGGGCTGACCTCCGTGCCGTGGCCAAGGAGCTCGGCAACGTCCGCAACGCATTGGGCGCCGTCGATATCTCGCTGTCGGGAACCGGCCTGATGGACGGTCGGAAGATGGTGAGCACCTTTGCCGGCCTCCTGCCCATCACCGGCTTCGATGAGCTCGTCTTGCCCTGTCGGACCGTGGCCACCGACATCCAATCGGGCGAGAGGGTGGTCATCGGCACCGGACGCCTCGATGCCGCTTTCCGGGCCAGCTCGTCCATCCCCATGCTGTTCGCCCCGGCCCGCCACGAAGGGAGGTTCCTGGTCGATGGGGCCATCGTCGATCCGGTGCCTGCCGACGTCGCAGGGGAAATGGGGGCGGACATGGTCATCGCCGTCAATGTCGTTCCCGAGCTGGACCGCAACGTGAAGACGGCCATGTCCAAGGCGTCCGAAGTTATCAGCCGGCTCAACCCGCTGGCCTCGTTGAGTGAGGGTGTGGGTGCGCCGCACGTACTGGACATCTTCATGAACTCCCTCCAGATAACCCAGCATGAACTCGGAAAATTCAAGGGGCTCACGGCGGACGTCCGGGTGGACGTCGACCTGGCCGAGTTCACCTGGGTCGACTTCACCCGGGCGGTGGACATCGTGGCCAAGGGGGCGACGGCAACCACCCTGATGCTTCCGCAGATCCAATCGGCCTATCAGGCAAAGATCGAAGGACGGTGAGACGGGGCCTTCCGGCTCGGCCCATCAGCTGACGGCGGCGACCGCCTCGAGCTCGATCAGCGTGTCGTGGATGCCGTCGGCGAGCTGCTCGACATCGGGGATGAGATCAGGACAGACCTGAAAGCCGAAACTGACCGAGTCCAGATAGCTGGCGGCGGTGATGTTGAGGGCCGCCCCTTCCAGCAGCGGACCCATCGGGAGCATCTTGGTCACCTTCCCCCCAGCCACCCACAAAGGGAAGTCCACCCCTCTGACATTCGAGATCATGACGTTGGCCACGGGTGGTACGACATCGACGACCCGCCGCAACGCGGAAAACGCGTTCATGGCCGGCCCGATCATCAGAGGCGGGGCCAACGCCGCCAACGATTGCAGCGACTCTCGCCCGGCCTGCTCGTAGAATTCCTTGGCCAGCCCGGAGGAGCGGGAGATGTACTCGATCCGCTCCGCCGGATCCTTGATGTGCACCGGGAGGCTGTAGAACATCGAGGAGAACTTGTTTCCCTCCGGCTTGTCCTCCAGCCCGCGTTCGGAAACGGGAACAGCCGCCACCAGCGGGACGTCGGGCAACTCGTCGAGGTACTCCAGGTACGAACGAATGGTGCCGGTGCACAGAGCGACGAGTACGTCGTTGAGGGTCACGTCAAAAGCACGACGCAGTGGCTTGAGTCGGTCGAGCCCGATCGACGTCAGCTCGACCGACCGCCGGGCGGTGAGCGGTCCGCTCATCGTGAGTTTCGGTCCGGAGAATGGGAGGGCCAGAGCGGGATCACGATCCGGGCGACGTGCCTGTCCGCTTACCGAACGCATCATGTCGAATACCCGGGGACCAGCTTTGAGCAGCCCCTGTCGCCAGCGGGCCGATGCATCAAGGGACTCGTTGATCAGCTCGAGAGTGGAGAGGGAGGGACTCGGAGGAACGGTGGGGATGTCCAGGGGTTCTGCGTGGGGCTCGAGGTCGAAGAAGGCGGCCAGCGAACCGAGCCCGGAGGTACCGTCGAGCAATGCGTGGTGGACCTTGCAGATGGTGGCGTTCCTACCCTCCTCGAGCCCGGTGACCAACCACATCTCCCACAGGGGGCGATCCCTTTGCAGCGGGCGGGACCCGATCTCGCCGGCCAGCTTGCTGAGCTCCCGGAGATCGCCGGGCGCCGGGAGTATGGCCTGGTGAATATGGGCGTCGACCACAAGATGGGGATCGTCTTCCCAGATCGGGTATCCCCACCCGGGCAGTGAACGGAGACGCCGTCGCAGTGCGGGGACCAGTGGTATCCGCTCGGCGATCCGGTCCCGGGCGATCCGGTAGTACTCCGAACGGGGCACGTCGGGGTCGGGCTCCATCACCATGATGGCCAAGACGTTCAGCTGTTGGTTGGGAGTCTCGCAGGCCAGGAGCGCTCGATCCAGGGCGGAGAGTCTCTCCATGGCGAGTCACTCTAACCCGGGGATGGGAACCGGGCAACGGGAATGCCCTGGCCAGAGGGTCGTGCACGGCGGCGCCGGTGCTTTCCCGTGGCCGGCCGGACTGCGGACGGCGATGGCCCGGTGCTTTGGGGAAGGGCTCTTAGTCGTCCTGCCAACGGGCCCGGTCGGCACCAAGGGGGCGGGCGGGGAGGGGCCAGGACAACGGGGCTCCGGTCACCATCATGGGTGGCGGCAGGCGCAGTGCCTTCCCCCACCACGTCAGCTCGACGGCGTCACCGGGTACGGCGGGTGTGGGAAGGTCACCGTCACCGTCGGGCATGTCGGTCAGTCCGGCGTCGATCAGCTGAGCGGCCATACGGGCCAGCGAAGTTCGCCACCGGCTGCCTCGCCGGTCGACGTGGCGCAGAGTGACACCGACGATGACGGCGGCGGCCACCAGATAGCCGGTGGCGTGGTCGAGCGCCTGCACTGGAAGAGGCACAGGTCGATCGGTGCCGACTGCCAGGCGACCGGCATCGGCAATGCCGGCACTCATCTGGACCAGGCTGTCGAATCCGCGACGGGTTACCCAGGGGCCGGTCCACCCGTAGGCGTCGAGGGTCACATCGACCAGCCCCGGACGAACCTGTTCACGCACCTCCTCACCGAGTCCCAACCGGGCAAGGGCATCGGAGCGGTAGCCGTGCACGAGAACGTCCGCCGTGCTGAGCAGGTCGAGGAAACGCTCCTTTCCGACGGGCGTTCGCAGATCGATGCGGGCACACCGTTTACCCAAGGTGACTTCAGGAACGAGGGCGGGTTCATCCCAGTCCGGGGGGTCGATCCTCAGTACTTCCGCCCCCCACCCGGCCAGAAGCCGGGTGGCGACGGGACCGGCGAGGACCCGGGTGAGGTCCAGCACCCGAAGGCCGGCGAGAGGTCGATCCCTCCCCGCCGAAAACCGGCTGGCCCGGGCGGCCACCGACGTTCGCTCGCAGTACAGGAGGGGCTCACTGCCCACTGCTCTTCCTTGCGGGTGGCGCTTCCAGTCAGTGAGTGAACGCATGGCCGCCGCCGCACCGCCGGCGGAGACCACGGCCCCTTCCAACTCGGTGGCGGTCCACGATCGGACGGCCTTCGCCACCGCGGCGCGGTCGGCCGGTACCCCCAACACAGACAGGGCGGCGGCTCGGTGCCGGAGGGCATTGGTGTGCACCTTGACCCAACCGTCAGCGGTGGCGTAGTCGCCGGCCACAGCGTCCCAGGGCGGCGGCAGGCTCCAGTCCTGCGGTCGGATGGAGAGAAGGAACCAGGCCGAGGCCAGATCTCTGTCGACCGCTACGCGGGGAGCGCTACCACCGTCACGTACGGCCACCAGTGTGGCGAGGGCGGCGCCGGCGGCGGCCATTGACGACTGGGCAAGATCACTCACTGCGAACACCGAAGGCAGTGAGCCACCAGCCGAGAAGCTTACGGAGACAGGAGCCAGCGGGTCACCGAGAGACTGTTGAAAGGCACCCAGCAGTGTCCGCGCCAATTCGGTCATGGACTCATGGTGAGTGCCCAACGGGCCGAGGTCAATCTTGATTCCGTCAACATCATCTCGCTCACCCTTCGACTGACGCCGGGCCGGCCACGGGACGGTGGATGTGCAGGCGGGCGACCACCGACACGTAAAATCTCCCGAGAATGCATTCGACTCGAGCGGCAACCGAAACGGACGTTCCGGCCATCACCGACATAGTCAACGCTCACATCGGATCGACTACCTACGAATGGACGGAATCACCACACACCACCGAGAGTCGACGCCTCTGGCTCTCCCAGAAGCAGGCGGCCGGTGAGCCGGTGATCGTGGCCTGCGAGGGCCAGGTGGTGGTGGGGGTGGCATCGTACGGCGATTTTCGAGATTCGAGGCGATGGCCCGGCTACCGGTTCACCGTTGAGCACTCCATTCATGTGGCCGAGCCACGGTGGGGTCGTGGTGTCGGTCGGTCTCTGATCTCCGCACTGGCGACCAACGCTCGCCTTCAAGGAAAACGGGTCATGGTCGCAGCCATCGACGGGTCCAATATCCGGTCGATCGAGTTCCATTCCGGATTGGGATTCGATGAAGTGGCCCGGATGCCCGGGGTAGGCGAAAAATTCGGGCGGCGGCGGGACCTGGTTTTGATGCAATGTGATCTCGAGCGGGTGAACTGGTGAGAGATCACGAACTCCGATCGGGTCTGTCCATGACCCAGCGTGTGGTCGCCTGAAAGAAGTTGATGGGCCCGGGCTGGGTCTCGTGGGTCAACACGTAGCGAAACCCTGCCCTCTGGAGGGTCCGGTTGGGGGCAATGTTGAAGGCATTCGGTTCACACAACAGGCGTTCGAGCTGGAGGACCCGGAAGTAGTACTCAGCCGACTTCTTGACGAATTCGGACCCCAGACCCTTCTGCCGGTTATCGGCCTCGAGAAGGTGGAGATGCATGTACGCCTCCACGCCGAAGACGATCCGGTCCGACGAGCTGAACCCCACTGCTCTGCCGTCGAGTTGCCAGAGCAGGGCCAGGCCCTTCCTCTCCTGCATGGGCAGGGCCCAGTCCGCCGTGTAGGTCGAGCGCCATGCCGCCGGTGTGGGTAGCGACGCCCGGTCGACACCGAGGCTCCGGAGATAGGGATCAGGCGCGTTGTGGAAGTAGTCGATCCGGATGCCTATCTCGGAGGGATCCATCTCCCTCACCACCAGGTCTCTCGAACTCGTCACCGTCGGCAACTGTAACGGCCCCTCTGGTCGTGTTGAGACGCTCGATACCAGGCCACCTTTGTGCGCGGCCACGAGTTGGGTCGGATGGACCGATCAGGCCGGCAAGGCCGCGGGGCGGCAGGCACTCAGGCAGATTGACGAGCGAGCAGCGCCCACATACGGGCCCGCTCGAGATCACTCATATTGGGATCCTTGCACTTCCACGGGACCACCTCGGACAGAGCCGAGAGAAGCTGTTCCCCGGCAAACGGCTTCAGAAACGCCCGGACGAGCACCCTGCGTCCCAACCGTGTGACAACCGCTTCCAGCCTGCCTGTTGGAATCTCACCTGCCACCATGAGGACCCAGGTCACTGTCACGTCTACCGATGGGTCTCCCCGACTGGCATTGGTCCAGTCGATGACCACCGGGCCGGACGGAGTCATGAGGACGTTGAGCGGATGCAGGTCCATATGGAGGACACGATCGCCCTCTCCACACGATGCCGGCTTCAACCACGACGGAGCAGACAACTCGTGCAGAGCCACATGGAGATCGGCCAACTGGCTCGCCATCCTCCCGATCCGCCACGGGCGTGCCGTCATGGCGTCGACCATTGTCGGGCCGTCGACCCGCTCCATTACGAGATCGAGTCCATCGTCACTGACTTCGGACACATGGGGGGCGGGATAGCCGCAGGATCGGACGAACTCCATTGTTTGCGCTTCAACGGCCATCGACCGCCTGTTGCGCGATCGCCGGAGGACCTGATTCGAGCCGCATGCAAAGATATCGGCATCGCGACCAGATGCGATCAGGTCGCCGTGCGCTCTCATGATCAGGCAACACTAATGGCGGTCCATCGGCGATCCCCGGGCCCGGGCAGTCGATGGCACGACGGAGGCGACGCTTGAACTTTGCATCTTGCAATCGTTTCGACAGGTGGGTAATCTACAACCATATAGTTGTAGATTACCGGGACGATCGAACCGACGACCTCTTCACGGCCTTTGCCGACGCCACCAGGCGGGACATCGTCATGCGTTCCCTTCAAGCCGAGTTCTCCGTGTCGGCTCTGGCCAACTTCTATCCGATCAGCTTTGCCGCCGTCCAGCAGTATGTCGCCGTCCCGGAGCAGATCTGGTGACAAAACGTCGGCACGGGCGCCAGCAGTTGGTTCGAGCCAACATCGAACCCATTCGTCGGGCGGTGGACGTGCTCGAAAGGATCGAAGCGATGTGGCGCCATCGTCTCGATCGATTTGGCGAGGTTCTGGCTGAAATCCCAGACGGAGGAGCAGAAAGAGGAGGTACCCGATGACGGTCACCAGTGTTCAAAAGGACGACGAGGCGAGGACGATGACGATCACCGCCGAGTTCGCGGCCGACCTCAAGAGCGTGTGGCGCTTGTGGGAGGACCCGCGCCAGCTCGAACGATGGTGGGGACCACCGACCTACCCGGCCACATTCGTCGACCACGACATAAGCCCCGGCGGCCGCGTGTCGTACTTCATGACTGGGCCGGAGGGCGATCAACCCCATGGATGGTGGCGAGTGCTGTCGGTTGATCCGCCCTTCAGCCTGATCTTCGAGGACGGGTTCGCCGATGACACCGGCACTCCCGATCCCGAGATGCCCGTCATGACCATTGGGGTCGCCCTGACCGTGCTCCCCGCCGGTGGGACGCTCATGGTGGTGACCACGTCGTTTCCTACAACCGAGGCCATGGACCGCATGCTGACCATGGGGATGGAAGAGGGCATGGCCGCAGCACTGTCCCAGATCGACGCCATCCTCTGAGCCGTGAGGGCTGCGCTCCAAGAGTCCGGCGTCTCGAGGTGACGGAGACGTCGACCCAGATCAGCGCTCGATGCCCGCCCACTAGCTTGGTCCGATGGCTATCTCTCCCTACATCGCACGGCTTCGCCAGATGGTCGGGACCCAGCTGTTGGTCCTTCCTTCGGTGGCCGTGCTGCCGACGGACGAGCGCGGCTGGATCCTCTTCGTCCGGCTGATCGACTCAGGCCAATGGGCCACCATAGGTGGCGCGGTGGAGCCCGACGAGTCACCGGAGCAAGCCGCACTCAGGGAGGCCCGAGAGGAAGCAGGGGTCACGCTTGAACTCGGCCCGGTACGAGCAGTTCTGGGCGGGCCTGAATACCGTGTCACCTATCCGAACGGCGACATGACCTCATATGTCGCCGCTGTCTTTGATGCCAAGGTTACAGCCGGTACGCCCAGGGCCGACGGCGACGAGACGTCAGAGGTGGCATGGTTGGACCCCGATCACCTCCCCGTGGACCGGATGGGTTCGCTGACCAAGGCACTGCTGAGGGACGTTGGCCTCGGAGCCCCACGGGCGTGTGAGCCTGATCGCTAATTCCCCGAAGGTGGGTTTACCTGCCCGGCCGTCATCGGTGAGAACGACGCCGGCCAGATTCACGCTTAGCTGTCGGGCAGGCCGGCAATGGGGGGTGGGATCTTCGGGAGCCCCGGCATCGGATTGTCCCACCACAGCGTGTGCTCGATGCGCCGTGCTATGCGCCAACCGCCGGCCAGGCAGACGAGCCGATCGTGGTATTGCCCACCCACCGTGAAGAGCCAGGGCTCTCCTCCGACCTGCAATCGATTGACATTGAGGAAACATGAGCTGGCTCGAACACCACCGCCGTCCGTCATGAATTGGCGATTGACGACGAGGTGTTGGGTCACGTCGAAGATGGGTAGCACCTCGGCCAGCCATCGACGCACCTCGAGGTAGCTTCCTTCGATGCCACCGGCCGACCGGTAGTCAAGCTGGGCGTCGTCGGTGAACACCGAGTCGAGCAGGTCCCAGTCCCGAGTGTCGATGGCCGTGGCGTAACGGGTGAGCAGATCGTCCATCGCCACTCGATCCGCCAGGGCGATGTCCTCGGTATCCACAGGAACGCAGGCTACTGCGGTTGTCAGCTATTCCCGAGCGCCTGTCGAGCGAGCCGCTCCCACCCGCAATCGTGGGATGGGAGCGGGAAACTCAGAGCATCCTCCGTCGGGTCGCCCGCCATCCCCATCGGCCCAACAGGAGCAACGCGGCCAGACAGAGCAGAACGAAGAGCGCCGTGCCGGCAATCCGGATGAGCCACTCGAAGCTGGAGACGAATCCGCCGATCCCGTCGTCCCATGCTTTGCGCAGCCCTGTTGCCGGCTGCACCAGTGGGACCGGACGTCTACCGGCCTCGTTGAGGTTCACGGTAAGACTCCCGTAGGTGGTCTCGTTGTCGAGGACCGAGAGCTGTCCCTGGAGCTGCTCAATCTGGCTCTGGATGGCATCCAGTTGGCTCTGGACGGCCAGTATGTCGCCAATCGACGTGGCCTGAGCCATGATGGTGAGGTACTGCTGGCGACTCGCCTCGAGGGCGGTGATGCGGGCTTGGAGGTCCACGTACTGCCCGGTGACATTGCTCGAGGTGGTGGTGACCGAAGTGGCGTGGCCGACCTGCTGCACCTGGGCGACAACCGTTCCGAAGGCCGGCTGGGGAACCTGGAGGACGATGGTTCCCGACGATGGCGAGGTCGATCCCTCAGAACCAGTCTGTGCTTGAGTGCTGGCCACGAATCCTCCTGCACCCGACGCCAGGGCAGTGAGCTTGGACAGCACTTGCTGGATTCTTCCGTTGGCAATAGTCAGGCTAATCGACCCGTTCGCCTCGACCTTGGG
Organism: uncultured Acidimicrobiaceae bacterium; assembly: GCA_963727955.1. Classification (GTDB taxonomy): domain Bacteria; phylum Actinomycetota; class Acidimicrobiia; order Acidimicrobiales; family RAAP-2; genus Bog-756. The sequence continues at coordinate 258,369 of CAVSII010000003.1, forward strand.
AGATTGACCAACGGCTCCCGATGGAAGCGGGGGTATGGAGTTGGAGGGCGTCGAGGTCGCCGGGGCACCGGAAGCGATGGGTGCGTGGGCCGCCCCCGTCCTAGCGGGGGTCGGGACCGCGGCACCGGGCGAGATGGCTCCGCTGGCCGTTGAACTCCCACTCGATGACGCCGTTGTCGTGACGGGCGACCGACCCGGGTTGAGTACCAGGAGCGAGAGAGTGACCCCGCCCACCACCAGGAGGACGACGGCTGCCACCACAATGCGGCGTCCCCCGCTCCAACGCAGGTGAGGCAGGGTGAGGTGCGGACGTCGTCGTCGCGACTGGGTGGTCGTTGCCCGGGATGCGGCCAGAATCCGTTCGGGCCCTCCCTCGGGTATCTCGATACTTTCGGCATCGAGGCGAAGCATCTCCCTCAGCCCGTTCTCGTCGATCATGGTCATGGGAGGACCTCCGAATCGATCGGGTTGTCGAGTCCCCCCGCCGCCTGCAACGCCGGATGCTCGGCAAGCAGTCGTCGAGCCTCGTGGAGACGGGATTTCACTGTCCCCTGCCGTCGACCGATAGCGGTGGCGATCTCACGTTCGCTCAGATCGGCGTAGTAGCGGAGGACAATGACAACCCGAAGGTGAAGGGGCAAATCCTGTAGGGCACGAGCCATGTCCGCCGACAGGGCCACGCGGGCCGGAGTGTCTCCGGAAACCGACGTGACGGCAAGACCGGCGTCATCCGATCGGTGGTCCCGATGAGGAATTTCTTGGCGCAGCTTTGAGTTGCAGGAATTGACGACGACCCGGTAGAGCCAGGGCTTGAAGTCGGCACCACCGGCCAGGGATGCCCGGAACCTCCATGCTCGCAAGAAAGCCTCCTGGACTGCTTCCTCTGCGTCGAAGCGATTGCCGAGTATCAAACACGCCGTGCGGAACGAACGGGCATAGCTCTCCTCGAGCCATGCCTCGAGACCGCCGACCTCCCCGTGTCCGCTCATTGAGTGACCCTCACCGCTCCTGTATCCGATACAGACGTACTTCCCTGTATACAGTGACGCTTGGTCGGTCAGAAAGGTTCGTTTTATTTTCGCTGGAGGGAGGCACCACCACGCCACGCGTCCCGACGTGGGCGTCCCGCCCCGAAAATCCCGCTCGGACAGCCATTGTTGGCCGTGTCCCTCCGATCGGTTCAGTCAGCGCAATCGGCCGTCCTCGAGAGGCTCTCGTCTCTGGGCGCCCGGCTGGCCCCAGCGACCACGTGCGGAGGTGACCGGCTTGGGGGAGACGGATCCGCCGAGAGAGCGCCGAATACCGGCAATGGGGTCCGGCGCCGTTACCATCTAAAACTCATGTCGACTTTGGAGACCAGATGACAGACGTATCGGGTCCGGGGATGTCCCTCCCCGGCCGGCTCGGGGTGACGGCTCGAGTCGAGGAGGGCGATCTGGTTCTCGAACTCACACCGCAGAGGGAGAGTCTGCACCACGGCGTCGTCCGGGCCAGTGTCCTCTCCTTCATCATCGATGTGGTGGCCGGGATCCCTTTGGATCAGGACGCTGATGTATGGACGCTCACCTCGGACATGTCGGTTCGGATGCGTCTCTTGCCCGCTCCTGAGCGCATTGACGCCACCAACACCATCGTGCGCCAGGGCCGGCGCACCGGCACCTGCCTGGTCGAATTGAGAACCGACAGAGGAGAGCCCATCGCCACCGGGGCCATCGGGTTCACCAAAATCGCGCGGAAAGCGACTGATCCGCCAAAACCGAATGTGCCGATCGGGCACATTCCCGTGCTTTTCCACGATCCGGGGTCGCTCACACGACCCCTGCGCGAAGAGGCTGGCATTGAGGTAATCGATGCGGCGCAGGGCGTGGTCCAGGTCGAGGTCACATCGGCCCTCCGCAATCCCGCAGGCACCCTGCAGGGGGCGATGGTCGCCCTGGTGGCTGAAGCCGCCGCCGAGGATCTTCTGGCCACTCGTTTCGAGTCGCCCGTAGTGGTGACCGACCTGGACCTCCGATACCTCCGGCGGACGGAGATGGGCCCGGTGCGCACCCATAGCAGACTCCTGGGTACCGGCCAGGATGCGCCCGTTCTGGTCGAGCTCATCGACACTTCCACCGATCAGATCACGACACTGGTCTTCGCCCGGGCCGTCGGCGCACTCTGAACTGTTGGCCTGGACGACGTCACAACCAAACCGGGTCTGTCAGCCGATGTCGACCGACGCCAAGCTGGTTCACCGAATCCCTAGCCGACCACCGCCAACTGGGTCAGCCGCAGCCGGGGCGGAATCCTTCTCGGGTCCCGAATGGTGGTCAGGCGCTCAGGATGGTGATGGTGAGGGTGGCGGTGGCCCGATTGACAGGAGTGCCCCGAGAGACCTTGGTGTCCCTGACCCGGAACTTGATGGTGTGGGTGCCCGCGTGGGAAGGCACGCCCGACAGCAGGCCAGTGAACGTGTTGAAGTGCAGGCCACGGGGCATGCTCCCGCCGGCCACGTACCAGAGCCGGTAGGGCGAGTTGCCTCCGGCCGCCTGCACGGTCGTCGCATAGGGAGTCCCGACCGTCCCGTTGGGCAGGAATGTGGTGGTTATGGCCAAGGGCATCGAGGGGTTGTTGACAGTGAGCTGGAAGGACCAGGGCCCGCTGTCCCCCACGGCGTCGGTGACCTCCCCACCGATGGTCGTGGTCCCCGGGGTGATCACCGAGTCGGGCACGGTCACTGCTCCGCCGGAGGAGACCGTGACGTTGGGCGAGCTCGTCGTGGTGGACCACGTGAGCTGTCCCCCACCGACCGGCAGGTTGGACACCTCGAGCTGACCCGAGTAGCCGGCCCCCGGGTTGATGGTGACCTGTTCCGGGCTGGGCTGGGCCAGTGTGACCTCCGGGCGTACGATCACGAAACCGGTGGTGGAATCATCGTCGGGCCCGAGGGCGGTCGGGACGAACCCGGTCGGGAGAGACACCGTGACCGGGGTCGGCTGTTGGGTGGTGGTGCCGTTGCCCAGCTGGCCTGCGTTGTTGTAGCCCCAGGCGAAGAGGTCGCCGTCGGAGCCGATGGCGTAGCCGCTGTCCTGCCCGGCGGCGATGGCCGTGGGCGTGACCCCGCCCGGAAGGGACACGGTCACCGGAACCGTCTGTTGAGCTGTCGTCGTGCCGTTGCCCAGCTGGCTGACACCACCGGCACCCCAGGCGTAGAGGTTGCTGTCGGAGCCGATGGCGTAGGCGGTGTCGACTCCGGCGGCGACGGCCGTGGGTGTCACCCCGTTGGGAAAGGTGACCGTGACCGGGGTGGTCTGTTGAGATGTCGTGCCGTTGCCGAGCTCACCGTAACCGCCGTAGCCCCAGGCGTAGAGGTTGCCGTCGGAGCCGATGGCGTAGCCGGTGTCCTGACCGGCGGCGATGGCCGTGGGCTTGACCGGCAGGGATACCTGCACCGGCGTCGACTGGGTCGAGGTGGTCGTGCCGTTGCCGAGTTCGCCGTTACCACCGGCGCCCCAGGCGTAGAGTTTGCCGTCGGAGCCGATGGCGTAAGCGGTGTCGGCTCCCGCGGCGATGGCGGTGGCCGTCACTCCGTTCGGCAGGGACACCTGCACCGGCGTCGTCTGGATCGAGGTGGTCGTGCCGTTGCCGAGTTCGCCGTTACCGCCGGCGCCCCAGGCGTAGACGTTGCCGTCGGAGCCGATGGCGTAACCGGTGTCGGCTCCCCCGGCGATGGCCGTGGGCGTCACCGGCAGGGATACCGTCACCGGTGTGGTCTGTGCATTGGATGTCGTGCCGTTGCCGAGCTCGCCGTAGTAAGCCAAACCCCAGGCGTAGAGGTTGCCGTCGGAACCGATGGCGTAGCCGGTGTCACCTCCGCCGGCGATGGCCGTGGGTGTCACCCCGTTCGGTAGGGACACCGAGACCGGTGCGGTCTGGGCTGCTGTCGTTGTGCCATTGCCGAGCTCCCCGTAAGAACCGGAGCCCCACGACAACTCCGCGGTCGGCACAGGACTGGCTGCCGCCGGCGGGGCGACAGCCACCAGGGCCGGACCCAACGCGCTGGCCAAGATCAGCAGCGCACCGAGGATAAGTGGCCGCACTGGTCTCCGCCTCAGCCGCACCGGGGATCGCCTCGCCCCCACCGCCCAATAGGAATTTCCGCCGTACACCCTCATCGCCATAGCAATCCCCATCTCCCTGCGCAACACTTTTCTAATCGAAGCCGGCTCCAGAAGCAATTTGCCCTTGACTTTTGGCCTTGGCTGGTATTCGTGCTGTCTCTCCCGGCACCACGAGGGGCGGTCCGAGCGGAGGGTCCGGCGCCTCTGGGCCAGCCAGCGTCAGGAGATTGGTGAATAGAGTGCTTCCGGTGACCAAAAAGAATTACTTCGGTGGGCAAATAGCAGAGAACTACGACCTCGATCTGGCCATTTTCGATCCGGCCGTTGTTGATCCGATCGTGAGCTTTCTGGCCGATCTCGCCGAAGGTGGTTCCGCCCTCGAGCTCGGCATCGGCACCGGCCGCATAGCCCTGCCGCTCAGCCGGCGGGGTGTCCGGGTGCACGGGATCGAGCTATCGCCGGCCATGGTGGCCCGCCTGCGAGCCAAGCCGGATGCAGAGAATGTCGCTGTGACGATCGGTGACTTCGCCTCGGCCCGGGCGGAGGGCACCTTCAGGCTGGCCTATCTCGTGTACAACACCATCACCAACCAGACCACCCAGGACGAACAGGTCGAGTGCTTCTGCAACGTGGCCAGGCACCTGGAACCGGGTGGGCTGTTTGTGATCGAGCTGGAGGTACCGCCGCTCCAGCGGCTCCCGCCCGGCGAAACCGTCCGGGCTTTTACGGTGGACCCACCGCATCTCGGGTTCGACGAGATCGACATCGCCTCTCAACAAGGTGTTTCTCATCACTACTGGGTTAGCAAGGGCAGAGGAGTGGTCCATTCGATGCCGTACCGGTTCGTGTGGCCGTCCGAACTGGACTTGATGGCGCGCATTGCGGGAATGACCCTTTGCCAGCGATGGAGTAGCTGGGACCGGGAGCCCTTTACGGCGAACAGCAGAAAGCACATCTCGGTGTGGGAGATGGCTAGGGCAGCTCACTAGAGAGCAGCGCACTCGAGCGGAGCCCCGAGCTCCATTCGGATCGCGCACCTACCAGCTCGGCCGAGCACCTACCCGCGCCCGTTGGCGCTGTGCGACCAGGACCCACTCCGGTGAGGCCCGACGTTTGCGAATACAAACAAAGGGGAAGGGTTATCACGCCAGGTCCGCGGCGCAATTTGCCCAGGGCAGCGGACCTGGCAATGTTTGGACACCTCCGTGCGGGGTACAGCCAAATCAGTCGCCGGGCCCGTCGAGCGAAATCCCGCCGTTTCGCTCCGGGTCTGACGTCTTGGCCCTGTACGGTCGCCCTCTACCGCTCAGTCAGTAGAGGGCCGTCCCGGGCCGTCTCAGTCAGTAGAGGGCCGTCCCGGCCCGTCTCAGTCAGTAGAGGGCGGTCCGGGCCCCGGGATCTCAGTGCCTCGACGGAAGACCTCATCATCGAACGCGACCGGCAACGGAGACAGTCGGATGAAGGCACGCTGAACCCTGGCGGTTCGCCCGCCGTTGATCACTTCTTTCCAGCATTGAACGTGAAGTCGAACGAATGACGGACCGGCTGATCCAGCGGGCCCTTTAGGCGCCCATCGTCGTGGAGTGTGCATGGCCGATTGCGATCAATACGATCACTTTCAAGGTAACCAGGCAACGGTCAGGCCGAATTTCCAAAGGAGGTGGCGTTGGCCACCGATTCGGTACATCAGGCGTTGGAATCTTGCTCACGAACGGCAGCACGCACACAGTGGTCTCGTCCAGTTTCATAGACGCCAAAGCCGGTGGTCTGGGGCAGTGTCGGCCACACGGGGAAGCGGGGCTTCCTTGCACCGGTCGGAAAGTCAGAAACCGTGAGACGACCCTTGACTGGCCTCACCAATGGTCGCACCATTGAACAAGAGACAATAAGGAACTGCCCGGATAGAGCATCCGTGCACGACCATCGAGAGCGCGAGGAGATCGATCGCCATGACGCGTGATCAGCTCAACGGGAATGGAATGCATCGACCTCAAGGATCGAAAGACGTTCCCCGCCATAAGGGCGCGTTGCTGAGTGGCCTTGGTGCTATAGCCCTGCTGGCGGCGGCTTGCAGCTCCGGCGGCAGCGGAACCTCGACGACGGCGACGACCTCGACCCCGTCCGGGTCTGCCAGAACCACTGCGGTCGTGAAGGTGATGACCGTCCCCACCTACGGTGCCATTCTCACCGACAGCAGTGGGAAGCCGCTCTACACGCTCAGCGGCACCTGTACGGGTAGCTGCGCTTCGGCGTGGCCGGCTCTTACGGTTCCCGCGAGCACGAAGCCGACCGGCACCGGTGTGAGCGGAACGCTCAGCACAGTGAAGCAAGCGGATGGCTCATACCAGGTGACGTACAACGGCTCACCTGTCTACACCTTCGTGCAGGACTCGTCTGGTCACGTCACGGGAGAGGGCGTCGCTGGATTCTCCGTCGTAAAGGTGTCAGGTTCGGCGACTCCGACCGATTCAACCACGAGCACCACGAGCGGCAGCGGGTACTGATGAAGTGCCGGTGCGGGTGCCCGCAAGTGTCGGTCGATGGAAGCTAGCGGTAGGCAAGCACTCGTCCGTCGGTAACGCACTCACGGCTGGCGGACGGAGCGCCGTACCTGGCCCAGACAAAACCTGGACATGACTCGGGACTCGATGGCTTGAAGGGATACCGAATGACCAGGGACGCGCGTTTGGGGAATCGTTCGGTGGGAAGAGGGCGAGATCGGCCAGCGTGGTCCGCATGGGCTTGACCCCCAGTCGAGCGTGACTCTCAGCCGGCGTCGTGGGACACGGGTCATGGCGAGGGAAATGTCGCTACCCCCTTTGGAAATTTCGGGGCTTCGAAACACGGGAGCAGCGAAGCGCTTGTTGCGGTGTCGTGTGGCGCCAGGGAAGTGATTCCCTTGACACACACAGGTCGACCCTGAGCAGGCAGTGGATGTGGTGGCGGTGACCGGAGGTGCGTCGTCGTTCCCCCGGTTGGTCCTTTGCTACTGGAGTGAGCAGGTGGTCCTCCGAACCACCTGCTGGCTCCGCCGGCAATCAAGAACCACACTCCCAAAGAGAGCGTTACGCACACGATCACTGTGCTGAGCACAACCCGCCTCCGTCGTCGCCGTCGAGCTTCCTCGAAGAGATCGGTGACTTCTGCAACGAGCGACTCAGGGAGTGGCTCAAGATCATTCGTCGTCGGGGGATCTAGCACTGCAACAGACATAGAACTACTATGACTAGCACTATGATTGATGTCAAGATCGACCGAACCGAGACGATGGCGCTTCACGACCAGGTCGCTGCCGAGATTCGACGGGCCATCGCTGACGGTGAAGCAGGCCCGGGTGAGCGTCTACCGCTTGCGAAAGACCTGGCCGCAGTTCTCGGGGTCAACAAGAACACCGTGCTACGTGCCTTGCGAATCCTCCGAGCTGAGGGACTGCTCGACTTTCAGCGTGGCAGGGGGATCACGGTAGCGGGGACGCCCGAGCGCAGTGCCGTGGTCAAGCGCATCCGTGACCTCGTCGAGTATTGCCGGATTCAGGGCTACCGCCCTGACGAGGTAATCCAAATAATTGAGCGGCTGTCCTGATCAAGCAGCAATCCCACTGCCGGTGGTTGGGGCGCCTGGGCGCAGGCATGATTCTCCGTGGAGTCTGTTGCAACTTTGAGTTGCAATGTTGGGCTGAGTGCCTAATACCTACTTGCGGGCGGCGGATTCCCAACACCCGATGACCGTGCCCTAGCGTCTCGCCATGCGGGGGCTCAGGGCATGGTGCATCGGCGCAATCGGCCCGCCTCAGTGGCGGCGTAGATCCTCGCTGTCCGCGACGTCCCTGGGCTCTGGTTGCCATTCGGGGTCGATCTCGAAGAACTGGTGTACAAGCGCCTCGAGCCCGAGGGCGAATAGCGTCCAGTCCTCGTTCTCCCCGTTTGGCCCGGTCGGCCGGGTGACGAACTCGATCTTGCCGTTGATGTGGTGGCGGAGGGAGAATCCCTGGTCCAACGCAGCGAGCACCATCACGAACTCTGACATCTCCGAATCAGCCCGGATCCGCAATCCAAGGAGGGCTGCCAATGCGGCGAAGCTCTCCTCCCACATCTTGGTGAACGACGTGTATCCCTCGCGGAGGGGCAGCAAGATCCGTTCCCGCTGTTCTGCGTGTGAGGTCGTAATGGCCGTCGCCACCACATGCATCCAGAGCGGATAGTTGGGCGACTCGGCCGTGGCGATGCTGTTGGCCTGACCGCCTACTCGGCACACCTGTTGCACGAGCCGGGCTCGTGACCCCGAATTCGAAAGGACAGCTTCGTCTAGAAGAGGTCCGAGGGCATCGAAGATGAGGGCGAGCTCCGGCCGAGACTGGTCGTTCGCCACTGCCACAAGGACGTCGGCTTGGAACTCGGCCTGGTTCTCCCAGATTCGCTTGATGACGGAGCCGTTGGTTACATGGATGCCCGTGCGCACCTGGACCCGGTCGCAGACGCGCTTGAAAGTGATATTCACGGATCCGGTTTGAAGACCTTCCTCACGCAGAATATCGAGTGCCGCCTCGAGGAGCATCGAGCGCAGTTCCGCCCGGGCCAGGCGTGGCCTGCTCCCCCGGCCCCCCGTGCGAATTTCCGCCATTGTGACCCACTGTATCCAAGTCGAGACAGGCTGGGCAGCCCGTAGGGGTCACCGTGGTGGCCCACTACGCCGAATCCTTCTACGTTGAACCCGGTGAGTATTTCCGGTTCGTCCACAGCGGTGTAGGTCATGCCTAGGCACGGCAAGTGGGCTGGCAATGAACGCCGCAGCCACGAGGAGCACTCGGAAGTGGCGCGGGCAGGGTGCAGTCACCCTGCCCGCGTGACGTCAGACCGAGAAGCTAGAGCCGACCCCGAAGGTGTAGGCAGCGTAAGGGCCCCAGGTCGCCGAGCACGCTCCGACAATGTTGGTCACCATAGCTAGAACCGCAGGAGGCAGGGGTGCTGAGAACGAGCCGGTGGCGGCAATGGTGGCTCCAGAGGGCAACGTGATGGTGTCGGTCGCTCCCACGGTGACAGCCGGACCCCCGGAAGTGAAGGTCAGTACCGTTGGAGCGATGGCCATTGAGGCGATCCACTTGATCTTCATCTTGATGGTCCCGACTGCATCGGTCGTCGAGAACACCGAGCACGAGTTGGCGTTCAGGGGTCCGCTGTAAAAGCCAGCACCTTTGAAGGTCGCGCTGTAGATGGTGATGGGAGTGAGCGAACCCGTAGAATTCGGAACGCTAGTCGTACCGGAACAGCCTCCCGACGTCGGGGCGGCGCCCTTGAACGTCGTCTTCACAGCGGTGACATGGGTCCCAGCGGGGGTCAGCTTGGGGGCGAACTTTCCCGTACCGGTGACGGTGCACGACACCGAGCCCACCGCTTTGGGCAGCGGCATTGCGGATGCAGTACCACCCGCAATCACCACACCGCCTAACGAAAGCAGCACGACCACAGCAGCCCCCACCAGCTTGTTCCGATCCATCTGTCACCTCCATAGTCGAGGCATCACGCCCGTTGAGGGTCGACGCCGCCTAGTTGGAACCCCCGCCCCACTTCCACCCCTCCAACAGGTGTAGTCAGTAGCGGCTCCCCGACTCAGATGCTCGTGCCAGCCCCGACCGCTGGGATGAACATCCTTCAAGGGCGGTTGATGGGCAGTGCGCTGACCGCTAGCACCTATCGCTTCTGAACAAAGATAACGCGACCCTCAGCCGGCGATAATTGATACCCGGCCAATGGTCACCCGTTCCTATCGGGTCTCATCGGCGATTCCGGCAAGGAGGCTTCCGATTTGTTCCACTGAAGCCCGGCCGTGAGTCCGCTGCTCAATGGCGCGTCAGTAGGCGCTTCCATAGGCACCGCTCGTGCCGAAGAACTTGTTGAGCGCAGTTGCGTCCGTGGTTAGCTCAGCTGCCTGGGTAGCGTCGAGCCCGGCCCCTCCGTACACGGTGGCCATCTGCCTCAGCTCGGTGACGGCGGTGGTGTACCCGGACGTGTCCCCGCTCCCGGAGTTGACGGCGTTGGCCAGGTCGGAGGCTGCTTGGAGCAAATAGGTGGATCCCTGAAAGGTAGGTACATGAGTCCCCGCTTCCCATGAGGCCAGAGCCGCCGTGTAGCCAGCCGGTCGAACGGGAGCAGTAGTCGATGTCGGTGGGATCGTCGTTGTTGGCACCGGTTCCGGCACTGTGGTTGTGGGTGGCGTCGTCGTGGACGTTGACGTCGTTATCCGCTTGTGGGGCTTCGTTCCCTGATGGTGCAAACCGACTGTGACGACGGCAACGACCAGAAGGACGACGCAAGTGGCCAAGGCAAGGATCTTCACATCCATCCACGGCGGGCGCTGAGGTGGGCCACCCTCGTCGTTGGCACTGGGTTGTGGTTGGGAAGGCCACGCCTCGGTGGAGGGGGCAGAGCTCGGGTGCTCCGCCTTCCGCGGTCGCTCGGAGTTGGTCAGCGGTGTCGACATCGCCAGCTCGTCCAGCGCACGACGCAACCGACCTTCGAGGGGATCCGTCATGACGGTTCGACCTCCCTCCTCAGGTGAGCCAACCCACGCGACGCGAGGGCTTTCACGGTTCCGGGACGGCAGCGCAGCGCTTCCGCGATGTCAGCTTCCGTCCAGTCAGCCCAGTAGCGGAGAACCAGGACTGCCCGCTGGCGGTAGGGCAGCCGAAGAAGGACGTCCATCATCTCCATGGCATCCATCGAGAGGGGCGGGCGGGACTCCGTCCTCAGTCCGAGACCCTGTTCGCGATGCCGTCTCCGTTCGCGGTCGCGGCAAAGGTTGACGACCGTTGTCCGCAGGTAGCCACCAGGTGCATTTATTCCAACCAGACGACCATGGACGCGAAGGAAAGCCTCTTGCACGATGTCCTCTGCGGCACCAGGATCTCCCGTGAGTGCATGGGCCAGACGAACCATTCCGGGATACTCGCTCCGGTAGAAGACAATGAATGGATCGACGTCACCGTCTCCGGGGCTGACGCTCTGATCTAATGTCTGGTCCACACCTACTCCAACGACCGGGAGTGTGATTTGGTTGCAGGCACCCTTGTCATCCCTGGACTGGTCGAAGAGCCCAAGCACTCAGTGGCGAAGAGTCTAAGGACATGTGGACGTTAGATCTGTTCTAGAAAAGCAAGAACACGGGGGAGTTACCTGTCGTTAACTGAGGCGAAAGGGGGCTTCGCTCTCATCCTCGATACCCTGGATCCTCCCTGTTAAGGCCCGTGCCAGCTGAATCTCCCCATGATGGGCAAAGGGCTTGGGAGCACACCCTCCCTTGTCGGACCTGCATCCGAGGAGTACCGGCCGGATGCCTAGCCCAAGGGCGGGGCGAGGGCCGGGGGAATTTCACCCCCCGGTTCTCTCAGAACCGGACGTGAGCCTCTCGACTCATCCGGCTCCCATCATCCAGCGTGACGGCCGTATACCGAGCCGCCAGTGAGCGAAGACAGTCGGATCACGTCGAGCGACGCTCTGCAACCATCTCGCTGCCCCGGAGGTGGTGATGATGCAACCGCTTGTACTTCCGTGAAGCCCAACGAGCGAGGCGCTCGAAGCTGGGCGCGTTTCGAGTGTGTCCCCCTGATGACCGAGGCAAGGGACGTTCGATTCCCACGTTCCAATCTGGTCAATGACTCCGACGATCGTGTCTGTCCGCAGCATGTCACGAGCCAGGCGTTCACGGAGGGCTCTCGGGACATTGGTCTGTGGAACGGGAGCCCTTGGGCAAGGGGAGGGAGTCTTACATATAGTTCTGAGGGTTGGCGGACGCGCTGCCGACAAAGGAGGCGGCATTCCGTGAAGTTCAGATCGATGATCCTTGGATTTGCAATCTGCTCTGTACTCGCTGCCAGTGTGGCGTTCGGAGTAACACAGGCATCCGCTGGTGGCCCGGCTGTGACGTATTACGCCTGTCTGAAGGCCGGGAAGCTAACCCAAGTGGGAACAAGCTCCCCAACTTGTCGGTCGGGAGCCACCTCCATCTCCTGGAACTCGCAAGGCCCTGAGGGCCCGGTGGGACCAGGAACACAGACTTACAACTGGAGCGCTAGCGTGCCAGCTGGAGCGTCTACGACTGTCTATACGACTGGCAATACCGAGCTTCCAAGCGGTTCGACCGTGGCGGCCACATCGGCGCTGCTTACCGGCAACTTCAGCCCCTGCGTCCATGGCGGGAGCGCCGCCTTCTACAGCTCCAACGGGGCCGGCACTCCTGCGTACTGGTCAGTCGGGACGAACGTCACCAACCAGCCACCCACCAGTTCGACTCCAGAAACGCTGAGCGCTCAAAGCCCGATGGTGGTAGTAGGACAGACCTGCATTGGTTCTGCGGGGTTGCCCATTCCGTTCCCCGCATTCAGTTTCAATATCACCTTTACTGTGACACCTGGCGTCACGCCCTATAGCTGAACGCAAGCCAGAGCGACCGAACGATTGGCCCGACCACCTGTTGGTGTCCTAACCGACCGAACGGAGATCGCCACAGGTGCAAAACCACCACCAGAGGCAAAGCCATAACTCGACGATGCCCACTCGGATTCGATCATGGGCAGTTCGCTGGCCGCGAGTCACTGGTGGCGAGCGACGGAGGTGTCTTTACTTTCTCCGCTCCATTCCTCGGCTCGACCGGCGGCGTACATCTCAACGCTCCGGTGGTCGCCTCGACCGCCCGCGACGATCACCTCGGCTATTGGCTGGTCGCTGCTGACGGCGGCGTGTTCGCGTATGGGTCAGGGCCGTTCATCGGCTCGATGGGAAGGTCTCACCTGAACGGACCCGTTGTTGCCGCGGACTCTTTCGGGTGAGCGCCGAGACGGCGGTCCGGATCCCTCGCCCATAGGCGCCACGCGGGACGCTTCATCGAGGAATCGCGTTATTGGGACGAACCGGGTCACCTCGACGATCGCAGACCTCCAACGAACCGGCCGATGGTGCGTCAACTTCAGCCCGAACGTCAACCCGCTCACCCTCGAACGTCACCCTTCCTCGTCAGACCACTGGTCGGCTGTCATGTGCCAGAGGGACAAGCCGAAGTCGGGCTCACCCCTCAGGTACGGTCTCACCGACGCGACAGGACGACGTGCGTTCGTCAATCCAGAGCTCGAGCAGCTCCCAGACAGTGCCCGTGCCGGTCTCGCTCCTGCGCCGAAGGGTCAGTTCGCCGGCGACCCGTTCCGCTTCGCGCTTACCCCTGACCAGAACTGCGAGCAATCGGCTCCCACCAAAGGCGCCAGAACCCTATCCGAGCAGCTTCTTGGCCATGACCACCCGCTGGATCTGGTTGGTGCCCTCGTAGATCTGGGTGATTTTGGCGTCGCGCATGAACCGCTCGACGGGAAAGTCCTTGGTATAGCCGTACCCACCGAACAACTGGACGGCATCGGTGGTAACGGCCATGGCCGTGTCCGAAGCGAAGCACTTGGCCATAGCCCCGATCATGGTCAGCGTTCCCTCCGGATCGTCGCCATCGACCAGGGAGCAGGCCCGGTAGATGAGCGTGCGGGCCGCCTCGGTGTGCATGGCCATATCAGCCAGCATGAAGCGCAGGCCTTGTAGATCGGCAATGGGCTTGCCGAAGGCGATGCGTTCCTTCATGTAGGCAGCAGCGGCATCGATGGCCCCTTGGGCGATACCCACCGCCTGGGCGCCGATGGTGGGTCGGCTCCGATCGAGGGTGTGCATGGCGATGGTGAACCCCATCCCTTCCTCGCCCACCCGGTTGGCGATCGGGATCCGTAGGTCGTCGAAGGAGACCCCGGCTGTGGGGCTGCCGCGTAGCCCCATCTTGTCTTCGTGCGGCGCAACCTCGACCCCCCAGTCGGCTTCCACCACGAAGCAGGTGATGCCCCGCCTCCCCGCCTCCGGATCGGTGACGGCGAAGACCGTGTAAAGGTCGGAGATGCCGGCATTGGTGATCCAGTGCTTGGCGCCGGTGAGCCGGTAGTGGTCCCCGTCACGGATGGCCCGGGTCCGCATGGCAGCGACATCGCTGCCCGCATCCGCCTCCGACAGGCAGTAGCTGCCCTGCCACTGGCCCGAGGCCACCCGGGGAAGGTAGCGGCGTTTCAGCTCCTCGGAGCCCCAGTTCATGACGGGCAGCATGCTGAGCTTGGAGATGAGCATGGTCAGCGCCGTCGAAGCACACACCCGAGCCAGCTCCTCGGCCATGATGGCCTGGGTCACCATGTCGGCCCCGGCACCCCCGTAAGCCACGGGAATGCCGAGCGAGGGCAACTCGAGCTCGACGCAGGCGTCGAACGATTTCTGAGGGAAAACCGCCTCCCTGTCAGCCTCGGCAGCATTGGGGGCGATACGGTCATCGGCGAACCGACGAAGGCTGTCGCGGAACTGGCGGTGGGCGTCGGTCAGGTCGAAGGCAGGCGAATCCATCCCCCCACGCTAGTCACGAGCCCGACGCCTCCCCGTGGCTTCTCCACACGGCACCCCCGACGACCAGGCACGACGGCCCTCGGACCGCAGACGTGCGTCCGCCCACCCCTGCTCATGATCGGTGCTCAAGGGAGGTCCCGAAGCTGTCGACATAAGGGCATCTGACTTTTTGCCGATCGACGGCTAACATTTATTTCATTCGAATGACCACGCAAAGTAGTGGAGGCAGCCGTATGAGTGATAAACCCGAGGGGCCAGGCTGGTGGATTGCCAGTGACGGCAAGTGGTATCCGCCTGAACTGCACCCATCGGCGAAGAAAGAGGCTGCCGTGGCCACCGCACCTGATCGACGAAACCCGGAACCGCCGGCGGACGGCACCAACGGCCCGAAACGGTGGCAGGGTCAGGCGGATCGGCGGGTGGGACCCCAATTCCCCGATCTGTTCCAGAAGGCCATGGAGGGCTCGCATCTGGCTGACTCGGTGTCGGTCAAGTACGACGGTGCCGACGAACGCAATGGAAGGGCGCCATCGTCGCCGACCAAGTCGGGATCGGGCACCAAGCGTGGCGACGGGCAGTCGGTGGCGGCCGGAGTCACCGGCGCCACCATCGGGGCACCGACCGCCAAGCGCCGCTGGCGTAAGTCTCGCTGACCGCCGCGGGCAGCGGTCACCCACTGTTCAGCTGACGGAGGTCAGAGGCGCGGTGCGGGCCCGGGGTGACTCAACCTCCGTATGGGCCTACCCACCTTCCAGTCGTCAGACCCGGTCAGGGACGACCAGCAACGAACGCCAGTCGTCCAAGCGTTCGGCCACCGCCTCAGGGGTGAGTCGCAGGGTCTCCTCACGCACACTGTCGGCGATGTCCCTCTGGGCCAGGTAGTGGTGGGACGCCGACCGGAACAACGGCCCACGCCAGATCACCAGGTCGTCCGGCGCGCCACCCAGGAACCCCCACAGGGTGAAGGCGAAGGTCAGGTCGTAGATAGCCGGGGCTCGCCCGAACCGCGCACAACGCCGCATACCCACCGCCGTGCAACCGGCTACGGCATCCTCGGCGGACTCGCCTGAGGACAGGATCAGCCGGTCCAGGAACCGGTGCGCCAACTTGAGGGCGAAGCCCTGATCGGGCCCGGGGCTGCCGAGCTGGGGACCGACCGGCCTTACCGCGCTCGTGAGTTCGGACGGACGCGACTGGGTCCAGATACTGGGCACCGTCAGCTGGTAGGCAGGTCGAACCTGATCGGCCTCCCCGATCGGCACGAAACTGGGCTGGGTCACAGAAGAGCTCCTCGTTGTCGGTACAGGCTTGGCCGCGACCGAACCCTCACCGTAGCCCCTGACCCGGACCTCACTAGGCGGTGGCTGTGGCCCCGGCGTGGAGCAGGCCGAAGACGATCGAGTCGGACAGGGCCTGCCACGAGGCGGCAATGATGTTCTCCGATACCCCGATGGTGGTCCAGGTCCGGTTGCCGTCGGTCGAATCGATGAGCACCCTGGTCACCGAACCGGTGCCCCTGGCCGAGTCGAGCACACGGACCCGGTAGTCCACCAAGTGCATCCCGGAAAGAGACGGATAGTGGGACCCGATGGCGGCCCGTACGGCCCCGTCGAGGGCGTTGACCGGGCCGTTCCCCTCGGCGGTGGCCACGATGCGTTGGTCACCGACCATGATCTTGACCGTGGCCTCGGTGGATAGCCCGTCGCCTTGATCGGCGATGACCCGGTAGGACTCGAGTTCGAAGAAGTCCTGCACCCATCCGGTCGAGCTCCTCAGCAGCAACTCGAGCGATCCGTCGGCCACCTCGAAGTGGTACCCCTCGTACTCGAGACGCTTGAGCGAATCGAGAACGGCGGACATGGCGTCCGAGTCGAGGGTCAGGCCCAGTTCCTCGGCCTTGAGGGCGAGGGTCGATCGCCCGGCCATCTCCGACACCACGAAACGAGTGCCGTTGCCCACCAGGTCGGGAGTGATGTGCTCGTAGGCGTCCGACCGACGGGCGATGGCCGAGGTGTGCAGTCCCGCTTTATGGGCGAAGACCGACGTGCCCACAAAGGGCTGTTGAGGATTGGGGGCGATGTTGACCAGCTCGGCAATGTGGTGGGTCACCGGGGTGAGCAGGGTCAGCCGGTCGGAGGGGATGGTGTCGACCCGGAGCTTGAGGGCGAGGTCGGGGATGGCAGCCGAAAGATCGGTGTTGCCGGCACGTTCTCCGTAGCCGTTCACACATCCCTGCACGTGGGTTGCGCCCTGGGCCACGGCGGCCAACGAGTTGGCCACGGCGCACCCGCTGTCGTTGTGGAAGTGGACACCGACCTGGGTGGCGAAGCCCCCGAGGACGTGCCCGACGATGCGCTCGACCTCGTACGGCAGGGTGCCGCCGTTGGTGTCGCACAGCACCAGGGTCTCCGCCCCCGCCTCCTCGGCGGCCCGCAGGATGCGGGCGGCGAAGGCGGGATTGGCTTTGTACCCGTCGAAGAAGTGCTCCGCGTCGAGGAAGACCCGCATGTCGTTCTCCCGGAGAAAGGTGACCGAATCGGCCACCATGGCCACCGCTTCGTCGAGCGTGGTGCGAAGGGCATCGACCACGTGTACCTCTGACGATTTGGCCACGATGCAGACCGCCTCGGTCTGGGCGTTGACCAGATGGCGGAGGGTCTCGTCGACGTCAGCCTTGACCCCGGCCCGACGGGTGGACCCGAAGGCCACCAGAGTGGACCGGTGGAGGGAGAGCTCGGTCGGGGCCCGGGCAAAGAACTCGGCGTCCTTGGGGTTGGCCCCCGGCCACCCTCCTTCGATGAAGGTAACCCCCAGATGGTCGAGTTGCTCGGCCACCTTCAGCTTGTCGTCGACGGTCAGGGACAGGCCCTCCTGTTGCGACCCGTCCCGCAGGGTGGTGTCGAAGACGTCGACGGCATCGGGCAGGGCGGGTAGGTCGAAGTCATGTCCGCCGCTGGTCTCTGCCCCGTGGCCCTCCTTGCCCCGGGCGTGGGCATGCTGACCGGGGGTGAGCGGGTGGGTATGGGTGACCCCGGTGCCGTGGGAGTGGGAGTGACCGGCGACAACCTGTCGCTGGCGGAACGACTCGTCGTTGAGAGTGGGGCCGTCACTCGACATAATCGAGCCAGTCCTTGTACTGGTCGACTTCCCCCCGCACGGTGGCGAAGTAGGCCTGCTGCAGCTTCTGGGTGATCGGGCCGGGCTTGCCGGTTCCCACCGCCCGGTCGTCCACCGACCGGATCGGCACCACTTCGGCGGCCGTGCCGGTCAGGAAAGCCTCGTCTGCGGTGTAGAGATCGGTGCGGATGATCGGTTCACTGTCCACCGTGTAGCCCAAGTCGCGGGCGATGGTGGTGATCGACGCCTGGGTGATCCCCTCCAACGCTCCGCTGTCCGAGGTGGGGGGGGTGATCAGCCGTCCCTTTTGGACGATGAAGATGTTCTCGCCGGTGCACTCGCTGACCTTCCCGTCGGGGGCGAGCAGGATGGCCTCGTCGTAACCGGCCTTGAGCGCCTCGACCTTGGCCAGCGACGAGTTGATGTACATCCCGGTGCCCTTGGCCGCGGTAGGGACGGCGTTGGGGTCGTGCCGGCGCCATGAGCTGATCTTCATGGAGACGCCGTTGGTCAGCCCCTCGTCGCCCAGATAGGTCCCCCACGGCCAGGCGGCAATTGACACATTGACCGGACAGGGCATGGGGTTCAGGCCCATCTCGCCATAGCCCAGGTAGACGAGGGGACGGATGTAGCACCCGTCATCGAGACCGTTGACCCGGACCACGGTGCGGGTGGCGTCGATCAGGGCGTCGGCCGTGTAGGGGACGTCGATCATGAACACCTTGGCCGAAACCAGGAGCCGCTCGATGTGCTCGCGCAGGCGGAACACCGCCACACCCCGCGAGGTGGGATAGGCGCGGATGCCTTCGAAGACGCCCGATCCGTAGTGCATGGTGTGGGTGAGCACGTGCACGGTGGCATCGGCCCAGTCGACCAGCTCACCATCCATCCAGATCTTTTCGGTGGGGGTCAGAGGCATGGCTCAGAGCCTTTCTGCGATGGCATCGCCAATTGCGGCGGTGGTGAGTGAGGGATCGGGGTCGGATGCGATGAAATCGGCGACTGCCTGGGTGACCTTGTCGGCCGCCGAGCTCTCACCGAGGTGATCGAGCATCAGGGCGGCGGAGCGTATGGCGGCGGCCGGGTTGGCCTTTCCGGTGCCGGCGATGTCGTGGGCCGCCCCGTGCACCGGCTCGAACAGGGAGGGGCCGGTGCGGTCCGGGTTGAGGTTGGCCGACGCGGCATACCCGATCCCCCCGGCTATGGCTCCGGCCAGGTCGGTGATGATGTCCCCGAAGAGGTTGTCGGTGACGATCACGTCATAACGAAGCGGATCCTCGACCAGGTAGATGCAGGTGGCATCGACGTGGTTGTAGTCGCGGGTGACCAACGGATAGTCGGGGGAGATCTCGTTGACCGTGCGCTGCCAGAGGTCGCCGGCAAAGGTCAGCACGTTGGTCTTGTGGACCAGGGTCAGGTGGTGACGGGGCCGTTCGGTGGCCAGGGCGAAGGCGAAGCGAGCACACCGCTCCACCCCGTGCCGGGTGTTGACCGATCCCTGGGTGGCCACCTCGTAAGGGGTCCCCCGCCGTAGGAAGCCGCCTTCGCCGGCGTACGTCCCTTCGGTGTTCTCGCGCACCACCACCAGATCGCACTCGGGCGCCGGGGCGCCGGGCACCCCGGTGAAAGGGCGCAGATTGACATAGAGGTCGAGTTCGAATCGCAGGCGGAGGAGCAGACCCCGCTCCAGGGCCCCCGGGGGGACGGCGTCGGATCCGACCGGCGGTCCCACCGCGCCCAGCAGGATGGCGTCCGTGCGCCGCAGCTCCTCGAGCACCGGATCGGGAAGGATCTCGCCGGTACGGATGTAACGATCGGCACCCAGGTCATAATGGATGCATTCGAGGGAGACCCCGGCGGCCGCCACCACCTTGAGGGCCTCGGCCACCACCTCAGGGCCGATGCCGTCCCCTCCGATCACCCCCACTCTGTAGCTACTCACTGTCGGGTTCCTTCGTCCGTATCCGTTTGTCTCGTCATGGTCTGTCTCGTCATGGTCTGTCTCGTCATGGTCTGTCTCGTCATGGTCTGTCTCGTCCTGGTCTGTCCGTTTGTGTCGTCATACTTGTCTGGTCGTCCCGCCGGTACCCGGGCGGTCGTCGGTGAGGCCGTCGTCAGGTTGGTCTGCCAATTGAAAAACCGTCCACCAAGTGGACGGTCGAAAGGCACACACCGGTCAGGTATGCGCCTAGTCGATAATGATTACCTTTCCGGCGAATGCGGCCTCTGTCTCCATACGCCATCCAGTGTCCCTTCTCCGAGGGGTGAACGTCAACCCCGCCACAACCAACGGCAGGCGGGCCGGGGGCCGCTGCTCAGGTGGTCTTGGCCACCAGCACATGGCAGCCGGCCTTGTGAGCCACGCTGTTGGGGACTGAACCCAGTATCCGGCGGGTCCCCTGCATTCCCTTGCTGCCCACCACGATCAGGTCGGCCCCAACTTCATCGGCCACCCGCACGATGACATCGGCCGGGTTGCCCGATCCGGTATGGATCTCGACATCGAGCTCGTTGACATCCTCCACGATCCCCTCCAGCATGGCCTGGGCCGCCTCCTTCAGCTGGACGGCACGCGGTGACGGAGGTGAGACACTGGCCCCCCCCGAGGGCACAGCCGAGGTGTGGACCCCCACCACCACGTGGAGGGTGGAGCCGTTCTGACGGGCCAGCTGGGCGGCCAGGACGACGGCTTCGGCCGCCGTGTCGGATCCGTCGGTACCCACGACGATTTTCGAGAACACGCCGGGCCTCCCCTTACGTCATCGCCCCCGGAATGGTGATGGTAGCGGACACCGACCCGTGGGGTTCCGCCGGGCTCTGCCGTCCCGCCCTCAGCTCAGGCCAGGGCCCGTCTACGCCACCTCATGAGCGGACGCTCGACCAGGAACCAACTGAGCAGGGCCACGCCGAAGATGATGGCCAGCCGGACCAGTTCGAGGGGCCAGTAGGACCAGCCGGTGGTCGAGGGGCTGAGGGCCACGTACACCGGCCAGTGCACCAGATAGATGGTGTAGGTCAGATTGCCGACCAGAACGAACGGGGCCAGTCCCACGAAGCGAGAACCGAGCCCACCGGGACAGACCACGAAGTAGACGATGATCAGAGCCGAGGCCACGATGGAAACCGGAAGCCACCACAGGAGGGCCGGTCGGCTGTTGTAGGACACTTCTGCCGCCGTGGCCACCAGCACGCCGGTCGAAGCCAGGGCCAGCACCGCCGTGGTCCAGCGCAGCCACGGGGAGGGCCGGTTGAGGTGCCCACCGGTGGCGATCAGTCCGAGGAGGCACCCGAAGAAGAGGGCGTCGATCCGGGTGCCGAAGCTGAAATAGACCTGATTGGCCAGGGTCTGGGTGAAGTGGGGGGCTGTCACGATCGACCAGGAGGCGTAGACGATGCTGGCCACCAGTCCGGAGACGGCCACGGCGTAGGCGGCGGCGCGTTTGCCCACCCCGATGGCCACCAGCAGCAGAAGCGACCACACCACGTAGAACTGTTCCTCGATCGAAAGTGACCAGGCCTGGGCCAAGTAGCCGAGGAAGGGCTCGTGCCCGGACGCCGACCGGAAGTCGGCGTAGTAGAAGACGGCGGCCAGCACGTCACCCCAGACACGGGGTCCGGCGTCGGGCACGAAAACGAATGCGGCGTAGATGCCGAGCAGGGCGACGGTGATGAACAGCGGGGGCAGGAGCCGGAGGGCCCGCCGTGCATAGAAATGACCGATGTTGATCCTGCCTGTTCGCCGGTGCTCGCCCATGAGCATCGAGGTGATGAGGAAGCCGCTCAGAACGAAGAAGGCCGAAATGGTCGACCACGCACCAGGCAGGGTCTTGAAGTTGGAGTGGTAGATGAGGATGGTGATGATGATGAAGGCGCGCATACCGGTCAGTGGCGGCCGGTTGCCCAGATGGAAGACGGCCTCATGGTCGCCGGAATCTGGGTCGGCGGGCTCCGGTTCACCCGAATCGGGGTGTCCCGAATCAGGAGCGTCCGCGTTCTCTCCTTCGGTAGTCACCGGTGGGTCGACGGTCGGCTGGGGGCTCATCACCGCCCCCGCTGGCGACACGCCTGTCGAAGCAGGTGGGCCGTCCGCCTGCATCTCGGTCATGGTCGGCGGCCAGCGGCTGTCGGGCCGGACAGCGCCGTCACGATGTCTTCCCAGGCCACCGTCCCCTGACGCAGACACCGGACGGTGGGGCCGAGGCAGTCCGCCACGGTCGAGGGTGAGCGGTCACAGGTCCCCCCGTCGACGATGAGGGCGGGTCCGGCCCCGTCGGCAAAGGCTCGGGCCACCTGCCCGGCCGTGGTGGCCGGCACCGAGCCGTGCCGGTTGGCACTGGTCACAGCCAGGGGTCCCACCTCGGCACACACGGCCAGGACCACCGGGTGGTCGGGCCACCGTATGCCGATCGATGGGCGGGCCGAAGGACGTCCCCCGAGGTCGACGGTGAACCCGGCCGCCCGCGGTACGACCAGGGTCAGGGGGCCGGGCCAGAACCGGTCGGCCAGGGTGGCCGCCGGCCCGACGTCGAGGTCGGCCACCAGTCCGGCCTGTGCCCGAGACCCGATCAAAACGGGCACCGGCACATCGGCCGGACGGGCTTTCATCGAGAACAGCTGCCCCAGTGCTCCGGGGCGGGCCGGGTCGACGGCCAGCCCGTAGACGGTGTCGGTGGGTAGGGCCACCACCGACCCGGCCAGGAGCGCCTCGACAGCGCAGCTGACGGCGCCCGGGCCGGCTGGGATCACCGGTGGGTTCACCGACGGCACCGGGCCACCAGCATGCGGAGCCGACCAGCCAGATCGCCTTCGGCCCGGGCCTCGTCGAACCCGGCACGACGGGCGGCATCCACCGCGGCAACCGCCTGACGGGGGTCGATCTCGACGATCAGGACCCCGGGCCGTCGCAGCCAGCCGGGCGCTTCGGCCACGATGGTCTCGACCGCGGCCATGCCAGCCACGCCTCCGTTACCGTCCGGGGCCACCAAGGCCTCGACCGGCTCCCAGCACCGCACCGACGCATCGAGCCCGGGGAACTCGGATTCGGCCACGTAAGGAGGGTTGGACACCACCAGGTCGAAACGGCCGCGCAGCTCGACGGGAAGAGGCTCGAACCACGAGCCCTCGACCATCCTCACCCGCTCCGATCCGACCGGATCGGTGACGGCCAGGTCGCAGACGTTCTCACGCGCCACTTCCAGCGCGTCGGGGGAGCTGTCGGTGGCCCATACCTCGAGACCGGGGCAGAAAGAGCCGCCCTCGGTGGCCAGGGCCAGGGCGATAGCCCCCGAGCCGGTGCCCAGGTCGACGCACAACCGGTGACGCTCGGATGGTGGTTCGGACTGATCGCCCTCTTGGCCCAGGCGGGCCAGCTCGGAGAGAGCCACCTCGACCACCTGCTCGGTTTCGGGGCGGGGGATGAGCACCCGCGGGTCGACCCGCAGCTCGATCGATCGGAAGGGCCAGCGGCCGAGCACGTATTGGAGAGGCTCACCGGCCAGCCGCCGGTCGACGAGTGCCTCGGCGCCGGCCACCCCGGCATGGTCGACGATCCACCGGGCCTCCTGATCGGACCCCAGACGGTCAGCTATGGCCGCCACCACACGGGCCCGTTCGGACCGGAGGTCGGGCGGCCCCGTCATCGATTACTCCTCGCCCAACTGGCGGTAGCGTTTGTCGGCCATCAGCGCCTCGGTCAGCTCGTCGAGATCGCCGGCCAGGATGCGGTCGAGCTTGTGGAGGGTCAGCTTGATGCGGTGATCGGTGACCCGGTTGTCCTTGTAGTTGTAGGTCCGGATCTTCTCCGAACGTCCTCCCCCGCCCACCTGGCTGCGACGTTGCTCAGACAAGGAGGCGGCCTGGCGGTCCTGTTCGGCCTTGAGCAGCCGCGAGCGCAGTACGACCATGGCCTTGGCCCGGTTCTGTATCTGGCTCTTCTCGTCCTGCATGGCCACCACGATGCCGGTGGGTAGGTGGGTGATCCGCACAGCCGAGTCGGTGGTGTTGACCGACTGCCCGCCCGGGCCGGTGGACCGGTAGACGTCGATCTTGAGGTCACTCGGGTCGATGGCCACGTCGACCTCCTCCGCCTCCGGCAGCACCGCCACCGCGGCCGACGAGGTGTGCACCCGACCCTGGGACTCGGTCATCGGCACCCGTTGCACCCGGTGGGGTCCTCCCTCGTGCTCGAGCCGCTGCCAGGCGTCGTCGCCCTTGACCGTGAAGGTGATCTCGTTGAGGCCGTCCCGCTCGGACGGGCTCGACGAAAGCACGTCGACCTTCCACCCCTTGTTGGCCGCATAGCGGGTATACATCTCGTAGAGGTCCTTGGCGAACAGGTTGGCCTCCTCACCGCCCTCGGCTCCCCGGATCTCCATGATCACGTTGCGACCGGCATTGGGGTCCCGAGGTATCAACAGGAGACGGAGCTCCTCTTCTAACCGGGCGATATTGGCTTCGGCCTCGGACACCTCGGCTTGGGCCAGCTCCCTCTCCCCACCGGCGGAATCGGTCAGCATCTCGCGCGCAGCTTCGAGGTCGGACTCGGCCGCCTGCAGACGGCGCCAGCTGCTGACCACCTCCTCCAGCTCGCGGTGGCGGCGGGCTACGTCGCGGAGCCGGCGCGGGTCCGACGACAGGTTTGGGTCATTGAGCTCGGCCAGTACCGATTCGTACTCGGTTTCGAGCTCGGCGAGACGGTCGGCGAACACGAGCCAAGGGTAGCGTCACCGCCCCGGAGGCAACTGCCCCGGCGAGGAGACCACCGGTCCCCCGCCGGACGGGCGGGAGCGGCGATCAGGAAGCCGGCGGAGGCGTCGTCTTCTTGCGCGAGCCGGACTTGGCGTAGCGGCGCTGGAAGCGCTCGACCCGCCCACCCGAGTCCACCAGCTTCTGCTTGCCGGTGAAGAAGGGATGGCACTCGTTGCACAGCTCGAGATGGATATCCGACCTGGTCGACCGGGTGGCGAAGGTGTTACCGCACGAGCAGTGCACGGTCGCCTCGACATAGCTTGGGTGGATATCGGTCTTCATGGGGTTCTCCTGTGGATGCGGCACCGGACCGGACCGGCCTCGCAGCGGTTTGAGTGTAACGGAAGGGGCCGAAGAGCCGTTCACCGGCGCCCCGGGGTCAGGTGGCCGGGCCCTTGGCGATCTCCGCCAGGAACTCGTCGTTGCTCTTGGTGGTGCGGATCTTGTCCATGAGCAGCTCGAGGCCGGCGGCGGCACTGCCCTCGTTGGCCAAAGCGTTGAGCACCCGGCGCAACTTCCAGACCTGCTGTAGCTGAGACCTGTCGAACAGCAGCTCCTCGTGGCGGGTGGAGCTGGCGTTCACGTCGATCGACGGGTAGAGCCGCCGCTCGGACAGACGGCGGTCGAGCCGGAGCTCCATGTTGCCGGTGCCCTTGAACTCCTCGAAGATGACTTCGTCCATCTTGGAGCCGGTCTCCACCAGGGCCGTGGCCAGAATGGTCAGGGACCCCCCCTCCTCGATGTTGCGGGCCGCACCGAAGAACTTCTTCGGCGGGTAGAGGGCTCCCGAGTCGACACCACCGGACATGATGCGGCCGGTGGCCGGCGCACCCAGGTTGTAGGCACGGGCCAACCGGGTGATGCCATCGAGGATGATGACCACGTCCCGTCCGGACTCGACCAGACGCTTGGCCCGTTCGATGGCCAGCTCGGCTACCGAGGTGTGCTCCTCGGCCGGGCGGTCGAAAGTGGAGGCCACCACTTCCCCCTTCACCGAGCGCCGCATGTCGGTGACTTCCTCGGGCCGTTCGTCGACCAGCAGGACCATCAGGTGAACGTCGGGATTGTTGGCCTCGATGGAGTGGGCGATGTGCTTCATCACCGTGGTCTTCCCCGCCTTGGGCGGCGAAACGATGAGACCCCGCTGCCCCTTCCCGATGGGAGAGAGGAGATCGACGATCCGCGTCGTCATGTTCTCCTTCTCGCCCGGCATCTCGAGGTGCAGCTTCTCATCGGGGAACAGCGGCGTCAGGTCCTCGAACCGTGGCCGGTTCCGGGCCACTTCGGGGTCGAGTGACGAGACGGTGTCGATCTGGAGGAGTGCGGGGTACTTCTCCGTGTTGCCGGCCGGTCGACAGAAACCCTCGATGCTGTCGCCCTTGCGCAGAGCGAAGCGGCGCGCCTGGCTGATCGACACATAGACATCGCGGGCGGAGGGAAGGTAGCCCTCGCACCGCAGGAACCCGTAGCCCTCGTCACGGAGATCGAGGAGTCCGCTGACCGGGATGAGCTCGCCTTGGTACTGCTGATCCTGGGTACTGCCCGATCCCTGCAGATCGCCTTCGGCCCCTCCGCCCTGGCGGTCACGTCCGCGCCGGCGTCTGTTGCTCCGGCGGTTTCCGACGTCGTCGTTGCCCCCGCCCTGGTTGTTCCGGTTCCGGTTCTGGTTCCGGTTCTGGCCCTGATTACGGTTGTTGTTGTTGTTTCGATTGTTGTTAGAGGTGGACTGTCCGTTACCGGCGAACTGACCCCCGGTCCGACTCCCCTCACCCGGGGACGAGGAGCCGCCCCCGTGACCAGTGGTGCCTTCGGACCCGTGCCCGTCGGTGCTCTGACCGCCGTCGGCCGAGTCGACGCTGCCGCCCTCCTCCGCACCCACCCCTTCGGGGCCGTCCTCGAGATCAACCGTGACGCCCCCCGACTGGGCGTCGTCGGCCGGCCCGAAGGATTGAACGGCCACCGATCCGTTGGCCTCGTCCGCATCGGTCGCTCCGGTAGAACGGGTGGATCCACTACGCCGTCGGGCGGGCCCCGGCGATCCCGCAGGGCTGTCGCCGTTGGTCGACCGGGCCTTTTGGCCGCCACCGGCGTCGGCCGAAGGGGCGGGACCGTCGTCGACGGTCACGCCGGCGGCCCGCAGGATCGAATCGATCATGTCGGCCTTTTTCGTCCTGGTGTTGGTCTTCACAGACAGTGCCTGCGCAATGGTATGGAGCTCATCTCGCTCCTTGCCTTCCAACACCGAGCGCTCGAGCTGCTGTTCGGCAGTCATCGGCTTCCTCGTTTCACATGTCCTCGTGGGCGAGTGGAGTGACTCCACCCGCCAGGGAATCAGGGGTGGGGAGGTGCGTCGCGGGTTCGCCCCGCAGGCCACTCCCCCCGACGCTGTATACGGGCTGGCCGCGTCTTACAGAGCGAACCAGGGGATCCCGCCCACAAGCCCGAAGGGGCAAATTGTGGAAAGCGAAGGTCTACTCATTGTACAGGGGGTGGTCGGTGGGAGCAACATCCCCCACATCGTGCCCTATGGCCGGACGGCACCGGTGGCAAAACTAGAGGGAAAGCTCCTCCAGAACAGCGCCCAGGTCGGCATCCACGGCCGTGGGAACCGATATCTGGCTGATGGCGATGTCAGGATCCTTGAGCCCGTGGCCGGTAAGCACGCAGACGACCGTGGCCTCCCGACCCACCCCGTCGGGCAGGCCGACTTTGAGGAGGCCGGCCACCGATGCCGCCGAAGCGGGTTCACAGAACACGGATTCCTCGGCGGCCAGGAACCGGTAGGCATCCAGGATCTCGTCGTCGGAGACGGCGGCGATCCCTCCCCCGACTCGGACGCCGCCGAGGTGGCGCCGTACCAGCTGGCCGGATTGCCGATGCGGATGGCGGTGGCCACCGTTTCGGGATGCTCGATCGGCCGGCCCTCGACGATCGGCGCCGCGCCGGCCGCCTGAAATCCCAGCATCCGGGGAAGCCGTGTCGAGCGGCCGGCCTCTTTGAATTCGAGATAGCCCTTCCAGTAGGCGGTGATGTTGCCGGCGTTGCCCACCGGTATGCAGTGCACTTCGGGAGCATCGCCCAACGCATCGACGATCTCGAAGGCCCCCGACTTCTGGCCTTCGATGCGGTAGGGGTTGACCGAGTTGACCACGGTGACCGGGGCACGTTCGCCGAGGTCGCGCACGATGGACAGCGCCTGGTCGAAATTGCCACGTACCTGCAGGACACGGGCGCCGTGGATGAGGGCCTGGGCCAACTTGCCCAAGGCGATGTGCCCCTCGGGGATGAGCACGGCACAGGTGAGGCCCGCCCGCGCCGCATAGGCGGCCGCCGACGCCGACGTGTTGCCGGTCGAGGCGCACACCACCGCCTTGGCCCCCTCCTCGGCGGCCTTGGAAATGGCCACCGTCATGCCTCTGTCCTTGAACGAGCCGGTCGGGTTGGCTCCTTCGACCTTGAGGAAGACCCGCGCTCCGACCCGTTCTGAAAGTCGCGGTGCCGGAAGCAACGGCGTCGCACCCTCGTGAAGGGTGACAACGGGCGTGGCTTTGGTGACCGGAAGGAACGCTCGGTACTCCTCGATGACCCCCCGCCAGGCGCCTCCTCCCTCCGGAGATCGGACCACCGCGCTCACCCGCCTGGGCCCACGATCCGCATCACGCCGCCGATCCGCTCGACCGTCTCCAACCCCGCCAGTGCCTGGAGGGTGGCCTGCAGATCTCCCTCACGGGCCTGGTGGGTGAGGAACGAGAGGCGAGCTTCGTCCCCGATGCCCTCCTGTTCCATCGATCTGATCGACACCTGGTTGTCACCGAAAGCCTTGGTCACCGCGGCCAGCACCCCCGGACGGTCGGTGACGTCGAGGCTCACGTAGTACTGGGCCTCGAGC
This sequence comes from uncultured Acidimicrobiaceae bacterium, assembly GCA_963727955.1. GTDB lineage: Bacteria > Actinomycetota > Acidimicrobiia > Acidimicrobiales > RAAP-2 > Bog-756. Next base: position 286,631 of record CAVSII010000003.1, read on the forward strand.
TCCGACTCGGGAAGCAGCCGCGCCGGCTGACGATCGGGCGAGGGGGCGGTGGTGCCGGCCAACCGGTTGCGGGTGGCGTCGATGAGGTCGCCGACCACAGCACTGGCCGTGGGCAGCCCCCCGGCTCCTTGGCCGTAGAGCATGAGCTCCCCCGCCGCCTCCCCTTCGATGAAGACGGCGTTGAAGGCATCGCGCACCCCGGACAGGGGATGGGAGAGGGGCACCAGGGCCGGATGGACCCTGACCGAGAGGGCGTCGTCGCCGGTGCGTTCCACCACGGCCAACAGCTTGACCGTGTACCCCAGGCGCTCGGCGAATTCGACATCCACCGTTCGGATACCGGTGATCCCCTCCCGCATGACCTCGTCGCCGGCCACGTCGTAACCGAAAGCGACACCGGCCAGAATGGCCGCCTTGGCGGCGGCGTCATAGCCCTCGACGTCGGCGGTTGGGTCCCGCTCGGCCAGGCCCAGCGCCTGAGCCTCGGCCAGAACGTCGGCATAGTCGGCCCCCTGCTCGGCCATCTTGGTGAGGATGAAGTTGGTGGTCCCGTTGACGATCCCCATCACCCGGTGGATCCGTTCCCCGGTCAGCGATTCTCGTAGGGCGCGCACCAGGGGGATGGCCCCGGCCACGGCCGCCTCGTACAGGAGGTCGACACCTCTCTTCTTGGCCAGGGCGCGCAGAGCCACCCCTTCGGGCGAGGCCAGCAGAGCCTTGTTGGCCGTGACAACCGGCTTACCGGCATCAAGAGCGCTGCGGACCAGCTGGCCGGCCGGGTCCAGCCCGCCGATGAGCTCGACCACCACGTCGATGGTCGGGTCCACCACCAGAGCGGAAGCGTCGGCGGTGATCAATTCCGTGGGGATGTGCTGTCCGCGGGGACGGCTGGTGTCGCTGACCGCTATGCCCCCGATCTCGAGGCGGGCACCGCTCTGGACGGCCAATTCGGTGCTGCGGTCCTGCACCATGCCCACCAGGGCGGAGCCCACGGTGCCGCATCCGAGCACGGCCACCCTGACAGTGCGTTGGGTGGATGGCGCCGCGGTCACCGTGCCACGCTACCGCCTGTCTGTCGCGGTGAGCGTCCTGGGAAGGCGATCAGAGGTCGAGGCGCACCAGGTCGTCGAGCGTTTCTCGGCGCACCACCACCCGTGAAGCGCCGTCGGCCACGAAGATGACCGCCGGTCGGGGCACCTTGTTGTAGTTGGAGGCCATCGAGTGTCCGTAGGCACCGGTGACCGGCGTGGCCAGGACGTCGCCGACGGCCAGGTCCTCCGGGACGAACCCGTCGGACACGATCACGTCGCCCGTCTCGCAGTGCTTGCCCACCACCCGGATGGCTCGGGGGCGAGGAGCGTCGGTCTGCCGGGGCAGGAAGGCCTCGTAACCGCTGCCGTACAGAACGGGGCGAGGGTTGTCACTCATCCCTCCGTCGACCGAGACGTAGGTGCGGTGACCGGGGACCTCCTTGACCGTACCCACCCGGTAGAGCGTGATGGCCGATGAGGCCACGATGGACCGCCCCGGCTCGGCCGTCACCCGAACGGTATCGGGGATGCCCGCCCGGCGACAGGCCATCCGCACCGAGGAGGCCCACTGGGCCATGGGCGGAGCTTCCTCCCCGTTGACGTAGGGGACGCCGAGGCCTCCGCCCACCACCAGCTCGGGCAGGCCGAGCGGCGCGAAGAACTGGGCCAGCACTTCGATGGCCTGGGCGAAGGGGGCCAGCGCGAAGACTTGGCTGCCCAGGTGGGCGTGGATTCCTCGGAAGTCGACCGCGCCCTTGTCGGCCAGTTCGTTCAGCCTCTGCACAGCGTCGGCGGCCGCCCCCGACGCGACACCGAAGCCGAACTTGGTGTCCTCCTGGCCGGTCCGCACGAACTCGTGGGTATGCACCTCTACGCCCGGCGTCACCCGGGCCAACACCGGGACCGGGGACGTGGTCGGATCGGTCGATCCGTTCACCAGTCGCTCCAGGCGGTCGATCTCGTCGAAGGAGTCGACGACGATGCGGCCCACTCCGGCCTCGAGGGCCATGATCAATTCGTCGTCCGACTTGTTGTTGCCGTGGAGGACCAGACGATCGGGAGGGACGCCGGCCGACAGGGCCACGTGCAACTCGCCGCCGGTGGAGACATCGAGACGGAGCCCCTCCTCGTGGGCCAGACGGGCCATGGCCAGGCACAGGAATGCCTTGGTGGCATAGGCGACACCGTCACCCCATGCCTCGCGGGCCTGGCGACAGCGGGCCCGCAGATGGGCTTCGTCGTAGACGAACAGCGGGGTACCGAATTCGTAGGCCAGGTCGATGAGATCGAGACCCCCGACCCGGAGGCGACCGGTGGGATCGACGGTGGCCGTCATGGGCAGGAGCTGGTGGGCCACCGGGTCCGTCGGATCGGCGCCTGCGCCCGAGGCGTCGGGCGACTGGGCGTCTGCGCCTAAGGCGTCGGGCGACGGGTTCACATCGACTCCGGAGCGGACACCCCGAGCAGGCCCAGTCCGATGGACAGTCCGATCCGAGCTGCCTCGACCAGCCACAGGCGGGCCTGGGTCAGGGCGGGGTCGACGTCGTCGGCCAGAATCGGACAGTCGTGGTAGAAGCCGTGGAAAGCGGTGGCCAGACGGCGCACCCAGGCGGTGACCTTGGTCGGGGCCCGGTCAGCGGCGGCATCGGCCACCACCTCGGGGAGGGTCTCGAGGCACCGGATGAGCTCGAGTTCGCGCTCGTGGGTGAGAAGGGTCAGATCGACCTCCCCCCTGGGGCGACGGGTTACGCCCCGTTCGGCCGCCTTGCGCACCACCCCCCCGATACGGGCTGTGGCCATCTGAACGTAGAAGACAGGATTGTCCACCGACTGCTGGCGCACCGACGCCAGGTCGAAGGTACTGGCCTGGTCGAGAGAGGTCATAAGGGAGAGGATCCGGGTGGCGTCGGGTCCGATATCGTCCACCAGCGAGTCGAGGGAGACGGCATTGCCCGCTCGCTTTCCCATCTTGACCGACTCGTCGCCGTCGACCAACGAGACCATCTGTCCGAGCTTGACCTCGAGGCGGGCGGGATCGACCCCCAGCGCCTCGACGCCGGCGAACAGGCTGGCCACCTGGCCGTGGTGATCGGCGCCGAACACGTCGATCACCCGATCGAACCCGCGCACCACAAACTTGTCGCGGTGGTAGGCGATGTCGCCGGCCAGATAGGTGGCGTCTCCGTTCGACTTGCGCAAGACGCGGTCGCGGTTGTCCCCGAGCTCGGTGGCCCGAAACCAGGTGGCGCCGTCCTCTTCGAAGACCAGTCCCTTGTCGGCCAACTCGGCGATGGTGTCGTCGACGGCCCCGCTCTCCTCGATCGAAGCCTGGCTGTACCACTCGTCGAAGACGATCCCCACCGAGGCCAGGGTGGCCTTGATCCGTTCGAGGATCTGGTCGGCCGCCCACTGGCCGGCGGCGGTCACGTCGTCGGGACCGGTGTAGCTGGTGGCCAGCTCGGTCACGTACTCGCCTTGGTAGCCGCCCTCGGGAACGTCCTGGCCCGCACGACGGGCCAGGAGGCTCTCCCCCAGGGTGCGGATCTGTCCTCCGGTGTCGTTGACGTAGTACTCGCGGCTGACCCGGTAGCCGGCGCGGGCCAGCACGCGGGCCAGGGCGTCGCCGTAGCTCCCCCACCAGCCGTTGCCCACGTGGATGGGACCGGTGGGATTGGCCGATATGAACTCGACCTGGACCCGTTCACCGTGGCCCACGTCGGGACGGGCGTAGCCCTCCTCGCCCTGGTCGAGAACCTCGGCCAGGGCGTCGTACAGCCAGCCGTCGTCGAGGTGGAAGTTGACGAACCCCGGGCCGGCCACCTCGATCGACGTGGCGTGTACAGGCGGCGCTGCCCGGAGCACCTCCACCAGCGCGGCGGCCAGGTCGCGGGGGTTCCGGCCCGCCCCCTTGGCTGCGTTGAGGGCGATATTGGTGGACCAGTCCCCGTGGTCCCGCCGTGCGGGGCGCTCCAGGTGGACAGCGGCCGGATCGACCTCGATGTCGAGACCGTCCCGCTCGGCCACCGCGGACATAGCCGTGCTCACCGACAGGGCCAGCTGATCTCGAATCGACATGGTGGCCCGAGGATACGTCGTGATGGGCACCGGTAGCGCCGGTGGCGGGCCCAGCCAGACGGCATGTCAAGGGGCAGTAGGCTGAGACGTCCCGTCGTGCACGGTCGACCGGCTCTTCCGGGCCGACCGGCCAGATGCCCTCGTAGCTCAGCGGATAGAGCATCGGCCTCCGGAGCCGTGAGCGCAGGTTCGAGTCCTGCCGAGGGCGCAAAATTTTGAGGCCCGAGGGGCGCGGGTGATCAACTGTTCCAGCAGTGGTGGGGATGGCCCCGGCACCGGTGGAGGCAAATACTCAAGGCCCGACCCGATCGTGTCGATCATCTCAGGACGTCGGACTGTTGAGGGGCTGCTCCCACCCATGATTCCTGAGGAACAACGTTTTATCGACGAGGCGGTCGGACCCGACGTCCAGTGGAACGCCAGGCGGACCTTCTGGCTCACCCACATGCGCATCGGCTTTTCCGTCTTTCTGGCCGAGACACTGGCGGTCATGGCCTACCTGTGGCGAACGCCCGACGGGAACCACCGCTTCGCCCTGTGGCTGGTCGTGGGGGCGTGGCTGGTGTTCGCCGTTGTCGGGCTGTGCTCTGGCGCCGAAGGTGGCGGCCACGTCCTGGCGGGCCGGTTACTCGGTGACCTGGACCGTCCTCTCCTCGGTGGCCGTCGGCATCGTTGCCTTCCTCGACCTCGGTGCGGACAGCCCCATCCTGCTCTTGTTGTTCCTCCCTCTCGTCTACGCCGCCCTCATGTTCACCCCGGCCAGTGCTGCACTCTGCGGGGTCTCGACCCTGGCCGCGGCCGAGGTGGTGACCATCGCCGGTGCCCATCCGGCCGGTTCGATGGAACGAGCCTTCATGTTCCTGGCCGTGCTGGCCGGTGGATCGGTGCTGTCGGTGGCTGCCTCGATGAACAGGAGCCGCATCGAGATGCACGAGCGGCAACTCCTGGCCACCATCGCCGATCTGGCCGCCACCGACAGCCTGACCGGCTGTGCTGTCCGCCGGGTCCTGGTCCAGCGGATGGATGTGGAGATCGCCCGGTCGCTGCGTAACCAGAGTCAGCTGAGCCTGTTGATGATGGACGTGGACCAGTTCAAGTCGGTCAACGACGAGTTCGGTCACGTCGTCGGTGATCGGGTGCTGGCCGCCATCGGCCGGGTGTTGCGCGCCAACGCCAGGCCGTTCGACCTGGACAGTCGTCTCGGGGGCGACGAGTTCGCCCTCCTTCTGCCCGATACCCCGGCCTCTGCCGCCGTCCAGGTGGCCGAACGCATCCGTCGTGAGCTGGCCGCTGCCGTCGAGGTTCCGGTGACGCTGAGCATCGGGGTGTCCGGCCTCGATGTGTCGCGGCCCACCATCGAGCAGATGCTCGACGATGCCGACTTCGCCCTCTACGGCGTCAAGCGATCGGGTCGCGATGCCGTCGCCGTACGGGCTCCCCTTGGACCCCAGGTGTCGCGGGTTGCCGCACCATCCGCTTCGCCATAGACGGACCGCTTCGGCATAGACGGACCCTTCGGCATACAGACGGACCCTTCGGCATAGACGGACCCTTCGGCATAGACGGACCCTTCGGCATAGACGGACCCTTCGGCATAGACGGACCGAAAGGAGGCCTCGGTCACCGGTGGTCGGTGGCCACCTCGTCGAGCAGTTGAGGGCCGTCGTTGCGCACGTTGCCCACGGCCCGGTCGACCGGATAGTGGATGAGTGTGCCGCCGACGGTGGGCACCAGGAGCGACCCCAGCATCTTCGGGTCGCTCACCTTCGGATCGAGCCACAGGTCCCAGTCGTGGCGCTCGAGGACCACCGGCTGACGGTCGTGGATGGGCATGTCCGGACCGGCCACGGTGGTGATGACGGTGGCCGTCCGCAGCTCGGTTCCGTCCTCCCCCTTCCACCACTCGCGCAGTCCGGCGAAGACGGTCGGTTCACCGTCGGCCCGCCTGAAGGCGAAAGGCTGTTTGAAGCTGTCGGTCCGCTGCCACTCGTAGAAGGCGTCCACCGGGACGAGGATGCGCCAGCGGGCGAAGGCCGAGCGGAACATCGGCTTGGTGGCCACGGTCTCCGCCCGGGCATTGAAGGTCCCCTTGACGTTGGGGTCCTTGGCCCAGTTCGGTACCAGGCCCCACCGGTAGACGGAAAGAGAGCGGTCGCCCTCCGAGGTCTGGCGGACGCCGAGCAGATCGGCCTGGGGCCCTACGTTCCAACTCGGAGCCAGAGCATCGTCGGGCACTTCGGAGCGGGCGTCGAGAACACGGGCCAGCCTGCTCGGCTCTTCGTAGAGGGCGACACGACCACACATCGGTAGGGAGACTATGCCGGGTGGCCACCCGGGCCCCCGCCGTCCCGTCGCCGGCCGGCCTCACCTCCGGCTCGTGACAGGAACCGCTCAGCGTGCCCGCCGGGCCAGCGCCACCGGGTCGATGACGGCGATACGACCGCGAGCCAGGGTGATCAGTCCTTCGTCCCGGGCGTGACCGAGGACGCGGTTGACGGTCTGGCGGGTGGTTCCGGCCATCGAGGCCAGGTCGTCCTGGGTCAGGGGGATGCTCACCGTGGCCTGGTGGGAATAGATGTCGGCCAGCTGCGACAGGTGTCGCATGACCCGGGTGTCGGCCGGGAGGTAGAGGGCCTCCAGGAGGGCCTGCGAGGTTGCCCGCAACCGGGCGTCCAGCATTTTGGCCACCGTCATGGTCACGCCCGGATGGCTCTCCCACAACGACTCGAAATCGGATTTGGTCAAGCGCAGGGTCTCGGTGCGCTCCAACGCCACCACGGTGGCGGAGCGGTGGGACCCGTCACCGATGAGTGCCTGTTCGCCGAAGACCTCCCCCGGCCTCAGGACGTCCAGTGTGACCACGTCTCCCCGCGGGCTGGTGACCCGGACCGACACGGTTCCCCTCTCGAGGAGGTGAGCCGAGTCGCCCGCCTCGCCCTCGTGGAAGATGAACCCGCCCTTCGGGAAGCGCTGTCGATGGCATCGCGCCAGAAGCGCTCGCCTGTCGCCCTCGGGGAGCGAACTGAGGAGCGGCCACTCCACGTACACCTCCGATGTCAGCCGGATCAGTCGGAACCGAAACCTTACTGCGATGGTCCCAAACCACCTGCGTCGGGCCGGTGTCGGCCACCGCCGGACCGACGGACGCCAGACGGTACACTTATACCCCCTGGGGGTAAGTGTAAACGGGGGCGTCGCCCCCGTCACCATCGGCGGCCCACCGTCGGTGTGGCCCCGGGCACCGACCGAGACTTTCGGGACAGCAGCGAGGAGGCGAGGACGCCATGGCTCATGGGTACGGCAGTAACAAGGAGGCGGTGCAGAACCGTCTGCGACGGATCGAAGGACAGGTGCGCGGCCTCCAACGGATGGTCGACGAGGACCGCTACTGCATCGAGATCCTCGAGCAGGTGTCGGCGGCCAGTCGCGCCCTCCGGTCGGTCGCCCTCGAACTGCTGGATGACCACATGGCCCACTGCGTCGCCGACGCCGTGCGGGACGGCGGTGAGGAAGCCTCGGCCAAACTTGACGAGGCGGCGGCGGCTATCGCCCGGCTGGTGCGTTCCTGATGGATGATCGGCACCGGGAGAGCCGGCGATGACCCGACCGGCGGGGGCCATTTGATGGCCGGCGTGGTCGTGGTGGGGGTCGTCGGATGGGCCGACACCATCGCGAGGAGCTTGCGCGAAGGGTTCTTCATGTTCTGGGAGACCTTGTGGCCCCTCATCCTCGGCTTCGGGTTGTCCGGGGCCGTCCAGGCCTTCGTGAGCCGGCGGGCCATCCAGTCAAGGCTGGGTGACCACGGTCCGGCCGCCGTCACCCGGGCCTCCCTCTACGGGATGGTGTCGTCCTCGTGCTCGTACGCGGCCACAGCCATGGCCAAGTCGGTCTTCGTCAAGGGGGCCGACTTCGTGGCCGCCTGTGTTTTCATGTTCGCCTCCACCAACCTGGTCATCGAACTGGGCATCGTGCTGGTGGTCCTCATGGGTTGGCAATTCGCCGTCAGCGAGTTCGTGGGCGGGATCATCATGATCGTTCTCCTCACCCTGCTGGGTGGCCTCTGGCTACGCGGTCGGCTGGTGGTCGAGGCCCGGCAACGACTGACCAGTGAGACCGAACACGGACACCTGCACGGGCCGCCGGAGGACGAGTCACTCCAGCAACAACCCTGGAGTCGAGAAGTTGCGCTCCACGGCGGGCTGGGCCGACGCCGCCACCTACACCATGGCCGACCTGACCATGTTGAGGCGGGAGTTGGTCATCGGCTACACCGTGGCCGGCTTTCTGTCGGTGGCCGTGCCCACCCACTTCTGGAACATCGTCTTCCTCCACGGCCACGGGTTCTGGACCAGCGTCGAGAACGTCATCGTCGGACCGTTCATCGCCATCATCAGCTTCGTCTGCTCGATCGGGAACGTGCCTCTGGCCGCCTCATTGTGGAAAGGAGGGATCTCCTTCGGTGGAGTGATCTCGTTCATCTTCGCCGACCTGATCACCCTCCCCCTCCTCCTCATCTACCGTCGCTACTACGGTGCTCGGCTCACCCTCCGGATGTTGGCCCTCTTCTGGTTGGTGATGTCGGCCGCCGGCCTCATCACCGAGGGGATCTTCCTGGCCGCCGGACTGGTTCCCACCTCACGCCCCACCCAGATAGCGCCCGCCCACTTCTCGTGGGACGCCACCACCTTCCTCAACCTCATCTTTCTGGCCCTGTTCGCCCTCCTCTACTGGACCTACCGCAATCGTGAGCGGTTGGGGGGCGGGAGCGGAAAGGCGCGTGACCCGGTGTGCGGCATGCAGGTGGCAACCACCGATGCGCCGGCGTCACTGATGGTCGATGACCAACCTGTCTATTTCTGCTCGGACCACTGCCGGAGCCGGTACGAGGAGGATCCGCTCCGCTCCGCCGGGCGGTCCCAGGCGCCACCGGCCACCCGTTCGAGGTAGTCGCCCCGCGACACAGCCGGCCCGTCTGTCTGATCGTCGACCCGGTAGAGCGGTGGTGGATCGTCACTTTCACCCCGGTCCACCCGCCGGGCCACCATCGGGGCGGCCACGTCGGTCACCAACGAGCGGCCGAACTGGACGGCGCTGTCCAGCGTGCCGCCGGAGGTAGCGGCCAGAAAGGTGCGGCCCGTGCGGTCGTAGCCGCCCCACCGGGCCATCCCCTCCCGCTCCTCTTGTCGCTGCCACAGGCGCCACCAGCCGGCCCGCTGGGCCAGGGCGTCCACGACCGGTGCGGGAACATCGGCCCCCAGCACGGCCCGGGACCGGGCCAGCTGGATGGCGGCCACCAGTCCGAGGCGGGCACGGCGGGCCCGTCGGATGAGCTCGTCCCAATCCACCGGTTGGCTGTCGATCATCTGGTCGATGTCCTTGAGCCACACCAGCTGGTGACCGCCCGACAGGGAACCGTGGAGACACAGATAGAGGATGCCGTCGACCGGATCGAGAGTGTCCACCGTGGTGGCGCCGAGGAGGACCGGCCGACGCCGTCCGACCAGCTCGTCCATGGGCAGATCGAACCGGGTCCGGGCATTGGGGGTGACCAACAGGTGCCAGTGCAGGTCGCAGAGCATCCCGCCGGCCAGAACCATGGGAATCTCCGCCCGCTGGAGCTTGGCCATCAGGTGCCAACTGAGGTCGGTCACACGCCCCCCGCTGTCCTCGAGGAGGGCCAGGGCGGCCGACAGATCGGACGGGGCCACCACCAGGTCGAGGTCCTCGTAGAGCCGGGCCCCGGGATCGCCGTAGCCGGTCTCGACCAGCACCGGCCCCTTGACCACCAACCAGGGCTGGGTGAGCCCGACCAACGTGTCCGCCGTAGCGGCCAGGTCGACCAGGCAGCGGGCGTGGGCCATGGCCGCCATCTGGTAGGCCGCCCGCAGGACGTCCAACGCCGGATCCTCGACTTCGAGAGCCCCCAGCGAGCGGTGGACCAGGCCGGGGAGTCGGTGATGACAGGCCAGGTCGGCCAAATCGGCCAGCGGCAGCCCCCGCAGCAGGACCACCGGGTCCTCGACCCGGGCCCCGGGCCGTCGGACCAGCTCGACCAGGGCCCGCCCCTGCCGCTCGGCCAGGGCCTTCGGAGGGCGCGCCGCCATCAGGCCACCAGTTCGGTCACGCAACGGGCGGCGGCGTCGAGATCGCTGCCCATCCGAAAGGAGAAGCAGGGGATCGAACCGGCCAGGTCGGCCAGAACGTCGAGATGGGCCTGGCTGGCCGCTTGATCGGTGAGCAGCACGTTGGGGGTCAGCTCGAACAGCGCTTCGGCCGGCGTCAGCCGCTCGAGCCGAGGGGGGGCCCCCGGTTCGACCCGTGGCGAGAGAAGGACGGCCGGTCGACAGGCCAGCACCGGCTGGATGCCGAAGACGTCCTCGACCCGGAAGCCGTACTTGTCGCGACCGGGTGGGATCGGCGCGTCGACCAGATGGCGGAGCTCCGGGACCATCGACACCGTGTTGGCGGTGACGTCCACTTCGTCGGGAAATCCGGACACCCGATAGCCGTCGGGCGAGGGCTGGAGGAAGACGGTGTCGTCCGCCAGAAAATCGAATCCGGCCCGCAAGAGGATGACCGAGAGGGTGGACTTGCCCGCTCCGCTCGAGCCCGCCACCAACACGCCCCCACCGGTGAGCGACAGGCAGGCGGCGTGCAGGGGGAACCGGCCGAACCGCTTCATGGTCTCGAGGAGGGCGATGGTCAACAAGGGGTGCGCGGCCAGTACCCGGTCCTCCGGGTCGGATCCGGCCAGGCCCAACTGGATCGTCCCCTGCCCGGGAAGGCAGACCAGACGGACCCGCCTCTCGTAGTCGACGAACAGGGCGTCGGCGTCGGCGAAGTAGTCGATGGGGCCGGCCGGGGCGTCGTAGATGGGCCGTTTCGGCCCCTCCGGCTGCGGCGGCCACACCGAGTCATCGGACGGCCCCCGGATCTCCACCAGGACGTCGGCCGAGTGGGCCGGTTCGCACCGCAACGGGCGCAGTCGCGATTCGACCAGATCGGCACAGGACTGGTCGGTCGAGCGCACGTTCAGGGACACGCCGCCCAACATGAAGCCGGTGTCGACCCCGCTGGCCGCGGCAGCTTCCCGTCTCAGTGGGTGACCCCCGAGCGCGACAACCGGACCACTTCGGTGAACTTGGACCGTGGGTCGACCCTCTCCAGCAGGGGTTGGCCGTCGAGGTCCAACCAGCAGTGACCGGCCATCGATCCCTGGTCCGGGCCCACGCCGAAGCACAGCTCGACCTCGAGCCCGGCGCGGCGGAGGCCGTCGTAGAGCGTCACCCCCCGGGTGAGGCAACCGGGGCGGACGATGGGGTGGCCGCGGCGGATGATGGCGTCCACCCAGCGACCGAACTGGGCGGCCAACAGGTCCACGTCACCGGGGTCGGGCGGGGATGGCCGCCGGCGGGGCTCGAGCCACTTCTGCAGCCGGGGAAGGCCGGCCCGGACCAGGAGGGGGGCGGCCACCGCCACCGACGTCAGGCGGACCAGAAGAAGGAGCGGTGGAGCCCTGCTGGTGGGCGTCTCCGGTGGAAGGTGGGTGTCCGGCTCAGCGCTGGACGACAAGCCCGGCTCCGGCAAGGCTCTCCAGAAGCTCGCGGGCATCGGCGATCGCCATCTCCGGGGGGACGTCGTACTCGGCACAAAGGACCTCGGCGATGACGGCCACCGAGCGGGATCCGTCGCACAGTTCCCAGACCCGGCCGCCGACCTCATTGAGGGAAAAGTACTCGCCGCTGTCGATATCGAGGAGGACCGATTGGCCCTCGACCTCTTGCATCATGACCCGGTCCTGCCGCCCGAGGACGCTTTGTTCGTTGATCACCGTTGCACTATCCATGGTTGACCACCGTGGCGCCAACGGGCGACCGGCTCCGAGTGCTCGTCCAGCTCAGCCCGCGAAAGTGTTGCTGAAACTGAACTTGGTGAGGCGCCGTAGGAGTCCGAGCTTCTGGAGCTCGGGCTTCTCATAGGTGCGCTTGGTGTTCATGATTTGCCCCTTCATCCGCTAATGGATCCGAGCTGCAATGCAGCTCACCAGAAACGCTACCACCGGATATCGGCATTTGTCCTGGGCCGGGCCCCGAAATCGGCCCCATCCGGGGATCAGGCCGCAGACCCGGGATCAGGGGTCAGCCGGTCGGCCGGAGCCCGGGGAAAGGCCGGACTGACGGAGGGTGACATTGAATCGCCCCTGTTCGACGCCTACCCCGGGCGGGGCGGTACCGGGCCGCACCTTGGGTACACCGTGGTAGGCCCGTCGAGACGGGCCTCCGAACACCAACAGGTCTCCCGACTCGAGGATCACATCGGTCCACGGCCGGCCTCGTCCGGCCGGGGTGCCGAACCGGAACACGCAGGAGTCGCCCACGCTCACCGATACCACCGGCGCGTCACACTTCTCCTCCCGGTCGGCGTGCATGCCCATCCGGGCGGTGGGGCCGTACCAGTTGACCAGGGCGACGTCGGGGCGATACCCGGGCCGCTCGCCCTCCGCCTCGCCGGCCACCCGCCCATCGACAGCGCAGGCGGCGGCCACCGCCCGCCGGCCGAGGTCAGCGAGCCACCCGGGGAACGCACCCACCTCCCGGCCGTCCCCGTCGTCGACGGTGCGCGAGTAACGGTAGGGGATCCAGTGCCACCCCAGGCAGACGATCTCGACCGACATCACGCCCCCGGTGGGGAGCCGGGGGGCCCGCAAACCGCCGCCGTCGAGCGCCCACCGGCGGCAGGCATCAGCCAGACCTCGTTGGCCTGCGGGGTCCAGCCAACCGGGTAGGTGGACGGCTCCGGGCGCCACCACGTCCGGTTCCGGGACAATCAGGCGGGCCATGGGCCTGGCTCCATCACGCCTCTTCCTATCGCACACCGACGGCAGAACCGCCCCGCTCCATGCCGGTTCCCAGAGCAGCCGGCCCTGCCCGGCTGACCGCCAGCGTCCGTCAGTCAGGTCGTGGCCGAGGTGTCCTGCTTGGCCAGCCACCGCAGTCGGGCGGCACGGGCGTCCCAGGAGTAGACCACGGCCGTCGAGGCCAGCCGGTCGTGCAGGGCGTGGCGGTCGCGGTTGGTCAGGATGCCGAGGAACCCCAGGCCCAAAAGGAGAAAGCTGAGGGGCAGGGTGATAGTGCGCAGGACGGCCTGGCGCACCCCGATGGGCGAACCGTCGGTGGCCACCACCTGGATCCCGAGCAGGGCCATGCCGATGGTCTTCCCGCTGAGGGTCCACTGGTAGGCGAAGTAGATGAACTCCCACACCACCAGCGCGACCAGGGAGACGACCTGGTGGTTGGTGAGGGCGACCTTGGTCCCGCTGACCAGCTGGACGGTGAAGGCGAAGGCGGCGGCGCCCAGGGTGAACAGCCCCCAGGAGATGCCGACGTCGGCGGCGAAGGCCACCAGCCGGGTGACGGCCCCGGCGTAGTGGCCCTGGCGGCCCTCGATGGGGGTGCCACTCGCTGAGGCTGCGGTCATGCCTTTCCCTGGGTCAGAGCGGGCGGTCCCGGCGGCGGGCCCACCAGGGTCACAGGTCCGAGCGGCAACGATTCGGGAGACCGGTGCAGCAGACGGTTGGTCCACCGGGCGAAGAAGTCGTCGAGCCCGACACCCTGGGAGCGGATGAGGTCGAGCACCTGGGAGGCCACCCCGGTGGTCGACCGGGCGATGATCGAGCCCAGCTCGGTCTTCTCCATGAGGGCGTCGATGTCCACCCGCTCGACGATCTTCTCGACATCCACCCTTTCGACGATCTTCTCGACGTCAACCCTGTCGATCAACTTGTCCACGTCCACCCGGCTGACGATGGCGTCGACGTCGATGCGGTCGAGAAGGGCGTCGATGTCGATGGCCTCCAGCACCAGGTTGACCACCCGATCGGCCATGGCCTGAGCCAGCTGCTCCATGCGGTTGGCCCCGGGCACCGGAGTCACCGGGACGCGACCTCGTACGGTGCCTCCATCCCCACAGCTTCCCATCGCCGGGTCACCCGGCGCGGGACGGTGGGGAACGCCGATCGGCACCACCCCACCGGTAGGTCAGGATGAAGCCGAGGCCGAGGCCTTCAGGATCTCCAGAGCACGGTCGGCGTGCACGCCCATGCGCACCTCGCTCTGGATGACGTCGATCACCCGCAGATCGGGGCCGATGATGAAAGTGGCCCGTTTGGTGGGGGAGAGTTTGGTGAACTTGCGGCGGACGCCGAACTGGGTGGCCACCGCCCCGTCCGGGTCCGACAGCAGCGGGTAGTCGAAGGTGTGCTTGTCGGCGAATTGCTTCTGCTTCTCGACCTGGTCGGCGCTGATCCCCACCCGCTGCGCACCCACCGCCTCGAACTCGGCCTTCATGTCCCGGAAATGGCAGCTCTCCTTGGTGCACCCGTAGGTCATGGCCGCCGGGTAGAAGAAGAGGACCACCGGCCCCGAGGCGGCCAGGTCGCTCAGCCGACGCGGGTTCCCGTCCTGGTCAGGGAGGGTGAAGTCAGCTACCAGATCGCCTTTTTGCATGGACCCGAGGCTAGCGGGACAGGGCGTTCGCCGCACCGAGGGTCACCCCCATCGAGTGGCCCCGTAAGATGCGCTGCGACGACGACGAGACGTCCCCCCTCGGCTCCGCCTGCAGCATGGGCAGCCGGTCTCGACCGACCAGCAAACAGACAGGAACGCCGCGCCATGCCGCACGCCATCGAAGCCGAAGCACTGGCGAAGACCTTCGCCGGCAAGCACTCGGTGCGCGCCCTCGACGGGGTCAGCTTCGGCGTCGACGAGGGAACCGTGTTCGGCCTGCTCGGCCCCAACGGCTCGGGCAAGACCACCGCCGTGCGGATTCTGACCACCATCCTGAAGGCCGACAGCGGACAGGGGCGCGTGCTCGGTCACGACGTGAACAAGGAAGAGAGACTGGTCCGCAGCCTGATCGGACTGGCCGGACAGTACGCCGCCGTCGACGAGAACCTGACCGGCCGCGAGAACCTCGAGATGGTGAGCAACCTCAACCACCTCCGCCGCTCCACCGTTGCCGGTCGGGCCCAGGAGCTTCTGGTCCAGTTCGGGCTGGACGATGCCGGCGACCGGGTCCTCAAGACCTATTCGGGCGGCATGCGGCGCCGCCTCGACCTGGCCGCCGCCCTGGTGGCCCGGCCCACCGTGCTCTTCCTCGACGAGCCCACCACCGGGCTGGACCCTCAGAGCCGCAACGATCTGTGGGAGGTCATCGAGCAGCTGGTGGAAGGGGGGACGACGGTACTGCTCACCACCCAGTACCTCGAAGAGGCCGACAGGCTGGCCTCGACCCTGGTGGTGCTCGACCACGGCCACGTGATCGCCGAGGGCACCCCGGCCCAGCTCAAGTCCAACCTGGGTGCCACCGTGCTCGAAGTGGGGCTGAGCTCGCTCGACGACGCCCAGCGCACGGTCGGTCTGCTGGCCGCCCTCGGCCCCCACGTCCCGGTTCTCAACGGCACGGTGGTGGAGGTCACGGTGGACGAGGGCGCCGAGGCGGCCATGGCCAGCCTCCGCTCCCTGGACCAGGAGGACATCGTGCCGTCCGCCTTCACCCTCCGAGAACCCAGCCTCGACGACGTCTTCCTGGCCCTGACCGGCCGGCGGGCCGAAGTGGCCGAGGACGAGGACGGATCCGAGGAGGACGGCCACACCGGCGGACGGGGCCGGCGCCGGGAGCGGGCGGCACGCAAGGCCATGCCGGTGGCCACCGGGGAGTTCTCGTGACCACGGTCGTCGCCCCCACCGTGTCCGGCGCGCCGCACTCGACCCAGGTCGGTTCGCGGGTCCGTTGGGCGGTGTCCGACACCTTCACCGTCACCAAACGCAACATCCTGAGCTACACCCGGATCCCCGAGGCGCTGTTCTTCTCGACGGTGCAGCCCATCATGTTCGTGCTGCTGTTCCGCTACGTGTTCGGCGGGGCCATCCACGTCTCCGGCACGACCTACACCAACTACCTCATGCCCGGGATCTTCGTCCAGACGGTGGCCTTCGGCTCGGTGCAGACCAGCATCGGCCTGGCCGAGGACCTGCAAAAGGGGCTCATCGAGCGCTTCCGGGCCCTGCCCATGGCCCGCTCGGCCGTGCTCACCGGCCGCACCACGGCCGACCTGTGCCGCAACGTCCTGACCGTGGTCATCGTGACCATCGTCGGGTTCCTGGTCGGGTTCCGCCCCACCACCGGTGTCGTGCCCTATATCGCCGGCATCCTGATAATCCTGCTCTTCGCCTATGCCCTGTCGTGGGGGTTCGCCGTCATCGGGCTGTCCGCCCCCAACAGCGAGGTGGCCCAGGTCATCTCCTTCCCCATCCTGTTCCCGCTGACCTTCGCCTCGTCGGCCTTCGTCCCGGTGTCCTCCATGCCGAGCTGGCTCCAGGGCTTCGCCACCTACCAACCGGTGAGCGTGACCATCAGCGCCTGCCGCGCCCTCATGCTCGGTGGGCCCACCGAAAAATGGGTGGTGCAGTCCCTCTTCTGGTCGGCCGCCCTCCTGATCGTGCTGGTCCCCCTGGCCGTACGCCGCTACCGCACCCGGATCTGACCCGACGCCTTCGTCGGGTACCCCTGGCCGACCGCTCCCACCTGCCGGTACCGCCCGGTGGAGGCCCGATCTGGGCCCGGCCTCAGGGCGGGCGGGGCAGTTCGCAAGGGCGGCCGCCGGGGGCCAGAATGGAACCATGGCTCCATCGCCCCCACCCACCACACCCGACACGTTCGGGGCCCGCGGCGAGCTGGCCGTCGGCTCCGCCACCTACACCATCTACCGGATCAACGCCCTGGCCGACCGCTACGAGGTGGCCCGGCTCCCCTACTCGATCAAGGTCGTCCTGGAGAACCTCCTGCGCCACGAGGACGGGCTGGCCGTCCGCGCCGCCGACATCGAGGCGGTGGCCGGGTGGGGACTCCATCCCGAGCGCCACGGCCTGGGTGGCGAGGACAACGCCGAAATCGCTCTGACCCCGGAACGGGTCCTCATGCAGGACTTCACCGGGGTGCCCGGCGTAGTCGACCTGGCCGCCATGCGGGACGCCTTGGCCGAGCTGGGCGGCGACCCGAAGAAGGTCAATCCGCTGGTGCCGGTGGAGCTGGTCATCGACCACTCGGTCATCGCCGAGGTTTCGGGCCGGCCGGACGCCTACGACGAGAACGTCGACATCGAATACCGGCGCAACATCGAGCGCTACCAGCTGCTGCGCTGGGCGCAGCAGGGCTTCGACGGGTTCCGGGTGGTCCCCCCGGGGACCGGCATCTGCCACCAGGTCAACCTCGAGTACCTGTCGCGGGTGGTCTTCGCCACCGACGACGGGCAGGCCTACTGCGACACCCTGGTGGGGACCGACTCCCACACCACCATGGTCAACGGGCTGGGCGTCCTCGGTTGGGGGGTGGGCGGCATCGAGGCCGAAGCGGCCATGCTCGGTCAACCACTGACCATGCTCCTGCCCCCGGTAGTGGGGTTCCGCCTGACCGGCGAGCAGCCGGTGGGAACGACGGCCACCGATCTGGTGCTGACCATCACCCACCTGTTGCGCCAGCACGGCGTGGTGGGCAAGTTCGTCGAGTTCTTCGGACCGGGGGTGGCTGCCGTGCCCCTGGCCACCCGAGCCACCATCGGCAACATGTCGCCCGAGTACGGCGCCACCTGTGCCATCTTCCCCATCGACGAGGTGACCCTCGACTATCTCCGCTTCACCGGGCGCGACGACACCCACGTCGATCTGGTCGAGGCCTACGCCAAGGAGCAGGGCCTGTTCCACCGGGCCGACGGGACCGAACCGGTGTTCTCCGAGACCATCGAGCTCGATCTGTCGTCCGTCGTCCCCAGCATCGCCGGGCCGGCCCGCCCACAGGACCTGGTGACTCTGGCCGGGGCGGGTGCCTCCTACCGCACCGCCCTCGGTCGTGACCAAAGGTCGGCGACGGCCACCCTGTCCGACGGTTCGAGCACCGACCTCGGGGATGGAGCGGTGGTTGTGGCCGCCATCACCAGCTGCACCAACACCTCCAACCCCGAGGTCATGATGGCCGCCGGGCTGCTGGCCCAGCGGGCGGTGGCCCGGGGACTGGTGGCCAAGCCCTGGGTCAAGACCAGTCTGGCCCCCGGTTCGCGGGTGGTCATGGACTACCTGGACCGGGCCGGGCTCACCCAGCCTCTGGCCCAGCTGGGCTTCGACCTGGTCGGTTTCGGGTGCACAACCTGCATCGGCAACTCGGGCCCGCTGCTGCCGGGCGTGGCCGAGGCGGTGCACCAGGGCGACCTGTCGGCCGCCGCCGTCCTGTCGGGCAACCGCAACTTCGAGGGCCGCATCCACCCCGACGTTCGGATGAACTACCTGGCCTCCCCGCCCCTGGTGGTGGCCTACGCCCTGGCCGGAACCATGAACATCGACCTCACCACTGACCCGCTGGGCACGGGGACCGACGGGCGGCCGGTCACCCTGGGCGATCTGTGGCCCTCGGCTGCAGAGGTGTCCGAGGCCATCCGGTCCTCGCTCACCTCGGACATGTTCCGTGAGCGCTACGGGGCTGTATTCGACGGGGACGAACGCTGGCGGGCCGTCGCCACCGCCTCGGGTGACACCTTCAGCTGGGACAACAGCTCGACCTACGTCTTGCGGCCCACCTTCCTGGAGGGGCTCACCATGGACCCGGCGCCGATCACCGACGTGGTCGGCGCACGGGTTCTGGCCAAGTTGGGCGACAGTGTGACCACCGACCACATCTCCCCTGCCGGCAACATCAGCCCGTCCAGCCCGGCCGGCCACTACCTGTCCGAGCACGGCGTCGACCGAGCCGACTTCAACTCCTACGGGGCGCGCCGCGGCAACCACGAGGTGATGGTGCGGGGCACCTTCGCCAATGTGCGGTTGCGCAACCAGTTGGCCCCCGGCACCGAAGGCGGGTTCACCCTCCACCTGCCCGACGGCGAGGAGACCACCATCTACGACGCCGCCCAGCGCTACGCGGCCGAGGGTGTGCCGCTGGTGGTACTGGCCGGCAAGGAGTACGGGTCGGGCTCGTCCCGCGACTGGGCGGCCAAGGGTGCCGCCCTGCTCGGCATCCGGGCCACCGTGGCCGAAAGCTACGAGCGCATCCACCGTTCCAACCTCATCGGCATGGGCGTCCTACCCCTCCAGTATGCGGACGGTCAGAACGCCGCCTCGCTGGGTCTGACCGGACACGAGACCTTCACCATCACCGGTCTCGATCCGCTCAACGACGCCCATGCCCCCAAGTCGGTGGCGGTGCGGGCCGAGGACGGTGACCGCCAGGTGGAGTTCGAGGCGCGGGTGCGCATCGACACGCCGATGGAAGCCGAGTACTACCGGCACGGGGGGATCCTGCCTTACATGCTCCGCCAGATGGCCGGCTGAACGGGGCCCGGCGGCCGAACAGCCTCAGCCGGCCAAGGGCAGCACGAAGCCGGCGATGCAGATGAAATGCAGCACGGCCCCGACGATGGTGCAGGCGTGGAACACCTCGTGGTAGCCGAACACGCCGGGGGCCGGGTTCGGGCGCTTGGCCGCATAGACCACAGCTCCGGCCGAATAGGCCAATCCTCCGGCCACCAGCAAGGTGAACCCGACGCTGCCCAGGGACTGCCACAGCTGGGGCAACACGATGACCGCGGCCCACCCCACCACCACGTAGGGAACGGCGATGACCCACTTGGGGGCGTCGAGCCAGACCTGGCGCACGGTGATCCCGATGAGGGCTCCTCCCCACACCAGGCAGAGCACGGTGGTGCGGGCCCAACCGCTGAGGGCGTAGACGGCCACCGGGGTGTAGGAGCCGGCGATGGCGATGAAAATGGTCGAGTGGTCGAGACGGCGCATGCGGCGACGGCCCACCGGGCCCCATGTATGCCGGTGGAAGAGAGCACTGACCCCGAAAAGAAGGGAGATGGAGGCGGCGTAGACGGCCATGACCAGACCGACGGTGACAGTGGGTGCCGCCGCCACCAGCGCCGTCCCCGTGACCAGTGAGACGAAAAAGGCCACCTCGTGGAAGACGCCGCGCAGACGCGGCTTGACCACCTCGTCGGCTTCGGGCACCGCCAGCGGCTCGACCCGTGGGTCCGAAGTGGCCACCTCTAACCCGGCGGTTGGTGGCTCAGGGACGGCGTCCGATCCGGCACCCGACGCACGGCCCGCTCCACGAAACGCCGGAGCACCCGCCGACCGACAGCCTCCACCTCGGCCAGACCGGCGTCGCCCAGGGTCACCCCGGCCGGCAGGTCGGGCAGCCACGCCGCGGCCAAGGTCCGGTCGACCTCGACATGGAATTGCAACCCGTAGACCGTCGCACCCCACCGGAAGGCCTGGTGGGGGGTGACCCGGGTGGCGGCCAGGTGGACCGCCCCGACGGGAAGGGAGAAGGTGTCGCTGTGCCAGTGCACACAGGCCGGGGCGGTGGCGGCCAGACCCCCGTACTCGGGGCCCAGCATCGGGTCCCGCCGACCGTCGGCAGTGAGCTCCACCCGGCCGATCCCGATCTCCGGGGCGGTACCCCTGGTGACCTCGGCACCCAGGGCCACAGCGAGCTGCTGGGCACCCAGACAGACGCCGAGGACGGGGCGGCCGTCGGTGGCCACCGCCTCCATGAGGGCCCGCTCCGGAACCAACCACGGGTGGTCGCCGACATCATGGACACCCATGGGGCCGCCCATGACCACCAACCCGGCCATGTCCCGGTGGTCAGGGAGTGGATCCCCCCTGTCGAGGCGGACCACCTCGATGCCGCGCCCGTGGTCGATGAGGGCATCGGCGATGAGGCCGGGCCCCTCGTGGGCCACGTGCTGGACGACGGCCCACGGCCTGTTGTCGGCGCCCTCATCGCCCGCCGCCTCTGGTGCCGGGCCCGCCGTCCCCACTAGCCGGTGGCCACCACGTGGAAGGCCTCGGCCAACCTCCCCTCGGGCAGACCGGCGGCCAGGGCGGTCCCGCTCATCCAGGTGCGGAGAAGTTGTTCGAGATGGGCGCCGTCACCTACCTGGCTCCGGTGGGCCCGCAGGGCTTGGAGCTTGCGGTCGAAGGTGTCGGTGGCGTCGACCACCCGGTCGGCCTGGTCGGTTGCCATGATCCACATCTCGGGGACGGTATGGGGCTCGAGCCCCTCCTCGAGCAGATCGGGGAAGGCGAACGGGTTGCGGGCGTCGGGGTAGACGGCGCAGATGGCCGCTTCGCCGGCGGCCAGATGGTCGGGGTGGCTGGCGTAGATACGCGACCAGTTCCGTTCGGGCGACTGGGCCACCACCCGGTCAGGTCGAAAGGTGCGGATGACGGCGGTGATGGCCCGGCGGACGTCGAGGTCGGCGGTCAGGCGACCGTCGGCGAACCCGAGGTAGGTCACGTCGGACACCCCCACCACCTTGGCTGCGTCGCGCTGCTCCTCGCGGCGTATGGCGGCCATGTCGGCCCGGCTCACCGTCCGGTCCGAGCCGCCGGCCTCGCCGTCGGTCACGATGCAGTAGGCCACCTCGACACCGGCAGCGGTCCACACCGCCACCGATCCGGCTGCACCGAAATCGACGTCGTCGGGGTGGGCGGTCACCACCAGGATCCGGCTGATGTCCTCGATACCGGGTCCGGCGATCAGCGGGGCCCGGGGGTGGGGGTCGGACACGTTGGTCCTCCTTGACGGGGGTCGACCGGGGCCCACCGGGGCAGGGGGGCCAACCGGAGAGCAGGTCCGGGTTGGTCAGTCCTTACCGGGCTGCCAGGCGGACAGGTCGGACAACCTCGGATCGTTGGAGAAGATCTCGACGATGGGCACTTTGAGACCGATACGGGTCTGGATGCGCTCGACCTCGAGAATCTGGTTCCACTGCACCAGGGTCACCACCAGACCGGCCTCGCCGGCCCGGGCGGTCCGACCGGAACGGTGCAGGTAGGCCTTGTGATCTTCGGGCGGGTCGTAGTGCACGACCACGTCGACCATGTCGATGTCGAGACCGCGGGCGGCCACGTCGGTGGCCACCAGGGCGGGCAGTTTGCCGTCGCCGAAGGCCTTCAGGGTCCGCTCGCGATTGATCTGGCGCAGGTCGCCATGGATGGCATCGGCTTTGACCCCCTCCTTGCGGAGCTGCTCGACCAAACGGTCGGCTCCCCGTTTGGTACGGACGAAGACCAGCGTCTTCTCCGAGTTACGGCAGATGGCGGCGCACACCTTGACCCGGTCCATCTGGTGCACCTCGAGGAACCGGTGCTCCATGGCGTCGACTGTGGTCCGGGGGGAGGCCACTTCGTGCATGACCGGGTCGGTCAGATAACGGCTCACCAGTCGGTCGACGGCACCGTCCAGCGTGGCCGAAAACAGGAGTGTCTGGTGCTCCCGCTCGAGCCGGCGCAGGACCCACTCGACCTGGGGCATGAAGCCCATGTCGGCCATGCGGTCGGCCTCGTCCAACACCAGTGTCTCGATGTCGGCCACCGACAGTTCACCCCGGTCGCCGAGGTCGATGAGCCGACCGGGGGTGGCGATGACCACGTCCACGCCCCGGCGGAGCTTCTTGACCTGGCGTTCGATGTCGGCGCCGCCGTAAACGGCGGCGACCCGCAGGCCGGCCTCGACGGCCAGTGGCTCGAGCACCTCGCTGACCTGGACGGCCAGCTCGCGAGTGGGTACCAGCACCAGGGCCCGGGGGCGGCCGGGTCGGGTGGCCGGAGCAGCCATGGTTCGTTGCAGGAGGGGCACGCCGAAGGCCAGGGTCTTGCCCGAACCGGTCTTGGCCTTGCCGCACACGTCCCGCCCGGCCAGGGCGTCGGCCACCGTCATGGACTGGATGGCGAAGGTGGTGGTGATGCCCTGGGCCGAAAGGGCCTTGACCAGGGCCGGATCGACGCCCAGCGAGGCGAAGGTCGGGGATCCGGCAGGGTTGTCCTCGCTGGCCACGGCCAGGTCGGGACGGTCGACGATCCGGTCTGACGGATCGATCACGGTTGTCATGGGTAAAAAACTCACTCTCTGTCTGTTGTTGACGGCCGCTGGGCGACCGTCGGCATCCGTGCAAGTCACGAAAGCCGGTTGGGCCCGCCTCGGGCCATCATTCCGCCCGCCATGCGGTCCGGAAACAACAGAGGTGAGGAAGACCCCGGCAGGGGACTGGATGCCCCGCGCCGAACTCCAGTGTACCCGCCTTCGCCGCTCACACCAGGTCAAACAGGGCGGAGCCCTGTCGGTCAGGTCGTCGAGGGCTCGTGGTAGAGGGCCGAACCGGTCCGGCGGAACTCGTCCGCCTTCTCCTTCAGGCCGATCTCGACAGCCGTCTCGAGGTCGATGCCCTTGGCCGCGGCGTCGTCACGTATGTCCTGGCTGATGCGCATGGAACAGAACTTGGGACCGCACATCGAGCAGAAGTGGGCTGTCTTGGCCGGCTCGGCCGGGAGGGTGGCGTCGTGGTAGGCCCGGGCCGTCTCCGGGTCCATCGAGAGGTTGAACTGATCCTCCCACCGGAACTCGAACCGGGCCTTGGACAGGGCGTCGTCCCACGCCTGGGCGCCCGGGTGGCCCTTGGCCAGGTCGGCGGCGTGGGCGGCGATCTTGTAGGCGATCATCCCCTGCTTGACGTCCTCCAGGTCGGGCAGGCCCAGATGCTCCTTGGGGGTCACGTAACAGAGCATGGCGGTACCGGCCATCCCGATGACGGCGGCACCGATGGCCGAGGTGATGTGGTCATAGCCCGGTGCGACGTCGGTGGTCAGCGGGCCCAGCGTGTAGAAGGGGGCGTCGTGGCAGACCTCCTTCTCCAGGACCACGTTCTCGATCACCTTGTCGAGGGGGACGTGGCCCGGGCCTTCGATCATGACCTGGACGTCGTGTCGCCAGGCCACCTCGGTCAGCTCACCCAGGGTGCGGAGCTCGGCGAACTGGGCCTCGTCGTTGGCATCGGCGATGGAGCCGGGGCGCAGCCCGTCACCGAGGGAGAAGGCCACGTCGTAGGCGGCCATGATCTCGCAGATCTCCTCGAACCGGGTGTAGAGGAAGTTTTCGGTGTGGTGGGCCAGGCACCAGGCGGCCATGATCGAACCGCCCCGGCTCACGATGCCGGTGGTGCGCTTGGCCGTGAGGGGGACGTAGCGGAGCAGCACGCCGGCGTGGATGGTGAAGTAGTCGACCCCCTGCTCGGCCTGCTCGATGAGGGTGTCGCGATAGAGGTCCCAGGTCAGCTCGGCCGGCACCCCGTCCACTTTCTCCAGGGCCTGGTAGATGGGCACGGTGCCGATGGGCACCGGGGCGTTGCGCAGGATCCACTCGCGGGTGGTGTGGATGTCGGGGCCGGTCGACAGGTCCATGACGGTGTCGGCCCCCCACCGGGCGGCCCAGGTCAGCTTCTCCACCTCTTCCTCGATGGAGGAGGTCACCGCCGAGTTGCCGATGTTGGCGTTGACCTTGACCAGGAACTTGGCCCCGATGACCATCGGCTCCGATTCGGGGTGGTTGATGTTGGCCGGCAGGATGGCCCGGCCGGCGGCGATCTCCTCCCGCACGGCATCGGCGGGCATCCCCTCGCGGGCGGCCACGAAGGCCATCTCCGGGGTGACCTCGCCCCGGCGGGCGTAGTGGAGCTGGGTGACCGGCCCCCCGGTCGACCGCAGCGGCCGTCGTCTGGGAGGTGTCCCGGCGGCGGAGCCCGACTGTCCCCGACGGACGGCGGCCCGGCCGTCGTCGCGCGTGGCGGCCCGCCGACCCTCGTAGGCTTCGACGTCGCCGCGGGCACTGATCCACGGGGCGCGCAACCCCGGTAGCCCGACGGTCGGCTCCGACCCCGGTCCCGAGGTGTCGTACAGACGCACCGGGGGGTTGGCAACGGTGGTGCCCTGCGGTCCCGGGGAGGCCGACAGGGCGACCTCGACGAACGGCACCCGCACCCCGCCGGCGCCCTCGACGTAGACCTTGTGGCGGGCCGGCGTGGTGGTCACGGCCAGCGGCCCGTCGGGCCGGGACGCTGCGGGCTCTGTGGTCGGATCACTCATGTGAAGGTCCCTTCAGGCTGTGTTGATCCTTCAGGCGGTGTGTAGATCCTTCAGGCTCTGTCGATTGAGTCTTCCACGCTCGGCCTATACCGGCGAGGGGGGATTGTGACATCGTGGGCCACGCACATCACCGGTCGGCGCCGGGCCCGGCGGCCGACTCGTCGTTCCACACGAAAGGATGCCCACACCATGGGAAAGCTCGCCCCCGGCGACAAGGCTCCCGCCTTCACCCTGCCCGATCAGGATGGGAAGAAGGTCTCCCTCAAGGACTTCGCCGGCCAGCAGGTGGTCGTGTACTTCTACCCGAGAGACGACACGCCCGGCTGCACCAAGGAGGCGTGCCAGTTCAACGACAACCTGCGGGCCTTTGCCCGGACCAAGGTGGCGGTGCTCGGCATCTCCGCCGACAACGCCGAAAAGCACCGCGCCTTCCGGGCCAAGTTCGGCCTCAAGTTCCCGTTGCTGACCGATGCCGACCACAAAGTGGGCGAGGCCTACGGAGCCTGGGGCGAGAAGACGCTCTACGGCAAGAAGTCGATCGGCGTCATCCGTTCGACCTTCCTGGTCGACGGCAAGGGGAAGATCGCCCGGGCCTGGTATCACGTGAAGGCCGACGGCCACGCCGAAAAGGTGCTGGCCGAGGTGAGCGCCTAGTTCAGCCCGACAGGCACGACCCTCACCGCTGGTGGGTCGGGCACCAGTACGAGGTGCGCCCCCCCACCGTCGACCGGACCAGCTCGGTCCCGTCACGGGGGCACCGACCGCCCCGGTGGCGTTCTTCCATCAGGTCGCCTAGGTGGGAGCCGCCCTCAGCCATCAGGTCGTCGATGGTCCGGTGCAGATGACGGTGGAGGCGGCGCACCTCGGCCGGCGACAACGACCCGGCCGGCCGGAGGGGGGAAAGTCCGGCCCGCCACAGGGTCTCGTCGGCGATGAGGTTCCCCACGCCGGCGATCCGCGACTGGTCGAGCAACCGGGCTTTGAGGGGTGCCTCGGAGCCGCGCAGCGCGGCGGCCAGGGCGGCCGGTCCCACCGAGGCGGCGTCGGGTCCGAGCCGCGACAGGTCGGGGTCGAGGGTCACCCCCCCGAGCCTTCTCGGGTCCGACACCACCAGCGATCCGCCGTCCTCGAAGAAGACGGCGAACCGGTCCCAGCGGGATTCGTGACGCGTGGGCGCATACATGAGCCCGTCCACTGCCGACCGGCCGTCCACCACCAGGGTGCCGGTCATGCCGAAGCGGATCCCGAGGGTGGCGCCGCTGTCGATGTCGAGCAGGGTGACCTTGCCCAGACGTCGAGCGGCCACCAGCTGGTGCCCGACGAGGGCGGCGGTCACAGCCTCCCCGCCACCGACTCCCTTGATGAACCAGGCATCGGGAGTGGCTACCGATGCCACCGGGCGCCCGAGGGCCCGGCCGGCCAGCCGGGTGTACATCTCGACCTCGGTGAGCTCGGGCACAGCCCGACAGTACCGACCGCGGGTGAGGGGCGGCCCGCCCGACGTCGGTCGGTCGGGGCACCCGGCCCTCGCTAGGGTAAGGCGATGCCCCCCGAGAAGCCGCACTGGGCCGAACTGTTCACCGAAGTGGTGACCTCCGGCCTCTGTACCGGGTGCGCCGCCTGCATCGTGGCCTGCCCGTACGACGTTCTGGGCTACGACGACACCGGGGGTCGCTACAAGCCGTTCCACATCGACGCCGACGGCGGCGCCGAAAGCTGCACCCACGGGGTCAAGGGCTGCACCATGTGCACCCGGGCCTGTCCCCGCTTCCGGCTGTGGGAGCCCGAGATCGAGAACCACCTGTTCGGCCGCGAGCGGACCACCGAGGAGGTGGCCGGGGTGGCCACCGACACCTTGCTGGTGCGGGCCACCGATCCCGAGATCCTGGAGGTCGGCCAGGACGGCGGCCTGGTCTCCGCCCTCCTCGTCTACGCCCTCGAGCACGACGTGATCGACGCCGCCCTGGTGTCGACGCTCGAGGGCGACGGTTCGTCGTGGAAGGCCATACCGGCGGTGGCCACCACCCGGGCCGAGGTGCTGGCCGCAGCCGGATCCCGCTACACCTACTCGGCCAATCCCCTGGCCTACCCCCAGGCCATCGAGAGCGGGGCCGAGCGCATCGCCCTGGTGGGGATGGGCTGCCAGTCGTCGGCGCCACCGGTGATGGCCGCCCGCAAGGCGGGCAAGATCGCCCGGCGCCTCTCCCTGACCATCGGGCTCATGTGCTCGAAGACATTCGACGACGCCATATTCCCGGAGCTGTTCGAGGCCCGTTACGGCATCGCCCGGGGCGACATCGCCAAAATGAACATCAAAGGCGTCTTCCAGGTGTGGACCAGGGACGGGGGCTACCACGAGATCCCCCTCAAAGAGGCCCACGCCTGGACCCGCGAGGGCTGCACCGCCTGCCCCGACTTCGCCGCCGAGCACGCCGACATCTCCACCGGCGGGATCGGGGCCTTCAGCGACTGGACCCTGACCTTGGTCCGGACCGACGAGGGACGGGAACTGCTCGACGCCATGGTGGCCGACGGCGCCGTCGAGACCCGGCCGGGGGACGACGACCCCGGAGCCATCGCCCTGCTCCACCGGTTGGCCCGGGTCAGCCGTCGGCGCTGGCCCGAAACGGCGGTGCCCATGCCGCGCCGGCTACCGGCCAAAGCGTGAAATTTCTCTAATAATCGTCGGTAGGGGCCGAACGGCCCTAAAAACCGGCCAAAGCCGGGCCTAGGCTGGTGTTCCAAGACACCCACCCGTGTTTCGGGGACACCGAGCGGCCCGAGGAACAGTTCTGGCCGTCCGGTGGGCCCGAAAACCGACCGTCGTCTTGCGGGCGGGGCCGACTCATTTCGATCACGGGAGGACTACCGCTTGTTCGCCGCCCTCGGACGGTTCACCGTGCGCTTCCGCTGGTTGATCATCGCCGGCTGGATCGTGGCCGCAGTCGTCCTTGCATCGACGCTCCCCTCGCTGGGCAGCGTCGAGAAGAACAGCAACTCCGACTTCCTACCGGCCACCTCCCCGAGCGTGCGGGCGGCCGAACTGGCCGCACCGTTCTCGTCGCCGACCATCCAGGAGACGACCTTCGTGGCCGGCGCGAACGGCGGTGTCCTGAGCTCCGCCGACCGGGCGGCCATCCAAGACGCCGAACAGGCCATGCGCCAGGTCCCCCATGTGACAGCGGTGCTGGACCAGGGGGTGTCGACCAACGGCCGGGCCGAAAGGGCGATGGTCGAGGTGTACATCCCCGCCCACTCCGACAGCACACGGGCAGTGGAGGCGGTCGATGCCCTGCGGTCGACCTTCGCCACCAGCGGCGCCCCGCCCGGCCTGGCCATGCACCTCACCGGTGGGCTGGCCGCCTCGGTGGACAATCAGAGCCAGAACGGCCACATCCAGACCCTGGTCGAGCTGCTCTCGGTCCTGTTCATCCTGGCTCTCCTCCTCCTGACCTTCCGGGCCCTTTTGGCTCCGTTCATCGCCCTCATTCCCTCGGCCGTGGCCCTGGTGGCCGCCGGTCCGATCATCGCCGCCTCGTCCCACCTCGGCGTGCAGGTCTCCGATCTCACCCCGGTCCTGCTCATCGTGGTCCTCTTGGGGGCGGGGACCGACTACGGCCTCTTCCTCATCTTCCGGCTGCGCGAGGAGCTGCGGCGGGGCAAGGAGGCGCACCAGGCGGTGGCCTTCTCGGTGTGCAAGGTGGGCGAGTCGATCACCTTCTCCGGCCTGACCGTCATCGGCGCCCTGGCCACGGTGGTGGTGGCCACCTTCGGGTTCTACCAGGGGCTGGGCCCGGCCTTGGCCATCGGCATCGCTGTCGCCCTCTTGGCCAACCTCACCCTGCTCCCCGCCCTTCTGGCCGTGCTGGGTCGCGCCGTGTTCTGGCCCCGCGTCCCCACCGTGGGCCAGCATGCCGGGGGCGCCTGGGGCCGCATCGCCGCCCGGGTGGTGGGAAGGCCGGTCCTCACCCTGGTGATCGGCCTGGTCATCTTCGGCGGACTGGCTCTGTCCATGCTGGCCTACAGCCCCAACGGCTTCAACGACCAGCCCCCGCCGGCCACCTCCGACTCGGGGCGGGGCCAGGCGCTGCTGGCCGCCGACTTCCCGTCGGTCGAGACCAATCCGACGGCCATCCTGTTCAAGCTGCCGGTGCCGGTGTGGGACGAACCGGCCGTGCTGGCCGACGCCCAAAAGGGCCTCGTCGCCTCCGGCCAGTTTTCGGCGGTGACCGGGGCCCTCAACCCCGACGGCGTGACCATCACCCCCTCGGCCTTGGCCGAGGCCCACGCCGCCCTGGCCTCGCGGGGGACTGCGTCGGCTCTGCCGGTCAACCCACCGGCCGGGGTGGCCGTGTCGGCGCAGGCCTACCGGGCATATCAGGCTTCGGCCCAGTTCATCAGCGCCGACGGTCGTACCATCCAATTCGACACCGGCCTAGTGGCCGGCGGGCCCGACAGCACGGCGGCGGCCGCGGCCATGCCGGCGGTGCGGGTGGCGGTCAGCCGGGTGGCCCGGTCGATCGGTGCCACGGCCAACGGGGTCAACGGCGACGCCGCCCTGGCCAACGACGTGGGCACCCTGTCCAACAACGACATCTCGCGGATCATCCCCATCGTCATGTTGGTGCTGGCCATCCTCCTGGCCATCGTCCTGCGCAGCCTGGTGGCGCCAATCTACCTGGTGGTGAGCGTGGGCCTCTCCTATCTCGCCTCGCTCGGGCTGGCCGTACTGGTCTTCGTGGTCATCGGTGGACAGGACGGGATCAATTTCGTCCTCCCCTTCTTCATGTTCATCTTCATCATGGCCCTGGGCCAGGACTACAACATCCTGGTCATGACCAGGATCCGCGAGGAGGCCCACCACGCCCCCATCCGCACCGCCGTCCGTCGGGCCGTCGAGGCCACCGGCACCACGGTAACGTCGGCCGGGCTCATTCTGGCCGGCACCTTCGGCGTCCTCACCGTGACCGGCAACACTCAGGTGCAGGAGATCGGTCTGGGGCTGGCCGCGGGGATCCTGCTCGACACCTTCTTCGTGCGTACCTTGCTGGTGCCCTCGGTGGTGGTGCTGCTGGGCCGGTGGAATTGGTGGCCGTCGCGGCTATCGGGCGAGGATCACAGCCACGACCCGGTCATACCCGACGACCTGGCGCCGACCGACGGATGCGCGGCCACCGAGCCCGAACCGCGGGCCCTGGCCGGGGTGGGGCGCTGAGCCCACGGCGGCCCATTGAACGGACGGTGCGCCCTGTACCGGCTGGTCGGGCCGTCGGGTGGACAGAGTACGGTGAACGGGCGTGGCCAGCCGACGGACTCCCCCCAGCAAACCCACGGTGGTGCTCCTGGTCCGCCACGGCAAGACCCCTACCACCGGCAAGATCCTTCCCGGGAGAGCCCCCGGCCTCCATCTGTCCGAGGAAGGGCACCGCCAGGCCGAGGCCGTGGCCGAGCGGATCGCCGCCTTCGGCACCGGGGAACGGGCGCCGGCCGCCGTCTACGCCTCTCCCCTCGAACGGACCAGCGAGACGGCCCGGCCCATCGCCCGGCGGCTCGGACTGCGGGTGCGGACCGACCGCGGCCTCCTCGAGTGCGACTTCGGCGAGTGGACCGGCGCCCGCCTCAACGCGCTGTACAAACGTCCGGAGTGGCGCCAGGTCCAGGGGACCCCGAGCAGTTTCCGCTTCCCGGGAGGTGAGTCCTTCCTCGAGATGCAGGCCCGCATGTCCTCGGCCATCACCCGCCTCGTCCGCCTCCACCGGGGGGAGACGGTGGTGGTGGTGTCCCACGCCGACCCCATAAAGGCCGCCCTGTCCTCGGCGGCCGGTACCCCCCTCGACCTCTTCCAGCGCTTGGTGGTCTCGCCCTGCTCGGTGTCGGCCGTGATCTACGGCGAGGGTGGGCCCGTCGTGCTCACCGTCAATTCGACGTCCTCCCTCGGTGAGCTGGCCGTCGGATGAGCGACGGTTACGACCTGTCGGCCCCCGACCGGGTCACGGTGGGCACCATCGGCCCGGTGGGCAGCCGCCTCTTCCTCCTCCAGTGCCGTCAAGGTCCGATCCTTCTCACCCTCAAGATGGAGAAGCAGCAGGTGGCGGTGGTGGCCGACTATCTGGCCCGCATCGTCCGGGACCAGCAGCGCCCCGGACACCTCCCCGACGACCTCCCGCTCGAGGAACCGGCCGAACCGGCCTGGGCGGTGGGGACCATCGGTGTGTCCTACGACGAGACCGACGACAGGGTGGTGCTGGTCATCGAGGAGCTGGTCGACGAGGACGAGACCGGCGCCATCGCCCGGGTCTCCATCTCCCGAGAACAGGCGGCGGCCTTCGCCATCCAGGCCACCCGGCTCGTCGAGTCGGGCCGGCCCCCCTGTCCCCTCTGCGGATCGCCCCTCGACCCGTCCGGTCACGAATGCCCACGCACGAACGGCCACCGGCCTCCGGCGACCTGAGCGGCTGGAGCCCCGACTGCGGCCTCGGACTCGATCAGGCGGCCGAGTTTCTGGCCACCGGCGAGCTCACCGTCGTCGGGCGGTTGCCGTGGAGCTCCAACCTCACCTTTCTGGTGAACGTGGACACCGGCTCGGACGAGACGCTCGGTGCCGTGTACAAACCGGGGCGGGGCGAGCGTTCACTGTGGGACTTCCCCGACCGGCTCTACCGACGGGAGGTGGCTGCCTACGCGCTGTCTGAAGCGCTGGGCTGGGGCCTGGTGCCCCCGACGGTGGTACGGGAGGACGGTCCCCTCGGCCAGGGTTCCCTCCAGCTGTTCGTGGACGCCGACTTCAGCCAGCACTACTTCACCCTGTTCGAGGAGGGGGGCCACGAAGATGCGCTGCGGACGGTGTGTGCCTTCGACGTGGTGGCCAACAACGCCGACCGCAAGAGCGGTCACGTGCTCCGGGGACCCGACGACAAGCTGTGGGCCATCGACCACGGGTTGTGCTTCCACCGGCACACCAAGCTACGCACGGTCATCTGGGAATTCGCCGAGGAGCCGGTGGGCGACGACCTGCTGGAGGATCTGGCCGCGCTAGCCAGGTCCCTTCCTGAACAGGTGGAGCGCTTGCTGTCCGGCCCGGAGATCGCCGCCCTGCAGGCCCGGATCGACGACCTGGTGGATACGGCCACCTTTCCGGTACCGGTCGGGGACCACCCGCCCTACCCGTGGCCCCTGGTCTGACCGGAGGACGGCGCCAGCGGCGGGTGCGGTGGCCTCAGCTCCGGTGGTGGGCGGTGCCTCGCGCCGGTTCTTCGATGGCGTCGGCGATGAGCGAGGCGTAGTACCGGGCGCCGGCCGGGTCGAGGTGGACCCCGTCGGGGTAGAAGTACTGGGGCGTGGTGGCACTGGCGTCATACCAGTCCACCACCGTGGCGTTGGGATAGTGGCGGGCCACCGAGGCGATGGCGTTGTTGACCTCCTGTTGCCACGGTCGGGGCACCCGGGTGTTGACGAAGATGATCCTCTCCATGGGGCCGAAGGAGTTGACCAGGGTCTGCAGCTGGGCCGGCGTGTAGGGGCCGTTGGTCCCGAGCTCGACCACCAGGCGGTTGCCCACCACCCCCTCGGACCTGAGCAGGGGCACCGCCGACTGGACCTGGGTGAGCTGCTGACCCACCTGGGCGTCGATGTCGATCCCCGGTAGCAGTTGTTGGAGATAGGGGGCGGCGTCCACCATGATCGAGTCGCCGACGGCGGTGATCCCCTGGCCCAGGGGAGGCGGTCCGGTGGTGGTGGTGGGCGAACCGGGGGGGAGGGGCGGACCGATGGTCGAAGTCGACCGGTGGTGAACCGTCGGCAGTATGGAGGTGACCTGCGAAGCCGGATCGGCCGCCGTGGCCGCCACCACCCCGAACAGGCCGAGTCCGCACAGGAGGGCATTGAACAGGGTGGCCACCACCAGTACCCACCCGACCGGTCGGAGCGTGGGCCACACCCAGGTGTGCTGGCGGACCCGCTCCCAGCCGCGCTTGAGGGCGCCGTGTCGGACCGGCTCTTCGATGTAACGCCACGACAGGGCGGCGATGACCAAGGTGGCGGCGGTCTGGAGCAGCCCGCGGACCCAGTTGGCCGGGGCGTTGAGCGGGGTGGTCAACACGATGATCGGGTAGTGCCACAGGTAGATGGCATAGGAGCGCTCGCCGACCCAGCGGAGTGGTTCGATCCCGAGGATGCGGCGCAGCTGGGACCCGGGATGGATGGTGACGGCGATGACCAGCGCGGTCAGGAGGGCGAGCAGGACCATCCCCCCCGAGTACAGGAAAGTCTCGTACTGGTTGGTCTGCCAGAACAGGGTGAAGATCCCGAGCAACGAGACGGCGCCGACCAGGTTGAGTACCCGGCGGGCGTTGGGGGTGACCGGGGCGAACTTTCGGCTGCGGGGCAGCACCATGGCCAGCGCCGCTCCGATGAGGAGGGCGAAGACCCGGGTGTCGGTCCCGTCGTAGACCCGGGTGGGATCGCCACCGGGCGAGTAGAGGACGGCCATCTCGATGGCCGAGGCG
Source organism: uncultured Acidimicrobiaceae bacterium (assembly GCA_963727955.1). Classification (GTDB taxonomy): domain Bacteria; phylum Actinomycetota; class Acidimicrobiia; order Acidimicrobiales; family RAAP-2; genus Bog-756. The sequence goes on from CAVSII010000003.1 coordinate 320,219, forward strand.
GCAGCCAGCCCCAAGGTCAGCAGCACCCGGGTCCTCTTCACGTGGATCCAGCGGAACCCGACCAGCAGGACCAGCGGCCAGATCAGGTAGAACTGCTCCTCGATGGCCAACGACCAGAGGTGCCCGAAAGGCGAAGGCGGACCGAACTTGGCGAAGTAGGAGACGTGTTGGAAGATGAACCACCAGTTGCTGGCGTAGAAGATCCCGGGCAGGACATCGCTGCGCACGGCGGTGAGCTGGTCCCGGTCGAGCAAGGTGGCCCACCCGATGGTCACGAACATCATCACGAAGAGGGCCGGCAGCAGACGTCGGGCCCGGCGGATCCAGAAGTTCTTCAACCCGATCCCCTGGTGACGTCCGTACTCGGCCACCAGAAGGTCGGTGATGAGATAACCGGAGAGGACGAAGAAGACCTGCACGCCGAGGAGCCCGCCGAGGGCCCACCCGAAATTCAGGTGATAGGCGATGACCGCCAGCACGGCGATGGCCCGGATGCCGTCCAGTCCGGGGAGGTAGGGACTGGTGCCCTCTACTGGTCGGGGCACGTCACACCCCTAGGGGCGGTACGCCCCGATCGATACGGCCCGCGGCCCTGACAGTGGTCCACCGAGCCTCTCGCTTGCACCAGGTCGGCTGCGGTGACGGTGCGCGACAGAGATCACTTCCCGGATCAGAAGAGTAGAAGAGGCCCTCTGATCATTATGCCACGGCCCCCTCACCACAACGCGCCTTGGGGCACGCCCATTTCGAGCGGTCCGGGTGTGCTCATCGCCGTCGGGCCACGGCCGCTGAGCCGTCCGCCGCCCAGCTGCTCAACCGCGGGCTTTGATGGCCTCGATCAGTTGCGGAAGCACCTTCAGCACGTCGCCCACGATCCCGAGGTCGGCCACCGAGAAGATGGGTGCGTCCTGGTCCTTGTTGATGGCCACGATGTTCTTCGAGTTCTTCATTCCGACCAGGTGCTGGGTGGCCCCGGAGATGCCGCAGGCCACGTACACGGTGGGCTTGACCGTCTTGCCGGTCTGACCCACCTGGTGGGAGTAGGGGACCCAGCCGGCGTCCACGATGGCACGGCTGGCCCCGGCCGCCCCGTGGAGCAGCGTGGCCAGCTCCTCGATGAGGGCGTAGTTGTCCTTGTCCCCGAGTCCCCGGCCGCCCGACACAACCACGTCGGCTTCGTCGAGCTTGGGCCCGGTGCGCTCCTCCACGTGGCGGGCCACGATTTTGGCCGCGCTGGTGACGCCGGTATCCGGTGCCGGGGCGGCCACCACGGTGGCCGGCCCACCGCCCGAGGCCTCGGCGGCGAAGGACTTGGCCCGGATGACGTAGATGCCCGGCCCCTCGCCGGTGAATTGGGCGGTGGCCATCTCACTGCCGCCGAAGATGGCGTGGGTGGTGACCAGCGTCCCGTCCTCCACGTTGAGGTCGACCACGTTGGTGAGGACCGGACGGTCGAGCTTGACCGACAGCCGGGCGGCGATGTCGCGCCCGTCGTAGGTGGCCGGAAAGAGGATGGCGTCGGGACCGCTGCCCGCGGCCACGGCGGCGGCGATGGCGCCGGCCACCGGTGCGCCGGGCAGGGAACCGGCCAGGTCGCCGACGTCGTGCACGGTGGTGGCCCCGTACTCGCCCAGAGTTCCGGCCACCGAGGCGGTGGCGTCACCCCAGGCCACCGCCTCCACGATGGTGGCCAGCGACCGGGCCCGGGTGAGGAGCTCGAGGGACGTGGTGATGGGGGCGCCGTCAGACAGCTCGGCCAGTACCCAAATGGTGTCGACAGACATAGGTGCTTTCTCTCCTACTCGGTCCCCTAGAGGACCTTCAGTTGCTCGAGGAATTCGATGATGCGCTGGTAGCCCTCACCCTCGTCGGTGACGATCTCGCCGCCGGCGCGGGCTTCGGCCTCGGTCACCGCCATGATCTGCTGGCGGGCCCCGGCCGCTCCCACCTGGGAGGGGTCGATGCCCAGGTCGGCCACGGTCAGTGTCTCGACCGGCTTGGACTTGGCCGCCATGATCCCCTTGAACGAGGGGTAGCGGGGTTCGACCACGCCGGCGGTCACCGTGACCACCGCCGGCAACGGGCTCTCCACCTCGTCGTAGCCGGCCTCGGTCTGCCGTTCGACCTTGACCGAGTCGCCGGTGATCTCGACCTTTTTGGCGAAGGTCACCGAGGGGAAGCCGAGTAGTTCGGCGATCTGGACGGGGGTGGTACCGGTGTAGCCGTCGGTCGACTCGGTGGCCGCCAGGACCAGGTCGGGCTCGGCCCGGCGGATGGCGGCGGCCAGCACCTTGGCCGTGCCCAGGGCATCGGTGCCGGCCAGGGTGTCATCGCTGATGAGGATGGCCTTGGCCGCCCCCATGGCCAGGGCGGTGCGCAGGCCGGAGGTCTCCCCGTTGGGTGCCATCGACACCAGCGTGACGTCGCCCCCGCCGGCGGCGTCGGCCAGCTGGAGAGCCATCTCCACCCCGTAGGAGTCGGAGTCGTCGAGGATGAGTTTTCCCTCTCGGACAAGGTTCTTTGTCCCCGGATCGAGCGCCGGGGGGGCGGCCGGATCGGGGATCTGCTTTACACAGACGACGACGTTCATGGCCGTGCATTGTTGTTGAAATCTGGGACTCCGACCAATCGGGCCCCCTTCCCAGGTCAGGACCCCGGCGTGGCCCGAGGGGGTCGGGGGTGGCCCAGGACGGCCGTGGCCAGGGAAACATCGTCAGTGATGACGGTGTCGACACCGGCCTCTGCCACCGACAGCAGGGCCGGCCGGAGGTTGACCGTCCAGGTGGCCACGCCGAGGTCGGCCCGGTGGGCCCGTTCGACCAGAGCCACGCCGACCAGGTCCACATGGGGGTGGATGGCGGTGCAGCCATGGTCGAGGGCGGTAGCCACGGCCTGGTCGGGATCGAACCACGGGGCCAGCAACAACCCGGTGGCCAGGTCGGGATGGGCCCGCCGGACGGCGTCCAGGGTGGCCGGCCAGAAGCACGAGATCACCACCGTCGAGGCCCGATCGGCCTCTCTGACCAGGTCGACCACCGCTTCGGCGATGCCGTTGTCGGGGTCGAAACCGGGCTCACCGGGCAGGTTCTTGATCTCGATGTTGACCACCAGGTCGGCGCACACCTCGAGGGCCGAGGCCAACAGAGGAACGGAGGGGGGCAGAGCGGAGGCGGCCAGCTCGGCCACTGTCCCCACCCCGGGGACCACCGGATCGTGGTGGACGGCCAGGGCTCCGTCGGCCGTCATCCGGACATCGAGCTCCACACCGTCGGCCCCCAGCTCACGGGCCCGCATGAAGGAGGCCAGGGTGTTTTCGATGATGCCCGCCCCCGGGTCGGGGCTGCCCCGGTGCCCCTGGACGGCGATGGACGGCATCGTCGGGTATCCCTCCTCGTCGGGCTGCGGGGTGGCGAAATGGGGGCGGTGGAGGCACCGATCAGGGCGCAAAACTGCTTGCAACCGAAGGTGCCGGTCGGTACTCTAATGAGCGATCCCTGAACGGCCGGTGACTTGGTGCGCCGAGCTATGTGAAAGAGATCACAAGAACGAATCGCGAACAGACGCCCAGGAATGGGAGCGGAGGAATCGTCGTGGCCCTCATGTGGAACCGAACGGTCGATTGGGACGACGGTGATTGGAGGCAGTTGGCTGCCTGCCGGTCCACCGAGCCCGATCTCTTCTTCCCTATCGGGAGCACCGGCCCGGCCGTCGACCAGATCGAGGCGGCCAAGCGGGTATGCCGTGGATGTGACGCCCTCGAGCCGTGCCTCGACTTCGCCTTGGCCACCAACCAGGAGTCAGGCGTGTGGGGGGGCACCTCCGAGGAAGAACGCCGCAAGCTGCGCAAATCGTGGCTGGCTGCCCGCCGGCGGGCCAGCTGAGCTCCACCCCTGGGGCTGGCTGAGCCTCTCCCTTCTCGTCCCTGCCTCTCCACTGTCCACCCCGGCCCGAGGTCCGGGTGCCCCGGTTGTCGGCCGGTGGGCCGACCGACCAGGAGGGTCAGAGCCCGACCCGGTCCAGGTCCGGCGTCGGCAGTTCGATGGTCACCACCGTGCCCTTCTGCCCGGCATCGAGCTGGTTGCGGTTGCGCATGGTGATGATGCCGTCGAGCTGACTGCGCACCAGGTCGCGGACGATGGAGAGCCCGAGGCTCTCCGAGGCGTCGATGTCGAAGCCGTCGGGCAACCCCGAGCCGTCATCGGCCACCGCCAGTGTGAGACCACGGACATCGTTGACCAGGTGGACCTCGATGTGACCGACCGACTGCGGCGGGGTATCGGTCTCGTCATCGTTTTCGGCGTCGGGATAGGCGTGCTCCACCGCGTTCTGCAGGAGCTCGGCCAATACCACGGCCAGCGGGGTGGCCACATCGGCCGGCACCTCGCCCAGGCTGCCGATGACCTCGAAGGAGAGCTTGCGGGACAACACCACCGAGTCCTCGGCCATCCGGATCAAAGAGGTCACGATCTCCTCGAAGGGGACCTGGTCGCCGGGCTCACGGGAGAGGATCTCGTGGACGATGGCGATGGATCGCACCCGGCGCTCCGCCTCGAAGAGCGCCACCCGTCCCCCGCCGGGCGGAAGCCGGCGAGCCTGGAGGCGGAGCAGAGCCGAAATCGTCTGCAGGTTGTTCTTGACCCGGTGATGGACCTCCCGGATGGCCGCGTCCTTGGACAGCAGCAATCGGTCGAGCCGGCGGACGTCGGTCACATCACGCAGGAGGACCAGACAGCCGGTCACCTCCCCGTCGGCCAGCAGGGGGATGCAGTGGATCAGCACGGTCACGTCGGGCCGTCGCTCCACCTCCTCGACCACGGGCAGGGCCGAGGCCAGAGCCCACTCGATGGCCGACTCCTCGATACCCAGATCAGTGAGGCGGCGCCCTTCGATGTGGGAGTACATGCCCATCCGGTGCAGGGCATTGGTGGCGTTGGGCGAGGCGTAGCGCACCTGGCCCTCCTCGTCGACCAGCACCACACCGTCGCCCACCCGCGGGGCCTCCTCGGTGGCCACCTCTTCACTCGGGAAGGGAAAGGTCGACTCGGCCACCATGGTGACCAGGCGCTCGAACAGGTCGCGATAGGTCCGTTCGAGATGGCCGGGCCGCCGTCCGGCCCCGGCCGACAGCCGGGCCAGCACGGCCACCAACCGGCCCTCGCAGCGGACAGGAATGCAGTGCAACCGGACCGGCTCGTCCCCCGAGTCGAGTTCGATCTCCCCCCGGGTGACCTCGCCCGACTCGACGGTGACGATGGCCTGAGGCCAGCCTTCTGCGTCGACGGTCTGCCCCACCAGGTCGTGCTGGACCACGGTGGCGCTGTTGGACGGCCGCATCTGTCCGAGGACGACCAGGGTGAGGTCGTCATGGTGGCCGGTGCTGGACGCCATCGGGGCCAGAAGGACCAGGTCCGAAAAGGAGAGGTCGGCCAGGATGCCCCAGGTGCCGAGGAGTCGCTGGAGATGACCGAGCTGGAAATCGTCGAGGCTGGTCCGCTGGAAGGCGAGTTCGGCCGCCGTGGTCACCGGTCACCCCCCTCCCCCGCCGGGGCCACCAGGACCGGATGGGGTCGGCGGTCCCGGAACCCCTGCAGGCGGACCACACCGGCGGCAGCCAGCAGGCTACGCAGGTCCTCGGCCCGATCGGCCACGTCGGGGAGGCTGTGGGCGTCCGAGGCGGTGGTGAGGGGCACACCGGCGTCGACGAAGCGCTTGAGCAGAGGAGGGGCGGGGTACTCCTCGCCGATCGGCTTCCGCCACCCGGCCGACGAGAGCTCGGCGGCCATGCCCGACTGCACCGCCGCCTCGGTGATCCGGTCGTAGAACTCGTCGGGAACGGTCGGCACCCGCCGAGCGATCTTGACCAGGTCGGGGTGGGCCAGGACGTCGCACACCCCTGACGCCGCCATCTCCTCCATGGCCCGGGTGTACTCGTCCCACACCTGGTCGATCTCCCGTACGTCCCACTCGGCCATCACCAGGGGATCGTTGAGGACGTCGAAGCGCCACGCCCCCAGCCAGTGCACCGAACCGAGGAGCACATCGAAGGGATAGCCGGCCAGGAGGCGGCCGACCTCGTCCATTCTCCCCTGGTAGAAGTCGACCTCCAGACCGAGGACGACGGGGAGCCCTTCGGCCTTGACCACCTCGACCACCTCCACGTAGTCGTCGAGGTCCGCTCGGGCGTGATGATCCCAGTACTCGGCCATACCGGGACGGAGGGCCTCACCGGGCAGATCGTCCCAGAACCGGCCGAGGAGGTCTTTGGCCTGGGTGAAACGGAAGAGGTGTTCGGTGACGGCGATCTCGGTCACGCCGGCCGCCGCCGCCCGGGCGCAGTAGGCCGCCACCTGTTCCACGGTTGTTTCGGCGTCCCTCTGCGAGTGAGGCCACAGATGCAGGTGGTAGTCGAGCACACGCTGATCGTTCGCTAGTCGACCCGACGGATGAGCGTGACCCCGTCGCGCACGGTCGTCTGGACCACCGCCACCCGTGGGTCGACGGCCAGGCCGTCGTTGAACCGGCGGAGGACGACGGTGTCCTCACTCTGGTCTGTTGGGTCGAGGATGCGGCCGCTCCACAGGGTGTTGTCGGCGGCGATGAGGCCGCGGGGCGACAGCTTGGGCAGGACGGCTTCGAAGTAGTCCGGGTAGCCCGCCTTGTCGGCGTCGATGAAGACCAGGTCGAAGGGTCCCTCCAGCGTGGCGATGGTCTCGGTGGCCGGGCCCACCACCACCTCGATGCGGTCGGCGTACGGGCTGGCGGCAATGTGGCGGAGGGCGAACTCGGCGTGCACCGGCGAGATCTCACAGCTGGTTATCCTTCCCCCCGGGGCCAGGCCGGCCGCCATCGACAGGGCCGAATAGCCACCGAAGGTGCCGATCTCGAGCACCCACTGTGCCCCCAGGGCGAAGGTCAGCATCTCCAGGAAGCGCCCCTCGAGCCGGCCCACCATCATGCCGGGGAAGTCCAAGGTGGCCACCAGGTCGGTGGCCAGCGCCTCCAAAAAGGCCGGTGGGGCGGTGGTGTGCTCGGAGGCGTAGGCCTCGAGGGTCGGATCGACGATATCGGTCATGGGCAGTCATCGTAAGGCAGGCCGACGACCCGGTGGCCGCCGGTCACTCCCAGATCTGCTCCCCCAACCGCACCAGCCCGGCCAGGTCGTAGAGATCCGAGTCGAAGAAGGGGACGGTGGCCACTACGTCGGGAACGACCGAGAGGGTCGACCGCTCCTCCATCTCCCGCACGGCCACCACCTGGAAGTTGAGATAACTCTCGGCCACCTCGGTGAGGACCCGGGCGATCTGGTCGACGTCCCCGAGGTCGGGGGCACGCTCACTGAGCTCGGGCGCCAATCCGGCGGCCAGTTCGCCGGCCCGGTCCCGCATGGCCTCGGCCACCTTGGCGCCGGCCGGGTCGCGCAGGTACAGCGGGAGCACCTTGTTGAAGACCATGGCCCCGAGGTGGAGTCGGCGGGCGGTGAGCTGTTCGGCGAAGAACTCGGCCTCGCGCAGCGGGACCGCCTCCAACGTGGACACCACCAGGAAGGTGGTCCGTCGGTCCGACAGGAGGCGACCCACCGCTTCGGACCGCTCGACGAAGCCGGCGTACATGGACTGGAACAGGATGAAGAACTCGGCGATGTCGGCCAGGAACTCGGTGCCGAGGATGCGATCGGCTACCTGGTAGAAGGGCCGGGTGGCCACGTTGACCAGCCGCGAGCGGTAGGGCACGATGAGCCACCGGAGGAGGCGGGACGAGAAGAAGTCGGCCATGCGTTGGGGGGCGTCGAGAAAATCGAGGGCGTTGCGGGTGGGAGGGGTGTCCACCACGATGAGGTCGTAATCGCTCTCCGAATGGATCTCGTAGAGGCGCTCCATGGCGATGTAGTCGTGGCTCTGGACGAACCGGCCGGCGATGTTCTCGTAGAGCGGGTTGGCCAGAATCTCGTCCCGGGCCTGCTTGTCGGGCGCATGTCGCCGAATGAGGTCGTCCCACGACTCCTTGGTGTCCAGCATGGCCGCCCACAGCTGGCCCCGCGGTGTGATGCCGGCCTGGCGGAAGGCCTCGTCGGGGACCCGGTGCTCGGTATTGCCGATACCGTCCAGACCGAGGGCGTCGGCCAGCCGCTTGGCCGGGTCGATGGTGAGGACCAGCACCTTGCTGCCGTGCCGCAGGGCGGCCATGACGGCGGCGGCGGCGGCCGTCGTCGTCTTGCCCACACCCCCGGTCCGCAGGCCACCACGATCTCCTTGGTGGCCAGCAGTCCGTCCATCGAGCCACCCCTGGCCGGTGGGGTGGACGCGGCCGTCGGGTCGGGGTGATCGTCTCCGGAACGCCGCCCTCGCCCGCTGCGCCCGGTGGCCATCAGTACCCGAGCTCCTCGCCCAGCGAGGCGGCCACCTGGCGGGTGGTCCGCAATCCGTGCGACCGGGTGAACAGGTAGGGGAGATAGAGCATGGGCACCGACCGGTCGATGCTGCTGCGCAGACGGTCGAGATGGGTGGTGCGGGTGCGGCGCATGGTGACGGCCAGCCGGGCCCCTTCCAGAAGAGGACCGGCGTCACCGCCCACCAGAGTGTCGAGGGTGGCCGAGGCGGGCGGTACGGCCAGGGCGTCGAACACCTTCTCCTCCTGGCGGCCGAAGAGCTCAGGCAGGACCCGGTTGACCACCACCGCCGACAGCTGGACGGTGGTCTCCTCCTTCAGCCTGTGGGCCAGTTCGACCGTCTCGTTGACCGGCATCTCCTCCGGCGTGCACACGGCCACCAGCCCGGTGGTCCGGGTGTCGGACAGGATCTCGAGCAGCCAGTCGGTCTGGGAGCGGATGAGTCCGACCTTGACCAGGTTGTTGATGGCCTGGGGAGCAGCCAGCAGGCCGACGATGTGGCCCGAGGCGGGGGCGTCCACCACCACCAGGTCGTAGTGGCGCTCCCGCACCTCGTAGACCGGCTTGCCCACGGTCAGGATCTCGCGCACGCCGGGTGCGGCGGTGGCCACGAAGTCGAAGGCCTTGGCCAGGGGCCCGATCCGCCCGGCGACGGGGATGCGCAGCTGAAGCTTGAGGTACTCGCGCAGCGAGGCCTCGGTGTCCATGGTCATGGCGAAGAGGCCGGGCAGGATCTCCCTCTCCTGGAAGCCGGTCGGGGCGGCTTCGTAGAAGCCGGCCACGTCTCCCTTGGCGTCGATCTCACAGATGAGGACCCGCTTGCCCTGTTGCGAGGCGAAGAGGGCCAGGGCCGACGCCACGGTGGTCTTGCCCACCCCACCCTTGCCGGTGACGAACAGAAGCTTGAGATCGAGGAGCGCGCTCATCCGCCCAAACCGGTGGCGGTGAGGCCCACGCCCGGAGGCGCCCGACGGAGGGGAACGGTCAGGAGATCCCGAAACCGACCTGACGGGCCGAGGTCGGCGGGTCCACCTCGACGTAGGCCACCTTGCCCACCGGCACACCCACCTGGCGGCCTTTGCGGTCGGTGAGCCAGAGGATGGTGCCGTCCTGGGCGAGCGCGGTCTCGATGTCGGCCAGGACCTTGTCGCGGTCCGCATCCTCAGGCAGCTCGATGTCGAGTTCCTTCATCGATTGAACGATTCCGATACGCACGTCCACCGGGCACGCTCCTCTCAGCCGGCGTCGGCGGATTTGCCGACCGCGCCCGACGATACAAGGTCCGTGACCTTCCGCCGTCATGGCCGTCCTCGGGCGTCACAGCCGTGGGGCACACTGGGAGGGTGGGAAAGGGCGTCCAGGACGAGAACGAACGGACCCGGCGGTGGGCCTCGACCATGGCCGGCCACGGCGGGGGCGGCATCACCCTCGCCCACGCCGACAGCCACGCCGGGTGCAGCTCGCGGGGGCCGGTGGCCGACCTGGCCCGGGCCGAGCGGGAGGCGATCGAGTCGGCCATGTTGGCTCCGGATGCCACCCGGGCCCGGGGTGGGGGCAAGCGGGTCCACCCCGAGGAGCCCGACCCCTGGCGCACGTGTTTCGAACGCGACCGCGACCGCATTCTGCACGCCACCGCCTTCCGGCGCCTGGCCGGAAAGACACAGGTCTTCGTCTTCCCCGACGACCATCAGCGCACCCGGTTGACCCATGCCCTCGAGGTGGCCCAGGTGGCCACGGGCATCGCCCGGGCCTGTCGGCTCAATGTGGCCCTCACCGAAGCCATCGCCCTCGGGCACGACTGCGGACACGGGCCGGGGGGTCACGCCAGCGAGGATGCCCTGTCGCCCTATCTGGACGAAGGGTTCGACCACGCCCCGTGGGGAGCGGACGTGTCGCTGGCCCCGCTCAACCTGTGCACCGAGACCCTCGACGGCATCCGCAACCACTCGTGGTCGCGTCCGGCGCCGGCCACCCCCGAGGGTGAGGTGGTGAGTTGGGCCGATCGCATCGCCTATGTCTGCCACGACTTCGAGGACGCGGTGAAGAGCGGCATCGTCACCTCGGCCTCCCTCCCGACCGTCGTCCGCCAGCGGTGCGGCGACCGGCGCAGCCAACAGCTCGGGACCTTCATCGACGCCATGGTGTGGTCCACCCTGGCCACCGGGCGGGTCGGGATGGTCGATGAGACGGCCGAGGCGTTGGCCGCCTTCCGGGCCAGCAACTACGAGAACGTGTACCTGCGCCCGAGCTCGGTGGCCCAGGGCCGGGCGGTGGTGGCCGTCCTGCAGGCTCTGGTCGACCACTTCGGGGACCGGCCCCATCTGATCCCCGATGCCCCCTGGGCTCCGCAGACCACCGGCGGAGACGCCCCCAACGCCGAGCTGGTCGGTGGCGAGCCGGGCGCCATCCGAGCGGCCGTGGCCTACGTAGCCGGGATGACCGACCGCTTCGCCTTCAGCCAGGCCGTGGCCCTCCTCGGGTGGGATCCGGACAAGCTGCCGGCCGGGGTGGGCATCCCCAACCGGTCCTGAACAGGATGCGCAGCCCGTCACACCAGACCGACGTCACTGCGCCGCCACCGTGAGGAAGATCCACCGACCCAGCCGGACCAAGAGGGCCAACCGGGGGCGCCAGGCCCGCCGTCGCGCTCCCCGCTCGTCCCACGGAACCTGGGCGGGGCCGGCAGGCCGACCCGACCCGGTGGCCCTGCTCGAAGCGCAAGCGGCCACCCGGGTCCCCGAGCTGGTACCCATCCGCTACGGACGGATGCTGGTCTCCCCCTTCACCTTCTTCCGGGGGGCGGCACTGGTCATGGCCGCCGATCTGTCCGCCACCCCCGACTCAGCCATCACCGTGCAGTGCTGTGGTGATGCCCATCTCTCCAACTTCGGCGTGTTCGGATCGCCCGAACGCCGTCTGGTCTTCGACATCAACGACTTCGACGAGACGCTGCCCGGCCCCTGGGAGTGGGACATGAAGCGGCTGGTGGCCAGCTTCGAGATCGCCGGACGCGATCGGGGCTTCTCGTCCTCCGATCGCCGGCGGGTGGTCCTGGCCGCCGCCCGCGCCTACCGCCAGACACTGCGCGACGCATCCCACCGGAGCACGCTCGACGTCTGGTACTCGCACATGGACATGGCCCAGATGCGCCAGTGGATCCGCACCGAGCACGACGATCGGCGACGGGACAGGAAGAACAGGCACGAGGCCGTGGTCGACGTGGCCAAGGCCCGGACCCGCGACAGCACCCGCGCCTTCAAGAAGTTGACCGGAGTGGTCGACGGTCACGCCCGCTTCGTCGCCGACCCACCGTTGATCGTGCCGCTGGAGGATCTGGTCCTGTCGCCCGACGCCCGCCACCGGACCGAGCAGTCTTTGCGCAAGCTCATCAAGAAGTACCGGCGCACACTGGCCGACGAGCACCATCCAGTGGAGGAGTTCCGCTACGTCCACATGGCCCGGAAGGTGGTCGGCGTGGGCAGCGTGGGCACTCGGGCATGGATCTTCCTCATGACCGGTGTCGACACCGGCGACCCTCTGATCCTGCAGGCCAAGGAGGCCCAGCCGTCGGTGCTCGAGCGCTTCGTCGGCGCCAGCGCCTACACCAACGAGGGACAACGGGTGGTGGTGGGCCAGCGCCTCATGCAGACGGCCAGCGACATCTTCCTCGGCTGGGTACGGGTCAAGGACATCGACGGGCAGCCCCGCGACTACTACGTCCGCCAGCTCCACGATTGGAAGGGTTCGGCCCACGTCGACACCCTGTCGGTAGAGGGTGCCATCACCTACGCCCGGATGTGCGGGGCCACGCTGGCCCGGGGTCACGCCCGGTCGGGCGACTGGATCGCCATCGCCTCGTACCTGGGCAAAGGCACCGTGTTCGACAAGGCCATGGCCGACTTCTCGGCCGCCTATGCCGACCAGAACGAGCGCGACTACGAGGCGCTGGTGCGGGCGGCCCGCTCGGGTCGGATCCCGGTGGAAGAGGGCCTGTAACCCCTCGGTGGGCGTGGGCGGGAACGGTGCTGGCGGTGGGCGGTCGGCCGTCGGTGGACCGCCATAGGATCGGGTGGGGGCGCCAGGCAGCTCGGGTCGGTCGAGGAGGTCGGCGATGGTCACCAAAGTCATGTCCAGGGCTCCCGCCGGAGCGACGACCACGGAGGCTCCGGCCCACCGTGACCGGAACAGCCAACAGCCGGTCGCACCACCGGCCACCGGGTCGCCTGCGCCGGAGGGCAGTGCCGCTGCCGCCCTGGCCCCCCTGATCCGGTTGCTGGTGGGCGAAGCACCGGTCGGCTTCGAGTTCTGGGACGGCAGTGCCCTCGGGCCACCGCTGGCCGTCGGCACCCTCCGGGTGCACTCGGTGGCTGCCCTGCGCCGCATCCTGTGGGCCCCGGGCGAGCTCGGGGTGGCCCGGGCCTTCGTGTCGGGTGATCTCACCGTGGACGGCGATCTCGCCGGGACGTTGGCCGCTCTGCGCCACGGGTCGAAGCGAGACCTGCGCCACATGGGTCTGCGTTCCCTCCCCGCCGCCCTCGGTGCAGCCGGCAGGCTGGGCGCCTTCGGCCTGCCTCCGGCGGCACCGCCCGAAGAGTGCCGACCCGCCGGCCGTCTCCACTCCAAGTACCGCGATGCCGCCGTCATCAGCCACCACTACGACGTGGGCAACGACTTCTACCGCCTGGTCCTCGGGCCGTGCATGACCTACTCGTGCGCCCGGTTCGTCGACGACCGGGCCACTCTCGAGCAGGCCCAGGCGGCCAAGTACGAGCTCATCTGCCGCAAGCTCGGACTCGACCGGCGGCCCGGTTCACGCCTGCTCGACGTGGGCTGCGGATGGGGGTCGATGGCCATCCACGCCGCCCGCCATCACCGGGCCTCGGTCACCGGGGTGACCCTCAGCCGCCCACAAGCGGACGAGGCCCGCCGGCGCATAGCCGAGGAGGGACTGGCCGACCGGATCGAGATCCGGGTGCAGGACTACCGGGACCTGGGGGGCGAGCAGTTCGACGCCATCTCGTCGATCGGCATGTTCGAGCACGTCGGCTCCCGCCGCATGGCCGAGTACTTCCAGACCCTCCGCCATCTGCTGGTACCCACCGGGCGGCTGTTGAACCACGCCATCTCCAAACCGGGAGGGTCGTTCCTCGGACGGCACTCCTTCATCGGGCGCTACGTGTTCCCCGACGGGGAGCTGATCGACGTGGCCGAGGTGGTCCGGGCCATGCAGGCCGCCGGGTTCGAGGTCCGCGACGTCGAATCGCTGCGCGAGCACTACGCCCGCACGCTGCGCCACTGGGTGGCCAATTTGGAAGGTCAGTGGGAGCGGGCGGTGGCACTGGTCGGTACCAACCGGGCCAACATCTGGCGCCTGTACATGGCCGCCTCCGCCCTCGGCTTCGACGACGGGGGCATCGCCATCCACCAGGTGCTGGGGGTCGTCCCCACCGCCGACGGGGCCAGCGGCATGCCCCCGACCCGGACCGACTGGGGCTGATGCCTCGGGGTCGAGCCGGCCCCCTGGGTTGTCAGCGGACGGTCAGCTCCCGCCGGTAGACACGGGCGGGACCGAGGTCGGCGATGGCGGTGGCCAGGTCGGCAAAGACAGCGGCCGCCTCGCCCTCGGGTTCAGACACCACGATCGGGACACCCGAATCACCGCCGGCGCGCAGAGCCGGTACCAGCGGCACCTGGCCCAGCAGGGGCACGCCCAGCTCCCCGGCCAGCTGACCTCCTCCGCCGGCCCCGAACAATTCGTAGCGGGTCCCGTCGTCACCGGTGAACCAGCTCATGTTCTCGATGACCCCGCGCACCGACAGCTTGAGTTTGCGGGCGGCGTACGCAGAACGCTGCGCCACCTTTTCGGCCGCCGGCTGGGGAGTGGTGACCACATAGACCTCGGTGCGGGTGAGGTACTGGCCGAGCGAAAGGGTCACATCACCGGTGCCCGGGGGCATGTCGATGAGCAGGAAGTCGGGCTCACCCCAGTAGGCGTCGACCAGAAACTGCTCGAGGGCCTTGTGCAACATGGGACCGCGCCAGATGACCGGCGTGTCGTCGTTGACGAAGTAGCCCATCGACAGGCAGCGCACCTGGTTGGCCGACGGGGGCACCACCAGGTCCCCGATGATCAGAGGATCGTCGCGCACCCCGAGCATCCCCGGTACCGAGAACCCGTACACGTCGGCGTCGAGGATGCCGACGTCGTGACCCATGCGGGCCAAGGTGACAGCCAGGTTGACCGTCACCGACGACTTGCCCACACCACCCTTCCCCGAGGAGATCCCGAGGATGCGGGTCTTCGAGCGTGGTTCCATGAACCGGTTGGGCCGCCCTTCCTCGTGGCCGATCTGGCCGCCGTGGGCATGATCGTGGCCGTGGTCCCCGCCGGCGGTAGCGCCCCCGTCCACCGGTCCACCGCGCAGCAGCATGCGGAGGCGGGCCCGCCGCTCCTCGTCCATGACGGCGTGGGTGACGGCGAGGTCGTCGGCTACGGCCCACGGTCCCACCGCTTCGCTCACCCGACGGTCCAGCTCCTCGGTCTGGGGGTAGTGGGCCACCGGCAGGGCCAGCTCCACGGCCACCTTCTTGCGCTTGACCCGGACCGCCCCCACCATGCCCAGTTCTCCCAGGGGGAGACGCAGCACGGGGTCGGCCACGGCGCTCACCGCACCGGTGACCTGGGACTCGTCTATCGACATGCGGTCGCTCCTCGGGGAATTTCGCCGTCCCCAGTAGACTACGGGACGTGCCGACGGCCCCGGACAGAGCTCTGCCCGCACCCAGCGGGCCCACCCCTGCCGGTGCCCGGGGGTTGGGCGGTGAACCGACGGGATCGGACAGCACCTTCTCGGCGGCAGTGACAGCCGTCACCGCCGCCTTCGGTGACCCCACCCGTCGCGAGATCTATCTCTTCGTCCGGGCCAACCCGGGCATCACTGCCTCGGAAGTGGCGGCCCGCTTCTCCCTCCATCCCAATGTTGCCCGCCACCACCTCGAACGCCTGGCCACCGGTGGCTACCTCGAAGTCACCATGGAGAGGTCGGCCGGCAACGGAGCGGGTAGGCCGTCCAAGCGTTTCCGGGCTGTCGGCAACGACCCGACCCTCGACCTGCTCACTCGCCGCGACGATCTGTTGGTCCTCTTGCTCCAAGAGGCACTCCAACTCCTCGGTCCTCTGGCCTCCGAAGGCATGGCCGAGCGGGTGGGCGAAGAGTACGGCCGGACCCTGGCCGGGCAGATGTCGCCCGGGGACAGCCAGCGGTCGTTGCGCACCGCCATGCACGCCATCGCCGAAACACTGACCGCCCACGGATTCGCGGCCCACGCCGAGGACCAGGGGACCAGCACGGCGGTGGTGGCCGACAACTGTCCCTTCGGCGATGCCGCCTCGCAGTACCCCGTCCTGTGCGCTGTCGACCGGGGCATGGTCAAGGGGCTGCTGGCCGGCCTGTGCGGCGAGGATGCCGACGGCACCGTCCCGGTGGTGCTGTCTTCTTCACGGGCGCGTGGCGACGACGCCTGTGCCGCCGTGGTCTGAACGGCATCCGGGCGGTGGCCCGCCACTACCTCGACCACGCCTCGACCTCACCGCTTCGCCCCGAAGCCCGGGCGGCCATGGACGAGTGGATGGCCCACGGCGTCACCGCCGACCCCGGGCGGGTCCATACCGAAGGACGCATGGTGCGAGCCGCCCTGGAGGACGCCCGCGACCAGGTCGCCCACTTGCTGGGGGTGCGACCCCGTCAGGTGGTGTTCACCTCGGGCGGGACCGAGGCGATCAATGCCGCCGTGTGGGGGGTGACCCGGGCCGACCCCGGGCCGGTGGCCTGCGCCGGCGTGGAGCATTCCGCAGCCCGTGACGCCTCCGCCCGCGCCGGCCCGGTTATCACCGTGGCCGTGGACGCCACCGGCCGGATCGCCGTCGAAGGGGTGGCCGATGCGGTGGCCCGATCGCGGGCCGAACACCACCGGGACCCGGCCCTGGTCCACTGCCAGTGGGCCAACCACGAGGTGGGCACCGTCCAGCCGGTGGAAGCGGTGGTCGCCTACTGCGGGGCCGCCGGCCTGCCTGTCCATGTCGACGCGGTCATGGCCGCCGGACACCTGCCCATCGATCTCGACCGGCTGGGCGCCGACCTGGTGTCGGTCTCTGCCCACAAGCTGGGCGGCCCGACCGGCATCGGGGCCCTGGTCATCCGCAGCGGGCTGCGTTACGAGCCGTTCGTGGTGGGGGGCGATCAGGAGAGGGCCCGCCGGGCCGGCATGGAGAACGTGGTGGCGGCCATCGGCTTCGGAGCGGCGGCCGGAGCTCTGGCCGCCCCGGGCCGGCTGGAACAGGAGATGAGCGCCGGTCGCCGGTGGACGGAGGACATGGTCGGGGCGGCCGGGGCAGTGGACCAGGTGACCGTGCTCGGTGATCCCGTTGAACGGGTGCCCCACCTCTTCTGTCTGGCAGTGGGGGGCGTGGAGGCCGAACCGGTGCTGCTCGGGTTGGACCAGGCGGGGATCGCCGTTCACTCGGGGTCGTCGTGCTCCTCGGAATCGCTCGAGCCGTCACCGGTTCTCGAGGCCATGGGGGCCGACGCCGAAAGGTCACTGCGGGTGTCGGTGGGGTGGTCGACCACCGACGCCGACAGCGAGGCCTTCTGTGCGGCCTTCGCCGGTGTGGTGGACCGGCTCCGATCACTGCGCAGCTGACCGACACCCGCCAGGTCCGGTGAACCAGCCGGTAGGGTCATCGGGTGCGCGCCGTCGTCTGCGGAGAACTGGGGCCCCTCGACACGCTTGCCATTGACGACATTCCTTCGCCGTCACCGGGTGAAGGACACGTGGTGGTCGACGTGCGGGCCGCCGGCGTCAACTTCGTCGATGGGCTCATCTGTCAGGGTCGCTACCAGATCAAACCGGCCACGCCCTTCGTGCCGGGGAGCGAGATCGCCGGCGATGTGGCCGCCGTGGGGACCGGTGTGTCGGGCATCGAGGTGGGCGACAAGGTCATCGCTTTCACCGGGTTCGGCGGTTTCGCCCAACAGGTGGCGGTGTCTGCGCTCTCGCTGGTGCCGATGCCCTCGACCGTCGACTACGCCCAGGCGGCCACCCTCATCCAGAGCTACTGCACCATGCTGTTCACCCTGACCCGTCGCACCACGCTGGCCCCCGGCGAGTGGGTGCTGGTCCTCGGGGCGGGCGGGGGCATCGGACTGGCCGCCGTCGACGTGGCCCGGGCCCTCGGCGGACGGGTCATCGCCGCCGCCTCCAGCCCGGAGAAGCTCGAGGCCGCCCGTGGGCTCGGGGCCGAGGCCACCATCGCCTACGAGGAGGAAGACCTGAAGACCCGGGCCCGGGAGATCGCCGGGGGTGGGGTCGACGTGGTCATCGACCCGGTGGGCGGACAGCACAGCGAGGCCGCCCTACGGGCCACCCGTCACCTGGGGCGGTTCTGCGTGATCGGGTTCGCATCCGGGCCCATCGCCTCCATCCCCCTCAACCAGATCCTGCTCAACAACCGGACGGCGGTGGGGGTGGACTGGGGCGGCTGGACGTTCAAGGACCCCCTCGGCAACCGGGAGCTCATCGGCGAGCTGATGGCCATGGTGGAAGAGGGCCGGCTCCACCCGGTCCATCCGGTTCCTCATCATCTGGATGCGGCCGCCTCGGTGATGTCCGGTCTCATCGACCGTTCGGTGAGCGGCAAAGCGGTGCTCGTCCCCTGACCTTCTCCGTGGTCGGGGCACCGGTGGGATACTGACCGATCGTGGCCGGCGACAGTGGGACAGCCCTTGTGAACAAGCTCGGCATCAAAGAGGATGACACCGTCGCCCTCCTCGGTGCACCGGTTGGGCTCCTGACCGACCTGCCGGCCGGCGTGGTGGTCAAACACAACGGGCGGGGCCGGGCCGACGTGGTGGTGGGCTTCTTCGTGGGCCAGGCGGAGCTGACCCGGCGGCTCGGTTCTCTGGCCCGGATGGTGTTCCCCGCCGGTGGTCTGTGGATCGCCTGGCCCAAGAAGGCGTCGGGGGTGGCCACCGACCTCTCCGACCACGCCGTCCGCCACCAGGCCCTCCCCCTCGGTCTGGTCGACAACAAGGTATGCGCCATCGACCAGACGTGGACGGGCCTGCGCCTGGTGTGGCGACAGCGACACCGCTCGTCGGCTCGGCCTTGACCCCCGGTCGAAAGACGGCACCCCGGCCCCCTCGAGCGCCCAGGTGACCCTAGCCATCACCTTCGGTGCCTACCTTTTGGGGGCACTCCTGGGGTTGGGCGCCCACCGGGCCGGCCCCGGGCTCCGCCGCGGCTGGCCGGTCTACCTCCGTATCCAACTGGTGGCCACCGCCGCCCTGGTCGGACTGTTTTCGGCCTGGCGGTTGACCGGGTTCAGCCAGATTGTGGCCCCTTTCGTCCTGGCCGCCGTGGGTGCTCTGCTGTTGGCCGTCGCCCATCTGGTGCGCGGGGAGCGCAGCAGCGGATTGGCCGAGCTGGAGGGATGGGCCGCCTTCCCCAACGGGACCTTCTGGGTCCTCCCCATAGCCGGGGCGCTGATCGGTCCGACCGGCAGCATGATCTCGGCGTTGGCCAACGCCGTCTACGCCGCTCCCAACGCGGTGTGCATCCACCTCATGCGGCGCGACGCCCCTATCTCCCAGCGACGCTCCACGACCTGGACCGACCAGTCGATGCTGCTGGCCGTGGTCCTCGGCCTTTCGCTCCACCTGGTGGGGCCGGCGCCCCAGGGGTCGGAGTGGGTCCTCCGGGTGGCCGGGCCGCTGCTGGCCTTCGTCGGCGCCGGTCTCTACACCGGCTCGGTTCTCCATCCCCACAACGCCTCGGTGGAGCGGACGGTGTCCGAGTACCGGCGGTGGGCCCTTCTGACCGCCGTGCGCATCGTCTACCTGGTGGTCATCGCCCTGGTCACCCGATCGACGGCGGTGGCGGTCATCGCCGTCCTGTCCGCCTTCGGCCCGCCCGCCTTCAACCCACCCCAGCAGGCCGTGCTCTACGGCTACCGGTCAGGGGTGGTCATGGTGGCCGTGCGATGGAGTTGGGTCTTCCTTCCCATCGGACTGGTGCTCGCTCTTCTCATCCGGTAACAGGACGTCGCCGCCCACAAGCGCGTGCCGGTCCGGCGCTCTCAGTGGGCCGCCTGCTCTTCGACGACCACCGTCTCGAAGTGTTCGACCACCGGCGGGGGGTCGTAGAAGTGGTGGAGCAACCGGCGCCACTCCGGGAATGCCTCCGAACCCCGGAAGCCTTCGGTGTGGTCTTCCAGCCGTTCCCATTCGACCAGCAGAAGGTAACGGCCGGGCGTCTCCAGACAGCGTTCGAGCCGCACCGAGCGACACCCGGCGGAGGAGGCGATGAGAGGACGGGCCACCGCGAAAGCCGCCTCGTATCTCTCGTGGGCACCGGGGTCGATATCGAGAACGACGTGTTCGAGGATCACTGTTCGAGGCTACCCGGCCTCGTGTTACCTGTAGTAGTGATCCTGCTCGAGGTCTTCGAGGAGGCTGGGACCGGTGGGCTCCCATGCCAACAGCTCCCGGGTGATGGCGGCAGTGGCCGGCGCGTCCATGGCCACGAAGTGTCCGAGAGGGGCGAAGTGTGCGACGGCGTCGCCGGGAGGGATCGATGCGGCGGGAACGTCGAGGTGACGACCCATCGCCTCGGCGACGTCGCCGAAGGGGACCCCCTGGTCGCCCACCGCGTGCAGGACCGAACCAGCAGGGGCGGACTCGACGGCCAGCCGGGTGAGGCGGGCGGCATCGGTTCGGTGCACCGCCGGCCAGCGGTTGGCGCCGTCCCCCACGTAGCCGGCCACGCCCCGCTGGCGGGCGATGCCCACCAAGGTGGCCATGAACCCGTTGTCGCCGTCGCCATGGACGGTCGGAGGGAAGCGCAGCACCGACGAACGGACCCCGATGCCCCTCAACGAGAGGGTGAGCAGGGCGGTGGCCGCCCGGACCCCGGCGGGGTTGGCTCGAATTTCGGCGCCGGGCACCAGTCCGTCGTTTTCGGTGGAAGCCCGACCGGCGGCGGCCAGCCCGAGTATTCCCGAGGCCAGTACGAAGGGACGGTCGGAACCGGCCAGGGCCGCACCCATGGCCTCCACCGCCCGCCGGTCGGCGGCGCCGGCGGCGGCGAAGTTGCCACCGAAGGCCACCTCGTGCTGGAAGGCCAGGTGGACCACTCCGTCGGCGTCGTTGGCCGCTTTGGCCAGTCCGTCGGGTTCGTCGAGGTCGCCTCGGTACACCTGGGCGCCGGCCTCTTCCAGTTTCTGGGCCGATCCATCGGAGCGGGCCAGGCCGGCCACCTCGTGGCCGGCTCCGAGCAGCTCGGGCACCACGGCCGAGCCGATCCAACCCGATGCGCCAGTAACAAAGATTCTCATGGTGGGTACCTCCCAGCGTTGATGTCAGTAACTGCTATCACAACATATCCCGGATGTCAGTGACTGTCAACGCTTAAGATGTTAGCCATGGGTCGATGGCAGCCGGACGGTCGGGGGAGGCTGCAGGAAGCCGCCCTGGCTCTGTACTCGGAGCGGGGATTCGACCAGACCACCGCCGCCCAGATCGCCGCCCGGGCCGGTCTGACCGAGCGGACCTTCTTCCGCCACTTCGCCGACAAGCGAGAAGTGCTCTTCGGTGGATCCGCCCTCCTTCAGGAGAGGATCGTGGCCGGCGTAGCCGGAGCCCCTCCGGAGGACGGACCACTCGACGCCGTGGCCTGTGGACTGGCTACCGGCGCCGCCCTGCTGGGCGAATTCCGGCGGGACCTGTCCCGCCAACGCCAAGCGGTCATCGCCGCCAATCCCGAACTGCGAGAGCGGGAGTTGGCCAAGCTGGCCGACTACGCCACATCGATGGCCGAAGCCCTGCGCCACAGGGGGGTGGGCGAGCCGCAGGCCAGCCTGGCCGCCGAGGCGGGCATGACCGTGTTCCGTGTCGCCGTCGAACGGTGGGCCAACGGAGACAACGACCAGGATCTGGCCGAAGTCATGCGCAACTCCATGGCCGACCTTCGGTCGGTAGCCGGAGGCGGCTGAGCCCCACCGGCTCCACGGGACCGGGCCGCCGAGGCCGTCGGGCAGTGACCCTGGTCAGCTCTGGGAGCGGGTGCGCTCCAGCAGCAAGGGTGTGCTGGTGGCGACGATGACAAAGAGGGCAAAGGTGACGAGGTGCACGCCCGTGCACCAGAGGCAGATCTTCTTGACGGTGAAGAGCTCGGTCGAGATGAGGTACAGAACGGTCACGATGCCCACCGCGGCCACCGCCAATCGCAGGAGGTGAATCCGGGCGTCGCCAGACCGCCAGGCCACCGGGAGGCAGAGCGCTCCGAGAGCCAGGAAGAACACGATGCCGTAGACGGGGACGGGTATGCCGATCACCACTGACTGGGCGCTGGTGAGCACGGCGGCACAGTCGACGGGACCGGCATTCACGCATACCAGTGAACCGGGATGAACGTGAACCCAGAGGGTGTATCCGGCCAGCGCCAGCCCGATAGCGCAGAGCACCAGGGAGGCGATGATGCGCCCCCGTTGGCTGGATTCACCTTGGCCGGTCGACACGGCCCAACCATACCGGGACAGACCGTGGCGTTACCATGCGCCCATGCCTGCCGTGGTCCTGCGAGGTCCTGCCAATACGGCTCCCGAAAGCATCGTCGGCCCCTTCTCCTCCTTGGAGGAGGCAGAAGAGTGGGCGCGGCAGCATCCTCGCCACGGTGGCTATTGCGTTGCTCAGGTGCTCACCGATCCAGCGGAGATCGCCTGATCAACCCCGGTCCCTTCCCGACTTTCCGGGAAGCCGTGATCCTCGATGGCCGTATCCAACCCGTGGGAGCTACCTGTCGCCTTTGGGGACTGGTTGTCGTTCACGCCGGCCGGTGGTTGGAAAGGAGATAGGCACCACCGACCTTCGACACGGCGATCACCGGGCCCACGCCGGGAGCATGGTGACGCTCGACGTAACCTCGGCAATTGGCCTCTTCCCACACGGGCAGACGCGGGCACGACGTGCGCCACGCATCCAGGACCTCGGCGTAGGGGCGCGGGCCGGGTCCGAGCCACTCGAGGAGGTCGAGGATCAGGTTGTCGACGGTGTCGGTCATGGGCCTTGCCCACAATCATGGCATGTCCTCCTCCATCTCATCGGCGAAACGGCGCCTCTCATCAGCGAGACGGCGCGTCACGCCGGCCATGCCGACGTCATCGGCGCGTCCATCGACGGGGCCACCGCCTTCTCGCTGGTGGTCGCGGAGGAGTGGCCGCCGTCGCCCTGGATCGCGGCCTGGGAACCGGTGGCATGACCCCGTCGTCGCCGCCGGTCGACCGAGCGGGCCAAACCTTCGAGAACGGCCACCGTCGTGCTCCAACCCATGCAGGCGTCGGTGACGCTCTGACCAAAGATCAACCGGGAAGGATCGGAGCCACGGACCTCCTGGCGGCCGGCCTTCAAGAAGCTCTCGAGCATGACCCCGACCATGCCCGGTTCGCCGAGGGCCAGCCGTGCACCGATGTCGGCAGCCACCCGGGGTTGGACCCGATGGTCTCGCCCACTGTTGCCGTGGCTGGCATCGACCATCAGCCGAGGAGGGAGGCCGGCCTGGGTCAGGCGCTGGACGGCTTCGGCCACCCCGGCCCGGCCGGCGTTGGGTCCTGAGGCGCCGCCGCGCAGCACGACATGGGCGTCGGGGTTTCCTTCGGTGTAGGCGGCGGCGGCCCGGGCGTGGTGGTCGATGCCCACCAGGAGCTGGGGGCGGCCGGCCAACCCCACCGCATCCACCGCCACCTGGATGTCGCCGGACGTCGAGTTCTTGAAGCCGATGGGCATCGCCAGGCCGCTGGCCAACTGCCGGTGGACCTGGCTTTCGGCGGTGCGCGCCCCCACGCACCCCCAACTCACGGCGTCGGCCAGGTAGTGGGTTGTCATCGGATCGACGAACTCGCAGCCCACCGGGAGGCCGAGGGTCAGGATCTCGACGAGCAGGGCCCGAGCGGCGAAGAGGCCGTCACCCACCCGGAAGCTGTCGTCCATTCCCGGATCGGCCACCAGGCCCTTCCAGCCGTCCGACGTCCGCGGTTTCTCGAAGTAGGTCCGCATGACCACAACCAGCTGGTCGTCCAGGCGATCGGCCACCCGCGCCAACCGCTCGGCGTAGGTGAGCGCGGCCGTCCGGTCGTGGATGGAGCACGGTCCCACCACCACCAGCAACCGGTCGTCCTCGGCCCGCATGACCGACGCCGCCCTCCGGCGCCCGGACAGGACGGTTTGTCGGTTGGCCGGTGTGAGCGGCACGCTGTCGGCCAGCCGGGCCGGCGAGTCGAGCGGGTACACCTCGCCGATGCGCCAGTCGGTGGTCGGCTCGTCGGGGTTGATCATCGGGAATCCTTCCTGCGAACCAGGTCCCGAAGATGACCGGCTCGCCACATTGTGGGCAAACAAAAAGGCAGAGGCGTGAAGCCTCTGCCTGGAGCCGGTCCTGAAATGCGCGCTCAGTGCGTCATGACGCTCCGAGGGCCACCCAGGGCCGGCCCGTCAAACCACCAATAGCAGCGCATGGCACCAACGTTACCAGTCGGCAGGAAACGACGGCCATCAGCCGGACACCGCGGTCGGCGGAGCCAGACCCGCCTGTTGGTAGGCGTTGCGGATTTCGGGCGCCGCTTGTCGCACCAGGGCCGAGGGTGGGTCGTCGGCCAGGAAGTGACGGTACTGGGCGACAGCACCAGCGGCGTTGTCGTCGTATTGGAGCTGGACCGTGCCCAGGTAGAGGCGTACGGCATAGTCATCGGGATTCAAGGCGACGGCCCGGTTGAGCTTGCCCAACCCGTTGTCGATGACACTGTGCTCATCGCTCTGTAGTCCGGTCTCGAACTCGAGCCACCCCAGTTGGGCCAGAGCCACCTCGTTGTTGGGCTGGGCCACGAGGACCGACTGATACAACTGGGCGGCCTGGTCCAGCTTCCCCTCGTTCTGGGCGGTGGCCGCCTGGGTCAGCGACTCCTCCACTTGCTGGGACTGGTTGAGGGCGATGCTGCCGGTGGCGGTCTGCCCGGGTAGGCGGTTGGTGGCGAACAGGGAGACGGACACCACCAGAGCGGCCCCGAAGGCGGTGAGGGCCCCGGCCAGAAGCCAGCGACGGCGGCCGCGTGGCGCCCGCGCCCGACCTCCCACTCCCCGGTGATCGGACCGCTCGGATGAGGGGACGACCGTCGCCATGGGGGGATCGGCCAGCGCCACTGCCCCACCCGAAAGTGCGGACGTGGTCACCGGCGCCGCCCTGGCCTCGAGGGCAACCAGGCGGGCCATATCACGACGGCGCAGAGCCAGGTAGTCCTTGTCGGAGAGGTCACCGGCCATGTACTCAAGGTCGGCGTCGGCCAGCGACCGGTCGAGGAACCGTCGGCGTTCGTCCACCGTCGGCCCGTCGGCCGAGGGCCGGTCGAGGGCATCGTCGGGATCCGGGCCGACCGTCCGCCGTCGGACCATGACCACTGCCAGTCCGGCCACCGCCACCAGCCCGCCGAGCACGGGGAGGAGCCAGACCACGAGGGTGACGCCGTGGACGGGCGGGTCGAGCACGATCGAACCGCCATAGCGGGATACCAGGTACCTCTCGATCTGCTGGTCGGTCTGGCCCTCGGCCACCATCTGGGTCACCGTGGCCCGCACGGTCACCGCCGTCGGCGCGCTGGACTGGGCCACCGACAGGTCTTCGCAGGAGGGGCAGCGGAGATCCGATTCGATGACCGAGGCACGTTGCTCGGGCGTCGGTGTCGAACCGGAAAGGATGCCGCTGCCGACGATCAGGGCGACCACCAGGACCAGACCGAAGACCGTCCACAGGGGAAAGGCTGGCCGCCTGGCCGGTCCGTGCACCACCGTCACGCGTGGTCGGCCCGGGCCCGGGCGATGACCTGGTCCAGATCGGCCGCTGTGACCGGGGCGATGATGTAAGCCACCACCCGGCCGTCGGGAGCGATGACGAACGTGGACGGAAGCTCCCGCACGCCGTAGTCCAAGGCGATGGTCCCCCCACCGTCGGCCATGGTCGGCCAGGTCACGCCCAGTTGGGCCTGGGAGGCGCGGGCATCGGCCACGCTGTCACTGAACACCACGCTGAGCAGGCCGGCGTCACCCCGGCTCTGGTGCTCGAAGGCGAACTTGACCAGCTCCGGTCCCTCGCTCTGGCACTGGGTGCACCAGCTGGCGAAGAAGCTCACCACCACGAACCGCCCGGGCCGACGCGGCAGGGCGTAGTGGGAACCGGTCAGGGTGGCGCCGGATATGGCCGGGGCCAGGTGGCCCACCACCGGGTTCTGCACCTCGTCCACGACCGCCGGCGGTCGGGTGGCCAGTACGGCGATCAACCCGGCGGCGATGACCAGCACGCCGATGGCCACCCACCGTGCCGTATGGCTCCCGGTGCGGGGCGGGTGGTCGGCCACCGGCGCCCCTCCCCCGTCGTCGGAGCGCTCGGGCGATCGCTCGGTGGGCGCTGTCTCGATGGTCATCCCGGGTCCCCCGCCCCCACCGGGAGCCGGCGGGGCTCCGGTTCCGACGGCATGACCGGACCGTCTTCCGGTCCACCCTGCTCGGGCGAACGGGGGGTGGTGGCTACAACCACCGGGGTGGACACCGGATCGGTGGGCCGGCGGCGGCGGCCGGGTATGGCCGACAGCGCCGAACCCAGCCCGATGAGGCCGGCCCCGATCCACAGCCACATGACAAGTGGTTGCTCGACGGCGCCGAAGCTCCACACACCGCCGCTGGACGGGATCGAGTCGATGGTGAGGTAGAGATCGTCGCGCCAGCTGGAGTCGATGGCCGGCGTTCCCACAGTTTCGGTTCCGGCTCCGAACTGACTGACCGCCGGGGTGAACACACCGTGGTCCACGCGGAGCACGGCCTGGTAGGCCGAGCGCGACGGGGAGGTCACCGTCCGGGTGTCGACGAAGGTGATCACATGTCCGGCGAAGGTGGTCGACTGGCCCTTGGCCAGATGGAGCTCGGTCCGGTGCAGGTACGACGTCGCCGCGGCCAGACCGATGGCCACCACCACCACCCCGATGTGCACCACCATGCCGCCGTTGGCCCGCCCCACCAACCCCCGCCAGCCGGCCAGCACGGCCCGGGCCGACGAGGCCCCGTGGCCGCGTGCTCCGCGGTAGGCACCGCGCACCGACAGAACCAGGGCCCGACCGGCCGACGCCGCGGCGAAGGCGCCGAGCCCGAAGGCCAGCAACGGTGCGACGCCCCGCACGCCGGCCAACACACACACCACCACCACGGCCACGCCGATGGCGGCGGGCACGGCCAGTCGGCCCCGCATGACCTCGACGGTCGTCTTGCGCCAGGGCAGGGCCGGCGCCACGGCCATCAGGAAGAGAAGGGCCAGGCCGACCGGGACGAAGAACCGGTTGAAGTAGGGCGCGCCCACCCCGATCTGGGTGCCGTGGTCGAGCGCCTCGTAGAAAAGAGGGAAGACGGTGCCGAGCAGAACGATGAAAGCGAAGCCCACGAACAGCAAGTTGTTGACCAGGAAGGCGCCTTCCCGACTGACCGGCGAGTCGATGCCGCCGGGTGAGCGGAGGCGATCGCCCCGCCAGGCGATGAGGCCCACCCCGGTGACCAGCACCACACCGAAGAAGCCCAGCAACAGCGGACCGATGGTCGAGTTGGAGAACGAATGCACCGACTGGGTGACCCCGGAGCGGGTGAGGAAGGTACCGAGGATGGTGAGGCTGAAGGCGGCCACCACCAATGACAGGTTCCAGATCCGCAACAGGCCACGACGCTGCTGCACCATCACCGAGTGCAGGTAGGCGGTGCCCACCAGCCAGGGCAGCAGTGCGGCGTTCTCGACCGGGTCCCATCCCCAGAACCCGCCCCATCCCAGTACCTGGTACGACCACCAGGCGCCGAGCAGGATCCCCACGCTCAGGAAGGCCCAGGCGAACAACGTCCACCGCCGGGTCTCGCCCTGCCAGTCGTCGTCCAGCCGGCCGGTGATCAGCGATGCGACGGCGAAGGCGAACGGGAGGGTGAACCCCACCAGTCCGAGGTAGAGCATGGGTGGATGGACCAGCACCAGCGGGTTGTCCTGCAATAGTGAGTTGGGACCCGGCCCGTTGGTGGGCACCGCCCCGACAACGTGGGCGAAGGGATCGGACGGGCCCAGCATGAGCCCGAAGAAGAAGGCGGCGACCACGTAGACGACCAGGGTGGCCCAGGCCACCAGGTCCTCACCGGCCCGGCGGCGGAAACGCCACACCATGGCGGTGGCGTACCCCCCGAGCACCAATCCCCACAGGAGGATCGATCCGGCCAGCGCCGACCACAGCCCGGTGATGGCGTAGAGCACCGGCGTCTGCCGGCTGTTGTTTTCGGCCACGTAGGCCAGCGAGAAGTCGTGGGTCAAGAGCGCGTGCTCCATGGCCACCACGGCAATGATCCCGCCGAGGAGGATGACCGGGGCGTAGAACAGGCCGGCCCGTTTGGTCGAGAGCCGCCCCCGTTTGAGGCCCACGGCGAGGACCACGACACCGGTCACCGCGGCGACGAACCCGATGAGGACGCCGGTGTGTCCGAACGCTCCGTTCACCGGACTGGAGAAGTTGGGCGGGCGCCCGATTCGGCGCTCATCGCTTGCTCCCGTTCGGAGCCGTCACCCGACCGGGGTGGGCGGCGATGTAGGAGGCCGAATGCTTGACCAGGATCTGATCGGACACGAAGGTGCCGGCGTTGAAGTGTCCGACGGCGATCACCGGGATGCCGACCTGGAAGAGCTGGGGTGGGCTGCCTGTGTTGTCCACCTGTACCCGGGTGGACCCCGAGGTGACGACGAAGTCGACACCGTTGCTGGTGCCGTGGACCGACCCGGAGGCCACCACCCCTTCGAGGTTGAAGGTCTTGGCGCCGAGGGTGGCCTCCTGCTGGACGGCCTGATCGGCCGGCAGATAGAAGTTCAATGCCGAGTCGAGTCCTTTGACCACCAGGAAGACCAGGGCGCCCACCAGCACGGCGCCGACCACCACGTAACGCAACCGGTAGCTGCTGCGGGTGGTCGGGACGCCAGCCCCCGGGGGCACACCGAGGACGCCGCCCTGGCGGTCGGCGTCGGCCGGCGGGCGGGGCGGGGCGGTGGTCACGACATTCCCCCCCGGGCAACGGGTCCGGTGCCACCCGGCTCGTGTCCTGGCCGGCGGGCCGGTGCGGACCCGCCGGGGAACCCGTCGTCGGCCGCGGCGGCGCCGGCCAGAAACGGAGGGTGCCCGTCGGCCGGGGGTGCGTCGGCCAGTAGGGCCACAGCCCGAGTGAGCCGGCGCCGGCGGAAGACAAGGGTCAGGGCGTAGAGGAACAGGATGGCCAGCACGATCGAGTAGCCGGCCTGGACGTAACCCATCAGCCCACCCCCGGGGGGTCGGCCAGGAGTCCTTCGGCCTGGCGCTCCCGTAGAGCCATGTCCAGCTCGCCGCTTCCCAGCCAGTCCTGCAGGACGCCGATCCGGTAACGGACCAGCAACATCCAGACGAAGACCAGGGTGAGGGCGATGAAGCTGAGCAGAAGGGTCCAGGCCATCGAGCCGTGGATGGAGGGCGAGAGATTGGGGTTGAGCACGGTGGCCCCCTGGTGGAGGGTGTTCCACCACAGCACCGAGAAGTGGACGATGGGTACGTCGAGGGAGCAGAACAGGGCCACGAAGGCGCTGCGTTTGGCCCGCACCTCCGGCTCGGCCGGCACATGACGGAGAGCGAGGTATCCGAGGAAGAGGACCAGCAGCAACGCCGTGCTTGTGAGGCGGGCGTCCCACGCCCAGTACACGCCCCAGGTGGGCTTGCCCCAGATCGAACCCGAGATCAGTGTGCAGACGTTGAAGACCACTCCGACCTCGACCGAGGCGGCGGCCAGTCGGTCCCAGAACAGCGAACGGGTGCGGGGCCACAGGTAGAGCAGGCTGCACAGGGCGGCCATGCCGAAGGCCAGGTAGAGGGCCACCCAGGCCACGCCGGGGTGGATGTAGACCAGTCGCACCAGGTTGCCTTGGACCTGATCGGGCGGCGTCACCCACAGCCCGAGCCACACGGTCAGGGCCACGCCCACCAACGCGGCCACCCCGATGATCCGCACGGTCCACCGGGCACGGGAGGTCAGCACGGGCGGCGCGGGCCGTTGCAGGGGAGCCGGCCGGTCGAGGATCGAGTTGCTCATGCCGTCTCGTGGATGGGGCCGTAGATGACGACGCCGACGGCGAGGTACACGGCGTCGAACACGATGAGCAGGCGGAGCCACGGGGTGGCGTCCGAGGCGGTGCCGCCGATGAGGGCGGCCTGCCAGATGCGGGTGCCGGCCACCAGCACCGGCGCGGCGATGGGCAACCAGAGGAAGGGCAACAGGGTCTCCCTCACCCGCAGTCCGGCGGACAGGGCGCCGTACAGAGTGCCGGTGGCGGCCAGCCCCAGGGTCCCGAGCAGGCCGGACACGACGATCAGCCAGGGGACCTCGATCCGGGCCCCGTAGAGGACCACCACCCCGAGGCCGAGCACCACCTCGAGCACCACCAGCTCGGCGGCCACCGCCGCCGCCTTGCCCAGGAAGAGACCGGCCGGGTCGATGCCCGACAGGCGGAGACCGTCCCTGGCCCCGTCCCCCGACTCGACGGCGACGCTGCGTTGGACAGCCAGGACGGTACAGAAGAGCACGGCCACCCAGAACAGCCCGGGGGCCCCCTTGGCCATGACGGTGCGGTCGGGACCGAGGGCAAAGGCGAACAGGACCAGGGCCACGATCCCGAACGGGGCCACCTGCGACACGGCCACCCGGGAGCGCGCCTCTATGCGGAGGTCCTTGCCGGCCACCAGGAGGGAGTCACGCCACATGGGCCACCGGTCCCTTCCTCGCCGCATCGCCGACCACCCGCAAGGTGGCGGGAGCCGACGCCTCCTCGGCGGCGGTCCCACGCCCCTCGGGTTCGGGAGGGGCGCCCTCCGACCCGGTACTACCGATCCGTCGTTCGGCTGTCACCCGCCCGCCGACGATGGTGACCGCTCGGGCCGCCAACGACTGGCTGAATTCGGGCTCGTGGGAGGCGATGATCACGGTGGTCCCCCCGGACGACGCTTCGGTGATCAGTTCGTTGAGGGTGGCCCGGGTCGCCGCGTCCAACCCGGCGTGAGGTTCGTCGAGCAGCCAGAGGTCGGGCCACCGGGCCACCAGGATGGCCAGCGCCACCCGCCGGCGCTGTCCGGCCGAAAGCTTGGAGGCGGGCGTGCGCAACACCCGGCCGGTCAGCCCCACCCGGTCGCAGGCCGGCCCGATCCGTCCGACATCGGCTCCCGATGCCCGCACGGCGAAACGGATGTTTTGGGTCACGCTCAGGTCGTCGTAGAGATGGGAGTTGTGAGCCAGCAGGCCGATCCTCCGTCGGACCACGGTGCGATGGCGCACCGGGTCGAGACCGAGGATGGCCACGTGGCCGGAGGACAGGGGAACCAACCCGGCGCAGACCCGGAGCACACTGGTCTTGCCCGCCCCGTTGGGCCCTTCGACCAGGACCGTCTCCCCCGACGCCACCTCGAGGTCGACGCCGGCCAAAAGGGGGAACGGCCCCGACAGCGCGATGGCGTCACGGAGTAGAACTGCCGGGGAGGAGGGGGCTCGGGAGGCCATAACCGTGCCTGCATGCTACGGGGGCCGCCGTTCAGGGGCCAGGCGGGCGGGGCGGGGGCGGCCGGTCGACCCCTAGCTGGTGGTCAAGCGGCTGAGATGCAGGTCACGTAGCCAATCGCCGATGAAGCCGGAGAAAGTGCCCACGTGCCCGGTGAGCAGGAAAATACCGAAGACGATGATGACCGCCCCGGCCACCAGGTCGATCACGAAGAGCCGGCTGCGCACCCGGGCCAGAAAGTCCGTCACCCGACCGAAGGCCAGCCCACTGAGGAGGAAGGGCACACCCAGCCCGAGGGAGTAGGCCAGCAGGAGAGCGATCCCGCCGGTGGTCGATCCACCGGTTCCGGCGGCCAGGGCCAACACGCTCCCGAGCACCGGTCCGATGCACGGCGTCCATCCGAAGGCGAAGGCCATCCCCATGACCGGCGGCGCCCACGACCCGAGCACCGAGGGACGCACGGTGAAGCGGCGCTCGCCGACCAGGGCGGCGGGAAGGGTGACACCGGCGGCCGTGGCCACCAGCACCACCCCGAAGGCGACGATCAGGATGCCCGAGACGGTCTCCAGTTGACGCTGATGGGTGAGAAAGAGCCGTCCGAGGGCCGAGGCCGAGGCGCCGAGGATGGTGAAGACCACGGTAAACCCGGCGATGAAAGAGAGGATCCCGTAGAGGAGACGACTCCTCTGTCGGCGCAGCTGGGCGGCGGTGAACGGACCGGTCGACGGTGTCGGTCCCTCGACGGTCGGACGGGTGACCGCCGCCGGGCCGGCCACCACGCCGGCGACCACCGGGGTCGGCACCGGGTCGGGGGACGATGGCGAGCGTGGGTCCAGGGCGCCGAGCTCGGCCGCCGACAGGCCTGACACCATCGACAGATAGGCCGGCACCAGCGGGAGGACGCAGGGCGACAGGAACGACAACATGCCGGCGCCGAAGGCCACCAGCAGACCGAGGGGATCGGCGTGAATCGTGGCCAACCCGTCCATCGGCAGTCTCTAGATGCGCTGGCTCTTCACCAGCGCCATGTCGGCCTCGACCATCATCTGCACCAGTTGGGCGAAGTCGACCTCTCGGCTCCACCCCAGGTTGGTCTGCGCCTTCGACGGGTCGCCCACCAGCAGGTCCACCTCGGCCGGACGGAGGTAACGCTCGTCGATGACCACGTGCTCCTCCCAGTCGAGGTCCACGGCGGCGAACGACAGCTCGACCAGCTCCTTGACCGAGTGGGTCTGGCCGGTGGCCACCACATAGTCGTCGGGGTGGTCCTGCTGGAGCATCATCCACATGGCCCGCACGTAGTCGGCGGCATAGCCCCAGTCCCGCTGGGCGTCCAGATTGCCCAGAGCCAACTTCTCGTCGATGCCCGCTTTGATCCGGGCCACCCCGTGGGTCACCTTGCGGGTGACGAACTCCAGCCCACGGCGGGGCGACTCGTGGTTGAACAGGATGCCCGACGACGCGTGCAGGCCGTAGCTCTCGCGGTAGTTGACGGTGATCCAGTGCCCGTAGACCTTGGCCACCCCGTAGGGACTACGCGGATAGAAGGGCGTCGACTCCTTCTGGGGGACCTCGAGGACCTTGCCGAACATCTCCGACGAGCTGGCCTGGTAGAAGCGGATCTCCGGGTCCACGATGCGGATGGCGTCGAGCATCCGGGTCACACCCAGGGCGGTGGTCTCGCCGGTCAGCACCGGTTGGCTCCAGGAGGTCTGCACGAAGGACTGGGCGGCCAGGTTGTACACCTCGGTGGGATGGCTGTCGCGCAAGATGTTGATCATCGACACCTCGTCGAGGAGGTCGCCCGCCACCAGGTTGATGCGATCCTGGATGTGGGCGATGCGCTCGAAATTGAGCGTGCTCG
Organism: uncultured Acidimicrobiaceae bacterium; assembly: GCA_963727955.1. Taxonomy (GTDB): domain Bacteria; phylum Actinomycetota; class Acidimicrobiia; order Acidimicrobiales; family RAAP-2; genus Bog-756. Next base: position 353,143 of record CAVSII010000003.1, read on the forward strand.
AACGGCGGACCATGCCGCACACCTCATAGCCGCTGTCGAGGAGGAACTCGGCCAGGTAGGAACCGTCCTGACCGGTGATGCCGGTGATCAGTGCTCGCTTCGTCATCGGATCGGCTCCGTTCCCTGAGTCCCAGTATGGTCGGCGGCGGTCTGCCACGACGGCGGTCGCTTCTCGGTGAAGGCGGCGATCCCTTCCGCCGCCTCGGCCGTCTGGCTGGTCACCGTGAGCATGGCGTGCAAGTAAGGCAATGCCTCAGTGGCCGCCGAGTCCAGTACAGAGTAGAACGATTCGCGGCCCATCCTCATGACACCCGGCGGCTTGGAGGCCAGGACGGCGGCCACCGCTGCCACTTCGGCATCGAGTTGTCCGGGAGGGACCACCCGGCTGACGAACCCGATGCGCTCGGCCTCCTCGGCGCCCACCACCCGACTGGTCAGCATGAGCTCGAGGGCCTTTTTGGGTGGCATCGAGCGGAGCATGGGGACGGTGACCATGTAGGGCCAGAGACCCACGTTGAGCTCGGGTGCCCCGAATCGGGCCTGATCGGAGGCGATCAGCATGTCGCAGGCCAGGGCCAGCCCGAATCCCCCGGCCATGGCCCATCCCTGCACCCGGGCCAGAGTCGGCTTGCCCAGATGCCACATCTCCTCGAACAGCTCGGCCAGCCACCCCCGGGCCCGGTGGTGCTCGGTGAACGGGTCGTCGTGGGCGGCCTCGGCCCCCACCATGCCCGACAGGTCGGCACCGGCACAGAAGGCCTGATCGCCACTTCCGGCCAGGACCACCACCCGCACGGCCGGATCGACCTTGGCCCGGGCCAGATGGTGGCGCAGTCCAGCGATGACCTCCCAGGTCATGGCGTTACGTCGCTCCGGCCGGTTGATGGTGAGGGTGAGCACGGCGCCGTCCTGACGGACGAGGAGGTCGTCGCCTGACCCGGAGGCGGGCGGCGTCGTGTCGGGGTGGGCTGCGGGCACCAGACGAAGCTATCCCGCCCACGCCGGCTCCCGCCCGGCGGGGCCGGCCGGACCCGTCGGTGGACCGACGGTCAGATGCGCCCATTACGGTGGCGCCATTCCGACCGTCGCCTTCCTCTCCTTCCGCCTCGGAGGCACCGACGGGGTAGCCATCGAGGCGGCCAAGTGGCAGCGGGCCCTGGCCACCCTGGGCTTCGCCTCGACGACGGTGGCTGGTTCGGGACCGGTCGACCGGCTCCTCCCGGGACTGGACATCGGGGCCCCCGAACCACCGGGGCGGGCCGAGCTCGAGGCCGCCCTGGCCGATGCCGATATCGTGGTGGTCGAGAACCTCTGCTCGCTCCCGCTCAATCCGGCTGCCCGCGACCTAGTGGCCGACGTCCTGCGCGGACGGCCGGCCGTCCTCCGGCACCACGACCTGCCCTGGCAACGCCCCCAGTTCGCCGGCCTCACCGATAACGCCGTCCCCGACGATCGTCGGTGGCGTCACGTAACCATCAACGAGTTGAGCCGGCGCCAGCTGGCCAACCGGGGGATCCTGGCCTCCACCGTCTACAACGCCTTCGACGTCGACATCGGGGACACCGGGGACACCGCCGCCGGCCGTACCAACGACGACGACAAGGTGGACGATGATCGACGGGCCGCGGTGCGCCGGGCGCTGGGTGTGGCCGACGACGACCGGCTGGTCCTGCAGCCCACCCGGGCCATCCCCCGCAAGAACGTGGGCGCCGGCATGCAGGTGGCGGTCGACCTCGGGGCCACTTACTGGTTGCTGGGGCCGGCCGAGGACGGGTACGACACCGAGCTCGATGCGCTGGTGGCGGCGGCCCGTTGCCCGGTCGTGCGGGGCGAGCCCGGCGGGCTACCCGGCCTCAGCGTGGTCGATGCCTACCGGTCCTGTGACGTGGTGACTCTTCCCTCGACCTGGGAGGGCTTCGGCAACCCGGCCGTCGAGTCGGCCGTCCACCGCCGGCCCTTGGCCGTGGGCCCGTATCCGGTGGCGGGCGAACTGGCCGCCTTCGGCTTCGATTGGTTCGGTCTCACCGACATGGACCGCCTCCACGCCTGGCTGGTCCAACCGGACAGGGCCCTCCTGGACACCAATTTCAAGGTGGCCTCCGAGCACTTTTCGACCCGCCATCTGCCCGACACCATCGCTCGGATCCTCCCTCGCCCCTGATCGCCCGGCATCCGACCCCGATACCATGATCGCCATGAGCGGCACCGTGTCCACGGACCCGTCCACCTCCGACGGAGCGGACCCACCGACGGCGACCCCGGCGACCCGGCGCCTGACAGCCGATGCCCGGCGTCGTCAACTGTTCGAAGTGGCTCTTTCGCTCTTCTCCGAGCACGGCTACGCCGCTACCACCATGGACGACATCGCCGAGGCGGCCGGAGTGACCAAACCACTGGTCTACCAACACTTCGACTCCAAGCGGGCCCTCTATCTCGAGCTCATGGATGTCTTCTCCCGCAGGCTGGTGGCCGAAATCGTCGAGGCCACCGCCGCCGCTGACGGACCGCGCCAACAGGTCGAGCGGGGGTTCGGCGCCTACTTCGGACTGATGTTCGCCGACGAGCGCGCCTTCCGTCTGCTCTATGGACGGGACGCCCCCGACGACCGGGAGCTCGGTGCCGCCCTCCGCCTGGTGGAGGAGACCATCGCCAACGCCATCGATCCGCTCATCGACGCCGGTCTCGAACCCGAGCACCGTCTACTACTGGCCCATGCCGTGGTGGGCATGGCCGAAGGTGCCAGCCGCCATTGGCTCGACGCCCGTCGGGACCCACCGGCGGTGGCGGAAAATGCCGACAATGGGGGACACGAAGCAATCGATGAGCGTCGCCGCCAGGAGGCGGCCGAACTGGCCATGCGGCTGGCCGACTTCGCCTGGGCCGGCCTGCGTCAGGTCCATCGGACCTGAGCGTGTCGGCCGTGTCCGCCGGTTGAACGGGACGCTGACCGCCGACGTAGGCTCTCGGCATGGTGCAGGGGACGGACGATGCCTTGTCGTCCGACGGCGGCTTGTCGTCCGATGACAGCTTGTCGATCAACGACAAGGAAGCAATCGATCAGGCCGAGCGACTGATCGTGGCCATGCAGAACCTTCGGCTCATCCTCGAAGCGCGGGAGGAGACGCTGCAAAGGTCCATCGACGGGCGCGGGCCCACCGAGTTTTCGGTTGCCCTCAAAGCCGCCCAGATCACGGAGAACAGGGACGTCCTCAACGAGGCACTCTTCGAACTCGAGCAGTGCCGACGAGCTTCGCGGGTGGCATCGTTCCGCTCCGCTCTCGACCACGGGATAACCATCAGCGAGCTGAGCAGGATCTGGGGCTTCTCCCGGCAGATGGCCTCTCGCTACGCCAAAGAGGCCCGTGAGGGCTGACCGCAACTCGTATTGCACGCAACCTTGGTTGCGCTACAATGCTGTCCAGGTTCAGTCGCCGTACCCGTCGAGGATGGTTCCGCCGCCGAACTCCGGGTGCGGCGACTGAAACCTTCGCTGAAGCGGTCGTGCAGACCTGCCCTGGGGTTTCTAAGGCTGCCACCAACGGTGCCTCGGTCCCCCGGTTCCCGCCGGCCGACCCTTCCGCTTGCTCGGCAACCAACGGGTGGTCACCCACAGCACCGTGGGCAGCGCCAACACCACCAGCAAGACAACGACCATCACGCCACCCACGTCCGCCGTCGGTCGGTCCGGCACCTGGCCGACGACCGGTGCTCCCCGACAGGGTTGGTGACCACCGGACCAATGTAGTGCCCGGGCCCACGACCACTCAGCTCGGGGTGCGCTCCTCGAATCCCCAGGGGGCTCCGCTCTCACTCAGCAATTCGAGAAAGGGTGCCGGTGGCAACGCCTCAGGTCCGAGCAGTCCCACGCCCGACCAGGCTCCGGAGGCGACCAACTCGAGAGCCAGAACCGGATTGACGGCCGTCTGCCAGACGACTGCTTGTGTGCCGTACTCGGACATGCACCAGTCGTTGTCGACCACGTGAAAGAGGTACACCTCCCGCCGCTCCCCGTCGGTGCCGGTACCGGTCACCCATGTGCCGGCACAGGTGAGCCCGTGCATACGATCGCCGATCTGTGCCGGGTTGGGCAGGCAGGCGGCGACCACGTCCCGAGGGGAGACCCGGGCGTCGCCGACGACCACTTGGTCGGTGGAGTCGAGCCCGAGCAGGTGGATGGTCTTCAGCGCGGCGATGAACTCGTCGCCCAGTCCGTACTTGAAGGTGACACGCTTTGCATCGACCCAGCGGGGGATGAGCAGGACCTCCTCGTGCTCGACGTTCACACATTCGACCGGACCGATGCCGGCCGGAAACTCGAAGGTCTCCGGCTCGCTGAACGGCGCAGTGGTGTACCAGCCACGGTCCTTCTCCCAGATGACAGGAGGGTTCAGACACTCCTCGATGGTGGTCCATATCGAGAAGGTGGGACAGAAGGCATAACCGTCCACCACCAGGTTGGACCCGTCGCGCACACCGATCTCCTCGATCGACGAGAAGAGCTGGTCCGAGGCGTGGCGGGCGAAGATGTCGGACAGACCGGGCTCGACACCCATGCCGACCAGGGCCAGCTGTCCCCGCTCCTCCCACCGGGCGGCCAGCGCGAATTGCTCGTCACCCAACTTGACCCCGGTTGTGGTGTGGGGTCGGTCGGGATGCGGATGGGAAAGGGACATGGCCATGTCCACATAGGTGATGCCCGCAGTGAGGGCGGCGCGGTAGATGGGCATGACGAAGCGGGGATCGACGGCGTTGAGCACGGCGTCGACCGCCTCGGCCGCCATGAGGTCGGCGATGGCCCCCTCGTCCGAGGCGTCGACACCCACACCGGAGAACCTGTCGGAGGCCGATAGGGCGGCCTCTTCAGCCCGACCCCGGTCGAAGTCGGCCATCACCACCTTCTGGAAGCTGTTGCGGCGGGCGGCGATCCGGGCGAAAGCCGTCCCCACACCGCCGGCCCCGATCACCAACACCTTCACGGCGTCCCTCCGACCCGTCCCCGGACAGCCACCACGTCGCCACAGGCGAAAAGGAAGGCCAGAGCACCGGCGGCCCAGGCGTCTCTCTTCCCGATGGAGCGGAAGGAGGCCAGGCCGATAATCGTGTCGAGCGTGTCACTGGCCAGCGCAGCCAGGGTCCAACGCCCGCCGTCCCCTGACTCGGGAGACCGGGCCGCGGCCACCGTTCCCATCCCCACCACCAGGTCCCTGATTCCGATGGTTCGCATGAGGAGCAGGGAGGCGCCGGTCGGCTCCTCCCGGCCGGACAGCCTCATGGGGACCCCCGGCGCCACGATCAGCGCTATCCCCACCGCGGTCCGGAGCCACCCCATGGACTCGATCCGGGTTATGGGCACAGCCGGCAGCGTAGTGAAAGGAAAGACGGCCAGCACCACGGTGGGACTCAGCGCCGGCGGGCTGGTCCGCTCAGACGCCCACCGCCAGCGCGGTGGCTTCGGACAGCACCTCGTCGGCAAAGCGGCGCAGCCCGTCGATGGTCTGGCTCCCCCGGGCCCACGGACGCACCAGGGCTCGGCCCACCCCCGACGACGCCGCGCCCCGGAGGGTCACCAGGTCGGCCGGCACCCCCATGGTGATCTCGACCGTGCCGGCCCGGCCCGCCGCCTGGCGCATGGCTGACATCCGGGCGGCGGCGGCGGGGATCTGGTCGACGGTGTGGTTCATGGGGATCCACCCGTCACCGACCAGGGCGGCCCGGCGCAGGGCGGCAGGGCCGTCCCCCCCGATGTGGATCGGAGGCCAGGGCGTCTGGACGGGCTTGGGTTCGAACATGACCGGACCGAAGTCGAAGTACTGACCATGGTGCTCGATGACCGGCTCGGTCCACAGCCTCCGGCAGACCCCGAGGGCCTCGTCCACCCGCTTCCCCCGGGTGGCGAAGTCGAGACCCACCACCTCCCATTCCGCCTCCAACCAGCTGGCCCCGATCCCGAACTCGGCGCGACCTTCCGACACGACGTCGAGGGTGGCCACCGCTCGGGCGGCGACGAAGGGATGGCGCAGGCCGATGTTGTAGACGTGGGTCCCGAACCGGATCTGCTCGGTCCGGCCGGCCAGAAAGGAGAGGTAGGCCAGGGCGTCGAACACGGGGACGTCGGACGGGATCGGCGGATGGTCCTGGCCGGCGTAGGGGCTTCCGTCCGACTGCACCGGCAGCACCAGGTGCTCGGGCATCCATACCGACTCGTACCCGAGCCGGTCAGCCTCCTCGGTGACCTCGGCCCACCGCTCCGGCCGCACCGTCCCCAGGGCGATGCCGATCTTCATGACGTCGCCGTCGGGTCGGTTCTCGGCACCATGGGCGCCGAGCGTACCTACTTCGAGGGCGTGCGGTGGGCGGGGTCAGGCTCTCACGGCACCGGCCACCACCGGTTGCTCGGTGGGTTGGACCACACCGCCGGCGTGCTCCGCCGTTATGGCCAGGGCGTCCACCGACAGGCCGCCGGCCACGCTGAAGGGGACGACGCCGGGGTCATGGCCCAACAGACCGAGGGATATGGCCCGACCACCGATCATCCCCCACAACTGGTAGGTCCGATCCGGCGGCAGCGCCGACAACCCGGCACCCTCCACGAAACCCGTCCCCGTCGAGGTGAGCACCACGGTGACCTTTCCGTTGACCCCCGAGGGCGATGGCGCCCCGGGCCCGGGAGCCAGCGTCACCTTCTGGGTGGACGGGTCGGCCAGCGCCGCCTGTTCCGCACCGGTCAGGGTCGAGCGGGCCTGGAGGGCACTCACCCGGTTGTCGAGATGGTGGACCTGGATGCCGAGGACCAGGGCCAGCACCGCGGCCGCGGCGGCAACGACGGTGGCCACGGTGGCCAGACGCCGGCGCCGTTTGGCCAGGGGGACCACGGTGGCCCCCCGGTCCGGCTGGTGGGGCAGGCCTGGCTCCGCTCCAGCCCCGTCCCGCACCCGGTCGGTGCGGTCGTCACCGACCACCAGCCGCCCGGCCAACCCGTCCCAGGACGGCGGGGACACCTCGTCCAGCCGGCTGGCGATGCCGTCCCACAACCCTGCCGGCGAAGCCCCGCCCGAATTGGCCAGAAGGCCGGCCACCTCGTGGTGCTGGGCGACCTCGACCGAGCAGCGCACACACCCGTCGAGGTGCGCCTCGATGAGGGCAGCCGTCGGCCGGTCGACGGCGTCCAGGGCGTAGGCGCCGAGCAGCTCTTCGATGTCGGCATGGGTCAGCTCGGGCACGTCGCCACTCATTGTTCGGCCCCCGCTGCCTCGACCCCGCGTTCAGCCAGATTGGCACGGAGCTTGAGGAGCCCGGAGCGGATCCGGCTCTTCACCGTGCCCTCCGGTTGCTCGAGCATGGCGGCCACTTCGACATAGGTATGGCCCCCGAAGTAAGCGAGCTCGATCGGATGACGGAGCTCGTCGGGCAACGCCACCAGAGCCTCATGAACATGTTCGGCCACGGCCATGTCCCAAACCTCATGGTCGATGTCATACCCGGACGTGGCCGTCTCGCGGGTGGTGCGCTCCTCCCGTTCTCGCCGTGCCACCTCGGACCGGACGAAATCGACGGACTTCCCGTGGGTGCGAGCCAAAAGAAAGGAGCGGAGGGTGCCGCGTTGGGGATCGAACCTGTCGGGTTGGTTCCACAGGTCCAAGAAGATCTCCTGGGTGATCTCCTCGGCCGGCGGGTCGTTGCGGATGATGCGTCGGGCCAGCGAGTGGACGGCGCCGCCGTGGCGCCGGTAGATCTCAGCCAGCGCCTGTTGTTGCCAGCGCCCGACGGCCACCACCAAATTGGCGTCGCTGGCCTGTTCAACATCCACCACGGCACTGTATTCGGGGCCGGCCCCCTTCTGTATGGAGACGAGACGGGATCATCTCGAACCGGCGTGGGAACGAAGACACACCATGAGCTTCGATATCGACACCTACCGGCGTCATTCGGCCAAGCTGGAGATCGACGACATCGATTTCGATGCTTTCCGCCAACGGCCCCTCAGTGCCGAAGCCCTGCGGTGCCTGCGCTACATCCACGACGTCGAGAACCACACGGTCTGCTATCTGCGCGACCTGCTGGTCACCCGGGCCCACCGTGACCCCGAAGTCACCGCCTTCCTCACGTTGTGGAACTACGAGGAGTTCTGGCACGGCGAAGCCGTCGCCGCCATTCTCGCCGCCCACGACGAGTCGGTCGGGACCGGTCGGGTGGAAGCGCTCCGCCAGCGCCTGGCCCGTCGCCAGGCCTGGAAGCCGCTCGGTTTCCAGCTGGCCTCGGCCCTCACGCCCCACCTCACGGCCGTGCACATGACCTGGGGGGCAGTCAACGAATGGACCACCCAGGCCGCCTACGCCCGATTGTCGGCCCGGGCCGATCATCCCACCCTGAGCGAACTGCTCCGGCGCATCATGAAACAGGAGGGCCGCCACATCGACTTCTACGCCACCCAGGCCAGGACCCGCCTGGCCGACAGTAGGGCCGCCCAGCGCATGACCCGATGGGCCCTCCGCCACTTCTGGGCTCCGGTGGGCAGCGGGGTGGTGCCCGACGACGAGGTCGCCTTCCTCAGTCGTTACCTGTTCGGTGGTGACGACGGCAGAGCGGTGGCCGACCGCATCGACCGCCGGGTGCACCGCCTGCCCGGTCTCGACGGCCTCCACCTGTTGGGAAATGCGGTAGCCACCGCGGCCTGACCACCGGACCACCCCGGTCGGCGGCGGGCACAAATTCCGATCCAGCAGGTAAACTATGTAGGTGTTGAGTTTCCCCAACCCGGTCAATGAGATCGCCGCTCGGGTGGTGGCCGCCGGCGTGGTGGTGATGAGCCTGGCCGTGCTCGTCTTCGGTGCCCACTGGATCCTGATCCCCCTGGTCTTCGGGTTCGCCGCCCGCGTCATGGCCGGTCCCCGGTTCAGCCCGCTGGGCCAGCTGGCCACCCGGGTGGTGGCGCCGCGGTTAGGGCCGCCCCGGCTGGTGGCCGGTCCTCCCAAGCGGTTCGCCCAGGCCATCGGGCTGGTCTTCTCGTCGACGGCGCTGATCCTCTGGTCCGGCTTCGGAGCAGGAGCGGCCTCGATGGTGGTGGTGGCCCTGCTGACCTGTGCGGCCCTCCTCGAGTCCGCCCTCGGGATCTGCCTCGGGTGCATCGCCTTCGGCCTGCTCATGAAGGCCGGCATGATCCCCGACGAAGTGTGCGCAGCCTGCACCGACATCTCCCTGCGTCACCCCCCGCTCTCACCCAGCCGCAGCGCCTGAGCCGGGTCGGACCCGGTCTTCAGCCCAGCCGGGGCAGCAAGACGGCCGACAGAGCGGCCAGCTCGACGGCACAGGCAACGTAGGTGTCGTCCTCGCCGCCCGCCGGATCGGCCACGTCCTCCCAGGTTTCGATGTCCTGTTCAGCCAGCCCGAGGGCGTCGAGCCGCTCGGACAAAGGTGCCGGTCCCGGGGACAGGTCACGACAGAGCCGCTTGATGGAGGCCGTCTTGGAGGCGGCGGGCGGGTAGCGCCGCCGGACGAAGGCCACGTGGTCGCCGGCCATGGCCAGGATCAGGTCGGCCTCTTCGATGTCAGCGTCGGTCAGCTGATGACTCCGGTGGCCGTCGGCCTCCAGGCCCACCGAGGCCAGGGCGTCCCTGGTCCTCCTGCTCATGGGCTGACCCTCCACCACATGGGTGCCGGCGGTCACCACGGCCAGAGGCCCGGGTCGGAGCATGGCGCCGACCATCACCGATCGGGCGGCGTTGCCCGTGCACAGCACCAGCACCCGGACGTGCCCCACGGGCTCGGGCTCTCCGTGGTAGTGCTCCTGGTCGAGCGAGGGCGACACCGTCATCTTCGCCGTCCCCCCGGGACTAGTTGATGTGGATGCCAGAGATGGCCCGGGCGATGATCAGCCGCTGGATCTCCGAGGTGCCCTCGAAGATGGTGTAGATCTTCGAGTCGCGGTGCCACCGTTCGACCGGGTGGTCGCGGATGTAGCCGTAGCCGCCCATGATCTGGATGGCCTCCTCGGTCACATGCACCGCTGTCTCGCCGGCGAACAACTTGGACATCGATCCCTCGCCGGAGGTGAAGTCCTTGCCGTTCCGACCCATCCACGACGCCCGCCAGATGAGCAAACGGGACGCATCGATCCGGGTCTTCATGTCGGCCAGTTTGAAGGCGATGGCCTGGTTCTCGATGATGGCCCGGCCGAATGCTCTGCGCTCCTTGGCGTAGTCGAGCGAGTACTCGTAGGCGGCACGGGCGATACCGAGAGCCTGGGCGCCGACGGTGGGACGGGAGGCCTCGAACGTCTTCATGGCCGCCTGGCTGGTCGAACGCCCACCTTGGCGGGCGCGGGCCAGCTTCTCGTCCAGCTTCTCCTTGCCGCCCAACAAGCAGTGTCCGGGCACCCGCACCCCGTCGAGAACCACCTCGGCGGTGTGCGAGGCCCGAATGCCCATTTTGGAGAACTTCTGGCCCTGCGAGAGGCCGGCGGTCCCGGGGGGCACGATGAAACTGGCCTGGCCCCGCGACCCGAGTTCGGGGTCGACCGAGGCCACCACCACGTGGATGTCGGCGATGCCCCCGTTGGTGATCCAGGTCTTCGTCCCGTTGAGGACCCACTCGTCCCTGGCCTCGTCGTAGACGGCCCGGGTGCGCAGCGACGACACATCCGATCCGGCGTCAGCCTCCGAGACGGCGAAGGCGGCCAGTTGGATCTTGTCGGGCGTACCGAAGCACTGAGGACCCCATTCCATCAGCTGTTCGACGGTGCCGTTGGCGGCGATACCGGCCAGGCCGAGCGTGCTCCCGAACACGGCCAGGGCAATGCCGGCGTCGCCCCAGGACATCTCCTCATTGGCGATGGGCAGCAACAACCCGGTGTCGTCGGAGAAGCACTGCATGATGAAGTCGAACGAGTAGAGGCCGATCCGTGACGCCTCCTCGATGATCGGCCAGGGGGTCTCCTCACGCTCGTCCCACTCGTGCCCTGCCGGCCGAACCACGTTTTCGGCGAAGTCGTGCACCCACTTTTGGATCTGCAGTTGATCCTCACTCAGATCCAGGGAGAAATCGGCCATGGTCCCCTGCTCCATTCCGGCCCGTTTCCGGTCCTTGCGTCGTCTGTCGGCGTCTGTCGCCCCCCGGAGTTACACCGTCCCGACCGACGGCGGACTCTCCGTAGTTACTACATAGTAACCTGCGGCAGCCTCCACCGCCACACAGGGGGGCCGGCCGACGGGAGCGGGGGACGTGGGACGGGGACGGGGACGGGGACGGGGACGGGAGCCTGGGAAAGTGACCGGCGGACAGTGACCGGGCGACCGGGACCGGTGAGTGCGCCGTCACCGGTGCCGAGGCACACGGCAGTGAGCTTCCGGACGGGAAGCCGACCGGAGCGAGGAGGGTCGGCCGGCGCCGACCGTACGGTGTCGCCTCAGGCGGGCTGGGCCAGGCGTACGTCGACGGCCTGGAGACCCTTGGGACCTTCCTGGAGCTCGAACTCGACCGCTTGACCCTCTTCGAGAGAGCGGAAACCGTTCATCTGGATGGCGGTGTGATGCACGAACACATCGGCCCCACCGTCGGGTTGCGAGATGAAGCCGAAGCCCTTCTCTGCGTTGAACCACTTCACTGTTCCGGAAGCCACGGTGGCATTCCCCTTTCCTCCACACGCGTCATGGACAGCACGCCCCACCGGGGAGGGAAGGTACCCTCGTGCGAGAGACCCAGCACTCGACGGATGGACAGACTGCGACCACAAACGCTAGCAGTCCTCCATCGGGAATCAACTGGGGCGAAGCCCTCGGGAACGCCTGTTCACACACCGTTCATCGAGTGGCCCGGCAGCGTCAACGGGGGCGGATCCGGGTCCCCTCGGAACCGTCCTCCACCACCCAGCCGGCTGATTCCAACTGACGACGCAGGGAGTCCGCCTCGCCCCAGTCGCGGGCCGCCCGGGCCCGGTCGCGGCGGTCCACCAGAGCGGCGCTGGCCGGATCGATCTCCATGGTCGAACGGGGACGGAGGCTGAGTCCCAGAGCAGCGCACAGGAACCCGACGGTGGCCGCCTTTGTGGCCGCCCCGCCGGTGTCGCCGGCGTCGTCGGCCGCGTTGGCCCGGCGCACCAGGTCGAAGAGGGCGGCCAAGGCACCGGGGGTGTCGAGGTCGTCGTCCATGGCCTGGCGGAACCGGTCGACGGCGCCGGCATCAAGCCCCTGTGTGCCGACACCGTCGACCACGGGACCCTCGGCCGACCAGTCGGCCAGGTCGAAGCGGCGGGCCAGCTCGTCGAGACGGGCCAGGCCGGCCTCGGCGTCGGCGATGGTACCGGGGGTGACCTCGATGGGCGACCGGTAGTGCGAACGCAGGACCAGCATGCGGTAGGCCCGTGGATCGCTGCGATCCAACAGATCCTCGAGCGAGGTGAAGTTGCCGAGCGACTTGGACATCTTCTCCCCGTCGACGGTGACGAACCCGTTGTGCACCCAGTGCCGTGCGAATGAATGCCCGTCGGCCACCGCCTGAGCCCGCTCGTTCTCATGATGGGGGAAGGCGAGGTCCAGTCCCCCCCCGTGCAGGTCGAAGCCGTCACCCAGCAGATCGAGGGACATGACCACGCACTCGGTATGCCAGCCCGGGCGCCCCGGTCCCCACGGCGATTCCCACGACGGCTCGTCCGGCTTGGCTTTCTTCCACAGTGCGAAATCGAGGGGCGAGTGCTTCTCCTCGTCCGCCTCGACCCGGGCTCCCGCCCGCAGCGAGTCGAGCGGTTGGCGGGCCAGGAGCCCGTAACCGGGCACGTCCATGACCGACAGGTAGACGCCGTCGCCCGTCTCGTAGGCCACCCCCCGCGACACCAGCTCGGCCACCAAGGCCACCATCTGGTCCACATAGGCGGTGGCGTGGGGTGTCTCGTCCGGGCGGAGCACACCCAGGGCGTCCATGATCGTCCACCACAACGCCTCGTTGGCCGCGGTGAAATCACCGATGTCGACACCGGCGGCGGCGGCCCGGTCGATGATCTTGTCCTCGATGTCGGTGATGTTGGAGACGTAGGTGACGTCGAGCCCGGTGAAGATCAGATAGCGCCGGAGCACGTCGAAGACCAGCGAAAACCGACCGTGACCGAGGTGGGGCACCCCGTCGACCGTGGGACCGCATACATAGAGGCTGACCTGACCGGCGGTCCTCAAGGTGAGCGGCGTGACCTTGCCGGTGGCCGTGTCGTGGAGCCGGAGCACGCAGGGTACGGTAACCCGATCATGGACAGCGACGCGAAAGGCCCCGCCTCCCTCGGGGCCGGGCCGTCGGGCATCCCCGAAAAGCCGGGGCTCGAAGGCCTCGAACCGCTGTGGGCCGACCGTTGGGAGGCGGCCGGTACTTACGCCTTCGACCGGTCGACCCCCCGCCACCGGGTGTACTCCATCGATACCCCGCCGCCCACGGTGTCGGGTTCACTGCACATCGGACACATCTTCTCCTACACCCACACCGATGCCGTGGCCCGGTTCTGGCGGATGCGGGGCAAGGCCGTCTTCTACCCGATGGGATGGGACGACAACGGGCTCCCCACCGAACGGCGGGTGCAGAATTACTTCGGCGTCCGGTGCGACCCGAGCCTCCCCTTCGACCCGGACTTCGAGCCCCCGGACAAGCCGGCCAAGCACCCGCTGGCCATCTCCCGTCCCAACTTCGTCGACCTCTGCAACCGGCTCACCGCAGAGGACGAGAAGATATTCGAGCACCTGTGGCGGACCCTCGGCCTGTCGGTCGACTGGTCCCATACCTACGCCACCGTGGCCCCACGGGCCCAGCGGGTCTCGCAACGAGGCTTCCTGCACCTGGCCCGGCGTGGCCAGGTGGTCCAGCGCACCGCCCCCACCCTGTGGGACGTCGACTTCCGCACCGCCGTCTCGCAGGCCGAGCTGGAGGACCGGGAGCTGTCCGGTGCCTACCACCGGCTGCGGTTCGCCCGGTTGGACGGGGGCGGTGCCGTCGACATCGAGACCACCCGTCCCGAACTGCTTCCGGCCTGTGTGGCCCTGGTGGCCCATCCCGACGATGAGCGCTACCGCATGCTCTTCGACACCTTGGTGAGTACCCCCTTGTTCGGGGTGGCGGTGCCGGTGGTCGCACACGAGCTGGCCGATCCGGACAAAGGATCGGGCATCGCCATGGTCTGCACGTTCGGTGATACCACCGACATCGTGTGGTGGAGGGAGCTCGGCCTGCCCACCCGCACCATCGTCGGGCGCGACGGCCGGCTGCTGCCGGTGGCATGGGGGACCGAGGGCTGGGAGTCGGCCGATCCGACAGCCGCCACCGCCGCCTACGACGAGATGGTCGGACGCACCGTCAAGCAGGCCCAGGCCCGCGTGGTCGAGTTGTTGACCGAAGCGGGTGCGGAGATCGGTGAACCGAAGCCCATCACCCACCCGGTCAAGTTCTACGAGCGGGGCGACCGGCCGCTCGAGATCGTCTCCTCCCGTCAGTGGTTCGTGGAGACCCTGCCCCTACGCGACCGCCTACTGGCCCGCGGGGAAGAGCTCCACTGGCACCCTCCCTACATGGCCCATCGCTACCGGGCATGGGTCGAAGGTCTCAACGCCGATTGGAACATCAGCCGTCAACGTTTCTTCGGGGTTCCCTTCCCGGTGTGGTATCCGGTGACCGACGCCGGGGAGATCGACTTCGACGTCCCGCTGCTGGCCGACGAAGACCGACTGCCCGTCGACCCCTCCACCGATGTCCCCGACGGGTACACCGAGGGCCAACGAGGCCTGCCCGGAGGGTTCGTCGGGGATCCCGACGTGATGGACACCTGGGCCACCTCCTCGCTCACCCCCCAGATCGCCGGAGGGTGGGGCGAGGATCCCGACCTGTTCGCCCAGGTGTTCCCCATGGATCTGCGCCCCCAGGCCCACGAGATCATCCGCACCTGGCTGTTCTCCACCATCGTCCGGTCCGAGCTCGAGCACGGATCGCTGCCGTGGTCGGACGCCGCCATTTCCGGTTGGGTGGTCGACCCCGACCGCAAGAAGATGTCCAAGTCGAAGGGCAACGTCCTCACCCCCCTGCCCCTGCTGGAGAAGTACGGAGCCGACGCCGTGCGCTACTGGGCGGCGGGGGGCCGGCCGGGGACCGACACCTCCTTCGACGAGGGCCAGATGAAGGTGGGACGTCGCCTGGCCATCAAGATCATCAACGCCTCGCGGTTCGCCCTGGGCCGGATCGCCGACGAGGAGGGGGTGGTGGTCGCCCCCGGGCCCGACCTCATCAGCAGGCCCCTCGACCGGGCCATGCTGGTCCGCCTGGGTGAGGTGGTCGACGAGGCCACGGTGGCTTTCGAGGGATACGACTACGCACGGGCCATCGAACGGACCGAGTCGTTCTTCTGGTGGTTCTGTGACGACTTCCTCGAGCTGGTCAAGACCCGGGCCTACGGCGACGCCGACCGGCCCGACACCGCCTCGGCCCGGGCCGCCCTGGCCCTGGCTCTGTCCGTCCAATTGCGGCTGCTGGCCCCCGTCCTCCCCTTCGTGACCGAGGAGGTCTGGTCGTGGTGGCGGCCCGGGTCCATCCACACCGCCCCCTGGCCCACCCGATCGGAGCTCGACCGCGCCCTCCCCACCGACGCACCGGTGCCGACCATGGTCCTCGATGTGGCCACCGAGGTGCTGGTCCAGATCCGGAGGGCCAAGACGACCGAGAAGCGGTCGATGCGGGCGGTGGTGGCCTCCCTCACCGTGGCCGACACCGCTGATCGGATCGCCGCCCTCTTGTCGGCCGAGGCCGACCTGTGCGACGCCGGAGGCGTCAAGGCACTGGTGACCACCCCGTCGGACCGGTTGGCCGTCACCGTCGAGCTGGCTCCCGAAGATTGAGAGCCGGCCCGGTCAGGAGAGGTAGACCCCCAGGGCGGCCTCGCTGACCTCCTGGGGCGAACCCACTTGTTGGATCCGGCCGTGGACCATGATGGCTGCACGGGTGGCCACCGACAGGGCGGTGGCCACGAACTGCTCGACCAGGAGGACGGTCATCCCCTGGGCGGCCAGGGCGCTGACCAGCTCGTAGAGCTCGGTGACGATGAGCGGGGCCAGGCCCATGGACAGCTCGTCGAGCAGCAGGACGCTGGGGTCGGTGACCAACGCCCGCGAGATGGCCAGCATCTGCTGCTCGCCACCGGACAGGGTGCCGGCCAACTGCCGGCGGCGGTCCTTGAGCCTCGGGAAGGTGGCGAACGTCTTCTCCTCGACGTCCTTGGCGGTGAGCCCGCCGCGGTAGGTCCAGATGCGCAGGTTCTCGCGCACGGTCAGATTGGGGAAGATGCCCCGTCCTTCGGGAACGGCGCAGACACCGATCCGCGCCAGCTTTTCGGTGGGGGTCCTGTCCACCGGTCGGTCGCCGATGAGGACCCGACCCGAGCTCGGGCGCATACGCCCGCTGATGACCTTGAGAAGGGTGGACTTGCCGGCGCCGTTGGGCCCGAGGAGGGCGAACACGCTGGCCGGCGGCACCACCAGATCGACGCCGTGGAGCACTTCGATGCGCCCGTAGGCGGCGCGCAGACCCTCGACGGCGATGCCCGGCGGAAGCTGGCCGGTCGGAGCCGGTTGGTCGCCGCTGGGGGCGTGGGCCAGGTCGGTCATGATCCCGCCTCCGTTTCGGCCTCCGGTCGGGGCGGAGGTGGACTGCCGGCCTCGGGCCCCGCTTCGCCCAGGTAGGCGGCCTGGACCATCGGGTTGCCACGGATCTCGTCGGGTGTGCCCGAGGCGATGACGTCGCCGAAGTCGAGCACGTAGATGTGGTCGCAGATGCGCATGACCAGCTCCATGTCGTGCTCGACCAGGAGAACCCCCATGCCCCCCCGGGCCAGGGTGGACAGCAGGTCGCCCAATGCCCCTGACTCGTTCTCGTCGAGGCCCGAACCGGGCTCGTCGAGCAGAAGGAGCTTGGGCCCGATGGCCAGTGCCCGGGCCAGCTCGACCATGCGGGCGGAGCCGGTGGGCAACGAAGAGGCGTACCGGTCACGCAGGCCGGCCAAGCCGACCCCGGACAGCAGATGATCGCAGGTGGCCTGGTCGATGGACGCCGGCGCCGGGTCGGTGGTGACCACCGCGGCCGCCTCCCCGGATTTGTCCTTCTTCCGGTGGGGGAACCGGGGGCGCCAGTGCCAGGGCTTGACCTCCGACTCCAGGCCCACCTGCACGTTCTCCCCCACCGTCAACGAGCCGAAGAGCTCGAGCCGCTGGAAGGTCCGGGCCAGCCCCAACCGGGCCCGGCGGTGGGGCTTCATGGTGGTCACATCGGTGTCGAAGATGTGCACCGAACCACGGCCCGGTGGCTGGAGGCCGCTGATGACGTTGAACAGAGTGGTTTTGCCCGCGCCGTTGGGTCCGATCAGACCGGTGACCGTCCCCGGTTGGACCACCAGGTTGACCTCGTTGAGGGCGGCCACGCCACCGAAGCGCACGGCCACCTCCCGCACGGTGAGTACAGCCCCCTCGGGGCGGGGATCATCCGGCGGCACGGGTCTCACCCCCCAGCACGGCCGGCGATCCGAACCGCCTGCCGGCCGGACCGGCCACGTGGGCGGTGGTGTCCTTGACCCAGGGCAGGCGGCCGTGGATGGCCTCGATGCCCAGGATGCCGTTGGCCGCCCGGCCGATGAGGATGATCCCGAGACCGGCG
This sequence comes from uncultured Acidimicrobiaceae bacterium, assembly GCA_963727955.1. Lineage (GTDB taxonomy): Bacteria > Actinomycetota > Acidimicrobiia > Acidimicrobiales > RAAP-2 > Bog-756. Next base: position 370,801 of record CAVSII010000003.1, read on the forward strand.
AAGAGGCCGAGTCCGTTGTTCCAGATCTGGCCGAGGACCACGAAGGTGACGGCGGCCATGAAAGCACCCGACACGGTGCGGATGCTCCAGACGGTCACGAACAGGACGAAGATGATACTGGGGAAGATGTCGAAGTCCGAGGTCCCCACCACCTGCTGGACGGTCCCGTACAGGGCCCCGGCCAGACCGGCCATGCCGGCGGCGATGGCGAACACCGTCACCTTGGTGATGCCGATGTTGAGGCCGACCGTGGCGTAGGCGGCCTGCGAGTCGTTGAGGGCCACAAGCCGCCGGCCGAACAGGCTGCGCCGGATGCCCAGCACCATCCACGCCCCCAGGACGAAGAAGGCGGTGACCAACAGAAACTCGGCCCTGTCGCCGCCAAAGTTGACACCGGGGATGATGATGCGCCCGATGCTCACCCCACCGCTTCCGTATATATGGGTGTCGGTGAAGACGCCGTTGGCCATGGCGTCGGCAAAGGCAAAGGTGGCCAGGGCCAGGTAGAGGTCACGGAGACGGATAGTGGGAAGAGCGATGAGGGCGCCCACACCGGCACAGATCACCGTGGCCAGAATCAGCCCGAGGACGGATCCGCCGCCGGCGATCTTGCCCATGACGAAGGCGCCGATGCCCATGAACGAAAACTGGCACAGGGAGATCTGCCCGGAGTAGCCGGTCAACAGGACCAGCGACAGCCCCACCAGTCCGAGCGTCATGATCAAGCCGCCCAGGTCGAGAACGGTGGTCCCTTTGACCTCGGTGCTGCCGAATATCACGGCTACCACGATGGCCACCACGAAGAAGGCGATGCCGGTGATGAACGACTCCCAACCCCCGGCCACCCGGGGCGCCCGGATGGTGGTGAGCCGCCCCACCGCCCGCAACCGCACCGAGGGCACGGTGACCAGAGCGATGAAGAGGAAGATCATGGGCAGGGCCACGGTGATGTCGGGCACCAGGCTCTGGGGCAGGTGGGGCATCACGTAGTTGAGGACGTAGTTTTCGGCCAGACCGATGCCGATGGCGGCGACGAAGGTCACCGGGATGTTCTTGAGGCGACCGACGATGGCGGCGGCGTAGCCGTTGACCACCAGGAGGGTCATGGCCTCGATGCTGAGCCCGGTGGTCTGGGTGGGGGCCAGGAGCACACCGGCCAGGGCGGCCATGGCGAAGCCGAGGATCCAGCCGTACTGGCTCATCCGGTTGGGGGAGACGCCGGACATGGCCAACAACTCGGGGTCATCGACGACGGCCCGCAGAGCGACACCGGTGCGAGTGGCATAGAAGAGGAAACGGAGAGCAACGGCCACGGCGGCGGCCACCCCGATGATGACGACTTCCTGGTACTGGATATTGATCCCCACCAGTCGGAACTGTCCGTTCACCATGTTGCCCACCAGACGGGTGGTGCTGGCCCCCCAGGTCACGGTGGCGAACCCGGTGAGGATGACCAGCAGGCCGAGGGTGACCATCACCGGCCGTTCGGGCGAGGCGCCGTGCAACCGGCGCATAAGCCCGCGCTCGACCAACGCACCGCTGGCGCCCGCCCCGACGATGACGATGATCACCAGAGCCAACAGGATGTTGACGTGGTCCTGGGTCACCAGTCCCCAGTAGCAGAAGGCGGCGATCATGCCCACCGCCCCCTGGGCGAAGTTGAAGACACCCGAGGTGGTGTAGGTCACCACCAGCCCGGTGGCGGCGATGGCGTACCCGGCACCGAACATGATGCCGAACACGGTGTACTGAAGGAAGTTGCTCACCGCATCAATCCCGTTCCCCGGTGGACCACATCAGATGACTTCGCTGCCCCCGACCCCGATCAGGACGTCGGTGGCGTCACATACGAGTAGTCACATCGGTACCCGTGGGTGGCGCTGTTGACCGGAGGATCGTCCAACCGGGCGAACTCACCGTTGACCACTTGGCCAACCAGGTAACAGTTGGACGTGGTCCGGGCCACCGGGTTGCTGGTGGTCACGATGTTCTGACCGTTGAACGAGGTGATCTTGGACAGGGCCTTAAGGATCGAGCCCCGGCTGGGGTCGGATCCGGCGTTCTTGAGGGCCTGGACGAAGAGGGCCGTCGAGTTCCATGCGTACAGGGTGAACAGGTCGGTCTTCCAGCCGGGCGAGGCTACGTTCACCCAGTGGAGGAAGGTGCCGACGGCGGGGATGGTGGAGGAGTCCCCCCCGAGATAGAGCGAGGCGTTCTGGTCGAGGTAGGCGCCGTTGACGGCGGCTGCACCCCCCGAGTCCGGGATCAGCGCGTTCGAGTAGGTAGCCGCCCCCAGCACCACCTTGGGGTGCCAGTTCTGCTGGACGAGGTCCTTCAACAGGGCCGAGGCGTAGGAGGCCGGCATCTGGTCGAGGAAGATGACCTTGACGCCGGCGTTCTTCATGGCGATCACGTTCTGGGTGAAGTCGGTCTGGGTGTCGGCGTACTGCTGGTCATAGATGATCTTGTAGCCGACCTTCTCCATCACGTACTTCTCACCGGCCCAGTCGGCCAGCGTCGACGGGAGATCGGCGATGACCGTGCCCACTTTGTCCGTAGTGGCGGTCCCCAGCTTGTTCTTGAAGTACTGGAGCACACCCTCTTGCCACCCGCCTTGGAGTGGCACCGGGCTGTAGACGTTGGGCAGGTCGTTGGTGGACAGACTGAGAACCTCGGTCACGTCGGGGACACCCGGGTTCTGGGCCAGCACCGCCCCCCCGAAGCTGTCGAAGGTGGAGAAGCCCCCGACGAGGGCGGCGTCGGTGTTGATGGCGTTCTGAGTGGCCTGCCGGTTGCCTGTGCCCGAATACTGGTCGTCGGCGCTGTCGACCACCAGCTTGCGGCCGTTGACGCCACCCTCCGAGTTGATCATGTCGACATAGGCCTGGGTGCCCACCAGCGCCCCCTTGAAGAGGCCGCCGATGGCCAGGGTGGAAATGTTCCCGATCCGGACGGTGGAGGCGGTGATGCCGGTGTGATCGCTGAAGGCGCTCTGGGGGATCGGCCGGCTGGAGCTGGCACCGGTTGTCCCCGTGCTCCCCGACGTCGTCGTGGTGGACGACGAATTGGTCGAACTACAGGCCACCGCGGTGGTGGCCACCAACGCCACCAGACCCAATGCGGCCATGCGCGTCTTCCATGATGCAGAACTCAAGGCTCCCCCTTGGTCTCAGTGCTGTGATGACGGTGCCGACGACCTGCCGGTTCCCAGCCGCTACGGATACGTGACTCTACGTCAGAAACTCGACCGGGTGTCCAGCACGGCGAGCCGTCCGGCCCGGTCTCTCTCACCCCGGGCCGGGGGCGGTGACCGGAAGGGCCGGTCGTCCGTCGGCCCTGGTCGAGGTGGGAGGCGAGGCGGGCGGTCGGTCGTCCCGGCCGGCCCGGATGGCCTCGAGAAAGTGGACCGCCCCCCGGATGGTATGCCGGCAGCGGATGGAGGCCAGAACGTCGAAGGCGTGTTGGGCTCCGGGTAGCTCGGCGTAGGCAACGGGGGCGGCGGACACCCGGCGCAGCTCGTCTACGAAGTGACGGGCCACGGCCACCGGCACCAGGGTGTCGTTGGTGCCGTGGAAGACGAACATGGGCGGCGCCTGGGTCGTGACCCGGTGGTCGGGCGACGCCTCCTCGAACAGGGTGGGGTTGTCGGCCATGGTGGTCTTCATGACCCGCCGCTCGAGCAGGGTGGCCAGACCGGGACCGTAGGCACCGGAAAGGGCCTTGCCCCCCGTCATGTCGTAGACGCCGTAGAAGGGGAGACAGGCGTCGACCGAGGTGTCGACGTCCTCGAAGCCGGGCTGCCAGAGCGGCTGATCGGGGGTCAGGGCCAGCAGGGAGCACAGGTGACCGCCGGCGGAGCCGCCCGACACGGCAATGAACCCCGGGTCGCCACCGTATTCGGCGATGTGCGCCCGAACCCAGCCCACCGCTCGCTTGCAGTCCACGATGTGCATCGGCCAGGTGGCCCGGGGGCTGAGCCGGTAATTGATGGCCACGCACACCCATCCCCGACGGGCCAGCTCGTGCATCATAGGGATGCCCTGTTGGCGCTTGTCCCCCATGATCCAGGCGCCGCCGTGGATGTAGACCAGCACCGGCGCCCCCTCCGGTGGCACCGCCCGCCGGCTCAGGATGTCCAGTTTGTGTCGGTAGTTCCCGTCGCCCCAGTAGTCGACGTTGCGAACCCTGCGAATACCTCGCCAGCGGAAGGGTATGGCGATGACCAGCCGCCACCATGTGTTCCACACCGCCCCGTCCTCGTATCCCTCCGCCCCCACCGGTCCGCCGGTGGCATCCCGCAGGGCGGCGTCCACCACGGCCCCGGCCTCGTGGGCCTGGACCGTGAGGGCCACGAAACCGCCACAGGAGCCGACAGCCAGGACCAGACCCACCCAGCCCGGCGGGCCACCGACGGCCCCGCTCACGTCCAGGGCCAGGGTGATGCCGGCCAGGAGGACGCCCGTCTGGACCGGGAGTTCGCTCGGAATCCAACCGAAGGCGAAACTGAGCGCGGCGAGCGGATCCCGCCGGACCGGAAAAAACGCGTTGACCACGAGCCCGGCAAAGACCAAGCTGACAGCGAAAGACACCCAGGCCATCCCCCCATCAAACACGGTCTGGCCGAGGAAGTGAAGCCATACAGGCCGGCGTCCGACTGACCGGTCTGCCCCAGCGGTACGGGAAGGGACGGGAATGGAACGACTGAGTGGACTCGACGCAAGCTTCCTGTACCTCGAGACACCGACTCTCCACATGCACGTGGCCCTCACCCTGGTTCTCGACCCGGCCACCGTCCCCGGGGGCTATTCGTTCGAGCGGATGAAGGAGGCCATCGCCACCAGGATCCCCTGCGCCCCGGTGTTCCGGCGTCGGCTGGTGGAGGTCCCGTTCCGCCTGGGTCACCCGGTGTGGGTCGACGACCCCGACTTCGACATCGACTACCACGTGCGGCGGGCCGCGGTGCCCCGTCCGGGTGGCCTGCGCCAGTTGGCCGACCTGGCCGGCGACATCACCGGTCATCCGCTCGACCGGACCAAGCCCCTGTGGGAGATGTGGATCGTCGAGGGCCTGGCCGACGAGCGCATCGCCATCATCGCCAAGATGCACCATTCCACGGTGGACGGGGTGTCCGGCGCCGCCCTGCTCTCCGTCCTCTTCGACCTCGAGCCGGAGCCGGCGCCGGTGGCTCCGGCGGAGGTCGTCCCTCCCCCAGCTCCGGTCGACGACCACATCCCGAGCGGCGTGGAATTGATGACGCAAGCGGCCGTGGCCCGGACCCTTCGGCCCCTCGAGATCGCCGAGGACGTGGTCCGCACCTGTTACCGGATACTCAACGTGCGACGGGTCCGGGTGGCGCCCCACGAGCGGCTGGATTCCGAGGGAGGGCCGGGCAAACCCCCGCCCAAGTCGACGGGTAAGGCCGCTCTCCCGCTCACCGCCCCCCGCACCTCCTTCAACGTGGCGGTGACCCGGCGTCGGAGCGTTGCCCTGACCGCCATCGGCCTCGATGACGTCAAGCGGTTGAAGAACGCCACCGGCGCCACCGTCAACGACGTGATACTGGCGGTGTGCACCGGCGCCCTCCGGTCGTTCCTCATCGAGGGCGACGAGCTCCCCGAAAAGCCGCTGGTAGCGGTGGTGCCGGTTTCGGTGCGCCCGGACATGGATGCACCGAAGGGGTCCAACCAGGTGTCGTCCATGTTCGTGCAGCTGCCCTGTCAGCTCCACGATCCTCTCGACCGCCTGCAGGCCATCCACCTGGGGACCAAAGGGGCCAAGGAGGAGCACAACGCCCTCGGCGCCGACCTGCTGCTCAACTGGGCCGAGCACGCCACGCCCAACGTCTTCGCCCTCTCCGCCCGTCTCTACACCGGGATGCGGCTGGCCGACCGGCACCGGCCCATCGCCAACCTGGTCATCTCCAACGTCCCCGGCCCCGACTTCCCCCTCTACCTGGCCGGAGCCGAGCTGGTGGCCGGGTTCCCCCTCGGTCCGGTGATGGACGGCATGGGGGTGAACATCACCGTCATGAGCTATCGGGGCGTTCTCAACTGGGGGATCCTGGCCAGCCCCGAGTCGATTCCCCGCCTCTGGAACCTGGCCGCCGCCGTCCCGACCGCTCTCGACGAGCTCCTGGCCGCCGCCGGCGAGCCGCCAGCCAAGTACTGGTCGGAAGAGGCCGCAGCCGCGGTCGAGGCGTCGGGTATCGAGCCCGCCCGGTTTCACTGCTGAACACCTGCTGACCGGCTGCAGGCCGGTCAGGTCATCAGGGGGCCGGCGCCACGGCCATGGACGAGGCCCCGGCGCACACCGGAATGGGTCGGCCGAAGGTGTCCGACGCCGGTTGGAACGGCACCACGGCGTCGAATCCGTCCACCACGAACGCACCGGCGCCTCCTGGTCCGACGACGATGTCGGTCGGGTGTCCGGTCCCCGACGACACAACCGCTGACCTCTGGGGCAGGCGCACCGGCGGCGGCGGGGCGGCGAACGAGGCCAGGGGGACGGGGTTTACCCAATTGTTCGCCCCATCGGCCACCAAAAGCAGCGAGCCGTCGGCCGAGATGGCCAGCGCAGCCGGATCGGCGATGCCGTACCGGTCGAAGCCGGCGGGGGTCTGGGTGGTCCCGGTCGCAGCCACGATGGGCAGGACCCGGCCCCCGAAGTCGGTCCCCCCCTGCCCCACCACGTAGACCGTCTTCCCGTCGGCAGTGACAGCGATGCCGTGCGGTGAGTAGACCGACGAGACGGACAGCCCGGTGGCGATCTCGACCCCGGCGGTGGCATTGGCCGTGTCGACCGGGAACACGCCCCCGGCCACCAAGGCATAGAGGGTGGTGCTGGTGGGGTCGAGGGCCATGCCGAAGATGGTGTGGCCCGGCCCGAGGTCAAGGGGGGTTCCGACCTTGCCGGTGGCCACGTGGACCGGAACGACGGTGCTGCCGCTGGCCGCCAGGACGATCCGATTGCCGGGCATGACCACGACAGCGTGCGTGCCCCCCTGACCGGGGATCTTGATCGGCGCCTCCGCCTTCTGGGTGACCAGGTTGATGGGAATGACGACGTTCTGGACGGCGACTCCCGACGGGCTGGTGGTCGTGGTGCTGGGGGTGGTGTCCGACGTGGGCGGCTGGACCGACGTGGGGCCGGCCGATGGACCCGGCTCCACCCCGTCGCTGGTCACCACGTAGGCCCACCGGCCGTTGGCCGAGGTGGCGATGGCGAAATTGCCGATGACCGGTGTCCCCCGGATGGGGAGGGGGATCTGAGCCTCGGCGGTGTGGGTGTCCAGTTCGACCGGGGTGACCGCGTCGGAGCACACCACGTAGCCCACCGCCCCGGCCGGAGCCAGCGATCCCGGGTCGGTCACCGGGGCCGGGGCCGGAGTGGCGAAGAGGGAGCAGCCGGCCAGGGTGCCAGCCACCGTCCCCAAGACCAACGCCGCCGCAGCCGCCCGGACACCACCGTGGCTAGACACGTGGTGGCCATACAGGTGTTTGGCCATACAGGCGGTGGCCATACAGGTGGTGAGGCCGGTGGCCGGCCGATCCGATGCCCTGGCCGGCCGGCCGCTCAGGCGACCACAAAGTTCGGGGTACCGCCGCAGGCCAAGGCCGACGGCAATCCGTCCTCAGTTCCGGTCATGGCATCTCCTCACGGCCTCAGGTCACACGATGTGCTCCGTGGTCGGCTGGGGCCGATGGTACCGGCGATGACGAGGGATGTCCGACGGCGCGCAGGGCCAACGACACGGGCATGGCCCCGGAGTCGGCCATCAGGTCGTGGAAGCGACGGAGCGAACCCCCGGCGGCCAGCCAATCGTCCCTGGCCTGTTCGATCCTCATGGCCCCGGTGAGATAGGAAGAAGCCTGCGTGGGCCACGCGCAGTAGCGGGCCACCTCGGCCTGAGCCGTCGACAGGGGAAGCAGTGCCTTGTCGTGCATGAACTCGACTGCTCGTCCGACAGTCATCTCACCGGTGTGGAGCGAGGTGTCCACCACGATCCGGGCGGCCCGGAACAAGCGGGCCTCGAGCTGGCCGAGCTCTTCCTCGAGCGAGAAGAACCCGGCATCTCGCATCATCCCTTCGGTGTAGAGGGCCCAGCCCTCGATGAAGTAGGTCGAGTTGAAGACCCGGCGCACCTTGCGGGTCGATTTCATGGTCATCAGATGCCAATGGTGTCCGGGGTACGCCTCGTGCACGGCGGTGGCCGGAATCGAGTAGGTGGCATTGCTCTCGAGCAGACCGGCGACCTCTACGGCGTCCTCCGGGTCGACCGGATAGGGAACGAAGAAGAAGCCCTCCCTCGACGGCTTGAACATCGGCGGTGCGACGTAGCAGGCCACCGCCAGAACGGCCCGCACGGCGGGAGGGGCCGGAATCACCCGACAGCGCTCGCCGGGGGGATTGGAGACCAGTCCTCGGTCCGACATGAAGCGGCGGGCCTTCAGGCAGCTGGCCTCGTAGCCGGCCCGCATCTCGTCGATGGAGGCGGCGTGTACCTTTTGCAGTCGACGGACGGTGGTGACCCAGTCGTCTGATCCGCCGGTCAGCTCCGAGGTCACCCGGGCCATCTCATCGGCCACCCTGCGGTACTCCTCCCAGCCCTGGCGACGCAGGGCACTGACGTCTGTATCCAGGAGCTCGCCCCTCTGGAGGACGGCATCGTAGTTTTCCGCCCCGAAGACGAAGCTGCCCGTACAGGTCGGGGCGAGCTCTTCGAGGTACCGGCCCAGCCCCTCGTAGGCCCGGGCGGCCACATCGCCGGCAGCAGCCAACCGCTCCTGATTGACCGGTTGCCCGGCCAGCAGGGCGACGCCGTGGCGGGCGAATCCGATGTTGGCCCGGCACTCAGCAAGACTGCGCTCGATGACCCGACGGTCGGCCCGGGAGGGATCGAGGTTCTGGCGGGCGTCGTCCAGCAGAGCGCCGATCCCACGCAGGCGGGCGCTGGCCGCCTTGGTCAGCTCGTCCTCGCTGCGCAGGCCCATGAGGAACATTTCGGTGATGCCGGTCTCGAGATAGGCCTCGGGCGACCGACGCCACCCCTCCCAACCGGACAATGCCTCCCGTTCCTCGAGCTGGGCAATGACCAGAGCCCGGTCGATCTCCTGTTCGAAGGTGAGCGCATCGGCGTCGAAGGTTCGGAACGTGTCCAGCCAGACGCTGTCTTCTTTCCGTCTCCGCTCGAATCCCACGGCGGACATGTCATCCAGCAGGTGGTCGTAGCCGTCATAGCCGAGGGCGGTGGCCATCCGGGGCGAGTCATCCATCTCCCGAGCAATGAGCTCGTCGACAGCCCGTTCGAAGGGGTCGACCTCTGCGAACGTCTCGGCGGACAGGGTCATGCGAAGGAAGGGGTGAAGGTGGCTGTGAAGGTGGGCTCGGCCAGCCGCCGGCGGTCGGCTCGCCGACAATCGTGGTACATGGAGACCTCGCAGGGATCGGTGTCTGTCAGACACCTCCATAGTGGACCTTGCCCGGATCCGTTTCTGTCAAACAGCCGACAGTCCCACTGTCACCGCCGTGACATTGGGGCGGGATGGCCGGGGGCCGACCAACGACAGCCGCCGGTGGTCGGGCTGGAACTCCGTCCGGTTCAGACGGTCCGGTTCAAACGGGCGGCACAGAAGAAGCAACGAGTACGGCAGCCAGATGGTCGGCCAGCATCTCGAGGGGCCTGACTTCCTCGCCGCTCAGTTGCAAGGGTCGGGAATGGGCCAGCACGGCGCTGCCGACGCGGTTGCGGTGGGCCCACAGGGGGAGCACCACTACCACCCGGGCACCCCCGGCCCGCAGCGAGTCTGTACCCACGAAGCCTCGCCCCAACGCGTCCGAGCCCGTGTAGCACGAGCGGATCTGGCCCACCAACGAGCTGAGGGCATCCAGCTCACCCACGGACAAGGCGAACAGACTGTGGGCCAGCGGCCCTACGGCGGCGCACATCCGCCGCCCTTCATCACCGTCGAGAACCAGGGCGGCCGAGTCCATGCGGGAGGCGTCCCGCAGACAGGAGGCCAGGCGTTCCGTCTTACGGGGCCCGTCGGTAATCCCGGTAAGTGCGATCGAAGCGTTCACCGTCCGATCCCAGACCGACTCGTCGACGTGACCGCCGATGGCGTGGAGCCGTTCAGCCAACAGGGAGGCACACCGTTCGAGCTGCCCCAACAGACCGGTGGGCAGGGGGATCAGCGATTCCACGTTGAGGGCGCCGATCGGCGTCTCGCCCACTGTGATGGGAACGCAGATCTCGGAGACCACACCAGGGATGGCCTCGAGGTAGTCAGGACTGGATGACACGTCCGGAACAACAATCGCCTCGCCTGCCGCCCATGTCCGTCCGGTTATGCCGGCCGAGGGGCTCATGCCGTCGAGGATCTGCCACAAGCCCCGCTGAGCGATGCACCGCAGCTCACGGTGACGCTTCAGGTACACACTGGGCATGATCTGTCCCTGACGAAAGAGGTGCTCGACCACTACCGAACAGGCCCTCCTGGCATCGGGGGCCCGGCTCAGGCTGTCGGCCAGTCGGTCCCCTGCCGCTGTCGGCCCCCCCGTCCGGCTGCCCACCCCCGACGAGGAACGTGAGGGGGTGTCAGGGATGAGCGACGGCCACGGCGGACCGGGTCGGGCCAGCAGATAGCCCTGCACCAGATCGACTTCCGCCTCACGGATTACTTCGAGCTCGGCCTCGGTCTCCACACCTTCGGCGATCACACTGGTGCCCACCTCGCTGGCGAAGGCGGCCACTGCGCTCAGCAGGGCACGACGGTTGACGTCGGTGTCGACGTCGCGCACCAGTTCCCTGTCGAGCTTCAAGAAGTCGGGGGTCAACTCGATGACGTGCCGCAGGCTCGAGTAACCCGCACCCGTATCGTCGATGGCGATCCGTACGCCTCGGGCCATCCATGGGGCCAGATGATTGCGAACCTCGGCGTAATCCCCCACCGCCTCCTGTTCCGTCAGTTCGACCACCAACCGTTCGGGAAGATCGTCGAGAACTCGGAGGGCCGACGGATCGGCCAACATCGACGGGCTCAGGTTGACGAACAACAACGCGTCCTCTGGTGTCGGACCCAGGCGGGCGGCCGCGGCCAGACAAGCCACCTCGAGTTCCGTGCGCAGCCCGATCTCGGTGGCCCGCGCCAGCCACCAGTCCGGCGAATGGATGGGCTCGAGAGGCATGCGGGCCAGTGCCTCGTAACCTACGACGACCCCGTCGGCCGGCCTGACCACCGGCTGCACGACGGATTCCACCACTCCCGGCTCACACAGGAGGCGAATGTGGGCCTCGAAGGGATTCGGCCCGCGCACCACCCCACTCAGGCGTTCGCCGCGGAGAGCCATGGCTGCACATCGGCAGAACAGGCGTCCACCTTGAGCCAGCCGATACCGGGAAGCGGGACAGGAAGTCGACGTGGCTCAAGGGTGACGACCGGATCGTCGATGAACGGAACATGTCGGTTCTGGCCTCCCCGTTCCCGCCGCATGTGGAATGCGACCATGTCCGACGCAGGCCCCGGCTGCTCGACCGCCCCTCGTTCTTCGAGCACCTGCAGCGGGCCATCGGTCGAGCGGACGGGTTGGGCGGCGAAATCGCCCTTTTGGCCATGTCTCTCGACCCCTTTTTCCCCGCCACCGCCGACTCCTGGGAGGTACGACAAGAGGTCGGTATCGTGACAGCCAGCCGCCTGGTGGCCTTCCTGCACCACAGCTACGTGCCGGCCCGCATCGCCGGCGACGAGTTCCTGGTGCTGGCCGAAGGCTTCCGCGGCGTGGACGACGCCCTCGAGCTGGCCGAGCAGATCGTGACGGTGGTCAGGTGGTCCGATTTCGATACATTCGAAGACAAGCCGGTTACCGCCAGTGTCGGCGTCGCCTTGCACCAGGCCCACTCGTCGGCCGAACAGCTGCTCATAAAGGCCGATATCGCCATGTACGTAGCCCGGCGCGAGGGAGGCAACAGGATGCAGATCTTCGAGGAATCGATGCGCCACACCGAGGCGCCGACCGCCCTCTGACCTCGGCCGGTTCCACAGCCCCCATTGTGGGGCTGCCCTGGTCCACCCGGCAATGATCGTCCCCGTTCAGGTCCCTGAATCTTGCGGGCGGTGGAAGGCCACGGTGGCGATCACGTCGCGATGGTCGCTTCCCATCCCGACATCGGTACGGATGGTCGTGACCGCCACCCCACTGCCGGTGAGAACATGGTCGATACGGACCAGGGGCGGTAGAAGCGGCTTGGTCTGCGACCAGGTCATCTGGAGAGGCTCACCCCGCGCTGCGGCTCCGTCGGTCAGCCCGGCATCGAGGATAAGACGGAAACCTTTGTTCCCCCAGGTGGCGTTGAAATCGCCGACCAGCAGCAACCCGTGGGCACCGGCGGCCCGTACCAGTTGGCCGATGGTCGACAGCTGCCCCTTCCACTGGGCAAAGGAGCTGGGCAGAGGGGCGATGGTATGGATCACCCACAACCGCTGGGGGCCCGAGGGAAGTTGGAGGGTGACCTCCACGATGAGAGGCCGCAGGTACTGGTAGACGACGTTTTCGGCCACAAGTGGATAGCGGGAGGCGATGAAGAATGCACTCGGGTCGTAGCGCTTGATCTCGATCCGGTAGGGCAAGGAAGCCAGGGCGCCGGACCGTTCGAGTTGGGACACGTCGGGTGGGGTGGCCTCCTCCATGGTCACCAGCTGGGGGTGGACCTCCTCGATCTGGTCGATGTAGCCGGTCATGGACGGGTTCTGGTTGTACACGTTGGCGTCGAGCAACTCGATGTGCGGGGCGCGGGCTGCCCACTCCGGCAGTGGCGTCGCCGCCGCGAACTCCGGATAGACGAGGACGATCTGGGCCACCACGATCAGCAACGCCGCCGCGGCCAGGAACCAGCGCCGGCCCAGGGCGGCGACGGCCACGACGATCCACGCCGGCAGATAGACGAAGAGCGAGACCGTGTTGAGGACGGCGAACGGCTCGAGGGTGTCCCAGGCGACGATGCGCATGGTGGCCACCACGGCCAACACGACCACCACAATCCAACCGAGCACCGTGACGACGATCGGCAAACGCCGTCGGCGGGTCGGACGGCTGTGGGCTTGACGACGGGAACCCGGTGGCGGGGTACTTCCCGATGTCAGGACACTTCCCGATGTCGCCGCTGGAGCTTGCAGGGTGGAATTACCCGTCGGGCAAAATCAGGGGGAGGAGCTCAAGGTGGCGGCGCAGATCTCGTTGGGCGACGCCCCGAGGACGACCAGGGCCGCCGCGGCGACGTCGTAGTTCTCGTCATCGTCGTCGGCCAGATCGACGATGGCCCGTATGGCGGCCAAGCGCGAAGCCTGCTGCGCGGCCGCTTTGTTAGGGGACGATCTCCCTTTGGTGATTATTCCCATCACGATCACTCCATGGAGTCTCAGTAGTGCAACGAGGGTGACGCCGCCGCGACCTTTTCTGTCAGTCGGTGGCTCTGTCAGTCGGTGGCTCTGTCAGTCACTGTTTCTGTCAGTCACTATCTCTGTCAGTCGATGCGGTCGACCGACCTCTGCCGGAGAAGGGCCCAACCCTAAGGGTCCCGTCCGCGGAATGGAAGGGGTTATCCTGCAGATCAGGCAGCTGTCACATAGATTTCATATCCGACCGTGGGTCAGATGGCGGCAATCCGGTACGTCCCTCCGATGACGCTCCGAGCCAGTAGACGAGTGACCCTATCGGATTTATTGGTTTAATGTCTGGAGACCCGGATTTCCGGGGAAAATGGGCGAGGATCGGTTAACGAGGATCGGTTAAAGGAGTCGAACAATGTCCGATTGGGGTTTCGAAACACGTCAGATCCATGCGGGGGCTCAGCCGGACCCGACCACCGGGGCGCGGGCGGTGCCCATCTACCAGACCACCAGCTATACGTTCCGGGACACCGCCCACGCCGCTGCCCTGTTCGGTCTCGAGGAACTGGGCAACATCTACACCCGCATCATGAACCCGACCCAGGCCGTGTTCGAGGAACGGGTGGCCTCCCTCGAGGGCGGGGTGGCAGCGCTGGCCGTGGCCAGCGGACAGGCCGCCGAGACGATCGCCCTCCTCAACCTGGCCGAAAACGGCGGCCACATAGTGTCGTCGGCCTCCCTGTACGGGGGCACCTACAACCTGTTCCACTACACGCTGCCCAAACTCGGCATCGAGGTGAGCTTCGTCGACAATCCCGACGACCTGTCGGCCTGGGCGGCTGCGGTCCGACCCAACACCAAGGCCTTCTTCGCCGAAACGATCGGTAATCCCAAGGGCGACATCCTCGACTTCGAGGGCGTTGCCGGTGTCGCTCACGACCACGCCATCCCCCTGGTCATCGACAACACGGTGGCTACGCCGTATCTGGCCCAGCCGCTCCGGCACGGCGCCGACATCGTGGTCCATTCGGCCACCAAGTTCATCGGCGGCCACGGCACCTCCATCGGCGGCATCATCGTCGACGGCGGGGTGTTCAACTACGAGGACAGCGGCCGGTTCCCCAACTTCACCGAGCCCGACCCCAGCTACCACGGTCTCGTCTTCGGTCAACTGCCCGAGGCTTTGTTCCCCGCTCGTTATGTGCTCAAGGCCCGGCTGCAGTATCTGCGGGACATCGGCCCGGCCATCGCTCCTCTCAACTCGTTCCTCTTTTTGCAGGGCCTCGAGACCCTGAGCCTGCGCATGGAGCGTCACGTGAGCAATGCCCAGGCGGTGGCCGAGTGGCTCGAGCAACGCGACGAGGTGTCCTGGGTCTCCTACCCCGGTCTTGCCTCCAGCCCCTGGCGGGAGCGCCAACAGAAGTACCTGCCCCGGGGGGAGGAGCCATCATGGCCTTCGGCATCGCCGGCGGCGCAGAAGCCGGACGTCGGTTCATCGAAGGCCTCGAGCTCTTCAGCCACCTGGCCAACGTGGGCGACGTGCGCAGCCTGGCCATCCACCCCGCCTCGACGACCCACTCACAGCTGGAGGAGGCGGAGCAGCTGACCACCGGGGTCACTCCCGACCTGGTCCGCCTGTGCATCGGCCTCGAAACCCTCGACGACATCCTGGCTGACCTCGAGTCGGGGTTCCGTGCCGCCAAAACCGACTGATTCCGGCGGCGCCACAGGAGCATGGTCTCCCGGCGACGAGCCGGGCCGCCGGCAATTCGCCCGACTCTTCGAGGCCAGCGGGCTCGACCTCGAGGGCGGGGGTCGGCTGGGCTCGGTCGAAGTGGCCTACGAGACGTGGGGCGAGCTCAATCGATCGGCCGACAACGCTGTCCTGGTCCTGCACGCCCTGAGCGAAGACTCCCACGCCGGCGGACCGGCGGGGCCCGGCCATCCCCGACCGGGGTGGTGGGCGCCCATGATCGGACCTGGCGCACCGATCGACACCGAGCGCTTCTTCGTCGTCTGCCCCAATGTCCTCGGGGGCTGCCAGGGGACGACCGGACCGGCCTCTGTGGCTGGTGACGGACGGCGTTTCGGCTCCCGCTTCCCGGTGATCACCATTCGTGACCAGGTGCGGGTGGAGATGGCCCTGGCCACCCAGCTCGGCATCCAACGGTGGGCCGGCGTGGTGGGCGGTTCGATGGGAGGGATGCGGGCCCTCGAATGGTGCGTGATGGTCCCCGACCGGGTGGAACGTGCCGTCATCCTCGCCGTGGGCGCAGCGGCCACCGCCGAACAGATCGGGCTGTGCGCCCTTCAGGTCCGGGCTATCCGGGCCGACCCTCATTTCGCCGGTGGCGACTACTACGAGCAAGCCACCGGTCCCCACACCGGCATGGGCATCGCCCGGGGCATCGGCCAGATCAGCTATCGCACGGCGGCCGAGCTGGCCAGCCGGTTCGGCCGGACCCACCAGGATGCCGAAGATCCGCTCAAGGGGGGTCGCTACAGCATCGAGTCCTATCTCGACCACCATGGGGAGAAACTCTGGTCGCGGTTCGACGCCAACTCGTACATCGTGCTGAGCGAGGCTATGAACCACCACGACGTAGGTCGGGGGCGGGGCGGGGTGGCGGCGGCGCTGGGCCAGGTGAGGGCCACCGTAACGGTGGTGGGAATCTCCTCCGACCGGCTCTATCCGTTCACCTTGCAAGAGGAGCTGGCCGCCATGCTGCCGGCCACTCCGGAGGTGCGGGTGGTGGCGTCGCTCGTCGGCCATGACGGCTTTCTGGTCGAAACCGAGGCGGTGGGGGCAGCCATCAGGAGTGGGCTCGACCTCCCGCGGTGAGGTAGCGGTCGACCAGAGCCGGCGGTGCACAAGCCAGCCACCCGTCCTCCATCACCTCCTTCAGTTGCGGCGCGGTCACTGTCCGGAGCTGGATGAGAACAGCGGCGTACCCGTCGAAGTGGGGGATGGTGAAGATGGACGGCGGGCCGGCGGCCAGGATCGCCTCCTTTTCGGCCAGGTCGCCGACCCTGACGGCCAGGATCGGTCCGGGCGGCGGGGTGGCGCCGCCGAATCGCTTGATGTCCGCTTTGGAGAACGGCCTCTCCCAGGCGAAGGCTTTACCTCTGACGTACCAGGTGCGGTTACCGTGCCGCTCGCCTTCGGTGACCTCGGGGAAACCCCCGGCGATCAGGGCGGCATGGTCAAAGGTTCTCACCGGACGGGCCGGTCGGTCGCCCCACCACCTGGCCAGCCATCCGGTGGCGTGACCATCCTCTACTCCACGGCTTCGAGGTCGTCCACGTCATCGTCCGACGCGCCCGTGTCCTGCTCGGCGTCGGCTTCGACCTGATGGGAGGCACGCACCACCATGACCAGGCTGGCTACCGACGATGTCACCGCCCCGGCGATCACCGCGCTGCGAACCAGGCGCGGCAGGCGGAACCCGGTGGCCCCGTCGAAGGACAGTGATCCCGGTCCTGTGGTCCACAGGGCAAGGGCCAGGGCCATGTTGGTGAGGGGCAGCTCGTAGCCGCTCTTGGCCGAAAAGGGCCCGTTGGCCCGGTGGGTCGAGGTGGCCACGGCCATGGTTCCGGCCAGGGCCACCGGCCCGATCGGGTCTCCCGCCCCCAGGGCCACCAGCGCCCCTCCGGCCAGCTCGGAAGCACCGGCCACCCTGGCAAAAAAGGCTCCGGGCTTGAGACCCAGAGAATCGAAGCCGGCCGAGGTGGCTTCGATGCCGTAGCCGTCGAAGGAGCCGAACAGTTTTTGGGCGCCGTGGGCGGCCAGGTAGCCACCCAGCACGAGCCTTCCGGCCAGAAGGGCGATATCACGGTGTGAGGGCATTCAGTGTCCTTTGGGGCTCGTGGGATCGGCGAGCCGGCTCGACTCCCGACCAGAGGCGGTGGTTCCTTTGGGAGATAGGGTTACTCAGAGGAACCGACACAGCATAGGGAGTGTCCCGAGGGAAATGAAGAAGGCACCAGACCAGAAGGGACTTCCTCCGTTGGTCCTTACTACCCCGGAGGGAAGCAGTACACACACAAGCAGTACACACGCAAGCAGTACACACAACGGAATCAGTGCCCACGGGGTCGAGCCGTGCCGGGCCCGAGAGGTGCTCGAGCGGATCGGCGACAAGTGGACCCTCTATGTGGTCCACGTCCTGGGCGGAGGAACCCGGCGGTTCGGTGAGCTTCAGCGGGAGATCGAGGGCGTCACGCCCCGGATGCTGACAGTGACCGTCCGCAACCTCGAGCGGGACGGTCTGGTGACCCGCACCGTCTACCCGGTGGTCCCTCCCCGTGTCGAGTACGCACTGACCCGCGCCGGCGAAACTCTGCTTGTGGCGGTGACACCGCTGGTCGAATGGGCGGCGGACCACCTGGGTGAGATCGACCGAGCTCGACAGCTCTACGACGCCAAGGACAATGCAGGGTCGGGAGCCACCCCGGCGTAATCGGGATCAGTCCAGAGCGACGTAGTCGAGATTGACCCCACCCTGATCAGATGTCTCGACGCTGCACGCCACCAGGTTGGTGCCACGGCCCATGGTCAGGGTGACCGGAACGGTCTGCCATGACGTCCAGGCCGACGTGCTCGGCACCTCGAGGTTGGCCGTGCCGTGGCAGTCGCCAGTGGTCGGGTCGAGTGCCCGTACCGTCATTTTCGACCGAGTGCCGGTGGAGTTGGCCACGTGGAATTGGAGTCGGTGAGGGCCGGCGCTGTGCACGGACATGGCCACGGCCACACTGCTCCCCCCGGTATCGAGGCCGGTGACGTAGCCCATGCCGCGGTGGCCGGCAAAGGTGTTCTCGAACCGGGCTGATCCGGCCCAGGCCCCGACCTCGGCCTGGAAGCGGGTGGGGCCGTGGGGAACCACCGACAACAGGACCGAGGCGTGGGGGGCCAGGTTCACCTGATAGCTGGTCATCGAGCCCAGGTCCTGGTGGGCCCACAAGTCGCGGACCGTAGCCGGACCGGTGAAGCCGAGGACAGCGGCGAAATCGATCGACATGGTCCGGGCGGCCGGGCCGTCCTGGCGGTTGAACAGACCCACCGCCCAGCTCCCGTCGGGCAACTGTCCGATCCAGCGCTCGGGGTCGCGGCTCGAGGGGTCGTACTCGAATCCGTGGCTGTTGTTGAAGACGGGCTTGCCGGCCAGTCCGGCCTTGCGCAAGGCCAGCACCTCGCGGTTCTGGAAGAAGCTGGCGTTGTCCCCGATGGTGTCGGCCCGGTCGATGATGGCGATGGGGGCGCCGGCCATGGTGAACAAGTTGATGGCGGTCTGCTTTTCGCTATCGTCGGCGAACGAGCTCATGAGCAGCGGGTCGCCGTCGAGGATCAGCTGGCCCCGGCCCGACACGTCCGAAAACCCAGTGAAGCCCAGGAAGGGGTTGTTCCACTGCGACCAGATGGGCTGCCACCCTTGGCGCCCTTCGCTCATGTTTATCCAGGTACCGAAGCTGGCGTCGTTGTCGATGCGGATGAGATCACCGAAGCGGCGTTCCCCCGACCCGTGGTCGAACAGGTTGGGCAGCACCAGGCTGAGCTGCATATCCCCGGCCGCATCCCGCATCCACTCCAGGGCCTGCAGATAGGACTCGCGGCCGTGGGCCACTCCCACGGTGCCCTCGCTCTGGTCGAACCCCGCCTCGTACCAGCCCAGGAAGTCGATCCGCAGGAACGCGACACCCAGTTGGCGGAAGTAGGCGACGTACCCCTTCACGTACTCCTCGGCCCCGTCGCGGGTGGCGTCCACCCACTGCAGGCGCCCGCCCCCGTCGAAGTAGTCGCCCGGGTTGACGATGTCGGCCACCTTGACGTCGGGCCGTCCGACCACGGTCACCGACGGGTTGGTGATGGCCGACTTGGTGGCCCACAAGGGGTTGTAATAGACGCCGAGCTCGAGACCCTTGGCCCTGAGATAGCTGACCCACCAGGACCAGTCGTGCACCCAGTCGTCGGCCTGGCTCACGATGTAACCGTGCGGTGTGATCCGTTGGGTGTCGTCGATCCAACCGTCGGTACACACCATGTTGTACCCGTAGTCACGGAACGTCGACGCCACCCAGTCGACGTTGGTCTTCCACACGTCTTCGGGTATGAGTGTGTTCTCGAGGTATTCGTATCCGTAGGTGCTCCAGTAGAGGGGACCGGCTCCACCCGACCGGAAAGCCGGTGTGGTTGTGGAAGCCAGTTCCGTCCCGGCCGCAGCGGGTCCGGCGTCACCGGTCGTCGCCGCCGCTGCCGCATCGGCAGCGGCCAACGACCCGGCCAGGCCGGCCAATACCGCTCCCCCGCCACCCTTCAGCACGTCGCGTCGCGTCGGCACCGATCAAAGCCCTCCCTCTCGCACCCGCCGAAATCACCTTAGCCAAGGCGGTTACCTGCAGCACCTAGCGCCCCCATCGACCAAAGGACGCGTTCAGATCAACGAAAGGGAAGTCCCGGCCCCACGTCGTCGGTCAGCCAGAGTCTTAGTAGGACCGGCCGATCACAGCCGTCAGGGTGGCGTTGTCCTCGCCGACCTCGGCCAGTGTGCCGTCGGCATGCTGGAGACAACGGATGCTGAGTGACTGGGCAGCCAGTCGGTCCTCGCCGTCGGCACCGAGAGCAGCCACGGGAAGCCGGGCGAAGCCGACCTGGCCGGCCTCGATGGCCTCCTCGGTGGTGGAGACCTCGTAGGTGTGCTCCGCCCGGAACCGGGCTGCCTCGGCCGACAGGTCTCGGGCCACGGTCGTTAGGGACCGGTCGACCTCGGCCACCACTCCGGCCAGCGGAACGGGATCCTTGGTGCGCAGGTGCCGGGTCACCAGGGTGACCCGTTCCTCGGCCAGGTCCCGGGGCCCGACCTCCACCCGGAGGGGCACGCCCTTGCGCTCCCAGTCGACCGACCGGCGTCCGAAGCCCAGATGGGCCCGGTCGTCGAGGCGGACCCGACGACCGGCGGCAGACAGCTCGGAGACCAGCGCTTCCGCCGCCGTGCGGACTTCGGGCTCCTCGCGCACCATCAGCACCACCACCTCGGCCGGGGCCAGCGCCGGGGGGAGGCGGAGCCCGAAGTCGTCCCCGTGGGCCATGACCAGGGCACCGAGCAGCCGGGTCGATACCCCCCACGAGGTCTGCCACACGTAGTCGAGGGTGCCGCTGTCGTTGGCGAACTGGATCGAGAAGGCCCGGGCGAAGTTCTGGCCGAGCTCGTGGCTGGTCCCCATCTGGAGAGCTTTGCCGTCGCCCATCATCCCTTCGCACGACCAGGTGCGGATGGCCCCGGCAAATCGCTCGCGGGCCGTCTTGTGCCCGGTCACCAGCGGGACGGCACAGACCCCCTCCATGGTGTCGATATAGACGTCGCGGAAGATGCGAAGGGCGTAGCGGCGGGCCTCATCCTCGGTGGCATGGGCGGTGTGACCTTCCTGCCACAAGAACTCGCTCGTGCGCAGGAGGATCCGCGGCCGGAGCTCCCAGCGGACCACGTTGGCCCACTGGTTGATAAGGAGCGGCAGGTCACGGTAGCCCTGGATCCATTTGGCGAAGAAGCTGTTGATGACCGTCTCGCTGGTGGGGCGGACCACCACTGGCTCCTCCAGGCGCTT
The DNA here is from genome assembly GCA_963727955.1 of uncultured Acidimicrobiaceae bacterium. GTDB lineage: Bacteria > Actinomycetota > Acidimicrobiia > Acidimicrobiales > RAAP-2 > Bog-756. Next base: position 391,782 of record CAVSII010000003.1, read on the forward strand.
GCCACCGCCATGGGTGACCACGGCCAGCTCGGGGGCGAACCCCTCGACGTGCTCAGCTTCGAGCTTCAGGAAGGATTCCGGGATGAACAGGGGGAAGTAGGCGTTCTCGGCACCCGCCGCCTTGATCCGGTCATCGAGGGCCCGTTGGAGAAGCTCCCAGATGCCATAGCCCCACGGGCGTATGACCATCGTGCCTCTGACCGGGCCGTTTTCCGCCAGTTCGGCCCCGGCCACCACTTCTTGGTACCAGCGCGGGAAGTCCTCGGCCCTGGGTGTCAGCCCGCCTTTCTTCTGCCGTTGGTCAGGGACACTGTCGGCGGGGGCCTGCATGGCTGCGCAGACTACCAACCCACCGCTGGCGCCCCGGCTGCCTCCTCTACTTTCGTCCCTACTCGACCCGTCCTCACTCGACCCGTCCTCTGATCGTCCACTTCCCGGTCGCTTTCGGCAGAGCGGAGCACGGGGCTCCCGGCGATGGTTAGTCAGTCATCGGGAAGAGCGGCGAAATCACGCTTGGCTTTCCTGTACCAGGACATTCCGGACAGAGGATGCTTCCATCTGCCCTTCATCTCCTTGAGGGCACCTTTGTGCGCTTCATCGCCGCCGGAGACGATTTCGTTCAAATGCTTGTCCTGCGCCTTTATCACCTCATCAGCGGTGTCTCCGTGGTGAGGGAAATCACACGGCCCACCCAGCTGCTGGCATGTCATCGTCTTCATCGATCACATCTCCTTCCCACTTCTATTCGAAAAAAGGGGTCGTCTCGGGCCACAGATCTCATCACCACGTGACGCGGGTCTCGCGCCCCAGGGTGGACAGAGTCCGGCGGTCAGGCCTGGGCAATGCGGACGAGATTGCCCGAAGGGTCACGGAATGCGCAGTCCCGCGCTCCCCAGGGCTGGGTCGTCGGCTCCTGGAGGACCTCGGCCCCTGATGCCCGGACCTTCTCGAAGGTGGCGTCGAGATCGTCGGAGCGGAAGATGGCAGCCTGCAGTGATCCCTGGGTCACGAGCGAGAGGAGAGCGTCTCCCTCGGTCTGCGAACGACCCCCGTGTGGTTGAGACAGGACGATGTCTACGTCCTGTCCCGGGGCGCCGACGGTCACCCACCGGAAGCCGTGGGCGGCGACGTCGTTGCGGACCTCGAGGCCGAGAGCGTCGCGGTAGAAGCCGAGCGCGGCGTCGGGGTCATTGACCAGAATGAACATTGCAGAGACGGTGACGGCCATGGGGCGATCTTAGGAGCGCCGAGCGGTCGGATGCTTCTCCGTTCCTGCTCGGTATCAGGGCGAGGTGGGACGCCGGTGCGCGGGCACGGCACCGGGTGGGGCGGCCCGCCGGCCCCGGTCGGCCACGACTCTTCAGACCACGATCAGGGTACGCCGCGGCCGTGTCGCCACCTTGCTCACGCAGGAGGGAACCACCTCGAGGTGGCGGTGGTCGTGGGCGCCATAGTGCGAAGGCGTCTCACCGACGATCTCGGTGAAGCGCGAACTGAACGAACCGAGCGAGGTACAACCGACGGCGACGCAGGTATCGGTGACCGACATTCCCTGACGCAGAAAAGCCTTGGCCCTCTCGATGCGTCGGGTCATGAGATAGCTGTAGGGCGTCTCGCCATAGGCCGCACGGAACTTGCGCGAGAAGTGGGCGGGCGACATGAGGGCGGCACGGGCCATGCTCGGGACGTCGAGGGGCTCGGCGTAGTGGCTGTCTATGAGATCGCGTGCCCGGCGCAGGCACACCAGGTCAGCGATGTCCTCCGGCGTCATATCGACGATGGTAGGCGACGGATCGGGTCCTTCGGGCCACGAGACGAGAGATCAAGGTCCCCACCGAGCTGTCGGCAGTGACAGGTCGCCCGCACATCGGTAGCGCCTCCTGTGCCGTCTCAGCTCTCGATCAACCTCATCTGTTGTTCGCTGTGATGATCGCCGGCAGCGGGGGTGATCGCATCGAGGCGGCCGAGCTGGTCGGGGCTGAGCTGTACTTCGTCGGCAGCGACGTTCTCTTCGACCCGCGACACCCGCTTGGTGCCGGGGATGGGGGCGATGTCGTCGCCCTGGGCCAGCACCCAGGCCAGCGAAACCTGGGCTGGCGTGCACCCGACTTGGCCGGCGATGGACCGGACCTCCTCGGCACTGGTCAGGTTGTGCCGGAAGTTCTCATCGGTAAAGCGGGGGTTCGTCCTGCGGAAATCCGAATCGGCCAATTCGTCGATCGAGCGCACCGTGCCGGTGAGCATCCCGCGGCCCAAGGGCGAGTAGGCCACCAGCCCGATGCCCAGCTCCCGCAACACAGGCAGCGTCCAGCCCTCGGGGTCCCGGGTCCATAGCGAGTACTCGGACTGCAGCGCCGTGATGGGGTGGATGGCGTGGGCCCGCCGGATCGTCTCGGGGCCGGCCTCTGACAGTCCGATGTGCCGGATCTTGCCCTCGGCAACCAACTCGGCCAGTGCTCCCACGGTCTCCTCGATGGGCACCTTCGGGTCGACCCGGTGCTGGTAGAACAGATCGATGTGGCCCACCCCGAGCCGCTTCAGCGATCCCTCGAGAGCGACTCGGATATTTGCCGGCGTGCTGTCGAGGCTGCCCGGACCACTGCCTGCGTGGGACACCATGCCGAACTTGGTGGCCAGCACGACCTGGTCGCGTCGGCCGCCGATGGCCCGGCCCACCAGCTCCTCGTTGGCGTACGGCCCGTAAATTTCGGCGGTGTCTATGAGGGTGACCCCGAGCTCGATGGCTCGGTGGATGGTGCGGATGGACTCGGCGTCGTCCTGGCCGGCCCCCGTGTAGGCGGTGGACATCCCCATGGTGCCCAATCCGATGCGGGACACCTCAAGGGATCCCAGGGTGATGTGCTTCATCGTCTGTCGCTCCTTTCCTACTCCATCGTCTGCTCCCATCGTTCATCCGTCCAGGGCCTCGACTGCCGGTCGCAGAGGTAGCTCCCCGGGCGATCAGTCCGGCTCCGCTCGTGGTCGGCCGCGCCTGGCCAGCGGCGCCGCTTGTTTGGGCATGCGTCCCGCCTCGTTGAGCGCCTTCCGCAGCAGCACCTCGATTTGGGCGTTGACGCTACGAAGCTCGTCATTGGCCCAGCGGCTGATGGCGTCGTGAACCGCAGGATCGAGGCGCAGTGGGATCTGCCGCCGCTCGCTCACGTATAGAGCGAGCCCGTGTTCACCACCGGCGACGGGGGTTGGTCACCGCACAGCACCACCATCAGGTTGCTCACCATGCTTGCCGTCCGTTCCTCGTCGAGTGAGACGACACCGCCCTCGCTGAGCCGGTTGAGCGCCATCTCCACCATCCCGACCGCGCCCTCGACGATACGGGAGCGGGCGGCCACCACAGCACTGGCCTGTTGACGGCGCAGCATGGCCTGGGCAATCTCCTGTGCGTAGGCCAGGTGGGAGATCCGGACCTCGACGATTTCGACGCCGGCTATGGACACCCGCTCAGCCACCTCGGTCGCCAATTCTGCCGAGACAAGGTCGGTGGATCCCCGAAGCGATGTGGTGGCATCGACTGTGTCGTCGTAGGGGTGGCTGGTGGCAACGTGTCGCAAGGCCGACTCCGCCTGCACCGATACGAAGTCCTGGTAGTTGTCGACCGCGTACGTACACTTGGCCGTGTCGGCTACCTGCCAGACCACGATTGCCGCGATCTCGACCGGGTTACCTTCTGCATCGTTCACCTTGAGGTGGCCCGTCTCGAAGTTGCGCACCCGAATACTGACCCGGCGTCGCACCGAAAGTGGGACGACCCACCAGAAGCCTGGGCGGCGGACGGTGCCGATATAACGGCCGAAGAACTGGACGACCGATGTCTGACCGGGGGGAACGATGGCCAACGATCCGACCACGAGCACGGCGGCCAGGATGGGCAGAACGATCAAGCTGGTGCCCTGCCGACCAGCCACCACCGCGCCGACAATGCAACCGGCGAGGACTATGACGCCGATCCATCCGTTGACCACAAAGGCCGGGCCTTCGCTGATGTCAACTCGGGCGCCTTGGTGCCCGACGGGTGCCATCGGGAGTGATTCGGTACCGCTCATGGGAGCTCCTTCCGACAAAAGTGATATCTAATTGATATCACTTTTATGATCGCTTGACCAGCCCCCGTCGCCCATCTCAGACAAGACGAGTCGGCCAAGGGCAGAGCCACTGGTGGAAGCCACGAACTGTCAGATCGAACTTCGGTTAACGGGACGGCGAAGAACCACGTCACGTCATACGTCTGGTCAACACTGAAGAAGGCACTTGACTGTTCTCGTTGCGGCCTGCATACTCAAGCGCATGCTTGACCAAACCACCGATCTGGATCGGACCTTCCAAGCGCTGGCCGACAAGAGCAGACGCAGCATGGTGGAGCGGCTTACCTTGGGACCCGCCTCGGTCAGCGAGCTGGCAAAACCCCTGGCCATGTCTCTTGCCGCCGTCGTGCAGCACGTGCAGGTCCTCGAGGCGTGCGGGGTCGTGAAGACAGAGAAGGTCGGGAGGACACGCATGTGCCGGATCGAACGTCCAGCAATGACAGCCGCCGAACAGTGGATCACCGATCGCCGCCGGGGCTGGGAAACACGCCTCGACCGACTGGGCGATGTCCTGAGCGAAGTGGCCACAACCGAGGGAAGACCATGACCCACTCCACCGTCGCCCACGACACGTTCGTCATCGAGCGCACGTACGACACTCCGATCGCTCAGGTCTTTCGGGCATGGGCGGATCCCGAACTCAAGGCCCGGTGGTTCGCCGGCGCCGCTGAGGCGCTGGGGGCAGGGTACGAGCTCGATTTCCGGGTCGGAGGCCGAGAGGTCAATCGCAGTGGGCCTCCCGGCGGTCCCGTCTATACGTACCAGTCGCAGTTCCACGACATCGTTCCCGAGGAGCGGATCGTCTACACCTACGAGATGCTGGCCGACGACAACCGGCTGTCCGTGTCGGTGGCAACGGTCCAGTTCCACAACCGAGGGGCAACGACACAACTGGTCCTCACCGAGCAGGGGGTATTTCTCGACGGCCACGACACGTCAGCCCAGAGGGAGGCGGGAACCCTGTCCCTGTTGGACTCGCTGGCTGCCACCCTGGACGGTGGCGCGTCGTGAGCGAGCTTTTGCTGCTGTTGGGTGGTTCGACGGACGGCTGCGTCCGTGCACTCACCACGAGGAGGAACAATCGATGAGAACCCTGGCTTCATTCATCCTCACCACCCTGGACGGCTTCTACCAGGGCCCGAACGGTGAGTTCGACTGGCCGGTCGTGGACGAGGAGTTTGATGAGTTCGCCATTGGCCAGCTCGACCGAGCGGACACCCTTGGCTTCGGTCGGGCGACCTACGAGCACATGGCCGCCTACTGGCCAACCGACCGGGCCCAGGCCAACGACGCCGCCATCACCTCCCGGATGAACACCAAACCCAAGCTCGTCTTCTCGACCGCGCTCGAACACGCAGGCTGGTCCAACACCACCGTCGCCACCGGCGAAGCCGTCGAGCAGATGGAAAAGGTGAAGTCAGCCCCCGGCGGCAAGCTGCTCGTGCTCGGAAGCGCCCACCTCACCGCCCACTTGGCCGTCGCCGGCCTCCTCGACGAGTTGCGGATCATGGTGTGCCCGATCGCCCTCGGTCAGGGCCGCTCCCTCTTCGAAGATCTGAAGGGTCGGCTGGCGCTCAGGTTGGTGCAGGTGAGGCAATTCGACTCCGGGAACGTCCTGCTCACCTACCGGCCGTCACCCCAGGGAAAAGGGGCTGGCGGCAACCGGTAGTGGTCATCGGTAGCTGGCGTCGTACTGATCGTGGCGGTGAAACCACGACAAGTCGCCTTCGTTGCGACCGAGGGGCGTCCGGTCGAGCCATTGCCACATGGTCCAGAGCGGGTCGAGGCCCCGGGCATACGCCGAGTAGGTGTGGAATACGTCGCCGTCGTCGAGCACGAATGCGCTCATGCCGGGCATCTCGCCTGACCATCCCCGCCAGGCGATGTCGGCCGCCTCCAGCGCGGCTCCGTTGCGGTAGTTGTATTCCACCGGGGCCACCGAAGAGTCGATTGTGACGTGGAAGTCGTAGTTGAAGTCGCTGCGTCCCGACGACGCCCACGGGAAGGTCCAACCCATGCGGTCTCGGTAGGCGAGCAGTTTCCCGAGCGGCGCGCGAGATACGGCGGTGAAAGCCACGTCGTGGTTCTCGAGGTGGAGGTATGTCTCATCCAAGCCGTCGGCCAGTGACGAGCAGCTCGGGCAGCCTTCGTCCCAGTCGGGGTCGAACATGAAGTGGTAGATGATGAGCTGCGATCGACCCCGGAAAAGGTCGGCGAGCGTGGCTTCACCGCCTTCGGCATCGAAGACGTATCCCTTGTCGAGGCGCACCCAGGGCAGCTCCTGGCGACGGCGGGACAAGTCGTCGTTCAGTCGTGTCAATTCCTTCTCGGCGCTGAGCAGCTCGAGGCGCGCTTCGAGCCACTGGTCACGGGTTACGACGCGATGGTTGGTCATCAGGATGGTTTCCCTTCTTCTTTGGTCGTCTTTGGTGTCGTAACTTGGTGCTTTGCTTCTGCGTGGGCCGCCTCGGCCAGCCGTTTGATGGTGTCGAGTCGCCGGTCCCATTGGGCGGCGAGGTCAGCCATGGCCCGCGTGGCTTGGTGGAGACGGTCGGCCTCGACCTGGTAGAGAACCTCTCGACCCTGCTTGCGGCGGCTGACCAACCCCGCATCTTCGAGCACCACCAGATGTTTGGACACCGCTTGGCGAGAGAAGGGCACGTGGCCGGCCATCCACCATGCGCTGGCCTCACCGTTGCCCACCAGGAGATCGAGCACTCGGCGACGAGACGGATCGGCGATGACCGACCACACCTCGTCCTCGGTCTGTGTCGTCATCCTGACAGGCGCTCGGCCAGCACGCCGGAGAGGCGGTCCAAGTACTCGGCCCACCCGCCGTAATGCTCGTCGGCATAACGCTGTTTTTCGGTGTCGGGCCAGTCCCGCAACTCGTGGCCGCTCTCCGTCACTCGGAGACGGGTCCGCTCGTCGCCCTCGGGCGCCAGGCTGAATTCGACGAGCATGGAGTTGCCCACGACCGGCTCCGCATCACGGGGATGGTTCCACCGGAAGGAGAAGCGAGTGGGTGGATCGACCGTCTCGACCACGACCGGCCCGCCCTGGTCGCCGAAGTGCATATAGCCGTGGGCGCCGGGTTCGACAACGAGATCAACCCGGTCGGCGAACCACAGGCTGATCTGGTCCGGCTCGGTGATGGTGCGCCACACAACCTCAACAGGCGCCTCGATCAGAACCTCCCGCTCGATCACGAGACCTGTCATCAGGATCGGCCCCCCGCGACGGGCCTCGGCGTCTCTCGCCCTGTCGCCGGTGACTCCACTCGAGGTTGCCTATGGACCATTGCTCACTCTCCTTCTCGACCTGCAACCAAAGGTAGCACATGCAGGGTCCCATGTGCAACCTCTTGTTGCATATCTCACGCGTTGGGCCCAGGTGGACGGCTCAGAAGACGAAGGGCACCAGCATCTTGGTCGAGCGCCTGTAGACGGGGTAGTCGTCGGGGAACTGGTCGGTCAGGTAACGCTCCTCAACGGTCGCGCTGTAGACGAAGTAGACAGCGGCCAGGACCACGGCGATCAGCAAGAGCCAACTCAGGGCCACCGCGGTGCCGAGGCCGGCGACCAGGATGCCCGAGTAGATGGGGTGGCGGACCAGGCGGTAGGGACCACTGGTCACCAGCTCCGGTTCGTCCTTTTGCGACATGGGGGTGCCCCAGTTGCGCCCTATGTGCACGCGGGCCCAGATGGCAAGGCCCAGACCCAGGACGAAGAGGACGAGCCCGAGGGCAGCCCGCCATGGGTCCGAGTTGAGGCCATCGTTTCGGAAGGCTCCCGAGCGGAGCAGAAGCAACGCAGCCACGACGACCACCAACCGGATACGCAGCTCGCGGGACCACGGGATGCGGCCCTTTTTCATGGAGAAGGCTGCCACCAGCCAGCAGATCCAGAACGTCGCCCATCCGAAAGCAAAGACGAGCTCGACGGCGTGCACGCGACTCATACTTCCATCAGTACCGGGCGGTTCGTGACGGGAAGCTCAGGGTCGGATCACCAAGGCACAGGGGTTTGACGAGGCTGCCGTCGTCGCACCGCTGGCGACCTCACTCCACGTGTGATCCGCCCGTACGCTCGACCAGCCTGGGCCTCAGGGGACCGGGTCGACTGTTGGCGTCGCACCCGAGAGACTCAACCGTCGTAGGTAGAGGTCTCGACTGTGGGGATAGCCGACGGCCCCCGGCACCCACGCGTCGAAGGCAATCCAGTAGGAACCCGAGGTGTCAGCGAATACCGACTCTCCCCCTGGACCGTCGAAACTCGGGGTACTGGACAGGATCGGCTGGGCCAGAGGTTTGCTACAGGGACCGACGGGGCCGGTGCACGTGGCCACTCCGACCGCATAGTTGGCGCTGTTCCAACTGTTGCCCGAGTAGAAGAGGAGGTAGCGCCCACCGCTCTTCACCAGATCGGGAGCCTCAACCACTCCCGACTCCCACGCTTGACTGGGTACGAGGAGCTTCGATGGGGTTGCAGTCGGCAGGAAGGCCGTGCCAGCCGGGTCGAGCTGTTCAGACCAGATGGTGGCCGGTCCCGTTCCTCCGTTCGACTTCCAGATCAGATAGACGTCCCCATCGGTGTCCGTGAAGAGGAATGGGTCGAGCGATCCTCCCAGGGAGGGTTGGCAGGCGAGTGGGCCGGCCGAATTGTCGGCGAACGGCCCCTGTGGCTGGGAGGCGGTGGCCACCGAGATGCACTCCTCGCCCCCTCCCGGGCCCGCCACTTCGGCCGCGTAGTAGAGGAGAGTAATTTGCTCCGATCTGGGCGACGGCGGGCGCCCAGGTGGCATCGGGAGTGGCCCAACCGGGAAGACTGGGCAGTGCGTTGCCAACCGGATTCCAGGTGGTCAGGTCGGTCGACTCGATGATCTGGATATTGCCGGCCACCGAGTTGGTGGCGTAGGCGTAGTACGTGCTGCCCACGAGGAGGACGTCCGGATCGGGAAAGTCGAAGGGATAGACGAGACCACTGCTCGTCCCCCCTGCCAACGTCAAACACGCAGAGGAGGATGCAGAGATATCTTCGGCAGCGAGGGTGTTGTTGTGGGCCGCTATCTGTTGGTAGGAGCTCTGCACTCCTCCGAGGCAGTCCTCGAGCGTTCCGATGCTGACGCCCTGGAAGAGCAGGTCTGCGTCGTTGGCAGAGAGTGCCTTTTCGGTGGTCGCCAACTGCCCGAGTGTCGAGGCCACTGACGACTGGAGGGCGGTGCGTCGATTGACGGTGAGGGCCTTGTCGTAGGTGGTGGCGGCCAGGTCGAACCGGGTTGACGAGAGGTCTCGGCGGGCAGCCGTCAGTTGGGCGCGCTCACGGCGACCTCGGGCGTGGGCGTGAACATCCGTCGTAACGGCGAAGGTCATCACCCCGAGAAGCAGAACTCCGACCGTCGCCGAGACGACCCGCCGCCGCCATCGACTAGCCATCTGAACTCACAGCACCCGCACAGCTCGTAGCCACGGCATTCAGGGCGTCGATGGCGTGAGCTTGGTCCGCCACCGCCAGGGCATTCAGTGCCTGCTCTACACCAGTCAGACACACGTTGAGATCACTGATGGTCGATGTCTGATGGATGACGTTCACCTGCGCGCCGGCCAGAGCTTTCTCCACCCCCTGAAGCTGTGCGGTGTCCTGGGTCAACGCCGTGGAGGCCACGCCGACCTGATCCTTGACGACATCGAGCTCCCGACGCACTGTGGCCAGATCGGCCAATGTGACTTCTATGTGACGCCGGGTCACGTCCAGACGGTGATGAGTTTGATCGAATTGAGTATTGGCCTGGACTTCGTTGCCAACGACGTAGCCCAATGCTCCGGCAAATACCGCCAATGCCACCAGGGCGACGGCCCATCTTCTACGACGCCTCCGCCGAGGGATCTCCTGTGACCCGAGCTGCCTGGTCTCGGGCTCAACCGACACAACGTTTGTGACCACCGTTACTCCGCATCCTTGCCCGGCCGCTCGCTCTTATGGTTTCACGCCCCGGAGCCGGGGAGAGGTCACGTCACGACCAATTCGGACAGTTCACCGAGACTTCATGCAAACGTGGCCCTTGTGCCGACGGCCCCCGGACGCCTCTGGTGCTCTGTCTCCTCTTGTGGAGTCACAATTAGGCTCCAGATGTGTTGACTCGGCCCGCAGGTCTTGCTGATGGTGACTTGGAGCGAGTGATCGAACGAGCCTGGGGTTTCACTGTCGCTTCGCTTGATTACCGCCCGGTCGGCTTTGGCAGTCACCACTGGGTCGCAATGGACAGTCGGGGCAATCGCCACTTCCTGACGGTCGACGAACTGGCCTCTGAGGCTCGAATTGGTGATGAGGTCTCCGTGCACGGGCTGCTGCTGCGCCCAGCCTTGGCCGCGGCCATCGACTTGTGTGCCTTCGGGTGCAGCTTCGTTGTCGCACCGATTGCCACGAAGGACAACGATTCCTTCGCCCGACTCGATGGCTTTGCCGCAGCGCTCTATCCGTTCATCGAAGGGGACAGCTTCGCCTTTGAGGAGTCTTTTGCCGAAGCTGACCGGGACCAGGTCCTCGAGCTCGTCATCCAACTGCACGAGGTGCCGATCGATGCCATTCGCTCGCCCCCTACAGACAGGTTCGTTATTCCGTGGCTCGAACAACTCGACCACGCCTCGCAGGACGACGACCAATCTGGTCCCAAGGGTCCGTACACAGCCATGGCTTCACAATTGCTCATCGACAATGAAGCCGGGATCACAAGACTGATTGCCCTCTACCGGACACTGGTGGCCCGGTACCTGAGCGGCCCTGGTCCTGCGGTTGTCACCCACGGTGAAATCCATCCAGGAAATGTGATGGCGACTTCGAAGGGCTGGATGATCATCGACTGGGACACCGTCATGGTCGCCCCGCCTGAGCGCGATCTCTGGAGACTTGCCCAGGGAGACGACTCGGTGCTCCGGGCCTACGCCAAGGCCACCGGAATAACCCCTCGCCAGTGGCTCGTCGACCTGTATGGCCTCCGCTGGGATCTGGCCGAGATCGCCTCGTTTGCTGAGGAGTTCCGCAAGCCACACGAAGATACCGAGGACAGCCGGAAAGCTCTTGAAATACTCCACGCAGTTGTGGGGCGGTTGCGTTCCCCAACTGGCCAGGCTTGAAGACAGCCTCCGACTACAGCTCTGGCCGGCCCCGATGCCACGAGGACCATTGGCATACCAACCACTACTGGGCGTCGAAGCGGAACCAGTAGATGCCGAGGGTGGTGAGGACGACCACGTAGCCGCCGCAGGCCAGCAGCGCCAGCCAATCCTGCGAGTTGAAGGTCCCGCCCCCGACCACGCCGGCGAACACCGTCATCAGCGCGCCGACCGGGCTCCACTTCGAGACGGTGTCCCAGAACCCGCCCAGTTCGCCGGAAGCCCCGAAGAGTCCGAGTATGACCAGGCCGATGTAGAGAAGGCGGCCGAACGCCTGGACGGTGTCGGCCGACTTCACCAGACCCACCAGGGCCTGGGCCACGGCCAAAAAGACGGCCGAACCGAGAATGGAGACCAGAAGGACCAGCACGTAGGTCTCGGCCGAAAGCGAAAGGTGGTGGATGTTGTCACCCAAGACGAGCACGACAAGGGCGATGACGAAGTTGGACACCATCTGGACCGACAGCCGGCTGAACATGATGGCCCAGTTCGGCGCGGGCGAGACCCGCAGGCGTTGGAAGACACCGTTGTCGCGGTCGCGGGCAACCATGGGGGCATAGCCCATGATGGAGGTTCCGGCGATGCCGGCGGTGATGGCCAACCCGAGGATGAACTCGGCGCCGCCGAAACTCCGGGTCGCCTTGGACGAGCGGGTCGTCGACAAGATGATGAGCGGCAGCAGGAGGCTCAGGAGCATGCGCATCTTGTTTTTGGTCAGGACGATCAGATCGGCCCGCAGCAGGGCGGTCAGCATGGTTCGGAGGCTCGGGGCCTCCACGGTCGTCGGTGCAGTGGCGCTAATCACGGATCTCACTCCCGGTCAGTCCGATGAACACGTCTTCCAGAGTCACCTCGCCGCGGGCCGCGGCCCGGACCAGGGGATCGTCCCGGTGGTGGTCGATGAGATTGCCGGGGGTGTCGATGGCCAGCACCCGTCCGTGGTCGATGATGGCCACCCGGTCGCAGACAGCCTGGGCCTCCTCCATCGAGTGGGTGGTGAGCAGGATGCTCCCGCCGTCGGCCCGGATCCGCTCGATCCGGGCCCACAGGTGCCGACGCGACTGGGGGTCGAGTCCGGTGGTGGGCTCGTCGAGGAGCAAGAGGGTGGGGTGGTGAATCACCGCTACGAAGAGCGAGAGCCGCTGCTGCTGACCGCCCGAGATCTGCTTCGTGGTCCGGTCCAGTTCGCGGCCGAGACCGATGTCGCCCAGGGCATCGTCCAGCTCCCGGTCACTCATGCCCATGCCGTAGAGCCCGGCATAGAGACGGGCCACCTGGCGCACGGACAGCTCGGACTGGAAACCGGTGGACTGCAGCTGCACCCCCATCTGGGCCTTGGCCCGTGCCGGCTGTCGGACGATGTCGACCCCGTTGAGAAGGACGGTGCCAGAGCGGGGTCGGCGCAACCCCTCGATGGCGCTGAGGGTGGTGGTCTTGCCGGCCCCGTTGGGGCCCAGAAGGCCGAAGATCTCGCTGCGGCGGATGGCGAAGCTCACCCCGTCCACGGCCACCTTCGACCCATAGGCGACCGTGAGCTCATGGACCTCGAGGAGCGTGGTGCCGTCGGCCGAGGTCGGGGCGACCACCGGTCGACCGGCATCGAGAACAGGGGGTGTGGGCACCGGGACCGGCGGGCCATCATGTTGGCGACGATTCCGACGCCGGACCCCGATGGCGATCCGGATCACCAGAACAGCGCCGATGGCCACCCAGATGATGGGGATGCCGGATGCGGCACTGGCCACCATCACGACGCCTCCTGGGCGGCTTGGGCCTCGGCCGGCGAACGGAGTCGATCGGCCACCATCTCGAGGGCGCCGATGACCTCGTCCACTTGGGCGGACGGTGGATTGCCGAGGGCCCGCCCGATAGCGGCGTCGGCCGTGGAGGTGATGCGGCTGTGGGCTTGCTCGAGGGCATCGGGTACGACCCAGACCAGGGTCCGGCGCCGGTCGCGGGGATCGGCCTCGGTCCGCACGACGCCGAACTGACGCAACTTGATCACCGAGGTCGAGACGTGGCTCTGCGGGGAACCGGTCCGGGTTGTGATCTCGCTGATGGAGCTGCCGGGGTTGGCCACGATGTCGAGAAGCACGAGACGGACGCTGTTGTTGACACCCTGCCCGGGCAGACCCTCCTCAGCCAGTTTCATGAGCCGCCGACCCAGCAGGAAGAGGTCCGTGGATTTCATATCAGAATCATATACATCTATTTCTGATGAAATCAAGTACCCCGGAATACTGGGTGCGTATCCGATTCGGCGACTGATACCCGGGAGCCGAGCGGGCCCGTGTGGTGCCGGGTTTGCGCCCCGACTGATTCCCGGGGCCCTAACCCCAAACTCCAGCTGGCTGTCGGATGCTGACGTTGACCCGGTTGAACAGATTGCTGACTGCGACCCAGAGTAGGGTCGAGCACTGGCGCGGTGGCGATGATCCCAGTGGTGCCGGGGGTTTCTCAGATCCACGAGATGATGCTCGTAGACCACCGGCCACACCGCCAGGTCGCTCCGTTTCCAGCACCCGCCCGTCGAACCGTGCATGCCGTTCTCTGGCACACGGCTCACCGACGCCGTTCACCGCCGGTATTCGGTCTCCCCCGCCAGTCCCGAAAGGGCCTGGGAGCGACGACAGTTCCCGACAAGTCGATAAGGCCCATGCGGTTCGGTGACTGAAAGAGCATCACTGACATGCCGAATCCTCGGGATCGGTGATGACGCTTGGCCACCTGGAGCGCCAGGCGTTCCAGCGCATGTTCCTGCACCTTGTTGAAGTGACGAGCCGAGTTTCCGTAGCGGAAATAGTTGGCCCAGCCACGGAGGACCCGATTGAGGTCCTCCACGATCACTTCGATCGGTACCCACATGCGACGCCGGACCGTGAGTTCACGCACTCGGCTACGCACACGTTGCATCGCTTTGTCCGACGGCCAGCGGGCGAGGAACATCACCTGTCGAGCGTGTTGCGATTGAGCCCGCACCCAGCGGTGATGGAAACCGAGGAAATCGAATCCCTCGCCACCCTCCTCCAGGTGCACGATCCGGGTCTTGGATGCCTTGGGCTCCAGACCGAGATCAGCGAGTAGGTCGGTGAGTAGCCCGAGGGCATACTCCGCCTGCTGGCGGGTCGCACACATCACCACCAGATCGTCGGCGTAACGCACCAGTTGTCCCATACCCTGCGTCTTCCACGCCCGGTCGAGCCGGTTCAGGTAGACGTTGCAGAGCAACGGAGAAACCACCCCGCCTTGGGGCGTGCCGGTATCGGCACGGTGCACCACGTCGTCGTCCATCACCCCGACGGCCAACATGGCCCGCAGGAGTTTCAGGACCTGGCGATCGCAGATGCGTTCTTCAACCGTCTGCATCAACCGGTCGTGGGGAATCGCCTCAAAGCAGGAGGCAATGTCCGTCTCGACCACCCACCGGCGTCCCCGCCAAGCCTCGTCAATGAGGACCTGGAGGGCATCGTGAGCCGAGCGCTTGGGTCGGAACCCATAGCTGAAGGGCTGGAAGTCAGCTTCGAAGATTGGCTCAATCACCGTCTTCACCGCTGCTTGCACGATGCGATCACGGATTGCCGGGATCGACAACGGCCGCCGTTCGACCGAACCGGGTTTGGGTATCCATACCCGGCGGGCCGGCAGTGGCCGATAGCGATGATCCCGAAGCTCCGCAGCCAATTCATCGAGGAGTCGGGTGATCCCGTATTCCTCGATGTCGTCGATGGTCCTGCGGTCGATGCCAGGGGCGCCGTAGTTTTGGCGCACCTGGAACCATGCACGCTCCAAGACGTCCCTGCGATGGACCTTGTCATAGAGCGCATGGAACCGTCGTCCGGGGTCGGCCTTGGCCGTCCGGTAGAGCGTTCGTTGCAGATTTTGGACTTTGTTCAATTCGGCGGGACTAGCCACGAAGGCACTCACCAGCCCTTTCCTGTTTCGATACGCACCGACGAAGTAGCGGCCCTTCCCTCACCGGCGGTTGTGTTGTCCGCTCGGCTCGATCGGTACTACGACCGCCTCCGACGCCCACCCGGCTCGATGCCCACTTCCCGGCGTAACGGTTATAGGGCTCGGCGCTCCGGTGGCACCTGCTCGCAGGCCACCGGGCCGGGGAGGGCCTCTCCAGTTCCCGTAGTCACCTTCTGTACGTTCCACGCCCCATACGCCGAGGAGTTCTTGACGGCTGCACCTCCAGGGTCTTCACCGCTTCCATGGCCTTCACCCCGAATTCCCGGGCTCGGCTCTCCCTGTCCCCCGCCCGAAGGCGGGGCCTCTAACGACGCGGCAGGCTTCGCTTTATGCTGCGGACCGCACATTTGCTTCCCCCAAAGGGGCTTTCGACGCTGGGCTTCGACCTGGCCCGTTTCCAGACCGAGCCGCCAGCCTGCTACCGGGCCTCCTGGCAACTACCCGGACCGGACTTGCACCGGCAGGCGACGACGAGCTTGTCGTTGTCAGATCTGCTCTATCGCATCACCTCCAACTGACTGGACGCACGGACGATCGAGGCCAGCTGCCTCTCGTCGAAGTACTTGGCAGCTTCGTTCCACACGTCGTCAGGCACCGCGTTTGACCGATCACTCAACCGGGTGGCCTCCTCGGCCAGAGCCATAGCCGCCCGTTCGGCCTGGCTGAAGTAGGGCGACTCGGCCCACGCTGCTATCGCAGCCAGCTTCTCGACGGACATGCCGTTCTTCACCGCGCTCTTGAAGCCGGCATCCACGCAGAAACTGCAGCCGTTGATCTGGCTGGCCCGCATGTGGACCAGCTCCAGCACCTCGGGATCCACCCCGCCGGAGTGGGCGGCGGCCATGAGATCCTGGATCGCTTTTGTGGCTCCGGGGAGGAGCTTGGCGGGGTTCTCGATCCGGGCGTGCAACTCTTTGGTCTCGCTCATTTTCTTCTCCTTGTGCATGCGGGGTCACACCGGCGTCGGATCGCCGGTCTATACGTGTAGACCATCCACAACGGAGGATTGTGACCGTGACCGATTCCGATTGGCTGGCGGAGCGTTTCGAGGAGTTCCGAGTCCGCCTGAGCCAGGTTGCCTACCGCATGCTCGGCTCCCATGCCGAAGCCGACGACGCCGTGCAGGAGGCGTGGATCCGCTTCAGCCGCACCGATACCAGCGATGTGGAGAACCTCGGTGGCTGGCTCACCACCGTCGTCTCGCGGGTCTGCCTCAACACCCTCCAATCCCGCCGCACCCATCCGCTCACCACCCTGGACCGGGAAGGGCCGTCGGAGGGCTCCGACACACCTGACCCCGAGCAGCAGGCCGTCCTGGTCGACTCGATCGGCTTGGCCCTGCTCGTCGTGCTCGACAACCTCACCCCGGCCGAGCGGGTGGCTTTCGTCTCCATGACATGTTCGCTGTCCCCTTCGAGGACATCGCCCCCGTCGTCGGCCGCAGCACTCCCGCCACCCGCCAGCTGGCCAGCCGGGCCCGCCGTCGGGTCCAGGGCCACGATCCAGACGCTCACTCCTCTGTCAACAAGCACGCAGAGCTCGTCAACGCCTTCCTCGACGCCGTCCACAACGGAGACTTCACCGCTCTCCTGTCCATCCTCGACCCCGACGCCGTTCTAAGTGCCGACCAAGCAACAGTGAAACTGGGCGCCCCTGCGCCAGAGATCCGGGGTTCCGAGGCGGTCGCCTCCTTCCTCAGGCGTGCCCGCGGTGCGCTCCCCGTGATCGTCAATGGCGAAGCGGGCGCGGCCTGGCTCCCGAAGGGCCGGCTGCGCGTGTTGTTCCGGTTCACCGTCAGCGAAGACAAGATCGTGGCGGTCCATCTCATCGCCGATCCGGACACCATCAGCGGACTCGAGATAACCATTGCCTAAGTGGGCATGTCCATGAGGAGAGTCCTGCGAGCCAGGTGCCAGTGACAGATGTCCACGACGAGGGCATTGCCTTATCATCGGAATCATCTCACCGGTGAGAGGAACAGCACCATGACCAATTACGGCGACTGGCAATTGGCGATCTATATCAACGGTCTGTCAGGCGAACGACCCGAGCTACCGATGACGTTCGCGGAGCTCGAACGGCGTGCCGAGGCGGCTATGCCTGAAGCGATCTGGTCGTACGTTGCGGGCGGTGCCGGTGATGAACGCACCCAAAGGGCCAACGTCACCGCGTTCGACCGTTGGGGTCTGATGCCACGGATGCTGGCCGGTGCCAGCCAGCGCGACCTGTCAATCGAACTGTTCGGTACCCGGCTCCCGACCCCACTGATGCTCGCTCCGATCGGGGTCATAGGCATCTGCGACCCCGACGGCCACGGCGACCTGTTGACAGCGCGCGCCGCCGCGTCCACTGGAGTGCCGATGATCGCCTCCACGCTCACCCAGGACCCCATGGAACAGGTCACTGCCGAGCTGGGAGACACGCCAGGCTGGTTTCAGCTCTACCCGCCCAACGACGACGAGCTGACGGAGAGCTTCGTGCACCGCGCCGAAGCGGCGGGCTTTTCTGGCATCGTGGTCACCTTGGACACGCTCAGCCTTGGCTGGCGTCCTCGTGACCTCTCGATCGGGAGCTTCCCGCAACTCGGCGGGCTGTGCCTGGCCAACTACATGTCCGACCCCGTCTTTCGGACACGACTCAAAGCACCACCGGACGAGGACCCACTCGCCGCGGCAGCCGTCTGGGCCACCATCTTCGGCGACCCGGGTCTCAACTGGGATGATCTCACTCGCCTCCGCTCCCTGACCAAACTGCCGCTGCTCCTCAAGGGAATCTGTCATCCTGACGACGCCCGCCGGGCCGTAGATGCCGGCGTCGACGGCATCTACTGTTCGACCCACGGCGGTCGCCAGGCCAACGGCGGGCTGGCGGCACTCGAATGCCTACCGGGCGTGGTCGACGCCGTTGGGCCCGGCGTGCCAGTGATCTTCGATTCGGGGGTGCGCAGCGGGTCGGACGTGGTCAAAGCACTGGCGCTGGGTGCGTCGGCGGTGGCGATCGGGAGGCCCTACGCCTACGGGCTGGCCGTGGGCGGCCAGCTTGGGATCGAGCACGTGCTGCACTGTCTGCTCGCCGAGGCCGACTTGACTATGGCCATCGACGGTTACCCACGCGTGGGCGACCTGACCAGGGAAGCGCTGCGCGAGACCCACGTCTAGGCGGACGAGGACGACGGGTGGCGCCCTCCGTCCTGTCCCGAAGCACGGGCTACCTCAGTGGCCACCCACGAGCCCGCGACCGGCGGCGGCGATGTGGTCAGCGTCTATGCCGGCCCAGGCCATGAGCTCCGCCCCGGTGCCCGAGCCGGGCATCCCCCTGACGGCCAGGTGGGCGAAGTGGAGGCTCGTCGGACCGTTCGACAACAGGCATTCGGTGACGGCCGATCCCAGGCCGCCTTCGGGATGGTGGTCCTCCACCACGACGATCCGGCCGGACGTGGCCGCTGCCGCTTCCGAGAGGGTGGCACCGTCGATCGGCTTGACGGAGTAGCAGTCGACGACCCGAGCCTGGATCCCCTCGCCCTCCAGAAGGTCCGCTGCCTTCAAGCACTCGTGGAGGGTGACGCCGGCGCCCACCAACGTGACCTGGTCGGCCTCGGAGGAGCGCAGGACCTTCGAGCCGCCGGGGGCGAATGCCTCCCCGGCCTCGTAGATCACGGGATAAGCGCCGCGTGTGGTGCGGATGTAGCTGATCCCCGAATTGTCGGCCATGGCCGCCACCAACGCGGCCGTGCTCGGAGCATCGCTCGGGTACAGGACGGTGGAGCCGTGCACCGAACGGATCATGGCGATGTCCTCGAGACCCATCTGCGAGGGACCATCGGCGCCGATCTCGACCCCGCAATGCGATCCCGACAGGCGTAGATCGACCCCGGAGATAGCGCCCATGCGCACGAAGTCGAAGGCCCGGGTGAAGAATGCGGCGAACGTGGAGGCGAACGTCTTGTAGCCGCGGGCGTTCAACCCGGTGGCCGCGGCGACCAGCTGCTGCTCGGCTATGAACATCTCGAAGTAGCGATCGGGAAAGACGTGCTTGAATTCGTCGGCATGGGTCGAGTTGCTCACTTCAGCGTCCAACACGATCACCCTCGGATCGGCGGTCCCGATGGCCACCAAGGCGTCGCCGTAGGCCTTGCGGGTGGCAACCGAGCCGCCGACGTCGTACCGGGGCAGGTCGGCCGTTGCCGCCGTCGTGGCCGACGGCCCCCGGTCCGGGGCCTTGTCGGGAAGGGGGCCACGGACGACAAGGTGCCGCTCACCCCCGAGCTCCTCGATGGCGCGCCTCGCCATGTCGGGCGGGAAGGGCTTGCCGTGCCAACCTTCTTTGTTCTCGACCTCCGAGAAACCCCGGCCCTTGATGGTCTTGGCCACGATCACTGTGGGACGGTCCCCACCCATGCCCTCTGCCTCGGCAAAGGCGCCTTCGATGGCGGAGAGGTCGTGACCGTCGATGACGAGAGTGCGGGCGCCGAAGGCCTCGAAGCGCTGTTGGTAGAGGTCGACGTCCCAACCGAGGTCGGTCGGTCCCCGCTGCCCGAGCCGGTTGATGTCGGCCATCACCACCAGGTTGGACAGTTTGTAATAGGACGCCTTGTCGATGGCTTCCCAGATCGATCCCTCGGCCAGCTCGCTGTCGCCGCAGAGCACCCACACCCGGAAAGGAAGGTGCTCGAGGTACCGGCCGGAGAGGGCAATGCCGACACTGTCAGGCAGGCCCTGGCCCAGTGAGCCGGTGGCCACGTCCACCCAGGGCAGCACCGGGGTCGGATGACCCTCGAGGCGCTGACCGAACCGCCGGTATCCGGTCATCAGCTCCTCGTCGCTCACCACCCCGACCGCCTTGAACAACGAGTAGAGAAGGGGCGAGGCGTGACCCTTGGAGAAGACGAGATGGTCGTTGGCCGGGGTGTCTGGGTCGTCCCAGTCGTAACGCAGGTGACGGGCCGCCAACACCGCGATCAGATCAGCCGCCGACATGCTCGAGGTGGGGTGACCGGAGCCGGCGCTGGTCGAGGACCGGATCGAGTCGACTCGGAGTTGCGCCGCCAGCTCTGCGATGGTGTCGAGGCCGGTCAATTGGGTGGCGGCTTCAGTCGTCATGGCGGCTCCTTGGGGTTTGCTCACTCCTACCTAAATGTCCATCTCTTCTACCCTAAAAGCCCGGCCCTATCTTGTCCCCTGTCGAAACCGGCCAACCGAACTCTCCCGGATCGTCACTCCTGAAGGTCTGGCATGAAAAAGGTTCGAGTCCGGCGATAGTGGTGTGGTTCAAACAAGCGTTGCCTGGGTAGAGCGGGCCGATGGTCATTTCCCGCGGAATCCAGCTTAGGAAAATCTCCACAGCGGGGCGCGCCGCCCTCATAGTTGCAATCACAATCGCTGCCGGACTTGTCGTCTGCGTGGTTCCGGTGGCCCGCACTGCGGCGTCAACTCCCACGATCGACGCGGTCGGCAGCGCCGAGCAGGTGTACGTGACCGGCTTGACGTCCTCTGCTCAGGCCTCACTCACCACGTCCCACGGAAAGACCCTCTACACGCAAACAGCAGATTCGCTCGGTGGCCTTCTCTTCCGCAATGTTCCGCCGGGCAAGGGGTACCGGGTGGTCCTGAGCTCGGACGGGGCAGAGTCGGCCCCGATCACGGTGCACAGCGATGCCGCGGCACCATGGGATCCGAGTATCTACAACCAGACGATTTCAGACAATGGGTACCAGTACCTCACCACCCGCGACGGGACGAAGCTTGCCATCGATGTCCATCCGCCCACTGACCCGGCCGGCGAGCCCGGGTTGCCGCCCGGCACTCCCCTAGCGAACGGCCCCACTGACTACCTTCCTCCGTACCCGACGCTGATCGAATATTCAGGCTATGGGTACGCGGACCCAGCCGGACCGGAGAACGGAATCGCCATCCTCGCCAATCTCATGGGTTTCGCGGTCGTCGATGTCAATATGCGCGGCACCGGATGCTCGGGTGGGGCTTTCAACTTCTTCGAACCGATGCAGAACCTGGACGGGTATGACGTCATACAGACGATTGCCAACCAACCGTGGGTGCTGGACCACAAGGTCGGCATGATGGGCATCTCCTACGGGGCCATCAGCCAGCTGTTCGTGTCCCAACTCGATCCGCCCGCCCTCGAGGCCATCTCGCCGCTATCGACCATCGATGCCACAGCGTCGACGCTGTACCCCGGGGGCATCCTCAACACCGGCTTCGCAGTGGCCTGGGGCGAACAGCGACAATCGGACGCCGAACCGGCCGGACCCAACAGCGGACAGGCGTGGGCGTATCAGCAGATCCAAGACGGCGACACTATCTGTGCGGCCAACCAGGACCTCCACGGTGAGGCGACGGATCTCTTGTCCGAGATCACCGCCAACTCGTACTACAACCCAGCAGTGGCGAACCCCTTGGATCCGGACACCTTCGTCAACAAGATAAACGTGCCGGTCTTCATGGCCTGCCAGTGGGAAGACGAGCAGACCGGCGGACACTGTCCGGAACTGGTCTCGCATTTTACGGGTACGACCGAGAAGTGGTTCACCTTCACCAATGGTGCCCACATCGATTCGCTGGATCCGGCCACCTTCGACCGATGGTACGACTTCCTCGAATTGTTCGTCGCCCACCAGGCACCCATCGTGGACTCGGCGGTCATCCGGGCCGCAGCGCCGGTCATCTACGAGGATGCCATGGGAACTCCGGACACGGATCCGATCACCCTGCCCCTCGACCCGATCCAGACCATCCCGACCTACAGCGCGGCTCTGTCCGCCTTCGAACAACTACCTGAGATACGGGTGCTTTTCGACAACGGCGCCGGCTCTTCGCCCACTGACACCCAGAGTGCGGGTGATCCCTACCCCGGCTTCGAGGACGACTTCTCGTCGTTCCCCATTCCGGGAACCACGGCCCAAACCTGGTACCTCGGCCCCAATGGAACGCTGGCCAACCAGCCACCGGCAAAAGAAGGCATCAACTGGTACACCTCGAATGCAAGCGCACTTCCACTGACCGACTTCGGCACCAACACCGGTAGCGGCGGGTTGTGGGGCAACGCTTCGCAGTGGCAATGGAACTGGGAGCAGAATCCCTCGGGCTCCGCAGTCTCCTTTGCTTCGGCCCCGTTGACGAGCGATACAACAGTGATCGGTGGTGGCGCGGTGTACGTCTGGGTGCGTTCATCCACCCCTGACGTCGACCTTCAAGCAACAGTCAGCGAGGTCCGCCCGGACGGGAACGAGACGTTCGTCCAGAACGGCTGGATACAAGCGAGCGAGCGCAAGCTGTCCACCGGTTCCGACAACGAATTCGATACGCCGAGCACAACGCTTGATCCGATCCCCAGCTATAAAGAGGGCGACGTGGCGTCCATGCCGTCCGGCAAGTTCGTCAAGGTCGCCATTCCGCTCTACTACGAAGGGCACGTCTACCGTGCGGGATCGAGCATTCGGGTCACCATTTCTGCGCCCAACGGCACCCAGCCCGTGTGGTCCTTCGGCCAAACGGTGCCCAGTGGAACGGCGACCGTATCGATCGCCTTCTCCAAATCCATGCCGTCGAGCCTCATCCTCCCGGTCGTTCCCGGTGTGCAGGTACCGACTTCGCTGCCGGCGTGCCCGAGCCTGCGCAACGAGCCATGCAGGTCCTACCAACCGATCGTGAACAACGTGGCCAGCCAATGAGGTGACCTGACAACCCCCGCTTGACGTCCGGAAGATCACCCACCTTGGACCCGCAACCGCCACATGGCTGTGTCGGAGTGTCTGAGGCAATCGGGTTGCGGGGGTGCCCTAGGGGCACCACCCGTCAGTCCGTGCAGCGCTTGTTGAAGAAGTACGAAGCCAGCGGGGCGGCGATGGCGATGATGACCACCGACCAGATCAGTGACGCCTCTATCGGGTGCTGCATCGGCCAGGCGTTGACCACGTGCGATGGATTGGGGTTGTTCCAGAGGTCCCGCACTCCGGCACAGACCGCCGAGACGGGGTTCCAGTCGGCGATGGCCTGCATCCAGCCCGGCATGTGCGCGGTGGGCACCATGGCGTTGGAGACGAAGGCCAAAGGAAACAGCACGATGAAACCGAACGAAGCCGCCGACTCCGGGCTTTTGGCGTTCAACCCCACGCACTGGGCGATCCACGTGAGCGAGTAGGCGAAGAACAGAACCAGCAGGAATCCGGCCAGGATGGCCACCATGCTGGCGTCCGACCGCCAGCCGACCACGAGCCCTGTCAGCCCCACGATCAGCGCGCACAAACATGACGTCATGAAATCGGCCGCCGACCGCCCGATCAATACGGACGGCCGCCAGAGGGGCAGCGCCCGGAAGCGGTCGATCATCCCCTCGTGCAGGTCGGTCGACAACCCGACCGCCGTGCCCATCACCGAGGTGACCAGGTTGAGTGCCAAGATGCCGGCCAGCAAGTAGTCCTTGTAGGAGCCGCCGCCCGGGATCGGGATCGCCCCACCGAAGATGAAAACGAACAGGAAGGTGAAGAGCACAGGCTGGATGGTCACGTCCGAGAGCTGCATCGGCTCACGTGAAATGTGCACCAGGTTGCGCCGGGCCATGGCCCAGATGTCAGCCAGAGGTCCGAGTGCACCAGCTGAGCGCGGGCTGTCCACCCGCACCGGGCGAGGCGTCAGTGTCGTGGTCATCAGGCGTTCGCTCCTTCGAGTTCGGAGGCCCGGCCGCCGCCGACGGGCGACGGGCCAACACCGGAGGGCCCTCGTCCGCCACCCCCGCCGTCCCCGTCGACACCGTCGTCGTCGGCCGCGTCCTCTTCTATGTGGTCACCCGTCAAGCTGAAGAACACGTCATCCAATGACGGCTGTCGCACCTCGATGTTGTCCACCAGCACTCCAGCGGCGTCAAGAGCCCGCACCAGGGTGGTCGCCAGCCCTGGTGACGAGTCGACGCCGGCCGACAGTTGACGCCCGTCTTCGCTCACGTCCACCTGGCCGGCCACCAACCCGGCGATGGCTGGTACGGCCGCCACCGAAGTCTCGGCCAACGTAACTTCCACCCGGGCGCTCTTGGAGGCCTCCTTCAGCTCCAGCGGCGTCCCATTGGCCACCACCAGCCCGTGGTTCACCACCACGATGCGATCGGCCAGCTCGTCCGCCTCCTCCAGGTACTGCGTCGTCAGCAGCACCGTCACGCCCTCGTCCAGCAGTACGCGGATGGCGTCCCACACCCGCTGGCGTGATGTCGGGTCCAGCCCGGTGGTCGGCTCGTCGAGGAACAGGACCGGCGGCCGGGTCATGAGCGACGCCGCCAAGTCCAGCCGGCGCCGCATGCCGCCCGAGTAGCCCTTCAGCACCCGGTCGGCCGCATGGGTCAGCTCGAACTGCTCGAGCAGCTCGGCCGCCCGGGCCTTGGCTGCCCTGCGCCCCATGTCGCACAGCTCCCCGACCAGGGTCAGGTTCTGGCGCCCGGTCAGCAGCCCGTCCAAGGTGGCGTCCTGAGCGGCTACGCCGATGTGGTGGCGCACCTCGTTGGGATGCTTCACCACATCGACCCCGGCCACCATGGCCGTCCCGGCATCGGGTATGGCCAGCGTGGTCAGGATCCGGACCGCCGTGGTCTTGCCGGCGCCGTTGGGCCCGAGCAGGCCCAGGATGGTTCCGGCCGGCACGCCGAACGACACGCCGGCCAGGGCCTGGGTGTCGCCGTACCGCTTCTGCAATCCTTCGGCTTGAATCATCAGATCAGTAGCCATGGACATCCTTACCGGTCGTTAAGTAAACTACTTACTAACCGCATGGTAAGGAATAAACTTACCTGTCGTCAAGTAGGCAAAGAGAAAAGATGACCCAAACCGCACATCCAGGCACGAACGGTCAGGGCCCGACTACTCCGGGCCAGCTGGCCGACGACGCCCTCCCCCCCAAGTTCGCCCAGGCCACCAAGGCCAAGCGCCGGGCCTTGGCCCACGAAGCCAACTCCACCCGCGAGCGCATTCTGGATGCGGCCCTCGAGCTGTTCGTGACCCAGGGCTACGACGGCACCAGCCTGCGACAGATCGCCGAGCAGTTGGGCGTCACCAAAGCGGCCCTCTACTACCACTTCGAGAGCAAGGAGGACATCCTCCTAGCCCTCCATATGCGCATGCACGAGTTCGGCAAGAACGCTTTCAACAGCATGGGCGACGAACCCATGACCCTCGAGCTTTGGGGCCAGCTGCTCGACCAGGTGGTCGACCAGATGCTGGCCCAGCGCAAGCTCTTCCTCATGCACGAACGGAACCAGGCCTCACTCGAGAAGCTGCATAACGAGGACCATGACGCCGAACACGACGACATTCAGAACCAGTTTCGCAAGATCCTCCTCGACACCCGGGTGGCTGAGCGGGACCGGGTCCGCATGGCGGCGGCCTTCGGAGCCGCCTTCGCCGGGCTGTTCCTGGCCGGCGAGAGCTTCCCCGACTCCGACACCGCCAAGTTGGGCGTCATGCTCCGCGAGTGCATCAGGGATGTCATATCGGGCTGACCGAGTACACCGGTGCTGAGCGCCAAGGGCATCGGGCGCGCCGGGCAACGGGGAAAGGCCCTATCGGCTGGGTCCCGAGAGACTCCCCCGCTGGTGAACCTTGGAGTCAGCCACTCGGCGACATGGCAGATGGCCGGCGGACCGGTCGGGCTTGTACCGAGAACTCAGCAACGAGTCGGCCGACGACCGAGTCCAGCACACCGGTGTCGCCGTACGGGCGTGAGACCAGCATGGCTCCCTCGAGGGCAGCGACGATGCTACGGGCAGCCTGGTCGGAGGTGTCTGAAAACCGAAGACTTCCAGCCGCTCTGCCGCTTTCGAGGAGAGCCGAGAGCCACGCTTGGTTGTGGTCGAGGAAGGCGACGACAGCGTGGCGCATCGGATCTGGCAGCGTCTCGTACTCCGCGGCCAGCATCCCGCACAGGCACATTCGGTGCTCGGACAGCACAGCGCGGTAGATGTCGCAGTACGCCTCGAGCTTGTCCACAGCAGGCACAACCCGAGCGTCGATCTCAGCGAGCGCCCCAGCAAATCGAGTGGCATAGCGAGTGATGAGGCTCTCGCCAAGCTCCGCTTTGCCGGGGAAGTGATAGTGGAGCGACGCCTTGGTGATACCCAGCTCGGCCGCGATGTCGGCGTAGGAGAAACCGTTGAAGCCACGGCGCTGCACCAGCCGTTCGGCGATGTCGAGGATGACAGTGGCCGTGTCGCTGTTCGTGGGGCTGGTCAGGCGGGCCTTGGCCATTTGGAATCCTCCATCTATCTCTTGACAGTCTACCTACTAGTAGATAAGAGTGTCTGTGATGCCCTCCGTCGAGGGCCGAAGGAGGCGGCATGGCTCAAACCACCGAGCATCGCAGCTTCGAGCAGCCCGACGAAGTGCGGGCGTTTCCCAACGGTCGGGCCGAGATCCTCAAGGTGGGGGGCGTCGAGATCGGCCGGCTGGTGTTTCAACCCGGTTGGCGGTGGTCAAACGACGTGAAACCCATCGCCGGCACAGACAGCTGCGCCGCCCCCCACTTCCAGTATCACGTGTCGGGACAACTGGCCATCTTGATCGACGACAGCATTGAGTTCGTTGCCGGGCCAGGCGACGTCACGTCGTTGCCGAGCGGACACGACGCTTGGGTGCTCGGCAATGAGCCGGTAGTCGCCGTCGATTGGTTCGGGGCGAGCAACTACGCACGGTAGCGGTCATGGAACCTGGTGAGCTGGTTGAAGCCTTCGGCGCGGCGTGGGCGGGGCACGACCTCGATGCCGCTATCTCGTTCCTCAGTGACGATTGCGTCTTCGATGCCACCGGCCCAGCACCAGACGGTGCTCGACACGTTGGGCCTAGCGAGATCCGCCAAGCTTGGAAGGCCATCTTTGATGACCCGTCATCGAGCTTCGAACCGGAAGAGACCTTTGGTTCGGGGGACCGGGTGATCCAGAGGTGGCGTTACAGCTGGGCCGATGGACACGTCCGTGGGATCGACTTGTTCAAAGTCAGCCACGACCGGATCACCGAGAAATTCTCCTACGTGAAGGGGTAGCAACATAACTGTGTAGATGTCGATCGACCATTTCACTCAGTCCACAACCAAAACCGAACATTGCATCGAAAGGAGAGCTTCATGAGTCGAAAAGTCGCAGATTGCCGAGACTTTCCGAGCGAGAACGGATGCACGCTGACGATTGCCGGGGAGGAGGACGAAGTCATCGTCGCCGCCGCGCAACACGCCTCCGCTGTACATGGTCATGAGGACAACGCCGAACTCCGCACCTGGCTCAAGACCAATCTCAAAGACGAACTGGTCTGATAGCGACACTCTTCCCTAAATCCGCTGATCCGGTCCCAACAACCCGTACCGCCCTCGACGCTGCCCGCTTATTAGCTGGCCCCGTACGCTTATAGCCGCCGGCCGAGCGATATTCCGGCCTGGAGGAACGCTATGGGTCACAAGGCAAGGGTCGAACTCGTGCTCGACTGTGCCGAGCCAATGAGGCTCGCTAAGTTCTGGCGCGAGGCGCTCGACTATCGCGACTACTACACGGACGCCAATCTGTCTGTGCTCGTTCCCAAAGAGGGGATCGCGTCACCGCTCCTCCTTCAGGGCGTACCCGAACCCAAAGCCGGCAAGAATCGCATGCACCTCGACATCGTGGTCGACGACGTCGAAGCCGAGATTCACAGATTGCAGGCGCTCGGTGCCCCTCGTATCGACGAAAGCACCCAGAGCTTCGGCGGCACCCGATGGGTGAGAATGTCGGATCCGGAGCAGAATGAGTTCTGCGTCTCCACCGGCGTCGAGTGGTAGATGGCTTGACGCTGCGGGCGCCTGCGCAACCCGAATCCTAAGAAGCCGCCCGAGAGGCGATCAGTCCGAGAGCAGTTGGTAGTTACCGATGACGGTTGCGTCAGAAGGCGCTGGTCCTTCGACGCAGCGATCCTTGATACCGGACTGGAACTGGCCGAACGCAGCCGATGCCGCCAGTGGGTTCTCCTCCCCATCGAGCATGGCCACGTGCACAAAGCTGACCCCGTCTTCGAGGCGAAACACTCCGTACCGCAGGCCTTTCGGGCTCTGAGTGGACAACTCAGCGAACACCTCGCGAATCAGGCGCTCGTTCTCGTCAGCACTCTCCGGCCTGGTCCTGTACCGGATTATCTTAGTGACCGTCATGGTCATCTCCCTCTGTTTTGGTCAGCGTTAATCGGGTCTGGACGCGAGTCGGCCCGTACAGCGGAACTCAGATCGCTCGCATCGAGTTGTTGCGCGGTTGGTGGGTGACTTCGGCCAGGCCGAGTGCCTCCAACAGCGGCGGAAGGTACATCCCGAACCGGCCGCGATGGCCGTTACGGAGACCGTACCAACCACCGACCGGGTTGTCGGGTGACCGTCCCCACGCCTCCACGGTGCCCGGCGCCGCCGGCTTCTTCTCGTCGGCTGCGCCCAGCACGACCCAATCGCCTTGCTCGACCAGCCAGGCACGGAGATCATCGATCGCCTGCAGGCGGTACTTGAGCGTGGTCGAACCCACTTGGCAGACCAGGGCCGGCGGTTCGGCCTGCTCGTCTTTGTACATCGTGTACTTCGAGGTGCCGGGCGGGGTCTTGAGCGCCCACGGGTCCTCCCTTGTTCCTCTTGCCACTAGCCGGCTCCTTCCTCGATAGCGGCCCGGAAGTGCGGCAGCAGTGCATCCCAGCCGCCCCGATTCTCGAGCGCGCCGCTCCTCGCCCCCCGCTCCCAATCGTTCCCAGCCGCGGTGCTCGATCTCGACCCGGGTGGCCGCGGCTCCCCGGGTGAGAAAACGGATCTCCACTTCGGTGGCGTCTGCCCGGTTTTGGCGCAGATGCCAGTGGTAGGCCAACCGCGAAGGCGGTTCCCAGATCGTCACTTCGCCCCAATCGTGCTCGACACCCTCCGCCGTTCGTTCATAGATCCGTCCCCCGACGCCACCCTCGAGGACGATGTCGAGATCAGACTGCCCGCTCACCGTGTGGTCGGACGGCCACCAGGCGCTGATCCTCGACGTCCACACCCTGAACGCGTGCTCTGGAGAGCAGGCGACGTCGAACGACAACCTCAGCGGCTCACTCATCGACTCGACCGATCGTCGGAGTTCTCACCGAACAATCGGAACCGCGCCGCCGCGTCACCCCAGACGCCCTCCAGATAGGCCTGGACGGCGTGCAACCCTTGCTGTTGGAGGTGATAGATCCGGCGGGTTCCCTGGGCTTGCTCGGCCACCATTCCGGCGTCCTTCAACAGGCGGAGGTGGCGCGAGACTGCCGGCCGGCTGATGGACATGGCGTCGGCGATCTCGTGGACTGGCTTGTCGCTGTCGCTCAGCTGACGCAGGATCTCACGCCGATTGGGATCACCCAGAGCCTCGAAGGGGTCGCCGGAGATGTCAGCGTGAGGCATGTGCTCAACCGTTCGATTCGACGGGCGATT
Source organism: uncultured Acidimicrobiaceae bacterium (assembly GCA_963727955.1). GTDB lineage: Bacteria > Actinomycetota > Acidimicrobiia > Acidimicrobiales > RAAP-2 > Bog-756. The sequence goes on from CAVSII010000003.1 coordinate 421,463, forward strand.
TGAAATCCCGGACCGACCTGTCAGTCCCATTGCTCAGGGCAGTCGGCACCGCTTCTGGCCCACCATGAGTCGTCGAACTCGTTTGAAAACAGCGCACCCGGATCGCTCCTGTATCGGTAACTAATAGGTTACCGTAACACGGAAGCTACCAATGACGCTGTCAAGAGCTGGCTGACCGCATCGACGACGAGAGGACGAAACAAGGAGGCCCACGCAGTTCCCCACCTCGCCCGCCGCCCAGGACTTAGATGCGTCGTCGAAACACAGCTCGCCGAGGACATGGGTCTGGCCAGGTCAGCGCTGGGTGATTCCTTGGCGGACGGCGGGAACGACTTCGCCTGCCCAGGTGCTCAGTGCTGAGTCGCTGATGCTCTCGCCCGGGGGGAGCACATAGATGAAAGCGGCGGCGCTGTGTTCGAGCACGGCGAAAGTCAGTTCCTCGACCCATTGTGTCACGGTGCCTCCGATCCAGCGGCCCTCCTCGTCGCGGGTTTGTGGTAGCGGGTCCCGGGTGAAGCGCCCTGACACGTTGTAGATGGTGTCGACGTCGGCAGGTTGTCTCCCTACCGAAACAGCCGCTTCGTCGACGATAAGCCGTGACTCGGCGACCACCGTGCTGCGCCAGTCGGCGAGATGTCCCGGTATCCATCCGTCCGCATGCCGGCCGGTTACTCCCAGGTTCTTTGGGCCGAGGGCTCCGATCCAGATCGGTGGCGTGGGTGCGGTTGCCGGTATCAGCTCGGTGACCTGGTAGAACTCGCCGTCGAACGTGACCGGGTCGCCGCCACCGGAAAGCGCTCTCACCACCACGATGGCCTCTTCCAGCGCTCGAATCCGGGCTGCGGGCGACAAGCGGGGAACACCGAGGGCGACGATTTCCTCCCACATCCCACCCGCACCCATCCCGAGAACGACACGACCGCCGGAGATCGTCGAAATTCCGGTGACGGTCCGGGCCAGGACAGGAGCGGGACGGCTGAGCAGATTGGTCATGATCACCGCTGCGTGGATGTTCTTGGTGGCGCCCAGAACGAACCCCAGCGCGGCGTAGGCGTCGAGGCGGTCGGCGAAGTAGGGATGGTCGGAGACGCTGACGATGTCGAGACCGGCGTCGTCGGCGAAGCGGGCGTGGCTGAGCATCTCACTCGCCTGGTGGACGCCGTTCTCCAGCCCGAGGCCGAAGAGGACTTTGTGATTGTGGGTCACGACACGGACAGCGTAGGTGAAGCCGGCCAGGCGCTCGAGGGTTACCGTTGTTCATGAGAGCCAACTCTCTTGAACAGGAGGTCCGGCCGTGCAGGTAGCGATCATCGGTCCCGATGGTGGGGACGCCATTCAGCTGAGTCCCGTGCGTATGCGGATCCTGGAAGACGGCAGAACCACCCACTTGGGCGGGGGCGAGGTCACGCTGCCGTCCCACACCGACGGACCGCCCCAGCACCGCCACGCCCGTCACGACGAGGGCTTCTACGTGGTTTCGGGCACCGCCAGTTTCACGGTGGGAGACACGACCTATGAGCGCCCGCCGGCACTCTGGTCATGGTGCCACCTGGGGCTCCGCATACCTTCGCCAATCCAGGCGATGAGCCTGCAGTCTTGCTCAACACGTTCACGCCAGACCTCTACGTGCGATATTTCAGAGACCTTCGCGACATGATCGCCGCCGGTCAGCCCTTCACGCCCCAGGCGACCGTCGAGGTGATGGCCCGCTATGCCACCGTACCGGCCACCGACTACGCCGACTGAAACAGCCGAACAAACCTTGGGTGAGCGCCCGCAATCGAGCGCTCAGCGGTTTACGAGAAACGGGCAGTGAGGAAAACCGACGTGACGCCGACAGCGGTATCGACCACCAAGACCCTCACCATGGCGGGCACCGGACCCGTTGAGGTGACGGTAGAAGAGCGAGGGAGGGGCCACCCCTTCCTCGTGTTGCATGGCGGAGCCGGTCCACAGTCCGTCGCAGGGTTCGCCCACCTACTGGCCGAAAAGGACGACTGCCGGGTCATCACTCCCACCCATCCAGGCTTCGGTGGCACCTCTCGGCCAGACGAATTGAACACGGTGACCAAGCTGGCCGCCCTCTACGTCAGCTTGCTCGACGACCTCCGGCTCGAGGATGTGACCGTCATTGGAAACTCCGTCGGCGGCTGGATCGCAGCCGAGATGGCTCTTTTGGCGTCCCCCCGCATCAGGCGCATGGGGCTCCTCGACGCGGTCGGTATCGGAGTGGAGGGCCACCCCGTTGCCGACGTGGCCGGCTTATCTGTGCCCGAGATCCAATCACTGTCGTTCCACGACCCAGCGCCCTTCCGTGTCGATCCGACCACCATTCCTGAAACACAGAAGGCAATCATGGCTGCCAACGGCGCAGCCTTGGCCGTCTATGTCGGCTCGCCAGCGATGGCGGACCCGTCGCTGCTCGGCCGCCTCGGCGGCATCGACGTCCCGACACTGGTGCTGTGGGGCGTGAGCGATCGGATTGTCGACGCTGTCTACGGCCAGACCTACGCCGCCGCCATCAGCCGGGCGCGGTTCGAAGTCCTACCGGCTACCGGCCATATGCCTCAGATGGAGACTCCCGATCTGGTCCTGCAAAAGATCCGGAGTTATGCCGAGGGAGTCGATTGACACGATCTTCGTAACCTTCGGGTCCACCACTCCAAGCTGGCCGAGCATTCGTTCAGGAAGCCAATCCCAGCCATGTGCCCACGACATCTTCCGGGGTATAGCGGAGCGAGTACCCGTTCCGGCGGTGCACGGCGACTACCTCCTCGCCGTCGGCCTGGAGTACCGGCACCGCCAACTGCCAGTGGGGGATGTCGCCATGTGGTGTCGTGCTGGTAGTCGGACACCATTGTGCCGTTGCCAGTTGGTCCCGCACGGCTCGCTTGGCGACGTCGGGCATTGACGCGTTGGTGGCTCCGAAGACCAGCTGACTGGGTATCGGCGCCGGCTCATGATCCGTTTGTTTGGCATTCCAGACGCCCAATACATCAATGTCACGAGACGTTCGTTGGATCGCCCGGGCGATCCGGTTGGGTTCAGTCGAACTAGGTGCGCCGAGTCTCAGCTCCACCACGAGCTCGTCGAATTCGGATTCTTGAAACTCCGGCCGGACAGGGTATCCGGTGGCTCCCTCGACCTCGAGCTTCACAATTTCTAGCGCCCCAGCCGTGTCGGAAATGGCTACTCGCAGCCTGCTGTTGGATGTCATCGATTCCTCCTGGCTTCATCGGTGAGGATCGTCGAAGTTGCGCCCGTCCGCTGACTGTAAGTCTACGCGTCGAAGGTGAACGCTACGGAAAGAAAGGCGAACACCTTGGTGAACTGCTTCGGGCGGTCAATTTGTCAGGCTGCATGACGACACCGACCGGAGTGCTGCTGCTGGCAATTCGAGGAAGAAAAGTGAGCCGCGAGACGTTTGCCCCACCATGAAACGAATCGGTTTTTTATCGTTCGGCCACTGGACGAATTCACCGAACTCGCAGACCCGATCAGCTGCGGGTGCCCTGCTGCAGTCCATCGACCTCGCCGTCGCCGCCGAAGAGCTTGGCGCGGACGGGGCGTACTTCCGGGTGCATCACTTCGCCAAGCAGCTTGCTTCGCCGTTTTCACTGTTGGCGGCCATCGGCGCTAGGACGGCCACGATCGAGATCGGCACCGCCGTCATCGACATGCGGTACGAGAACCCGCTCTACATGGCCGAGGATGCCGGCGCTGCTGATCTCATCTCAGGCGGGCGCCTGCAGCTCGGCATCAGCCGCGGGTCGCCCGAGCAGGTCATCGATGGCTACCGCTACTTCGGCTACGTCCCAGCCGAGGGCACCGACCAGGCCGACATGGCTCGCGAGCACACCGCGGTCTTTCTCGAGGTCCTCAGGGGCGAGGGCTTCGCCGAACCGAACCCGCGGCCGATGTTCGCCAATCCACCCGGGCTTCTTCGGATCGAGCCGCACTCCGATGATCTGCGCCAGCGGATCTGGTGGGGCGCGGGCACCCGGAAGACGGCGGAGTGGGCTGCCGAGCAGGGGATGAACCTGATGAGTTCAACACTTCTCAGCGAGGACACCGGGGTGCCGTTCCATCAGCTGCAGGCCGAGCAGATCGAGCGATTCCGCAAGGCATGGGCAGAAGCGGGCCATACCCGTCAGCCTCGTGTCTCGGTCAGCCGCAGCATTTTCCCGATCGTCAACGACCTCGACCGCACATACTTCGGCCGCGAAGGTAACTCGCAGGACCAGGTTGGGGTCATCGACGGTGGCACAGCGCGGTTCGGTAAGACCTACGCCGCCGAGCCGGAGAAGCTCATCGATCAACTGGCCCAAGATGAGGCGATCGCCGCCGCCGACACTCTGCTGCTGACTATCCCCAATCAGCTTGGTGTCGACTACTGCGCCCATGTCCTGGCTTCGCTTTTGTGCGACATCGCTCCGGAGCTCGGCTGGCGCTGAGCGACGCGGCATGCGACGGCAGCTGCATGAGCTTGGTGCAACGGCCAGGTGAGTCTGCGCGCTGTCGGGGTGGCGAGGGCCAAGCGATTGTAAACCGCGTTAAGTACGGCGGGCAGTCAAATCGGGAAGGTGAGCGCGGCGGAAGCGATTGCGGGCGTGGGTTGGGCCCAATGGTGCTCATAGGCCTCATTCGTCGACAGCGAGCGTATTTCTGCTCGATCCAGGTAGAGCACGCCGTTGAGGTGGTCCGTTTCGTGCTGGGCGATACGGGCCGGCCAGCCGGACAGTTCGACGTCGTACTCTCGCCCGGTTCGGCCCTGTGCAGAAAGTCGCACCCGCCGAAAGCGCGACACGACCGCGGTCAACCCGGTGACGCTGAGGCAGCCCTCGTAGAAGGCGCGTCGTTCGGAATCCAGCGGCGTGACCACCGGGTTAATCAAGTCGAGCCGCGGCTGTGGCCGTCGCTCACGCGCAGCAGCGACCTCAGGGGGCACATCGGCCGGATCGTCGATCACTGCCAACGCCAGGGGAATACCGATCTGCGGTGCGGCAAGTCCGACCCCGACTCCAGGGAGATACGCGTGCATGGCGTCGAGCAGCTCATGCAACAGATGCTCAGGAAGCTGCCCGTCGTAGGGTGCGGCTCCGCGTCTCAGGACCGGCTCTCCAACTTGGGTGACGGTCCACGGGCGTGGAGCGGCGAGAACCGCCCACACCTGGTCGACAAGCTGGGCGTCAGTCGTGCTCATGTGACGCACCCGCACGTGTGATCCGTCCCGCGACGTCCATCATGCCGTCCAGTGGTGGTCAGGGGCGCAGTACTCGCAATGCGAGCCGCCTCGGTCCGATCTACTTCCTCTTTTTGACTGTCGCCTCGTTCAGAGCCACAGCCTCCCGGATAAGAGCCTTGAACGCCTTTTCGTCGATCTTGTCGCCTTCTTGGAAATCGATGGCACGGCGGAGGTTACCTTCGAGGCTCGAATTGAACAGTGGTGCAGGGTCCTCCAACTGAGCGCCCTTGGCGAAGGTCAATTTCACATGAGTCTTGTAGGTCTCGCCCGTACAGATAATGCCGTCGTGGTACCAGGTTGGAACGCCGTCGGGATTCGCCGCCTTGGCCCACTTGCGTTCCTCGACTACCTGCGGATCGGCCTGCTCGATCAACGTGCGGAGTCGGGCCAGCATCGCCACGCGCCAGTCATCGTTCTTCGGCATGGATCGAGCGTAATCCCGGAGAGGCTACGGACGCGCATAATCCCGATCCGAGCATCCCGCTGGCCGGTGCCATGTCGTCGATCGTCTCAGGCTGGCATCTGACGCACCTCCCGGTGGCTGATCTATCCGGCATGTCGGCGGGGGATCGATCGGGTATGGCTCACCGAAATCGGCAGAGCGGCCGACGGTACTCCATCGGCGGTCCTCGGCCAGACCGCCCTCCTCCGGGGCTTCCTCAGCCCGAACCTCAGCCACATCTAGGGAAGAACTTCTACGTACCCGTCCGTTCCATTCACGCGGATCTGCTGCCCATCTCGGATCAGCCGGGTGGCTTGCTCCACGCCTACGACGGTCGGTAAGCCGTACTCCCGGGCGATTACTGCCCCGTGGGTCATCAGGCCCCCCACCTCCGTCACCAGGCCGGCGATACCTAGGAACACCGGCGTCCAGCTGGGGTCCGTGTAGGCCGTGACCAGGATGTCGCCTGCTTCGAGGTCGGCCTCCGCCATGTCCTCAATGACGCGTGCCCGCCCTTCGATGGTGCCGGCGGATACGGGTAGGCCGACCAGTGCACCGGTCGGTACGTCGTCGCGCCGGTACGCACCGACGACGACTTCGCCATCCGATGTGAGTACCCGGGGAGGTGTCAGCGCTTGGTACCACCTGAACGCCTCCTTGCGCTGGGAGATGAGGTGCTCATCGACGTGGTTCGTGCGCACCACGTCGTGGAGCTCCTGGAACCTGAGGTAGAAGATGTCCTCCTTGTCACCAAGCACCTGGGCCTGTACGAGACGCCCGGCCTCTTCCAGTAAGGCCTGCTTGTAGACGAAGTAGCGGCTGACCATGCCGTACTTCGGATATTCGCGGTACCCGATGAAGGTCCGGACGCGGTCGATCATCCGCTCGACCTCTTCCGCTTTCGGCTCACCGTCAGGCAAGGCCCGCAAGCGTTCCAGCAGTTCCTGTTCCTTCGCCCACGCCTCCTGCCGCCCTTGGGCGAAAAGCAGCTCGCCAGCGCCCGGCTCGAAGTTCTTGATGTTGCCGAGAATCAGCGGCACGAGCGTGGTAGGGCATTCGCTCCAACGCGGCCTCGTGATGTCGATCTCACCGGTGCAGCGCATGCCGTACTTGTCGAGGAAGGCCCGGATGACCTCTCGGGCTTCCCTCCCGCCGGCAAGCGTGGGCAGCTCGTCCAGGAAGCCCTCGTCCTCGACGTGCTGCAGAAAAGCTACGACCTCCGGATGCGGTCGGATGGCGTCGGCAATGTCCAGGAGGGCCAGACCCATCTCCGAGGTCACGTTGTGAGGGACGGACCGGGTAAGCGTGTCGGCCGCGTTCTTCTCGCCCAGCCAGGCTTCCAACTGCTCGTTGAGCCACCACGTGGCCTCCATGGCCGACATGAACACCTGATGGCTATGCGGATCGAACAGGATCCGCTTCAGCTCCTGGAGGTCCGCCAAGATGAAGTCGAACAGCGCCGGTCCGGACTTCGTGCGGATAGCGCGTTTCAAGCCGGCGATGGATTCCTGGCTACGTCGGATCAGATCAGTGACAATGGCCGGATCGGTCTCGACAGGGACGGGCGCTCCGCCAGCTGCCGCCCCGCCGGCCGGTGCCGCGCTTTGGTTCTCGTCCGGGGGCGACGGGCTGAAGTCGCCGCGTTCGACGATGCTCTGTAGTGCGTCCCCGATCAGCGGATCGGATTTCCCTAGGGACAGCAGTCGGGCGCGGCCGGCGGGCGACCCCAGGTCCACGGCAACGTCGACGAACAACCTCCCGCCGCCCTCGTGCATCGGCCGGGGGGTCGTCAGTTGCCAGAGAGAGAGCCCCAGGGGCTTCATGGGGTCGGTCATCATCTGCTGATGACCGACGGAGACGTAGACGTGGTTCCCGTGGTCATCGGCCGCGGGGATGGGAAACAATGTGGTGATCGGTCGGCTCTGGACGATCTGAAAGCCGTCGTCGACCAGGCACCATTCGATGTCCTGGGGGTGGCCGAAGTGCGCCTCGATCCGCCGTCCTAGCTGTGCCAGTCGCACGACCTGCGCATCGGTCAGAGCTGGCTGCTCCTGCTGGTCCGGATCGATGGCTTCCTCCAGCGTCCCACCTTCCGGCGAGGCGCGGAGGGCCAGCTGCTTGGTGGCCACCGCCTTGGCTACCACCTCGCCGTCCCGCACGTTGTAGATGTCGGCGTTCACCAGGCCAGAGACCAGGGCCTCGCCCAGGCCGAAAGTGGCCTCCACGGTGGTCACCTTCCGGTTTGACGTGACAGGGTCGGCAGTGAACAGGACGCCGGCCGCCTCCGGGAAGACCATCCGCTGCACGACCACGGCCATGTGAACGTTCCGGTGGTCGACGCCGATCCGCAGGCGGTAGGTCACGGCCCGCACAGTGAAGAGCGAGGCCCAGCATCGGCCGATGTGTCTGAGGATCGCCGCCGACCCCACGACGTTCAGGTAGGTGTCCTGTTGTCCGGCGAAGGAGGCCGTCGGCAGGTCCTCTGCTGTCGCACTCGATCTGACCGCATAGGCGGCTCGCTCGCCGAGCCGGTCGATCGAGCTGGTGATCTCCGCCGCCATTTCGTCGGGGATGGTGGCCGCTTCGAGGATTCGGCGGATCTCCGCGCTGAGCGTGCGGATCGCCTCACGATCATCTGAGCTCAGGCGCGACAGCCGAGTGAACCGTTCGTCGATCGACGGCGCGTCCGTCATGATCCGCCGGAAGGCATCCGTCGTCACGCAGAAGCCGGCCGGCAGGCGGACGCCCTCGATCCGAGAGAGCTCCCCTAAATGTGCCCCCTTGCCGCCAACGGCGGTGACCTGCGTCTGGTCGATCTCGTCGAAACCCAGCACGTAATCGCCCATCGGCCCGTCTTCCCCTTCAGCCCCTCGGGCCTCTGTGATCCGTGGTGTCGGCCGGCCGACACCCGTGTCCGGCTCGTAGCCTGCATTGTCAGCACACCACGGGTCCTTGCAGCAAGGCCCCCACCCTGGTGTACCTTGGTACTGGCGGAGGAGATGATCCCGTTACCTGGTTGTGGCGCTACCGTTGGGCATTGAAACGCTACGTCACGGCTGCGCGCCGGAAGAGCTGATACGAGCCCGACGACTTGTGGCCCCCTGTCAGGGGTCTGCCAGCTCTGCGGAAACCGGATAGGCGCTCATGGAGTCGAGATCTTCGTGCTGAGCGTCCGGCCAGTGTGTTGGGTCATCCGCTCTGTGGGGGCTTGCTTGGTCGTCTCCGAGAGAGTCCCATCGGAGGACGCGAGTTCGGGTCACGGCCTCCTGGTAGGTGCGGACGGGCGGCGCCCGGACCTCCGGGCTCGACGCCCAAAGATGGAGGGATGGGGCAGTCGAATCTAGGCGAGGTCGTCCGAGACTCGCTTATCGAGAGAATCCAGATCGCTGAGATCCTTGCCTGCAACCGATTCAACTTTCAGCGCCCTGGCTTCGGCGGCTTGGGCCTCGTCGGGATTCGCCGATAGATGGAGATGGTGTGAGCCCTTTGCGTTGAGCGCATCTTCGGCAGCGGTGTCAGAGTCGAGCGATGCCGCTATGGCTTCGTCGGCGTCTTTTTCGGCCTGCGCCGCCGCTATTTCAGCATCCTTTGCTTTGTCACTCCCTGGTGCAGCTTTCTCGACGTCGGCCACCAACCCCTCGATTTTGAGTCGTTCTTGGTCTGCTTCGGAGCCGATCTCTCCAATCACCCGTGCTGCCACCTCGGTAGCGTCAGCATCGTCCACCGCAGTCCCTGCTCGTTGCTCATGTTGGAAGACGGGGTTGAGGTGAGATCGGATCGGTACCGCGGACTTTTGACGGTCCTTCGCCAGCTGGGAATCCATCTCATCCTCCAACTGGGTCGCTTCTGCATTCGGAGGGGGGTCGGTTTGCTCGGATCCGGTCATACCTCCCAAATTCGCAGATTTTGGAGATATCTTGAGTAATCGTCGACCTGAAAAAGGCGAGTAATGGCATTCCGCCGGTCGGATCTTGCCAGTCAGTGCTAGGCGCCCGATCTGACTTCCGGCAGCCAGTCGGCGCCTCGGCCACGAGGCCTCATCACCTTGGCCATCATGCAGTACATGATGTCTGCTGTCTGCCGTCGTTCTCACCAAAGGCCACTGAGTTCAGTGTCTACTGCACTGGAGACAGGAATGGCCGCAAACGGGATATCTATGTCAATCGCACTCCGTATAGCTCTGTGGTCCAAGAGCTCATCCATTTCGGGTGGAAGAAACCGGGTCCGCTGGGCATAGCTGTGCTTGTCCGTCCAGCCAGCCGGATCCCCGTGGTGATAGCGCAACGGCGCATAAATGTGCAGGTGCTTCCGAGCACGGGTCAACGCTACGTAGAAGAGTCGACGTTCCTCGTCCACGCTTTCGTTGTCACCGGTAGCCATGTCGGACGGAAAAGCTCCGTCCGCGGCATGGATCAAATGAACCACTGCCCACTCCCCGCCCTTGGCTGAATGCACGGTCGAGAGGGTGAGCCAATCGTCATCGAGGGTTGGCTTGCCGGCCAAATCTCCGGTCGAAGAGGGTGGATCCAGCGTGAGGTCGGCGATGAATCCCTCGCTGCTTTCATAGTCAGCCGCCAGACCCGCTAGTGCATCGAGATCGGCGAGTCGCGGCTCAGGATGGTCATAGCGGCGCCGAATCATCGGTTCAAGGGTGTGGCGCAGTGCCTCCACCTGTGCCCCTGGAGGATGTCCCGATGCACTGCAAATCCCGAGTCCAGAGGCAATCCGATTCAGATCCTCCACCGATCGGCGCGCGCTCCGTTCTCCGGTCGGATTCGCACAGAAGGCAACCAGAGGATTCGGACCACCACCTTCCGGATTTCGCACACCGAGGGCTTCGACCATCCGGTTGGCTGAGCCTGGTCCCACTCCATCGGCCATTTGCAACACTCGCATCCAGGCCAGCTCGTCCCACGGATTGCCAACGATCCGCAGGGCGGCGAGCAAGTCGCGGACATGAGCAGCCTCCAGAAAGCGAAGTCCCCCGAACTTGACGAACGGGATGTTGCGCCGCCCGAGCTCGACTTCGAGCAGATCACTGTGGTGAGAGGTCCGGAACAAGACAACCTGGTCCTTCAGCGCGGTTCCCGATTCGTGGTGTTCCAAGATGGTCTGACAGACGGCGTCTGCTTGGCTCTGCTGGTCCGGACAAGTGGCCAGGACAGGAAGCACTCCTCCCCCGTCCTCGGTCCAAAGTTGCTTTCGATGCCCCTCGCCGGAACCAGCGATCACAGCGTTGGCCAGGTCGAGTATGGGGCCGGTCGAACGGTAATTCTGCTCCAAAGTGACAGTCGTCGCACCGGGAAAGTGGATGGGAAAGTCCAGGATATTGCGAACTGTGGCGGCCCGAAACGAATAGATGGCCTGGGCGTCGTCGCCCACCACGGTGAGGCGAGCATCCCTCGAGCGGAGGGCCCGCAAGATGTCCGCTTGCACGACGCTCGTATCTTGATACTCGTCGACCAGCACATGATCGAAGCTTGCGGCCAGGACCGGTCCGACATCACTATCGAGAACCGCGGCGCGCCAGTGCAACAGAAGGTCCTCGAAGTCCAAGAGGTGTTGTGCTCGCTTGCGTTCCGTATACGCCCTAAAGATTGCTCGCATGCCTTCGGTGTCGTCTGCGCACCAGGGGAAGACGCGTAGGACGGTTTCCTCGAGCGCCACCTGACTACTGACGACGCGGGAATAGATGGCGGCGACCGTCTCAGTGCGGGGAAACCGATGCGGGGCACTGGCGGCTATTGGTGCGCGTACCAGGCCGATCAGGTCACGGACGTCACCCGGGTCGAGCACACTGAAGCCGTCGGCCAAGCCGAGAGCGGCCCTGTACCGGCGCAAGACACGATGGGCAACGGAGTGAAACGTTCCTGCCTGCACCCGCCGCGCTGAGGCTGGGTCAGCGATCTGACCCGCTCGCCGGATCAATTCAGCGGCCGCTCGCCGACTGAACGTGACAAGAAGGACCCTCTCAGGCGCCACGCCACCCTCGAGGAGTCGCGCCAATCGGCTCACTAGTGTCCGAGTCTTGCCGGTGCCGGCGCCTGCCGCGATGAGCAAAGGGCCACCGTCGTGGTCGACGGCTTTTCGCTGCATCTCATTGAGCCCGCGTGCCCATTTTGGAGCCTCGGACACGATGGTGGTTGCCACACGGTTACTCTATCCGAGTTACGAACATATGTTCGTTTCCTCAGACCAGAGGGCATGAACTACGGAGCCACACCACAGTTCGTCAGCCAATGGACGATCAGACCAGGAGCTTTTCGCCTCCTTGCGCCACTGACTCAATCGGATCATTCGCTGTTCGGCGACATCGTCTGACTTCCACAATCCTCGACGCCCTTCGTTGCCCAAAATCGGAGAGTCCGACCCCACAGGTGCCGACGGCCTCGGCGTACAAATCCGGTGAGCTGGCCGAAAGCGTCGGGGCACAAACCGGCCGTATGTAGCCCGCGGCATCGGGGGTAAGCGACTCGGTGCCGACGAGTGGAAGCGAACGGCCGGTAGAGCCTCCACCACCCATCACGGACCTCTGGAGAGGACCTTGGCCGCAGGTCATCCATTTGGGCGCGTAACCATTCCTCATCTCGACGACCACGATGAGGAGGGCCACGACGATGCTGGCAGGAACCCGGCAGCTCACCCTCAACCCGAACTCCGGCAACAGCTGCTTCGTCGTTTGCGGCGGAGCTCCTTGTCCGACTACTTTAGAAACGAGTTCGTTCAAGAGTCTCGTCGCAGCGCACGGCCTAAGGAGGTGAGACCGATTCTTTTCGTTCACAGTCGGGTGCTCACCCCATCACGCTGGAGCCTCTAGAGCTTCGTCGTCATCGGTCCCTGGGTGCCCGTATCTCGGATGCCCTGAAAGGGACCAAGACATGTCGCAATTCAACGAATCGCTCCCGTCCTCCGGGGGCAAAGCCCACTCTTTCACCCCTGACTCGGTGCGACGTGCGTCGTACCCACTGGAGGGTCGCAACGCTGCTCTGGTGCTCGGTGGCGGTGGGGCTGCCGGAAATGCGTGGGAGATCGGCATCATCGCAGGCCTGGCCGAAGCTGGTCTCGATATGACAGAGGCGGCCGATTTGGTGATCGGCACCTCGGCCGGGGCCACGGCGGCAGCGCAGCTGCGCAGCGGTATACCGGCGGTCGAACTGTTGGCCTCGGTACTGTTCCCGCCGGCTCAACCGGTCGGACGGAACCAGGAACGGCCGCCGTCCCTGCCGATGGCCACTGTGTTCGATCGGATGAGAGCCATCGGCGTCGCCGCCACCTCGGGCGCCGATCTACGACGCGCCATGGGCATGTTCGGCTTGGAGAGCGACGCCACACTCGAACCCGGGGCGCGACAGCGGCGCGCAGTGGTCGCCGCCAGGTTGCCTCGCCCTGAATGGCCGGACAGGCCGATGATCGTGGTGGCCGTCGACGCCCATACCGGCGAATTGGCTGCGTTCGACCGCCATTCCGGCGTCGACCTGGTGGACGCAGTCACCGCCAGCTGCGCGCTGCCCGGTTTGGTGCCCACACACAGCATCAACGGCACTCGCTACATCGACGGTGGCGTGCGTTCCAAGGAAAACGCCGACCTTGCCTCGGGCTATGCGAACGTCGTGGTGCTCTCGCCCTTGGGCGGACGCAGCCAGGCGCCAACGGAACGGGGAACGGACCCGGCAGGCCAGTTCGAGGGCCTGCGCAGACCGCCGGAATGGGGCATGGACCTGGCAAGCGAGGTCGAGGCCCTGCGCAAGCAGGGAAGCCACGTCGAGGTGATCACACCTGACGCCCATTCCCGAGTCGCGATGGGCACGAATCAGATGGATCCGGCGACCCGCATCCCCGCCGCCCGTGCCGGTTTCGCCCAAGGCAAGCAGGAAGCGAGCCGCGTGACGTTCCTCTGACGATTGCACGCCGACGCCCGAATCACACCGTCATCCCTGTGAAGCGGGCCATGCCGGACTCGTCGATAATGAGGCTATCGACTGAACGTATACTCTCAGAGTACTCTCTGAGAGATGAGCGTACCTATGGCCCTCCTCGGGCTTCTCGATCGCGAACCAAGCCACGGCTATGACCTGAAGCGCGACTACGACACCTATTTCGGTCGCGGCAGGCCGCTGCCATTTGGCCAGGTGTACGCCACCCTCGGCCGACTTGCCCGAGATGGAAAAGCGATGGTCGGCGACGCTGAGTCGGGAGCCGGCCCGGATCGCAAGCGCTACACAATCACCGAATCAGGAAAGGGCGAGGTTGAAGCATGGCTCGCCCAACCGATCCCGGCCGAGCCCTACCTCCAGACCGACCTCTTTGTGAAAGTGGTGCTCACCCTCATGCTCGGCCGTCCGGCGGAGGAGTATCTCGACGTCCAACGGTCCGCACACCTGGCTCGGATGCGCGAACTAACCGAGCTCAAACAGAAGGGCGGGGTCGTCGATGGCCTCCTGGCCGACCACGGGCTCTTCCACCTCGAAGCTGATCTGCGTTGGATCGACCTCACGACTGCTCGGCTCGCCGTGCTTGCGAAAGAGGTGGCGGCATGAACCAGGTGAATGGAACCTCCACGGTCGTCGATCGAGCCACCATCCTCGAAGGCCGCGATCTCGTGCTCTCGTTCGGCGAAACCCCGGCCCTTCGTGGAGCGACGCTCTCGGTAGAAAGAGGCGAGATAGTCGCCGTAATGGGTCCGAGTGGCTCAGGCAAGTCGACACTGCTCCACTGTCTGGCCGGCATCCTTGTTCCAATCGCCGGCGAGGTCCATTTCGGTGGCCAGCGAGTCGACACCATGCGGGAGGCTGAACGCTCGAGACTGCGGCGCGATCGCTTCGGTTTCGTGTTTCAGTTTGGCCATCTCGTACCAGAGCTCACCGCCGAGGAGAACGTGGCGTTGCCGCTGCTGCTCGGCGGCGTGCACCGCGACGAGGCGCTCCGCGAAGCGCGGAGCTGGTTCGAACGTCTCGACCTCGGAGGTTTGGAACACCACCGCACCGGTGAGATGTCCGGCGGCCAGTCCCAGCGCGTGGCCTTGGCGCGAGGCCTCGTCGCCAACCCTGACGTGCTGTTTGCAGACGAACCGACTGGCTCACTCGATTCGTTGAGCGGTGAGCTGGTCATGGACCTTTTGACCCGTGCTGCGCGAGAACAGGGATCGACGGTGATCCTCGTTTCCCACGAGCCCCGTGTCGCCGCCTACGCCGACCGCGAGGTCATCGTGCGTGACGGACGGGTCGCCACCTCCAGTGCGGCAATGGCCGGATGATCCGGCTCGGCCTGCGTCTGACGCTCGGAAGCGGACGTGAAGCCGCCCTTCGCGTCCTCGTCACGGCGGCAGCCGTTGCCCTCGGAGTGGGCCTGCTGCTGGCCTGCCTGGCCGGAGTCAACGGGCTGCGCGCCCAGACCGATCGTGGTGCATGGCTCGACAGCGCGGCGCAGGCGTCAGGATCCACCTCGGCACCGAACCAGCTGTGGTGGCTGTCAAGCACAGATCAGTTCGCCAACCAGGAGATCGACCAGGTCGACGTCGCCGCCGCTGGACCGAGTGCTCCGGTCCCACCAGGGATTGCGCACCTGCCGGGGCCGGGCCGGTACTACGCCTCTCCTGCTCTCGCAACGCTCATTCGGTCCGAGCCGGCAAATGAGCTGCGCGACCGGTATCCTGCCCGACAGATAGGGACCATCGGTGCCGCTGCGCTGCCGTCCCGGAACTCGCTGATCATCATCATCGGCCACACGGCGCACCAGCTCTCGCTGGTTCCCGGTGCGGTCAAAATCGCCGCCATCCAACGCACACCAGCCAATTGCTACGCCTGCCAGAATGCGATCGGGAGCGGACCTGTTCTGCAGTTCATTCTGGCCGGAGGAGCCGTTGCCCTCTTGCTGCCGGTACTGATCTTGATCACGACGGCTAGTCGGCTCTCGGCGGCGCGCCGCGAGGAGCGCTTTGCCGCCATGAGGCTGGTGGGGGCCACGCCACGTCAGGTTTCTGCGATTTCTGCCGTAGAGGCCGTGGTGGCGGCAGTGGCGGGCATCGCAGTCGGCTTCGCTCTCTTCTTCGTCCTCAGACCGCTGCTCTACCACGTGCCGTTCACCGGTGCGCCCCTCGCCCAAGGCGACCTCTCGTTGCACTGGATCGACGTCATAATTGTCGTGATCGGCGTTCCGGTCGCCGCAGTCATGTCGGCGCGCCTCGCAGTTCGCCGAGCCCAGGGATCGCCCTTCGGCGTAAAGCAGCGAGTGTCGACGCGCCCACCGGGGATCGTGCGGATCATCCCGCTGCTCGCTGGCATCGCCGTACTCGCGTACTTCGACTCGGCCGGCAAGCCGGGCGCCGTCGGTGGCCAGTTGCTCGAGCTGCTCGTGGGCTTCCTGCTTCTGGTGGTGAGGCTGGTTCTCGCTGGACCGTGGTTCACCACAGCCGGTTCTCGGCTCATGACGAAGCGGGCCCGCCGACCCGCCATGCTCATCGCCGGCCGCCGGCTCCTGGACAACCCCAAGGCCGCCTTCCGCTTCATCAGCGGGCTCGTGATCGCACTATTCATTGCGAGCGCCCTATTCGGGGCTCTCAGTTCTATCAATGCCGCCGCTAGTAGACCCGGCAGCGGCAGCTCGGGGAACTCCACCCTCGCCGACCCGTTCTGCAGTTTCTCGACGACGGACTGCCCGGCGTCCGCCCAAGTGCCATCCGTGCCGGCCCATGTGATGGCCGAACTTCGCACGACGCCCGGCGTGCGCGCTGTGACGGTTGTGCACCAGAGCCCGTACCAAGCTGGTTTCGGCAGGTCTTTCGGGTTCGTCTCGTGCGACCAACTGGCGAAGACGCCCGCGATCGGCAAGTGCGCGGCTGGAGCGACGGTGGCGAGCGTCGGCTACTTCCTTTCGCACGACCTTGGCCACCAATCACACGCGGCGACGACGGTCTGGCCATCGGCGCGGCTGTCGTTGGCGAAGGAAGCGCTTCTTCCCGTAGATGCCATCGTCGTCGCCACCGACGGGACGACTGGCTCGCTCGAGCGGGTACGGACCACGCTCGAACGGGTCTTTCCATTCCAGGGAGTGCCGGTTGCAATCGATGCATTCGATCCATCGACTGCACGACTACTGGCAATGATTCAAGACATCACCGACGTGATCATCGTGGCCAGCCTCATCATTGCCGCCTGCAGTCTGGCTGTGAACATCGCTGCCGGGTTGGGAGAGCGCAAGCGACCGTTCAGCTTGCTCAGGCTCACTGGCGTCCCCATCGGCGTTTTGCGCCGGATCGTCGCTCTTGAGAGTGCGCTGCCACTCCTCATTGTCGCCGCCGTTTCCATCGTGGTCGGCCTGGTGTCGGCGGCCCTTTACCTCCACTCCCAGGTCGGCATTGCCTTTCGAATCCCGGGGATCGGATACTGGGCGACCGTCCTGGGTGGACTGGCCGCGTCACTAGCGATCATTGCCTCCACGTTCCCCCTCCTCAGCCGGATGACGGGACCCGAGGTCGCCCGAAACGACTGATCGCGTGCACACCGCAAGCTCGTCTCCCTCACTCCCAGCGGGCTCGCCACCATCGCCACCGCCGGAGCCATCCTGTACCGCCCGCCCGTGGCAATCACCGTACTTGCGCACGATGAGCTGGATCACTTGATCGACCTGGTGCAGCGCACGTCGACGCTGACGAAGCGCGGGGTTGAGAGGTCCCGGTAAGTGCCTACCGGCCGGCACCGGCACGCCGGCCGTCGCGTATTCGGGGTTGTGCCGAGCCGACTAATACGGGCTTGGCTGGTTGAAGATGACCGTGAGGCTGGTGATCTTGTCGTCGCACACTCCGAAGTAGCTGGTCATGATGAACTGGTCGGGGAGGTGAGTCTTGTCGTAGGTGCCGTCGTAACGGGCACGGATGATGATGTCGCCGTAGTGGTCGAGGACCTGGCGCACCTCCATGGTGACGTTGTCGTCGACGAACTCTTTGGCCATGAAGGCCCCGATGGCCTCGGTGCCCCAGATCTCCCGGTGGTTGTCGTTGACGTAGGCGTCGGAGGTGAAGGTGGCGACGATCCGCTCGAGGTCGTGGGCGTTGACGGCGGCGACGTGTTCGGCGACGACGCCACTCAGTTCGGTAACGGTGGGCATGACTGGCTGCTCCTCTCTGATCGGCCCTCGTGGCCGATGAGCCCACCTTCGACGATGCGGTAGCAGGAGAGTCAAGCGGCCGTCGCCGGGTTGACTCTCCCACTAGGGGAGGGTCAAGACTGTTGGCATGTCCGGTTCGTTGACAATCGGCGACTTCTCTCGCGCCACCTTCCTCAGCGTGAAGACCCTGCGTCACTATCACAGGGTGGGCCTGCTTGAGCCGTCCGACGTCGACCCTGTCACCGGCTACCGGCGGTACACCAGCGACCAGATCCCGACCGCTCAGGTGATCCGCCGGTTCCGGGATCTCAACATGCCGCTTGAAGACATCGGTTCGGTGCTGCGGGCTCCCGATCAGACGACCCGCAGCCAGCTCATCGCCGCTCATCTGACGCGGTTGGAGCGGAGCCTGGCCGACACTCAGCGTGCTGTGGCCTCCCTGCGCGACCTCCTCCAACACCCCTCGCCGCCGGCTGCGATCGAGCACCGTCGGATGCCGGCCACCCCGGCGGCGGCGATCACCGCCATGTTGGACGTCGGTGATTTGGCCCCCTGGTATCAGGGTGCGGTCGGCGAGATCCGCGCCACCCTCTCAGCGCAAGGCATCGTCTCGGGCGGGCCTCCTGGCGGAATCTACGCCAACGAGCTGTTCTCTGAAGAGCGAGGCGAGGCCACCATCTTCCTCCCCGCTGGCGGGGAGGTCCGACCCGTCGGCCGGGTTGGGCGGTTCACGGCGCCGCCAATAGAGCTGGCGGTGATCACACACATTGGCTCGCACACCGACGTGGACCGCTCCTACGGCGCTCTGGCGACCTACGTAACCGAGCACACGCTCGCTATCGAGGGCCCCGTCCGCGAGTACTACCTGGTTGGCCGACACGACACCGGCGACGAGCAGGCCTGGAGAACCGAGATCGGCTGGCCGATCTTCGACACCGTCCAGGGCCCGGCTTAGGTCGGGCCGACGCTGCCATCAGAGTGGTCCCGAAAACAGCGGTGGGCGGTGAGCCGACTGAAGGATGGCGGCGTCGGCAAGGGATCCCATCTTCTCGGCGCTCTGCCTGTCGGCAGGGAGGAACAAGAGGCGAGCGGCTGGATGTGCGCTCTACCCTGTTATCCCCACGACGGGCTGGTTCAGGTGCTTGCCGGCCATCGAGCCGAGGAAGGGCGCCCCGAAGCTGAAGACGCCTCCGTCGGCCGCCACCAGGTAGTAGCCGCCACCTCGGGCTGACGCCATGCCCACAATGGGCTGGTTCAGGTGCTTGCCGGCCATTGAGCCGAGGAAGGGCGCCCCGAAGCTGAAGACGCCTCCGTCGGCCGCCACCAGGTAGTAGCCGCCGCCTCGGGCTGACGCCATGCCCACAATGGGCTGGTTCAGGTGCTTGCCGGCCATCGAGCCGAGGAAGGGCGCCCCGAAGCTGAAGACGCCTCCGTCGGCCGCCACCAGGTAGTAGCCGCCGCCTCGGGCTGACGCCATGCCCACAATGGGCTGGTTCAGGTGCTTGCCGGCCATCGAGCCGTCGTTGACCGCGTCGCCGTAGGTGAACACCGCCCCGTTGGCAGCCACCTGCCAGTACCCGGCCCCGTCGGAGGTGGCCGCCATCCCCACAATTTTGGAGCTCAGCGACTGGTTTCCGGCCGATCCATGGAAACCGGCGTCCCCGAAGCAAAAGACCCCGCCGTCTGATGCCACAAGCCAATAGCCCCCCTCATCCTTCGTGACGGCCATGCCCACCACGGGCGCAGTCAAGTGCCCGCCCGCCATCGCCCCCCGGAAGGGCGCACCGAAGCTGAAGACGCCACCGTCGGAGGCCACCTCGTAGTAGGCGCCGATGGGGACGAGCTGGTCCTGGGTCGCTGACGGGCCTCCATTATTGGACACGGTCTGACCGGTGAAGACCCGATTGATCGAGGTACCAGCCGAATCGGTCACCGTCAGGGTCACCGCGTACGATCCCCCCCTGGCGTAGGTGTGGGCCACGGTTGGACCCGAGGCGGTCACAGACGAGCCGTCCCCGAATTCCCAGGCAAAGGAGACGATCCTTCCTACGGGAGCCGCGGCAGCCGAGGCGTCAAAGGTTGTCGGAGATCCGGGGTCGGCCGGCGTGAACCTGAACGAAGCGGTAGGGGCTTGGTCAGGAGAGATGGCGATGGCCTGGGGACTGGTGCCGACGGCGATGGTCGCACCGACGGTATTGGTGGCGGTGTGGATGGGCGTCACCGTTCCGGCGGCCGTATTGGCGACAAAGACGGTGTGGCCGTCGGGGGTCACCGCCACACTGCTCGGGCCAGACCCGACGTTGATCGCCGGCTCGGCCGCATCGGTGGCAAGGTCGATGGGGGTGACGGTATCCGAGTAGTTGTTGGCAACGTAGGCTGTACTGCCATCGGGAGTGATGGCTATGCCCAGAGGGTTGTTGCCGACGGGGATGTTTGCCTCCGTGGTATTCGTGGCGACGTTGATGGGGGTGACGGCGTTGATCAGAGTGCTGACGACATAGACGGTCTCACCGTTCGGAGTAATGGCGATACTCGTCGGAAGGGCGCCGACGGTGATGGACGGCTCGGCCGTGTTCGTGGACAGATTGATGGGCGTGACGGTGCCCGAATCATTGTTGGTCACATAAGCGGTTTTGCCGTCCGGTGTGATAGCAATGTCGACCGGCTGGGATCCGGCGGCGATGGAGACCTCTGCAGTGTTGGTTGCGACGTCGATGGGAGTGACGGTATTCGATTCGTAGTTGTCGACATACGCCGTTTTGCCATTGGGTGCGATGGCGATGCCAGTGGGGTCGGAGCCGACGGTGATAGCCGTCCCAGTCGTGCCCGTGGTGGTGTTGATGGGGGTCACGTCGTTCGAATTCGAGTTGACGACGTACGCGGTCCGGCCGTCGGGGGTGATGGCGATACTTTGGGGAACAGATCCCGCCGGGATGGGTGCTCCTCCGGTGCTGGTGGCGACGGCGATGGGAGTGACGGTGTTCGAGCCGGAATTGGCGACATAGACGGTGGTGCCCAGGGTTGCCGCGGCGTCAGCAGGGGACGACTCCTGCGGTGCGAGGGCCGCCGTACTCGACATGGCCAGAACTGCCAGAACTACAGCGGCAGTCGCTCTCACGAGTGCTTTTATGCTTGTGATCATTTGTCCCCCTGAAGCTCCGCAGTCACCGGCCTTAAATATAAGGTTCACCCGATGGCGCTTACGGGATGGGGGTCGACCGGGAGCCCGTATTTGCCCATCCATGTAGAGCGGTCCGGTGGCCATCCAAAACGAGGAACGTTGCCAAGCCATGTTCGGACCAGCCGAACAATCAGCGCTGGCGCGGGAGTGTCGGGGTTCGCAGTAGCTGCCCCCGGTGGGAAAGCACCGGCTGATGGCGGAGGGTGAGTCTGGCGTCGCCTATCACGTGACGTTCATCGACTGGGTAGGTCTTGACTGATTCGGTCTGTTTGCCCGCCACGGCCATGTCGGAAGGTCATCAGGCTCCGACGACGAGAGACCGCGCCTCTTCGGAGCTGACCACAAGATCGTGAAGATCGCCGCCCACCTCGAGTCGGCTCGACTGTTCGACCCCGCCGATCCTCATCGGCTCAAAGCCCGCCGCTCGGATCAAATGCTCGACTACGTCGCTCCCATGCTCGTCCTCGGACACGTAGAACAGAACCGCGGGCTCGGGCGACCGGTGGCTCGATGACTCGAAGAGATCGGCCGACATGGTGCCGAAGGCAATGGCAAAGCGTGTCCCGACCGGCAACCACCCGGCAACAACTTGGCCCGATGACTGCCCTTCCGGGAGGAGCCGCACGACCTTGCCTTGTGCATCGAGACCGACCGGATTGCTCGGAATGACGAGAGACGTGTCTCCCAGCGCGTCGGCGATCTCGTCGATGACGTCTTTCAACACGGAGAACCGCAGCGCAAGGACGACAGCGTCGGCTCCCTGCATAGCGCTCCGGTTGTCGAGGGCGACGACCGCCGCTCCACCGATGCCCACGGCCAGCTTTCGCGCCGACTCCTTGTCGGCGCTCGCGAGCTGGAGAGTCTCGCCACCGGCAGCGAGCTGACGCGCTATGGCCGATCCGATGCCTCCGGTCCCGATGATCGCCGTGGTCATGGTGGAGACCTCCGCCCCATCAGGAAGCTCACTCCGACTTGCTCGATGGCCATTGATCGGGGAACCAATCTCCTCCCGGGTCTGTCGTTTGTCCCACTTCGATCAGATGACCGTCGGGATCGCGGATATAACAACGGATTTCGTACTGGTGCTGCTTCGGCGCCGTCAGGAATTCGGCACCGCGGGCGCTCCATTCGGTGTACAGAGCGTCCATGTCCGTCACTCGTATATTGAGGAAACTGCTGACCCGGTTGGGATCGGCGGGCGTCTCCAGAGTGACCTCCGGCTTGTCGTCGGTCGGCCCTCCGCCCACGTTGATGATGACCCAACTGTTCGACAGTTGGACATACGTGAGCCCTCCCGGTCCGGAGAACGCATCCCTGCCCCCGAGCACATCGGTGTAGAAGCGGCGAGAGCGCTCGACGTCGTCCGACACAATGAAGTGGGCCAGCACGATTCCCGCTGGGGGCGTCGGGAGCTCGTCGGCGGGCGGACTCGATGGCCAGTGATCGGGCACCCAGTCCCCCTGCAGGTCGGTCGTCTGCCCCACTTCGATCAGGTGACCATCGGGATCACGGATGTAGCAACGGATCTCGTACTGGTGCTGCTTAGGAGGCGTCAGGAACTGAGCACCCCGCGCCCTCCATTCGGAGTACACCGTGCCGATGTCCTTGACCCGGATGTTGACGAAACTGCTGACCCGGTTGGGATCAGCGGGCGTCTCCAGGGTGACCTCCGGCTTGTCGTCGGTCGGGCCTCCGCCGGCATTGATGACGATCCAACTATTCGACAGTGCGACGTTGGTCGGCCCTCCGGGGCTGGAGAAGGCGACCCGGCCCCCGAGAACTTCGGTGTAGAACCGCCGAGAACGCTCCACGTCGTCCGACACGATGAAGTGCGTGAGCAGGATTTCCTCTTGGGACCCTGGGACCTCGGCCATCTGCTACCTCCGGTGGTCTTCCACGGTCATGGCCGTGCCATCTGCGCCTGCATGGGCGGCAAAGGCAGCGGCATTTTGGCGACCGACATCCGAAGGGTTTTGAAAGCCGAATCGAAGATGGTCGAGAAACTCGGGAACGGCTGGATGACGTCGCTCAATACCTCCAACGGAACGCGGGCACGTATGGCCAGCGTCGCCTGCTGGAGCCACTCGCCGGCCTCGGGTCCGAGGGCGTAGGCGCCAGTCAACCGGTTGCCGTCGCTGAGCAGGGTCAAGAATCCGTTCGACTGGGCGTACTTGTGGCTGTAGGTG
Source organism: uncultured Acidimicrobiaceae bacterium (assembly GCA_963727955.1). Taxonomy (GTDB): domain Bacteria; phylum Actinomycetota; class Acidimicrobiia; order Acidimicrobiales; family RAAP-2; genus Bog-756. The sequence continues at coordinate 444,619 of CAVSII010000003.1, forward strand.
GCGGTCTTGGACACGTCGGTCAAGAGCGTTGTGCTGCTGTAGGGTGCGTCCGCGGCACCGACGGCGGCGGCCTGCGGATCGGTGTACGTGACACGCGGCACGGCTTCGTAGTTGGTCGGGTGGCTCTCTCCGGCGATGTTCGCCGCCACAACGTCTCCCTCGTACTCGCCGACGTGTGTCAGGGGCCAGATCCCGTTGACATCCCCAATGGCCCAAATGTTGTCGCCGGCACGCAAATACTCGTCCACCACGATGCCGTGTGGGTTTGCCTCGATACCGACAGTCTCGAGCCCGATTCCTTCGACACGGGGATGGCGGCCGGTCGCCACGAGCAGTCGCTCGCCTTGTACCGAGGTCCCGTCCGAGAGCCTCAGGACGTAGTCGCTTCCGTGGCGCGAGGCCTCCGCGGCCTGGACTCCGAGGTGCAACTCGATGCCATCCCGCCGCAGTGCCTCGGTCAGAGCCACGCCAAGGGGGCCCGGCTCTCGTGGGATCAGCCGATCGGCGCCCTCGACGAGTACGGCCTCACCACCGAGCCGGCGTACCACCTGTGCGATCTCGACACCGGCCGCGCCACCGCCGAGAACAATGAGGCGGCTGGGAATCGTCTTCATGGACGTCGCTTCGCGCGTGCCCCACACGCCGACCAGGCCGTCGAGCCCCGGAATGGGCGGTACGAAAGGATCCGCGCCCGTCGCTACCACGACATGGTCCGCCGTATGGCGAGTGCCGTCCACGTCGACCACGCCGGGCCCGGCGAGCCGGCCCATACCCCGGACCAGCGCGATGCCCCGATCCGCCAGCCATTTCTCCTGTCCCGCATCCGAATAGTCGGACACCATGTAGTCCCGCCAGTCCAGCGCCGCCTGCACGTTCACCTCGGCGCTGGCGCCGACGTCGCGGGCGCCCTGGACCGCCTCCCCCGGACGCAAGAGGGACTTGGACGGGATGCACGCCCAGTAGGAGCACTCGCCGCCAACCAGCTCCCGCTCGACGACGGCCACTCGAAGCCCACGCGCCACGATGGCCCCGGCGCAGTGCTCGCCGGGCGCACCGCCGCCCAGCACGATCACGTCGAAATCGCTCATTCAGGAAGCTCCTGACCGCTCTGTTCGCGCACCATATACTCGGCGTACCAATCGGGCCAGTCCGGATCGGCCCGGCCGATGCGCTTCTCGTGCTCACCGTGGGCCGACTCGGCGCGGCGCAACGCCGCAGCCAGGTCACCGTCTGAGTTGAACGAGGTGGTGGTGGGATCGAGGCGGCCCGGGAGGCGATCGGTCACCTGTTGGAGCAGCCAGCCGTTGCCGTCTGGGTCTTCGAACACGGCAAAGGAGTTGTAGCTCTTGCCATCCGGATCCGGTCCATCGACCCGATCACCCGTCGCCTCAGGGTCGAGTTGCGCTCCGGGCGCGCCGGAATGGAACACTCCACTGACCGTGGCTCCCCGGCTGACAAGTTCTTGGCGCCCGGCTTCGATGTCAGACACGATCAGGTAGAGGCCATGGGCAGATCCGGGTGGCGCCCCCGTGATGTGGGTGCCGAACTGCACGGAACACTGCGATCCCGGTGGCGTGAATTGCACGACCCGGAAGCCGTTGTCGAACGAGAAGTCGGCGTCGAGCCTCCAGCCGAGGCCGGCGTAGAAGGCCTTGGAGCGATCGGCGTCGGACACGGGGATGACCACCACCTCCAGCTTGAGATCGGCCGGTGCTCTGCTCGGCGGTTCGCCGGGTGCGCTCTGTCCATCGACGGTGCTCATCCGGCTCTCCTCCGGTCTGGTCCCCGAAGGATTATCGCACCCAGGCTAACGCTTTGCACATGAAAATCTCTCACGCCGGGTTCGACGTCCTTCCGGCGCACGGGGGTCGAATGGCGATGCACGGGTGAACGTTTAAACCTTTCCGCCCGGCCCGCGAGCAGCCCGAATTCCTATCGTCGAAATCCCCGGCGGAGGACGGGCGCTCCGACCCCCAGGGTCAGCGCTTGATGCCGATGCTCTTGCCTTCGGTGTAGCGGATGGGCTCCTCCAATGTGTCGACCAGGAATTGATCCCGGTCTCCTCGTTCCCACGCCTCCCTCAACCCCGGAGCGGCCAAGTCGAAGTCGGGCCGGATTTTCTTGAACACGCCCCGCAGATCGACGTGGAGCTCTGCCATCGTGGGCCGTCCCCAGTACCAGTATCCGTTGTAGATCTTGAATATCCTGAGTCCGGGCTCGAGAACGAACGTGTGGGGGACCATCGGATCGTGCGGCTCATCCGTGAACTCCTTGATGTCCAGATCCCTCTGGACGATCCGATCGGGGTCCGAAAGGAAGGGCCACGTGGCGCCCAAGGCGTCCCGGAACTCATTGATGTTCAGCTGATTGTCGGTCGAGATAAGGGCCAATCGCGTATAGGCATTCCTGAACTCGGGATACACGTCGACCAATTGCCCTACGAACTGGTGCTCTTTCGGATCGAAGCCGCCACGGGACAGATGAAGCACCATCGGGTTGCCGCCCTGGAGCTCCGACAGGGACCGCTGCCGGCCAGATTGATCGGCGAGCTCGTAGTCGGGAAACGTCTCGCCTTCACGGATGTCGCTGCGCATGTGGCCTCCAAGCTCTAGAGGGTCTGTTCCAAAGATCCCGCGGGATCCCAGCAGACGTTCACGTCGGTTGCGTCTGTCGTTCGCTCTCAGAAATTGCCCAGGCCGCGTTGACCAGCCCGATATGACTGAAGGCCTGCGGGAAGTTGCCAAGGAGCTCCCCGCTCACCGGATCGACCTCTTCGGCCAGCAGGCCGACCTCATTGACGAAGGCGGCGGCACGCTCGAAAACGGCCCGGGCCCGAACCGGCTGGCCCGCCCGAGCAAGGGCCTGGGCCAGCCAGAAGGTGCACAAAAGGAAGGCGCCCTCCTCGCCCTCGAGGCCATCGTGGGACCGATAGCGATAGACCAATCCCCGCTGGTCGGTGAGCCGCTCCTCGGTGGCATCGACCGTGGCCAGCACCCTCGGATCGTTGGCCGGGAGAAATCCCACCAGGGGAACCATGAGGTTGGAGGCGTCAAGCTCGTCTGAGCCAAAGGACTGGGTGAAGGCCTTGGCTCGGTCACTCCAGCCCTTGGTCAGGATCGCCTCACGGATCTGGTCTCGCGTCTGCGTCCATGACTCGATTCGAGAGAAGGCGTTCAGACGGTCGGCCAGGATCACCGCTCGATCGAGTGCCACCCAGCACATCAGCTTGGAATACAAGAAATCTCGCGGCTCCCCCCGGATCTCCCAGATTCCTTGATCCTTCTTCTGCCACCGGCTGGCGGCGGTGTCGGCCAGCTGCACGAGGAATTTTCGCGTGGCCGGTGCCAGGTCGGTGGGCGTATCCCACTTGCCCGCGTCGGACAGCGGTCCGACCCGATGGGTGTCGTCGAACAGGTGGTCAGACATGCGGTGCACCGCGTTCAGCAACTCGCCGTAGACGTCGAGCTGGCGTTGTTTGAAGGCCGCGTTGCCCACCCGGACCGGGGCCGAGTGCCGCCAGCCCTTCAGGTGCGGCAGCTCCCGCTCGGTCAGGTCCCGTTCACCGCCGATGCCGAACATGATCTGCAATGCACCGCCCCGGTTGAGCGAGCCGGCCGCTGATGAGGAGACGTAATCGAAGAACTGGTTGGCTTCATCGGGACAAGCCGCTACCCAAAGGGCTTGGATCGTAAAGGAAGCGTCCCGGACCCAGGCATAGCGGTAGTCCCAGTTCCGGGAGCCACCCACCACCTCGGGCAACGACGTGGTCGCCGCCGCGCAGATAGCGCCGGTGGGCGCAAAGGAGAGTGACTGGAGCACCCGACCGCTGTGGTGCACCATGTCTCGCCACGGACCCACGTAGGCCTGGTGGAGCTCAGACCACGACTCCCACCCCGCCACGGTATCTTCGAGCCGGGCGCCTATTTCCGACAGGCTCCAGACCCTGGCCGGACTGCCCTCAGTCTGGTTCCCGTGATGCAAGGCGAAGCCCATGCTTTCGCCTTGGGCAAGCTGGAACCGGCCTGAGGCCGCGGTGCGGTCCTGGTCGAGCGTCAGGGCCACGGACGTCGACAACACCAGCTCGTCGGCGCTCCCCGACGCTCTCAATCCACCGTCGACCGCGTCGAGCGACGGGCGATTCGACCCGTAATCGGGGCGGGGAACGTACTCCAGGGACAAGTCGACACGCCCCTCCGTACACGTGGCGCGCCGCAGGAGAACGTGAGGCGCTCCTTTGCCGAGCTCGTGTCCCCGGTTGCCTGAACCCATGGCAAGGGCGTCGGTGATCGTGACCGATCCGGTCGGTGTCCGCAGCGTGGTCTCCAACACCATGGTGCGGTCCAGGTAGCGCCGGCTCACCTCCATCGCGTTGGTGGCCCCGAAGAACCAGTGCCCGGCTTTCTCGTCGAGGAGGCGACCGAAGGTCGAGGGGCTGTCGAACCGTGGGAAGCAGAGCCAGTCGATCGACCCACCCCGACTGACCAGTGCAGCACTATGCCGATCCGACAGGAGCGCGTAGTCAGCTATGGGGGTCGTGGTCACGTGAACTCCTTCGCTACGGTTTCGATGCGGACGCGGCGCTCAGGGCGCATTAATTGTTGCGGACAAACCGTCGAAGCTGTCGATGACCACGCACCTCCTCCTCCCAGAGGCGTAATCGCCACGTGGCCGGGACACATGTCTTCTAGTTCGTGAGCCCGCCCGGTCTCGAAGGCGTTGAAATAGCGCTGGACGGGCTCAGCGAGGCCGACAGAGCGCCCCTGGCGACCGGCCAATTCAACGGAACCGACGAAATCTGGAGACCATGGCATTTTGCCCTCCACATTCTCTTCTCTTCGGGCATGCAATGAGCCGGTCAAGGCGCCGAGCCACGCTTCGATGCCCCGATCCGTTACCACGCTTGTTTGTGCCCACCAGCCACCGCAATTGACTCTCACATCCCAATGGATTTGTCAACGCAACTTAGCGCCGGATAACTCTCGCGATTTCGTGAGGTCAGGCAAGGAGTCGTACTGCACTTTGTTCGGCGAGCGATCCGGCAAGACCGCGGCGTCGCCATGTCGGACGCACCTCAACAAAATCTGGATTCTGGGCACGGCGTCCTGGGTACCGGTCCGGCTAGCCGCTGGCAGATAGGAGGAACTTCCGGGTCAGGCGGGCAACCGTGGCGGGCTTCTCGTCGAGTGCGAAATGACCAGCATCGAGAACGTGCACTTCGGCATTTGGGCACATCTCGGCGGTAGGCCTCGGCCTCTTCGACCTGGAACGACGGGTCGAAGCGACCCCACAGAACCAGGAGCGGCGGCTGGTGGCGGCGGAGCCACTCCTGCCACCCGGGATAGCTGGCGACGTTGGTCCGGTAGTCATAGAACAGATCCATCTGGGTGTCGCCCTGGCCGAGACGGCTCAAGAACGCGAATTCGTCCGTCCTGAGGTCCGGGTCATACAGCGACACGTTTGGGCTCGTTCCCACGTGCCGCTGGCGGGTGGCATCGAAGGACAAGAAGTTCGCCCGCAGATCCCCTTCGTTGACGGAGCGGTCGGCCCAGAAATCACGACGGGTTTGCCAGAGGGGCCCCAATCCGTCCTCGTGAGCTACCGCGTTCTAGATCACCAGGGAAGCCACTCGATCGGGATGTGCTGCTGCCAGGCGGAACCCTACGGGTCCTCCGTAGTCCTGCACGAAGAGGTTGTAGCGGTCGATGCGAAGGAGCTCGGTGAAGCGGTCGATGATGCGAGCAATGTTGTCGAAGGTGTAGGCGAACCCTGTCGGGTCTGGCGCTTCGCTGTGGCCAAATCCTGGATAGTCGGGAACGACCATATGGAAGGCGTCGGCCAGACGGGTGAAGAGCGGTTCGAACATCCGAGAGGACGACGGAAATCCGTGAAGGAGGAGCAAATTGGGCGCATCTGGGCTGCCTGTCTCGCGGTAGAAGATCGAAAGTCCGCCCACCTCAATCGATTTGTAGTTCGTCGCGCCCATGTTCGAGTCCGATCCCCACACAATCTTGCCCTCTGACGCCGGTTTCTGCACCCAAATTGCGGGCCGAGGGTGTCCAAGTCCCCCCCCGTACCCGGCAGCGTTCGGGGATGGCGTGACACCGATCCGCTGCCGGCAGGCCGGCTTGAGTCACAAACGCGAGACGAGCTCAGCCACGATCTCCGCCGCTGGTCGTGGTTGCCTGGCCAGCGCCACGCTCTGTCCGGCCCACATGGACAGCGCTTCAATGTCGCCGGTAGTGCCAACCATCGGCGGGGCTGGCTCGTAGCGGACGATTGCTTCGCCCGAAGCGAAGTGCGCGATGACATCGCCCACTCCGGGCCTACTCTCCAGAGGCGGCCGGCCCGCGGCCTCCCACATCTCAGACGTCGAGTTGCGGAGGGCACGGTGGGGCGAGTCCGGCCAGTCGACGTCGTAGAGGTCGGGATACCACTCCGCGTCGGTCTCGAAAGCGTTGATCAGCCGAGTGCGGTATTCCTGGTGGATGGGCATCTCCTGGGCAAGCAGAAACTGGGTACCCACCCACGCCGCCTGAGCGCCCAGGGCGAGAACGGCAGCCACGCCGCGAGCGTCCCCTATCCCTCCGGCCGCGATCACTGGCACCGGCGCCACCGCGTCGACGACGGCCGGCACCAAGGGGAGCGTCGCAATCCGACTCCCCACGTGCCCCCCAGCCTCCCAACCCTGTGCCACGATGACGTCAGCTCCGCTGGCCACCGCCCGCCGTGCCTCTTCGGCGCTTCCAACCGTACACAGAACCAGTCCCTCCGCATCGTGGACCCGCTCGATGTAGCCAGCCGGATCTCCCAGAAACAGGGACACGATCCGCAAACCGGCCTCGAGGGCTTCATCGAGTCGACGGTGCTGATCGGAGATGAGAACCAGGTTGCCGCAGAAGGGACGATCGGTGAGCGCCGCCGTCTGGCGAACCACGTCACCTGCCGGATCGGACCACGTCAACGTCACCATGCCGAGCCCACCGGCGTTCGAGACTGCTGCAGCCAGTTCGGGCACCGCCACCATCGCCGCCAAGACGATCGGTTGTTCAATCCCGAGCAGTTCGCAGACCGGCGTTCGCACTATTCCATCTACCCTTTCGATCCAGGGCGTCCTCCACCCAACACGGACAGATCGAAATTCTTCTAGGACTCATACGATGTGGGCATCGACTTGGCGGCCCGTTTGTTCCAACCGTGAAAGCTCGAGTAGTCGCCTGCATCCCAGGCCTCGCGCAATCCCGGCTTGCTCAGGTCCCAGTCGGGGCGGATCTCCCTGGACGCAGCGCACAAGTCGGACCACAGGTCGTAAAACGACGGGCGTCCCCAGAACCAGTAGCCGTTGTAGATGCTGTGAATGAGGAGTCCAGGCTTGAGTACCAGCGTATGGGGGATCATCGGATCGTGCTCGGGATCCGTGTATTCCTGGATGTCGAGGTCCTTTTGTATCTTCCGAGCTGGGTCCGAGAGAAAGGTCCATTGGGCGCCGACTGAACCCCGGAACTCCTGCAGGGTGTGGTGGTCATCGGTGGCGATGGTGACCACCTGGGTATAGGCGACGCCGATTTTCGGATAGTTGGCTGCGAGCTCCAGGTGCTGCTGGTGTTCCTTCGGACAGTAATTGCCTCGGGCCAGCGTGAGGATCATCGGATCGTCACCTTGGAGCTCACTGAGTGTGCGGACGACGTTGGTGTGATCGGGCAACGAGTAGTCGGGGAACACGCCGCGTGGCCTGATGTCGGATCGCATGGAGAACTGCCTTTCACTCGACGATGTCTGCGGGGATCTCAGTGTCGGTTGGACTGGCCGCCACCCGGGTGGCGGATCTCGCCGGTTCGGAGAGCACCCGTTTCTTGCTGTAAGCCGCGTAGACCAAACGGCGTGCCGGAAAACCCAGTCCTTGGGGCGGGCAAGATCACCGTGCCACCGAGCACCCAGTGCAGGAACGCCCGAGAGCACTCGGCGTCGTCCGAGACGGTGAAACGGGCCCAGCACGATTTCGTCTGTCAGCGGTCCGAGCCCAGCCATCTGGCACCTCCGTCCGTTAGAAGTCCGACCCGTCGACAACCGGCGGCCCTGTCACCGGTGTAGCCACCCCCCCAAGAGTGCGCCACCGGACACGAGATGTCCATAGGCGATCACCCGAGCGCAGGCGCCTCTGCGAGGTCCCTCGCCTCCATTACTGTCCCGACTCGCCCCTGGAGTGTCGGATCGCTCTGCCTCCCGAGCCCAGGCCCTTGTTGCTCAGGAATGGATGGTAATGGCGTAGCCATCTGGGTCAGCGAACACAAACGTCCGGCCAAATGGACCATCGAAAGGCTCAGTGACGATTCGCACCCCGGCATTGACAAGCCGATCGTGCAGGGCTTGGGGGTCATCGGCCTTGAGCCACAATGCGACGCCCCAGCCGAGACGCTCGACCGCCTTCAAGTCAATGGCCGGCTCACGCACGGCAAAGGGAATAGGAGCGGTGGAAAAGACGACCGCTCCTGGTGGGCTCTGGGCTGCCCGCTCGAGGCCAAGCTGCTCCGTATAGAACAGGGCAGCCACTTCGAGGTCGCTGACTTGTAGTGCGATGAAGTCGGGTCCGATGACTCTCACGTGATCTCCTCTATAGTTATCAGGCTACCTGATAACTATATCAGGTAGCCTGATAACTGCAAGGGGGCCCGATGAGGAAGACAGAGAAGCCAGTGCCGAAAGCCGAGGAGATGTCGGGCTACCTGGTCAAGCGGGCTCAATCGGTCATCCATCTCGCCCTGGAGGAGATCGTCTCCAGGCAAGGACTCGGGATCCCCCATTACGTCGTACTCACGTTGTTGGCCGAGTCGCCGGGGTTGCCAAACGCCGAGCTTGCCCGGAAGGCCTTCGTAACGCCCCAATCAATGAACGAGGTCCTGAGGCAGCTCGAAGCATCCGGCTTAGTGGAGCGTCACCAGAGTCAGTCAAATGCGCGGATCCTCAACGCTCACTTGACCCCGGCGGGCAAGAAGACATGGCGATCGGTCGATGACGGCGTTCGGGAATTGGAAGAGCGTCTGCTCCGCGGTCTCACGCAGGACGAGGTCCGTGTCCTGAACCGATCGCTCGAGGCGATCATCCGAAACTTGACCCCGACGCCGTGAGGTCCATCAGACGCACACGCCCTCGTGAGCTGGCGTCCTGGATTTTCACTCAAGCCGGGTAGTAGCTGGCTTGCGTCCCATTAGGGTTCGCAATTTTTTTGAGACCTTCTGGAGTCGGTCGCCGGTGGACTCCCCTACAGCCTGCACCAGACGGAGGAGGCGCATCGACGAAGCGGATCAGGGCGACGCCAGGTCGCTGTGCTCGATGGTGGCAGGGCCCGACTCTCGGTCGCCGATGTGGCGTTGGCAGAGACTCCCCAGTCACTGGCCTTACATAGTCGTGACCCATACCGGTCACCCGGGGGGTCAGTTGATGTCCTGGCGAACGGACCGGGCGATACCGACGACCGCTAGTACGCCGGCCCAGGCGATCAACGTGATGCCGCCGGCGCCTGGCGACAGGAGATGATGGGCCCGGAGGCCCATGAGTGCGTCCGAAGCATGGGTTGGCGTGAACCGCCCTACCGAGGGGACGAGGCCGAACAGGAGATCGTCGACGACGAGGCCCCAGGCCAGGAGTGTGATGATGCCGCCGACCTGGTTGTGGATGATCGCGCCGAGGCTGGCGCCGATGGCGCCCCACAGAGCCGCGCCGGCCAGCCCGCCGAGCGTGAGCAGCAGAATGTCGCCGCTGCCGAGCACGACGGCGATGCCGCGCCCGTCGAGGATCGCGTAGCCAATCGCCCAGCCGATCACCTCACCGAGTATCCCGAACGCGAGTCCGGCAAGCGCGCCGGCGATGGCCTTGGCGGTCAGGACGTGTGCGCGTACGGGATTGAATAAGAACGTCGGACGGATCGTGCAGTAGCGGTACTCGCTGGTCACCAGCAACACCCCCGCAATTGCGGCGAACACGGCGGTGAAACTGCTCAGGCTCAGCAGCTGACGCTGGTCCTCTCTGCTGGCAAGCCCGCTTGGGTGGGTGAGCAGCCCGGTGAGCAGCGTGAAGAGCAGGATCAGCGCGATCATCCCGAGGATCAGCCCGATCGTGGTCCGGGTCGTGCGAATCTTCAAAAGCTCCGCCCTGATCTGCGCCATCATGCCGGCGCCTCCGAGGTCAGTTGGAGGAAGATGTCCTCCAGCAAGCCTGCATCGTTGACCAGCTCGTGGACCGGGACGCCGGCGGCGAAAGCAATTTCACCGATCCGCTCACTGGATGCCCCCTGGACGAGCAGCGCGTGGTCGGTACCCGTCGTCACCTGCAGAGCCTCGTCACGCAGCGCCTTGGTGAGTCGCTCCGGGTCGCCGCTGCGGACGCGAACTGCGCCGCCGGCACGCGCCGTCAGCTCTGTCAGTGAGGACGAGAGAACGAGCCGCCCGCCACTAATGATGAGCACGCGATCAGCCGTCTGGGCGACCTCGGCGAGCACATGACTGGAGATGAGGACCGTGCGGCCCTCTGAGGCCAGGCCGTGCAGGAAGTCCCGCAGCCAGCGCACGCCCTCCGGGTCAAGCCCGTTGGCCGGCTCATCGAGGATCAGCAGCTCCGGGTCGCCAAGCAGCGCCGCCGCCAGCCCAAGCCGCTGACGCATCCCCAGCGAGTACCCCTTTACACGCCGGTGGGCGGACTCACCGAGATCCACCAAACGCAACACCTCGTCCGCACGCAAGTCAGGAACTTCGACGGCCTGCCCGAGCATCCGCAGGTGATCGCGCCCCGTTCGGCCGGGGTGGAAGTCGGTCGCCTCGAGCACGACACCGATCCGCAGAGCCGCACGCGGCAACGCCGCGTAAGGATGATCGAACACCAGTGCTCGTCCACTCGTCGGCGTCGCCAGACCCAGGATCATCCGCAGCGTCGTCGTCTTGCCGGCGCCGTTCGGTCCGAGAAAGCCTGTGATCGTCCCAGCCTCCAACGCAAAGGACAGATCCGTGACCGCTGAGACCTCACCAAACCGCTTCGTCAAGGACTCGGCTTCGACGACCGCCGTCATCCGCCTGGCTGACGGCTGAACGGGACGGCGAAGTCTTGATAGGTGCCCTGCCCAAATTCGCTCGGGAGATAGGTGATCCGCAAACCCAGATCGGCCATGCCCATGGCCAGGCGTAGGTCGTGCTGCTGCTCGCTCCAAGCCTCCAGCGATCGTGAGACCACTTGCCATTCGGCGCCGTCCATCTGTCCATCGCCGATGTTCACGAACGCCTCCTGATGAGCGGGTTCGGCACGCTGGGTCAGCTCCGGACAGCGGGCGCCGAGTGCTTCCGCCTCGTCTGGTGGGACCGGATGGCACCACTCCATCGGACCGTCGCTGTCCCCGCTGACCTCACCCCAGAAGATGCAGAAGAACGCCCCGGCGCGTCCCTCCAGGACCGGAAGCTGGTAGCGGCGAAGCAGGGCGATGAACTCCTTCCCGAACGCCCATGCCGCTTTGTCGTCGGTAACGTTGCGCTTCACGCACAGCAGGCTGCGATCGGGTATCTCCCTCGTGTTGATCTCGTACATGACTGACTTCTTTCCGCTCAGCTCGTCGATCAGGTATGCGGCGAGGGCGCGGCGGCCCCTGTGCTCGGCCTCGGTTGCAGCCCAGACCTGGCGGACGCGGTCTGCCGCCTCAACCGGCTCAAGCGGCAGGATCGCCTTGATCTCCGCCAGCGGGACCTGCAGCTGGCGCAGCGCCGCGATCAGTCGCGCCTGCTTGAGCTGGTCGGGCTCATAGAAGCGGTACCCAGAGACCTCATCCACCCGTGCCGGCGGCAGCAGACCCAGCTCGTCATAGAGCCGCAACGCCTTGGCGGACAGCCGCGAGTCTCTGGCGAACTCTCCGATGCTCATCTGATCCACGTGTGTGCTCGCTCCTCATCGACATGACAGCTACCCGACAAGTCTGCGGCCTCCCCCAGGGTCAAGGTCAAGCCACCCCGTCGCAAAACGTGGATCGGTATCCCCGGTGTGGTCATTCCTCCATGAATTGGTACCTTCCGCACCGTCGCCATGCCTTAGGCCGTCTCGGACGCCAGGACCGTGGCGACCGGTTGCCGAGTGCCGATCCGTGCCGGCACAAGGGTAGGTACGGCGATCGCGACGACTGTCCCGAGCACAGTTGCAACGAACCCGACACTGAGTTAGAACCAGAAGTTGTGGATGCACGATCTGACGATGGACGCGACGTACCCTCCAAGTTGACCAAACAACGAGTCCGCCGGGTGAGACCAGCGGGGAGGGATACGCCAATGTTGAAGTTAGTCCAAGACGCGACCGCTGACGCGGTTGATGACCCCGAGGCGATGACCATCGACCTCGATGAGATGTGCCGGGTAGCTGCCCAAGAGATGCTGGCCGTGGCACTGGCCGCCGAGCGCCGGGCCTACCTCGAGGCCCATGCTGAGCTGCTCGACGCCGCCGGTCACCGCCTGGTGGTGGGCAACGGCTCGGCCCGGGCCCGCGAGGTCACGACCGGGGCCGGGGTAGTCGAGGTCAGGGCTCCGCGGGTAGACGACCGCCGCGAGGGCGAACGGTTCTCCTCGGCCATCCTGCCGGCCTACATGCGCAAGTCGCCCAAGGTGACCGAGGTGCTGCCCATCTTGTACCTGCGCGGGCTCTCGACCGGCGACTTCGCACCCGCCCTCGGTGAGTTCTTCGGCTCTGACGCCGGGCTCTCCGCGTCCACGGTCAACCGCCTGACCGAAGCCTGGCAGGCCGAGCACGCCGACTGGAACGAGCGGGACCTCTCGGGCCTCGACTTCGTCTACTTCTGGGCCGACGGGGTGCATTTCAACATCCGGCTGGAAGAGGACCGACTGTGCTGCCTGGTGATCGTCGGTGTACGCCCCGACGGCACCAAGGAGCTGGTGGCGCTGGCTGATGGCTACCGCGAGTCCACCGACAGCTGGGCCGAGGTCCTGCGCAGCCTGCGTGACCGGGGCCTCGAGGCCCCGGTGCTCGCCGTCGGCGACGGAGCGCTCGGATTCTGGGGAGCACTGCGTGAGGTGTTCCCCCAGACCCGTGAGCAGCGTTGCTGGGTGCATCGCACAGCCAACGTGCTCGACGCCCTGCCCAAACGGCTCCACGCCGAGGCCAAGGACGCCGTGCGCAACATCTACGGGGCGCCGTCGCGCACCGAGGCACTCGAAGCGGTGAAGGTCTTCGCCGAGACCTACGCCGACTTCAAGAAGGCCACCGACAAGATCACCGGTGAGCTCGACACGCTGCTCGCCTTCTTCGACTTCCCCGTCGAGCACTGGGTCCACCTGCGCACCACCAACCCGATCGAGTCCACCTTCTCGACGGTGAGACTCCGTACCAAGGTCACCCGGGGCGCCGGATCCCGCCAGGCCGGCCTGGCCATGGCCTACAAGCTGCTCGACTCCGCCCAGGACCGCTGGCGACGGATCGGCGGCGCAGAGCTCGTCCCGCTGGTCCGGGCGCGAGCAACCTTCATTGACGGCCAGCTACAAGAGAGGAGCGACAACAAGGCCGAATCGGCCACAGATACCGACACCAAGAAGGGGTCAGTCGCCGCCTGAGTGAGATTTCTCATCCACAACTCTTGACAATGACTCCCCGACACTTTGAGGTCCGCGTAGACGTGAAAGGCGAGCACGGCCACGACGCCGGTCACCGTGATGGCGATGGCTGCCGCGTCGACATCGCCCACGCCCAGCGAAGCTCCGTCACCGGCCTCGCCGTACTCGATCCCACGATCCAAAGCCACGCTCGTCGGTGCAGCCACCCGAACCCAACTGCCGGAGACACTACCGACACTTTCCGACGACCTCACCAAGGGAGAGGCCGATGTCCTCACCATGACGGCCGGAGAGATAGCCAACCCCGAGATCGCCGCGCCCCTCTATCTCAGCCCCCCCACACCGTAAAGACCCACATCAAACGCAACTTCGCCAAACCGGCTCTTCCGACCGGGCGACCACCTCCGTTGTGCACGCGCCCACCGGCTCGCCTGACCCGCGGCTGCCACTGGAATGACGGCCAGCAACGCCACGATGCCGCCGGCGGGTGATGCGATGCCGACGCCGAACCCGACGCCGTGGATGCTTCCGGTCAACGCCTACCCGCGTTCCGGTAGACGGGGTTTGAGCGATGTCCCAAACGATTGAACACACGGGCCGTATGGACCAGACCTCTTGAAACAAGAAGTTGCGCGCGTTCAGCTTTACTCAAGCTCGCTACATCATGGCGCTGCCAATATGTTATATCGTCGCCGCTGAAAGTCTCATTTTCCGTACTCGTGTAATAATACAATGCGATTGATCGGCGATCCTCGGCGTGCTCCGTGATCGGGCTGACACCATGTACTGAGAGGTGGTCCGTGCGGAAAATTACGCAGGTACCAAAGGTCGGCGCCACGCTGACTACTGGGGTTCGCTCTCCCTTACGGAATAGCTGCAACTCGCCGCCATCTCCAGGCTCCCAAATCGGGTTCAAATATAACAATAAGTTCAATTGGCGATATAGGTCGAGCGTTTTGTAATGATGGAAATCCGTATGAGGAACAAGTTGGCCGCCCGGAGGCGAGCAATGAAGCCCCGCTCCCTGAAGGTACGGATCAGGGAGCAATTTCCTCTATTCCAGTGATACTCGACAAAAATCGTAAAACCGTTGGCGTTTCCAGCTCGTAAATGAGTCGACGCAGAAGATCGGGCATTCTCTCAATATCTGGACAGAAGCTCTTATCGCGAGCATATGAATGTCGACGTGTGCTCCAACCGTCCCAGTCAAGATCGGGAAACGCTCGAACGACGTCAGCGGACGTCGGCCTCAGAACATCGAGCAAGACAACGTGCGGAAATGGTGTGGCGCTTTGATAAGAGGCCCGTAACTTATCCACGTAGTCGGTATCATCATGGCGAAAGTCCACAAGACCCATCGGCGTGCCCCTCCTCAACGTGGCGACCGGCTCCGTACCAGCGTTAGCGTATCCTGGATCCACCGATTTGAGTCAGTGAGGGAAGTCTGTCCCCTGCGTCGAGCCCCGGCCGTTTCGACGTTCGATTCCGGCTCAGGCTCGAGTACCTCCTGCGACAGTAGAGTTACACCGATGTAGTAATGCGGGTCCAACACCAAGTCCGCGATGGGTGATTGCTAGTACGGTGACGGGAATGGGCCCGAGCACACTGAGCGACGACCCTGGCGTGCGGGACGTGGACGGCGCGAGCCGTTCGGAGCGGCACCGGGTGGGTCGGGCGGTGCACGACCCGGGCCTCGCCGTCGGATACCTCCAGCGCCACGGCGAAAACCTCCAGCGCCACGTCGCCCAGGCCATGTCGCCCCGGGTTCTCTACCTCGACCCGCACCACGATCTGCGCCGGAGCGTCTTCGTCGCCAGCAGCCGGCGCAGCGGTTCCACCCTGCTGGCCGAGGCCCTGGCCGCCGGCAACAGATTGCGGCTGATGTTCGAGCCGATGCGGCGGGACCGGGTGCCACTCGCCCGGGACGTCCCCCAAGGGGTCTTCGTCCCGCCAGACGACGACGCCGCCACTTTGGCCGACGTCGTCACGCGCGTGCTGACGGGCCGGTTGCGCAGCTCCTGGGCCGACCGCTACAACACGTGCCGGCTGGCGCGGGGCCGGGTGGTGAAGGAGGTGCGGTTGAACAACCTGCTGCCGTGGCTGGTCCGCCGCTACCCCGCGGTCCCGATCGTCTACCTGTTCCGCCACCCGCTGGCCACCGCGTGGTCGTCCTACAAGATGCAGACGCCGGTCAAACTCGAGGAATACACGTCACAACCCCTCTTGATGGGGGCGTTGACGGCCGCACAGCGTGCGCTGATCGAGCGCACCCCGGCCAAGAAGACGGTGCCCGCCTACGTGCTGCGGTGGTGCCTCGAGAACGCTCTCCCGGTGCAGATGCTCGGTGGGGCCGACGTGCATGTCGTCCTCTATGAGGACCTCGTGCGCGAACCAGCCGCCGAGATGGCCCGCCTGGCCGAGTTCCTCGGCCGCCGACAACCGACGGTGTGGGGCGCGTGGCGCCCGGACCCGGGAGTACTGGCGCGACCCTCCAACTCTGCCTGGCGCGACGACAAGCAGCGTCCTCCCACGGGCGAGCAACGCGTCGCCGGGTGGCACGAGGCGATGGGTCCTGCGCTGATCGAGGAGGCGATGACGACGGTCGCCGCGTTCGGACTCGATCGGCTCTACGGCGACGATACCTCGCCCCGCGTGGCTGCATCCGGTGTCCTCCGGGGCCCGCCTGTTGCCGACTGACGCAGGGATCCGCAGAGAGGCGCTGTGGCATAGTTGCCGGGTGCCGCTGGTCGATCTCGACCAGCTCGAAGGGCCGGACGCGCCTGCCAGAAGTTCGACCAGTTTGCGCCCGAGTCGGTGGTTAGCCCCAACGTCTGCGATTGACCTTGGTTCGCCGTTCCCGGCCTGCATCAAGGACATCCTTAGGAGCTTCGTCACATTAGTGGCGGGGGTGGGATTTGAACCCACGACCTTCGGGTTATGAGACCCATTTGGGCCGTCCACCAGGTATTCCACCAACCGACCTGGTACCACCGATTTGACCCTCGATCTGGCACGACGGGTAAGTAAGCGTCCTGAGCACCGGATCACTCGATGACGTGCGGATCCGAATCCGCGGGATCTTCGTGGGATGAACCATCGGGTCGGCGTAGCCTGGGCTCGAGGACTCGAGGTCCTGCCCGCTCAAATCGCAGAAGAAGTCTCCGTCACCTTGCTGGCGGGCGAAGCGCCCGCAAGCGATCACCCGCCAGCACCACCGCTCCGAGCGCCCACCACCTTCACTCCCCGCTGCCTAGCGGACCTGACATCGCGTTGTGTTGTGAGTTCAAAGCAGAACTGAGGACCGACTCGGGCGCTACTGGGCGGTGGCCGATGGCGTGCCGCGGCGATAGACGCCCAGGGAGAGGGTGTAGAAGACGACAAAGATACCTGAGGCCCATGCCACGGCACCCCAGATGTGGGGGCCTGGAGTGCCGTCGGCCAGCAATGAGCGCATGGTCTCGACGATCGGCGTCATCGGCTGGTTGTCGGCAAACGCACGCAGCGCAGGGGTCATAGACCCGGTCGGTACGAACGATGGACTGATGAAGATGAGCAGTATCAGTACGTAGCTGAAGGCGCCGGCGCCTTCAGCTGTCTTGGCGAATAGGCCGAAGAATATTGCCAGCCAGGTGGCGGCCAGGATGAGGAGCACCAACACCCCGCAGAACACCAGCCACGCGGTGAGGTCCGCCGCTGGGCGGAATCCGACAACGAGCGATACCACCACCACCAGGACGCAGGAAAAGAGATTGGACAGCGTCGACGAAAGGGCCTGCCCGCCCAGGACCGACGAGGGTGCCACTGGCATGGTCCGAAACCGGCTGATAATGCCCCGGTGGAGGTCCGTGCTGAGACGCACCGCTGCGTAGGCGATGCCGCTGATCACGGTCAGGATGACGACCCCGGGGGTGATGAAGTCGACGTACTTGATCGAGCCGGTCTGCGTACCGATTGCCCCGCCGAACACATAGACGAACAACAGCAACATGGCTATCGGCATCAAGACGACGGTGATGATGGTGTCCATGCTGCGCGTGGTGTAGCGCAGACTTCGCTTCGTCATCGTCCAGGTGTCAGCGAACGTCCGCATGGCGGTCCCTCTCGTCGAGGATCTTGAGGAAGACGTCGTCCAGCGTCGGCAGCTGCCGTGAGAACTCGGTCGGCTCGATCTCGGCGTTCTTGAGCTGGATGAACACGTCGGCAATATCGCCAACCGAACCGCTCGTGGCGACCATCAGCTTGGAGTCCACCCGGCTGACGCTGTGCCGGTCACCGAGTACACGCTCGGCCGCCGAAAGTTGCGCCTCCTCGCCGAACTCCAGCTCGACGAGCCCGGCCGGCATCATGGCCTTCAGTTCGTCCGCGGTGCCTGTCGCCACAATCTCTCCACCGTGGAGAATAGCTATCTCGTCGGCGAGATGGTCGGCCTCTTCCAGATACTGGGTGGTCAAGAAGACCGTGGTTCCGGTCTCGACGAGTTGCCGGATCGTCAGCCACATGTCGTTACGGCTCTTGGGGTCGAGGCCAGTGGTGGGCTCGTCAAAGAAGATGATCGAAGACCTGCCCACCAGGCTCATGGCGATGTCCAGCCGGCGTCGCATCCCCCCCGAGAAGGTCACCAGACGGCGGTGGGCAGCGTCGCTGAGCTCGAACTTGTCCAGCAGGTCCGTCGCAGTCCGGCCGGGATCAGCGACGTGGCGCAGCTGGCCCATCATCACAAGGTTCTCCCGAGCGGTGAGAACGTCGTCAACGGCAGCGGACTGTCCGGTCACACTGATGCGCCCGCGGACCTCAGCGGATTGCGCGGCCACGTCGAATCCGGCGACGCTCGCAGTGCCGTCGTCCGCCTTGAGCAGGGTGGTCAAGATGTTGATCGTCGTCGTCTTGCCCGAGCCGTTTGCCCCGAGAAGGGCGAAAACCGTGCCTCGCCGGACGGTAAACGAGACATCTTGGAGCACCGTCACCTGCTTGTAGCTCTTGGCGAGGTTTCGTACTTCTATCGCATTGCCTGTTACGTCGCCGGACACCGTCTCGCCCGACTCGCTTTCGGCCTTCCTCCTCATGGTGACGTCACATCGTTGGGAAGCTCACCAGCGGCACGCAGCACCTCGCGGTGTGCTCTCCACTCCTGCTGCCAGACCGGCATCCGCTCCACCAGGAACCCGGCGAAGGCGAGCCATTCCAACAACAGCGCTTTTCGCTCGGGTGACTCATCGGCAAGCAGGGCCAGACCCTCTCGGGCGAGGTCCGCCTGCTCCTGATACTCAGAGACGTCGAATCCCGTGGCGTTGGGGCTTGTCATGTCGACGCGCACCCGGTCCATCCGCTCGCCCGCCGCCCGGGAACGCCGGATGAGCTTGAGGGTCTCCAATGTGTTGACGGCGTTCGCGATTGCGCTCCGGCTCGCGAGCAGTGCCTCGGCCAGCTCGCTGATGCTCTGTTCCGCGGGTCACAGACCGTCAGGTAGCCGATCAGCCGGCCAACCATCGGAGCCATGCCGTAACGCCGGGCATAGAAGCGCCCGGCATGATCGGCGAACGTCAACTCGGCGTCACTGGGCACGTCTTCAGTCTACATAGAAAACGAATATCACACAAATCTGCGGTATTTCAGGTATGAATCTTGTCGGGAGGTCAACGCATCGGCTTCATTTGCCCTATCAGCGACCATCCATGATGAGCTGCTTCGTGGGGGGAGCGCCCCAGACAGCTTAATTGTGAGCTATTGACTAGATATATACACTTAGCGTATGCTCTCAGGTATGAGCGTCCCCATGGCCCTGCTCGGCCTCCTCGATCGCGAACCGAGCCACGGCTACGACCTGAAGCGCGATTACGACACCTACTTCGGGCGCGGCCGACCGCTGCCCTACGGCCAGGTGTACGCCACGCTCTCCCGCTTGGCGAGAGACGGGAAGGCGATCGTCGGGGACGCCGAGCCAGGAGCCGGTCCCGATCGCAAGCGGTACAACATCACCGAGACCGGCCGGAACGAGGTCGAGGTGTGGCTCGCGGAGCCCATCCCCGCCGAGCCCCACCTGCAGACCGATCTGTTCGTGAAGGTCGTCCTGTCGCTGATGCTCGGTCGCCGGGCCGAGGAGTACCTGGACGCCCAGCGCGCCGCACACCTGCACCGGATGCGCGAGCTCACCGACCTCAAACATAAGGGAACCCTGATCGATTCGCTCCTCGCCGACCACGGTCTGTTCCACCTCGAGGCCGACCTCCGCTGGATCGACCTCACGACCGCTCGCCTCACCGCACTCGCCACGGAGGTTGCCTCATGAACACGCCCAACGGTTCTGCCCTCATCCCGCCCGGGGGCACGATCATCGAGGCGCAGGACCTCGTGCTCTCCTTCGGCGAGACCCCGGCGCTGCGCGACGCCAGCCTGTCCGTGCAGCGGGGCGAGATCGTGGCCGTCATGGGCCCGAGCGGATCGGGCAAGTCGACGCTGCTGCACTGCCTCGCCGGCATCCTGGTCCCCACGTCGGGCCGGGTGATTTTCGACGGGCAGCGCATCGACACGCTGCGCGAGGAGCGGCGAAGCCGGCTCCGCCGAGACCGTTTCGGCTTCGTCTTCCAGTTCGGCCAGCTCGTCCCGGAGCTCACAGCCGAGGAGAACGTCGCCCTCCCACTCCTTCTGGGCGGGATGCGCCGCCAACAGGCCCTGGCCCGAGCGCGGAGCTGGTTCGCCCGGCTCGAGCTCGACGGGCTGGAAAGCCACCGGGCGGGCGAGATGTCAGGGGGCCAGGCCCAGCGGGTCGCCCTGGCGCGGGGCATGGTCGCGCAGCCAGACGTGCTGTTCGCCGACGAGCCGACCGGTTCACTCGACTCCCTGACCGGTGAGCTCGTCATGAACTTGATGACCAGCGTGGCCCGCGAGGAGGGGATCACGGTCGTCCTCGTCACCCACGAACCCCGCGTCGCCGCCTACGCCGACCGCGAGGTGATCGTGCGCGACGGCCGGGTCGCCAGCCCGGTGGCGGTCGGCGCATGATCCGGCTCGGCCTCCGGCTGACCTTGGGGAGTGGTCGTGAAGCCCTCCTGCGGGTCCTCGTCACCGCTGCTGCGGTCGCCCTCGGCGTCGGCTTGTTGCTGGCCGCCTTGGCCGGCATCAATGGTCTCCACGCCCAGAGCGATCGGGGTGCCTGGCTGAACTCGGCGGTGCAGCCGACACCGCCGACCTCGCCCGCCAGCGGCCTGTGGTGGGAACCGAGCACCGACTCGTTCGGGGGTCAGCTCATCGACCAGATCGACGTCGCGGCGGCCGGGCCGGGCGCGCCCATCCCTCCCGGAATGTCCCGCCTGCCTGGTCCGGACCAATACTTCGCCTCGCCCGAGCTGGTGAGCCTGCTTCGCTCCCAACCCGCCGACGAGCTACGTGATCGCTACCCCGGTCGGCTGGTGGGCACCATCGGCAGCGCGGGACTGCCGTCGCCGAACTCGTTGATCATCGTCATCGGTCACAGCGTCGGCCAGCTCTCGAAGCAGCCGGCTGCCATCGAGATCGGGGCGATCCACCGCGGGCTGGCGAATTGCTATGGCTGCCAGAGCGTGGTCGGGAGCGGGCCGGTTCTGGAATTCATCCTGGTCGGCGGGGCCGTGGCGCTCGTGCTGCCGATTCTGATCCTCATTGCGACGGCGAGCCGACTGTCGGCCGTCCGGCGCGAAGAGCGCTTCGCCTCTATGCGGCTGGTCGGCGCCACTCCTCGCCAGATCTCGACGATTTCGGCCGTCGAAGCGGTCATCGCCGCCCTCGCCGGAGTCGTCCTCGGTTTCGGACTCTTCTTCGCAGTCCGACCACTGCTGTACCACGTGCCGTTCACCGGGGCCCCGTTGGCGCAGGGTGACCTCTCCCTTCACGCCGTCGACATCCTCATCGCGGTGGTCGGAGTCCCCATCGCCGCCGTCGTCTCCGCACGTCTCGCGCTGCGCCGGGTACAGATTTCGCCGCTAGGAGTGACGCGACGGGTCAGGAGGCGCCCACCGGGGATCGCCCGGATCGTTCCCTTGCTGGCAGGCATCGCCTTCCTCGCCTACTTCGACGCGGCCGGAAAGCCCGGCGCCATCGGGAGCCAGCTCCTCGAGCTCCTCGTTGGATTCGCGCTGCTGATCGTGGGTCTGGTTCTGGCCGGGCCGTGGTTCACAACGGCAGGGTCGCGGATCATGGCGAAGAGAGCGAGTGGCCCCGCCACGCTCATCGCCGGTCGTCACCTCCTCGACAACCCCAAGGCTGCCTTCCGCTTTGTCAGTGGCCTCGTCATTGCCCTCTTCGTCGCCAGCGCGGCGATCGGTGCCCTCAGCTCGGTGACGCAAGTAACCGGAGGGGCAGCGCCGACGCCAGTCTGAGTACCCTCGCGGACCCGTTCTGCACCTATTCGACCACCGACTGCCCCACGGCGTCCGTAGTGGCTTCCGTCCCTCCCTCGGTCCTTGACGAGCTCCGGGCGACGCCGGGGGTGCAAGGGGTGGCGGTGGTCCATGAGGCTCCCAACCAGACGCAACAGGGGCGATCGTTCGGGGTGGTCGCCTGTGCCGAACTCGCCAAGACTCCGGCCATCGGCCGATGCGCACCGCGGGCCACCGTGGCGTCCGTCGGATACTTTCTCTCGAAGGTCCTGGGGCACACCGCCAACGCGTCGTCCACGACCTGGCCCTCTTGGAACCTGTCGGCGACGCAGCTCGCATCCATCCCAGTGAGCGCGGTCGTCGTCGCCACGAACGGGTCTTCGGGTGCGATCGAACGGGTGCGAACGGAGCTCGAGCGCGCATTCCCGCTCCAGGGCACACCGGTGACCGTGGAGGCGCTCGGTCCCTCGACGGCGCGCCTGCTGACCATGATCCAGGCCATGACTGACGTGATCATCGTGGCCAGCCTGATCATCGCTGCGTGCAGCCTGGCCGTGAACATCGCGGCCGGTCTCACTGAGCGGAGGCGGCCATTCAGCCTGCTCAGACTTACAGGGGTCCCGCGAAAACTCCTGCACCGGGTCGTAACGCTGGAGAGTGCGTTGCCCCTGCTCCTCGTCGCTGCGGTCTCCATCGTCGTCGGGCTGCTGGCGGCCGCCCTCTACCTGCACTCGCAGGTGGGGCTCGCCTTCAGCCTTCCGGGACTCTCCTACTGGATCACGGTGATCGGAGGGCTGGCCGCGTCGATGGCGATCATCGCCGCGACGTTCCCCATCCTCGATCGGATCACAGGGCCCGAGGTCGCCCGGAACGAGTGACCACGATGGCCAAACCGAAGAGTGCCGTTCGTCGGGCCCCATTGACCGTCCTCACGGCACTCGCAGCACTCTGTGCGGGGGTGTCGTTCGCCGGCTGTTCGTCGCCTCCGGACGAGGGAACCGTTGCCGGCACACTCCAGGCTGTCGGTGGCCCGGCTGGGACGATGCCGCGACCGCTCAGCGGCTCCGTCACCTTCCATGGGTCGGACGGGAACATCGCCACCATCGACCTCTCCGCCAACGGCCGGTTCTCAGCCCACTTGCCCGTCGGTCGCTACACCGTCGCAGGGCGGAGTCCCCAATTCAAAGGGGGTACCGGCGTGTGTCAGGCACCACGACCGGTCACCGTGGCCAACGACGTCTCGAGCCGCGTAGCAATCGATTGCCGGGAGAGCTAGGACCGTTCCTACGGGCGAGCCCGGGGACGGCGATAAGCCGGTCTTTCGCACCCCTCGCCTCCCACTTTCATTGTGCTGAGTGGCGGGAATTGCCGCTGTTCCTCCACCTCAGGCCGCAGCGACGCCAAACGTGCTGGTAGTCGTGCCTGCATAGGAGATGCCCCGTGCAGCCATCTCGATTGGAGACTCGATGGCGAAACCGCAGTGTCCGGGCCACGTGCGCGGCGACCGCCTCCAGAGGCCTGCATGGTGCAACGGTGAGGTAGGTCCCGAGCAATAGCTCCGAGAAAACCCGGATCTTCGACCTCAGCCCGAAGGCGAAACCGCTGGCCAGGCGCCTGTGCCCTATGCACGAGACGCGCCGGCCAACGTTCACATGGTGGCGGGGGTTCACGACCATCGAGCACCTTCGGGCTACAAACCCGACGAAGTTGCTGGTCTTGGCGTCTGCCCCATGCAGCCGCCCAGGCGCTGCACTACTCATCATCGGCCCGTCTCTGGTCGGGGTCCCGAGAAATTGCCAGCCCGGATCAACCTTCGGGTTCGTCTCTGCGGGCGAGGACGGAAGTGGCCGGTCCTCGGGTATAACGAGATGAACTGGAGCAACAGCTGAGGGAGGTGGAAGCTGATGGAGGTCGAGTTCATGACGAGTGTCGCCCCGATCGTGCGAGACGCTGATGCATCTCGCTCGTTCTATCGGGACGCCTTGGGCCTGTCCTTCGAAGGCGAAGAGGGCGACTACGTGTTCACCCACAAGCTCGAAGGAACGAAGCACTTCGGCCTGTGGCCCCTGTCGGAAGCGGCACATGCCTGTTTCGGTACCGCCGAATGGCCAGCCGACATCCCGGTTCCTCAGGCCAGTATCGAGTTCGAGGTCGCCGACGTCACCGCGGCCGCCAGCGAACTCACGGCCAAGGGCTATCGACTCATCCACAATGCCCGCACCGAGCCGTGGACCCAGATCACGGCCCGGCTATTGAGCCCGGAAGGCTTGCTCGTCGCCGTCTGTTACACCCCGGCGTTCCACGACATAGCTGACGGCTGACTCGACCTTCGGGTTCGACACCCGACGGCCGCACAGGTCTACATCAGGAGCCTCTGCCGCTCTGCTCCAAGCGTTACATGGCTCTACGCGTTGAACTGGGGAGGGCCACGTAGGGAAGCGCCGGCTCTCCGAGCCTCAGCGGGCTCTGGTGGCCGCCCGCTCTGCTTGATGTTGATCGTAGCCAGCACCACTGAAATAGCCCTCGACCACCACCTGGTAGTCCTCGAGAAGGCTGATCCAGTCATGGTCACCGTGGCGGGCCAGTTGCTCGGTTGAACCGACGATGTCGCTAAAGACCACGACCGCCAGCTGCCGGTCAACCCACGCCGCCTGCTCCGTTCCGGTCAGGAATGTAACGAGGCCTTGGCCCGTCTCTGCTGAAAGGTCGTAGTAGAGCTCGCTGCGTTCAGAAACAAGTTCCGCTTCCGAGATGTGCTCGACCAGAAAGCGACAAGCGCCTTCCCTGACGTGGGCGAGATCACCAGTGTAGAGGACCCTCGTTGGACAGCTGACTCGCACGAGGATGTCAGTCACGTCGGACCGGAAGGCGGCCATGGCCATGGCGGCGGCGGTGGACGGGCTGGCCGCCGCCCGTTCGTAGCGGGCGCACCACTCGAGGTACTCGTCGGTGAATCCCGGCGTGGATCCTGAGATGATGGCGCCGGTGCCCCACCGCGACCGGACATAGGTACCAGCAAGCGAAAGCGACTTTTCGGACTCACCGATGGGGTAGGAGTCGGACCGTAGCCACCGGGCGTAGCCGTTCATCAGCACCATCCGGTTCACCCTCTCGGGATGGTGAGCAGCCAGCATCGAGCGCGGCATGGGTGGACCAACCCTCCGCCAGGATGGCAACCCCTCGGTGCTCACCTCGTCCATCACCGCCAAGGCGTCCTCGGCCAGGCGGCCGGATCGACCATACCGTCCGGGTGGGGATCTGACGATCCGATGCCGCTGCGGTCGAACCGGATCGCTCTTCCGAGCGACCCGAGCACTCGCCACATCCGCAGATGCAACGGGTGTTCCCATACGGAATCAGAGTTTGCTGGCCACTCGCTTAGGACCAGTACGTCGACATTGCCGGACCCCTGAATCTGGTACGCCAAGGCCCGATCCTGGCGCTGGGCGTATCTGACGGGAGGCGTGTCCACGGAGACATGATGGCTCACGTTCTTCCTCGGTGCCCCGTAGCGAACAAGTCGGCGCACCCGGACTGATTCGGTATGAGGGTCTTGCCACCGCCTCGAGATACTTGACCGAATCGGCATCCCGGCAAAGCACAGAAAGTGCTCCTGTCGCTCGAGTCCCCCCGCCGCCCCTGGGTGAATCGCCCATTGAGGCGACGCGAGGTTGGGACCGTTCTTCCGATCTACCCGCAGCGGAAGACTCATATGGCCGGCCCGACCGTGAGGTCGCCCCGTCCCACCCGGGCTCTTTTGTGGTCCGACGCGGTCGTTCCCTGGTGCGTATGAAGGCTTGCCGGGCGGCAGGAGGATGTTCGGGTTGGATCAATTCCGGTCGCACAGAACTAGCAGCGATGGCCGACGCCGCGATTGCCGCCACTAGGAGTTCTGATCTTTTCGTGTGGGTCCCAATTGTTGAGGACCCGATGGTCGGTCACGGCGCCGGGCTTGCTGGCTCGTGATTCTGGACCGCGATGTCGGGATAAGGGAGACTGACCTGTGTCATGGATCGTCCACGGACTCAATACGTTACGGTCGGCGAGGCCGACGTCGCCTACCAAGTCATGGGGAACGGTCCGCTCGACCTGCTCTTCTGTTACGGGCTCGGCAACCATATCGAGCTGGTCTGGGAACTCCTCGGGATGTCCGACTTCCTGGCCCGCATGAGCTCGTTCAGCCGCCTGATCTTCTTCGACCGGCGGGGCACCGGTGCGTCGGACGGCGTCCCGACCCAGGCCATCCCCACGTGGGAGCAGTTGACCGAGGACATCAGCGCCGTGTTGCAGGCCGTCGGATCCGAACGCGCCGCCCTGATGGCCACCCTCGAGGTCGGCCCCATCGCTATTCTCTACGCCGCTATGCACCCGGAGGTGGTCACGTCCTTGGTGCTACTGAATGTCAGCGCCCGATTCATCGTCGACGATGACTACCCGATCGGGGTTAGTCCCGACTTCATCGAGACCTTGGTCGGCCTGATAGCCGCCACTTGGGGAACCGACGACTTCGCTCGGCTGGCCAATCCGAGCATGGTGCACGACGAGGACTACATCCGTCGGGCGGCATTGCTCATGCCGCGCCTCGGCGACACCGCGGTCGGCCGCGGCTCAGTACCGCGTTTTACTTGAGACCCAGGACGTCCGGCACGCCCTACCCCTCGTCCAGGCACCGACTCTCGTACTCCAGGCCACGGACTGGCCCCTCCTTCCCCTCGACCACGGTCGGTACCTGGCCGAGCACATAAAGGACGCCTCCTTTGTGGCGCTCCCCGGCGGCGACGTGGGCCTCAACCCCGCCGTCTCCTATCGCCTGAGCGACGAGGTGGCCCGGTTCTTGACGGGTGCCACCCTCGACACCATGGTCGAGCGTGTGCTCACCACAGTGCTCTTCTCGGACATCGTCGGCTCGACCGAGCGGGCCGCGTCACTGGGCGACACCCGCTGGCGGACGCTGCTTGACACCCACGACAGGATCGTGCGGGACGAGCTCAGAGTCTCCCGAGGGCGTGAGATCAACACGACTGGCGACGGGTTCTTTGCCTGCTTCGATGGCCCGGCGCGGGCCATCCGCTGCGCCGAAAGCATCCGGCAAGCCACCGCGGCAGCGGGAGTCGACCTTCGGATCGGGCTGCATACCGGTGAGTGCGAGGTGCGCGGCGATGATCTCGGCGGCCTGGCCGTCCACATCGCAGCGCGGGTGAACGCGCTCGCAGGTACTGGGGAGATCGTCGTCTCGAGCACGGTACGCGACCTCGTCGTCGGCTCTGGCATCGAGTTCGTCGACCGGGGCGAGCACGAGCTGAAGGGGGTTCCCGGAAGCTGGAAACTCTTCGCTGTAAAGGCCTGAACCGCCGGGTACTCGCCCCAGGGTATCGGCGTGAACCGGTGACGCGATTGCGATCGCCTGGCCCTGCCGACGAACTCCTCAGGGCCTCACCTGATCCGACATTTCACCTCGGTTCGAGATGTTCTGGTACCTCTCCAACGGGACCTACGCGAGCACCGCTCGCGGTAGTTGCCTGCCCATGAACGGCACATTCGGGCGTGTGGATAACCGACTCCGTGCCGGAGTTCTCTACACGAGAGACCCCCGGCAGGAGCCAGGGCTATCACAGACGCGATAGGTGACTCATGCTGACGGTCAAGGCGCGGGCGTCACCGCACTCGACGGGGAAGAGGCTGAGCCAGGCACGTTGTACTCGTTGAACGCCGTCACCGTGAAGGTATAACTGTCGCCGTTCGTCAAGCCGTTCACGGTGCAGGCGTCCGTCGGGTCCGTGCCGGTGCAGGTGTTCCCGTCGCCGTCGGTGCCCGGGGCGGTGATGTCGCTGGCGGTCACCGTGTAACTGATGACTTCAGCGGCGATGTCATTGTCGGGTGCCGCCCACGACACCGTGGCCTGACCATCACCTGGCACGGCCGAGACGTTGGTGGGGGCGTCTGGAAGGATCAAGTTGTTGGCGCAAGTGCCCCCATCGTTGTCGCTGTTGGAGCCGTCGGGGCACGTCGTGTTCGACCAGACCACATTGGTGAGAGACGCCTCGCTCAGGTTTGCTCCCTCGAAGTTCACGCCCGTCAAGTTCGAGTCATCGAGGGTGACGGCAACAAAAGAGTCAAAGAAGTCGGCATCGGTCAGGTTGTCATTGGTCATAGATGCTTCCCATAGGAAGGCATTCGTGAGAACCAGTCCACTCAGATCAACGCCGTCGTCTGAGAAACGAGTCAGGTCCGCGCCGTTCGCATAGGCCCCCGGCCCGATGAGATAGCCATCGATGATCTGCCAGTTCGCCGACAGCTCCCCCGGAGTGCCGCTGATGTCTCCGGACGAAACACCGGAGAGGTTGGCATTGGTGAGATCGGCGTTGGTGACGTTGATGCCGGTGAGCTGCGCGTCAGTGAGGTCCGCATCGGTCAGGTTGGCGTTCGTCAGATTGGCATTGGTCAGGCTGGCGCCCGTCAGATCGGCACCGGCGAGGTCCGCATCGGTCAGGTTGGCGTTCGTCAGATTGGCACCGGCGAGGTCCGCACCGGTCAGGTTGGCGTACGTCAGATTGGAGGACGGCCCGATGAGGCATCCGCCAACAAGTGTGAAGTTCGGCGGTAGAGAAGAAGGTATGCCGACGATCCCGCCTGAGTAGACGTTGTTGAGGTTGGCCCCGGCGAGATCGGTGCCCGAGAGATCCGCGTCCAACAGACTGGATCCGTTGAGTTTAGCGTTCGAAAAGTTTGCACTGGCCATATCGCTGTCGAAGAACTGCGAGCCCTCAAGGTTATCGCTTGTCAATGTCGAACCCGACAGATCCGCGTACTCGGCTGTGACGTCGTCCCAGGTCGCCCCGGTCAAGTTCAATCCTGAGAGAGCGGCATCCGAGAAGTTGCAATACAAACCAATGACGGTGTTCGCAGCTGGCGCGGGACAATAAATGGGAGGGTAGCCCTTAGTAGCATCTTTCAGGATACTCGGAGCAACTGTGATGAACAGCTTGGCGCTGGCCGGTTCGGTCCCCTTCTCTCTCGCGACCAGAGTGACCCTGTATCTCATGGACTTTTTCGTGCTGTTGGGGGGCACGGTCACGCTCTGCGATACCGACCCGTTTGAACAAGCGATATTGGCGGGTAGCCCTGCCAGCGGGACGTTCGAGCTCAATTCACAGGACGTGGCGTTCGTAACATTGGCAGCGATCGTGACAGGGCCACCGGGATACCCAATGAGCACCGGGGGATACTGCGTGTAGCCCGTAATGGTCGGTTTTGGCGATCGGGCGGCGGGTGTTGCTGCCCCAGCCGATACTTCGAGCGAGAACACACCAAGCGCTAGAACAGCCGCCAGAATGATCAATGAGTTAGACAATTCCCGTTGCATTTCCAACCCCCTTCGTGGCCCGGATCCCTTGGCGCGGCTAAGAGCAGTGTATGCGGGGGACGGGGATGTCGCTCGACCCTCCAAACGTGTCGTTCGATATTCCAAAGGTTGAGACTTCCTGGTGCCTGATTGGTGGATACGAGCGATGCTGGCTCACCGAAGGTCTTCGTTTCGTAACCTCATCCATGGGCCCCGATGACGCCGAGGTTGAGGATCGCCCAGGGTTCACTTCGCCGCCCGGAGGGGTGGCACAGAACACCGGGAAGGTGTGGCACTTGCCCGGCGCGCTACGGATCGGGTGCTCACTTGCGCGAGCGCAGATTTACCGGGACCCGCAAAGATCAGAACCAGCTCTCCCCACTTCAACGCGGAGAGCCCGTTACATGCTCCACAGCGCCTGAGTGGGTGACATGCGGGCGGCACGTAGGGCAGGCCAAAGCCCTGCGCATGCGCCAATGAGGAGGGCAGCGCCGATGCCCCCGCCCCAAGCGAGGACGGGGACGACGAGCTCATGCTTGGTCGTGGCATAGACGGCAGTTGACAGGGCACCCGCTCCTACGCCCGCAGCCGCGCCGATGAGGGCGAGGAGCACGGCTTCGGAGAGGAACTGGACTCGAATGTGACCCCTGGTAGCGCCGAGAGCTCGGCGTAGCCCGATTTCGGAGCGTCTTTCGAGGACGGAGATGATCATGATGTTGGCGACCCCGACGGCACCGACCACTCCCCGCTTTTGAGACCGTCGGATTCTGTACCCGAATGCTGAGAGCGATTATTCAGAGGGAGATGCCTCTACCGCATACACTCTTGCTAATGACGCAAGACGTGGACCTAGAAGACGTGGTGCGCAGCCGGATCAGGGGGCTACGAGTGGCTCGAGGGTGGTCCCTCGACGACCTCGCTCGTCACTGCCACCTGAGCCCCTCAAACTTGAGCCGTATCGAGACGGGCCACAGAAGAATGGCTCTCGATCAACTCCTCCCAATCGCGCGGGCGTTAGGGACCACGCTCGATCAACTGTTGGAATCAGTGGATGACGACGACGTCGTCATCCGGCCCCAGCGCGATGTCGCGCGAGGGATGACCACCTGGCTGTTGACGCCCCGCGAACGAGGTCCCCACGGGGTGACCGTTGCCAAGATTCGCGCCAAGCCAGCGGCTCGAACCGAGGAGAAGGTGCTCCACGTGCATCCCGGCAGAGAGTGGTTCACCGTGCTTTCGGGGACCGCCAGATTGCAACTGGGCGAGCGGACCATCCTCGTGAAGGCGGGTCAAGCGGCGGAATTTTCGACCATGACCCCTCACGCCTTCAGCGCCCACGGCGGTCCGGTCGAGGTCCTCTGCATCTTCGACCATGACGGTGAGAAAGCTCATCTGCGTCCCTCCACAACCTGAGTCCGTTTCAGGGTGGCCAAGGAGGGTGGGCGAACCTCAGGCCTTCCGCACGTGGGCTACCTCAAGTCTCGGAGGAATGCGACAGGACTCGTCTTGCGTCTTTGGCAAGACTACATGCCTCAACAGCATCAGCCGCTTACGATACGTATATGGAACATGCGCACGCTGGTCATACCGGTAATGGCTCAAGTGGTTCGTCGGAGGGCCTTGGATCCCTCGCTGAGATGTTGGACCTCGACGCGGAGATCACACGGTCCTACTGGGACGAAGTCATGAGATGGATAGAGCAAGCCATTCCCACAAACGTTCGCCGCATCGTCGACTTGGGTGCAGGGACAGGCGCTGGAACGTTAGCGCTGTCCAGGAGATTCGACCATGCCGAGGTCGTCGCCGTTGACGCGTCAGATGAGATGCTGGAACGAATTCGCGAAAAGGCACTGGACTGCGGACTTACAGAGCGAATCAGAACAGTCCAGGCAGACCTCGACACCGACTGGCCAGAAACCGGTCTAGTGGATTTCACCTGGGCATCAATGTTCATGCATCACCTCACCGATGTCGACGGCGTGCTCCAACGTATCCACGCCGCCACCCGCGACGCCGGTCTGATTGTGATCGCAGAGTTCACCGACCCACTGCGCTTCCTGCCCGATGATCTTGGCTTCGGCGAACCAGGCCTAGAAGGCCGCTGTATCGAGGCATTCAAGGGGGAGCGGTCTCGATCACTACCCAACTTCGGGCTGGAGTGGGGTCGACGCTTGGAAAGAGCCGGATTCTCGGCGATCGAAGAGCGCGTATTCGAACTTGAAGGAGATAGCACTGACCCCGGCCGTCTGGCCCGATATGCACGCCTGTGGCTTGAACGTGTCAGTTCGGCAGCGGCCCCACACCTATCAACCGACGATCTCTCCGTACTGAAGGAACTTCTCGCGGACACTGGACCGCGCTCGCTTGAGCAACGGAGCGATCTGCACATGCACGGCTCACGCGTGGTCGTGCGCGCGGCAAAGTGATGAGCACCCTTGCAGACCAGTGCTGTGCCGGCTTTGGTCAAGGCGACGACATTCTCGCGGCGGGCATGTGGTGCGACCTGGACGGTCATCATCCCTGCAGAGACGGCGGCGTTCGATCTGTCGACTGACTGTGCCCTTGGTGAGCCCGAGGCGGTCCGCGATGGCCTGCTGGCTGAGATGGCCCGGATGGGTGTCGATGACGGAGAACACGAGGAATTTCAACACGCGCGGAGGGCATTTAGCGCGGCGTCGATCCCAGCGGTGAACCGCTCAGACTCAGGCTTGCCGCGAGAGACCAATGCCGAGCCTTGGAAGAGGAGGAGGAGTAACTGGGCTTGTGCTTCGGGCGTGGCGGTGGTGGTGATTTCACCGGTCGCCTGTCCACGAGTGAGCGCCGCGGTCAGGATCTCGATCACGCCGTCGTAGGCAGCGGCGGTCAACGCTTGAGCTACGTCGTCGCCGGGGACGAGTTCGGCGACCGTGTTGCCGACAGGGGTGAGTAGGTCCCGACAAAAAGCCCCGAGAAACGGCATCTCCGCCCACTCGCCCAAACGCGAAACCGCTGGTCAGGCGCCTGTGCGCTATGCACGAGACGCGCCGACCAGCGGTTCAATGGTGGCGGGGGTGGGATTTGAACCCACGACCTTCGGGTTATGAGCCCGACGAGCTACCAGACTGCTCCACCCCGCGTCGCAGTGGACAAAATAGCACCTCCAGGCCGTAGACCGTTCGGCGCGGTGCCCGGAGAGGTTCAGCCCGACCAACCGCTGGGGTCAGCCCGTCCGGGTGGTGGGCGTCGAGGTGATCGCCGCCTTGGTTGTGGCTGGCGCCTTGGTTGTGGTCGATGCCTTGGTTGGCGGCTTGGTCGTGGTGGTGGTCGACGTCGGGCTGGTGGTCGGTGGCGTCGAGGCGGCGCTCGGCGTGGTTGTGCCCGTCAGCTGCTGGACCTCTTGGAGGTCTGCCTCGAGGTTGTTGATATCGGTCTGGTAAGCACCCAGGTTTCCCGCCTTGAGGTCGGTCTGGGACTGCTGGTAGGCCTGTTGCCCCTGGGCCAGCAGGGCGCGGACCTGGGGAGACAGGGTCCCGGTCCCCCCCGTACTGGTGGTGGTCGATACCGGTGCCTGAAAGACAGAGGTCAGGGCTGCGCTCAGCGTGGGCTCGATGGCCGCCGGCAGGTTCCCGTAGACGGCGATGACCTGTTGCAACTCCGGTATGGCATTGCGGGACGACTCGACGTACACCGGTTGGATATAAAGGAGGGAATCCGCCACCGGGATCATCAGTACATTGCCCAGGAGAACTGACGATCCGTTCTGGTTGAGGAGCGAGATGGTGCGCGACACGGCGGCGGTACCGTCGATTTTGGCGGCCACGATGGCCGGTCCGCTGACCGGGTTGTTGCGCGGCGTCACGAACATCTCGAGCTGCCCGTAGTGGCCCGGATCGCAGCCGGCAATCATGAATCCGGACAGAGTTTGGATCTGGCTCTGCCCCGATATCGGCACAAAGGCGTCGAGCAAGTTGAAACTTTGCTGTGACTGACCGGGTATGCGTAGCTCTTGGTAGAGGGGGGCCATGCGGACCAGTTGCCCGGTCGAGACCTGCAAGCCTTGGGCATTGGTGGTGTACGTCGTCTGCAGCGCCTGCGAAGGTGAGCCCGAACCGGGCGAAGGCGACAGCGCCCACGCGTCTGCTGCGGTGTAGAAGCTGGCCGCATTGCGAATGTGGTACTTGCCATAGGCGGTGGCTTGCACCACGAATATGTCCTCGGGATAACGGAGGTGGGACCGCAGTTGGGCACTCATCTTCGATGCCGGTGTGAACATCCCGGGGAAGGCCTTCTCGTAGGTCTGGATGATGGGGTCAGACGGATCCATCACGTAGAAGGTCATCGCCCCCGTGTAGGCGTTGATCAGCACTTTCACCGAATTGCGCACGTAGTTGAAGTTCTGGTTGAGTCCGCTGGTGGCGGGCAGAGCACTGGTGTCGGCGTTTTGGGCGTAGGGGTAGTTGTCGGTGGTGGTATAGGCGTCTTGGACCCAGTAGATGCCTCCGTTGATCAGCACGGGATACGGATCGGAATCGAGGGCCAGGAAGGGAGCGGCCTTGGACACTCGGGCCTGCACGCCCCGGTCGAACATGATGCGGGAGCCGCTGGTTATCTGGTTGGAGATCAGTAGATTGAAATCACTGAAGCGGACGGCGAACATGGCCTGGTCGAACCAGTTCGACAGCTGCACCCCGCCGGTTCCCTTGTAGTGGGTTTCCACGTTGGTGCCGTTGGACAGCTGATAGTCGATCTCCGGTTGCTCGGAGTTGGCCACCACATATCCGGCGTTGTTGAGCCCGAAATAGACGGAGGGCTGGGTGATGGTGGGCAGACCGCTGTTGGAGTTGGGAGGGACACCGCCCACCGCGAATTGAGGATCGCCGTTGATGGTGGCGGTGGTGCCCGGCGACACGATCATTCCGTAGCCGTGGGTGTACTGCAGGGTGGTGTTGACCCACGACGACGACGGTAGGTCGCTGTCATTGATCTCCCGCACGCCCACGATGACCGGGGTCTCGACGCCGTTGACGTCGTAGCGGTCGATGGCCAGGGAGTTGAACTGGTACTGGGTCCGGATGTCCTGGAGCTTGTCGTAGGTCTGCTGGGTCTGGGTGGGGTCCCAGAGCCGCACATTGGCCAGGGTGTCACTGTTGGCTGTCAGCTCGGAGGCGGTCAGATTGGACGAGGCCGGATAGGAAACGGTGGTGACGTTGGTGAGGCCCATGGCCGCCCGGGTGGCGTTGATGTTGCGCTGGATGTACGGCCGCTCCAGCTGGTTCTGCGCCGGGTTGACCTTGAGGGCCTGGACGGCTGCCGGGTAGATGGTCCCCGCCGTCAGGGCGACCAGGAACCAGAGTCCGACCCCGAGGATGGGAAGTGCCCACCCCTGACGACGGATGTTGTAGATGAGAAGGACGGCGGCCGCCAATGACACCAGAATGAGTAGCTCGAGCGCCGGAAGCCGGGCGTGAACGTCGGTATAGCCGGCCCCCTGCACGAATCCGTTGGACGAGAGGTCGAGATTGAACCGGGCCAGGTAGTAGCCGACCGCCTTGACCAGAGCCAGCAATCCCAGAATGACCGAGATGTGGGCCTTCACCGCTGGACGTACCCGTGGACGCGAGCCCTGCATCCGGATGCCGCCGTTGAGGTAGTGGCTGAGCAGGGTGACCAACAGGACGACGATCAGGGCCACCAGCGCCCAGTGCACCAGGAACTGCTCGAACGGGAGGGTCATGACGTAGTAGCTGACATTGCGGTGGAACTGCGGATCGGTGGCGTCGAAGGACGTCCTGTTCTTGAACAGGATCCAGTTCTGCCACTGGCCGACCGCCTGCGAACCGACGATGAGGGAGAGAATGGTGACGACCGCCACCCGCAACCAGCGGGCATAGGGGCCGATGACCTCCTGGTAACGCTTGACGAATTCGTCCTCGGCGTCGAGCGAGGGACCCTTGGGGGCGAGGCGCTCGGCCACCATCAGGCTGGCCAGGAGCATTACGGCGAAGATGACCCCGAAGGTGACCAGAAGCCCCACTTTGATCTCGAACAGCTTGACCCAGACCGAGTGGAGCTTGACCGAGGAGAACCACAGGGCGTCGGTGTAGAAAACGGCGAACGTACGCAGGGAGGCGAAGAGGATGACCAGGACGATCAGGGCGGCAATGATCCACCGGCGGCGACGCGAACCGGGGCGCGGCGTCTGAGGGAGGTCTTGAGGGGGGCGCACGACGCAGCAGCCTAGGTTGCCGAACGGACCAAGAGGCATCGACACCCGGGGTGTGCCGGGGGTGGAAGGGTGCCCGGTGGGGAACTTATCACCGGGTCGTTGCGGTCCATTGAGCCCGTTGTCCTCACAATCGGGACAGGGGGCGTCACGCCCGCCGGGCACGGCCACCCACTCGAGCTGCCCGGG